>NZ_JNFG01000020.1 GCF_000729995.1 Caballeronia sordidicola | reverse complement strand
CTGCGCAAACAACGTCGCCCGCTCATGGCCGCGCTCGCTCTCAGCTTCGCTGGACACGTTCCCTCGCCTTTAGCTGCTGACTAGTTACAAAGCGACAAAGAAACGAAGCAAAGAAAACGCTTTCAAAACGCGGGCTCGTAAGTTGACCTAGCGTGCAATTCCCACGTTTTTGGCACCCCAAAAGCACGGTGCTCGCCAGAACCACGGATGTGTGAAACCCTCTTTCTCCGAACACGGATACCCACACGCTTCGCCACCAGTGACTGAACCTGCCAAAGGTTCACCCCGCGCTATCCGCGGACAACCATCTACGAATTTGTACGCATGCCGAACTACGTCGCCAACCCGCCTTGAAACAAGGCCACCCGGATACACGAGGCCCTACCAACGAAAACAACCGCGTCAATCATGCCGACCAAGCAGCTAACCCGCGAAGAGCCGCGGCACCAAATGGACGTGAGCGGTGCGGGTTCCTTGGCAATAGTGCTTGCCCGAGAGCGTACGGGGCGAAGCGTGTGCGTGTAAGAATTCGCGAGAAGGAGGGTTTCACACATCGGTGGTTCTGGCGAGCACCGTGCTTTTGGGGTACCAAAAACGCGGAAACTGCACGCTAGGTCAACTTACGAGCCCTCGTTCTGAAAGCGTTTTCTTTGCTTCGTTTCTTTGTCGCTTTGGACAAAGAAATGACGCGCCGCCACGCGCAGTGGCTAACAGTGATAAAGAAAATAGCCAACTCAAGCAGACCACTAACGCTGAAAGCAGCAACCCGGCACTGACCCCGACCGCTAACGCAGGAACCTGACACCCCACCACCAACCCCACCCACAAACCTCAAAATCTAGCACCCCGTCCACCGGCGCGAGCGACCAACCCCATGTCTATTCCCAGTCCGGAACGCTGTCCGACATGCTCTTCACGACCTTCGTGACGATGTATCCCGAGTTATGGAGTGAAGTGCTGAACGTGATTCGGAGGCTGGGCCGCAAGCATGATCTCGCCATGCTGATCGTGACTCACCAGATGGGAGTTGCGAAAGAATCCGCGGACCGCGTGTGTTTCTTTTCGCAAGGCAAGATCATTGAGCAGGCGCCGAAGCAGTTCTTCGGAGCACCGCAACATGAGCGCACGCAGCAGTGCCTGCGTGCTGTCCGGGAGGCGACCTAGCGTGAGGTCGGCAAACCCACTGAGGCCGGCTCAATCCTGATCGATTGGCCGGAGGATCGATCGAGGATCACGCTGAGGCGGGAAAGAACCCGAGATAATCGAACGCAGGCGCGTCGGCTTTGACGTAATGGACGCCTGTTGCTCCGATGGACGTGAGCGTGTCCACCGTTTCGCGACGGTTCGACACGACCTTCCACTGCGGCACGTCCTCATCTGCGTCACGGTGCTCACGAGCACGTTTCAACGCCGCTATGGCGAGCTCGCCAGGCGGGGAGTGCACCACCAACCCCTCGTTGGCCAGCGCTGCCGCATCGATGTCCAGATCGGCGCATGCGCGCGCCTTCGCCGGGGCGTCGCTGACGTCTGCCGCACGCGATTGGGCAATCAACGCGAACGTCTCGGGATCGACCACGCGATGTGCGCTCATCAGAAGCGGCTTGTCCGAGCTCCACGCTTCCGGCGGACATTCCTTCTGCTCGGGCTTCAACTCGATGAACGGATTGATCTCCGCAGGATAGATCCGGCAGACAGTCGGGCGTTGCTCATACACGCCGCAACTCAGGTTCGCTTGCAGGTGCGGACACGCACCCTCGAACGATGCCGCCAGGACCACGACCACCCGCACGGGCAACTCGCCGCTGGCAGCGGCGAACGACCGGCGCCGCTTATGCTGCGCCTGCAGGTTGTCGGCAGGCGGCTCATCAGGCCAGGGCACGGCTTCACAGAGAAACTGGACCTCGCCGCCGCGCTCAAGCCATATGAGCGCTTCGTCGATGCTCAAAGGCAGCTTGAGGTCGTGGCAGCATTTGCCGCACATCGTGCATTCGAAATTGATATCCATCTGGTGACGCTTCTCCTCGAAAGGCATCTGTAATTGTCGTCAAGCGCTGTCGCGGTGCCGGAAGATAAAAGGGCGACCTGTATGTTACTTCGGCGACTTTAGACAACGGGTTACATGCCCCGGGTTCTCCTGCACGAATCTTCTGCGACCACGCAATGAATGATCGATTGTGTACCTTGGTCGATTGATGCGGGGCTTGTGCGATAAGCCAAGCTCCGCCCGGGCAAATTCTATTCTCTTTAGCGGCTCAGGAAATACTTCGGCACGGCGAGCGGGTCATGGCCGGCCGGATGACTTGGCATCTTGCGCGCCCAACATGCGAGATTGATCGCCTATCCACAAGAAACTATTCTCTTCAACCGCCTTTGTCTGTTGTTGATGTTCGAGGGTGCGAATTGGGAATTCATGTACGATCCGGTTTTAAATCCACCTGGCTTGCGATGCTCGCGCTAAAGCTGACGCTGGTCCCATTCTTTCTCCTGGTCGTTTCCATGTCGGGTAAATGGTGGGGGCCCACCATCGCAGGCTGGCTCGCCGGATTGCCCTTTGTTGCCGGGCCTATCCTGTTCCTGCTGGTCCTGGATCACGGACCGGTTTTCGGAGCGCATGCGGCTACCCTGTCCCTGTCCGCCGTACTCGCCTCCGAGGCATTCAACTTCGCTTATGCATGGACCTGCCGATCGCGGTCCTGGCCCCTCGCCCTGACGGCTGGACTGGCAAGCTGGCTCGTAGCAGCAATTGCGCTGGCTTCAATGCCGGCATCCCCGGCCTGGGCGATCGCGGCCGCGCTTATTGCCGTCGCGTTTGGACAGACGTTTCTTCCTCGCAGCAATGCCGTTGCGAGGGTTGCACCGCTTAGCAGCAACGACCTCATCGGACGCATGATTGCGGGCGCTGCGCTAACGGTCGCGGTCACCACGCTATCGTCTGCGCTTGGGCCCAAATGGAGCGGACTTCTTGCCGTGTTCCCGCTACTGGGGATCGTGCTTTCCGTCTCGTCTCATCGGGCGCACGGCCCTGACTTCGTCGTGTCGCTTTTGCGAGGCATGGTACTCGGCCGGTTCTCATTCGCCGCGTTCTGCCTCTGCCTTATCTTCACGCTTCCCAGACAATCGGCTTCCCTGGCATTCGTCGAAGCCGCCGTCCTGGCAATGGCCGTGCAATGGACCACCAAACGCCTCGCGCACGCACAGCACGCACGCGCGGGCGAGGTGCTGTCCGTGCCGGCGCCGCGAGAGTGATGCGGCATTAAATCTGTCCCAAGCCACCGTCGACTGCAATCTCGCCGCCCCGAATGTCCTGGAACAACGCATTAGGCTTAACGACCGCTTGGCGGGTATTCCAGACACTTCGCAGAGCCGGAATCCGCAAAAAAAACCAGTCATGCACGTCTTATCGTTAATGCGCTTGACTACGGGCGCATTTGCGAAGGCCCTCGGCCGTCTCATGGAAAACCCCGGCACTTTCATCGTCCTGGGACATCGGATTGCGATCACACTGTGCGGTATCTTGAATCAGCAGTGGCGCTCGTGTTGCCGCTGCCCATGATTCCGGAGGAAGGCAATGAGCTACGCACAGCCAACGGCAAAACATACAGCTCGACACACCCCAAAATAATCTGGCAGAGGGCACCGTCAGCCACCGTCAATGCGCGGCGGCGACCGCCCTGGCTTGCAGTAGTATCACCCTTGGCGGCTGCGGATTGCCTGGTATCCGCGTACAAGGGTTCGCTTGGGCGTCCACGGCCGCGGACGCCGGTACCGGACTTCCCTGGAGGAGAGTGCATCATGCTTATCGGTCTGCCGAAAGAAATCAAGAACCATGAATATCGGGTCGGGCTGACGCCCGCGGGCGTTCGCGAGCTGGTGTCTCACGGGCACGAAGTTGTCGTCCAGACCGCGGCGGGCGCGGAGATCGGTTTATCGGATGATGCCTACAAGGCTGCGGGCGCCGCTGTGGTCGACACAGCGCAGGAGGTCTTCACGCGTGCGGAGATGATCATCAAGGTAAAGGAGCCCCAACCTGCCGAATGCGCAATGCTGCGCGCGGGGCAAATTCTCTATACGTACCTGCATCTCGCGCCCGACCCGGAGCAGACACGAGCCCTGATCGACTCCAAGGCAGTCTGCATTGCTTACGAGACCATCACCGGCCCTGGGGGCGGCTTACCATTGCTCGCTCCCATGAGCGAAGTCGCCGGCCGCATGTCGATCCAGGCAGGCGCGGCGCATCTGGAGAAATCGAAGGGAGGGATGGCGTTGCTGCTCGGCGGTGTTCCCGGCGTGGCACCTGCACAAGTGGTGATCATTGGTGCAGGCGTGGTCGGTACCAACGCGTTGCAGATTGCAGTGGGCATGGGCGCCCGCGTGACGATAATCGATAAGAACCTCGAACGTCTGCGGGCACTGGACGTGATCTACGGCAACCGCGTCACCACGCTATGCTCGAACGTGCAGACAATCGAAGAGTCGGCGCACGCCGCCGACCTCCTGATCGGCGGCGTGCTTATCCCCGGTGCTGCCGCACCGAAGCTCGTGACCCGCGACATGATTTCGCATATGAAGCCGGGCGCTGTTGTTGTCGATGTCGCCATCGACCAGGGTGGTTGCTTCGAGACGTCCCGGCCCACGACCCATACCGATCCGACTTTCGTCGTAGACAATGTCGTGCATTACTGCGTGGCCAACATGCCGGGCGCGGTGGCGCGAACCTCGACGTTTGCGCTCACGAACGCGACGATCGGGCACGCGCTGGCAATCGCGGACAAGGGCTGGCGGCGCGCGTTGTCGGACGATCCACATCTGCGGGCCGGCTTGAACGTATGCGAGGGACACGTCACTTACAAGGCCGTTGCACGCGCCCTCGGTTATACCTACGTGCCCGCGGAGAGCTTGCTTACCTGAGCCTGAACTGAACCCAGAACCGGGTCCATAAAAGCCAATGCCTGGCGTTCAACCGCTAGACATTGGCTTTTTGCTGACGGGCTACGCAGTCCAGCGGCCCGTCAAGCGTGATTGCATCTTGCGTTACTGACCCGTGTATCCGACCGAAACCGTAGCCTTGGCCTTGGCAACCGTCGCATTGCTCGAGACGATGTATTGCGGGACTTCAGTAAGTGTTTCTGCACCGCATGAGCGCTGATATTTTGCCGGTTCGATTTTATTTCAAGCGCATCTTCTGCTGCAGTAACGCCTTTACCTCCGCCCACTCGGAATCAATGATGCTGAACCGCACCGAGTTGCGTTTGCGGCCGTCGGGCATGATGCGCTCGTGCCGGACAATGCCTTCCTGTTTCGCTCCAATGCGCAAGATCGCCGCCCGGGATTTTTCGTTCAGCTCGTCCGTCGTAAATTGGACGCGCACAGCGTTCATGGCTTCGAATGCGTGGGTCAAAAGAAGGTACTTTGCTTCAGTATTGACACCCGAGCGTTGCACCGAGGCACTCAGCCAGGAGTGGCCGATTTCGAGCTTTCTATTAACGCGATCGATCTTCCAGAACCGGGTGCTGCCCACCACTTGTCCGGTCTCTCGCTTGACGATAACAAACGGCATCACCGTTCCGGCCTGCTGACCTGCCAGCGCAGTGGCAATGTATTGCCCTGCCGTCTCGGGACCGGGAACGACCGTCACTTTCATGGTCCACAATTCACCATCGGACGCAGCGTGCACCAATGCCTCCTGATGCGATGACTGCAAAGGACGAAGCTCGATGGTGGGACCGGTCAGCGTGGGCTGGGTAGCATGCAAAGGGTCAGGAATCATGGCCGGCAATTTTGCTTTTATGGACCTCAATCATAAGTCAAACCCGGACAACAGATTCCGGTTTGGAGCAATCACGAAACCCCTTAATCAAGGCCGCTTTTGCGTCTTCTGCATCCAGTCCACAGTGCCATCGACTACCTTCTCTTCTATTCCATAGTAGCCATGCGGGGTCAGGGAGCCGCAATCATCCTGGGTACGCTGCGTGCCGCCGCTAACAGTCAGGACTGTTGTTGGGGCGTGGCGAATCGATTGCGCGATTGACTGCGCCATGGAGGGCGGCGCGACCTTGCATCGGTCATCCACGTTAGCGACAACAAGTGAAGGCACGCGGACATCGGCAGGATGTGCATCGAAAACTGTTTCGTGTGAGCCGCCGAGAATGGACACGGACTCGGTCAGGATCAAACCGGCAAGAGGAGTTCCACCGGCATGCGATGCGGCGTTCATGGCAGCAATGGATCCCTGGCTGGTGCCAAGCACCCATACAGGGACATTCGCTTGTCCATGTGCAAACTCAATGATCTTTTTCGTTACCTCTGCGTACGCGGCGCCACTTCGCTGCCCTCGCATGGACTGGTGATCCAGCGCATCGACCAGGACAACGCCATAACCCCGGTCACGCCAGAAATCGTCCGATCGAACGACAAAATTCTTCGCGTTCTTGACGTGGCCGCTCTTCTCGATGTCGATCTCGCCCGTGCCACCCGGGAACATCACGATGATGCCCTTTGTTTCGCGCGTGGCAGGGGCGTACAAAACACGCTGGAAACCTCCGCCTTGCAGAGGCAGGTCTTCTACAACGCCCTCACCCGCCGACGATACCTCCACAGCCCGAACACTGTCCGGCGAGGAATGATGCAGCGCTATTTCGCGTCCGAACGCGTGGGTGCCGGAAACGCAGCAAATGGCTGCAAGCAACATGCGCAATAGAGGGTGATGCGGCCAAGGTTGAAACATTCAACGCTCCTGTCAGGCAAAGACGCCCCAAGTGAATTTCCCCGGTGTGCCGACTTGAGCGGCCGGAAAAGCGCACAGAGTACAAAGCGTTGAACGGAATGTAAAATATATTCTATCGGCTGTTGCCATACGCAATACATATGCTTTCTCAGGCTAGGATTTCGCCTGATCAGCGGGCGTCTTATCCGTTTACCTTGTGTCCACCTCAGCGGCAACCCCTCTCGCAAACGCCAAGTTCTGTGAGCTGCATCCGGCTCTTTGTCTGGCCTGCTTCAGTAGCAAGATTCCGTTCCTAGTCCGAACGAATTCGCTCGCTGATTCCCCCGCATTCAAGAGGCTGATCGCTAACGATCAACACAAAAGAGACCATCCTTACGTCTCGCAAACGTTTGCATTTCTCCGGCTTTCAATCCGCTGAATGCACAGGCTGGGTAAGGTTTTGTAACCCCAACATCGATATCGTAAATTTTTAAAATTGAGTCGGTTTTTTACGGATTATTACGATATATTACGACCGCAACAGAATGTTTACGTACTGCCCGGGAGCAGCGAACAGATGAAAGCATTGCGCATACTACATAGCGAGTCGTCCGGGGGTTGGGGTGGCCAGGAACACAGGACGCTCAAGGAAATGATCGTATTGCGCTCCCGCGGTCACGCTGTGGAAGTCGTCTGCCCTGTCGATGCCCGCCTCGGAGTGCGCGCGAAGGAGGAAGGTTTCACCGTCCACCACGCGAGGATGAAAGGCGGTGCGGATGTCGCGTCCATGCTGACGATCAAGGCACTGCTGACACGCCGGAATTTCGATGTCCTTAACACGCATAGCGGCCACGACAGTATTGTTGCAGGCACTGCGGGACGGCTTACCGGTACGCCGCTCGTGGTTCGCACGCGCCACCTCGCGTTGCCCATCAGTTCGCTTGCCACCTACACGTGGATTCCACATCGCGTCATTGCAGTGAGCCGTCATGTGCGCGAGTACCTGATTTCAGCGGGTGTATCGAAGAGCCGCGTTGAAACCATCTACGACGGCATCGTCAAACCCCCGGCCCTTTCGCATTCCACGTTGCGCAGTGAACTCGGGCTCGGAGCAGACGCGATCATCGCCGGCATGGTTGCAATCGTGCGCGATAAAAAAGGCCACGAGGATCTGATCGATGCGGTGCGGCCCATGCTCGCGGAACGTCCGAACCTGCACGTTGTGATGGCCGGGGACGGGCCGTGGTTCGACAAGATCAAGGGTATCGTCGACGGTTTCGCGATTAGCGATCGTGTCCATCTGCTCGGCTTTCGCACGGACATTCCAAATGTGCTGCGGGGCTGCGACTTCTTCGTGCTGCCAACGCATCAGGAAGCATTGGGGCAGTCCTATATTGAGGCTATGGCAGCAGGGTTGCCGGTCATCGGTACGGATGTCGATGGCGTGCCGGAGCTGATCACGCACGGCGTGAACGGCCTGCTGGTGCCGCCGCACGACATTGAAGCGCTGCGAGCGGCCATCGCCCGCCTGATCGATAACCCGAGGCTGCGCGTGCAACTCGGCGTTGCAGGGCGCCTCCTGACCGATGCCAGCTTCACGGTCGACGGCATGGCTGACGAGACCATCGACTTCTACGAGCGCGGTATCAGCGAACGGCGGCTCAACGCGTGAGAGGGAAAGGGAAAGCGCAAGCGCATGCGGTGCCCGTGCTGATGTATCACCACATCAGTACATCACCGGGAATGATTACGGTCTCACCCGATCGCTTTGCGGCTCAGATGGCCTATCTCGCGCAAGCGGGTTACCGAACCGTTGGGGCAGCGCAGTTGAGCGCTTATCTGGCCGGCGGATCGTTGCCGGCGAAGTCGGTCGTGCTGACCTTCGATGACGGTTACCTCGACAACTGGGTGCACGCCCATCCTGTGCTGCAGCGGTATGGTTTTACTGCCCTGTGCTTCCTGGTTACGAGCTGGCCCGGCGACGGCGCGCCACGCGTTCACGCGCACTCCGGCGGGGAACTTCCCGAGCTGCTTGGTCATCGTGAAGGCGACCTGGCTATCGAGAAGGGCGAAGCTGATCGCGCCATTCTGCGATGGTCCGAGATCGATGCAATGCGTCGCGCGGGGACGTTCGAATTTCACAGCCACACGCACAGCCATGTACGCTGGGATAAGGTTGCGCGCAGCCGCGAAGAGAAATGTGCGGCGTTGAGGCACGACCTCCTCGCGGCGCGTGCGGCCCTCGAGACTCGCATGGGTGAAGCCTCTGACCACCTGTGCTGGCCTCAAGGCTTCTACGACGACGATTACCGGCAAGTCGCCCGAGAGACGGGTTTTAGACACTTCTACACGTGCGAGATGGGCCCCAACATTCGCGGGGCTAAAGAAGCCGACGAACGATCGATTTACCGGCTGGAGGTGCGGGACCGGCCGCCGTCTTGGCTTGCATCAAGGTTGTGGGTGCATAGCCGGCCGACCCTGAGCCGCGCTTATCTTGCGGTGAAGCGGTGATGGATTGATCCCTTGCTTCGTGCGACGGTTTGCTTCAAGTGAGTGACCACGCAATTTCGTACCATGTTTCTCCTTGAAGCACGTCCCTCATCGCTTGATGGCTGCAAGCCGGAAATTGCTAGAATCGCGGCTCACACGCAACGTGGCCGCCCCCTCATGAAAAATTACCGCTGCCCGCCGTCAGGCGTTTTATCGCTGGTGTTCGCTATCGCGGCGCTTGGGTCGGTACCGGCCTGCGCCGCTAGCGATCAAGTTGAAACGATAGTCATGGTTCGGCACGGTGAGAAACCCGCCGCCGGCCTCGGTCAGCTAAGTTGCGAGGGCCTGAATCGCGCGCTCGCGTTGCCTCGGGTCATCGAAAGCAAATACGGCAAGCCGGACTTCATTTTTGCGCCCGATCCAGCGAAGGAAAAGAACGATAGCGGCACCAAGTACGACTATGTCCGTCCGCTAGCAACGATCGAACCCACTGCAATCTATTTTGGTCTGCCGGTGAACGCATCGATTGGATTTTCCAGGACCGACGACTTGCATGCAGCTCTGCTGGCTCCCCAATACAAAAGCAGCCTGGTGGTAGTCGCTTGGGAACATAAGATTATAGAGGCGCTTGCCCGCAAGATTGTCAGCGATGCCGGCGGCGACGCGGCGAGCGTGCCCCATTGGGCGAGCGCGGATTACGACAGCATTTACGTCCTGCGTATTACGCAAAGCGCTGACAAGGTCAACGCGGCCTTTAGCGTTGAACATGAAGGCCTGAACCATCGCTCCGTGACGTGTCCGGGCACCTAGCCAAATAACTGTTCAGACATGCTGCTCAGATATTCAGGAACCCGAGAATCGACACGCCGATCCCTGCGATACCCGCCAGCCCGGCGACAACAAACAGCTTGCGACTGCCTGTGAGCGACGTAATTGCCGCAAGCGAAATGGCGACACCGATCAACGCGAGCGCCTGACCGAACATGTGTTGCGGATGTTCCTTGCGCTCGGATTGCAGGTTGGCTTCTTCCACCTGCTTTTCCATGTCGTGCGCCTTGGCCTGGATCTCTTTCTTTCGAACCTCGTATTTGGCGATCTGATCGCGGTAATACGCTTGCTTGTCCGGACCGGACAATTCAGCGGCAAGCTCCATCAAATGCCCCTTGCTGGATTGCGCCTGATACAGGTTCCATTGATCGCTGGTTTTGCTTTGCAGCAGTACAGCGTCGTTCTTGAACAGCAGGGCCTGCGTTTGCAAGACGCCTTCCTCATAGTGCAAGAGACCCGAGAGCGCAGCAAGAATGGCGGTAAATACAGCAACCCAGCGGGACAACGGATCGCCCGAATGCGCTGCATGTTCAACTGCGTGCTCGTGGGGGGCGCTTTCATTCGACATGGATCAGGTTTCCGCCGTTGAGACTGGTTATTTGTGTGGCAATGGGAGTTTAGTGCCGGGTCCCGCAAGGCAAGGACGCGTGTCCCGCCAAGGGAAGTCGTGGATTATCGCAGCGCCAGGCCGCGCGACAAAAATACGTTAGCGCCAGGGGCCAGAAACTAGGCTTATAGATTCGCGCCTGGTGTCATCTATGTATTTAGCGGCTAGCGCGCGGTCGGGATATCAACCAAAGGCGTGTCCGGGACCACGACGCGGGCCGCAATTGGCGCCCGCCCGGGCTCAACATGAATGCTGTGGCGAGCAGCCGGTCATGTTCGCTGAGGCGAACAAGACCGGCCGCCAAACCATCGGCCAATCACAAGCTCACTTCGGTTGCTCGTCGTGATGCTCACCACCCTTGGCCGCCGGCGGATGCGGTTCGGAATGCGCTTCGGGACGCGGATGCGGCTGCTCTTCCCGATGGGCTTCCTGCTGGACCGGCGGACGAGCAGGCTGCGGCCTTTCTGCATGAGATACCGGCGGCTCGACCGGAGGAGCATGCTGCACTTCATGCTCCTGCGGACGCGGTGCGGCTTCCGGCGCGGCATGCTGTTGCTGAGCGTTCGGCGCGTGCATGGCTTGCTCTTGCCGTGGCGCTTGCGGCTCATGCATGGCTTGCTCTTGCCGTGGCGCTTGCGGCGCGTGCATGGCTTGCTCTTGCTGTGGCGCCGGCGGCGCGTGCATGGCTTGCTCTTGACGTGGCGCTTGCGGCTCGTTCTGAACCGCACGCTGGACCTGAACCGCTGGCTCGTGATTTTCTACCGCCGGCCGTGGCGCTCCATTTTCAGCGGCTAAAGGCGCACGCTGCTGCACGGGTCCGGCGGGATGCGCAGCCTGCGTTGGCTGCGCTACTTCGCGCGGAGCATTCGCTTCGAGGTTCCTGGCCGGCGCGCCCTGCGCTCCGACAGGACGTGCCTGCTCCCGGTTCACCAGACGATAACCTTGCGGCGAGGGCGCCGCAGACCCACCCCGGTTCAACGGACGCGTGAAGCTTGCGGGTACGGTAGTGCGCACGATCGGCTCGCCCGCGCCCGCGACGCGCCCGCCACTGCTGGCGAAGTGTTGTGCAAGCGTGTCACGGTACGCCGCAGGAACAACCGGTGCGCGGGTAGCAACGACTTGACGTTGCATAGCCATTGCGGGCGCGCCTGCAGAAGCGGTGCGCAAACCGCCCGTGAAGCTTCCTCGTACCGGTGCGATACCGGGTGTACCCGCCCCGATCTGCGCGCCGCCAATTTGTTGCGGCGTCAGCCTGCGCGATGCCTGCGCTACCTGCTGACCATGCACGAACGTGTCGGCCGGCACGGCTGTAATAGCACCCGGCACGCGCTGGTTGATATAGGTATTGTGAACGTTCGTGATGTTGTTGACGATGGTCGTGTTGTGCACATTCGTGATGTTCACGTTGTTGACTCGGTTGTAATAGCTCGGGCTATAACCCGCGCCCGGGTGCCACGGTTCGTGCGGGCCCAACGCAAACCAGGCAACTCCCACGCCCACGGCGCCGCCAACAGCCAGGTCGACGCCCCAGTGCGAACCGCCTCCGCCTCCTCCGCCAACAAACGCCACCAGCGCCGGCGCATACACCGGCTGCGCGACGACCACCGGTCCCGGCACCCACGCCCACGCATTGCCCAGATACGCCCAGCGGCCGTAGTGGAACGGCGCGAAGCCCCAGGGAGCGTCGTCTATCCAGGTCCAGCCCCACGGCGCAATCCACGTCCAATGGCCTTGGTGATACGGCGCCCATTGCGCAGTTGCCGCAACGGTCGGAACCCACACTTCGCCGTAATTCGGATCGCTGCGCCACGTGCCGTTCGCATCCAGGTCTTCGTAACCGGGAATCTCTCGCGATACATATCGTGCGGAGGCCGAACCATCTTCCAAACGATCACGGCTGATGACCCATTGATCGAACGCGTCCGGACCGGGCGCCGGTCCGCCTGCCTGTTGCTGGAGATTCACGCCAATGAAGGTGACCTGCTGGCCCGCGGTCATCTGAAATACACCACCGTCGCCATAAAGATTAGCAGTGCCGCTACGCAGCGTCACGGTGGTCGAGTTACCGTCGGGCGCGACGTCTACCCGAAATTCGCCCGGACTCGACGCCTGCATCGCGACATTCGGCGTGTCTATTTCAACAGTCTGTCCAGGGGGCAATGCTCTCACGCGCGTGGAGAGCGTGCCTTGCGTGACCTTCAACTGCAAGTTCTTGTCGTCTATATCGACAATGCTCAAGGCCGTCTGCTGACTTAGCCGCAGCGCAGTCGAACCAGCATGCAGTTCGCCTCGCGCACCGCTGTCTACCCACAACTGATCGCCGGTGGTAAGCGGACGATTCAATTCGGCGTAAGACCAGTCGGTTGCACCGGCGGGTTCCAGGGTCACGCTGCCGTCGAAGTAGTTAAGACGGGCGACACGGCCCGGCGGATCAATTGCAGATGCCGCCGATGCTGTGGGGGACGGAACGGATTGAGCCCATCCTGGCATGGGGACCACCGCTAACAATGCAATGGCAGAAAGTACAGCAGCATGGGTGCGGCGCAAGCTTACTTTCATGGGTGCAAAACCTCCGGTAGTTTTCAGTTTGTCAGGTTAGCATCGACCTAAGACACGCACTGTCTAACGCAGGTTTGGTACCCGTGGATGACACACTTCACATTACATACATTCCGTTGCAAACGATGCATGACATTTACAAAGAATGCATAGCGAACTTAAGACTCCAAGGCTGTTGATCCCAAATAAGCTGGATTGCTAAGTCGCTTTATTAATATTTGTAAGGACAGCATGCGCAATAGGTCGATCGCCGGCCTAATGCTTTCCTAGCGTTAGGCCTTTTATGCAAAAGCTCGTTGAGTATTTTACGTTTTGAGATCCTTGCGAATATTTCGGCCAAGTTGAATTGAAAGGTTTGCAGGCGCACTTATTGACTGGCGCGCATCTTTAGTCGGCTTGTTTAGACACGCGCCTTTGTAACTCGACGAGTCAGAAAAACCACTACCGCAGATGCATAACTACGCCACCTGATGCGGGTGGCGAGCGTTTGCGTCTATTTGTACAGCACCTGTCGCTTCAGGTCCTTGGAAATAGCGCTCGCAATACCGGCCCACTCCGCCAGCTTGGCGCCGCTGCAAACGTTGCTTGTCAGCCGGCGTTCCAGCACCCGGTCAATTTCCACCGTGTTGTCGTGCTGCCGGTAACTCGAGTGGTACGAAATCTCGCCGCTATCCATGGATATACCCGATGGAATCGCGAGGATTTTGGCTTTGTCGGGAATCTCCACGACGTAGTGCTCTCTCAGCCCCGTCCCGCTGCAGGTGCCGTCCAGCGGACTGTTCATCTGCCGAAGCACAGTCTCGGCAAAGCCCTGGATAGAGTCGAAGCTCGGCATGCGCGGCACTGAGAATGCCGCTGGCCCGGGCATGATCGCGAGCTGGTCAAGCTTGCCACTCAATGACAACGTGAACGGTACCTCGAGCTCGTCCGGATCGGCCGGCGTCACATGCAACGCACCCGTCAATCCGACGCGCCTCAGCATGTCGTATTCGATCCGCGTCCGCGGCTGTTGCGAGAAAGTACGGCGCACACCAATGCTCACCTGCCCGCTCAGTTTAGCGTGGGCCGTGACGTAGGCATCGCCGTCATCGTCGATATTCAACGCGTAGTCGACCGAAGAACGGCTATTCGTCTCGTTCTGCGGCGGCGTGTGGAGGATGACTCCGTTGGCGGTATCGAGTGCGGGCTTGTCGCTCGTGTCGAACGTCAGCGTTCCGAACGGCGCGAAGCCTGCGGTTGTATCGGCGAACACCTTGAACTCGGGCAGCCAGGTAATAGCGTGGCTGAACACTGCAAAATCGGGCGCATTCGGCAAGCGATACCCATTGCCGGAATTGACAAGCACGCTGTGGCTTTCAATGTGCTTCGCCTTGAGCAGCGCGGCGAACAACGTGACGTGGTCCTTGCAGTCGCCATAGCGCCCGCTCAGGACAACGTCGGCGCTGCGCGGCACAACCGGGCCGGCGCCAATGTATACGCCGACATAACGAACGTTACGGCTCACCCAGTCGTACAGGCGCGCCGCCTGTTCACGCCGGTCGATCACACCTTCCGTGAGGCTGTCGGCGAGTGTCTGAACTGCCGCCGACGGCACGTCTTGCTCGCCTGAACGCGCGTGATACGCCTGCCCTATTTCGGCGTAGTCGCGGAAGTTCGTGGCGAGGAAATACGGGCCGATGTCGGTCCAGGTCAGCGCGTTGGCTTGCGGCGCGACAGGACCACTGCCCGGTGTGTGATAGCGGTATATGCGCACATGCCGGCCACCTTGCACCGTGTCTTGCTGCGCTTGCATGCCCGGCGCATCAATATTCACGAGCATGTCGGCGGGCGTGTCGAGCGTGACGCTGACATCACGGAAATCGCTGGTCGGCGGATACGCCTCGAGGTCCGTGAATTTGCCGGGGTAGAGTGTGTCGAGGTCGGTTACGGTGTAGGACAGCA
This sequence comes from Caballeronia sordidicola, assembly GCF_000729995.1. Lineage (GTDB taxonomy): Bacteria > Pseudomonadota > Gammaproteobacteria > Burkholderiales > Burkholderiaceae > Caballeronia > Caballeronia sordidicola_A. The sequence goes on along the minus strand of NZ_JNFG01000020.1, from coordinate 430,481 downwards.
ACACCGTGTCGCCCTTGGTGACCGCCGGGAAAGCGACAATGCGCAGATGCGCCGCGCTGAATTGAGGTGCAGTGATCGTGACCGGCGCCGCTCGGTCGAACACCGCGCTTTTCAAGTCGGCGACCACATGCGTTCCGTCCGCGTGGATTGTCTCGGCCGCGTCGACCGACACCGACTGAAGCTCTGCGTTGTAATCAATCGGAAATTGCGAAAAGTTCTGTAGAGCGATGTCGCTCGACAGGTTGATCTTCAGTGTCGTGTGCGTGGTCGCACGACCCGCCTCATCGACTGTCACTACCCGCTGTACCTGAGTGACTTCAACGTCAGCAGCGTGACATGGCGCGAGCCACGGCGAAAGCAGTGTCAGTGAAACGAAGAACTGCGCTATCCACTTCGATTGCAATGCAGCGTTGCGGCAATGTTTTATTGTCATGGGATCGATGATTTTTAATGAAAGTTATTCGTCGCCGTGATGGGATTGCAATATTACGGAGAGGCCATAAGGGCTTGCTCGTGAGTGTGGAGGAATCATCGCGGAGTCACTGTTCGCGCTGGAACCGCGTCATGCCGCCGCCCGGTCCATTGCCCGACTGCCACTGCGCAACAAGACGGTCGACCAAGGCTTCCGCCTGCGTCCAATCCATACAGAAGGCTCCGTTCTCTCGTTATTTTTATGCCGTCCTGCTCAAGCGAGGCTCGGATCTTACGAACGTCTCTTACAGCGACGGATTTCTCGATCCTTTTACGTTTAATGCGACGTGCTTGCCAAGATGTTCTTGCAAACGGGCAAGCGGATTGAAGCGCCGCCCCCTTTCAACCCTTTCAATTGCACGCATGATTGCTCATTCTAATATCTGCATGCTGGGGACTCAGTATGCATCGGCTCAATCTATGATGTGCAAGCTTTGTTTAACGCTCAGGGAACTGCATGAGACTAGCGATTCTATTCACCTTGCTATGCAGCGTCGCATTCGGCCTGACGATCCCCCACAACGTTAGTGCTCAAGCCATAAACGCGCCCGCGAAAAACTCCGCGCTTATTCCTGACATGCAAAGCCCAGCCGAACACCTCGGATCAACAATACCGACTGCCTACGATCCAGACAGCAAGACGGGTCCAGGCAAGCCTGTCCGAGCTACGCCCGACCAGCAGTTCGATATTGAAACAACATCCGGCAAGGGCACCATTCCGGTGTACTCAACCATTCCGCTGAACGCCAACGCTGCGGGTACGGAGCGAGTTGTCATCATCGTGCATGGGGAAAGCCGCAACGCGAAATCAAACTGGTCCTCAACCGTTGAGGCAGCGAGGATGGCGGCCGTGACCGGAACAACCTTGATCGTCGGCCCTCAGTTCCTGGTCCCGCAAGACATCGCTGCCCGAGGCTTGCCTGCCACCGTGTTGCGCTGGAAGATGCATGACTGGTCGCGTGGCTGGCCGGCGTTATCGCCCGTACCCGTCAGCGGATTCGAAATACTTGATCGTCTACTCGACCACTTTGCAGACCGTACGCGATACCCGGACTTGCGCACCGTTGTACTCGTGGGCCACTCGGCGGGCGCGCAACTCGTGCAACGATACGCAGCCGTTGGACACGGCGAGCAAGCGTTGACCGCGCTGGGAATACACACCCGTTATGTGGTGGTGGAACCCAGTAGTTTTCTTTATTTCGACAACCTCCGGCCATCCGCCTCAGGCGGCTTCAAAGCGGTCGATCCGGCTACCTGCCCTGGCGCCACGCAGTGGCGTTATGGCCTGGATAACGCGCCGCCTTATGCAAGCGGCCAATCCGCGCAAGCCATTGAGGCAGCATACGCCGGGCGCGATGTTGTCTACCTCGCAGGAACCGCAGACAACGACCCGAATCACAGTGAACTGGACCAGTCTTGCGCGGGTGAGCTGCAAGGGACCGACCGCCTTAGCCGCAGCGTTTCCTATATGAACTACATGCGCATGCGGCATCCAACGGATTTGCATCAAAGTCTTGTGCTCGTGCCGGGCGCGGATCACGATTCGAAACACGTTCTGGTGAATAGCTGCAGCTTACCGGTGCTCTTTTCCGACAGCCCCGAATTCCCGTGTGCATCCAATCCGTGACAGGCATCGCCAGCTCAATGAAGGCTTAGCGTTGAAACGCCCGCGTCCTGCGGGACTCGACATCGCTCACCGCGGGTTCCACCGCGTTGACGGGCCGTCAAAAGCCCTTATGCTCACTTCAGCGGCCCGGCCTCAGGGAGACAACCATGAAGAAAGCCCTTGAATCTGAAGGTGCCGGCGTTATTCGCCGGCACCAATCAACCCTGATCGCGGAAATCGCAATCGCGTTCCCTGTCACCATTGCTTTGTGGCTTGGCGTTTACTACTTCCTGCCGCCGCTTGGCGGCATGGCGGAGCCGCTCGCCCGGCTCGTGTTTGCTCTCAAGTGCTGCAGCATCGCAATCCTCCTCTGCTTCCTCACGGGCATTGAAGCGGTTGCGCATGAACGCTTGCGCTCGCCGGCAATCGATCCACTGTCGGGTTATGAAACGCGTCGCCTGACGATCAACCTGCGCTATCTACAAAACACACTCGAGCAACTGGTCCTGTTTGTCCCCGGACTTTTCGCGCTGGCTTTCTACTGCGACGACGGACACTCGATGCGCGCGGTTGTCGCAACCACCGTGGTCTGGATCGCCACACGTTTCGCTTTCTGGATTGGATATCACTATGGGTCACAGCATCGCGCAATAGGAGCTCCCGGCATGATGCAGAGCATGCTGGTCCTCCTTTATGTTTGTGCGAGGATTGGCTATGAGATTGCGGGACCAGCAGGCGCTATCGCTCCTTTGATCATTTTTGGCTGCCTGGAAGCTGTTCTCGTGCGAGCAACAAAACCACTTAGTGCTTGAAGAAGTGCAGCGGCGACCAGGCAAAGCCGCACTCGACGAACTCGTGCTACGGCTTGCCATGGGACAGTGTCGGCGAGATCATGATCGCTCATCCGCTTGTCACCCACCGTTAAGGAACGGCCAGATGTTTTCACACATCCATGTAGGTGTCACCGACTTTTCCCGTGCTTTCCGTTTCTACTCGCCGATCATGGAAGCGCTGGGGCTGCCATTGAAATTCCGCGACGACGACAAATCCTGGGCCGGCTGGGTTGCGGCCGATGCGCCGCGCCCATTGTTCCTGATCGGACCGCCATTCGATGGCAACACTGCCAGCGCCGGCAACGGACAGATGACTGCCTTTCTTGCCCACGACCGCGATACCGTCGATCGCTGCCACGCCATCGCCCTCGCGAACGGAGGTATCTGCGATGGGCCGCCTGGCTTGCGGACGCACTATCACCCGCATTACTACGGTGCGTACTTTCGTGACCCGGACGGAAACAAGATCTGCGTTTGCTGCCACGATCCCGCGTGAGCACGATGTTGATCCGCGCACGTTTTGCAAGGCAGATCGTGCGGAAAATCTCAGACAGACTCTGGCCACCGATAGCCCAGCACCGACGCTAGCGGATAGTCAAGCTCGCGTACTTCGCCAAGCTGATTGCCGCCGAAGAGGTAAATGGTGTCGGCGTCGTGGCGAAGATAAAAGCTGACGTGCCCCTTCCAGCTAGCGGGATCGTCACGGGACAAGACAACGACGCACCCATAAACAGGGCTGTCGAGGGCCCGGCCCCACTCAAGCCAGGAACGCGCAAGCGCGGACCCCGTGCCACGCTGACCTGTCTTCGCAAGACACCAGTTCAAAAACGACGAGCACCACGAGATTTTGTCGTCATAGCCCGCCAGATTCGTGTGCGCGTTGTATTCGACAATACGCGGATTACTCTCTCCCGGCCCGAAGCGCCGGACCCCACGCTCAGCGAATGCGAGGGACAACCATGCGGGTTCATCTATTGGCTCACTCATACCTTCGACCATTCTCAACGGGCCCATTCACGTTCTAATTGCTTCTCTGTGACACATTCTGCCTCATCGATCCACCGCCTACACTCTGCCCGGCGTCGCGAGCAACCTTGAAGTAGCCCCATACGGAGAGCAGCGTCAGTAAGCCGGCGAACAGGAACGCAAGCCGGAAATCGTCGAGGGTGAAATGCATGCCTTGCACACTAGCGGTCTCACCGTTAAGTAGCGCGGCGGCCCGCAAAGCCACTGCGCCGAATGCAATGCCTAGTCCTATGGTCATCTGTGCAGCCGCACTCCATAACGTGCTCGCGGCGCTCATTTGCGGGGCCCCCACGTCGGCGTAAGCGAGGGTTGCCAGCAAGGAAAACTGCATGGACCGCGCCACGCCATAGACGAATACCACGATCAGGACACAAGCAAGCGGCGACAACGGCGTAAGGAGGCCGCATATGATCGTAAATATGCCCGCTGTCGCTACGGCGACAATCGAGACATACCTGAAGCCGAAACGCCGCAGAATCCGCGTGGTCAGCGCTTTCATGCCGAGGTTGCCAAGCGCACTGGCAAGCAGCAACAGGCCCGACTTGAAAGCAGAAAGACCAAAACCGATCTGGAACAGCAACGGCATTAAATACGGCACGGCGCCAATGCCGATACGCGTCAGCGAACCAGTGAGGACGGTTACTGAATAAGTCGGAATCTTCAGCGTCGAAAAATCGATCAGCGGATGCGGATGACCCGCCGCGTAGCGAACCGCGGCGAAGCCAATCACGAGGCCGGCCAGGACTACTGCCCCTGCGACCCATGCATTGCTGTCGGGCTGGCTGGCAAGTTCCGCACCGTAAAGAATGGCGGTCAGGGCGGCGCCGCTAAGCGCGAGGCCCACCATATCCAGCGGCTTGCGCTCGGCGCCGCGCAAGTTCGGAACAAGCATGGCGACCGCTACCAGCGCACAGATTCCGAACGGAACATTCAAGAGGAAAATCCAGCGCCATGACGCGTACGTGGTGATGAAACCGCCAACGGGTGGGCCGACCACTGGTGCGGCAATGGCAGGCCATGTGATGGTGGAGATAGCCTGCATGAGACGGCTTTTCTCCGTACTGCGGACTACAATCAGCCGCCCGACCGGCACCATCATCGCGCCTCCGGCGCCTTGCAGTAAACGCGCCGCGGTAAACTCGGCAACCGAGTTCGACAAGCCGCATAACACCGAAGCAATCACGAACACGACGATCGCGCTAAAGAACACCGTCCGTGAACCGACTCGATCCGCGACCCAACCGCTTACCGGAATAAAGATCGCCAGTGCGAGCATATAGGCGGTCATTCCTATGCTTAGCGCGTTCGGGCCGACACCGAACGAACGGGCCATCTGCGGCAACGCTGTCGCGATGACGGTGGTATCCAGATACTCCATGAAGAACGTTCCCGCGACTATGTAAGGCAGCCAGCGAGCGGCAGAGGATGTTGGCAACGAACTGCTGCTCATGAAGAATTCCAGGTTGAGCGGCGACGTCGCTTTGAGCAACGCGCGATAGTTGAGAGTGACGTTATTGCAGCTTCATAGATCCAGCAACTACGCATAGCCTTTCCCAAGCGCCTGCCGCATTTGCTTAGTGCCAGATATGCGGTTGTATGCGTCCTAACCCAGCTGGCATTATCGCGTAACACTTAGCGCTATGTAATGGGCCATGCGCCGCGATCCGCTAGCCGGCATCGAGTCAAATTCAGCCTTTCAATGTGGAAAGCTTAACGGCAGAGCGTCTCTGCAGCGTCGTGCGCACCAGAAAATTCATGACGCGCCGCACGATCACCGCGCCTTGACAGAGACGGTCCGCATGAAGAATAGTGTGTCCATAAAACGATAAAACTATCCACAATATGGACAAGGAGCTAGCTCATGGCAAGTGCTAATCCCGCGGCGGATGCAATGACGCCGTATCAGCTTCCATTCCCAAAAGAAGCAGCTAAGGAGATTGTGGTCGAATCGGCGATCCCCAAAGACGAGCGCCTTTGGGTCCCTCAAGCCGAGAACGTCTGGTTCCGCCCGCTGTGCCTGAATGTCTCGACCGGGTACTGGATGAATCTGCTGCGCGTGCGCAAATCCGGCGTGCTAAGCCGGCACCGGCATCCGCAAGCGGTGCACGGCATGGTCCTCAAGGGACGCTGGCGTTATCTGGAACACGATTGGGAAGCGACGGAGGGCAGCTATGTTTTCGAGCCGCCGGGCGAAACGCACACGCTCTATGTGCCTGAAGACGTGGAGGAAATGATCACCTACTTCCAGGTCAACGGCGTGATGTTCTATTGCGATCCGTATGGCAATTACACCGGCTACGAAGACGTTTTCACCAAGGTCGACATGTGCCGCAAGCATTTTTCTTCGGTAGGCCTGGGAGAAGATTTCGTCGACCAGTTCATCCGTTAAGCGGGAGCAACACCTGACACCCGAAGCACCTTCCACGCAGACTCTCAACGAGCACCGGAGGAGACACCATGTTGCAGAAATCACCGCGCCTCAAGCGCATTCAGGTGGTTGCGATCACGTTCCTGACACTCGCCGGAATCGTGAATTATCTCGACCGGAGCACGCTTTCCATAGCGAATCATTCGGTTAGCCAGGAGCTTGGGCTGTCCGCATCGCAGATGGGCTTGCTGCTGTCCGCCTTCTCATTCGCCTATGCGTTTTCGCAGTTACCCATCGGCATTTTGCTTGATCGTTTCGGCGCGCGCGTGATGCTCGGCCTAGGCATGTTCTTGTGGTCAGCCGCGCAATTGTGCGGTGGCCTTGTGACGAGCCTGTCGCAGTTCCTGGTCGCGCGGGTCGCGCTGGGTCTCGGCGAAGCCCCGAATTTCCCCGCCGGTGCAAAGGTGGTCAGCGAATGGTTCGGCGTGCACGAACGCGGCCGGCCGACAGGTATCTTCATCACTTCATCCACTATTGGACCCGCTCTTGCACCGCCCGTGCTTACCGTACTCTTGCTGGCCTTCGGCTGGCGCACGATGTTCATCGTCATGGGCGTGCTCGGCATCGCGGTGTCGATTGGCTGGTACCTCGTTTATCGTGATCGCCGCAACATCTCCCTGGACTCTCAAGAAGTTGCGTACCTGACCGAAGGCGAACCGGAGCAACGCGCCGAACGCCGCATGACCATGCATGAATGGCGCGGGTTATTCCGCAAATCGACCACATGGGGCATGATCTTCGGCAACATGGGCGTGATCTACATGGTATGGCTTTATCTCACCTGGCTACCGGCGTACCTCGAGCATGAACGCCACCTGACAATCGCGCATACCGGCTGGCTCGTGTCGATTCCCTACCTCTTCGGCACGCTTGGAATGCTGTCCAGCGGATTCATCGCCGATGGCCTCATGGCGCGCGGCATGGCGCCCATCAGAAGCCGTAAGTGGCCAATCTGCGTCGGCTTGCTGGGCGCTGCGCTTTTCACGGTACCGGCGGCGTTCACCCCGAACCTGACGCTTGCGATGATCTATCTTTCTGCCGCCATGTATTTCGTGAACATGGCAAGCGGCGCGTGCTGGGCGCTGGCGACCGTCGCAGCGCCTCGTCATATGGTGGCCTCGCTCGGCAGCATTCAAAACTTCGGCGGATATTTCGGCGGTTCGTTTGCTCCATTCATCACGGGCATCGTCGTGGATAAAACGCACTCCTTCGTCAACGCGTTCCTGATAAGCGCAGCCATCGCATTCGCCGCAGCGCTGGTTTATATATTCGTAGTGCGGACGAAAATAGAGGATAGCGAGACCGTTGTTTCAACCGTTCCCCTGTCCGACCTTCGCTGACCGGCCATGACTTTCCAGACTGATCTTTTCGCAGGTAAAACCGCCGTTGTGACCGGCGGCACACAGGGCATTGGCGCCGGCATCGCTCAATGCTTCGCCGCGCTCGGCGCGCGTGTCCTCGCTGCGGGCATCGCGCCGACCGATGCCCAACGCGAGGCGCTAGGCTTCGCCATCGAAGTCGTCGAACTCGACGTCAGCAATGCCGCGAGCGTAGCGTCGCTCATAGCGCGGGCCGACTCCATTGATATGCTCGTCAATTGCGCGGGCATGATCCGGCGCGGCGACGAACTGGCTATCGACGTATTCGAGCGCGTGATCGCAGTCAATCTCAGCGGGACAATGCGTGTCTGTGCTGCGGCTCGCGAGCGATTGAAGGCTAGCAAGGGATCGATTGTCAACACGGCGTCGATGCTGAGCTTTTTCGGCGGGGGCCTTGTACCCGCTTACAGCGCCAGCAAGGGCGGCGTAGTGCAATTGACCAAGTCGCTGGCCATTGCTTATGCCGCCGACAACATTCGCGTCAATGCGGTCGCGCCCGGCTGGATTGCTACGCCGCTTACACAGGCGCTACAGGATAGCGACGATCGTTCGCAGGCAATCCTCGATCGCACGCCAATGAAACGATGGGGCCAGCCCAACGACGTCGCGCAAGTGGTGGCGTTCCTTTGCTCGCCGGCAGCGGCTTTCATGACGGGGGCAGTAGTCCCCGTCGATGGGGGATATTTGGTTGCGTAGAGCGCTCTATTTTAATCTTCGCGCCTCAATCACTACTTTTCAAAACCACCGGCACACCGCCAAGTTCCTTGGGGACGCCATGCCAAAACCACTTAAGCCCGCGGTCGGCCGCTCCAAAGCGCCGCCTCTGACAAACGATGCCAAGCCGACCGGCACCGCCGCGTTCTCGAAGTTCCTGGTGGTACTTCAGTGCATCGCCGACGCACCGGCGCCCCCCGGCATCGCCCAGCTTACGGCCGCGTCCAACTATCCAAGACCAACGGTTTACCGCATCGTCGGTGCTTTGATCGCTGAAGGCCTGGTGGTCGAAACACCACGCGGCGGCAGTTATTCGCTTGGGCCCCGTTTGTTATCGCTAGCAAGCCGGAGCTGGGAACGCTCCGACCTGCGCGTGGCCGCCAGCGAAGCACTCCAGACCTTGCGCGACCTGACCCAGGAAACCGTTCACCTGGCAGTGCGCAGCGGCTCAGAAATGGTGTACATCGAGAAGCTCGAAAGTCCGCACGCCGTGCGCATGGCATCGCGAATAGGCACACGTGTCACGCTGTATTCAAGTTCCGTCGGCAAAGCCTATCTGTCTTTGCTCAAGCGCCCGGATCGCGACGCGCTGCTCGCCGCCCTGCACTTCGAGCGCTTTACGCCGAATACGATCATTGAACGCACCGCACTCAATGTCGAGCTCGATGCGACCCAGGCCCGCGGTTATGCGGAAGATCGAGAAGAAAACGAGGAGCAGATTTTTTGCTACGGCAGCGCGATCCTGGGAGCAAATGGCGAGCCGATCGCATGCATCAGTGTCAGCATTCCCCTCTATAGGAAAAGCGCGACGCCGCTGGAAACCTACATTGCGCCGTTGAAGGACGCTTGCCGCGCGATCGCCGGAGGGGTCGGCCCTGGATCGCGCTAGGGAAAAGATTCGTGTCGACTGACACGATATTATTCGATCGAACCTCTCTCCCTAAACGGACACATCATGATCACCTGCTACCTTCGCTATATTATCGACCCGTCGAAACTTAAGGAATTTGAAGCCTACGGAAAGCTGTGGATTCCCTTGGTCGAGAAATTCGGTGGCCAACATCACGGCTATTTCCTGCCGTCGGAAGGCGCGAACAATGTTGCACTGGCGCTGTTCTCGTTTCCGAACCTGTCAACGTATGAGGGCTACCGTCAGCAATCGCAGCTTGACCCGGAATGCCAGGCAGCATTCAAATATGCGGAAGAAACGCGGTGTATTGTCAGCTACGAGCGCAGCTTCTTTCGTCCCGTCTTCAGTTAACCGCGGACTGAAAATAAAAAGAGCCGGGAAGACTTCCCCGGCTTATCAGAGTTTCCCGCTAAGCGTACCGCGCAAGGTAGCGACCCTCATACGCGTCGCGTCAAGGGCCGCGTTCATTCGCTTAGCAGTTCACTTAGAAGCGGGTACGCAAGCCAATGGTTGCAGCGACCTGGCTATTCGTCGACGAGGCAGTCAACCCGTTGATATCGGCGGTCAAGCCCGAATCACCCGTACCGTTCACGTGCTGATACACGCCTTGCAGATAGACGTCCGTGCGCTTGGACAGCGCGTACGCCGTCTGCAGGGTGACCTGGTTGTATTTCGGGCTTACCCCGTCCAGGCTTGCGTTGGTGAAGGTGTAGGCACCCGACAGCGTCCATGCAGGCGTGAAGTTGTAGCGGCCATTCACTTCATAGTTGGTGAAGCGTGCGCTGCCGCCCGCCAGGGTGATGCCGCTTGTCGTACCGGAGGCCGACGCACCAATACCCGTCAAATTGTTCAACTGGGTCTGCGAGAACACGAAGCCGACATTTGCTGCGCCGAACGCGTAGTTGACGCCTCCGCCGTAGGTGCGTTGACGCCCCGCTGCGAATGTCGCATCGGCAGTTACCGCGCCCGACGAGTTCAAAGTTGAGCCCGCGCTGTTGAGCTGCATGTAGCTGGCCGCTGCGGTCAAAGGACCATAGTTATATGACGCGCCAATGCTGTATGCACGGTTGTCAGAGAACCCGCCTGCGTCGTTGGAGAAGCCATACAGGCCGCCGAACTTGAAGCCGCCGTAGTTGACGCTCTGGTACTTGACCGAGTTGTTGACGCGAAACGAGTTGTCGAGGTTGTCGTTGTCGAACGGGTGAGCAGCCTGTGTGCCGCCAAACTGCGTGCCCGTCAACGCGAGCGGTCCGACATAGTCGACCATCGAGTCGTACTGGCGGCCAAGAGTGATGGCGCCTGCCTGGTCACTCGACAAACCGACGAACGCCTGACGTCCGAACTCCAGGCCGTTCTGGCCTAGCTTGCCGCTGTCGATATTAAAACCATTTTCCAACGTGAAGATGGCCTTGAGACCACCGCCCAGGTCTTCGGAGCCACGCAGGCCCCAACGGCTGCCGTTGACCTGGCCGCTGGTTGCCTGGACGTTTTTGCTGCCGCCCTGGTTGTTTGTGTAGGTGATGCCCGCGTCGATCAGGCCATAGAGGGTCACGCTGTTCTGAGCGTGTGCCGCTCCGGCGAAGGTGCCGAAGACACCGAGAGCAAGAAGGGATTTCTTCATTTCAAATTCTCCGAAAATACGATTGAGCAACGCTGTCTGCTTGGCCCACTGCCAGGGCTTGCAAACACCGCGATCTCGTCAGATAAACGTGCATCGCTGCGCGTACTGATCGACGTCGCCGTGCGTCGATCAGACCGGCACCATTAAACAGCAGCGCTTTGTGCGGGCTGTTGGAAGCGGACAACAAGCATCGTTACCAAGCGTTGCATGAGGCCGAAACCGTAACGCAATGGTTTGCGTCCAACAGGGGCGCCGGAGTGGATGCTGTAAACCGGCCAAGCGTTCTCTGGAAAGGCGTGTGCGGGTGCCACTGTGCAATGGCCCGCGAGACGCAGGGCATGATCAATAGGCCGACGCGTACTCTACGGTCATGAAGTGGAACATTCTGGAACAATTTGGTGACGCATAAAACGCGGCCAGGCGGCGCTATATGCAAGGGAAGAAAACGTCATCGCTGCGTTGATCTGCGCTGACGTTCGTAGCGTGCAACAGCATAGTCGTTCTAAAGTTAAACCGACATGAAACATAAGCAACGGATCGTCCTGAAGACGTTGGGCCCATCGCTTGAGTAGCTGAGTTAAATTGAGCCGAGCTGCTCTAATTCCTCACCAAGCATTTCACTGTATATCCAGGCACGCACTCTGTATCCGTCATGAGCACCTCTCTTAAGCTCCTTTCTCTTGTGAGAAAGAGCCGCTTGAGAATGCGGCAAACTTGATCGGAGGCTTTCGCCACAAGCCTGAACGGCCAGCCAACGTATCGCGCCCTTCCATGCATTCCCGCCGATCAGCCGATGTACCCCCTATTTCCGGTGAGAAACGCGGTAATGAAGCCGTAACGCACCTCGTCATATAGCGAGCTACTTTAATGACTCGTCTAGCGACTTTGCACGCGAGGGTAGTAACCATGATGAAACACATTCTTTCCGCACAAGTTCTTGCAGCGGTTCTGCGAGCTAGTTCAACGCCGTTGTTTTCGGAAATTCTCGTTGCCATGTCAGCGGACCGGAAACGCGCCGCTTTCTTCAGTGATGGCGCCACCAGCGCTGCCTCCTTGCGGCGAAGCACCGCCCGCTAACGCCGGAGAATCTCCAACGTTTGCTTGAAGATAAGGAACCGGGTTCCTACTTGTTTTCGAATCCTCCCGTAACGGAACCGCAAGGTAGCCAGCCTGTCACAAGGCCGCTGCCCGCCCATTCAAACCTTACACAATAAATAAGGATTACAAAATATGCCATTGGTGAAAGAAAAGATCGATCTCCAGCGCAGCCCGGTCCGGTCGGAAGGGATCGAAAGGAACGACCTGCCAGAGTCGCTGCGGGTTGCTTCCATCGAGCGCATTGAGCTGGAACCCGACGGCCAACATATGGTGGTGCATAGCGACCGGTCAACCCTGACGTTCCATTACTCGGTATTTCGCGAACTGCTCGCTGTACTGCCAGCCGCGATCATGCAGTCCGAGCGAATGCTTCAGCGAACGCCGCACGTCAACTTTGCGATGGGCTGCGAAGGATGGGAGCTTGGCGCGATCGACAACGGCAAAAGCCTGGTCCTTACATTCCGGCTGCAAGGCGGTGCCGACGTTTCCTTTTGTCTTCCCCGGGAGCAGATCCCTCCCATGGTCGACGCACTTATATCGGCAGCACGACTGGTTCAGATCCCGGCCCACGCAAGCGGTCCCTTGCAATAACCGGCTAGCGCAGCGCAGTTCCTGAGCGGCCGGAATACGCAAGTCCAGGCCAGGCACGGCACCGATCACGTCCGATACGACGCGGATACCAGGGCAACACATTCGGGCCGATATGCTCGTCAATCACATCAAATGAAATTCAACTTCCGAACCTTCCGAACCCTAAGCACGTTACGCACGTTACGCACCGCTCACTCAGCCGTTGCCATCGCATTGAACGTGTTCCTGGCTCCTTCCGTTTATGCGGCGACCAGCAGCTTTGTCATCAAGGACATACAGATCGACGGCCTGAAGCGTATTGAGCCCAGCTCGGTCTTCGCCTATGTCCCGCTCAAGCGAGGCGACGTCTTCTCGGACGACAAAGCGTCGGAAACCATTCGTGCCCTCTATGCAACCGGCTTCTTCGACGACGTTCAGGTCGAGACGCAAGGTAACGTGGTCGTGGTGAAAGTACAGGAACGTGCGGCCGTCTCGTCAATCGACTTTGCCGGTATTCACGAGTTCGACAAAGACAATCTCACCAAAGCGCTGCATTCAGTCGGCCTGTCGCAAGGCAGCACTTACGACAAAGCCCTGGTCAGTAAAGCCGAACAGGAACTGAAACGCCAATACCTGACGCGCGGTTATTACGCCGCCGAGGTGACCACTACGGTCACGCCGATCGACCGCAACCGGGTATCCATTCTGTTCTCGGTGGCGGAAGGTCCCAGCGCGAAAATTCGCCAGATCAACTTCATGGGCAATCAGATTGCCAGCTCGTCGACGCTGCTCGACGAAATGCAGTTGTCGACCCCTAACTGGTTCTCCTGGTACACGAAGAACGACCTCTACGGGAAGGACAAGCTAACGGGGGATCTGGAAAAGGTGCGCTCGTATTACCTGGACCGCGGATATCTGGAGTTCAACATCGACTCCACGCAAGTATCAATCTCGCCCGACAAGAAGGACATGTACCTGACCATCACTATTCACGAGGGCGAGCCGTACACCATTTCGAGTATCCGGCTTGGCGGCAACCTGCTCGATCGCAACGCCGAACTGCAAAAGCTGATGTCGATCCGCGCGGGCGAGCGTTTCTCGGCCGCGAAATTACAAGCCACCACCCAGGGACTGGTCGACAAGCTCGGGGAGTATGGCTACGCGTTCGCGCAGGTCAATGCCCAGCCGGAGATTGACCAGGTCCATCATACGGTCGCATTGACGTTGCAGGTCGATCCAGGGCGCCGCGTGTACGTACGCCGCGTGAACATTGAAGGCAACACCCGGACGCGCGACGAAGTGATACGTCGTGAAATGCGTCAGATTGAAAGCTCATGGTTCGACAGCAGCCGCCTGAAGCTCTCGAAGGAGCGGATTGATCGGCTGGGCTACTTTACGAACACCGACGTCACCACGGTGCCGGTTCCGGGCACTACCGACGAGGTCGACGTAAACGTGAAAGTGGAAGAGAAACCAACGGGCGCGATCACACTAGGCGCCGGCTATGACTCAAGCGACAAGGTCGTGCTGTCTGCCGGAGTGTCGCAGGACAACGTGTTCGGCTCAGGGACCACACTGGCTCTCAACGTCAATACAGCGCAGACCTACCGGACCTTGTCGTTAACGCAAACCGATCCCTACTTTACGATCGACGGAATCAAGCGCATTACCGACATGTATTACAGGACCACGTACCCGCTTTACAATTTCAGCGACACGAGCTTTCGAATTACATCGATCGGTGCTGATATGAAGTTTGGCATACCGTTTTCCGAATCGGACGTAGTTTATTTTGGCGCCGGTTTCGAGCAGGACCGGTTCAACACGGACTCGTCGACGCCGCAAAGCTACCTGGACTACGTAGCCGAGTTCGGTCGCGTGGTGAACAACGTTCCGGTGACGGTGGGCTGGTCGCACGACGCACGCGATAGCGCGCTCATACCAAGCAAAGGCTATTTTCTCCAGGCCAACGGAGAGTTGGGAACACCAGCGGGAAATACCCAGTACTACAAATCAGATGTTCAGGCTCAATACTATTACACGCCCGCCCGAGGTTTCATTTTCGGCATGAATTTCCAGGCTGGCTATGGCCACGGCATAAGCGGCGATGCTTATCCGATCTTCAAGAACTACTATGGCGGCGGTATTGGCTCGGTGCGGGGGTACGAGTCCGGTTCGCTCGGACCACGCGACGCCACGACCAACGACCCGATCGGCGGCTCGAAGATGATCGTCGGCAATATAGAAATGACCTTCCCGCTGCCCGGCACGGGGTACGACCGGACTCTGCGCGTGTTTACCTTTGTCGATGGCGGCAACGTCTGGGGTGACGAGGGCAACAGTGTGGGGGCCAATGGCCTGCGCTACAGCTATGGTGCGGGACTTGAATGGATCTCCCCGATCGGGCCGCTCAAGCTGGACTTCGGTTTGCCGATCGTGCGGCACGCCGGAGACCAATACCAGAAGTTCCAGTTCCAGATTGGCACGTCGTTCTAACCCGTGCGGTCAGCAGAAACACCCATCGGGGTCACGCCACGCATGCGTCACGTCGCCGTCGCGGCGGCGATCGTCATGTCCCTCGCACCTTCGCCGGCGCGCGCGCAACTAAGCGGCGCCGCAGCACAGGTGGAATCGATCGACCCACCCTGGGGTCTTCGATTCGCACCTGAGGTGACGGAGCATCCAGTGCCGGCAAACACGTCCCCGGCCGTATTCGGCATCGGCGATTCAGCAGACGGCGACGAGGACCGCGACATGTCGCTCAAGGGCCATGGAGAGCTTCGGCGCGACGCTACCATTGTCAGAGGCGACGCCGTTCACTACGACATCGACCGTAATGTGGTCGATGCGTACGGCCATGTTCGCGTAGTCGACAACTACGACGTCTTTGTCGGCCCCGAAGCGCATTTGCAGGTCGAGGCCAACGAGGGCACCATGACCACGCCGACCTATCACTTCAATCTGCCGGGCGGCTCGGGGAGCGCCGACAGTATCGACCTGATCGATAACGAGCGTTCAGTCGTGCATCACGGCACCTATACCGCGTGCCAGTGCGAAACCGACCCTGCCTGGTACCTCAAGGCGGCAAGTTTCGACATGGACCAGGGGTCGAACGAAGGCATTGCCCACAATGGCGTGCTGTTCTTTCAGGGCGTGCCCATCTTCGCGAGTCCGTGGTTGTCGTTCCCCTTGTCCAGCGCTCGCCAGAGCGGCTTTCTGCCGCCAACGTTCTCGCTGAGTTCGACGAATGGATTCGACCTCACCGTCCCGTACTATTTCAACATCGCGCCGAACTACGACTTGACGGTGACGCCGCGCTACATGTCCAAACGCGGCGCGATGCTGACAACGAATTACCGCTATTTGTCGCCGACGTATTCGGGCTCGGTGACTATTGCCTATCTGCCCGACGACGCGCTCACCAAGACCAACCGGTATTCGATCAACATCCAGCACAACCAGAACTTTGGCGGCGGCCTGGCTGCGTACGTTAACTATTCGCAAGTGTCGGACGTCAACGTCACGACGGACCTGAATTCGAATACCGCATCGTTAGTCAATGGGCAGGACATCTTCCAGCAGGAAGCGGGCGTGACTTACAACAACGGGCCGTGGTCAGTGCTGGCGCGGGTGCAGCGCTGGCAATCATTCAGCACCGCGCCGCCCTACAATCGTGCGCCGGAAGTGGACGTTAAATACAATCAGTACAACATGGGCGGATTTGATTTCGGCGCCGAAGCCGACGCCACGCGCTTCACCATTTCCACGGCCGACTCCACGGAGGGCAGCCGCTTCACGTTCAATCCGTACGTCAGCTATCCGCTGTCCGGTCCGGGATGGTTCATCACGCCAAAGGTTCAGTGGCACTACGTGGCCTACGACCTGTCTACGATCGGAAGCACCGCGCCAACGGGACAGCCGAAGAGCTTTTCATTCAATGTGCCCACACTCAGCCTGGACTCGGGGCTTGTATTCGAACGCAGCATTCGCCTGTTCGGAACGGACTATATCCAGACGCTGGAACCGCGGCTTTATTACGTTTACACGCCTTACCGCAACCAGACGTTCGCACCTGTCTTCGACACAGGCGAGGAGGACTTTGGACTCGCCCAGATCTTCACCGACAACACCTTCGTTGGCGGCGACAGGGTAGCAGACCTGAACCGTGTCACGGCCGCCTTGACGACCCGGTTCATCAATCAGGCGACAGGAGATGAGCGGGCTCGCTTCGTGGTGGCCCAACAATACTATTTCACCAATCCGCAAGTGACGCTGGATTCGGGCGCGTCTGTGACGGATATTCGCGGCAGCGACGTCATCGTTGGGGCATCGCTCAAGATAGGCCCGGGTCTTACGACCGAGCAAGCGGTCCAGTACGACGAGCAGCACGACCAGTTGGACCAGGGTACCTCCGGCTTCACCTGGAAACCGGGAGATCGCGAAGTGCTTAGTCTTGCTTACCGCTATACCCGCGCCGATGAAGACCTGGACAACGAGGCGGAAAACCAGATCGTGGCGTCCGGTCAATGGCCGCTGAGCCGCAAGCTCTATGCTGTCGGACAGGCCAATTACGACATGGTCGCTCATCGTCTGGTGGCAGGATTGCTTGGCGTTCAGTACGACGCTGATTGCTGGTCGCTCAGCCTCGCGGTGCAAAAATATACGAACGTGTCCACCACCACGACCGCGGCCAGCAGCGCCACTCGTGTCCTGTTGCAGCTTCAGCTTAAGGGGCTCACGAAGATCGACAACGGGCTGTCCGAGCAATTTAAAGCGAGCATTCCGGGCTATACGCCGTTGCCTTCGCCGCCTGAACCTGAGTCGCGGTTCTCGAATTACGAATGACAACGGGCCGTGGTCCGCTTGTCAATGCGCGTCGGCGATGATTCCAATGCTGTGAAGGGTTTAAAATTGCTGCCGGCGTGCGTGGCAAAGCTCGGCGCGATTGCTTATCCTTTCGCGACATCGCCTTAAAAACGCTTCGAACGAGATGAATCCAGCAAGCAGGAGCACTTGATGAACAAGGCATTACATGGCGTGCACCACGCCGCAGCAGACGGCTACGCGACAACAGAAACAGCAGACACGTACGTGCGCGGCCGGCCCGACTATCCGCCCGAGATCGCGGCCTGGTTGCGTGATCAGCTCGGGCTTCGCGCCGGAACGAGCGTCGTGGATCTCGGCGCGGGCACCGGAAAATTCACACCGCGCCTGATCAGCACGGGCGCAAAGGTGATCGCAGTCGAACCCGTCGCCGCCATGCTTGGCAAGCTGTCCGCGGCGCTTCCGCAAGTGGAGACTTACGCTGGCACGGCCGATTCGATCCCGCTTCCTGACGCATCGGTTGATGCCGTGGTGTGCGCGCAATCATTCCACTGGTTCTCAACCCGCGCCGCGCTTGCGGACATACTCCGGGTCTTGAAACCGGGCGGTAAGCTCGGCCTGATCTGGAATCTGCGGGATGCCAATGTACCGTGGGTCGCCCGGCTCGACGCGATCGTAAATCGGGTGGAAAGCGATACGCCGCGTTATTACACAGGCGCGTGGCGAGCCGCGTTCCCGTTCGACGGTTTCGGCCCGCTCAATGAACACCATTTCAGCGTCGGGCACACCGGGTCGCCGGAAGACGTGATCCTGAACCGGGTGCGCTCCACCAGCTTTGTTGCGGCGCTGGGCGTCGACGAGCGCGAGAAGATCGATAGCGAGGTCAAGGCGCTGATCGCGAGTGAACCGCTGCTCGCGGGTAAGGACGTCGTCACGGTTCCTTACGAGACGGCGGCGTTTTACGTCGAGAAGCTCGCACGCTAGAAGACGGTCAGTGGTCCGTCGTGGCGGTGCCCCGCACGCGTACGGCGCTTCTCTGTCACAGTGGAGGACTGCAAGCCAGTCCACACCTCACTGACGACCCGATCTTCATGACTCTTCGCAACAATGGCGTTCCGCCCGCACTCGAATGTCGCGGTTTGAGCAAGGCGTACGGCGCAGGCCGCGTGTTACTGGCAAACCTCGACTTTTCGCTTGATCCCGGGGAGTTCGTCGCGATCATGGGCGATTCGGGTGTGGGCAAGTCGACGCTCTTGAACCTGATCGCGGGCCTCGATCAGGCCGACAGCGGCGAAGTGCTGATCGACGGTACAGTAATTTCGAGTCTCGACGATAACGCCGCCACTCGCCTTCGGCGGCAAAAGCTCGGCTTCGTCTTCCAGGCATTTCACGTGCTGCCGCATCTCACGCTGGTTCAAAATGTCGCGCTGCCGCTATTGCTCAACGACACGCCACCGGCCCGCGCGCTCGACTTGCTGGAAGCCGTTGGGCTGGGTGGCCGTGGCGACGATTTCCCACGGCAGCTATCGGGCGGGGAGTTGCAGCGTGTAGCGATCGCTCGCGCGCTTGTGCATCGGCCCACATTGATCCTGGCTGACGAACCAACCGGCAACCTGGATCCCGAGACCGCGCACGAGGTGCTCTCGTTGTTCCGTGCGGAGATCAAGGCGAACGGCGCCGCAGCAATCATGGTCACGCACTCCATGGCGGCAGCGGCCAGCGCGGACCGGATACTCATCCTGAGCGAGCATGGGTTGCATGCCGGGAACCCGACGCGGTCAGCTGGTGAAAGTCTGTGAGCGAGCGCGTGACACAACCCTCGCAGCGTATTGCAGGCGGCCGGCTACTCGCGCGCTGGCTGCTCGGCGCGGAATGGCGTAGTCATCCGGCTCGGGCGATTGTGGCCATCGCAACCATTGCGCTGGGCGTCGCGCTCGGATATGCCGTGCAGCTCATCAACAGTGCGGCATTCAACGAATTTTCCGCCGCCGCCAAGAGTCTTTCCGGCGAGGCCGACTTGCAGGTCCGCGGCGCACAGCCCACCTTCGATGAACACTGGTATCCGCGTCTCGCTACAACACCCGGCGTAGCACTAGCCAGTCCCGTGCTGGATCTGGACGTGACCGTGCCCGGCCAGACCGCTGCGTTGAAAGTGCTTGGCATAGACGTCTTCAGGGCGAGCCGCATCACGCCGGAACTGATCGGCGTGCCGTCTGCTCAGCGTCCGCTCGATAGCCTCTCCGATGACGCCATCTTCCTCTC
Organism: Caballeronia sordidicola; assembly: GCF_000729995.1. Taxonomy (GTDB): domain Bacteria; phylum Pseudomonadota; class Gammaproteobacteria; order Burkholderiales; family Burkholderiaceae; genus Caballeronia; species Caballeronia sordidicola_A. The sequence goes on along the minus strand of NZ_JNFG01000020.1, from coordinate 410,739 downwards.
ACCCGCTGCGCAACAGTGGCTTCACGCGGCGCCCGGCGACCACGTTGCGCTGCTTAGCGGTACGTCCATTGTCCGTTTTCGAGTGGCCGGCGGGTTGGTCAGGACGCGGCCTGGACAACGCGTCGCGGTGATGGATATCGCCGCCGCGCAGTGGCGTTTCGGATTTGAAGGAAAACTCTCGCGCGTCGATTTGCAACTGCAGCGCGGCGTCGATCGGGAACACTTCAAACGCGAGTTGCAAGAGCGGCTTGGCAATCAACTGGTCGTCGCCGAAACACGCGACGATGAAAGCCGTACCGACCGTCTCTCGCGCGCTTATCGCATCAACATGAACGTGCTCGCGCTGGTAGCGCTTTTCACCGGCGCTTTCCTGGTGTTTTCGACGCAAGCGCTGGCAGTCGTCCGACGTCGCGCGCAGTTCGCGATGCTTCGCGTATTGGGCTATACGCGCGACCAGCTTCTACGGCAGATTTTGATGGAAGGGGCGCTCCTCGGTGTAGCCGGTTCCATGCTCGGCCTCGCACTGGGTTACGCGCTGTCGAGCATCGCGCTGCGTTTCTTCGGCAGCGACCTCGGCGGCGGCTACTTCCCGGGCGTGCAGCCTCATGTCAGTTTCGAGCCTCTTGCAAGCGCCATATTTCTCGCGTTGGGTATCGGCGTGTCCGTGCTCGGCAGTCTCGTCCCTGCGCTCGAAGCGGCGCGCGCACGGCCGGCGGCGGCGCTCAAAGCGGGCAGCGAAGAAGGCGCGCTGGCGCGGCTGTCGTCGCCCTGGCCAGCAGTGATTTGCCTCGCGCTCGCAGGAATACTGGCGCTCCTGCCGCCGTTATTCGATGTCCCTATCCTCGGTTATCTAGCCGTTGCATTGCTTCTAGTCGGCGGTATCGCGTTGATGCCGCGATGCACGGCGATTGTGTTCACCGGCCTGAGCCGATGGCATGCCAAACGCCGTATGCGCGCCGTCACGACGCTGGCGCTCGCCCGCCTCGCCAATGCACCCGGGCAGGCATCGATCGCCATGGGCGGCGTTCTGTCGAGTTTTGCGCTGATTGTCGCGATGGCGATCATGGTTGCGAGTTTCCGTGTATCCGTCGATGAATGGCTGAGCCACCTCCTGTCGGCGGACTTGTATGTTCGAGTCGCGGCCAATGGCAACACCGCGAGCCTGAGCCCCGGCCAACAAATGGCAATTGCCGCAACGCCCGGCATCAGGCATGCCGCGTTCAATCGCACGTCGCATCTCACGCTTGACCCTGCCCGTCCCGCGGTGACGCTGCTCGCGCGTGACATCGATGCAACCGATCCGGGCGCAGCCATGCAGATGACCGGCCCTGTACTTCCAGCGTCCGCCCTACGGGACGGCGAGACGCCGATATGGGTCTCGGAAGCGATGGTCGACCTGTATCGATACAGGCTGGGGCAAAGGCTCAAGTTGTCTATTGGCACACAGGGCGGGACGTTTGTCGTAGCCGGCGTGTGGCGCGATTACGCGCGGCAAACGGGGGCGATTCAGTTGCGGCTGGCAGACTATCGTCGCCTCACGGGCGACGCAGGCGCCACCGACGCCGCCATCACTGTGGACCGAAGCGCAAGCGTGGAAGGCGTCATAGCTCGCCTGCGCAAACTGCCCTTCGGCGCCGCGATGGAGTTCGCCGAACCCGGCGACATCCGCGCGCGCACGCTGACCATTTTCGACCGTAGCTTCGCGGTGACCTACCTGCTGGAAGCGGTGGCCATTGTGATCGGGCTGTTCGGTGTGGCCGCAACGTTCTCGGCGCAGACACTCGCTCGGGCGCGCGAGTTCGGCATGTTGCGGCACGTCGGCGTGACGCGTCGTCAGGTGCTCGCGATCCTCGCGGCGGAGGCGGGCATGCTGACTGCGCTTGGTATTGCGGTGGGATCAATCCTTGGGTGGGCGATCAGCCTGATCCTGGTGTTTGTGGTTAATCCACAGTCGTTCCACTGGAGCATGTCGATGCATATTCCATGGCATGTATTGAGCACGGTGGCCCTTGTCATGCTGATCTCGTCATGTGCAACAGCCGTGGTTGCAGGACGCAAGGCGGTTTCTCTCGATGCCGTGCGAGCGGTCAAGGAGGACTGGTGATGCGTCGCCTTCCAAGCTCTTTAAATCAGGCGTGGCGATGGGTCGTAATGGCCTGCGCTTGCTGCATAGCAAGCACACCCTCCATAGCCGTGGAGTTCGCCACGGTCAGGCCGGATCATCCGCTGATTTTCCCGCAAGACACAGGCGCACATCCGGCCTTTCGCACCGAGTGGTGGTATGCAACGGGTTGGCTCAATCAACCGGATGGCAAGCCGCTCGGTTTCCAGATCACGTTCTTTCGCTCGGCGACCGGGCACGATCCCGCGGACCCGGGTGCGTTCGCGCCGTCGCAGTTAATCATTGCTCATGCGGCGCTTGGCGATCCTTCATTGGGACGACTTGTGCACGATCAGAAGATCGCGCGTCAGGGCTTCGATCTAGCTTATGCGAAGACCGATAACACCGACGTCAAGCTCGACGCCTGGCATCTCGTGCGTGCCGCCGATGGTCATTACATCGTCACAGTAAATGCCGCGGATTTCACGCTGAACCTGTCGCTTACGCCGACTCAGGCACCGCTGCTGCAAGGCGACAACGGTTACTCGAGAAAAGGTCCGCTCGCCACGCAAGCGAGCTACTACTACAGCGAACCGCAACTGCGTGTGAGCGGCAAGGTCACGCGCGCGTCCAACGCTTCTAACGCGAACGGCAAGGGCGGCCTGAGCGCGGCAGTCACCGGCTCGGCGTGGCTGGATCACGAATGGTCAAGCACGGTGCTTAGCAGCGATGCCACGGGATGGGACTGGCTAGGCGCCAATTTGTCGGACGGATCGGCGCTGATGGCTTTCAAGGTGCGAGGACAAAACGGCGGGACCGTCTGGTCACACGCAGCGCTTCGCGATGCAAACGGGCATGTGAGCGCATTCGATGGGGACCAGGTCGACTTCACGCCGCGCAGGACCTGGCGCTCGCCGCGCACCGGCACGTCTTATCCGGTATCGGAGACGGTCAGGACCGGCGCGCTTACGTGGCAGCTCGATCCATTGATGGACGATCAGGAGCTCGACTCCAGCCAGTCGACTGGTGCAGTGTATTGGGAGGGAGCGGTATTGGTGAGTCGTGACGGTAAAACGCTAGGCCACGCTTTTCTGGAACTAACGGGATATGGGAAGGCGTTGAAGCTTGAGCGATAACCACGCCTATTTCATGGCGCAGTGTCATTCAAAACAATGTGACAAGGGCATGACGCCACCCAGATTTAACAGTTGCGAAATCATGCTGGCACGCCTGCCGTCTTGCCATACCCGCGCAAGCGCCAACGCGTGCCAGCCGTCGCCACAAGGGCGACGCGAAGCTTAGCCCTTCAAGCTGTCCGGCACCTTGCCGCCATTGGCCGCGAGCTGTTCCATCACGGCTTTGTGCAGCCAGATGTTCATCGATGCGGAATCGTCGGTGTCGCCCGAGTAGTGCAGCTCGCCGGCCAGTTCCTTGCGAGCGCCGAGGCTGCTGTCGAGACCGAGCAATTTCATCAGATCGACGATCGATGTCCTCCAGTTCAATTGCTCCGACGTATTAGCCTGCATGTCGGTGAGGACCGCTTCGACATCCACCGGTTCAGCGGCCGCAGCCGGCGCTGCAGCGGCGTCGGGTGCTGCGCTTGCGTCTGCCGCGGGGGGCGCGGCCGGATCGGCAACCGGTGCGGGCGCTGTAATAGCAGGATGGCTTGAAGGGAAGATCTTGCTCAGGATCGTGCCAAAAATGCTCATGATGTTTGTCCCTTGGTCGACGTAGTCAACAACGTTGTGAAGCAGCGCGTTCGCTGCTTCATGGAGCCGCCGTGCAAGACACGTTCCCGACACATTCAATGCCATGTCGCGAGTCCGGCCACGGCGGCCAGAAACATTGTAGGCGATCGATCATCTTGAAAATGCCCTGACATGGAGAAGCCGCAACGTGCGCAGGATACTGTTCCCACAACACGCGTATAACACTGCATTCGTTTCTCCTAAATGAGTGCTGTCGGACAATCATCCTTGCAGCCGCGGAAACAAAGATCATTCATGCGATGATTTGTCCATCAGTCCACCGGTCCACCTTCCACTACCCATGCTCGACCATGACAACAAAACGCCACCATGACTCCGCTCGCTTCGTACACGGCTCGACCCTGCGCCACGTCGTGGTCATGGCAGGAACCGGGGCGATTGGATTGATGGCCATTTTCGCGGTCGATCTGGCGAATCTCTTCTACGTGTCGCTGCTTGGCGACACGTCGGTTGCCGCGGCAGTCGGATTCGCCGGGACCGTTAACTTCTTCCACACCGCCATTTCCATCGGCATGACCATAGGCGTCAGCGCAACGGTTGCGCGGCTTCTTGGTGCGGGCCAACGGGCCAAAGCGAGGCAGGTAGCATCGGCGAGTCTCGTGCTGATGATCCTCATCACACTCATCTTGAGCGCCGCCACGCTCCTGTTCCTCGACCCAATTCTCAACGCCCTCGGCGCGGCCGGCGAAACGCGCGTTCTGACCCACAGCTTCCTGCTGATCACCGCGCCCACCTACGTGTTCCTCGCTATCGGCATGTGCACGGCGGCACTGATGCGTTCTGTCGGCGATGCCCGCCGAGCGATGACCGTCACGCTGACGGCAGCGGTCGTAACCGCGGTCCTCGATCCGGTCCTGATCTTCGGTTTTCATCTCGGGCTGACGGGTGCGGCCATATCAAACGATATTGCGCGCGTTGCGCTCGCGCTTGTCGGCCTCTATGGTGCAACCCGGGTCAACGATCTCATTGCCCGCGTCCGCGTTGAACGCTTGTGGTCCAACAGCCAGCCGGTCATGAAAGTGGCGCTGCCCGCCGTGCTGACCAACCTCGCCACACCCGTTGCCAGCGCATACGTCACCCATGCAATGGCGCGTTTCGGTGCTGCCGCCGTGGCGGGGCAAGCCACCATCGACCGCATCACGCCCGTGGCCTTCGCGGTGATCTATGCGCTGACCGGCGCGGTCGGTCCGATCATCGCGCAGAATCTTGGCGCGGGACGCGCGGACCGGATTCGGGAAACTGTTCGCAACAGCCTGGTGTTCGTGTTGTTGACGGTCGCGGTTGCGTGGGTCGTGCTGGCGCTAGCTCAGGGTGGCTTGATCCGCGCGTTCTCGGCGCGCGGCGACACCGCCGTCATCATCACGGCGTTCTGTTCGTGGCTGGTGGCGAGTTATGCGTTCGTCGGCTGCCAGTTCGTCGCGAACGCGACCTTCAACAATCTTGATCGGCCATTGTTGTCGACCCTGTTCAACTGGGGGCGCGCGACTATCGGCACGGTGCCGTTCGTCGCGGCCGGAATGCGGCATGGACCTGTGGGTGTGATGATTGGACAGGCGGCCGGGAACGCGATCTTCGGCACGGCGGCCATGTTGGTGGCGTACGCCGTGGTTAAGCGTTTGCCAATGGGCGATTGCGCCGCGCTGGCAAGCAGGGGCAGCAACCAGCTTGAGCAATCATCCGTCAATGTTCCGGGTGCTGCCGCAGGGAATACGATGGCGCCGGATGTGGAGTTGAAGGAGATGCCGGTGGAGGGCGGTTAGGGCCTTAAGGTGCGCTAGCCAACTAAGCCGCTGCTTAGCACCTTCTCTTTGCGTTCAAGCCTGATTCAGCTTTTCCCGTTGTTTAGGGTTGCGGACGGATGCCCTGATCCGTCGACGCGTCAACTCGCCCAAGCGCCAGCGGGCAGGCGTCCTACAAGGCCCAACGGAGGAAACCGACCACGTCGACTACAGGCCCACAGTACACACCTACCGCAAATATCCCGGAATCTTCGCTTTGCACTGCTGCAGCGCCCTCGTGTCGCGATCCACAATCCCAAACCGATATTTGCAGTAGTCGGAAAAGTGCGCACGATCGGTCGGCGACAACTGGTCGATCGGCTCGTCATCCCCCTCATTTGCGAACGGGTCGTAGAACTTCGCCTGCAACGTCGGATATCGTTTCAGGAAGAACGTGGTCTGCGTCTCGTGATCTAAATATGAATTGACATAGCCCGTGTAGGCAATCATCAAGAAAACGACGGCTGCACCAGCTATCGCCCCGAGCCATTTCCAAGGCACATTCATGGCGCACTTAGACCAGTCAATTTCCGCAGTTCTTTTACGACCGCCGAGCCAACATTGCCCGGGCAAATCTTGCCCTCCCCCAGTTGGCCAGGAAACTCGCGGTGACCCCCAAGCGTATTAATAAAAAAGAACTCTCGCAAAATCGCGATGAATGCTTCGAGCGATTGCTTTTGCTGCTCCGGTAGGAGCGGTCGCTCGCTGAAACCTATTGCATCGAAAAGCTTACGGACCATCGCGACGCCATCGCGGCCCTCGTCGGGGGCGGCGAGGTTCTCTAGCAACACAACACCGATGACCCCCGTGTTGTAGTTGTGCACGTTCTCGCCCTTGAACCGGATATCCCGGCCTTCGAAGACATTGCCGAAACAGTCAAGCGCATAGTGATAGCCGATATCGTCGCTCGCCGCTGTGCTCTTTCCCATCTGCATGTCTTGGATTTCCTGCATCTGAAGCGCAGCAGGGCCGCACGTGAAGCTACGTCCGGCGTGATGGATGGCGATCTTGGTGTAGTTCCAGTCGTCGTGCATCCGCTCGGAGCGGTTCTTGTGCGCAGCCCAGTCCGAGCGCTCCACGAAGTTCATGCCGTTTTGTCTTACGTGGTTGATGATTGCTTGTCGCGTTGCGGCCCGATCGTGAACCTTGATTGGGACAGCATCGTCTTTGCTGCTGCCAACCATCGTACAAGCCGAAGTCCAATGCTCTATGTTGTAGTCTGCTGTCACGACTAATTTCCTTGACGAGGTTTCAGGACGCGCTTCGGCGACGAAAAGATGACATGGATGTTGAACGACTGCTCACCGTTGGTCTCGATCTTCGCGTAGCCTTGCCCGTCCGTCTTTCCGTGTTGGCTTCGGCCTCCAACATCGGCAACAAAACTCCGATTAGCGACTGGCTCGCCAGTAACACCGTCCCGCACTAAGCACCAACGGGAATACTTCGCCTCATCCACGGGTTGCGATGGCGATGTTGTGGCGGCAACACTGCTCGCGCGCGCCGAGCCGTCGGTGGTCTTAAGAAAAATCCCCGGATTGCTGCCAACAATTACCCTGTTCTTCTTGCAAGGGCACAGCACTTGATCGCCGTCAATAACCACGACGCGCCCCTTTTCGGACATGCCCGCTCCGGTGCCGAATATCTTGAATAAGCCCTTGCAATTGCCGCAAGTTGCTTCGTCGCCGCTCAGCGCAACCTGTTTCCCGTCGTCGTGGATTGTTGACGAGTAAGCAAGAACAAACCCGCGCGTTGTCGTCGGATCGCCGTGCCGTACCGCCGCCTTACGCATGATTGCTGCCTCCGTCCGTCTTAGCGATTGGGGGCAGCGTGTAGGCAGGATCAAACAGACCAGGAATCGTTTCGCCGTCGCGAACCGTGATACCCCAGCCGTCCAGCAAAGTTTCTGTGATCGTGTCGCCATTACTTAGGCGGGAACCAACCAGCGCGAACGGCTTGTCATCCCATGTGGCGGCAAACCCAGCGCCGTCAATGATGGTAGCTTCGCTGCCATCATCATAGGTAACGATATCGCCAACGCGAGCCAGGGCCTTCCCTTCATACTCTGCCGTGGTTGTTACCCGTGTAACTCGGCCCCCAAGCTTGGTGCAAGAGCCGATAGTGACGAACAGGTATGTGGTCTCGTTGTTCTGCTGTTTCAGCATGCTTAAGTCTCCTATGTGAATGGACGTCACGTTTGCGATGTTGGCCTCCCTAGCGTAACCGTCTTCCCTCAAGCTTTCTGTCAAAAATTGACGTGTGTTGACAAACGTCAAGCGATCGGTCAAACAGAAGGTTACCCATCGCAACCTCACGGCACTCCCCGATACATTCGCAATGCGGACGCGCAGACTCGCGAGTTGTCACCGGTTGAAATTTTAAAAGTGTTCAGTTGCGCGTAGCTTCGAGCGCCGTCGAGACACGAGGGCCAAGTTTGGAAGCCTGCACGATTGCCGCGTTGACGGAAATCGGCGAAACGCCCCGGTCAACCAGATGCAATTGATAGCGTCGTAAGTCCTCGACGGTGGCAGTGTCAGGCAAGCGTCCGAGAAACACGGTGAACTGTCGCACCACGCGGAGATAGTTGGCTCGCGTTCTGGGCTCGAGGCGGCCCATGCGCATCTCGTCCATCATGCGCTGGCGTAGCGGACTGATACTGCGGCTGGGATTGGTCATGGCTCGTCGCTTGTCGAGTTACGAGGCGGATTGCCTCATTGCTCAACATAGGAAACCGAGCCGGTTTCCTTGAAGAACCACCACGATTAAACGGAGTGCATACCGCGCGTGCGATTTAGTTTGAAACCAATATCACGCCCTATTTTCTTAGCGAATTCAGCAATTACCCACCACCTCCAATTGTTCATTTCGTGCGGATTCACTATTCCCCTCTATCGGTACAATATTTCGATAGTGCGCGCATATACTGCATCCCATCGACGCAGCGCACCAATCAGCAAGACCGCTGCGTAGCCCATGAAATGAAGTCATTGATACGCATCGGAGCCCATCATGAACAAGACCCCTATTGCATCGTTGTTAGTCGCTGTGTCCGCCGCCTTTGCAGCACCCGCGTTCGCCAGCAGCGGTTATGGCCCGGCACCGTCGTACAACCCGCTGGTTGGCGCACCCTCTTCGCAACGCGGCCAAAGCGCGCAAACCATCGCAGCGGAAAGCGCGACGAGCAACGCGGGCGCAAGCGCTTACGGCGGCGTGCGCAGCACGACCACGCAATCCGGTGATCGCGCCCAAGGTAACGACGCAAGTTCGCTTTCCTCACATAACTGATAAAAGCTGAAGATTAAGATTTGGCAGGAAACCGATGCCCGGCGAACTCAGGTTCGCCGGGCATCGGCGTTTGTGGATCTTCCTAGCTTTCAACACAAGCTAAAGCACTTTCATGCATAGTTGAGAGCCGACGACTTAGCCAACGTCGCCGCTACCGTCCACTACGAAGGAAGATCCGCATGTCAGAGCAAGCGCAATTCGAACTCTTCGCGTTCTGGCGTTCGTCCGCCGCGTTTCGCGTGCGTGTCGCCCTTAATTTGAAGGGCCTGAGCGCGCACGAACAAAACATCGATCTTGACGCGGGTGAGCAACGCAGCGCCGAATTCCTAAAAATTAGCCCGCTAGGGTCCATTCCGGCGCTGGTAGAAGAAGGGCACGAACCGCTGACACAATCGCTGGCCATCCTCGAATTCCTCGACGAACTGCAGCCCTCGCCGCCCTTGTTGCCAAGCGATTTATACAGTCGCGCACGAGTACGCTCGATTGCATCCATGTGCGCTGCCGATACTCATCCGCTGGTCGTGCCGCGCGTGAAAAAGTATCTTCAGACAACGGGCGGATTCGACGATGCCGCGTGGCGCGCTTGGCAAATCCGCTGGCTCGTCGCGGGTCTTGCCGCAATCGAAGAGCGTCTTGCGGGCGCGCCGGAAACGGGCAAATTCTGTCACGGCGATGAACCCACCATGGCGGATATCTGCCTCGCAAGTATTGTTGCAGTGGCGCGCGTGTTCAAGATCGCGATCCCTGATGTGCCGACTATCGACCGGATCATGGCCGCGTGTGACCAGCATCCGGCATTCATGAAGGCCGATCCTAAGCGTCAAGCCGGGGCGCCGGCGTAAGACGCCAGTGGCGGGGTGCGATGGCCAAGGATCATCGCGCCTTTGCTTTTAATATCCCGCGCCGCCCCTTGCGGCTTCTCCTGCCATTGCACCGGCCTTCTCCGCATACGCTTCGGCCACTGATGCAATGATGCCGATGGCTTCCTGAACCTGCGCTTTCGTGATGTTCAGATACGGAATCGCGCGCACGCCGTCGGTAGCGGAGGGCAGGACATACAGGCCCTTCTCGTATAGGCGCTCGACAAACTCACCCGCGGGCAGGGACGTCACCGCAAACCGGACAATATTCGTCTCGACCGTATTCACATCGATCTCGATACCCGGCAGCGAAGCAATTCCTTGCGCCAGCAGACGGGCGTTGTCATGATCTTCGATCAGTCGCGCCCGGTTGTTTTGCAGCGCATAGAGCGCACCGGCGGCGATGATCCCAGCCTGTCTGAACCCACCGCCAATCTGTTGCTTGAAGCGCCTTGCACGCGCGATGAATTCGCGCGATCCCGCCAGGGCCGATCCGACAGGCGCGCCCAGTCCCTTGGAAAAGCAGACGCTGACCGTGTCGAAATGCCGGGCGTATTCACTTTCCGCAATGCCCGTCGCGGCCGTGGCATGCCAAAGCCTTGCGCCATCCAGATGCAGCTTCACGCCGCGCGCGCGTCCCGCGTCGCACACGGCCTTGAGTTGCTCCAGCGGCCACACTTTGCCGCCGCCAATGTTGTGAGTATTCTCGAGACACAGCAGCCGAACGGGGGCGGGAATGGTGGCGGGAAAGAACCGGTGAGGCACGCCGATGGCCGCTTCCACATCACTTGCGTTGAAGATGCCACGCACGCCGGGTAACAAGCGCGGCAACACGCCCGCATACGCCGCAGGCGCACCGCCTTCGAGTATGTAGACATGGGCGTTCTGATCGAACAGTACTGCATCGCCCGGTTCGGTGTGCGCCCGGATAGCCACCTGGTTCGTCATGGTGCCGGTCACCATGTAAACTGCGTCTTCCTTGCCAAGCAGATCTGCAACCTCGCGTTCGAGCCGTTTGACCGTGGGGTCGTCGCTATAGACGTCATCGCCGACCGCTGCCGTCGCCATTGCGTGACGCATGGCTTCGGTGGGTTGACTACAGGTGTCGCTGCGCAAGTCGATCATGGTTTTCTCCATTCAATGAACCCATGGAGCCAAGTCTGACGGACAGCCGAGCGAGCGCTTTGAAGAAAATTGCGGTTCTTTCTAACGACTTTTCTAACGAATCGCCGTGCTGGGCGGGACGCCGTAAAAGCGCCTGAATTCGCGGCTCAAATGCGACTGATCGCTATAACCCACCTCCATGGCGACCCTCCTCGGCGCATGACCTTTCAGCAGCAAGCGGCGTGCTTCATCCATACGACGTTGCACAAGATACGCATGAGGCGGCACGCCGACCGCCTTCTTGAATTCGCGCAACAAATGAAAGGGACTCATGCCCGCCGCGCTCGCGATATCGTCAAGTGACGGGTTCGCCGCCACGCTTGCATCGATAAACTCCCTGGCACGGCGCACCGCGCGCGGCAGTTGAGCACGCGGCACGCCTTGGCCATGCCGCGTCATGAGCCGGCGCAGCGCGTAGATCAGGCGCGATGCCTTTTCGAGTTGCGAGGCGTCAGAAGACTCGGAGCACACGTGTGCGGCATACAGTGCGTGCAATGTGTCAGGGTCGTCTATGACCGATTCCGCGAAGAATGGCAGGTCGCGCCCGCTAGTGGGCTCCGAGCCCGCCAGAACCATCGCCGGGCCCTCAGGCGGAACGTAGATCATCCGATAGTCCCAGCCGGTCTCGGTCGCCCCCCTGCCCTCGTGCAGTTGCCCGGGATTGATCACGCAGATCTTTCCCATCGGCATGATCAACCGCTCCTTGCGGCCGCGCGTATAAGCCTGCGCACCACGTTCGATGAAACCGATCGCGTATTCGTCGTGTGCGTGAGGCGGGAATTGATGCGTCCGATAAGCCGCCCGGAGCAATTCGGCATTCGCCAGCGCCGGCTCGCGCCAGATCCTCGCCCGGTTCGCGGGCGGACTCCGGGTGTCGAGCGTGGATGGAAAAGCGGTAGGCGAAGTCATGGTCGATTGAAGCGCCAGACGGGAAGCGTGTGCGGACTTTAAAACCTCGACCGTACGACGCTAAGCAAGGGTGTTCAATCTAGCAGAAAAAATTCAGCGTCACAGGTGTCCACCAGATACTTGCGTCACTTCTCCTGCGCATCGATCTCCTGCTTTACCCGCACAAGCTCCAGCCCATGCGCCTCCTCCTGCTTCTCGATACGCTCGGTCGGCCCAACCACCGATATGCCATACAGGTCCCCGCCAACCGACACCGCAATCGCGACCGCTGAAAGCTCCGGCGCGCTCTCCCCGAGATTGACATGCCAGCCGCGTTTCTTGGCAGACTCCGTCTGAGTCACAAGCGCTGCAACGTCAGCCGTCGTGCGATCGGTCATCCGCTCGAACCCGAGCTTCGCCGCGAGCGCCTGTTGCTGCTCCGGCGAGAGCTCGCCAAAGATCGCCTTGCCGATTGAATTAGCATGCACGGGACGAAGCTCGCCCGGCTTCACGATGTAGCGAATCGCCTTGAACGATTCCACCACGTCGAGATACACCACGGCGGCATCGTGAATCTTTCCCAACACGATGGTCTCGCCAGTGACATCGCGTAATGCGACTAGCCGCGCATGCAGCATCTCCAGCACGGGATCGACCGCATCTATCGCTTGCGCGAGTTGCAGCAGCCGCCGGGTCGGATAGTATCCGCCGCGCTTTTTCACTTCATAGAGATACCCGCGGCTCACCAGCGTACGGGCAAGCGCGAGACAACTCGATACCGGCACGTCCATCAGCCGGGCGAGTTCGGTCAGCGGCAACGGCCGCTGTTCCGTGGCGAAACGCTCGAACAAGTCGAGCGTGCGTGCAACGAGTTTGACATCCATGGCAATTCGTTCCACTTGTTTCAGGCGGGTTGCTAGCACTAATACGACCGACGCTAATACGACTTAGGGAGCCCAAGCACTTTCTCTGCGATAAAGCACATGATCATTTGCGGACTGACCGGTGCGAGCCTCGGAATCATACACTCGCGCAAATAACGTTCAACGTGATACTCCTTTGCGTACCCCATGCCGCCAAGCGTCGACATCGCGGTCTGGCATGACTGGAACGCCGCTTCCGCTGCAAGATACTTGGCCGCGTTCGCTTCGGCGCCGCACGCCTGGCCGGCGTCATACAGCGAGGCCGCCTTGAACACCATCAGGCTCGCAGCCTCGAGCTGCATCCATGACTGCGCGAGTGGATGCTGGATCGACTGGTTCTGTCCAATCGGACGCCCGAACACCACCCGCTCCTTTGCATATTGCGTGGCTCGCCTTAGCGCGGCCTGACCTAGACCAATCGCTTCGGCCGCAATCAGGATGCGTTCGGGATTCAAACCATGCAGCAAATATTTGAATCCTTCGCCTTCCTCGCCGATCAGGTCATCAGCCGGAACACGCAAGCCATCGATGAAAAGCATATTCGAATCCACCGCCTTGCGGCCCATCTTTTCGATCTCGCGCACTTCGACTTTCGTACGATCGAGGTCGGTATAAAAGAGACTCAAACCCTGGGTCGGTTTAGCGACCTGATCGATTGGCGTGGTCCTCGCGATGATCAGCATCTTGTTCGCCACCTGCGCCGTCGATATCCAGATCTTGCGGCCCGTTAGCACGTAGTGGTCACCATCACGCACGGCCTGCGTTTTAAGCCGCGTGGTGTCGAGCCCCGAATCGGGTTCGGTGACAGCGAAACATGCCTTGTCGGATCCTTCTATCAACGGCGGCAGGAAACGCCGCTTCTGTTCCGCGCTCCCGAACACCTGCACGGGATTCAGCCCGAAGATGTTCATATGTACCGCCGACGCACCCGACAAACCCGCGCCCGACGCGCTGATGGTCTGCATCATCAACGCCGCCTCGGTCATGCCAAGCCCCGAGCCGCCGTAGTCCTGCGACATCGCAATGCCAAGCCAGCCCGCGTCCGCCAGCGTGCGATGAAAGTCGTGGGGAAAACCGCCTTCGCGGTCGCGTTCGAGCCAGTAGTCGTCATCGTAGCGTTCGCAGAGTTTTTCGATCGCAGCCTTGATGGATTGCTGGTCTTCAGTGAGTTCGAAATTCATATGTGGAGGTCCCGATACTAAAGCGGAAATACGCCGATCACCACCGCGGTCGCAACCATCAGCAAGGTGGCCGCAAAGAGGAACGGGATCGTGAACTTCTGGTGCTCGGCCAGCTCAACGCCTGTCAGACCGACGATCAGGAACGTGGCGGGCGTCAATGGACTCACAGGAAAACCCGTGGTCATCTGACCGAGCAATGCGGCCTGCGCCATCTGTATAGGCGGCACGCCAAGCAGCTTCGCGCTCTCCGCCATGACGGGAAGAATGCCGAAGTAGAACGAGTCGGGATCGAACAGCAGGGACAGCGGCATGGACAGCAAACCGAGCACGAACGGCATGTGACGCGCATGTTCGGCGGGGACGTGCTGCACGACGACCTGCGCCATGGCGGAGAGCATGCCGGTGCCTGACATGATGCCGGTGAACGCCCCCGCCGCGAGCAGCACGCTTGCCATCATCAGTGCGGCTTTCGCGTGGGCATCAATACGAGCGCGCTGCGCATTGACCTCGGGGTAGTTCACGATCAGCGCGACCACGGTGCCCAGCATGAACATCACGACCGGGTCCACGATCCCGCTCACCAGCGTGGCAAGCACGACCACGGTCAGCACCACGTTGATCCAGAAACGCTCGGGCCGTCGCAATGCTGCTTCTTCCACCGAGAGTTCACGCGGTTGCAGCGCAGCTTGCGGCGCACCCTTGCCGAGGCCCAGGCGCTTCTCTTCGCGTTTGCCAAGCCAGTAAGCGGAGCCGAATACGAACGCGAGGCCGACGACTTGCAGTGGGATCATCGGATAGAAGATCACAGTGGTCGGAATATGCAGCGCGGCGGACGCCCGCAACATGGGTCCCACCCAGGGCAGGAAGTTCACACCGGCCGCCATCGACGCAACACAGGCAAGGATCCGTTTGTCGAGTCCCAGACGTGTGTAGAGCGGCAGCATGGCGGGGATGGTGACCAAAAACGTGACCGCGCCCGAGCCGTCCAGATGGATCAGCAGCGCGAGCAGCGCCGATCCCATCACGATTCGCGTGGGTTTGCCGCCGACCATCCGCAAGATGCCGTTGATGATCGGATCCAGCATGCCCGCATCGGTTAGTATTCCGAAAAAAAGAATCGCAAATACAAACATCCCCGCTACCGGGCCGATAGCCTGCACCCCATGTACGACAAATTTCGCCGTCGATAACCCGAAGCCCGCGGCCAGCGCCGCGACCGTCGGCACCGCGATCAGCGCCACCAGCGGCGAAAGCCGCTTGGTGATGATCAGGCCAAACAGCGTGACGATCGCGATAGTGCCAGTCAGCGCGAGCATCAGGCGTCTCCCTTCGGGGTTTGATTAAAGACCTGCGCCTCGTGCTCGTTGAGCTTGGGCGGCGGTGTCCGGTAGGTAGCAGGCGTGCGGCTGAGCTTGATCGGGGAGGCGATGCCCTTGTAACCCTCCATCGACACCACCATCTCGCGATGCGCTGTATGTGGCAAGTCGAGCGCGGCATCGATGGACAGCACCGGCGCACACGGCACACCCCGGCGGATGAGCGTATCGGCAAGTTGCGCACCGTCCCAGCGGTCGAACACGCTTTCCAGTTCGCGACGCAGTTCGCGGCGATTCGCCGTGCGCGCCTTGTTGCTCTCGAAGCGCGGATCTTCCGCAAGCTGAGGCGCCCAGATCACTTCGCACAGCGCTGTGAATTGCGTGTTGTTTCCCACCGCCAGGAAGATATCGACACTGCCCGTATGGAACATGTCGTACGGCGTGATGTTCGGATGCGCGTTGCCGGTGCGCTGCGGCGGCGTGCCGGAGTAGAAGTAGTTGGCAGTGTGCGGATGCAGGATGGACAGCGCGCAATCGAACAGCGTGGACTCCACGAACTGCCCAAGCTGACTGCCGTCACGTTCGCGCAACGCCATCAGGATGCCAAGCGCGGCGTTCAGGCCGGTGACCATGTCCACAATCGGAATGCCCACGCGCGTCGCTTCGCCGTCCGCTGCGCCGTTCACGCTCATGATGCCGGCCATCGCCTGAATCGCTGCGTCGTAGCCGGGCAGGCCACCGAGCGGACCATCCGCGCCGAAGCCGGATACGCGGCAATGGACGAGCTTCGGAAAGCGCGTCTGCAACAGTTGTTCGTAGCCGATACCCCAGCGCTCGAGCGTGCCGGGCTTGAAGTTTTCGATCAGCACGTCGGCGGTTTCGAGCAACGCCAGCAGCTTCGTGCGCCCCGCTTCCTGCGATAAATCCAGAGACACGCCCAGCTTGTTTCGATTCACGCCGAGGAAATAGGCGGCGGTGTCGCCATCGAACGGCGGGCCCCAGGTGCGCGTTTCATCGCCCGCCGGCGGTTCGATCTTGATCACTTCGGCGCCGTGGTCGGCGAGTATCTGCGTGCAGTAAGGACCACCCAGCACACGCGATAAATCAACAACGCGAATGCGGTCAAGCGAACCCAGAGGGGGTTGAGTCAAAATTTTCGTCTCCATCGAAAGCGGTTTTTCTATCTCATTATTCCTGTCGGTGAATAAAACTTTATATGCGTGAATATTATGCGTCAAGACGAATCGGGGAAACCCCTAGCTCGGAGAGCTCAGACTCGTGTCGGCGAACCCTCGCAAACGAGCCGCTTCAATCGCCATCGTTTCCTTGGTGAGATCGAGAAAAGCCGTCACCAGCGGGTTCGGATGCTGTAACTGAGGACAGACCGTGAAGCCGCGAAACATCACGTCCGGCGAGAACGGCCTGAACACGATGCGGGCCGGATTGGTATCGGTGGTGGCCAGCGGATTCACCACGCCCACACCCAGGCCACGCGCGACCATCGCGCAAATGGTGGCGCCGTACGGCGTCTCGATCACCGGCGCCTGGTTCACGCCGGCCTGGCGCAACGCGCGATCGAGTGACGAGCGGGTGTCGTCGGCGTAGGACGGCAGGATGAGGCTCTGGTCCTTCAAGTCACGCGCATGGATGCGCTTGCGCGCGGTGAGCGGATGTTGGGCGGGCAACGCGCAGACCCCGGCCAGTCGATACAACTCGGCGCTGATCACGCCGAACGCGTCAGGCGTGGTGGTGGCAAAACCGACGTCGCAATAGGCCGACGATGCCCAGCGCTGGATCGTGCCTTCACTGCGCATTTCCAGCGAAATCGCAATACGCGGATATGCCGCAAGAAAGCGCTCGATCACAAGGGGTACGAACGATAACGCCAACACCGGCGGCGCCACGAGACGCAGCCGGCCACTGCCGAACTGGCGAATCTCCCGCGCTGAATGCCCGAGCTTTTCGAGTCCCACGAAACTGCGGTCGACCTCGCGATAGAACGCGGTACCGGCATCGGTAGCCTGGATCCGGCCGCCGTTGCGCGTGAAAAGCGCCAGTCCCGTCGACGCCTCCAACTCTGCAATCAGGCGGCTGACGCTAGGCTGCGAGGTGCCGAGTTCTTCGGCCGCGGCCGTCATCGATCCCCTCAGGATCACCAGCCTGAACGCTTCGATTTGCTTCTGGTTCATGTGTGCCCCTCTCCCTTGATTTGCCCCGCCCGCACGCAAGCTTGTCATATCAAAATTGAATAGCAGACGTTTTTGGCCGTATTTGACCGGATGACGGAAGCGCTCCTAGACTGGTCCCCAACTAGTCACCCCCAACGAACCATGCGATCAGACGCACTCCTTTTCCACGATGACTTTCGCATCACGCCGTATTGGTGGGACGCGGCGCCACCCGAAACGTCGCGCGTCGCGTTGCCATCGAGCGTGGATCTGGTGATCGTGGGGAGCGGCTATTGCGGGTTATCGGCGGCGGCGGAAGCGGCGCGGCAAGGTACAACGGTTGCCGTGCTGGATGCCGCCGAGATCGGCGCGGGCGGCAGCACGCGCAGCGGCGGCATGGTGTCGAGCGGGCAAAAACTGGCGCTGACCGAGGCCATTCGCGGGGTATCGGCGGAACGGCTGGGCCGTTTGATGGCGGAATCCACGGCGAGTTTCGACTATCTCAAGCACCTGATATCCAGTGAATCGCTCGACGCCGATCTGCAGATAACCGGCCGCTTTTTTGGTGCGTTCACTCCCGGGCATTTCGAGCGGCTGCGCCAGCAAGGCGAGCTGCTGCGCGAGAAAACCGGCGTGACCGTGCATGTGGTGGCGCGGGCGGAGCAACGCGCCGTGGTGGGGTCGGACTATTACTACGGCGGCATTCTCGTGGATGAATACGGCGGCCTGCATACGGCGAAATATCACCGCGCGCTACGCGAGCTTGCACGGCGGTGCGGCGCAAGCCTGCATTCGCACGCGGCGGTGGAACGGATTGAACGGACGGGCGCGCGCTTCGCTGTCCATACGGCGCGCGGCAAGATAGATGCAAAGCAAGTGCTGGTCGCGACTAACGGTTATACAGGCCCCTTACTGCCATTTCTCTCGCGTCGCGTGCTGCCGGTGGCGAGTTATCAGATCGCCACAGAACCCCTTCCACCCGGACTCATGGATGTACTGAATCCGGGCCGCCGCATGATCAGCGACTCCAAGCGCAACCTGTTTTATACCCGTCCTTCCCCCGACGGAACGCGCATGCTGTTCGGCTCGCGGCCATCGTTTCGCGAAGTCGGTGAACGCGAGGCGGCGCGAATCCTGCACAGGAAGATGGTGCAGCTCTGGCCCGCTTTACGCGACGTGCGTATCACGCATGCATGGAAGGGATACGTCGCGATGACCGGCGACAAGCTCGCGCATATTGGCGAGCGCGACGGCGTTTTTTACGCGCTCGGCTGCAACGGCAACGGCGTCGCGTTGATGAGTTACCTCGGGCAGCGCATTGCAAGAACACTATCAAGCCTCGATGCCGCGCCCGGCGCATTCGGCGAAGGTCCGTTTCCGCTGAGTCCGGGCGGCATGGCGCGCAGCTTGAGCGTGCCGATGGGCACCGTGCTGTATCAGCTCGACGATTGCTGGAACGGACGCGTGCGCGGCGCGCTGTCCTGACGCCTGGTTTTTAAGCCTGTTAGTGACTCTGCATCGACTCGTTGTATTTTCAATTCATCGCTGGTTTCCATGGAGCAACATCATGCGGTTTCGACACTTTCTCAGCCTGATTTCTATCGTCGCTTCCTTCTCGTTGATAGCCGCGACCAGCGCCCATGCTGACGACCTCGGCACGCTTGCGCCGGGCAAGCTAATGGCTGGCGTGGACGCCAACAACAAGCCTTATTCCTACATCGATAACGGCAAGATGACCGGCTTCGACGTCGAGTTGCTGCGCGCGATTGGCGCCAAGCTGGGATTGAGCGTCGACTTTCGTGCGCAGGACTTCAGCGGCTTGCTGCCGAGTGTGACGAACCAGCAGATCGATCTCGCCGCCGGATCGATATCGATCACCACGGACCGGCTGAAGATGGTCGATTTCTCCGAGGGTTACCTGACTGGGCTGCTTAGCGTAGCGACCCTGCCCGATAGCGCGATCACAAGCGACAAGGCGTCGGTCAAGGACAAGCGCATTGGCGTGGTGCAAGGTACGATTGAAGACACGTATTCGGACAGCTATTTGCCGGGCGCGCAGATCGTGCGTTTTCCTAACGTGAACGCGGGCTTTCTCTCCCTGCGCTCGAAATATATTGATGGTTTCTTCATCGATAAATCGCTCGTCGACGGTCTGCAAAGCAAGTACCCGCAGTTGAATCTCGCCGACCGGCTGGATATTTCCGCGATCAACCTGCCGGCCGGTTTTCCGATGCGCAAGGGCAATGCCAAGCTCGAAGCCGCGGTCAACAAGACGCTTAACGAGCTGGTTGCCGATGGCACCTGGATGAAGCTCTATACGCAGTTCCATCCGGGTTATCCGAAGCCCGCCAGCCTGCCGCCGTACGAGATGAAAACCGGTAGCTGAATTTTCGCCGACATGATCCGGAGAGCGCCATGAACGCATTCCTGCAGAACTTCCTCGACTGGCAGTTGCTCACGGGATCGCTTCCTGCGCTGCTCGAAACCGGGCTCGTCAACACGCTCGTGCTGTCGCTGTTCTCGACCTTGCTCGGGATCATCGCGGGCATGGTGCTGGCGTTGATGGCGGTGTCGCATATGCGCTGGCTCGAAGTGCCGGCGCGTGTGTTCGTCGAGGTCTTTCGCGGTCTGCCGGCGGCGCTCGTGATCCTGCTCGTGGGGCAAGGACTCGCGCCGGTCGGGCTTGCGGTCTTCGGCCCGAATCCGTATCCGCTTGCGATCGTGGCGCTCGGTCTGATTTCATCGGCGTATATAGCGGAGATCTTTCGTTCGGGCATACAGAGCGTGGGCAAAGGGCAGCTCTCCGCGTGTCAGGCGCTCGGCATGACGTATTGGACTGCCATGCGCCATGTGATCGTGCCGCAAGGCGTCCGGCGAATTCTGCCCGCGCTCGCGAACCAGTTCATTTCGATCGTGAAGGATTCAAGCCTCGTTTATTTTCTCGGCTTGCTGACTTCGCAACGGGACCTGTTCACCATTGGACAGAACACGTCGGTAAATACGGCGAACCTGTCTCCGCTGGTCGCCGCCGGGTTCGTCTACTTGCTGATTACCGTGCCCCTCACGCACGCGATCAATCATATCGACCGCTGGACCAACCGCCATTCGAATCCGCGTTACGGCGGCGCAAGCACGGCAACCACGCGCAAGCAACTCAAGCGTCAAGCGGCCGCAGCGGCACGCGCCGGCATGGCCGAACAACACAACTAAAGGCACGGAATAACAAGCTTATGGGACCACCAGTCGAAACCGTCACCGACGACACCACCTTGCCGGACGAAGTGGATGTCGTGGTGGTCGGTGGCGGGATTATTGGCGTGAGCACGGCGCTGTATCTAAGCGACAAAGGCCTGCGCGTGGCCGTGTGCGAGAAGGGCTATATAGCGGGCGAACAATCCAGCCGCAACTGGGGCTGGGTGCGTGTCACGCATCGGGACATGCGCGAGTTCGAACTGAGTATCGAAAGCCTGAAACTGTGGCGCACGCTTGATCAGACACTCGGCATCGACACCGGTTTCAAGCAATGCGGCATCCTGTACATGGCTAACGACGACGCGAAGATGGAAGGGCATCGCGTATGGCTTGAGAAAGCGCGTGCGTTAGCCGGAAACGATGCATTCGATACCCGCGAGGTCGACCCCAAGACCGTTGCTGGTTTGCTCCCAGGTGCGGCAAGGGCTTTCAAGGGCGGCCTGTTCACCCCCGGCGATGGCCGGGCCGAACCGCAGAAAGCCGCACCGGCAATAGCCAATGCACTGCGCAAACGCGGCGTGAAAATCCTCACGCCTTGCGCGGTGCGCGGTGTGGAAACAAGCGCTGGACGCGTCAGCGCAGTGGTGACGGAACTGGGAACAATTCGCTGCAAGAGCGTGGTGGTGGCGGGCGGCGCGTGGTCACGGCTCTTCTGCGGGAATCTGGATGTCAACGTGCCGCAGTTGATGGTGAAGGCTTCCGTGTTGCGGACATCGCCTATAGAAGGCGGTCCTGCGGTGAGCGCCAGCAACAAGGAGTTCGCGTTCCGCAAGCGCGTGGACGGCGGTTATACGATTGCATTCGGCTTTCGTACCTACACGGATATCACGCCTGACAGCTTCCGCCTTCTACCTCAATATATCCCAGCACTCAAGAGTCAGATGGGCGCATTGCGGATTGGCCTGGGCGCGCGTTTCTTCGATGAACTACGCCGGCCGCGTCATTGGGCGCTTGATCAACGCACCGCCTTCGAGGACGTTCGCACGCTCGACCCCGAGCCTATTTCCGCTTATACCGATGCCGGCCTGCGTGAGTTCGTGAAGGTCTTTCCGCACATGAGCGGTGCGCGCATCGCTCAGCGTTGGGCGGGTCTGATGGACGTGACGCCGGATGCCATTCCAGTGATATCGGACGTTGAAAGCGTGCCGGGGCTTTTCATCAGCACCGGGTTTTCAGGGCATGGTTTTGGCATTGGTCCAGCTGCAGGAAAGTTGATGGCGGATTTGATCACCAACGACACACCGCTTGTCGATCCACACATGTTCCGGCTAAGCCGTTTCAGTGACGGCACGAAGATCGTTATCGACGCGGGTTTTTAAAACCAGGGACCTGGAGAATGGACAAGGTAGCGATGATCTCCGGCGCGAATCGCGGCATCGGCCTGGCGGTGGCGACGGAGTTGCACCGACGAGGTTATCGGCTGTCGCTGGGCATGCGCGACCCTTCGTCGTCTCACTTTCCCTTCGATGCATTTACGTTTGCCTATGAAGCACGCGATCCGCTCAGCGGACAACGCTGGGTCGAGGCGACCGTCGAGCATTTTGGCCGCATCGATGTCCTGATCAGCAACGCGGGAATCTGCACGCACATCACGCTCGAGGACGGCACGAGTGAGCAACTCGAAGAGACGCTCGATATCAACGTGAAGGCGCCCTTCCGCCTGATCCAGGCCGCGTTGCCGCATCTGCGCAAACCCGGCGATGCGCGCGTCGTGCAGATTGCGTCGTTATCCGGCAAGCGCGTGAAGAACCTGAACGCGGGTTACCAGATGTCGAAGCACGCGGTAATCGCGTTGAATCATGCCGTGCGGCGAGCCGGCTGGGATGACGGCATTCGCGCGACAGCGATCTGCCCCGGCTTCGTGAATACCGACATGGCGGCGGGCATAGCCGATCTGGAACCTCAGGCGATGACCCAGCCTGAGGATCTGGCCTTGCTCATCGCGAACACCATTGCGATGCCGAATACGGCAAGCGTCGCAGAGATCCTCGTGAATTGCCGGCACGAGGACTTGTTCTGACCTGCAGGTGCGGCCCTACGATTGCGGACGCACGTTCCATTGCTTCAGCGCCCTTGTTTCGCGATCGAAACCCAGCACGCTGACCGACGCGGTATCGAGCAGCAGATGTGCCCCCAGCGCCGCTGAATCGTTCATCCAGCACGCACCCAGAACCCGCAGGAAATGCGCGTGCGAAAACAGCGCGATGCGCCCGTTCGTGGCAAGCAGTCGCGCGATCAGGGACTCTGCCCGCGCCTGGATGTCTTCTACGTTTTCGCCGTCTGTCATAGTCGACGTCCACACGGCCCAGTCAGGATCTTCAGCACGGATATCGTGCGTCGTACGGCCTTCATAGATACCGTAGTTCCATTCGCTCAGGCGCGGCTCTTCCTCTGCCTGAGCACCAAGACCTGCCTCGGCACAGGTATCGCGAGCGCGAGACATCGGGCTGCACAGCACAAGGTCGAAGGGCTGCGCCGCAAGCACCGGCCGCAGCCAACGCGCCTGTTCGCGCCCGTGGTCGGTCAGCGGAATGTCAGTACGGCCGGTGTGCTGGCCGGAAAGACTCCATTCGGTTTCACCATGACGGATCAGCCAGATCTCGGGTTGATTCACGTGGTTTTCGGTAGCGGTAGCGTTCATTGGCGTTGGCAGGATGAGGGATTGAGCGTTCGGTTCAGGGCCGAATCGAGCGGGACATGCTTGGTGTCTAGCCAATTCTACGGGGCTATCGACAAATTTTCAGAGCAGGTCACGCCTTACGTCCCCCTTTGCCGCCCTCAAACCGATTCAAAGCGGTCGGCCCTGAACGGCGTGACATCGACGAACGGATCCTCCCCCGTCATCATGGACGCGATCAGCCGCCCGGTAACCGCGCCGAGTGTCAGTCCGTGATGCGCGTGTCCGAACGCGAACCACATGGTCTTGTGACGCGGGGCGGGGCCAATGATCGGCATCATGTCGGGGGTACACGGACGCCGGCCCATCCACGGTTCGTCGTCTACCCGCTCGCCTAGCGGGAACAGCGTACGTGCCAAGGGCTCAGCGCGCATCAGTTGCACGGGCGTCTTCGGCGCATCGCGATCGGCCAGCTCAACGCCCGTTGTAAGCCGTATGCCGCGTGCCATTGGCGCAAGCAGGAAACCATTATCCACGTCCAGCACCGGATGATTCAGCACAGTCCCGGGTTGTGGTGCGTAGTGCATGTGGTAACCGCGCTTGACCGCCAGCGGCAGCCGGTAGCCCAGTGCCGTTGTGACGTCTTTCGCCCAAGGCCCCAACGCAATCACCGCCGACGATGCACTGACCGAACCTTCCTGCGTCATCACGCGCCAACCGTCGCCCTCGGCTTCCAGCGAGGTCGCATCGCCCGTCAGGAAGCGGCCGCCCAAGCGCTCGAAGTACGCCGCATATCCCGCGACCAACGCGCCCGGATCGGTGACCGACACTGCATCTGTGTAATGCAAGCCACCCACTAGCGAGCGGTCGAGATGCGGTTCGGTAAGTTGCAACTTCGCCGGATCGAGGAGCTTGTAGTGCACGCCAAACTCGCGATGCCAACGCTCGGCATCGCGCAGCTCGCCATCCTGAGCCGCCGCGCTGTGGAAGACCTTGATCCAACCCGTTGGCCGCAACAACGACTCAACGCCGGCTGCCTGCGCGAGGATCTCGTGCTCGGTCACGCAATGTTCGATCAGCGTGGCGTACTGGCGCGCGATGGCGGCATGGCGCGCGGGTTCGGAATTGCGCCAGTATGCCCAGAGGAAGGGCGCGAGCGCGGGCAATGCATCGCGGTGGTAATGAACGTCGATGGACGAGTTGCGCGCGTAATGCATCAGCGTGCCGATGTCGCGGGGAAGCGCGTAGGGATAGACACCTTCGCGCTGTAACAGCCCCGCGTTACCGAACGAGGTTTCGAGTCCGGGATGCTTTCGGTCCACCAGCGCGACCGAGCGGCCACGCTTTTGCAAATGAATGGCGATCGATACACCCACGATGCCCGCGCCCAGCACGACTGTGTCGAACTTCATGCGTTAAATCTCTCCTCTACGTCCAGTTTGTCCGCGGCGTTGAGCGGTGGACGGGTATCCGCCACTGCTTGTTCGCCGCCCCAGAAACTTCCAGACGTAGATCATACCCGCGCGCTTCTCAAGCTTTCCGAATAAGCTTTCGTTTCGACTTAGGCACCGCCTCCGGTCAAGACAAACCTCTATTTGAGCAAGGCTTTAAGCGGCGTATCCGGATCGGTGAGACGGGCGTGGTCCAATACTTTTCCTGCAGCCATCAACCGTCGGCACACCGCCATTTCCCGGCCGCAGTTCACCGTCACCGCAGCCTCGAGTCTGTCGTCCACGCCAAGCGCCAGCATGCAGAACGCGTCTCCTTTCGAGTCGTCGCGCCTGAAGACCGATTGATGCGCCGCAAAAACGCCCAGCGTCTGCACATTGCAATCATATTGATCAGACCAAAGCCACGGCATCTCGGCGTAATGTTCCTCGCCGCCAAGCATGTTCGCGGCTGCCACGGCAGGCTGGTTCTCCGCCACTTGCCACGACTCCACGCGCACATGCCGTCCCAGCAGCGCGTTGAAATGACTCGTCACTTCGCCTGCCGCGAAGATCAGCGGATCTGCTGTTCGACAGTGTTGGTCCACCACAATGCCGTTATCGACGAGCAATCCCGCTGATACGGCAAGCTCCACGTTAGGCACGACGCCTATGCCGATCACCACCACTTCTGCCGGCACGTCGCCGCGATCGGTCTTGACGAGAGAGCCGGTGGGCGTCTTGTCGATGGCAAGCGGCGTGGTGTCGAGCTGCATATCCACGCCATGACGCCGATGCAACCCGAGCATGAACGCTCCGACTTCAGCCGGCATCGATCGCTGCAACAAGCGGCTCGCGGGCTCGATCACCGTCACCGAGCAGCCACGCGATACCGCCGACGCCGCCACTTCCAGCCCGATGAACCCACCTCCCAGCACGGCGACCCGAGCGCCCGGCGCGAGCGCTTCGCGCAGCGCACGGGCATCGGCGATGGTACGAACGTAATGCAGCGCCACGCCCTCCTCGACCGGTCCGCTGAAACGCCGCACGCGGGACCCGGTCGCGATCAGCAAACGCTCATAGCCGATCCGCGCGCCATCGCTGAGAACCACGCACCGCTGTTCGCGATCGATCGCGCTCACCCGCACGCCCAGCCGCATCTCGATACGCTGCTGCGCGTACCAGTGCGCATCGCGGATAAAAGCACGTTGCTCGCCTTCGATTCCAAGCAATGCATCCTTCGATAACACCGGCCGGTCGTAAGGCAGTTCCGCTTCCTCGCCGATCATCAGGATGCGGCTCTCCGGCGCCTTCAACCGAAGCGTTTCGGCGGCACGCCGCGCGGCATGCCCCGCGCCGACAATTACATAGGCTTCATTCGACATGGATCTCGACGCTGCCCTCGTTGATGCGAACCGGATACGTGCGGACCGCTTCCACGATAGGCGCGCACTGCGGCGCGCCCGTACGAATGTCCACGAGCCCTTGATGCAGCGGACATTCGACACAACCATTCTCCACGAACCCCTCCGAGAGACGCGCGTGGCCATGCGTACAAAGATCGTGCAGCGCGAAAATTTCTTCTCCTAAACGGAAAACCGCGATGGGTTTGTTACCCGCAACAACCGCGACCGGTTCACCTTCTTCGAAGTCATCGAGTGCGCCGACTGGAAACCAGGCTTGAGCCAACTGGTTCATTCTTATCTCCTTCAGATCGGTGTGGCGAGCAGGGTCTGCACACGCGAGGTGTCATAGATCACCCGCTTGGACTGGTAACGCAAACCTGCGTCGGTACGCACGACCTTGTCGTAGTACTTGCCCGCCTGATACACATTCGATTCACCATCGGTGCGCGTCTGGATCACCACGTAATTGCTTTCCGTCTCGATCACGCCGTCCTTCTCGGCCATCACGCAGAGCCCCGACGTCATGTGCCGGTAGCTGTGTTCCTCGAAGATATTGGCATTGCGCAGGGACACCACGCGGTCGCGCAGCATCTTCTGGTTGGTGCAATAGATGATGCCGATCGGGAGGCCCATGTCGGCGTTTTCTTTCGGCACGATCTCGTAGAGACAGTCCTCGGTGAACAGCGTCGGCCACGCTTCGAGCCGATCGTTGTCGAGGTTGTTGATGTACTGGTCCTGCAGCATGTGCAGTTCGAACCACAGCTTCATTGCTTCCATGATCTCTTTCCTCGACGTTCAATAACCCATCAGCTTCTGGTAGCCAACCCAGAACTTGCGGATCAGGCTTTCGGTGATGACCGTGTCCTGCTGGTCCGGATTGCCGCGCGA
The DNA here is from genome assembly GCF_000729995.1 of Caballeronia sordidicola. Lineage (GTDB taxonomy): Bacteria > Pseudomonadota > Gammaproteobacteria > Burkholderiales > Burkholderiaceae > Caballeronia > Caballeronia sordidicola_A. The sequence continues at coordinate 383,719 of NZ_JNFG01000020.1, read as the reverse complement.
CATTTCGATCACCGACGTTGCGCCGGCGTCGCGGATCGTGCCGCGCTGAACCAGTTCGGTGGCTTCCGTGTCTTCCATCGAGATATAGCCTGCAGGTCCCACCAGGTTCGCCTGCTTGATGCGCAACTCGCGCATTTCCGGCGTGTCGTCGGTATATCCGAAGAAGTGGAAAATCAACTCGAAGCTGTTGGGACCTTTAGGCAGCAACTGCCGTGCAACCAGCGTGTTGTGAATCTGCTGGATCACGAGTTGCGGGAAGATCGGCTGGATATGATTGGTCGTGTCTTCTTCGTATTCGGAGATCAGGCCGAGGATGGAGTCATCTTCAAGCGTGAAACCTTCGTCGAAGGAGCGAATGTTCTGCTGCTTGTACGCGGCCGATGTGTCCTCGCCGGTCTTCGTCACCGTAATGATGCTGTGCAGTCCATGCGTTGCATCGGGTATGGAACGCGCCTTCATGCCGACGCGGAAAATGTTGAACGTCGTATGGAACAGGTGCAGCATGCTCGCGTGATACGGGTCCTTCACGTTCTCGAAATAAAGCTTCCAGTTCGACCTTGAGAATTGCCGCGTGCAGCCGAGATATTCAATCGGCTTGTGAAAGATCCGATCGATCCACGGCCGCATTTCCGCGCCGAGATACTCAGGCAAGGGACCAACCGTTTCGCTGAAACTCGCGAACACCAGTCCGCGATAACTCTCCACCCGAAGCTTTCTCAAGCTGTGGTTCTTCGGATCGAAGTCGGCGGGCATGCCGGTCATGCCTTTCTGGCCGCGCCGGAACGGCACGCCCAGCAAGTTGCCACTCTTGTCGAAACTCCACTGGTGGTACACGCACGTGTGCGAGCTTGCGTTGCCGCGGGACTTCCTGCAGACAGACGCCCCGCGATGCGCGCAGCGGTTCACCCACGCCGCCAGCGAGCCGTCGTCGTTGCGTGTGACGACGACGGGCGTGTCGCCGACGAAGGTGCTTTTGAAATCGCCCGGATTCAGGATTTCGGCTTCCAGCGCCACGAAATTCCAGGTCGGTCCGCGGTAGATCCGCTCCTGCTCGCGCTCGTAGACCGCCTGCGAGCTGAAGACCTTGTAGGGCACGCGCGAGCCGTCATCACGCGGAAAAGTCACTGCGTCGGAGTCGAGCGGGTTCATCGGGCGAAGCGGGAATTCGGCCCTTGCATCCGGTGCATCGGGCGCGTCGGGGGCGCATGTCGCATTCGTTTCCAAGGCTGTTTCTCCTTTGGTGGGGTTGGTGTGATGCGATTTTTGGTGCGCCAAAATAGCGGGTCTATCCGATAACGGCTGCGCGCCAAGCCCCGCTATCCACTTCCGGCAGGTTTTCGCGGGACGAAGGGTGTTGGGCGGCACGGGCCTCGGGCAGAACTGCGAACTGACTTACTATCTGCCTTAGCTTTCGTCGTGATTGTTTTCACTGACCGGTACCGTCCATGTCTCAAGCCGCCTTTCGCGCTGACGCGTTGCGGGGCTATCGATTATTCGAATCGACTGACCTTGATGAAACCCGCGAGCTGATCTCGCGTGTGATGCAGCCGCACGCGCTCGTGCCCTCAGGCACGGGCCGCGGCCGCTCGCACATGGATTTCGTCAAGCTTGGGGGGCTGGGTCTCGGCACGATCGCTTTCGGCGACGCCATGCGCGTGAACGTCAAGTCGGTGGACGGTTATTACCTTCTGATGTTTTGCGTGACCGGCGACGCGGAAGTCCGCACGATGGGACGTTCCATGCAGGTGAACCGTAACCAGGGCGTTTTATGTGCGCCCGGACAGGCGTTCGACGCGCTGCTCTCGCCTGGCTGCGAGCAGTTTGTGCTGCGGATCGATCCCATGGCGCTGAACGCGCAGGCGGGGTTGGTTAAATCGAATTTTGCCGCGCCGGATTTTGCCGCGCTGGTGCCGGTGGGCAGCGCGCATTTGCGCGGATGGATGCAGCAATTGCAACTGGTCGCGAGTTCGCCCGAATTGCTTGCGAGTGCGCGCAGTAACCCGCGTGTCGCGACGCAACTCGAAGGTTTGCTGATCGATCTGTTTGCCACGGGTCATGTGGGCAATGAAATAGCGTCGACCCTCGCTTCGAAGCGTTCGCTGGTGTCGCCCGGCTTCGTGAAGCGCGCGGAGGCGTTCATCGAAGCTAATTGCCGGGAGCCGCTGGAATTACTCGATATTGCCAACGCCGTCGGCGTCTCGGCTCGCACGTTGCGCGACGGCTTCCAGCAGTTTCGTGGCGTAAGTCCCATGCAATATGTGCGGCAACTGCGGCTGGAACGCGCACGCGATGCGTTGCGCGCAGCGCCGTTGGATGTGAGGGTCGCTGAGATCGCCCTCGATTGCGGCTTCGCGCATCTCGGGCGTTTCGCGATGGTCTACAAGGCGATGTTCGGCGAATCGCCATCGGAAACGCTGCGGGGACGGTAAGCGTGCCCGCTGCGTTCGTCATATGGGCTACCACGCCCATGCGCGCGTCGCGCCAGGGGTGAGGCGAGCTTAACTTGCGCGAAGCGCTGGTGCGCCCCATGGCGCGCCGATCGTGCCGCCGTCGACCACTATCTCGGCCGCCGTGATTCCGGACGCACCATCCGACGCAAGGAACGCAACCGCCGCCGCGACTTCTTCGGCGGCCGCGAAGCGTCCCATTGGAATAGCCGACGACAACGCTTCTTCCGTGCCGTCGATCGTGGCGCCCGCCCGTGCACCGCGCGTCCAGATCGGCGTACGGGTGCCGCCGGGGATCACCGTGTTCACGCGAATGCCGCGTTGCACCAGCTCGCCGGCGAACACTTTCGCCATGCCGGTAATGCCGGCCTTGGACGCCGAATACGCCGCCGTACCCGCCCGGCCAAGCTCGCGCATGACCGAACCATTCAGCACGATCGATCCCCCCGCCGACATCAACGGCAGCGCTGCCTGAACCGTCAGGAAGACCGCGGTCACGTTGGTGCGCAGGATGGCCTCGAACGCAGCAGCGGTAGTACCGCCCAATGGCGTTGGCCCTGAAATTCCCGCGTTGGCAAACACGATATCAAGCGAACCGTAAGCGTCGCCGACTTGCTTGATCACCGAATCGATTGCTGTGGGATCGTCCAGATCCGCCTGAATGCCGAGCGCGTTTGCGCCCAGCTCGGAGACCGCCTCGTCGAGCTTCGCACGGTCGCGCCCCGTGATCGCCACGCGCGCCCCTTCGGCAATCAACAACTTCGCTGTCGCAAAACCGATACCGCTGTTTCCGCCCGTAATCAGGGCAGTTTTATTACTGAATCGCATGAGTCCTTCTCCTGTGCTGGTCGCCGCCCGGTCGCGGCTGAAAGATTGCATCGGCTACTACAATGCGCCATCAATCTGAATGTTGAACATAATCCACAAATTCAGTATTATCCTCGTCATGCAGATTGTCAAGCGAGGATTGCGATGGGCTTTTCACAAGTGCAGAAGGCGGAAAGCAGGCAGCGTGTGCTGGATACGGCCGCGCGGCAGATCCGCGAACATGGGCTGGAGGCGCTGGGCGTGGCCGACTGCATGCGCAGCGCCGGGCTGACGCACGGCGCGTTCTACGGACATTTTTCATCGCGCGATGCGTTGATCGTCGCTGCGCTGGAACAGGCAATGACGCGGGGCGAGGCACGCGTGATGTCGCGCGCGGCCGATGCGGCGGAACATTCAAAGACACCGTTCGAAGCAATCGCCGATGCTTACCTGCACCCCGCTCACGCGGATAATCCCGGCACCGGATGCGCGCTTTGCGCACTCGCTGGCGATGCGGTGCACGCAACGGCGGACGTGAAAGCGCTCTACACCACGCACTTGCGGCGGCTTGCAGATCAGTTGACGCAAGCGGCGGGGAGCGGAGGCGAAACGCTGGGGCTGGGGGTCGCGGCCACTATCGTGGGAGCAATCACTTTGGCGCGTGCGGTAGATGATCACGAACTGGCGCTGTCGATTCTCACCGCGGCGCATGCACTCGTCATGACGCAGGACGGCAATGAACCTGTGGCGAACGGCGGCGCGTGTTAAGGCAGATTCAGTGGTTCTCGGCAAACTCACGGGTGCAGAAGCGATGCAATTGCTGCAGTAATTCGGAGCCTTGTGAAGTCAGGCGCGGCGTAGCCCGACCATTCGTGCTCGCATCAATGCTGACGAGGTGCTCGTGCTCGAGACTCGCCACGTCGGAACATTGAGGTTCCACTTGCGACGGCGAGTGTTGGATCAGCAGCAGTGTCGACAACTCGTGAGGGCTGAGCATGGGAATCTCCTTGCATGAATGAATCGCAACGGTTTGCGTTCATGCATCCTAGAGAGCCAAGTCGACATTCACGCTACAGTCATTTTTCACGGCATTACACAGTTACATTCTCGCAATGAGCAAGCGCCCGAACGGGGCGTATCCGCTGCCGGCAGAAACTTCCTGTTGCAATTGCCCGGTCAACCGAACCGGCCTCAAGTCTTTCAGCGGGTAAGGAAGCGCATGCCGGCCGTCAGATAACTTGACGCAGCTTACGCCAACGTCGCTTTCATCTGCAGGGCTTAGTAAAGTCCCGGAATCAATCTCGACGTACGGGCGCGATAGGCATCGTATTCGGCCCCGAACTGCGTGTGCAGCAGCGTTTCTTCAGAACGGATGCGCGCGACGAGCGGCGGGATGGTCAGCAGCATGAGCAATACGCCGACTCCTGAACGAAACGCGAAAGCCCAGCCCAGTGAATTGACGAGCAGACCCAGATAGCTGGGATGCCGGATGACACCGTACATGCCGGTCGTGACCAGTGTATGGCCGGGCTGAATGGCAACCAACCCGCTGAACCGATGGCCAAGCACAAAAACTGGCCATATCCGCAGCACGCCGCCGACGATGAACAAGACCACGCCAAGCCAGCGGAGGCTGTCGCCGTCGAATGTCCAGAATTCCTTGCGGTCCGTGTAAGCCGGCAGATACGCTTGCAGCAGTCCAAGTATTATCAAGGCTGCGATAACCCATCGGTTACCACGGTCCTCACGCTCACCCGAACTCAGGTTGACGCGACTGAAGATCGTCACGACCGACAACAGCAGCGTGACAATAGCCACGACGCTCAGCGCCCGATGCGAGAAGAACGCAGTGAAGCCACCCCATCCAAGCACCGCAAGTCCGAGATAGAGCAAAACCCCCGACACGGAGGCGAAGGCGAGCTTGGGTGTAGGCATCATGGCAGTCTCGCTTGGTTGAGCGCTCTTTTCAGTTTAGGACATCGGTCGATGGCCCGACTGGATTGAATATCTTTGGCCAGACACTGCTCTGCCGCAAGCTTGCCGCGTCACGCCGTTGTTACGCGGCCACCCACCCTTATCTTCCCTTCTGTGCGAGAGGCGCGAATCACGCACGGGTTATCCAGATTCTGCCCTTGATACACCGTTATATCCGCATTCAACCTGACACTCAGTGCCCCAGCGGCGACACCGGTCGCAGCGTCTTCCAGCGTCGCATCGAGATGATTGAAGTTGCGGCCGGCGTACTGGTTCGGACTTGCGCCCATGCGCGTATAGGCGAAGCAACCATTGACGCCATTCGTTCGCCCCCATTCTGTGATGCCCTCCAGATCCGGGCGCAGGGAATACAGGACATCTTCGCTAGCTACTTCCACGAGAAGCTTGGGACTGCCTACGGAGGCTACATCGGGAGACGATGCAAGCACGCCCGGGTCACAGCGAAATAACTTTGCTACGTCGGAAATGGAAACATCGGGGAAATCTGCCTGCTGTATATCGACCGACACAAAGATATTGTCGCCTGCTCGATCGAACGCCAGCGGTTGCTTTTTCATGCTCGACTTCAGCAGCAAAACACCACCGTGCTGCCCTGTCTTCCAGATATGGTCGGCGGCCGCTAGCGACGCATGCAGACACAAAGGGCTCCGTGCATGCGGGTAATAAAAATCCAGCGTGAGTTGGCCGCTTGCCGGACCATCCGCATCTACAAAAACACACGCGTGAGCATGTTCGTCGATAGTGAATTGTTGCCGGTCCTCAAGCGACCAGCCTGAAAGTTCGGGACCGGAGACGACCACCGCATCGTTGCCACTCAGCGCTGTTGCTCCAAAGCATCTATACCGTTCGATGTTCATTTAATCACCTGGGTTAGCAATTGTCGTCATAGTACGGTCATGGTCCGGTCAAAGCCAAGCACAACACGGTCCCAAGCGGACATCGCGAAAGGAAAGGCCATTTCTGCGGGTCACTAGCCCAAGCGAAGACCTCGCGTGGTATCCGCTGCACATCTGAATTCCGGCGAAATGCCGCCGTCGGGTAAGCTTCGCCGACCGACGCTCCGAAGGCAAATCCATGTCCTCCGTCTCCGCATTCAAGCTCGTTCTGCTCTCGCTAATCGTGATGATCGGCTTGCAGTTGCTAGCCAAGCGTCTCAAGTTGCCCCCCGCCGCCGCGCTGCTGATAGGTGGCATTGCCATGGCATTCGTGCCAGGCCTGCCGCCGGTTCACCTGGACCCGGACCTGGTGATTGTCGTATTCCTGCCTCCACTCCTCATGGACGGCGCCTACTTCTCCGTGTGGGAAGAACTCAAGCGCAATCTCGGCGGCATCCTGCTGCTCGCCATTGGCGCCGTTGCGTTCACGACGCTTGCCGTCGGGGTGGTCACCCATCTGGTTGTGCCCGGACTGCCTTGGGCTGTCTGCTTCGCGCTCGGCGCCATTGTGTCGCCGCCCGATGCCGTTGCAGCCAAGGCCGTGCTCGAACGCCTCGCGTTGCCGCGCAAGCTGATGGTTCTCCTCGAGGGAGAGAGCCTGCTCAACGACGCCGCCGGCCTCGTCCTGGTTCGCTTCGCCGTTGCAGCGGCGCTGACCGGGACGTTCAGCATGGGACATGCTGCGGCGAGCTTCGCCTTCCTCGGCCTGGGTGGCGTGGTGGTCGGTGGCGTTGTAGGTTATTTGATCGTGCAGATCGTCCGCTGCCTTGATGACGACTATCTCATCATCACCACCAGCGTATTGACCGCATGGATAAGCTACATTGCTGGCGAAATGCTCGGTGTCTCGGGCGTGATCGCGACAGTCACGGCCGGCCTGACGTTCGGCTGGTATCAACACGAAGTCTTGAGCGCTACCGTTCGCATGCGCGGCATGGCATTCTGGCAGGTCGTTGTCTTCCTTCTCGAAGCGCTCGTATTCATTCTGATCGGGCTGTCTCTTCGAGGTGTCATCGCCCGGTCCGGCGGCGCCGGTGATGCACTTTTCACGCTCGCGCCAGCGGTTGCCGCCGTGCTCGGCGCAGTGGTCCTGTCGCGCTTCGTGTGGGTCTTCGCTACCGAGTTTTTCAACACGTCATGGCGGCGCTTGACTGGCCGCGACCGCGGGAACGTGGCGCTTGATTGGCGAACGGCAACCATAACAAGCTGGGCCGGCATGCGCGGCGTGGTCACCCTCGCGGTTGCGCTGTCGCTTCCAGAGACCATGCCCGGGAGGGATTTGATCCTTGTCGCGTCGTTTGCCGTCATCCTGGTGACCGTGTTGCTGCAAGGAACCACCATTGGCCTTCTCATCCAATGGATCAACCCTGATCGCAGTCCGGATTCCAGCGCTCAACATCTGACCGAGCCGCAAGCATGGGCGAGACTGGAGGCGGCGCAACTCGCCGCTATCGAGCCGCTTGTACACGACAGCGAGGGCAAGGTGATTCATCCCCGGTTGCTCGAGCAATACACCTACCGGGCAACAATCACCAAAGCATACGGTGACCGGACAGACTTCCCGCATGAGGAACGTACCACTCATTTCGATGTCATCCTGGCGGCCGTTGCCGCCGGGCGCAAGGAGTTGCTCCGTATGCATCGCTCAGGCGCCATTCACGATGAGATGCTGCACGTTCTCGAGCATGACCTCGACTTGCAAGAGGTGTCTGCGCGGCATGGACGTGGCTGATAGTGTTCAGTGCTAGTCCGCGGCGCTTGTCAGCACGTGCACGCCGTGAAGGATGCTGCGTTTATCCAGTCCCGCGTCACCAGGGCGGCCAAGCTTAAGGCACGTTCTGATTGGTACAATCGGTCCCACGTTCCTTGTCCCCTCTTCACTACATGTCCGAAACACACTGGTTGTCCGAGCCCAGCACCGCATCCAAACGCATCATCTTCGCGCGACACGGCGAATATCCATGCAACGTTCGCGGTGTTTGCAACAGTAATCCCCGTACCGGCTTTTATCTGACAGAGAAAGGCGAAGCGCAGGCCAGGGCCTTGGGCGAGCGCCTGAAGGACGAGAAAATCGAGCTTATCGTGACCTCGGAATTTCTGCGTGCGCGCCAGACCGCGTGGTTAGCCAACGAGGTACTGAAGGTACCGCAAGTGGTTAATCGGCTAGCGAACGAAAACCGGGTCGGCGCCGAATTTGAAGGAAAGTCAGGCGATGAATTTCAGCGATTCATTGCCCACGCGCCGGCGACTACCGCCGCGCCGGACGGCGAACCCTTCACGGGAATGCTCTCGCGCGTTCAATCGCTGATCGCTGACCTGAAGCTGAGCAGCCCCCAGACCGTGCTGGTCGTCACACACGGCTGGACCCTTCAGGCGGTGCGAGTCATCCTGAACGAAATCAGTATGGATGACGCCGCTCGATGCGTGGACATGCCGTCAAATTGCGAAATCATTGAAGGAAGGTTTTAGCTTCCGGTGCCGCACGCCGACATGCGAGCAGTCCGCTAAGTCACTTGAACGCGTAGGCGACCCCAACGCCGTAAGTGACTTGATTCCGGTTTCCGCGCTGCGTGACGATCGGACTGTCGGACGCTGAGCCTGTTAGCCGCTGGTAGTAAATCATTGCTCCGCTGAACCAGTGTTTGTCGATCCGGTAGATCGCGGCAAGCCACCCGGTCATCTGCTCAAGTCCGCCGGAAGGACTGAAGGCAGGCAGGCCGCTGCGCGCCGAGTCCTCCTCTGTAACGCCGTAGTACACCTGATTGAATCCCTGGCTCACCCAGCTCGCGCCGACTCCGGTGCCCACGAAGATGCGTTGTCGCACGGGAAACCACAGACTGCCGTTCATCGATACCCGTGCTCCGGGATACACAATGCCCGCGTTGGTCACGACCGTCACGGACCCCCGCAGGCGATACGGGAAAGCGCCCTGATTATCGTACTCGTATCCTATAAAGCCACCCGCTTCCACGGTCGTGTGCACGTCATGGACCTGCGAAACCACCGGATCGTCAACATGACTCCGTCCCAGGCGCAGCTCCACGGATGGACCATATTGCAGCCCTGTCAGGCCGCCAAAATCGAATTGGGCATAGGGCCCATATAGCTCGAACAACCGGCCGCCATCGGTCACATAGCGTATTCCTGGGGCAACGCCGACAAAGCGGTCCTTGGCCCCCGTGTAGTCTGTTGTGGACCCGACCCCTGCGCCGACCATGCTGGGAATCTCGCCGGGGAGATCGACGGACGACGCCCGGCTGCCCTGAGCGATGAGGAAGCATGTCGCCAGCAAAACAACGCGCAGGCTTGCTTGAATCGAGTGGTTTTTCATTAGCCGGCCGGTGAAATAGGAGCGCCTCGAATTCAGGTTCAGGTCTTAGCGCCACGCACTCCCGACCTGAACATAAAATGCGTTTTGGCCGGGGCCGCGCGCAACGTCGATACCCATCGTCAGACCCAGCTTGCGGGCAATCAGATAACGAAAGCCGGTTCCGAATCCATAAGCCGTTGGTGCATCTGACAGCGAGTGAAGGTTGCCGTACGCTTTGCCCGCACCGCCAAAACCGAGCACATACCAACGCGGCGCCACGTTCCACCTGAGCTCGAGTTCGCCCGTCAGTTGATTGCGGTCCTGATACTTCGCGTCCGACACGCCGCGTAACGAGACATAAGGCTGTGCAAAGAACGGGATATCGCCTTGAGAAAATCCGGTGTCGGCGCGCATACCGAGGACCCATGATGGAGCGAGCGGGATCCAGTGATAACCCTTTGCCGTCTCCATCTGAAAGTTTGAAGTACTGCCTAGCCCGCCTCTCGCGATTTCCGCTTCCAACTCGGCATAGGTTCCCTTGCCCGGGAAAAAGAAGTTGTCGCGGGTATCGTAGTCAACGACCACGCCGCCTTTGGCGACGCGTTGTTCATTCTTGAAATCAAGCAGTCCGTTTGGAAGAATGGGCCCGAACCGCGTGTTCGAATCCAGGAACGTGTAGCGCGGGCCTACGTACCATGGACTATTGCCCAAGCGGAACAAGAGCTGCTGAACAACGGCCACGCCACTGAGCTGATACGCGTGCGATCCGCCGTCCGCCCCGTAGTAATTCAAATGCAGGTCGATCTTTCCCACGATGCCAAGATAGCGAATCCGGTCGTCGTCCCACGTGTGAAAGTGCATCAGTCCTACACCCCAGCTATGGGTACCTGTCGCAAAGCCACCCAAACCGGTGATGTTGGGAGGCGCTGAGCTTTTGACCTCGCTCTGAGGCGCATCGGCATCATGCTTGGGCATGGTGAAGTAAAGCAGGCCGAGACCGAGCCCGTAACCCACCGCAGGTTCCGTGACAATAGTAGGTACCGGCAACACTCCGCGATGCGACAGCAACATATCGCTCAAGTCGAACATGCCGTCTTCCGTGTCTGTGAATTTGCCCTCGGCAGACGCAACACCGGTGAATGAAACAGTGAGAACGACGCAGCCTAGTAACGGCCCTATCCTTCGTCGCAATTCAAGTACAGCGCTTAAGTCTCGCTTGCATAATTTCATCAATACTAATCCCGTCATGCAAGGTTTGATTTATCGCTCACAAGCGAAGGCACATGGTCAGGCGCTGAAGCTTCAAAGCTTCGTTACGCGTTTGAGCACCGAAAAGGCGTGTCGGCATTCCCTGATAATTCAGTCAATCGAACCGTACCGGCCCCGCGATTCGAATATGGATCGATTGAAATGAAAACCGTGTCTCCACGGTGCGGCGTTTTCTTTCGTGTGCCAGCCAGAGCGAACTTTGAAGATGCGCTTTTTGCAAATCCCTACGCTCACGACCGAGCTCGGCTTATTCGGCCTATTCGCTCGACCGATATCAGAAACGTAAAGGGAATGCAATCATCGACAAAGGCGCGACTAACGCCCCCAAACCAACACGCTGGTTAGCGACAAATCAGACGAACACGGGAGCGGTCGAGCGTTGATTTGACTAATTGCTTCCTGCCAAATCACGGATGAAGTGAGGGTGATTGAGATCGCGGTGCTCGATTGCACACCGGATATATTCCAGCGAGCGCCGGTCGTGTCACGGACCGGAACGCTCATGCCGTTGCGCACATGAGACCCGCGCTAGTCGATAACTTCAGTCAACCTGCTGCACCACTCAGGCCACCCGAAGACGCATCTCCCCGTTGTCATCCGAGACGTGTACGCCTCGAAGATCGTGAAGATAGCCTCGTGGACCCAAGGCATCAATCCGAGCCACGGGTAAAGTTGAAGTGATGGCGATAACCAGCGATCCGGCAGCCAGTCCCGCTGCAATTCCGGCCGCCGAGTCCTCGAATACGACAGCGCGCTCGGGAGCAGCGCCTAATGCTTTCGCGGCCACGATGAAGCCATCGGGCGCAGGTTTTCCGCGTGCGATTTCATCGGAGGTGAACAAGACCTTGGGTATGGGCAATCCAGCTGCTTTGAGCCGCCTTAGTGCAAGAGGGCGTTCCGCCGACGTGACCACGGCCCAACGATCTTCGGGGATTGACGCCAGTAGATCTCGAGCGCCGGGGATTTCCACAATGCCTTCCACGTCATCGAGCTCGACCTGTCTTAACGCCGCTGCGTCGGCTTCAATATCCGTTCCGGGCGGAGCCAACGCGCGAACGGTGTCTATCACGCGACGGCCCTGACATTCGCGCAGGACCATCTCAGGATCAAGCCCTCGCCTAAGCGACCAGTCCGTGTACGCGCGGATCACGGGCGCATGTGAATTGAGCAAGGTTCCATCCATGTCGAACAGAAGACACGATACGCGAAATTCGACTTGAGTAAGCAGCATGAGCGGCAGCGGACCGTGTGAGTAATCGGGCAATCATTTCAAGGAAGTTGAGCAGCGTCGCTGGCCACGGCCTCTTCCACACTAAGCGTGATCGATTCGCCGGGCTGCAAAACGACCAAAGGCCCATGTGACTCGATCTCGAAGTACGGCAGTTCAGGCGCGTTGAACACTTCAAGCGGCGTGCCATGAGCATACCTCGCGTCCGGGGTAACCGGGAAGCGCCTGCGCAAGGTACGCTTGCCTTCCGGTAAATCGAATTCGGGCGCTATTCAGGTCCTGCCGCCGTCTCATGTCGGAAAAGTCCATTCGCCGCAGAGGGTTCGCCATTGCGCATTCGCTCGAGTCCGACACACGTCCCGTCAGGCATCGTGGATATACGCCAGCTCAACGATCTCATGCCGAATGATCGTCAGCCTCCCGCCGATTGCAGGAACGAAAGGTCAGTTCAAGGGGGCCTTGACGCATCGACAGCGTCATCCACCCGCGATATTCAATCCATTTAAGCGCACGATGCGTGTCGGAAATACCGGCGAAGTGCGATATGTGACTCAGCGTCGTTTAACTCTTTGCCACCGGCTTGCTGCGCATCAGGCCGACCGTTTCCGGCTGCGCGATCTTGCACATCACTGGCGGCAAACCGCGCGCAATCAACTCAATATCGGCCAGAGCAATTCTGCCTATGTCCCTCAATACCGTGTCAAGCGCGCCGGCCTGGTGAGGCGAAAGCAGGACGTTGTCGACTAATCGCGCCCGATGACCTGGCGCGAGCGGCTCTTCAGGGAAGACATCCGTAGCAACCCGGATGAGACCCGCTGCGGCCGCGTCGAGCATCGCATCGAAATCCACGACACCGGCACGGCTCACGAGTATAAAAGCTGCGCCCTTGCGCATGATTGCAAATTCTTCACGCGTGAGGAAACCCTGATTTTCCGACGTGACGCCGGCCACCACGAATACGATCTGCGACTCGCGCAACACCGTATCGAGCGATGCAGGCTCACATCCGAGCGATTCGATATAGGCCGGAGGCAACCAGGGGTCGAACGCCCTCACCACGCCGCGAAACGGCGCTACGAGCGGCAGAATCGCGCGCCCCAGGTCGCCCATGCCGATGAACCCCACCGGCGCGTCATACAGCGAGAACGCGTCCCGGTTCGCATCGAGCCCATATTGCTCGGTGCCGCGCCGAAACCGCCTGTCCGCCTGGCTGATCCCGCGGGCAAGATCGATCGCCATGCCCAGCGCCGCCTCGGCAACGGGTTCAGCAAAGACCGGGCTCACGTTCAGGACGCGAATGCCTTGCCTGAAGCACTGAGCGTAGTCCACGTTGGGAAGAAAATTCCCTTCTACATTGACGATTGCCCGCAGGTTGGCTGCACGCGTCAGCCGCTCGGCCGGCATGTCGAACTGACCCACCATGATGTGAGCATCAGCCGCGTACTGCTCGAATATCTCATCGGTTACGGGACCGTCTTCATGGATGAACACTTGCCCAAGCGCCCGGATCCGATCAAGATCGGCCGTGCTGAAAATGTCAGCAACAGTACGCGGCGCAGGTGCGATGAACAGACGGATTTGTTCTACGGCTTGAGTCATGGGTACTCCGGGGAACGACTATTGGAAGCTCGTCAGCGTCAAGGCCAGTGCCGCGATGCCGGTAGTCGACTTGAGCAACTTTTGAACCTTCATTTTCGTCTCCTGTAGTTCCGCCTAAGGCGGGTTTTTTAATAGATAACCAACAAATGAGCAACGTGAACTGCAACTAGATCTGTTCCCATGCCCGCGCTTTCGATGAACGAAGCACCGCGTCGATGATCTGTGCCGAGCGATACCCGTCTTCGAACGTCGGCAAGCCTTCACGCGCTTCACCACGAATCACCGCATAGGTATCGGCGACAAATGCTTCGAAGCATTGCGCATAGCCCTGGGCATGGCCGGCCGGCAGCGTGGCGAGGCGTCGTTGTTCAGCGCTGCCGCGTGAGGGATCGCGCACCAGTAGCCGGGTCGAATCCCGTTCACCCAGCCACAGCCGTTCCGGCTCCTCCTGATCGAACACAACGCTCGCGCGGGCGCCATCGAGTTCGAACCACAACCGGTTCTTGCGGCCGGCCGAGACCTGGCTCACGGTGAGCGTTGTCAGCACGCCGTTCCTGGTCCGCAACAATGCGCCGGCAACGTCCTCGGTCGTCACCGCCTGCCTTTCCAAAGATGCGCCCGGAGCAGGAGTCGAAAACGTCTCGACCGTGCCGGTCGGACGGTCGGGCGTGGTTGTCTGGAGTGTTGCGACCACAGCCTCGAATCGCTCTCCGCTGATCCATTCGATCAGGTCGCACCAGTGCGATCCGATGTCTGCGAACGCGCGCGACGGGCCGCCGAGTGCGGCGTCCACTCGCCAGTTCGTGTCGTCGCGCCCGAGCAGCCAGTCCTGCAGATAGCTGCCGTGAATCAGTTGAAGCGCCCCTACGGTGCCGTCCTGCACGAGCGAACGCGCCTCCCGCACCATCGGGTGATAGCGGTAAACGAACGGGACCGCCGCAACGCGCCCCGCTGATTGCGCGGCCAACGCGAGCGCTTTAGCATCGGCCAGACTAGTTGCAAGGGGCTTTTCGCACACCACATGCTTGCCGGCGGCCAGCGCTGCCAGAGCGATCGGGTAATGCGTGGAATTAGGCGTGCAGATATGGATGACGTCGACGGCGGGGTCGGCGATTGCCTCGTCGGCGTTCGAATAGGCGCGCTCCATGCCTAGGTAAGCGAGACGAGCCGCGGCCGCTTTAGCGCTCTGCGGGTTCGACGCTGCTATGCCCTTCAACGTCGCGCCGGCAAGCCGGCTTGCCCTGGAATGAACCGCGCCCATCATCCCTGCGCCGACGATCGCCACACCGAGTGTCTCAGCCATTTTTTAAACTCCATTTGGTTGACTGGACATTACCGAGACCCGGCTTGGCCCGATATTTTGTATTATTTAATTCGATTCCCGACATAAATACTTTGCCTATCGTCCTTACAATCACGCTTGTGGCTTGCGGACGGATTAAGTAAGCTCGAAAGACCCAGGCCTCGTCATGAATACGCCAATCCATCTGCCTACCCCTTCTCGCCTCGCCACTTTCGACCGGGCTTTCCGGCTTGAAGAGTTTGAAGTTCAGAGCAAGCTCGCAAGGCTGATCGCTTCGTCTCAGGGGATCAGCCGCGCCGACCTGGCACGTAACACGGGATTCGCTCGCTCCACCGTGTCGCAATTGATCCAGCCGTTGATTGATTGCGACCTCGTGAAAGAGCAAACGCAAAGTGCTTCCGCCCGAGGACGGCCCGGTACGATGCTCGTGCTCAATTCCCGCGCCGGGCTGATTCTGGTGGCCGACATGGGAGCGACGCATGGACGGCTCGTCATCTCTGACCTGGCTCAAAGGCGGCTGGCGGAGAGAGTCTTCAGCATCGATGTTGCACTTGGACCCGAGATCGTCCTCGATTCGATCGTCGACCAGTTCCAGCAATTGTTGCGGGAGCATCGGCTTCTCGATCAATCAGTTCGCAGCGTGGTAGTCGGTCTGCCGAGCCCCGTGGACTTCAGTCGTGGCGTTTGCGTGAGGCCACCCATCATGCCGGGATGGGACGGATTCCAGGTGTCCGAGTACCTGCAATCTCGCCTCAAGAGCCCTGTGCTCGTGGACAACGATGTCAACCTCATGGCGTTGGGCGAGGCCCGTACCCGGCCTGCTCATCAATCGCCCCTGCTGTTCGCCAAGGTGTCGACCGGGATAGGCTGCGGGATCATCACGTCCGACGGCATGTTGCACAGAGGCGCCGACGGCGCGGCGGGCGACATCGGACATATCAGGGTGCCCGGGCGCGACGATGTCATTTGCCGTTGCGGAAATATTGGCTGTGTTGAAGCGGTGGCTTCGACTAACGCTGTGCTTGCAAACCTGCAGGCGTTGCCCGAGGCGGGAGCCAAAAATGTGGATGATCTGGTGCGGCTGGTTCGCTCGGGTGACCATCAGGCCGTCAGGCTCATTCGCGCCGCGGCTGCTGAAATAGGCGAAGTCATCGCGATGCAGGTCCACATGTACAACCCGGCCGCGATTGTCCTCGGCGGCCGGATGGCGAGAATCAGCGACGACTTGCTTGCGGGTGTTCGCGCAGTTGTCTATAGGCGGGCATTGCCGCTTGCGACCAGAAGCTTGCTCATTGAAAACACCGCGCTCAATCAGTATGCCGGTGCAATCGGAGGGGCAGTTCTTGGGATTGAACGCGCGCTGTCATCGAAGGGAATTGCTTCAATCCTGCATTCAGTTCCAGGCTCCATTTAGTCGCAATCTCGTTGCGTCTACTCGCTTGACGATGATGTTCCCTCCCGTCCTCCACTCTTAGACCACGCCTGCCCCTTCTCCGGGTTAACAATTATTTGCCAGCTATTTTGGCGCGGTATATTGCATCAACGAATACGTGTATCCACTCTTACGAATATTACGCTTTACCTTTTTCAAGCAGACTGACGCCACCCCTTTTCGTCATCGCTCCATTTGGAATACATGGAAACTCACGTTCAGCCCTATCACTCCGCGGTGCCTACTACGGCGGAGGAAGAAGCCTACGCATTCATCCTCTTTCGCATCCGCATGGGCGCGTACAAGGCAGGCGACCGGCTTATTCCTGAAGACATTGCAGCAGAAATCAACACCAGCCGCATGCCCGTACGAGAAGCGTTCCGACGACTGGCCAGTGAAGGACTGCTGACTATCCGGCCCAACCGGGGCGCAATCGTGCGCGGCCTCGATGCCGTTGAGATGGAGGAAGTTTTCAGCATGCGAGCGGTCCTCGAAGGACTAGCCGGGCGTTTGGCCCTGCCACGCATTGGCTCCTCACATGTCGCCGAGCTCACCCGGCTTGTCGATGTCATGGAGCGTAACGAAAACGACGTGCCCGAATGGGTCACGGCGCATCGCAATTTCCATGAATACCTTTGTCAACTGTGCGGCCGAAGGAGACTCATCGCACAAATTGCCGCCCTGCATGCCGTGGTCGAGCCTCACATGCGGCTGTGGCTCGAGCTTGCTGAGAAGCCAATGACCTCCCGTGACGACCACATGACCATTGTCGCTGCCATCAGGCAGGGGAACGCGTCGGACCTCGAAGCAACGATTCGCGAACATATTGAAGCAACGGTGCCAGCGCTACGCAACTGGATGACAGCCGAAAAATAGCAGAAAACCATCATAGATAACGATTTTTTAGTCAGACAATAAGTTGTCCTATAGGCATCATTCGTCAATGGGACTGACTAGCCGTGTTTTCTGGAATGAGTTTCTCAACAACTTTTACCACTACTACGCTATGACACTTCGAATCAGACGTTTTGCCGTCCTCCTGGCGCTCTCGCTAGGCGCAACAATGGCTCACGCAAAAGAATGGAAGGATATCCGCATTGGTTTTGAGGGAGCTTATCCGCCGTTTTCCTCTATACAGCCGGACGGCACGCCTGTGGGGTTCGACATCGACATGATCCACGCCTTGTGCACGCAGATGCATGCGAACTGCACGCTTGTCCAGGTAAGTTGGGATGGCCTCATCCCCGCCCTTCAGGCCGAAAAGATTGATGCGATCGTGGCCTCTGTTGCCATCACCGCCGAGCGAAAGCAGAAAGTCGCTTTCACGAACAAATACTACAACTCGCCCAGGCGGCTTGTTGTTTCGAAGTCGAGCCCGATCAAGGATGCCACTCCGGCTGAATTGAAGGGCAAGCGCGTTGGCGTTCAACGCGGAACGCTGGGTGACAAGTATGCGAGTGCGTATTGGGTACCCGACGGCGTGCAGATCGTTCGTTATGCCACGCAGGACGAGGTCTATCTGGATCTGCGCTCGGGACGAATAGACGCCGCGCTGCAGGATTCGACCCAAGCCTTCACCAGCTTCCTGAACAAACCGGAAGGCGGGAATTTCAAATTCATCGGGGAACCTATCCTCGGCACAACGCCAGAGCAGAAGACGCTTCTCGGCGAGGGCTACGGCATTCCGGTGCGCAAGTCGGACGACGACCTGAAGCAGCAGCTCGACCAGGCTATTGACGCGATCCGTGCCAACGGCGTTTATCAGTCGATCGAGAAGAAGTATTTCAACTTCGACGTGTACTGATGGAGGCCAAGCCACCCCTGTCACGGTTAAGCGGCGGTGCGCTTCGGCTCGCCGTCGCAGGACCGTATTCTGTCTGCCTTAGGGTACCTCATTGAAGGTGCGTGATGTCGGAACTGCATGAATACTTCCCTGCGCTTCTGCGAGGCGCTCGGGTAACGCTTCTCCTCGCCGTGCTCTCGGTGCTTTTATCCGTTTGCCTTGGACTGGCCGGCGCGCTCGCCAAGCAGTCAGGGTCACGCATGCTGGTATCGACGGCGACCGCTTACACCACGCTGATACGCGGCGTACCCGAATTCGTGATGATGTTGCTCGTTTTCTACGGCGGACAGATCCTGATCAATCATATCGCGGCGGCCCTCGGTTTTCATGCCCCCGACGTGAATGCATTCGTCACTGCCGTTCTCACGATTGGTTTCATTTTCGGCGCGTATTACACCGAGACGTTCCGCGGTGCGATGCTGGGGGTGCCTCGCGGTCAGATGGAAGCGGCGCAAGCGTACGGCTTCTCGCCATGGCTCGCATTTCGTCGAATCCTGTTCCCTCAAATGATGCGGCTCGCGTTGCCAGCGGCCGTCAACAACTGGCTTGTCCTGCTCAAGACGACGGCTATTGCCTCGCTCATTGGCCTGCATGACGTGATGTTTGTCGCCGATCAGGCCGGGCGGACTACCCAGGCCCCCATGACGTTCTATCTGGCCGCGTGTGCGCTGTACCTGGCGCTTACAACAGGGTCAACGGCATGCCTCTCTCGCGCCCGAACTCGCTATTCGAAAGGCGTTAGAGAAGGGAGACTGCAGTAATGAGCTATCAGGAACTCATACAGGCGTTTCCAGCGTATGCAAGTGGACTGTGGATAACCATTCAGCTCACCCTGATCTCGCTGGCGCTTGGCCTGCTCCTTGCCATTCCCCTTGCAATTTTGCGTGTCTCGCCCAGGCGCGCGGTGTGCGGGCCGGTAGCCGCTTACACGTGGTTCATACGCGGGACGCCGCTGCTGGCGCAGTTGATGATTGTGTATTACGGGTTTGGTCAGTTTGAGTGGCTACAGGCTGCGTGGCAGAGAGGAAATCCGGTCTTGCTGCTATTTCGCGACCCTTTCTATTGCGCGCTCTTCGCGCTCACAGCAAACACCTGTGCTTATACAACCGAAATCCTGGCAGGCGCATTGCGGTCCACACCGTTCGGCGAGATTGAAGCGGCACAGGCCTATGGCATGAGCCGGCTAACTGCGTGGCGCCGCATCCTGTTGCCGTCGGCGTTGCGACGATTCATTCCGGCCTACAGCAACGAAGTCATTCTGATGCTGCACGGCACGTCGATTGTCAGTGCCGTGACCATTGTCGACCTGACCGGTGCCGCGCGAGATTTTTACGCGAACTACTACGCGCCGTTCGAAGCGTTCATCGCGGCCGGAACCGTCTATTTCGGGCTGACAACCATTCTCGCTTTCCTGATTCGAATGACCGAGCGCAAATACCTTGCTCACCTGCGTCCGCATCGAGTGGCCGTCCCGGCAGCTTCCTGAAGAGAACAACCATGAATGGATTGAGCGTGGAGAATCTCCACAAGCAGTACGGCAACAACCAGGTTCTCAAAGGCGTCTCGTTGAAGGCCAGGCCCGGTGACGTCATCAGCATGATCGGGTCGTCGGGGTCCGGGAAGAGCACGCTATTGCGATGCATCAACTTTCTCGAGGCGCCATCGTCGGGCCGCATCTGCCTGAACGGCGATGAAGTGAAGACATCCACCGACCGCGACGGACAGATTCGCGTTTCAAACCAGGCTCAACTGCAGAAGATGCGGACAAAGCTGGCAATGGTATTTCAGCACTTCAACCTCTGGGCGCATATGACGGTCATGGAGAACATTGTCGAAGCGCCCCGTCACGTACTGAAATTGTCCAGGCAGGAGGCAACGGAACGCGCTGAGCGTTACCTTGACCAAGTTGGCTTGACCAAATTCGCCAACGCTTATCCTGCGCATTTATCAGGAGGCCAGCAGCAACGCGTTGCCATCGCCCGCGCGCTTGCGATGGAACCGGAAGCGCTGCTCTTTGACGAACCCACCTCGGCGCTCGACCCGGAGCTGGTGGGCGACGTTCTCAAGGTCATGCGCGACCTGGCAGAGGAGGGACGAACGATGATTGTCGTGACTCATGAGATGGGGTTCGCACGCGAAGTATCGAATCACGTCGTCTTTCTCCATCAAGGTGTGGTGGAGGAGGAAGGTCATCCAAAGGACGTTTTCAAAGCGCCCAAAAGCGAGCGTTTGCAGCGATTCCTTTGCGGCGCAATGAAGTAAGACCGATGTGCCGCAAGCAATAGCGCCAAGGCACATGCTGAAGCGCAAAAACAACGAGACGAGGCAACAGATGCAAGACACTCAAACACTGCAGCAAAGCGATATCAAGCATTATCTTCACCCGTACACCAATCTCAGCGCACACCGCGAAGTAGGGCCCATGGTTATAGACCGGGGCGAAGGTGTCTACGTTTATGACACAGAGGGAAATCGCTATATAGAAGGGTTGGGAGGCCTCTTCTGCGCGTCGCTCGGGTTCAGTGAGTCACGCCTGGCCGACGCCGCCGACAGACAAATGCGCAAGCTGCCGTTTTATCACGCCTTTGGTCATAAGTCCTCCGAACCGTCTATCAGACTAGCGGAGAAACTCATCGACATGGCGCCGGTGCCCATGTCCAAGGTCTTTTTTGCCAACTCGGGCTCCGAAGCCAATGACACCGCGATCAAACTGATCTGGTATTACAACAACGCGCTGGGACGCCCGCAGAAGAAGAAAATCATATCGCGCACGCGTGCGTACCACGGCGTCACCATTGCATCGGCCAGCTTGACCGGGCTACCGAATAATCACCGTGATTTCGACCTGCCGATTGACCGCATCCTGCACACGGTGTGCCCTCATTTTTATCGTTTCGGTCTGCCCGGCGAGACGGAAGAGGCGTTCGCCACTAGATGCGCCGAATCGCTGGAGCAACTCATCCTGGCGGAAGGCGCGGACACCATTGCGGCGTTCTTCGCGGAGCCCGTCATGGCGTCGGGTGGTGTCATCGTGCCGCCCGCAACCTATATGGAGAAAATCCAGGCGGTTCTCAAACGTCACGACATCCTGCTGGTCGCCGATGAGGTCATCTGCGGATTCGGACGCACCGGAAATATGTTTGGTTCGCAGACGTTCGGCATGCGTCCGGACATGATTACGCTGGCCAAGCAATTGTCGGCAGGTTATCTCCCCATCTCCGCGCTGATGGTCAGCAACGAGATATACGAAGCCATGGTCCGTGAAAGCGAAAAAATTGGCACGTTTGGACATGGGTTCACTTACAGCGGACACCCGGTGTGTGCAGCCGTGGCGCTGGAGACGCTAAAAATCTATGAGGACGACCGGATTCTCGACCACGTCCGCGAAGTGATTCCGCACTTCGAGCGGCGCGTAGCCGAGTTGGGTCAGCATCCGCTTGTTGGCGAAGCGCGCGGGTCGGGATTGATCGCCGCGCTCGAAGTCGTTGCGAACAAAGAGACAAAAGAATCGTTCGCGCCGAGCGAAGGCGTCGCCTCCTACGCGGGCAACTGCGCTCTCAAGCATGGCGTAATCACGCGTGCGTTGGGCGACACCGTCAACTTCTGTCCACCGCTCATCATTACCCGCGCGGAGATAGACGAACTTTTCGATGGCACGCAGCGAGCGCTTGACGACACGCTGGAATGGCGCAAATCAAAGCGCGCCTGAATCTGAAAGGAGAACATGCATGCGTAACTTTGAATTGCCCGGGCGCTCCCTTGTGATGGCCAGGAATGGGATGGCCGCAACCTCTCATCCTGCCTCCACGCTGGCGGCCATCAACGTGTTGGATGATGGCGGAAACGCAATGGACGCCGCGATTGCGGCATGTGCTGTCCAATGCGTGGTCGAGCCGGGTTCGACGGGGGTCGGCGGAGACTGCTTCGCCCTGTACTCACGCAGGGGAACTGACGACATCGTCGCCTTCAATGGTTCGGGATGGTTGCCCGCAGCGGCTTCTGTGGAAGCGTTCGACGCCATGGGAATCTCGGCAATCGAGCGGCACTCCGCCCATGCCGTTACGGTTCCTGGAGCGATTGATGCATGGACGACTCTGGCGCGTGACCACGGGACAATGCCGCTAGGGAGGTTGTTCAGTCCAGCGATATCGCTCGCGGATAACGGCTATGTCGTCGCTCCGCGAGCAGCATCGGATTGGGCGAATCAGCTTGAACTGCTCGGTATGGATATCAATTGCCGAGCTCACATGCTCGTTGATAGCGCGGCACCGGAAGCCGGCACCGTCCATCGTCAGCCGCTGTTGGCCAAGACGCTTCGAACGATATCTGAAGGTGGCTCGCGCGCCTTTTACGAAGGGGCCATTACCGAAGATATCGTTAGCTATTTGCGAAGTAAAGGCGGCCTGCACACGATCGAGGATTTCGCGGAATTTCACGGCGAATACGTCAAACCCATCAAGTCAGGTTTCCGCGGCTACGAAGTCCACGAGTGTCCGCCTAATGGTCAGGGTCTGATCGCGCTACTCATCCTGAAGATACTTGAAGGCTTCGACGCAAACGACGATCCACTGGGTCCTGACCGCTTGCATCGGGAAATCGAGGCGACCCGGCTGGCCTATTCCATCCGCGACGCGTTGCTTGGAGATCCCCGCAACGGTCCGGTCGATGTCGACTGGTTCTTGTCGGATCAATTGGCGGACGAGCTGCGTTCCCGGATTGACCTTGCGCGACCGATGGCCGATCTGCCCTCGTTCAAGCCGGCCGACCATAAGGACACGGTATACATCTGCGTGGTCGATAAGGATCGTAACTGCGCAAGCTTCATCAACTCTCTGTTTCACCCGTTCGGTAGCGGCTTGATGGCGCCGAACTCGGGCGTTCTGTTGCATAACCGGGGACAAAGCTTCACCGTGGAACGCGGGCACCCCAATGCCGTCGCTCCGCGCGCGCGGCCCATGCACACCATTATCCCTGGCATGGTGACGAAGAACTGCAAGGTCCAGCTGACCTTCGGCGTCATGGGCGGCCATTATCAAGCGATGGGGCATGCGCACTTTTTATCGAAGGTCCTGCACTTTGGCCTCGACATGCAAACAGCCATCGACATGCCGCGCATCTTCCCTCGTCCCGGAACCAATGTGGTCGAAGCAGAGAGCACCCTCCCGGCTTCGACCCACGCTGAACTGACACGTCGGGGGTTTCGTCTGGTACCACCCAACTGGGCAATCGGCGGTGCCCAATCAATTTCGATCGATTGGGAGCGCGGTGTGCTGGCCGGTGCGTCGGACCATCGGAAAGACGGATGTGCGTTGGGCAACTAGAAGATTTGGCTATCGCGTCCATCATCAGTGGGGTAACGAACGTCATGAATAAACCCGAAGTGCTTCGCGGCGACGGAGCCATACGACGCGAATCTCTGTATGGATCATCAAGAGAAAATACCTATGCCGGCGTGACTTCGTTCATGCGCCGAATTTACACCAAGGACCTGACCGGCGTGGATCTGGCCATCACGGGCATCCCGCTTGATATCGCTACGACGAACCGGCCGGGAGCGCGCCTCGGCCCGCGCGCCATACGTGCGGCCAGCAGTCAACTCGGCGTATTACTGCCATATCCTTGGGGTCTCAATCCCTTCGACGACTATGCGGTTATCGACTATGGCGACTGCTGGCTCGACGTCCACAATCCGTCGACCATCAAGCAGACGATCATCGAGCACGCCCGCGCGATTCTTGATTCAGGCGCGCGCATGCTGACGCTGGGCGGTGACCACTATATAAGCTACCCGCTGCTTGTGGCGCACGCCGAGAAATACGGACAACCACTTTCGTTGATTCACTTCGATGCGCATTGCGACACCTGGCCCGACGATCAGCCCGATAGCCTGAATCACGGTTCGATGTTTTACAAAGCGGTCAAGGAGGGATTGATCGATCCTGCGCATTCGGTGCAAATTGGCATTCGTACCTGGAACGATGACTTCATGGGCATCAATGTCCTTGATGCGCCATTCGTTCACGAGAACGGTAGCAAGGCCACTGTCGAGCGCATCCTGGCCATTGTGGGCAACCGCCCGACCTATCTGACGTTCGACGTCGATGGTCTGGACCCGGCGTATGCGCCCGGTACGGGGACGCCAGTGCCGGGAGGGCTCACGACCGCCCAAGCCCTTGCAATGATTCGGGGACTTACCGAAGTCGACATGGTCGGTGCGGATGTAGTGGAGGTCGCTCCCGCCTATGACCACGCCGACATCACTGCATTAGCCGCCGCCCATATCGCAAGCGATCTCGTTTGCCTGTTCAGACATGGCGCTAGACGTAATACTCTGCGGTAGGAGATTTTTCATCTGCCCTTCCGCTATCACTTGCATGAGTTCCACATCGCCTTACACGGACGCGTCAACAATAATAGCAGGAGTTGGTTTGACTCTTAGCAAGCCTTCCACCATCCGCGTTTCGGCCTTGGCGATGCTATCCAGGGATGCAACTGCCAACTGGCGGCCGAAGATCTCGAATGCTACGCACAACCATGCGTACTCGACATCGCCCATGAGCCATACACCCTCTTCTCTCCTGGTGGCGTCGATATGCACCATCGCCGCGAGGGCTTCTCGTACGTCCGAAATTTCGTCTGGCTGATAGCCGATGAGGCACAGCTCCTCAGCAACAAGCAGTTGTCGGCCCAGAGTCGTAAATAGTTCGCGTGAACCGTGACCCCGTCGAAACGCATCCAACCCCACATAACACTGCAGAAGCATGCCCTGGGTGACGGGTTCATGTGCAGCATGACTGTATGTCAATGCTCGCAGCAGCGGCGACATCGCCGCATGGGTATGTTTGCGCGTTCTCGATTTGTTAAGCATGTCTGATTCGACTCCCCTCAGTAACTCCCGGTATCGCCATCGATGCGGGCGGTGAAACAAGCACCCTTAGACACTCGTTTGCGTAGCTATAGTGGCAACCAAAAATTAAAACGGGCTTAAACGGAAACGTCTGGACAATCAAAATTTGACCGTGGCATACGATGCCTCATTTCTCCGGCGATAACGCCCGCGGATCCAGCAGATTCGCATTGAAATCGCAGCACTTCTGCGCCAGTTGCGCGACCTGATTGCTAAGCGAATAAGCGTGCTCTGCTCGGTGGAGCGCCACGTAATGGACCGGCGGAAGCGCGGGCTTCGTTTTGATAATCTTCAGGATACCGGCCGTGACCATATAGTTAAGACAGGTCTTCGGCAGGTAGCTCACGCCCATTCCTGAGACTGTCAGCCCGATCTGAGCGACCAGATTGTTTGCCACCAGGATTTTCGCCGTGCTCACCCCGTTCTCGGACAAGAACTGCGAGTAGGTCAGCCCGGTCCCTGAGAGATTGCCCTGCAGAAGCAAGGGAAGCTGGGCAATGTCCGCAATGGGTATCGTCGCTTTGCCGGAGTGAAGCGAGGGAGAACACATCCAGGCATTTTCCACGATGCCAACCGGGAGGCTGGTAAAACGCTCGCTTGCTGCAGCCTGGGGAACAATGATCAGATCTACGGTGTCGGTAGCGAGCCGGTCCCTCAGCGTGGCGCTCAGCTCGACCTCAGCTTCAACAATGACCTTTGGATAGGTTTCTTTAATAACAGATATCAGGCGCGGTAACCACGTAAGCGCCGTCAATTCGGTGACTCCTATTCGGACCCGCCGAACGAGCACCTCTTTGGCGCTTACCCGCTCAACAATTTCGTCCCGCCGTTCCAGCAGCTCCTTCGCATACTCGAACAGCTCATTGCCCTTTTCGGTAAGCCGGGCGCTGCGCGACGTCCGGTCAAATACAAGGAAGTCGAATGTCGACTCCAGTTCATGGATCCGTTTCGATATCGCCGACTGGCTCGCGTTCAATTTCCCGGCAGCGGCCTCGAACGACCCCAACTGGACAATCCAGTACAACGCTTCCATCTGTTTGAAAGTAAGCATGTCGGTCCGGGTACAGGTGCGCAAGAGATGTTATTAGCGACAATAACATCTCTTTTCAGACTCATTTCACCCTTCGTAATTTGCCAGCTGGAACGGATCTGTAAACCAACCACGAAGTTACGCGCTGACGCGGTTGACGGCCGCCTTCTCAGCGATATCGGCAGTCACCTGGAGAAATGTATCTATGTCTTCGGGTGAATTGCAGTGCAGGGGTGAGATGCGGACCGCCCCCGTCAACCCGAACGATTCGAGCATCCGCTTCGAGTAGATGCTGGTTGAAACCCGCTCGTAGACAATGACTCCGCGGTGCTCGTATTCCCTGACCGCCTCGACCTCGGCAAGGTCTTCGAATGCAATAGCGAGTATCAGGTCGCGGCGTGTCAGGTCACCGTGGTCCAGTAATACCTTGACGCCCGGCAGGCCGCGAAGCCCGCGTACTTCTCTGCTTCCGTTGAGCATTCTTGAAAGCAGGGCCCGCTCGTGCAATCCGATAGCCTTCATGCCCGCCGCATATTGCGTCCTGCGATCAGTCGAATCCACGCACTGAGCGCCGAGCCAACATACATAGTCCACTATCTCGGTTATGACGGCGAACTGCGCCGGCGCCGAACTGCCCAGGTCCCAGTAATCTTCTGGTTTTGCGGCAAGCTTCTGATGGGGCAACCTCGCCGCGCGGGCAGAGAGCCACGAGATACCGGACCCTCTGCATCCAAAAAATTTGTAGGGCGCAAAATTGATACCGTCAACGGGTGTCTTTTTTACATCGATCAAACCGTGCGGCGCGTGCTGCACGGCATCAACCACAATGTACAAATCCGGTTTGATCGCTCTTGCTTCCCGCACAATCCGCTCGAGGTCGATTTTTGCGCCCGTGATGTTCGAGGCATAAATAAGACTAAGCAGGCAAGTCTCGGAATCGATCAGCCCAAGCACCTCCTCGACATCTATTCCGCCTGTGACACGATTGCTCTTCGCTACACGCAACTCTTTACCCAGCCCTTGCGCGTACAGCGCCATGGCGTCGTACGAGGACGGATGCTCCAAAACCGTCGTCACCATGTTGGTCCCCGGAACGGCTCCCGCAATCGCCTGGACCATCTGGAACATGGCACCCGAGGCGGTCAACGAGGCATAGATGGTTCCATCTGTCGCGTTCAGGATCAGGCGGGCATCTTCGGCCCCCTTCTTTTGTATTGCCTGCAACGCGCGGGCGACTTCATGGATGCGCTCCGGGTTATCCGGAATCAAGTCGACTTCGGCGTATCGCTCAACTGCCCTCTTCAGGCGATAGGAGCCGCCGGCGTTGTCAAAGTAGAGCCGTTTGCGTCCCGTGAAGTCCGAATCAACATAGTGAAACCTCTCCCTGACAACGCGCATCAGCGCGTCGCTGAAAAGTTGCCCGTCGGCGCTTTCCATCGTCTATCCCTTTATCGTCGTCATTCGCAAGACACTCTCGCGACATTTCGGGTCCACGATAAGTCCGGCAAAACTAGACGAAAAGCGATTTTTTTTGATGTTTTACCATCGCTTTATTTCCGGCGACTTGATGAATAAAAGCGATGCAACACTATCTAAAAATATCACTTTTTAACGGATTTTCTGCGTGGAAGAATGATTTCCAACAGGGTCGCGCGGCACTAGGCAATAACCCTGAAGCCATGCGCTGACTTAACTCTCGTCCTTTTGGAGAACTCTAGTGAACCGATACAAAACATGCATCGCGGTAGCCGCGGTCGTCGCCCTGGTGACCGGCGCGAAGGTTGCGAACGCCGACCAGCTTGCCGACGTAAAGGCACATGGCACGCTTGTATGCGGGGTTCTCAGCAACGGCGCACCCTTTGGATTTCAAGACCCCGAGACCCGTGAAATAGTCGGCTATGACGTCGACTTCTGCAAGGGCGTGGCGAAGGAGTTGGGCGTTAAGCCCGAACTGAAGGTCCTGTCACTGGACGCACGCATTCCCGAACTGACGCAAGGACGCGTCGATATTCTCGCCGCTGTTCTGGGATACAACGCGCAGCGTGCGCAACAGATTACTTTCTCGGACACCTACTTCGTCAGCAACCAGGTGATTGCCGCATCCACGGGAAGCGCTAACAAGACGCTCAACGACCTGGCAGGCAAACGTATCAGCACGATCAAGGGATCGAGCAACATACCCATGGTCCAACGCGCATTGCCTACCGCACAAATTGTCAGCTATGACGACGCGCCATCCGCGTTCATGGCCCTGGCCCAAAAGAAGGTCGATGGATACGTGCTGTCGGAGAGCCTCATGCACCGGTTCATCGACAAGCTCGGCGCTAACGCCAACACGATCACCATCCTGAACCCGCCGGTCGGCCGCGAATATTGGGGGCTCGGAATGAGGAAGGATGAACCCAAGCTAGCCGAAGCAGTCAACAGCGCATTGGTAAAAATGCAGGCGTCCGGTGAGTCGCAGCAGATTTTCGACAAGTGGCTCGGTACTGGTTCGCCCTTCAAGATGAAGCGCGATTTCACCACTGCACCCATTCCCGGCTAATCAAATATGGATAGCCAGCGAGATCTGACAGAAGGAGTGATGCATGTCTGGACGCCTTGATTTCGACCCGATCTTTGCCGGACCCTTTGCACATCTGCTTGTGTCGGGGGCAATCAAGACCTTCGAGCTGACGGCAACGAGCTGGACCCTGGCGGTAGGACTCGGCGTGGTGCTCGCAGTGCTGCGCGCATCCGGCATTCCCGTAGCAACTAAAGCCGTTGCTGCATTCGTTGCTTACCACCAGAACGTTCCTATGCTCGTGCAGATTCTGCTTTGGTATTTTGGGGTCCCGACACTTCTTCCAGACGCCGCGCAGTCATGGATCAATGCACACGATGGAGAGTTGATTTTTGCGTCGATTGCAGTCGGCCTGTGCATGTCGGCGTACTTCTCTGAAGACCTGCGCAGCGGGCTAAGGTCGGTGCACCACGGTCAACAGGAAGCGGCACGATCCCTGGGCCTGAGCTTTTTCGGCACCATGCGTTATGTGACGCTTCCACAAGCCATTAGAAATGCGTTGCCGACATTTATCAACCACACCGTCCTGCTGTTCAAGAACACGAGCCTGGCGATGACCATTGGCGCCGCGGAAATGACGTACGTCGTTCGTGAGATCGAGAACGAAACGTTCAGGACGTTCGAAGCTTACGCCGTTGCGACATTGTTCTATCTCGCCGTTTCCCTGGGTCTGATGGGACTGGGCGCCCTGGTTGAAAAGCGTATTCAGAACCAGGCGAGGTAACCCATGCTCGACATCATTCAAGACAACTGGTTGCTTCTGCTGGTCGGACAGTATCCGAAAGGCCCGCTTGGTGGCCTTGCCCTGACACTCATCCTTTCCGTGATGGGTCTGGTTCTGTCTTTCCCCATCAGCATTGGAATCGCGCTATGCAGGACCTCGCCCATCAGGTTTCTCTACGCAAGCTCTACCGTACTGATCTACATCGTGCGCGGCGTTCCCCTGGTGATGTTTGTTTTCTGGGGATACTTCCTTGTGCCCGTCCTGGTCGGTCACAGCGTGACTGCCTTCACGACGCTTATCTGTACGCTCATCGTCTATGAGTCGGCCTATCTCTCTGAGGTGGTACGCGCAGGCATCCAGGCGCTTCCGAAGGGACAGGTCGAGGCCTCGCGCGCGCTGGGAATGGGATATTGGAAGACGATGCTGTGGGTGATCATGCCGCAAGCGCTCTACAACATGGTGCCCAGCATCATCAGCCAGTTCGTCTCAATCATCAAGGAGACATCCATTGGGTACGTTATCAGCGTGCAGGA
The DNA here is from genome assembly GCF_000729995.1 of Caballeronia sordidicola. Taxonomy (GTDB): domain Bacteria; phylum Pseudomonadota; class Gammaproteobacteria; order Burkholderiales; family Burkholderiaceae; genus Caballeronia; species Caballeronia sordidicola_A. The sequence continues at coordinate 353,794 of NZ_JNFG01000020.1, read as the reverse complement.
ACTGACCTTTTCGGCAAACCAGGTGAATAACAATTTGCTGACGCGTCCATTTCCCGTTTTTCTCATTTTGGCCATCACTTACTTTCTCGTGTGCTTCGTGCTCACACAATGCGCTCAACACCTGGAGCGCACCATCACGCGCAAGCGAACCCCCAAGATCACGCAGCTCAGGAGCATTGCAAATGATTCAGTTCTCGATGGTCAATAAGTGGTACGGGGAGTATCAGGCGCTCACGGACGTCACGGCCGAAGTAAAGAAAGGCGAGGTCGTCGTCATTTGCGGCCCATCCGGGTCGGGGAAATCCACGCTCATTCGGACCGTGAATCGCCTCGAGGAGATCAAGTCCGGTGCTATCCATGTGAACGGACAGGATATTCATGCACCCGGTCTGCGAATCAATGACTTTCGCAGCGGCATCGGCTTTGTGTTTCAGTCGTTCAACCTCTTTCCGCACTTATCAGTGACCGAGAACGTGTGCCTGGCGCCAGTCCGCGTATCAGGACGGAGCAAACGTGAAGCCCGAGAGCAGGCCGTGGCTTTGCTCGATCGGGTCGGGCTCGCCCACAAGGCAAACTCGTATCCGCAGCAGTTGTCTGGCGGACAGCAACAACGAGTCGCGATTGCGCGAGCGCTCGCCATGAACCCGCCAGTCATGCTGTTTGACGAGCCGACAAGCGCGTTGGATCCTGAGATGGTCGGCGAAGTCTTAAGCGTCATGAAGTCGCTTGCCAAGGACGGCATGACCATGGTTTGCGTGACCCATGAAATGGGATTCGCGCGCGAGGTGAGCGACCGCGTCTGGTTCATGGACCGAGGCGTTATTCTCGAAGAGAACGCTCCGGAAGCATTCTTTACAGCGCCACAGCATGCACGATCCAAGGCTTTCTTGTCCGACCTGAGGGCGCATTAGTTTTGTCTGCTGGACGCTCACGGGCGCTGTATGCCTTGCGCGTTCACGTTGATACGGTAGAGGGACGTGGAAGCGACGATAAACATCTGGTCGCGGTTCTCGCCCCCGAACGTCAGGTTCGCCACAATTTCCGGCACATGAATGAGTGCAAGCCTGGTGCCATCGGGATGAAAGACCTGGATTCCGATCGCGCTGCTACTGAAGACCCAGCCTCGGCTGTCGAGCCGAAACCCGTCGGACAGTCCCTCGCCTTCAGCAATCGTGGCGAAGATCCGGGGGTTGCTGAGCGTTCGACCGTCTATTACATCGAATACGCGGATGTTGTGAAAACCCTTGTCACCGTACGGAACCTTCGACGTATCCGACACGTAAAGCAGTGACTCGTCCGGCGAGAACGCCAACCCATTCGGGCAGATAAGAAGGTCGGTCATCACATCCAGCGTCTTATTTCGCGGGTCAAATCGAAACACATGGCAACCGCGCATTTCCTGAGCGGCTTGATGCCCTTCGCGATCGGACAAAATGCCGTACGGCGGATCGCTGAACCAGATCGTCCCGTCGCTCTTGACGACCACATCGTTAGGTGAATTGAGCCGCCGTCCATGGTAGTTGTCGACGACGACTTCATCGACAGGCTCACTGAGATTCGGGCCGAACCGGGTACGAATAACTGCGCGCTGACCGTGAGAGCAATGCAGCAGGCTACCGTCCGCTTCACGAGTGTGGCCATTGGTATATTCCACCTGATCGCGCCAGACACTCCCACCCTCCTCAGGCTGCCAGCGCATCATGCGGTTGTTCGGAATATCGCTCCATAGCACGGATCCATCTTCGTGCATCCAGACCGCACCCTCGCTCCAAATGCATCCGGTTGCAAGCTTCTCCAGCGTCGCATCTGCGCTCAAGAGATCGCGGGCACGTTCGTCAAATATTTCGATAGCAGGATTATTCATTTCGATTTCCTAACGAGTTTTCCGTCTTTCTGTCAGCGCCGGCACGATCACGATAATAGCGACCCACCCCAGATGCCGCCCAAAGACGCGCGGCAGGATGGCCGGATATGAAATTCCGCTCTTACCAACTGCTTGCGTCAGCCTCGGCCAACGTAAGGCATATGACTAGCCATGACCGTCATGAACAGGACGTTTGCGTCCAGTGACAAGCTATCCATGTACAGGATTGCCTTGACCACGTTATCCATCGACATGCGCGGCTCTACCTTGATCGAGCCGTCGGCCTGGAGCGTCCCTTTCGCCATCAACTCGCTCATGTCGGTCACCACATTGCCGATATCGATCTGGCCACAGGCAATGTTGTAAGGCCGGCCGTCCAGCGCGGACGCCTTCGTCAAGCCGGTTATTGCGTGTTTCGTCGCGGTGTAGGCGGCAGCTCTCGGGCGCGGTGCATGCGCTGAGATTGAGCCGTTATTGATGATTCGGCCGCCCCGTGGCTGCTGTTTTTTCATCAGCCGGAAGGCGCCTTGCGTGCATAGGAAGGCACCCGTCAGGTTAACGTTGACGGCCTGAACCCACTGTTCATAACTGATGTCTTCCAGTGAGTTTTGTGGCGTGAAGGTGCCGGCGTTATTGAACAACAGATCCAGTCGGCCGAACTTTTCTTCAATCTGAGTGAACAGCCGATTGACTGAGTCGAGGTCGGCAACATCGCAGCGTATTGCATGGGCGTCGGCCGCGTGCGAGCCGGCCATATTTACTGTTTCAGTTAACGCGCTTTCGTTTCGTCCCGCCAGCACGACGGTATAGCCTTCACTTAGCAAACCCAGTGCGACGCCACGCCCGATTCCTGAACCTGCGCCCGTGATCAAGGCAATTTTTCCTTTCATTGTCACCTCTCCTTGTTTAGGGTTACCGGTAACGAATCAACTGACTCTAGCATGAGGAGATAGCCTGTACAAGGCAGGTGAATCACGCCACATTCATTGACGTAAGACGTAAGCGGGTGCCTCGCGAGTCGCTATGTGCTCTCGCGCGGCACCACTTCGTAGTGAATCTTGATGACCGACTGCAGCGGTTTTCGCTTCGCTGCCACAACCGTTTCCGTCCCTCGGGTCTTGTCCGGTTTGCCCTCGCCTTCCGCCTCATGGAGCGCCGCGAGAAGCGATTCGCCGGTAGCGTGTCCAATGCCATACGCATCGACGGAAACGGTCGTGATCGTCGGATAACAGTGCCGGGACACTTCGAAGTCGCCGAACCCCGCCACCGCGATATCGCCCGGCACCGACAAGCCGAGCCGATGGCACGCCATGACCGCGCCGAACGCGTGGATGTCGCTGGCGCACATCACGGCGTCGGTGTCGGGCCAGCGCTCGAGCAACTGCTGCAGCGCGGCTGCCCCATGAGCCATGGCGACGCCGTGCGCCATGGTCGTCGTCCAGGCGCTCTTCGTGATGTCGCGGGGTTCGCAGCCTGCCGCCCGGACTTCCTTCAGATACCCGCGCCGGCGGTCGATACCGCGCCGGTCGAGTTTCGACGCACTGCTCACGAAAGCAATGCGCTCATAACCGCGCTCATAAAGATGGCGGACCATGGCACGTGAAGCTTCTGCATTCGAGAAGCCGACGACACGGTCGATAGGATTTGCCGGCATATCCCATGTCTCGATGACGGGAATGCGCGCGCGCGCCAGCAACGAATGGGTCTCGGCCGTGTGGTGACTGCCGGTCAATACGATGCAACGCGGTTGATATCGAAGCAGCGCGCGGACAAGTTCTTCCTCGCGCGGCAGGTCGTAGTCCGTGTTTGCCAGCAGCATTTGCATGCCGGCGGGTTCGATCACGTCGTTAATGCCGCGAACGGTATCGGAGAAATTCGAACTCGAGAGCGATGGCACGAGCACCGCGACGAACGAGGAACGTCCCGACGACAACGCGCCGGCAGCCGCGTCCGCGACATAGCCAATTTGATTGACCACATCCATTACGCGCTCACGCGTGGCCGCGCTGACGGGCCTGCCCGCGAGCACACGCGACACGGTCATTTTGGAGACTCCGGCGATACGCGCCACGTCGGCCATGCGGGGAGGCGCGGAAGTCAAAAGCTTGTCGTCGGGCATCGTGCTCTTCATTAACCTGGTGCGCCAATGATACTGGATGGCTGATGTCGAGACCGCAATGTTGACCGCGCTCGCGAAAGCCAATCGCTATAGATAGTGCGGGCGACAATGGGGTCTGGACATAGCGTTATCCTGATCGTGCATGTATCGGAAAGCTGTTTGTCAATGTCGCCGCCCCCTGCCGCAGCGTCTGGCCACGGCAATGGTTGACCTGAGGAGCCTTGCTAAAAGGCGCCGTTGTGCTATAAAAAATTAACTACCATGTCTATCGGTCGCCCGGCCGAATAAATGAGTGGCTCCACTGGAGCGAGCGCGACAGTCCATGAGTCTCTTAGAGCTCAGAGGGGTTTCCAAACACTTCGGCGCCATTCACGCCCTGACCGACGTGACGTTCAGTCTTGAGCCGGGCCAGGTGGTCGGGCTCATGGGAGACAACGGGGCTGGGAAATCGACGCTGGTGAAGGTCATCGCCGGTAACTTTCCCCCCTCGCAGGGTGAAATCCTCATCTCCGGTAAACAGGTGCATTTCAGCAAGCCAGTCGACGCCCGCGCTCAGGGGATCGAAGTCGTCTATCAGGAACTCGCGCTCTGCAACAACCTCACGGCGGCCGCAAATGTCTTCCTCGGCCGTGAGCCACGGATCGGCTTCGGGCCCATCCGCATTCTCGATCACGCGACCATGTATAGGCGCGCCGGCGAGCTCTTCAAGGAACTGAAATCCGAGACGCGCCCCCGGGATCTCGTCAGACAGATGTCGGGAGGTCAGCGACAGGCTGTGGCGATCGCTCGCACGCGCCTCTCCGAGGCGCGGCTCGTCATCATGGACGAGCCGACGGCATCGATCAGCGTCCGGCAGGTGGCGGAGGTGCTCAGCCTCATCAGACGCCTGTCCGAACATGGAATCGCAGTCATTCTCGTCAGCCACCGCATGCCTGACGTTTTCGACGTCGCCCACCGCGTGGTCGTCATGCGGCGAGGGCGCAAGGTCGCAGACAAGAGGACCGAAGCGTCCTCTGCGGAAGAAGTAACCGGCCTCATCACCGGAGCCATCGCCGCCGCCTGAATCTGCCTCGCACGGCTATGCATGGGGTCGCACTAAACGCTCAAGCGCCAGGTCCGACCGACAGGAGACCGAAATTGAACAATGCGCCGGAAAGGCCTACCCCAACGCCGATATTGCTTGATGATCCGCAAACCGCGAGGACCCACACTCGCTGGACCGGGCTTCTCGCGAGTCAGGTCTTCTGGGTGGTGCTTGCCACTATCGTCGCCTGCATCCTGCTCTCGTTCGTGACCTCGACCTTTGCGACACAGCAGAACCTTTTCAACGTCACGCGCAACTTCGCCTTCGTCGCCATCGTCGCGCTCGGCATGATGGCGGTGATCGTCACGGGCGGCATTGATATTTCGGTCGGCTCGACTATCGGCTTGAGCGGTATCGTCCTCTCGGTGGTCATGAATGCCGGCTATCCGATCTGGGCCGGCATCGGCATGGGACTTTTGACCGCGGGGCTCGTCGGACTCGTGAACGGCCTGCTCATCGCCTATCTGGACATGCAGCCTTTCGTCGTAACGCTCGGCATGTTGAGCGTCGGCCGTAGCCTCGCGCTGGTGTTCTCCGGCAGCCGGACCATTTTCGATTTCGGTCCCGACGGAGCCAAGCTCCTTGCGCTCGGCGGCGGCAAGACCTTCGGCATCGCCAATCCGGTGTGGTTCCTGATCGTGCTCGCCGTGATTTTCTGGTTTGCGTTTGCCTGCACTCGCTGGGGCCGCTACGTTTTCGCGGTCGGCGGCAATCGCCATGCGGCGAATCTCACCGGCGTTCCGGTGCGTCGCATCATTTGCTCCGTCTATGTGCTCGCCGGCCTCATGGCGGGCGTCGCAGCGATCCTCGAAGTCGGCTGGCTCGGCGCGGTGACAACGGGCCTTGGCACCGGCGACGAATTGCGTGTGATCGCCGCGACCGTGATCGGCGGCACGAATCTCACGGGCGGCATCGGCAGCGCGTTTGGGACCGTCGTCGGCGCCGCGCTGATCGAAGTCATCCGCAACAGCCTGATCCTGCTCGGCGTCGACTCGTTCTGGCAGGGTACGGTCGTGGGCACCTTCATCATCATCGCCGTGCTCTTCAACCGGCTCGGCGGCGAGCGGCAGGGAGATTGAAATGTCTTCGGATGCACCGGCCGCAGCATGCGATACGGCCGGTGCCTGAGGTGCGACCGGACGAGACGCGGAACTGCCGGACGCAGGGGTTCACAAGAAACGCGAGGTTCCGCGGGAAGGTTAAAGCTCGCATATGGCCTTTCCTTGCGATCGTTACGAAAATCGTGCGAGCAGACATTGGCACCGCAAAGCCGGCGCCGATAACTTTGTATGGGACCGGAATAGGCGCAATGGGACCGGAGTAAGCGCTAACGCCGGTCTACACGGAGGCGACAATGAAGAAAATGTTGATGTGTCTTGCTGCGATCGGAGGACTTTCCATGCTGGCGTCCCCCGCCTTCGCAGCCGATAAGACCCTGGCGCTGGTGGTGAAGGGACTCGACAACCCTTACTTCGACTTGATGCATCAGGGATGCGAGCGGGCGAACAAGGAGCTCAAAAGCCAAGGCTACACCTGCATCTACACCGGCCCCGCAACGGCCGCCGACGAGACCGCCGAAGTGCAGATCATCGACGACCTGCTGACCAAGGGCGTGGCGGGCATGGCTATCTCGCCCGCGAACGCCCCCGCCGCTGCCGAAGAGTTGCGACGCCGCAATGTGACGATCCCGGTCATCACTGCGGATGCCGATTTGCTGCCGAAGGACGTCTCGCTCCGCAAGAGCTACGTCGGCACTGACAATTACGAACTGGGCGTCAAACTCGGCGAGCAGTTGAAGTTGCTGATGCCGAAGGGTGGCAATATCTGCCTCGTCATGGGCAATCCCGCCGCAGAGAACATCAATCAGCGCGCCCAGGGTACGCGCGATGCACTCTCCGGCAAGAAGGGCATCCAGAAGCTCGCCGGCGAAAACGGCTGGAAGGAGATCAGCGCCTGCCCGCTCTACGTGAACGACGACGCCGCCAAGGCGAACCAGATGATGCAGGACACGCTGACCGCCAACGCCACGGGCCTCGATGCCTTCGTGCTCGAAGGCGGCTGGCCGCTCTTTGCTCCGCAGGCCTATTCGCAGGTCGTCGCGCCGATCATGGATAAGATCCAGAGCGGCAAGTTCGTCATCGTCTCGGCCGATACGCTCGGACCTGAACTGCAGGCGCTCAAGGACCACAAGGTCAATGTCCTCGTCGGACAGCGGCCGGAGGAAATGGGCTATCGGGCAGCGATGGTCATGCGCGACCTCGCGGAAGGAAAGTCGGTGGAGCCGGTCATCCACACCGGCCTCGACACCTGTACCTGGAAGAACGCCGACACCTGCCTCAAGCATTGAAGGCGGGCAGGAAACATTGCAAAGATGGATGCGGGCCGCTTGGGAGCCGCACGCGGATTTCGTGACTGAGTGTCCGCTTCCGCGATACCGGCGGTCCGCGTGTCGTTTCCCACCCCTGCCTCCTCCCCGACAAACCATTCAGGCGCGAGTCGGTGCGATCGCGTTACGCGGCCGCAGCGTTGCCATGATCAGGTACATGCCGCCGCCGATCACCACGCCGAAGAACCATCCATAGGTATTCCACCAGACCGGCAGCAGGTTGGTGAAGTTGGGCAGGAAGGTCGAAAACACGCTGCCGACCGCCGCCGAGACCACCGCGTTGACGTTCCAACCGCCTTCGTAGCGGTACTCGCCGTGCTCCTGGTAGAGCGCTGCCACGTTGATGTTGCCCTTGGCGACCAGATAGTAGTCCACCAGGATGATCCCCAGCAGCGGGCCCATGGTGGCGCCTATGGCGTTGACGAAGTGCGCGGCGTTGCCTTCCCAGGGCGCGAACGGGTAGAGCACCAGCGCGATGGCTGCGGCAATGTAGCCGCCCTTCTTGAAGCTGATCACCTTGGGAAACGTGTTGGAGATGTCAAACGCTGCCGAGACGAAATTGGCCACCACGTTAATGCCCAGCGTCGCGACCGCGAAGGTGAGCGCCGCGATGAGCGCCAGCAGCCAGCTGTCGAACTTGGCCGAGATCTGCTCGGGGTGCAGGAGCACTTCTCCGTACACCTTGAAGGCGGCGAGGGTGGTGACGCCGGCGACCAGCGAAAACGCGATCAGGTTGACCGGCAGGCCCCACAAATTTCCTTTTTTCACTGCGTCGCGATTCTTCGCGTAACGCGAGAAATCGCAAAAATTGAGGTACAACGCCGCGAAGTAGGTGATCCAGGTCGCGCCCACTGCCATCAGCGCCCAGAACGAGCCGGGCGTGCCGCTGATGCCGGCGTCCTTGGTCTTCTCGAGCATCACGTCCATCGGAATGCTACTGGTGAAAGAGAAACCGCCGGCCTTGACGCACAGTCCAATCGCCAGGAGCAGCATGGCGATCCACACTGCCGGGCCGGCCCAGTCCTGGAACTTGCGCACCGTCTCCATGCCCTTCTGGATGATGAGCAACTGCAGCGCCCAGATGACCACATAGCAGATCACCTCCAGGCCTGAGTGGCCGAGGAACTGCGTGCCCTTGTGGAACGCCATCAGGCTGTCGCTGCGGATCAGCAGCGCGACCATTGCACCCGAAGCCGCGGCTGTCTGCGCGCCGTACCAGAAGCAGGCCACAACAGCTCGCACCAGCGCCGCCAGGTTTGCTCCCCACACGCCAAAGGAGGCGCGCGCCAGCACCGGGTAAGGCACGCCGGTTTTTTCGCCAGCGAAGCCGATCAGGTTCATCAGCGCAAAGATCACCAGCGAGCCGATCCCGATCGCGAGCACGAAGTTGATAAAGCTGCCGCACAGGAGGAACAGGCTGGCGGCGAGGTAGTAGCCCCAGAGGCTGTGAACGTCCGAGGTCCAGACGTTGAAGATGCTGAAGGCACCCCAGTTGCGCTCGCGGGCGGGAGCAAGATCTTCGTTGTAGAGGCCGGGGGAAGGATCGCGGATTTCCATCTGTCATCTCCTTTCAGTTCGTGGAACTACGGAAAGACCGGCAGACGCCCCTAGGCAGAAATGCCCCCGCGTCTGAAGCAAGGTGGTATGCAAGAACTGTAGATACTTTGCCGCACAGTTCCGAATGGGTTAACCCTAATCGCGAAGTTCGGGGGCACAAATCAAACGCACGATTCAACGCCGTCTGATGAGAAAGCGGCGTCTATCTGGAACAAGGGTATCTCGACATTTTCATATCCGCCGCGCATCGTGATGATGCACGTAACGTGGAACGCTGGCCGAAGCATCGAGGTGAAGAAAGCGTTCTACCGTGCCGTCGCGAACGGCATTCAAAGTTCGGATGGATTCGAAGCGAGACAAGGTGTACCGTTTATTCGCGAAAGCAAATGAATATGAGGGAGGTCGCTATGCCCGACGAAGCTGCTCCATGGCGCGTTTTCGAATACGAAGGCTTCGACATCCATGTCCAGGCTCAATTAAAGCCGATGCCTGCTCACGCGGCGCCGCAAGTAAGCGACCGTTATGTCTACATCGGCTTTATCTGTCGGCACGGTGCGCACGCCGACGCGCCGGGCGAAACCCTCCACTTCCACGCCAGCGGTGACGACGAATTCAAGAGCGCGGACGACGCCGTGCAAGAGGCGCGGCACATCGGGCGAAGTATTATCGATGGCACGCATCCGGATATATCCGTCTTACCGCTCGTTTCCCATCATCATCCAGGCTGAGCACACCAAGCGATGAATTTGCCCCCTGCCGGAGCCGAGCCGGTGATCGAAGGCTTAAGCGCCATCACGTTGTCCACTCGCGACATGCGCAGCGCCGTGCTCTTTTACCAGGCGCTGGGGTTCCCGTTATTGCACGGCGGCGAAAACGAACCGTTCACTTCATTCGCTGCGGGCACGTCCTTTCTCAACCTGACCGTGGAAACGCACGGTCCAGCCAACTGGTGGGGCCGGGTGATCATCTATGTGTCGGACGTCGATGCGATGTATCACAAGGCGCTCGCGGCCGGGTTCCCGCCAGAGTTCACACCGCGCGATGCGCCGTGGAACGAACGCTATTTCCACGTCAAGGACCCCGACGGCCACGAACTCAGCTTCGCCCGGCCATTGAGCTGAACGCACGATACGATTAGGCGACGACATTGATCGTGTGATGTCGCGTGCACGGGGATCGGACAGGCCGATCAGTATGGCCGATGGATCTGAAATGGCGTGGTTGAGGAAGAGGTCCGTGTGCTCGCCCGACGCATTGCCGCTTCACGTCGAGCACGATATCGGTTCCTTTTAATTTAACACGTACGACCTATAACTGAATCAGTAGTAGAGGTGCCGTTGTGGGCCAGGGTTCACCTTTGTAAGCAGAGCCATTCTCCGGCAAGTGCTGAGTTGCTTATCAGCGCATCCATTCATCAGAGGTATTCAATTCGTATCCGCAACGGGACTTTGGAGCACGGCTGGCGGCATCGATGCGCTCGGTACGTGCGAGGACAATATTTTAATTTCCAACTGCCGAGAAAAGGACTCAGGCAACTGCACTTCATGTAAGGAGTATGGATATGAAATCGGCATTCGTTTCAACGGTAGCGTGCGCCGGCCTGCTTCTGTCGGCAGGTTGCACGAGCGTACAGGAGACTCAGCAGAGCGTGCAGCCAACTGCGCGGGCGTCCCTGGTAGAGAACGCTAATGAGTCCGCCCAGTCCAGCACGGACGTGTCATATGGCGGAGTTCCAGACACGCAAAGCGCAAGTGGAGGTACACGCTCGCCCGGTCCGCCCATCTGCTTGACCGGACCTCGATGCGACCTCTTTTCCAAACACTGAGGCAGTAGTCAGGTTCGACCGGAAGCGATGAAACGAGGACGCTATTGGAACATCCACCTCTAGCGGCCTTCGTACTCTGAACTCTACTGCGGCGCCGCATTAAGTTATCCGCATCGCCATGCGAATGAAAACCGGGGAGATGCTGGCGACAACCTGGCATCGTTTTTCTGACATTTTGAGTGCTCGTGGCTGCATCGATTTAACTGACGAGTGCGAAGCGGGCGGCCGCGCGCGCGCCGTAACACGGCGAGGACCAATACTCTTTGCGCCCTCATGTTTAGTTACATCGCGTAAACACCGGTTCTGAAAACGGGCTGCTTCCCGCAGAATCGACACCCACGCGACTGACCGATAAATGGACTGTCACACATAGGTAAAGTGTTCCTGTGAAAGTGATTGCAGCCAGGTTCGAACATGCAAGACATCTTCGCAACGACGAAGGGTAAAAAATTGGGAGACACGCCACATGGAAACGGTCGTTTCGACATCGCATCAAGGACACCGCCCCAATGCCAGCGCATGCTCCGTGCGCTGCGCTCTCCACGCCGCTGACCTCGCCGGCGAGGACCGCGCCGACGTATTGACCTAAGCGCCCCGCTCGGGACGCATTTGAGGCGGCACGCGCAGACAAGAACTTCGCCGCGCCCCACCTCTCGATATTGCTATATGAACGAACGGAGACCAAATGCGCGAAGTGCCAGTGATTGAACCCGAGTTGTACACGCAAACACATCCAACGCTGCGCTTTCTCGCCCGGGACTCAAAGGACCCCATCATTGCCCTGGTTTATTGGCTGGGTGTGACGAGCCCGTCACGCGAACCTAGCTTCTATGACGCGATGCAAAAGTTCAGTCCGCTGATGCAGCTGATTCTTCCGGACGAATGCCCCGGTGTATTTGTGAACCGGAGCGCTGTGCTCTGCGCGCAAGACTTGGGACTTGTAAAACGCCTCGTCTTTAAAGACCGGTCATCGCTCGATGTCCGCTATGCCGGACCGTGTAGTGATCTCTACTTTACGTAGACGGAACCCTTACGACATTGCTGAAGTTCAGTCGTATTACGACGATACAACCACGCACTTAATTGTGCGTTTGGTTGACGATGCAGCGGGATGTCGAACCCACCCACGAATCCCAACGAAAACACCACGGTGGAATTGCGATTCGAACATCAGGCTGAGTCGGCTCGCAAAACGCTTTTACCCTGCGGGCAAGAAGCGTTTCTGTTGCTCAATGACAAGACGACAACTGTTCTCGAATAACACACCATCTCAGCGGCACTTCAACACGATTATCTGGAGCGCGAAGCGCGCTGGTGCTTGAGCCAGACAAGGGCGAACAACGCAACGCTAATAGCGGTAAGAATGGCGCCCGCGACCATACAAATGGGGGTGAGCGCGGGGAAGAAGTCTCCGCTCTTGTCACGCATGAAAGCCCAGGCGCCGGCATCAAGCATCAGCCCGCAGAATCCAGTGGCGACCGCAGGTTCGATGCCACTAGACCCGGTCGGCAGCTTTCGAGGCAAAGCCGGTACCGGCTCGCGTCTGAATGGTGCCGCGTTTTTGTGCGGCTCGTCAGCAGGGTGTTCTGCAGGCATGGCGTAGGCGACTTTGATTGGAGTGCCAGTGTATAGCGCTAGCGGCATTTTCGCGCGCTCCGCAACTGGCGCGAAAGCACCCTACCGACGAGTTCGTCGTTCTGAGGCTATCGGGATGGCGAGTTCACCGTCAAGCGCCTGTAGAAGCGGTAAGGGTTCGTCCAATTGCATCCGGAGAACTGCTGATGTGCCGAGGGTCCGCATCCTCGTCTTCGCCGAGTGCGCTGTTTCCTGAGATATCTGTGATGCTCGTCGCCGCTGAGACGGTCAAGACTTGGCGACCGGCGCAGACAATGACAAGCGAAACAAACGTCGGCTGTTCTCGGTGCAAGCTTGCGCGACTGCATCTTCGCTGATGCCCTTCAATTCTGCGACGGCACGAGCCACCCATATCAAATTCGCAGGTTCGTTGTAGGGTCGGCGCTTCTTGGCATTCTTGGGTCCGAGATACGGAGCGTCTGTTTCGAGATGCAGTCTGTCGAGCGGTAGGTCTCGCATTGCGGAGCGTAAGGCGCCGCCACGCTTCTCGTCTGTCACCCAGCCAGTGATGCCGATATCCAATCCTATGTCGACAAACGCTTTGGCTTCGTCGGCAGACTCCGTGAAGCAGTGAACCACTCCATGCGCGCCAGCCTGAACCGCTTCTTTCGTCATTGCATAAAAGTCTGTGAACGCATCACGGCAATGGAGGAAAAGAGGCTTTCCAGTCCTCACGGCAACGGACAGTTGAGCTGCAAAGGCTAAGCGTTGATTCACCGGGGTCGAAAAATTGCGGTTGTAGTCGAGCCCGCATTCGCCGACAGCCACGCAAACGTCGTCCTGCCACAGCACCTCAAGAGCGTTCAGCATCTCAGCGGACCACGCATCTGCCGAATGTGGGTGTACACCTGCTGTGGAGAATAGGTATCCCGGGTACCTGTGGGCTAGAGCCAGCTGGTCATGACTCGATTGTAGCGACGTACCCGTAGCCAAGATTGCGACTACATCCGCCGCTTTTGCTCGTTCGATGAGACCGTCGGTCAGGCCACGCAACTGCTTTGAGTGAAAGTTGACGCCGATATCGATGAGTTGCATGGCTTCATGTAAAAGGGATACCGCTTAAATGAAGGTATCTAAACGTTGCCCAATAGTACTTGTAGAAGGCACCTTTCCCAAATGCGCATTGCCAGGACGTTTCAGAAACACCCGCTTACTCGAGCTCTTTCGTGCTTAACGTGTTAGTGGCATAGTGCGGCCATATCCATTTAAGGCGGCCGCTATGCCATCCCTCGAACAGCTCCAAAAAAAGAGGGTGGTCGGCTAATCGCATCGGGCGCACGCTGCAAAGCAGCAGCTTTTTTTTTGGAGAACTGGGAATGGACATTCCACGTGGGGGACATTGGCGCAACTGGGTCGGAAACCAGTCATTCGTTGCTGGTCACATGGCCGCGCCCAGCTCGGAAGAGGAACTCGCGGCGCTGATGAAAGAAGCAACAGGTCGGGGGCTTAACGTACGATGCGCCGGGTCAGGACACTCGTTCACGCCCATCGTGGCGACAAGTGGAATGCTGCTGTCGCTCAAAGATTACCAAGGTGTTCTGCACGTCGATCGGGGGGCGAACCGGGTGACCGTCGCCGCCGGCACGAAAATCAACGCGCTTACTCAGCACCTGAAGCAAGCCGGATTCTCGCTGAGTAACCAAGGCGATATCGACTCGCAAGCAATCGCGGGAGCGTTGGCGACCGGTACTCACGGAACGGGGACAACGCTCGGCAATCTCTCGTCTCAAGTGGTTGGCATGCGCATCGTTCGTCCCGATGGCAGCATTCTCGAGGTGAGCGACAGAACCGATGCTGACTTGTTGCACGCGACGCAGGTAAATCTTGGTCTATTCGGCGTAGTGTCACAAATCACGCTGCAAGTCATGGACTCCTACAACTTGCACGAGCGCATCTGGCGGGAGGATTTCGATGCATGCATGGAAATGCATGATGAGTTGGCAGCCAGGCATCGGCATTTCAGTTTTTTCTGGTGCCCGAAGTCCGAGAGTCGGCATCTCTACTGTCTTCCGGATACTTCTCAGGCATCAAATTCCGCGAAAGACTATGACGTATGCGAAGTCAAAGTGATGGATATAACGTCCGAAACGCAGCCGTCTGAGTCGCCCTTCGAAAAAATCGCCTACAGCTCCGAAGTCTATCCCATCGAGTATGTGCCCAATTTTCACGAACTCGAATATGCGGTGCCGGCCTCATACGGGAAGCAGGCACTTTGCGAAGTCCGGGAACTTATCCTTACAAAGCACACGGACTGCATCTACCCAGTCGAGTATCGGTTCACTGCCGCTGACCCCGCCTGGATAAGTCCCTTCTACGAACAGGACAGCGTCACTATCTCCTGCTCTGGCGGCCCGAACGGCGTCGACTACTGGCCGTTCCTTCGCGATGTCGACGACATACTCCGACGCTATGGCTCGCGGCCGCACTGGGGGAAGTTGCATTTCACGAACCGAGACGATGTCGACCGGCTGTTTCCAAAGGCTGCTGCATTCCGGGAGCTACGGCGAAGCGTTGACCCTGAAGGGTTTTTCCTGAATGACCATCTCAGGACACTGTTTGGCTGAGCCGCTCCGTGTGGAAGGCGCCACTCGCTCCAAGGCGAGCTCAAGAGCTCAAGACCTCAAGACCTCAAGACCTCAAGACCTCAAGACCTCAAGACCTCAAGACCTCAGACGAGTATGCGTCGGCTTCCCGCCCACCTTCGGGCCTAACCGCGACTTTCCGGCGCCTCCCTTCTGCCAATCCTGGTCAGCGTTGGCGTCCTTGTGAGCACCACAGAACAGATGTCTTTCGTGGTGTTCCACCCGAGACTCGCGATCACATCAAGGCCGTGAATGACCTTGATTTTAGGTTTAGCCCGCTTACGGTGTACTGATATCGGACTCTCAAAGCCGGTGGCGAGCCGCTACGGTGAACGCGCATCGCCAGAGCAGTTATTTCGACCAAAAATCGAGAAAATTAAATATTAAAAACTGCCTTAATCTCGATACTATTTAGCATTCCACTGCGATTTGCGCAGTTTGACAGTATTTCACCTCTGTTCAATATTTCTCTGGTTGCGGAGTCGATTGCTATGCGAGTCGTAGTATTGGGAAGTGGGGTCATTGGAGTCACCAGCGCGTTCTATCTCGCGCGCGCGGGCCACGAGGTGGTAGTCATCGAGCGAGAACAGGGTCCCGCGCTCGAGACAAGTTTCGCGAATGCAGGGCAGATTTCACCCGGCTATGCGGCGCCGTGGGCTGCGCCGGGCGTCCCGCTCAAAGCAGTGAAATGGATGTTTCAGAAGCACGCTCCCCTTGCAATCAGGCCAGACGACGAAGACAAACAGTTCCAACTCCAGTGGATGTGGCAGATGCTGCAGAACTGTACTGCGGAGCGCTATGCCATCAACAAAAACCGTATGGTTCGATTGGCGGAATATAGCCGCGACTGCCTGAAGGCGCTGCGCGCCGAAACAGCAATCCAGTATGAGGGTCGGGCGGGCGGCACTTTGCAGGTTTTCCGGACGCAGCAGCAGTTTGATGGTGCCGCCAAGGACATCGCCGTTCTGAAGGAGGCGAATGTCCCGTATGAGTTGTTGACCAGAAACCAGCTCGCTCAAGCAGAGCCGGCGCTTGCTGCGACTTCGCATAAGTTGACTGGCGGGCTGCGCTTGCCTGGAGATGAAACCGGTGACTGCCAATTGTTCACCACGCGGCTCGCTGCGCTAGCTGAGCAGGAAGGCGTCGCCTTCCGTTACAACACGCAGGTGGATGGTCTCGTGGTCGAGGGCGGAAAAGTCGTGGGCGTGCGGCATGGTGCCAAGCTAATCCATGCTGATGCGTTCGTTGTTGCATTCGGGTCGTATTCGACGAACTTCCTGTCCGGGCTGGTCACGATTCCGGTCTATCCGCTGAAAGGGTATTCCATCACGTCGCCTATCCTCGACGAATCACGCGCGCCGGTTTCAACTGTCCTCGACGAAACGTACAAGATTGCCATTACACGCTTTGACAAGCGCATTCGCGTCGGCGGCATGGCTGAAATTGTAGGGTTCGACAAACGTCTGCGCGAAGCTCGTCGCGAGACCCTGGAGATGTGCGTGAACGACCTCTTCCCAGGTGGCGGCGACACGTCGAAGGCTACCTTCTGGACAGGGTTGCGCCCCATGACGCCAGACGGAACGCCAATTCTCGGCCACACCGCGATGCCCAACCTGTACCTCAACACGGGGCACGGCACGCTCGGCTGGACCATGTCGTGCGGCTCGGCGCAACTTCTTGCCGACCTCATATCCGGAAAGCGGCCCGCTATCCAGTGTGACGACCTGAACGTGTTCCGCTACGACAAGGCCCCGCAGGTGCCGGCTGATTTCTCCCTCAATTAGCGACAAATTGACAACTACCTCAAGATGAATTTGGGAATGAACCGGCTCGGCTTCACTCCTGAAGGGCGGTACAAGCTTTATCGGGTAGGTACAAAGTTTATTTTTTGTCGTCAACAGGCACGCCATACCCCTCCCCCTCACTCCACCGTCACCGACTTAGCCAGATTCCGCGGCTTATCAATATCTGTTCCCCTCGCCAACGCCGCATGAAACGCCAGCAATTGCATGGGAATCGTATGCAAGATGGGCGATAGCAAACCATAGTATTCAGTAAGCCGAATCACTTCAATACCCGCACTTGGCGAGATGCCACGGTCGGCATCGGCGAATACGAAAAGCTTGCCGCTGCGTGCACTCACCTCATGCATGTTCGACTTGAGCTTCTCGAGCAACCGGTCATTCGGCGCGACTGCTACCACCGGCATCTCGTCGCTAACCAGTGCAAGGGGGCCATGTTTCAACTCGCCGGCGGGATACGCTTCGGCATGGATGTACGAGATCTCCTTCATCTTGAGGGCGCCCTCAAGCGCGACCGGATAATGCATGCCGCGCCCAAGAAACAGAATGTTCTGCCTTCGCGTAAGCTGCTCCGCCCAGTCAATAATCTGCGGCTCCAGCGCAAGCACTTTTGTCATCGCATCGGGAAGATGACGAAGCGCGCGAAGATGGGTTTGCTCATCCTGTTCGGATAAGCGCTGACGCGCCTGAGCCAGCGTCAACGCCAGCAGGAACAACGCGACGAGTTGCGTGGTGAAGGCCTTCGTCGATGCCACGCCAATCTCTATCCCCGCCCGCGTAAAGAAGGTCAGCGCGCATTCACGAGCCAATGCGCTCGTCGGCACGTTGCAGATTGCGAGCGTGTGCAGCATGCCCTGCTGCCTCGCGACCTGCACCGCGCCCAGGACATCCGCTGTCTCTCCGCTTTGCGACACCGCGACAACCAGTGTCTTCGGATTCGGCACGCTTTCGCGATAGCGGTATTCACTCGCAATCTCCACGCTCACCGGTAACTGTGCCAGGCTTTCTATCCAGTACTTGGCTGTCAGCGCCGCGTGATAACTTCCGCCACACGCGAGAAGCAGCACGGAATCCACGGAATTCAGCACGCGCCAGGCGTTGTCGCCAAAGAGCTCCGGCATGATCGATGTAACGTCCTGAAGCGTGTCGGCAACTGCCTGCGGCTGCTCGAAAATTTCCTTCTGCATGTAATAGCGATAAAGCCCCAGGTCAGCCGCCCCGCTATGCGCCGCGACGGTATGCACGCGGCGCTCTACACGATGGCCATCGGCGTTTTCTATCCGATGCCGGTGAAGCTGGATATCGACTATGTCGCCGTTCTCCAGGTAGGCAATCTGATCAGTGACGTTCGACAACGCGATGGCGTCCGACGCCAGGAAGTTCTCGCCATCGCCTATGCCAACCACCAACGGCATGCCATCGCGCGCGCCCACAAGTCGATGCGGTTCGTCGCGGCACAGCACTGCAATGGCATAGCTCCCACGCAGTTGAGTTACCGCTTCCTTGACGGCCTCGAACAAGTCGCCGTTATATAAATGATCGATCAGATGCGCGATCACTTCGCTGTCGGTCTGGCTAGCGAAGACGTAACCGCTTTCCTCTAGCGCCGCGCGCAACTCCTCGTGATTTTCGATAATGCCGTTGTGCGAAAGCGCTATTCGCGGCGCATCCGCGTTCGGCGAAAAATGCGGATGCGCATTCGCGGTAACCGGCTTGCCGTGCGTCGCCCAACGCGTATGAGCAATCCCCGTATAGCCGGACAAGGCCTCGCTGGAGATCACGTCTTGCAAGTGCGCAACGCGATCGACGCTACGAGCCCGCACCAATTTCCCCGCCTGATATAACGCGACACCGCACGAGTCATAGCCGCGGTATTCGAGGCGTTTAAGCCCATCGACCAGATTAGGCAGGATGTTGCGTTGCGCGACCGCGCCGACAATTCCACACATGATGTTGTTCCTTAGGCGGCTCCCCTTTGGAACCGATGCAGGAATGTTAAGGTCGACTCGATGGAATTTAATTTCATAATTAAAATCCATATGAAATATTCAAGCAACTGAATGTCTTGATGAAATTTTATTTCACGCTAAGCTATGCGCGAGTTATCACCCTTAGCGCACAACACGGAGCCCATAGTGCCCGGAATTTATCTGGATGAACTCGACCTTCGCATCCTCGCCATCCTGCAAAGTGATTCGTCTGTCTCTAACGTAGAGCTTGCCGCCCGCGCGCATGCATCACCGCCTACGTGCTTGCGCCGGGTGAGCAAACTCAAGGAAGCCGGAGTCATCCAGCGAGAAGTGGCCATTCTCGATTACGCCAAAATCGGGCCGACATTAACCGCGATTATTGAAGTGAGTCTTGATCGGCAAGCGGCCGAAGACCTGGACGCTTTCGAAACTTATATCTGCGCGGAAGCCGTGGTAACCCAGTGTTATCGCGTGTCACCTGGGCCGGACTTTCTGGTCGTAGCCGAAGTCGTCAACATGCCCGAATACGATGAACTCGCGCGCCGCCTGTTCAAGACGTCTTCGAACATCCGCAATGTGCGCACATTCTTTTCGACGCATCGCGCCAAGTTCGAAGCCAATGCTCCGGTAAGGATCGTGGCCGATCGGGCCAGATAACGCATCGGTTACCGGGATGCGTCCAGCAACTCTTTAGTTGAGACTACCGTGCAATACTCGCCGTGCAGATTCGCTAGCGACATCGCATGAACCTCGTCCGCGCTTCGCGCTCGACCATCCCAATCGAGACGCCCGAATGTGAAGCACCCATCCGCGACCAGATAGGTATCGAAGCCGAGGTTACCGGCCATGCGAACGGTCGTCTCAACAGAATTGTTGGTGATCACGCCGGCGACAACAAGACTCGTATGTCCGCCCTCGCGTAGCCGCTCTTCCAGTCCTGTACCAATGAACGCATTGTTCGTGCGTTTCGCGATGACCGGCTCCCCTGGCAAAGGAACGACTTCAGGCTTGAAGTCGTGTCCCGGTTGACCCGGGCGATAGTGAGAAGCGGGTTCTGACGAATCATGCCGCACATGCCAGACCGGCCAGTTCTCAGCGCGCCAGTGCGCCAATAGACGGCGGATTTCGTTTTCGGCCGTCGGGTTGTTTCGAACGCCCCAGTCCGGATGATCAATGGCTTTTTGCAGGTCGATCAATAGAAGCACCGACCCGCGAATAGACGACGCATGCATAGGCTGATCTTAAGTGAGTCAATCGCGCCAAAGTATAGCCGGGACATATTTTCTGGGCCTAAGATGTGCCTGCAAAGCACCTGCCAACTTTCACACGCTTGCCAACCGGAACACGTTGACGGTGTCGCGCAGCATCTGGGCCTGCTCTTGCATCGACTGAGCCGCAGCCGTCGCTTCTTCGACCATCGCGGCATTTTGCTGCGTGGTTTCGTCCATTTGAGCAATGGCGATATTCACCTGCTCGATGCCACGGCTCTGCTCTTCGGACGCCACTGAAATTTCGCCGATGATATCCGTGACACGCTGCACGGCCTGAACCAGCGAGTGCATCGTCGTGCCGGCACGCTCGACCAGCGCCTTGCCGTCATCGACCTTGCCGGTGGACTCTTCGATCAGGCTCTTGATCTCCTTGGCCGCGTCGGCGCTACGGCGTGCCAGGTTACGCACTTCGCCCGCCACTACGGCAAAACCGCGCCCTTCCTCGCCCGCGCGCGCTGCCTCAACGGCCGCGTTGAGCGCGAGAATATTCGTCTGGAACGCGATGCCTTCGATCACGGAGATGATGTCGACCACGCGCGTGGAGCTGGCTGCAATGCTTTGCATCGTCACGACGACCTGCTGCACCGCCGTCCCGCCTTCGCTTGCGATCAGCGATGCATTCGCCGCCATCTTGTTCGCTTGATGCGCGTTTTCTGCATTCTGCTTAACAGTCGCGGTGAGCTGTTCCATGCTCGCGGCGGTTTCGCTGATCGACGACGCCTGCTGCTCGGTGCGTGCGGAAAGATCGTGATTGCCCGCCGCAATCTGCTGGGCAGCAACGGTAATGGTTTCAGTGCCGCCGCGAATGCTCCGCACGGTGTGTGCAAGCCGTTGCTGCATGCGTTGCATGGCGGACAACATGCTGCTCTCATCCGATCCGATCAGCGCGACGTCGTGCGACAGGTCTCCATTAGCGATGCCCTCGGCGACAGTCGCGGCATAAGCCGGTTCACCACCCAGACTGTGCTTCACATTACGAATGATCAGCACCAGCGCCGCCGAACTCATCCCGCCAATCAACAGGATCACGATCAGGTATTGCACCAGGCTGACCTTGAAGGCGTCGTTGATATCGTTCACGTAGACGCCCGAGATCAGGTACCAGTCCCAAGGCACAAACCGCTTGACGAAACTGATCTTGGGCACGTAGTCCGTTTTGCCCGGCAAGCGTGCCATGTACGGCACGAAACCCTGTCCGTTGGCCTGAGCGACCTTGACCATCTCGACGAACAAAAGCTTGCCGTTCGTATCCTTGTAGTCGCTCACGTCCTTCATGCGCAGATCGGGAAGCACAGGATGCATGATGACCACCGGTTGCGCGGTCGTAATGAGCATGTAACCGTTGCCGGGATATCGCATGGCGGCAAGCTTCGCCTTGGCCTGCTGCTGGGCTTGCTCAAGCGTCAGTTGATGGCTCTCCACCTGAGCGGCGTAATCTGCAACAACGCCGTAAGCCGAGTCGACCACGTTTTCGACGCCGATCTTGCGATCCGCTGTCATGGTTTCGCGCGACTGCCACGCAGCCCATCCGCCGAGGAACAAGAGTCCCAGCCATGTAATGAGGAGCGCCAGCGATAATTTGGTGTTCAAGCTGAGACGGTCCAATCTACTCTCCGATGCAAGGCACAGTTCATGACCCGGCGCGCGGTGCGCCCGTCGTTGTGTGCATATCGGCCGTCTGGGGGGATTCTGAAGTAAGGGAAAGAACGGGCGGTGTGAATGTGAACGCGAATAGCCCTGGGCAAGGGAAGCAACTCACATCGTTTGAGAACCCTGCTGCACGGCATTCATTAAACTTTTACTGAAAATACCAGCGTGTCGCGCCACTCGCCCCTGATCAACACGTTCCTGCGATAAAGATCCACCTTCCGCATCCCGAGTTTCTCCAGCACATGAATGGAGGCGAGATTCTCCGGCCTGCTGGTCGCGAAGATTTCGCGCACCCGAAGCTCGTTCGCCAGGTAGGCGACCAGCCGCTTTGCCGCTTCGGTACCGTAGCCCCGGTTCCAATAGCGAGGATTGAGCGAGTAGCCGATCTCCGCCTCCATACCGTCTTCCGACAAAGTCGCCCGGTAGCTGCCTATCAGGCTGCCGTCGTTGAGCACGGCTGCCAGATCCAGGGTTTCTCTCAGGGTTTCGCTGTAAGGCAACGAATTCCCCGCCACGCAGCCGGCAACGAATTCCCTCGTCTGCTCGATCGTGTTGGGTCCCCATTCCTGATGCAGCACGACATCGAGTGAGCTTGCATATTCGTGAACTGCGTCGACGTCGGACGGCTCCAGATCCCTGAGATAAAGACGCTCGGCGATCAGTTTCATATCGATGCAATCCCATCGCGCGCAACGATCCTGCCGCGTGCAACCACGAGCTTGCGGACCGGTCGGGAAACAACAGCTTGAGCCACTGTTTCAGCGTCTACCAGTACAAGATCGGCCAGCGCGCCTTCGTGCAGTCCATAGTCCTTGAATCCACACGCCCATGCACCGAGTGTACTGACGCAATCAAACGCAAGGGCGAGGTCTTCATCGCGCCGGAGGTCGTAGCGCATGCCAACGAACATCGCCCGCTCGAGCATGTCGGGTTTGCCAAAAGGCGTCCACGTATCGCGTATTCCATCGTTACCCGCAAACAGCGTTACGCCTGCGTCGATGCAAGCGCGCATTGAAGGGACGGGTACGGATGGCGGCGCCGTAGTCAACAGCGCGACATCGAGATCCGCGATCC
Organism: Caballeronia sordidicola; assembly: GCF_000729995.1. Lineage (GTDB taxonomy): Bacteria > Pseudomonadota > Gammaproteobacteria > Burkholderiales > Burkholderiaceae > Caballeronia > Caballeronia sordidicola_A. The sequence continues at coordinate 330,975 of NZ_JNFG01000020.1, read as the reverse complement.
TCGCCAACAACGCGTCGCGCTCGAGATCAGGAAGCTGCCCCAGGCAAAACGCGTGGCTGACGACAACACGCCCCTGCATGCCCAACGTCTTGACACGGTCCAGCAGCAAGTTGAAGGTGAACGCGCCTACCTCGCCAGGTTCGTGGAGATGGATGTCGATAGGTTTCTGATGGCGGTTCGCAATCTCAAACGTGATGTCTAGCGAAGCGACCGGGTCCTGGTCGATGAGCGCGGGGTCAAGTGCGCCGAGCACGTCGGCACCAGCCTTTAGCGCGTCACTTAGCAGCGCGTCGGTCCCTGGACGACGCAGCATGCCTGACTGCGGAAACGCCACGACCTGTATCTCCATGACATCGGCCAGCGTTTCGCGCGTCGCCAGCACACCGTGCAAATGCCTGAGCCCGGCGTCCGTGTCTATATCCACATGCGTTCTAAGCCGGGTCGTTCCCGCTGCAAGAAAAGCCCGCGCGAGCGCTAGCGACTGCGCGCCTGCGTCATGTCCCGTGCTTGCGCGCCACGATCGTTCGTTCTCGATCCTGTCGATAAGCCTCGGACCCACTTCGTTGCGATACCACGGCATGCCCCAGTTCGTTTTGTCGAGATGCGTATGACCTTCGACAAACCCCGGCAGTACCAGCGCACCCTCGCCGTTTTCGCGCACGACGTCGGCGCCGCGCTGCAGGTTCGGGCCGATCTCTTCGATCCGTCCGCCGCTGACAGCAATATCAACAGGGGTACCGTCCGGCAGACGGACATGGGTAATCAACAAGCTATCGAGCACTTGAACTCCTGGGAACAGAAAAGGCAATCAGCGGACTTCAAAGATCGCGTCCACCTCTACCGACGCCCCCGCCGGAAGCGTAGCCACGCCGACCGCGGTCCGGGCGTGCCGGCCTCGTTCGCCGAACACCGCAAACATGAGATCGGACGCTCCGTTGATGACTTTCGGCACGTCAGGATAACCCAGTGTGCAATACACGAACCCGCCCATCCGATGACAACTGACCACGCGATCAAGGTCACCATCGAGTGCAAGGTGAAGTGCTGCGAGCAGGTTGAGTCCGCAGATTTGCGCTGCCCGTTGCCCCGCTTCAAGATCCTGTTCCGTGCCGACAGGACCGGCGTAGCGAACCTCACCTTCCCATTCGCAAATCTGTCCCGCGAGGAAGATCAGCGAGCCCGAGCGTGAGAAAGGCTTGAACGCGCCGCGAGGCACAGGCACTTTCGGCAGCGTGAGTCCAAGCGCTTCAAGGCGCATTGCTGCCGAATCCGGGTTGACTGGAATGGGCGTGGATGTCATTGACGGGCCTCGATTTAGAGAGATATTGGCTTAAGCGAATCAACGGATGAAATGAAAGCGTTCGCGTCGAATATCCAAGTGTGTCACAACATGCTGGATGAACAAAAGCGCATGGCTGAAGAGGCTTTGCACGGCAATTGAATCAATGCGACATCACTAATGGTGAATCCTCCCAGGCTATTCGCGCAGCCCATCAAGCAGTGTCAAGGGCGACCCGGGTTCAGCGAACATTTCCATCAAGGTGCATACTCTTGAAGGGTCGTGCCACTACGACCGCATCACGCGTCGCAGCGCCAAGACCCTGCGACTTTGTCCGCGCCCCTCATTACAACAATCTCCATGTCCCGCAGCCCGCAATCGTCGCGTCCTCTTGTCATTGCCGCGGTCATGGCTTCAATGGCAATGGTCGCCATCGAAGCCACGATCGTTTCCACCGCCATGCCGCAGATCGTTTCGCAGCTTGGCGACCTGCATCTCTATAGCTGGGTCTTTTCGTCCTTCCTGCTGACGCAAACGGCCACGACAGTCATCTTCGGCAAGCTCGCGGACCTGTATGGCCGCAAGCCCGTTGTTCTTGCCGGCATTGCGATCTTCCTGATCGGCTCGATACTCGCCGGTTTCGCCTGGTCGATGCCCGCCATGATCGCGTTCCGGCTGATCCAGGGCGTAGGCGCAGGCGCGATCCAGCCGGTCACGCTGACGATTGTCGCCGACCTCTATCCCGCGCGCGAACGCGGCAAGGTGCAAGGTTATCTGGCGAGTGTCTGGGCCATATCGGCGGTGGTCGGGCCCATGGTGGGCGGACTCATCATCCGCGATTTTTCGTGGGCCTGGATCTTCTGGATGAACGTGCCGATCGGCCTCGCGTCGGCGGCCGGGTTCATCGCGTTCCTGAAGGAATCCGAGCGACACGCGCGCCCTTCCATCGACTTTGCGGGAGCGGCGCTTTTCATGGTGTCGATCGCCGCGCTGATGATGTCGCTGACGTATGCAGGCAATGACGACGTTACGAAGGCATTGATCGCGGGTGGGTTCTTTATCGTGTGCCTGCTGTTCTTCCTGATGCAGGAGAAACGGGCCACCGAACCCATGATCTCGTTCGCACTCTGGAGCCGCCGCCCGATCGCCGCGTGCAACGGATCGACCGTCTTGTCCGGCATGATTTTGATGGGCGCGACTACGTTCCTGCCGATGTACGTACAGGGCGTCCTGCATCGCTCGCCGGTGATCGCCGGTCTTGCTTTGACCATGATGATGGTCGGATGGCCCGTCGGCGCAACGCTGGCCGCGAAGTCATTTCATCGCATCGGTCTGCGGCGCATTTTGATTGGCGGCAGTGCGTTTGTCCCGGCCGGCGCGGTGTTTTTGGTCGCGCTATCGCCGGACAGTTCGCCGCTCATCGCAGCATTTGGTTCGCTCATCATGGGCTTCGGCATGGGGACATCGAGCGTCAGTTCGCTTGTGCTGATCCAGGAGATTGTGGATATTGCGCAGCGCGGCAGCGCGACTGCATCGAATCTGTTCTCACGTAATCTCGGCAGCACGATTGGGGCGACCTTGTTCGGCGCCGTGCTCAACTTTGGTCTGAGTCATTCGAACGGCGCGGCAGCGGTTACATCGGATCAGTTGAGGGCTCTGCTTCAGAATCAGGTGACGAATCTCGGCAGCAGCGACGCAATCCGTCAGGTGCTGCATCAGTCGCTTCACCTGACCTTCCTGTCGATTTTCGTGATCGCGATTTTCGTCGTCGGGTTTCTCCTCTTCGTCCCTACGATCACGTTGGGGCACGAGAAGAAGATGCCGCTTGAGGCGTTGTCGCCGATCGAAGACTAAGCACGCATTGCCGGGCTGATTGACGAGTCAGCCCGGGTCCGGCCAACGCCTGCGTCCTGTTTCGTATAGCGCGCACGATCGAACATCTAAACCATCATTTGCCAACCGAAGAACACCGCCAGCGAGACCGCAATGGTCAGCAAGGGCTTGCGCGTAACCGCACACACGACAACGGCGACCACCGCCGCGATCAATTGCGAATTGCGCCAGGTAAGCTCGGCCGCGCCGCCGTGCGGCGCAAACGTCATCGGCACGATAATCGCCGTCAGCACCGTCACCGGCACGAAATTAAGCCCCATGCGCACGATGGGCGGAAAGCTCAGGCGCTCGCCGAATACGAAAACCGCAGAGCGAATCCCATAAGTAATCACCGCCATGCCCAGGATCAGAAGAGCGTATTTCATTCGGCGCGCTCCATTTCTGCGGGACGTTGTGACCGGCGTTCTGCGGAGTTCAAGGAGTCATTCGCACGCATCGACAGCAGCATGCCCACCACCACGCCCACCACGACTGCCGCAAGCAAACCGAGTTTGTAAGGCCAGTCATTCCACGCAAACGACAACACGCCGGCTGCCAGCGATGCCGCCACAAAACGCAACGCAACAAGCTGCGGCACGATGATCGCAATGAACGTGGCGACCATCGCGAAGTCGAGTCCCTTCGACTGAAGACCTGGAAATGCCGAGCCGAACAGCAGTCCGGCGACGGTCCATATCTGCCAGTTCACATACATGGAAACACCCGAACCAAGGAAGTAATACGGCCCGGTTTCGCCCGGTGCCCGACGCTGATAATGCGCGTACGAGACGGCAAATACCTCATCCGTCATGAACGCGCCGAGCGTCCAGCGCCAGCGTGCAGGCAAGTGCGCGACGTAGGGCGCAAGCGTCGCGGAGTACAGCACGTGACGCAGGTTGACGATGAACGTGGTTGCCCAGATCACCGCAAAACTCGCATGACCGGCAATCAGTCCAAGCGCAATGAACTGCGCCGATCCGGCAAATACGGCAAGCGACATGAGCTGCACCGACCACGCATGCAGCGGACCGGTGGCGGCGAGCGTGCCGAAGATCACGCCAAATGGCGCGGCGCCGACCATCATGGGAATGGTGTCGCGTGCGCCTGCGCCGAATTCGGCGAGATTACCCGGCTGATGGACCTGATGGTCCTGATGCGTTGAGTTCAATGTCTCCTCCGTTGATAGCGAGGATAGGACGCGCGGCGTTTGTGCGCTTGTACGTTCTTGCGGTCGGGTTACATCAACAGAATGCGCGCGCTAGCGCTAGCGCCAGCGTCCGGGCGACACGCCGAAGGTCTTTTTAAAGTGCCGCGTGAAATGGCTCTGGTCGGTGAAGCCGCTCGCCGCCGCCACGTCCGTCACTGGAACGCCCGCACGCAAGGCATCGAGCGCACGATTGACACGCATCTGGTTACGCCACGCGTGAGGAGCGAGCCCGGTCTCGCGCGTGAACAGGCGCGCGGCGTGGAAGGTCGAGAGTCCCACCGTCTGCGCGAGTTCGGCAAGCGTTAACGGCTCGGTCAGGTCATCGGTCAGACGGGCTTTCATCGTATTCACACGCGTCGCGTCCTGAAGCATGCGCTGTATTGGCGGCCGCTGTCCGGCATGACGCGCAAGCAGCGTGGATACCGCGTCGAGCAACGCATGCTCCGCCCCGAGCGGATCCAGGTCGGCTTCCATCGCCTGATGCGCGATCTGCACGCGTTGCGCGAGATCGGCGTCGCGGATCACGTCGGCGGAGAACCATGGCATTGGCTGGGCACGGCCGGCCACTTCGTCGGCGACAGACTGCACGAAATCGACCGGCAGATAAAACACGCGATACCGCCAGCCCAGATCCACCGCCCGCGCGCCGGTATGCAGTTCGCCCGGATTGATGACCGGCACCGAACCCGCCTCGGCCACGAAATTCGATCCGCGATAGTCGTACTGCTCCGCGCCCGCTTCAATGACGGGAACGGTGTACGCATCGTGCCAGTGAGGCGTGAACGTGTGATCGTAGTACTCAGCCGTGAGCATTTCCGCGCCGGGCACGAGCGGCGAGCGCCAATAGCGCGCGGAGTTGCTGAAACGGGAGGCGGTCATGGCTTTGCGATGCCGTGGGCGGAAATCGCAAGTTTAGCCCGGACCGCGTTTTCAGCGGACTTTGAATAATCCGCCGATTTTCGCCGCGCCTGAATGGCCCGATCAGACCGCGGCGGCTGACCTCTTGGTCTTGATGAAACTCGTCAGCTTCCTCCTGAGTTCCTGGTCCGCTCGCGCGAGCAGCAAGGCCAGCACGATCGAGATGGCAGCCACGACCAGCGTCTGGACGACGGGGTTGAGCACCCGGATATCGAACGATTCGAACACCAGCCGATATACCGGGAAATGGATCACGTAAAGGGGATAAGAGAGTTCGCCCAGCACCTTGCAGATCCCTTTGCCAATACCTTCTATGGACACGGAGCAAAGCAACGCGACCGATAAAGGCACGAGCGTGAGCGAATTAACGAATGCCACCTTGGGATTGCCAATCGCAAAGCACGCCAGCGCCGCGATTGTGACCGTCGCGGTGAACACGACGTGCGGCTTTTTAAACTGGAGCCCCGCCGAAAAGATGAAAACTCCGGCGAAGAACTCAGCAATAACGCGCGGAAATCCCAGCAGAAAACTTTCCGCCCGCCAGCCTGGATTAATTTGCCGAAAAATTATCGTGCAGGCAATAAACGCGATGAACGCGAGCAGCGAATATCTGGCATTCGGCAGTTTGCGAAACTTGTACAGGTAAGCGGCAAAAACAACGTTGACGAATAACTCGAAGAATAACGACCATGATGGATCGTTCAACGGAAAGGTCGCGCCGACGATTGCGTCCGTGCCAAAAGGCCAGCCGATATTATTGAAGTACGGCAGCCATGCCGCGCCGAGCACGGCGGCGGTCGCGAGCTGCGTGCTCGATATTTGCGGCGTGCCGGTTTTTGCCATCGACAGCAACACGGCGCATACGCCGAGCGCGAGCCCAAGTAGATAGAGCGGCGCGAGCCGGACGAGCCGCACGAAAGCGAATTCGCGAAACGACATTCCGTTCAGGAGTTTCTTGCTGTAACTGTGCGCAATCACGAAGCCGGATAGCACGAAGAACAGGTCGACCGCGACCCAGGCTCCGCCGAACCAGTCCCAACCCGTGTGCTGCGTATAGTGGTGAAGCATGACGGCGATTGCAGCAACACCTCGCAAGCCGTCAAGTAAATCGAACCTGGTGGACTTTATGGCGCTCATAGTGTCGGACCGTCATTATCGAGCGCTCAGTGTAGGGTGGAAAAAATGCAATCCCGACGCGGAAAAATATCCGTTTGAGTTGCCAAGTCGAGAAAATATTAGAAAATAATTCGATGGGGGGTTTTAGTTAGCGGGAAATGCAAGGGTGAGATGCGCAGCAACGAGACGCAACAGTCGAAAAGCGATCCGGATTCGCGGCTTTATCGAAAAGGCTAGGCGGCCGATATTCCAAACTATGAAAGATGGACCCCGATAATCTCAGTGAAAGGTCCATGGTTCAGTAAAAAGTAAAGTCGAGATCATTTCCACAACCTGCGAGTGCCCGGGCGTCGTCGTCGGCCCGACTGACGTCCCGACGAGAATTATTCGACTTCCTGCGAGCGACGCGGCGCCCCCTTGATACCCGGTTGGCTACCGCCGAGATTCGCGAGCTGTTTTGCGGCTTCACGTTGGATCAGGGCCTTGAGCGCTTCGCGCACAAGTTCCGTTGTTTCCTCCAGGCCCGTATAGGCTTGGGCTTTGGCGATTAATTCGTCATCGAGGTCAATCGTGGTCAGCATGAGAATCTCCTGTTGGTTATGCGCCAATTCGGCATTGTTTGATGCGGATTTACGCGCATACCTGCCATTCTGGAATATACCGCAGGGCAGTGACATCACGCGGAATCGAAAGAGCGGACATACTTGGTCTTTCTCACCTATGTTTGATTGCCATGGACAACGAGATTCAAAACCGCCTCACGCAGCTCGGCCTCGAATTACCTCCACCGATCAATCCGCTCGGATCGTACCGGACGACTGTGACCTTGGGCGACCAGCTCTTCGTTTCGGGCCTGGGGCCTTTCAAGGACGGTAAACCGGTTGTGGGAATTGTAGGAATCGATCTCTCGATCGCTGAGGCGCAAGAAGCGGCGCAGCGGACCATGCTGCTGATTCTCGCGTGCGTGGAAGAGGCGTGCGGGCTGGAGAAGATCGAGCGCTGTGCGCGCCTGACCGTTTATGTTCGCGCGGAGAGCGGATTCACGGCGCATCCGAAAGTGGCCGATGGTGCGAGCGATTTGCTGCTTGCGCTGTTTGGTCCGGACCGGTTGCCGGCGCGAAGTGCTATCGGCGTTTTTACCTTGCCGATGGGCATTCCCGTGGAAATCGACAGCGTGTTTCAGCTCAAGCGATAACGCCAGCGGTTTATTTCATTCGTAGTCGGCTTGGGGTTTAGGGTGGTCCCGGTTGAGCAAACCAGAACCAACCCCTACTCATGCCCGAGCCAACGCCGCCCCTCAAATCGACTTCTGAAACGGCGCGCCGGAATGCTCGCGCAGCTCGTTGAATACGATCTTCGGCCAAGCCTTCTTCGCGACATCGATTTCGGAAACATGCGACGCGAGATACGTTGGTGCGTTCGACGCATCAAGTGCAATGCGAGCCGAATACGCGTCGGTAAAGCGCCGCAATTCAGCGGCATCGTCACACGTCACCCAGCGCGACATGCGATACCGCGCCGGCATGATCCGCACATCGACTTTATATTCCGCCGATAACCGATGCGACACCACTTCAAACTGCAGCTGCCCAACCGCGCCCAGAATAGTCGACCCGCCAAGCACCGGACGGAAGACCTGAATCGCGCCTTCATCGCCGAGTTGCCGTAGCGCTTCACCCAACTGCTTCGCCCGGATCGGATCGACCACTTCCACCGTCTGGAAAATTTCCGGCGCAAAGAACGGCAAGCCGACGAACTGCAACAGTTCGCCTTCGGTCAAGGTATCGCCGAGACTCAGCGTGCCATGATTCGGAATGCCGATGATATCGCCCGGGAACGCTTCACTCACCGTCTCGCGGCGTTGCGACAGGAACGTCACCACGTTGTTCGCGCGGAAAGTCTTGGCGGTGCGCGTCACTTTCAGCGCCATGCCACGCTCGAAGTGTCCCGAGCACACGCGAATGAACGCCACACGGTCGCGGTGCGCCAGATCCATATTCGCCTGCACTTTGAAGACCACGCCGGTAAAGCGCGGCTCTTCCGGCAACACCGGGCGTTGCACAGACATGCGCATGGACGGCGGCGGCGCGAGCTCGACGAGCGCGTCGAGAATTTCCTTCACGCCGAAGTTGTTGATCGCCGATCCAAACAACACCGGTGACTGTTCGCCTGCAAGAAACGCAGCGCGATCGAACGCGGGTGTAGCGCCCGTGATCAAGTCGATTTCTTCTTTCGCACGCGTCCAGCTCGGGCCGAAACGACGGACACCGTCGGCATCGTCGAGCGCACGCACGGTCTCAACCGCGCCGCCGGCGGTATCTTGCCCCGCACGGAATACCCGCACCTGATCGTGCGCGATGTCGTAGACGCCCTGGAATTCCTTGCCCATGCCTATAGGCCAGGTGAACGGCACAGCGGCCACACCCAAGTTCTGCTCGATTTCATCGAGCAGATCGAGCGGTTGGCGCACTTCACGGTCGAGCTTGTTGATGAACGTGAGGATTGGCGTGCGGCGGCTGCGGCAGACTTCAAGCAACTTGAGCGTCTGCGCTTCAACGCCGTTGGCGCCGTCGATCACCATCACGGCGGCATCCACCGCCGTCAGCACGCGGTATGTATCTTCAGAGAAGTCTTCGTGTCCCGGCGTATCGAGCAGGTTGATGACGCAATCGCCATATTCGAACTGCATGACCGAGCTCGCGACCGAAATGCCGCGCTGCTTTTCGATTTCCATCCAGTCCGACGTCGCATAACGGCTGCTCTTGCGCCCCTTGACGGTGCCTGCAATCTGGATCGCGCCCGAAAACAGCAACAGCTTTTCGGTCAGCGTGGTCTTGCCCGCGTCAGGGTGGGAGATGACCGCGAAGGTGCGGCGCCGTTTGAGTTCGGAGATTGACATCGGTACTGGAGAGAGCTGTGGGGTTGAGCATTCGGGCGGGGGGTTGGTCTGAAAAATGGCCCGAAAAAGCCGCGTGGTGTGAATGATACACGAGGGGGGGTCTGCTCGCGCCGGGGACGGCCTGCCAGCACATACAGAACGAAGCCGATCAAAGCCAAACGCAACGAAAAAAAGCCCCGACTGGATCGGGGCTCTTCTCGACAACGCTAAAACTTAAAGCTTGCTAAAGCTCAACCAGCTTAGGGCTTCGGTGCCGACGACGGGATCGTCGTAGCCGTACCCGCGTGCTTGTGATGCTTCTTGTGATGATGCTTCTTCGCTTTCGTGGCGCTAGCCGGTGCTGCATCGGCAGCCGTTGCAGCCGGAGCGACGGCCGGAGCCGTTGCCGAAGCTTGTGCGAATGCGCCAGCGGAGAACAAAGCGACGAGCGTCGCGGCAACGAGTTGCTTTTTCATGGCAGTGAGACCCTTGAGGTTGGTTGACAACTACGCGGCGACGACGTCGCGTGTACCCGTTTAACGTCTCATCGCGAAGTGTGTTGACACGAACCCAAAGAAAAAATGACGGTAAGCAAACAATTTTCTCTGCAAAGGATTTCTTCGGTTAGCGCACAAAGTCCTACCCTGTACCCCGTTTATTCCGCTTCATGAAATTCAGCGCCAGTACATAACGTTGTTTGACAATTGATGAGACCGCTAAGCCGCTGCGGGTTTCATGACGTTCATATTGTCGAGGTCGAGTTTGCATCGACGACCGCCGAGGCTGCCTCGATTTCACTTCGTCGCCCAAGCCAGATCCAGACCATTCCCGCGAGCAACGCGCAGACGGCCATCACACCGCTCATCGAAAAAATACCGAGTACTGGAAACAGCAGCGCAACGAATGAACTCGACGCCGCCCCGCACAGCATCTGTATAGATGTCAGCAAGCCGCCCGTCACGCCCGCCAATTCAGGAATGGGATCAAGCGCGCCGTGTGCGGCACTGGGAGCCGCGAGCCCGAAGCAAAAAGTACTCGCCACGAGCAAGGGCATGATGGTGAGCAACGAGGCGTGATGCACTACGCTCAGCGCAATCAAACCAACGGTCGCGACGAGCGTCATGCAAATAGCGGTGGCGAGAATGCGCCGCGATTCAAAACCGTGCGCGGCGATGAAACCGTTCACCGTTGCACCCGCGACAATACCCGCGCCGGTCATCGCGAACATCGCGGCATAGATGATCGGCCTGACATGCAGGACATGCAGCAGCACCAGCGGCGAGCCGGCCACGTACGCGAACATCCAGCCGAACCCCAAGCCGTTGATGAGGATATGCCCCATCACTGCGCGATGTGTCAGTGCACGTCGATATCCATCGCGAAGCCCAGACAGCGCGAAACCACCGCTGCGTTGTGGCGCCGATTCCGTCAAGCCGGCCCAGGTGGCCACCGCCGCCACCAGTCCGCAGACGGCCATGACGCCATAAATTCCTCGCCATTCAATCGCTGCCAGCAAGCCGACGCCAATGGACGGCGCAACAATTGGCGCTACGTTCGCGACCACGGTGATGGCAGCGAGCCGGTGCTGCATCGCGTTGCCTTCGAACAGGTCGCGCACGATCGCAAGTGCTACGGTCATCCCCGCGCCCGCGCCAATGCCCTGCACGAGGCGGGCGCCGAGCAACACGGCAATGCCCGGCGCCAGCGCTGAAATAATGCCGCCCGCCGTGAACAATGCAAGACCGAGCAGCAATGTAGGCTTGCGGCCACGTGCATCGGAAAGAGGGCCGTAAACGATCGGGCCCACCGCAAAACCCGCCATGAACAGACTCAACGTGAGCCCGGCCTGACTCGCGCTCGCGTGCAACGTGTTTGCAATATTGCCAAGCGCAGGCAAAGCCATATCGATGGAAATGGGCGGCAATGCAGCCAGCGCGCCGAGGAACACAGCGAACAGGATGGATTGCGGCGCGAGTCGCCAGCGTTGCATCGCATCAGCTCCGTTTCGTTTGCGGTGTCAGGACCACGCGGCCCTTCGTTCCCTCCGCGACCGCCTGGTAGGCGGCTTGTGCGTCCTCGAGCGTGAAGGCGTGCGCGATGGCCGGCGCCTTGTAGCTGCCGTCTTCGAAGCCGGGGCGCAGCGCTTCCAGCATCTGCGCGGACGCAACCAGATCGCGTTTCAACGTGTCGACGCCAATCAGGCGGCTCTCGTTGTGGTAGAAATCCGCGAGATTGAAGGTGACTTCGCGACGATCCGACGCCGATATCTCCACCAGCCGCCCACCCACCTTCAGCATGTGCAAGGCCGTTTCGAACATCGATCCGCCGACGGTATCGAATACGACCGCCGCGCCGCCGTCCGTTGCTTCACGGATGCGCGCGATCGAATCCGGGGCTTGCGAATCGACCATTGCATCGACGTAAGGGCTCGTCGAGGCCGCGCCGCGCGCCACGCCCACCACCTTCGCACCGATACGTTTCGCGATCTGCGACGCCGCTCCGCCCACGCCGCCGAGCCCAATGATCACGATGCCCTCGCCGGCCTGCAATTGCGCCGCCTCGACCACCGCGCACCACGCCGTGATGAAATTCACGCCAATCGCCGATGCTTCCTCGAACGTCAGGTTGACCGGCTTGCGACGCAAGCTCGCAACCGGCACGACGACCTGTTCAGCATGCGTCCCGTCGCGTGTGAAACCTACGTCGCCGCCCGAGCCCCACACGTGAGCGCCCAGCCACTCGGCAGGACCGGCAATCACCACGCCCGCATAGTCGCGGCCGGGCGTACGCGGCAGCGTCGTCTGGCTCATGCGCCCTTGCACGTTCTTTACGTCACTCGGATTGATCGATGCCGCGAAGACCTGGACGACGGCTTCATCCCCAGACGGCGCAGGCGCAGGCAAATCGCTGGAAAAAAGGACCGATGGATCGCCGTGTTGGTTGAAGCGCAGTGCTTTCATGATGTTTCCTCCGTTGTCATGTGCGCATTATTGCCGCGCGCGAGCGTGGCGAAAAGGCATCCGTCCGAATAGAATCGTTGCGTCAAGTGGAAAGATGAACCCAATCGATGCCCGATGAAATCAACGAGTTGCGCCTGTTTGCACAGATGGTCGACGCCGGCAGTCTCTCGGCAGCGGCGCGCCGGACCGATGGCTCGACAGCAGCCATGAGCCGGCGGCTGGCCGCGCTCGAAAAGCGCCTGGGCGTGCGCCTTGTCACGCGGACGTCGCGGCGCTTCGACCTGACCGTAGAAGGTGCGCTGTTTCATGAACGCGCGCTCGCGATCCTGCACGCCATCGACGACGCCGAGGCCGAGATCAGCGCTCAGGCGCGCGTACCCCAGGGTTTGTTGTGCATCGGCGCGCCGTCGGAGATTGGGCGCAAGCAGATCGCGCCGCTGATCGAAGCGTTCTCGGACCGGTACCCGGAGGTCGAGGTGCGGCTCGTGCTGTCCGATATCGGACTGGATGTGATCGACGACAATCTCGACGTGGCGTTGCGCATCGGCTTGCCGGCGGACACCGGCGTGATTGCAAAGAAGCTGCTGTCGAGCAGGCGCATTGTGTGCGCGGCGCCAGCGTATCTGGCGCGGCACGGCACGCCGCAAACGCTCGCCGATCTCTCCGCGCACGATTGCCTGCGGCTCGTGCGCGGGCAGCGTGTTTTCGACAGATGGTTATTCGTGGAAGACGGTCGGCGCCGCGAGATTCAGGTCCGCGGCACGCTCTCGACCGCAAGCGGCGAAGTGCTCCACGACTGGGCGCTCAAAGGCCGCGGCCTTGCGCTGAAGGCGCTGTGGGACATAGAAGACGATTTGCGCGCTGGCAGGCTGATTGAGTGCCTTGCGCCTTATCACTGCGACGAAATCGAGTTATACGCGGTGTTTGCGACCCGGCGGCATTTGTCGCCGCGAGTGCGGGTGTTTCTTGATTTCGTACAGGAAGCGCTTGGCGTGAAGCGTTCGGCTTGAGCGTTTCACGCCGAGCGCTTTCTCAGCCCGTTAGCTGGAAGCGAGCGGCATCCACGGGTCGTTGCCGGTTGCCGGATACATAAGCGAAACCTCTTTGCTCACGCGAACGATTTCATGGATGTTATCCCTGAAGTTCGGGCTCTTTTCGTAGCTGATAAAGCCGGCGTCCGCAACGGCGGACAAGGTCAGCAACGCGAAAGCGATGCGCTCGACGATCATAAAGCGGCGGGCCATTTCCAAAGTTCCTTCAATCTTTAACTTTGGGAATTATAAGGGTTTTCACCTACTTTTTGCCAGCCGAAATTTGGGGCTAGTGATGGAAAACGACACTGTCCGACGCACTACTTAGGAAATTATTGCTTCTTTTCATCACACGAAAAGCCTGCTTTATTTCGTCGCTGTATCGTTATCGTCTTGTTGCTGCACTGCCGTTGAACACGATCACGAAGGGGCAATTTACCGCTTATGGCAATAGAAGCCGAGCACCGCGCCACGGCGCAATTCCCGCCGGAAGGCATGAAAACGGAGCGTGTCGTGCTACGTCCGGCCAGCAGTCAGTACACCGGCGCGCTGCTTATCTACCGGCTCGCCAATCGCGCGCACCTCGACCACTGGGAACCGTTGCGAGAAGGCTCCTTCTTCACCATGCCGGCCGCGAATGAACGCATGGCGTTAATGGAAAACGCGATGGCCGCCGGTACCGCGTTGCATCTGCTGATTTTCTCGAACGAACGCCGTCATGCGCTGATTGGCGACTGCCACTTCACGAACATCGTGCGGGGGCCGTTTCAGGCGTGCCATCTTGGTTATTCCATCGATCAGCATTACGAGGGACGCGGGCTCATGCGCGAGGCGCTTGCCGCGGCGCTGAGTTTTATCTTCGATGCCTATGGGCTGCATCGCGTCATGGCGAGTTATCGGCCGGAGAACGATCGCAGCGCGCGCCTGCTGGCCAGCCTCGGATTCGAGCATGAAGGCGTGGCCAAGGCGTATCTCAAGATCGACGGGCAATGGGCGGATCATGTGCTGACGTCGTTGGTGAACCCGAAGGATTGAGGTTTGCCCCATATGATTTACGCTACTTCCTCAGATACCCGCACCAGCACCTTGCCGAAATTACGGCCATCGATCATATCGAGGAACGCTTGCGGTGCGTTCTCCAACCCTACGGTGACATCCTCGAGATGCTTCACCTGACCCGCTCGCAAAAAGCCGCCGACATCGCGTAGGAAGGCGTCCCGATACTCGGGCAGGAACTCATAGTTGATATAACCGCGCACCGTCAGGCTGCGCGTCAGAATCGCGCGCATGGTCGCGGCGAGGCCATCGTCGGCAGCAGCATTGTTGCCCGAGGTCTGCGCCATTAATCCGCAGACGGGCACACGGCCGTATTGATTGAGCAAAGGCAGCACAGCCTTCCACACCGCGCCACCGATGTTCTCGAAATACACGTCGATACCCTTGGGACACGCATTCGCCAACTGATCGGCGAAGTCGGGCGCGCGATGGTCGATGGCGGCATCGAAGCCGAGTTCGTCCACCACATAGCTGCACTTCTTCGCACCGCCGGCAATACCCACGACGCGGGCGCCGGCGATCTTGCCAAGCTGACCCACGAGCGAGCCGACCGGGCCGCTCGCCGCGCCGACCACGACCGTCTCGCCGCTTTTCGGCTTGCCGATCGCCGCCATGCCGGCATAAGCCGTGAAGCCCGGCATGCCGAGCACGCCGAGATAAGCGCGCATCGCAATACCGTCTGCGGATAATGGACTCAGGTCGCGGGCATCGGCCACCGCGTGGCTGACCCAGCCCGCGTTCACGGGCACCTGGGCGCCAGCAGGGAGCGTTGTGTTGTTGGATTCGATTACCGTGGCGACGCTTTCGCCCGGCATCGCCTCGCCGATTTGCGCAGGTTTCGCGTATGACCGCGCGTCGTTCATGCGGCCGCGCATGTACGGATCGAGCGATAGATAGTCGATGCGCAACAGCACCTGCCCTTCACCCGGCACGGGCATGGGTACGTCTTCAAGACGGAAATCGGAGAGCGCGGCGCGACCGCTGGTGGGACGCGAGGCCAACACGATTTGTCGAGCGGTAGCTGAGGTCATGCGGTTTCTCCAGGATGAATCGCGGGGAAACTGAGCATATACGCGCTTGCGAGATTGCGCTTAGCCGCGCGGTCGGACGTCGGTGGTCCGCTTGATTCTCTTGACTCGTTTATCCCTGCGACGCGATGAAAGCATCGATTTCCGCCGCATCCGGCGACGTTGCAGGTCCGTGGTGCGTCACCGAAATTGCCGCCGCAGCGTTCGCGCGACGAGCGGCCGTTCGTGCATCGGCGCCGGTCGCAAGTACGGCCAGGAACACGCCGGCGTGGGCATCGCCGGCACCGTTGCTATCGACTGCTTTTACCGCGAAACCCGGTACATGGTCGCGTGTTTCACCCACTCGCAGATGACAGCCGGATGCGCTATCGCGCACGATGGCGAGCGCGCCGGTTCTTAACCGCGCGACGATCGAGTCGAATGCCGCATCGAAATTGTCGGTCCTGGCGAAACGCAACGCTTCCACGCGGTTGCTAGTCCAGATCGACACAACGGCCAGCGTGCGCGCAAGTAACGTTGCATCGATAGCATCAACCAACGGTCCCGGATCGAACGCCACGCGCGTTCCAGAAGGCAGTTGTTCAAGCCAGTCGATAAGCAGAGCGGCCTTGTCCGCGAGCATCAGGCTATAGCCGCTTACATAGACAATGTCTCGCGCATTCACCGAGAGCGCGTCAAGCACGTGCCGATCGAGCACGCTTTCTGCGCCCATGTACGAGACGAACGTGCGCTCGGCGGATGCATCGACCATGGCGACGCACAAGCCGGTATCCTGATCCGCGACCTCCGGCCCAGCGATCTCCACGCCTTCCTGCGCTAACGCGTCGCGCGCCATATCGCCGAAACGTCCGTGGCCATGACCGCCCGGATACACCACGCGCATGCCGCTGCGCCGCGCTGCAGCCATCACGTTGAAACCGCCGCCTACTTCGAAGCTTGCGTTGTGCGCGAGCACGTCGCCGCCGGGCGGGGGTAGCTTGTCGATCTGCATGACCAGGTCGACAATCACCTGCCCCGTATGAATCAATCTCGATGCCTGCTGCGAGTCTGCTTGCGTCATGCTGTCTTCCAACGTTTAGCCGTACTGCGCGCACCGCCTAACAATGCGTACACGCCTGCTGCCACTACGAATGTCACGATCCATCCGAGGCCATTGCGTCCAAACCATGAGTCAGCAAATATGCCGTGGATCGCACCTGTGGAAAGGAAGCAAAAACCGAGCACGATCGCCAGCGCCCATGCACCGAACGCACGCCATTCGATCCCGCCTTTGTACCAATACGCGCTGCGCGGGGAGACATCGAGCAAGTCAGTCGGGGAGTATTCCTGGCGATGGATCAGATCCACCACGAAGATACCGACCCACGCTGTGATAGGCACCGCCAGCAGCGAAATGAAGCCGATGAACGGACCGTAGAAGCTCCCGGCAATCAGCATGAAGTAGATCGAGCCCGCGAAGATCACCACGACGTCGACCACCACCGCCTGAACGCGCTTCACCTTGAGGCCAAGTGTGAGCGTCGTCAAACCAGCCGAATACACGGAAAGGTAATTAGACAGCAGCAAACCGCCGAACGCCGTGATCAGATACGGAATAGCCATCCACGTAGGCAACATTTCGCGGATCGCGGCGATCGGGTCCGTGGCCGACGCGAGATGATCGTTGCCCACCGACAGCAGCGCGCCAAGCGTGACAAGCAGAATCAGCGGAATGCCCGCCCCGAACGCAGCGGATGCCACCAGCGCCGGACCCTTGACCGTCGGCGCCTGATAGCGCGACATATCGGCACCTGCGTTAGCCCAGCCAACCCCCGTACCCGCCGCAATGGTGCCAATACCGATAATCACCGCGCTCAACGGCGCAGGCGCTGCGTTGAAAACCGCATGCCAGTTGATCGCCGTCACGAGAAAGCCGGCCACCAGCAAGTTGAGCACGCCGAAAACGTACGTCGACCATTTCTGGATCACGAGCAGCGTAGCGTGACCGAGCCCCGACACAATCAAAGTCAGCACCACGAACACGGCGATGAACACAAGCGTCAGCACCGGCGCGTTCTTGGCTTCCGCGGGCGTGCCGAACACAATGGTTGTAAGTGACAGCAGCACGTACGCGGCGGTGGTCGTGTTGACCGTCTCCCAGCCGAGCCGCGATAACAGCGAGACGATGGTCGGCCCAATATTGCCGCGCACCCCAAAGATCGCACGCGACAGCGTGAGACTTGGCGCATGTCCGCGCCGCCCCGCGATCGAGATCACGCCGACAATTGCGAACGATCCCGCCGCGCCGATCACCGCGACAAGCGCCGCCTGCCAGATCGCGAGATGCTGGAAAGCAACCAGCGTCGCGCCGAGCGGCAGTCCGAGGATGCTGATGTTGGCCGCGAACCACACCCAGAAAAGCTGCAGCGGATGCCCATGACATTCGCCTTCCGGTACAGGTTCAATACCACGCGTCTCGACTTTACGAGCGCTGTTTGACGTGCGTGACGAAGCCATCTGAGTCTGATCTCCAGATTAAAGGGTACTGCGAAAAGTGCGTTAAGCGCGTCAGGAACTTGCGGCGCGCAGTCCAAGCAAACGATCGACCAGCGGCTCGAGATCGAGCGAATTCACACGTCGAATGGTCTCGATGGGACCAGCCGGCAGCGCGTCATAACCTGCGCACGCACCAAGGATCGCGCCGAGCATGGCCGCGATCGTGTCGGTGTCGCCTCCCAGGCTCGCTGCAGCCCCCAGGGCGGCTTCGATCGTGCTACTACGTGCATCTGCTTCAAAGGCCAGCGCGAACGCCGCCACGACCGATTCCTGCGACGCCACCGACGTACCGATCACGTCGTAGATCGTGTCCGCCACCTCATGCGCGGCGCAGTTGCGCATCAGCTCACGTGCATGTCGGATACGCGGCGCGATACGCCCGCCCGCAACCCAGAACCCACGGCTTTCGGCGACCTCGGCCATCGAAATACCGGCCTCGAGCGCTTTAGCCAGGCTCGCGCCGTTCAGTCCGGCCGATACCGCCGCCGCGACCGCCGCCGCACTCGAAATACCGAGCGTGGTGTTATGCGTCACGACACACGACTGCACGACGGCATCGATAAACACATCGCGGCACCTCAGGTCGAACGCGATCCCGACCGGCGTCACGCGCATGGCCGCGCCATTGGTCGTACCAAAACGGCCCGTGCGCAGCGGATCTTCACCGGCCGCAATGCGCTCGATAGCCTGCTTCGTCGATGGCCCGAGCAAATCGAGCGAGCCACGCGCTTTCATCGACGCTTCCCATTCGATCAACGCTTGCGCGAACGCCATCGGTTCGATCTTGCCGTGGCCGTCGGCCAGCAAATGCGCAACGAGAACCGCCTGTTCCGTATCGTCGGTGATGGAGCCGGCCCGAAGACCCGGCGCGATCGGTTGATCCGGAAATGCGTTTTCCAACTTGCCGATACGTCCGAACTGCTCAACGATGCGCTCCCGGCTGAGCGACTGGGTTGGCATGCCGAACGCATCGCCGAGTGCAAGACCGTAGAAGGCGCCGCGTGCGCGATCCGCCAACGTGGGGTGATTCAAAAGCAAAGACGAAGACATCAGAATTCCAGGTGTAGTGCAAAAAAAGCCGGGTCCAGCAAGCTCACGACATACTCGATAATCCGTTCATCCCGGTCCCGCGTGACGCGCCGCGAACGCAGGAACGAGGTACCGGTGCGACGCTTGAGCAGGCGTGCATCGGCCGCTTCAAGGCCGACCACCTCGGCCCATTGCTCGCCGTGATGCGGCACCATGCCATGCTCGATCAGCGTCCGGTTCAACGAGCCGCCTACGAGCCCTTCCAGCGGCAACGCGGCGAGGTCGTCGTTGAACGGCAAGCGGCTGCGTTCGAGCGAAATGCATTGCGCTTGCGCGTCAGCGCCGATCACGCGCATCCGGTCGATCGCCACGAAAGTCGTGCGCTCAAGCTTCAACTCTTGCGCAAGCGTCTCGTCTTCGACCAGCGCAATTTGCAGCAAACGGGTCTGCGCGCCGCCCGCTTTTTCTATCGCGGTGGTCCAGCCAAGCGTCCCGTCAAGCGCCTGACCGTTGAACGTCACGAACGAACCGATGCCGCCCTTGCGCGTAATCAAGCCACCGCTGGTCAACAGGTCCAGCCCCTTGCGAACGGTGTTGCGGCTGACTGCAAAACGCTCGACCAGTTCGTTCTCGCTTTCCAGTTGTTGCCCGAACGGCAGACGCCCGGTGAGGATCTCCTGCTCGATCGTGGCGGCAACCATATGCGCCTTCGAGCGCCCGACCTCTGCGGTTTTTACAGCACGTTTAACCATGGTGCGACTCCTGTGCCTATGAGGATTGGAAGGTCCAGTCTCTACAGAAGCACAAGTATGCACATGTTTTTTAAAAAGCGACGATCGAAACCTGATTGAAAGCTTCGGCGGTACGCGCCGGCCTCCGCTGCTGCTACTTGTTCTTTTTATGCACTTTTATAAAGTACATGTAGGAACATGTACAGAATTTAAGACGTCATATTGCGATGGTCAAGCGGGAATTAATGAGGGAAAACCCTAAGATGTGGTGGTTGCGCCAAGCGACGTTTCAGTCGGGAAAGAGCCGGTCGCGGCTCCTTCCTTATTTTTACGATCTGGCCTTAGCGGGCGTCCGGCTCATCTCAAGCAAACGTTCGATACCCTCGCGTATCGGGAAGGTGTTTTGCGTCCCATCCCGAAGCCGCAGCGACACCGTCTCGTCACGCTGGTCGCGTGCGCCCACCGTGATGAATACGGGGATCCGCTGTTCACGCGCATCAATGATCTTTCGTTCAAGCCGTTCAGGCCTGTCGTCGAACACCGCCCTTAAGTTCGCTTCGTCCAGCAAGTCCATCACGCGTTGTCCGTAGGCCACGCTGGCATCCGACACCGTTGCCACCGTCACCTGATCGGGCGCAAGCCACAGGGGCAACCAGCCCTCGTGATGCTCGAGAAGCATTGCGATAAACCGCTCCATGCTGCCCAGGACCGCGTGGTGAATCATCACCGGGCGAAGGTGCTCGTTCTCGAACGAAACGAAGCTTGCGTCGAGACGATCCGGCAAGACGAAATCAAGCTGGATCGTGCCGCACTGCCAGCTACGGTCGCGGCTATCCATAAGATGGAACTCCAGTTTCGGGCCATAGAAAGCCCCTTCTCCCGGACGCACATCGAACGTCAGGCCGGCGGAAGCCGCGGCCTTCGCAAGCGCCTCTTCCGCGCGATCCCAGACCGCATCATTGCCTGCCCTCTGATCCGGACGCGTAGCCAGTTGCACGCGGAACGTCGAGAAGCCAAGGTCGGCATAGACCACGCGAAGCAAATCGCAAAACCGCCCGACCTCGGCTTCCACCTGATCTTCCGTGCAGAAGACATGGGCATCGTCTTGCGTGAAAGCGCGCGTGCGTTTCAATCCCTCGAGCGACCCCGAAGGCTCGTCGCGATGGCACGCGCCAAACTCGCTGTATCGGATCGGCAGGTCGCGATAAGAACGAATGCGCTGATTGAAAATCTGCACATGACACGGACAACTCATGGGTTTCAGGCAATAGGGCTGGCTTTCGTGAGCCTCATCCTGATTGCCGTTCACCGAATACATGCCGGCCTGAAATTTATCCCAATGCCCGCTGCGTTCCCAAAGCGAACGCGCCAGCAGTTGTGGCGTACGCACTTCGCGAAACCCTGCACCCCGCATTCGACGCCGGATGTAATCTTCCACTACGCGATAAAGCTCCCACCCACGCGGATGCCAGAACACCATTCCGGGTCCTTCGTCCTGCTGATGGAACAGGTCCAGTTTGTTACCTAACTGCCGATGATCGATATCGTCCACAATGCTCTCCGTTAATTTCAAGGGCCGTAACGGACAGGGAGGGCTGCACAACGCAAAAGGCCCCGTCCGTTGCCGGCGGGGCCTTCTGAAAAACGCACTTCGATACTTTATCGCGCACGGCCTCCAGACGACCCGCCTGAGAAGGTGGTCGTGGTAGTCGCGGACGTGAGGGTGAAGAAATGTGAGTTCATGTAGCAAACAATAAAGGGCTTTAGGGGCAGCCGTCAACATCGTTATTGAAGAACGATGAATCTCCAAGGGACTGTTCGCGCTACTCGAAACTGACCAGAACTTTCATCGCGCGTGAGCGATCGGCGGCCAACTCGAACGCGTTCGTCGCGTCCGTATAAGGAAACGTCGCCGAGATCAACGGCTTCACGTCGATCAACCCTTTGTTCAGCAATTCGACCGCTACAGCGAACTCCTCATGAAAGCGGAACGCACCGCGCAATTCGAATTCCTTCGCAACGAACATATTCACCGGCAAAGTCATTTCCCCGCCAAGCCCGACCTGCACGATCACCGCCCTCGGCCGCATGGCATCGAGCGCGCCTCTAAGCGCGCGTTCATTGCCGCTCGCCTCGAACAGCACGTCGAAACTCCCTTTGTTCGCCGTGAACCGGGACAATCCGTCCAGGTTGTCAGCGACATTGACGACCTCATCGGCGCCCATTTGCAGTGCGCTGGAAAGCGCCAGTTCGCCTACGTCCGTTACCACAATGGTGGCTGCTCCCGCACGCCGGGCAGCCGCCACGATCAACGCACCGATAGGCCCGCAGCCAGTCACCAACACGCGCCGGCCCAGCAACGCTCCAGCACGGCGCGCGGCATGCAGCGCCACGGACAATGGCTCGGCCATTGCCGCTTCGCCATCGCTCACCGACGCCGACACTTCATGCGCCTGCGAACGGTCGATCACGATCTGCTGCCGGAACGCGCCTTGCACATGGGGACTGCGCATTGCACTGCCGTAGTAGCGCATGTCGAGACAATGATTCTGCAAGCCCTGCTGACAATATTGGCACAAACCGCACGGGCGGCTCGGGCTGATCGCAATCCGAGTCCCGGGCAGGATGTCATTGACACCTGACCCGGCTTCCTGCACCACGCCCGATACCTCATGGCCAAGGATCATCGGCTCACGAATGCGGACGGTACCGAAACCGCCATGCAGGAAGTAATGCAAGTCCGATCCGCAGATACCACCGGAACGGATGCGGACCAGTAACTGTTGCGGCCCGATCTCGGGCGTCGGAGTCTCTTCGACGCGCAAGTCGTGAGGGGCGTGGATCACCAATGCATGCATAGCGAAGCCTTGTGCGATGTTCTGGAATAGGGCGATGCCTCGACCAGGCGGCGTCGTGGCATAACGGCGAGCTGGGCAGATGAGTCCTGCCGGTATGGCGCTAGCTACGTTAAACCAGCCCGAAGCCCACACCAAGATGACTTTCGTCCAGTCGGATAACGATCGCTTATAGGACCCGGCGCCATAACCACCTGTTATCCCGTCAAACCCAAAACGTCTTGGCAGATAAGCAGCGAGCCCGCTAGGCTTGGCCCAAGACCTTAATCACCGTGGGCAACGCTTTGTCAGCCAGCCCGACAACCACAAAAGAGACTTGAACATGCTTGCTTCTGTGCTCGTCACGCGCGCGTCCTTTCCCGACATTGTCGGCAGCCTGCGCGAGTACTTCGACGTCAGCGACAACGCCGACGATACCGTCTGGAGCCAGCCAGAACTGATTGGGCGCCTGCAAGGCAAATCCGGGGCGATTACTCACGGCAGTGACAGGATCGACGCAACCTTGCTGGATGCCTGCCCAGCGTTGCGTGCGGTGTGCAACGTCGGTGTCGGCTACAACAACGTCGACGTAGACGCGTGTACCCGCCGAGGTGTGCTGGTGACAAATACGCCCGGCGTGCTCACCGCCACCACCGCCGACTTTGGTTTCGCATTGATGATGGCAGCAGCCCGCCGCATTGCCGAATCGGAGCATTTCGTTCGGCGCGGCGAGTGGCAGAAAACGGGCCGCTACGATATGTTCGTCGGATCTGACATCCACCACGCGACGCTCGGCATTCTCGGCATGGGCCGCATCGGACAGGCGATTGCAAAACGCGGCGCGTTTGGTTTCGACATGCGCGTGATTTATCACAACCGGTCACCTCTCTGCGCCGACATCGAGGCCGCGAGCCGCGCTCAATATGTCGACAAGGAAACACTTTTGCGCGAAGCCGATCATCTGATTGTCGTCGTACCCTACTCGTCGGGTTCACATCACACGATCGGCGCACGCGAGCTGTCGCAAATGAAACGCACGGCAACGCTGACGAACATCGCGCGCGGTGGTGTGGTCGACGACGCAGCACTCGCCGCGGCACTGCGCAACGGGACTATCGCGGCTGCTGGACTCGATGTGTTCGAAGGTGAACCGGCGATCCATCCAGAACTGTTGACCGTACCGAACATTGTGTTGACCCCGCACATCGGCAGCGCGTCGGTCGCGACCCGACGGGCCATGGCATCGCTAGCGGCGGACAACCTAAGCGCCGTTTTCGGCTACGGAAAGTTCGCGGGACATCCGCCTTCGCCGGTGAATCCGGATGTCCTGTCCAATCGGGCCAGCGCGTCGTGAGTGCAGCACCCGACAAGACAAAACACGTCTTGACGTTCAAGCTTCTGGTCATGGGCGTTTCCGGCTCAGGGAAGTCGACGCTCGCATACAACCTGTCCCGGGCACTGGGTGGCGTGATGATCGAAGGAGACGATCATCACTTGAGCGTAAGCCGCGCGAAGATGCGTGAAGGCGTCGCGCTCAGTGACGAGGACCGCATCCCGTGGTTGAACAGGATTGCCACGTTACTCGCCGCGCAAGGCGGTACTGCAGTGCTATCGTGTTCTGCACTGAAGCGCAGCTATCGAGACCTCTTGAGGCAACGCGTGCCGGACCTGCGCCTGGTGTTCCTCAACCTGGACCGCACAGCAGCGGTTGCGCGCGTGACGCAGCGCCGCGGCCATGAATTCCCGCCTAGCCTCGTCGAAAGCCAGTTCGACACGCTCGAATCGCCTGAGGGTGAAGCCGACGTCCTTCGACTGGAAGCAACGCAAACAGAAATCGCGCAGCTCACCGAGGTGATGCGCTGGTTACGACGCGGGCCGGCCAAGTGAATCTCGCATTGGCCGCGCATGATCGATCACCCATTCCCATTCCCATCCCCGTCACATACCAAGGTGTTGCCTTGAACTCAATCTCCAAACTATTCGACCTCAGCGGGCGCACTGCGTTGATCACCGGTTCGAGCGCCGGCATCGGTTATGCGCTTGCCGGGGGTCTCGCCCTGGCACGCGCGACCGTCATCCTGAACGGCCGCAACGAGGCACGCCTCGCCCGTGCCGCCGATGCGCTGCGCAGCGCAGGTGCAACAGTCCACGCGAGCAGTTTCGATGTGACCGACGCCGATAGCGTCAGCAACGCGATAGCACACCTCGAAGAACAGGTCGGCGCGATCGACGTCCTGGTCAACAACGCCGGCATGCAACGCCGCGCGCCATTGGAGGACTTCCCCACGGCGCATTGGGACGAACTGATGCGCACGAATGTGGACAGTGTTTTCCTCGTCGGCAAGGCCGTCGCGCGTCACATGATTTTACGAGGACGCGGCAAGATCATTAACATCTGCTCAGTCCAAAGCGAACTGGGCCGCCCCAATATCGCCGCGTATACCGCGACCAAAGGCGCGGTAAAGATGCTCACCAAAGGCATGGCCATCGACTGGGGTCCACACGGCTTGCAGGTCAATGGGCTCGGCCCGGGTTACTTCAAGACGGAGCTCACCGAAGCACTCGTCAACAACCCTGAATTCAGCAACTGGTTGATAGGCAGAACTCCATCACGCCGCTGGGGAGATGTCGAGGACCTCACCGGCGCGGCCGTGTTTCTAGCGAGTGATGCATCGAACTTTGTCAATGGACACATTCTCTATGTCGACGGTGGCGTAACCGCTACGCTCTAGCGAACGGCATGGGTTTGACTGACACAGCCGCCCTCAGTCACTCATGACGGGGCTGCTGTGTCACTCAAAACCCGCAACCCGTCGATTGCGTGAACGCCTATGGAACAAGTAGTCCCCGAGACTCCGGTTGCACAACGAAGCGCGACCGAATGCACGCCGGACCACCCATCAAGACGGATGAAGGTGCTTAGAATTTATGCGTCAAGCCAACGGTAACGAGGGTTTCTGCATTCGTGGATGATCCCGAGGTCCCGGCAATGGCAGCAACAGCCCGTTCGCCCGTCGAGTCCGTCCCGCTGGCCGCCTGATGGACCGCGATCGCATAAACCGAGGTCATCTTCGAGAAAGAATAGACAGCGCCAAGGTCAACCTGTTGATACCGCGCGCCACCTTCGTTGCTCGCCCCGCCGTTTCTCGTGTAGCTATAGGAAACACCGAGCAGAAGCGCCGGGGTGAATTGATACTTGAAATTCAATTCGCCCGTATTGAACGTTGCCGTTCCACGGTACGCCGCCTCGGTCGCATTCAAGCCGGCCACGCTCACCGTTCCCAGCTCCTGGAATTGGGTATTGCTGTAGACCACGCCAACGGTAGCGGGACCAAACGCGTAAGATCCGCCAGCTGCAATAATCTGCTGAGAACCGGCGGATGCATAGCCCGCGGTGACCGGGCTGGAAATGTTGATCCCCGTAGTGCTGTCGTTAGCCTTATTGCCAAAGAACGAGAAATTCGGATCCTTCGCCAGGATGTAGCCGACGCCCAACTTGACTGGACCATTGGCATAACCCGCACTCAGATCCCAGATCTGGTTTTGCGAGAATTCGCCCGCCTTGCCTCCAAAGCTATACGCACCACCAAACGTCAGGCCGTTGTAGCTTTTGCTTCGATACAAGATCGAGTTATTGAGACGATTCGAATTGTCGAGGTTATCGACGTCACCGGGATGAGCACCATATTCCGCACCAGATGCGGCCCAGCCGTTGCCGGCTTCCAGATAACCCACTGCGGCCCACGAGTCCGAATTCTGACGGCCTAAGGTCACTGTTCCGTAATCGGCGCTACTCAGTCCAACGGTGGCCGCGCGTCCCCAGAACGTGCCGTTCTGTCCTATGGTGCCGTTGGCAAGGTTAAAGCCTGCTTCAAGGTTGAAAATTGCCTTGAGACCACCGCCCAGATCTTCAGACCCGATCATCCCCCACCGGTTTGCGCCCTCGTTGCCGCCAACCAGCGCAATTTGTCGCCCGCCTTTTACGTTCGAGTTATAGACTAATCCCGCATCCGCAATGCCGTATAAAGTCACGCTGCTTTGAGCATGAGCGACGCCAGCGAACAAAACCAGAGTAGCGATGGATAGAGTGGAAATTGAATTTTTCATTGATTGATCTCGCAATACCTTAGGATTACCTATTAATAAGTAGAATTTTTTTTATTCAAAATACGATCTCGATTTCGACAGATTTTTACCCCCAAGCTTGATCGCCCGCTCTTCCCGAGATTAGGCCGCCACTTCGATCTCCAAGATCCAAGGCCGCGTTTTGCTACGCCACTTCTTCCATCACGCGAGCTGCTTTTTCAAGCAGCTCGCCGCCAAACCTCGGTCCAACAATTTTCCGTGGTCGGCACCAACGGCACGCCAACATTCAGATCAACTCGGCCACTGCGCCCGCAATTTTCCGGCAGCCTTCCTCAATGACCTCGATGCTCGTGGCAATCGACATCCTGAAATACGGCGACGCGCCGTAGGCCGAACCCGCGACCAGCACCACGCCTGCTGCTTCGAGAAAATAGGCAACGACATCCATGTCGCCCGCGATCCGCTTGCCGCCCGGGGTTTGTTTTCCGATCAGGCCGCCGCAGTTGACGAACAAATAGAATGCGCCGCCCGGCGTCCGGCAACTCAAACCAGTGATCGCATTGAGCAGGTCGAGACCGCGGTCGCGCCGCGCGCGATAGATCGCCAGCGCCTCAGCAAGGCTGCTTTGGTCACCCTCCAGGGCAGCCAGCGCAGCCGCCTGGCTCACCGACGATGCACAACTGGTCGATTGCGATTGCAGTGTGTCCATCGCCGCGATCAGGTCGGCTGGACCGGCCGCATAACCGATCCGCCATCCCGTCATGGCATAGGTCTTCGACATGCCGTTGACGACGATCGTGCGCTCGCTCAACGATTGCTCGATAGCGACGATGTGCGGATTAGCCTGATCGTCGAAACGGATGTGCTCGTAGATGTCGTCGGTCAGTATCAACACGTGAGGATGACGCACGAGCACGTCCGCGAGGGCCCGCAACTCGTCGGCGGAATACGAAGCGCCAGTCGGATTGTTGGGCGAATTGAGGATGAGCCAGCGCGTGCGCGCCGTGATGGCGGCCTCGAGCGTCTGCGCGGTGAGCTTGAAGCCGTCGGCCTGGGCGCAAGGCAGGACGACCGGCTTGCCTTCGCAGGCAAGCACCATGTCGGGGTAAGACACCCAATACGGCGCGGGAATCAGCACTTCATCTTCCGGCTCGACCGTCACCGCAAGCGCATTGAAGATTGCGTGTTTCGCCCCACACGTCACGATAACTTGCTTCGGCTCGTAGCCGAGACCGTTCTCCTCGCGCAGCTTCGCCGCGATCGCGGTGCGCAACGCCAGCGAGCCTGCGGTCTGCGTATAACGTGTCTCGCCACGCTCCACGGCGTCGGCCGCTGCACGGCGAATGTGCGCCGGCGTCGGAAAATCAGGCTCACCGATCGCAAGATTGACGATAGTCCGGCCTTGCCGCCGCAATTCAGCGGCACGATCCGCAGCAGCACTGCTGGGCGATGTTTTGATGCGCTGCACGCGCGCAGCTACTCGAGACGAACTCACTCCGCACTCCTTTTTGACACGGGGATGGCATCAAGGTAAGTGGGAGAAAAAAGTCAGGCCAAGACGAATTCGTTCTACCGGAATCGCAAACGCTTATACCGTCGGCGAACGCGTTCGCCGCGCCGGAAAAAGGTTCCACCGACCTCGCCCCGCACCCCGTTCCTCTCGTGCCAACGCCGTCGAGGAACCGAGGGTTAAACATTATTTTTTTCGTTGTATCTCGCAGGAACCGCTTGCTTTACCATTTCCATCTCGCTCTGCGAAAAGCAGAGTCCATCATCCGCGGGACAGACGTTCGTGAATCTGAGGCGCCTGAAGTACTTCGTGAAAATCGTCGATCTGGGCAGCCTGACGCAGGCCTCCGAGATTCTCCATATCGCCCAGCCGGCCCTCAGCCAGCAGTTGATGATCCTTGAAGGCGAATTCCGCCATCAGTTGCTGATACGCACGAAACGCGGCGTGACACCGACTGAAGCCGGTCTCACCCTATACCGGCACGCGCAGATCGTTCTGCGGCAGCTCGAGCAGGCGCGCAGCGACATGGAGAAGACAGGCGACAAGCTCGCTGGCAAGGTCTCGGTCGGCCTCGCCCCGGGTACCGCTGCATCAGCCTTGTCGCTGCCTCTGCTCAAGACCGTACGCGCCCGCCATCCCGGCGTCCTGCTGTATCTCAACGAGAGTTTCGCCTCCACGCTGAGCGAGTTGATTATCAATGGCTGCATGGATATGGCCGTGCTCTACGGCGACCACGCGCCGCACGGCTTGTCGTTCCAATTGCTGCTCAAAGAAGAACTTTTTCTAGTGACGCCACGTTACATGCAGCTAGCTGCGGGGCCGATCGAACTCGCGGCGCTCCGCGGTATCGATCTCATGCTGCCGCGCCCCTACAACTACCTGCGCCAATATATTGACGACGCGTTGTCGATCGCCGGCGTACAGCCGCGGGTTGTAGCGGAAATCGAATCGTCCGCGACCCTTTCAGCGGCTATTCGCGAGGGCATCGGCGCAACCATCCTGCCAGACTCGGCGGCGCGCATCATTGCTGCATCAGGAGATGGCGTACAAAGGCGCATTGTGGCGCCCGTCATAGAAGCACCGCTGTCGTTGTGCTTATCGGACCATCTACCGCTCTCCGAACCCGCGGTCGCAGTGCACCAGATCCTGCTCGAACTGGTCGCGGACCTCACCCTCGGATCGCATCTGCACGAGGTGGACGCTGAAAGGCTTTCCTAGCGCCCCTGGAACATCAACCATGACCGTCAGTTTCAAACTTCTCAATAGCTTCGTGAAGGCTGTCGAACTGGAAAGCATCTCGAGCGCGGCGGCTTACCTGCATATCGCACAACCTGCGCTCAGTCAGCATATCAACCTGCTCGAGCGCCACTTTGCACAAAGACTCCTGATCCGCACCAACGTGGGTGTCAGTCCGACCGGAGCAGGACGTGAACTGTACCGTAACGCACTCCTGATCCTGGACCAGTTGGGCAAGGCCGAATCGGACGTAGCGCGCACCGCCAACGTCATTTCAGGAAACGTTAGTGTCGGCCTCGCGACCTACAGCACAACGTCGATTCTTTCTACGCCCCTCTTGAAGAACGTGAGGCGCGACTATCCCGATGTCAACCTGTTCCTGAACGATAATTTCGGGCTGGTGTTGAGCGAGATGGTGATGACCGGGCGCATGGATCTCGCGATCATCTACGCGTCGGGACCGATCAAAGGCGTGACCCTGCAACCTTTGCTCATGGAGGAATTGTTCCTGATCGCGCCACCGCACGCCGAATTGCCCCCTGACGTCGATGGCGCTATCCCGGTGTCCGCACTCGACGGCGTCGACCTGCTCCTGCCTGGCCCAACGCACTTCTTGCGCAAGCTGATCGACACCGCTTTCACCCATGCGGGCATCAAGCCGCGAGTGGTCGCCGAGATCGAGTCCGAGGCCACCCTGCGCGATGCAATCGAGGCAGGCCTCGGCGCCACCATCTTGCCGTGGGCGCTAACCAGTACGTTCGTCGGCGCCGAGCGCCCGCTGACGCGTCGATTGAGTGGTCCCACCATTCGTGCCACCGTCTCGCTTTGCGTTTCCGATCATCAGCCGATGTCAGACCAGGCCGCGGCGGTACGTGACACGCTAAGCCAATTGGTAACGGAACTGGTTGCGTCGCAGCGGCTGATCGGTGTGAGTACGCCCGACGAAGCGGGCGTACCGGTTGCCTGACGCCGACACCTCGCCGACAACTCAGGCAGATGCCCTTTCGCTGCGTGTCGCCGGGG
Organism: Caballeronia sordidicola; assembly: GCF_000729995.1. Lineage (GTDB taxonomy): Bacteria > Pseudomonadota > Gammaproteobacteria > Burkholderiales > Burkholderiaceae > Caballeronia > Caballeronia sordidicola_A. The sequence goes on along the minus strand of NZ_JNFG01000020.1, from coordinate 300,646 downwards.
GTGCGGACAGGCTGAGCATCACTTTCACGCCATCGTTCACGAACGGGTCGGCATGATAGTAGAGAAGCTGCGCGCCCGCTTCGACGAGATGCCCGACATCCTCCCTGACCGCTAGCGTGCCGGCGAACTTGCCGGCACGGCGGATGCGTCCCAGGGTCTCGTCCACGAGATCGAGCACGGCCTGTGGACGACGCGCGCCAGGAGCGACGCGCGGCGAATACCCCATCGACTGCGACAGATCGCCAGGTCCGACAAAGAACACGTCGATGCCCTCGACCTCAAGAATTTCATCGAGATTCTCAACGGCCTGCGTCGATTCGATCATCACGATGACAAGCTTGTCATCGTAGTCATCCGGACACGCGTATCGCACGGTCCTGACGACCTCGCGCGCGTTCTCCGCGGTATGCACGAGCGGCACCATCACACCGTCCGCACCACAGTTCAGACATCGCGTGATAGTCGACCTGTCCTGGCTTTGGGGGCGAACAATGGTGTAGCCGCCACCGAAGCGCGCCGCCTTGGCCATCATCTGCAGCTCCTCGAAACCCGCCGCGCCATGTTCACAGTCGATGAAAATCGAGTCGGCGCCGGCGCGCGTGAGCTTCTCGGCCAGGCTTGACGAGATATGATTCGGATTCACCATCAGCACGGACGCGCCGCTCGCGAGTCGTTGTTTCAGCGAAGCACTCATGATTTATTTCCTTCGGTTGTTCCAGGTGCAACGCCATCCGGGGCGCCGAGCCAGCGGCTGATTTCGGTGTCGGGTCCCTGGTCGCGTTGCAGCGTCGGGCTAATGACCAGTTCCTCGATCGTGGTACGCGCGGGCAACGTGCAGCACAGCAGGATCGCCCGCGCCACGTCGTCGGGACTTACCATCGCCGCTCGCTCCTCGGTACTCGGTGGCCGGACGCGCGTGTCCATGATCGGGGTGTTGACTTCGCCGGGCAGGATCGTTGTCGCGCGGATATTGTTGTTGCGAAAGGTCGTGTGCAGGTACGTCATCAGATTGCGTACGCCGGCCTTCGCCGCGCCGTATGGCGCGCCGCCGAGCAGGCTCGGGCGCACGGCGGCAAGCGACGACACCGTGACGATAGTGCCACCACCTGCCGCGAGCATGCCCGGCAATACTGCCTGGATCAACACGTAGACTGCTGTCAGGTTCACCGAAAGCGTCGCGTTCCAGTCATCCTCATCGATCCATCGAATATTGCGCACGCGACTCGACACGCCGGCGTTATTGACAAGGATGCCAATCGGCCCGACCTCCGCCTCGACCCAGCGCACCAGATCAATCATCTCTTCACGTTGCTCCAGGTCCACTTGGCGAGCCCAGGCCTTGCCGCCCGCCGCCTCGATCTCGGCTACGACCTCCGCAAGCGCGTCGTGTCTGCGACCAATGACCACCACCCTGGCACCTTCAGCCGCGAGCTGCAGCGCGGTCGACCGGCCGATGCCTGAGCCGCCGCCAGTGACAACGGTGACTTGTCCGTCGAGCGTGCCCATGATCATTGCCCTCCCTTGTTGTTCGCGAGTTCGGTGGGGCGCGTGGCGCTATAGCCATAGTCGGCTTTGGCGCATTCGGCACTCACCAGACCCTCGCGCAGGTCGCGCTCGATCAACTCGTGCGGCCGCTCATTCGCGTTGCCCCAGCCGCCGCCGCCCGGCAACTCGAGCACCAGTTGCTGACCCGGCTCAAGCACCAGCTTGCCCTTCGGGAATACCGCCTGACCATCGCGCAGCACCGCTCCCGCGCGCCCCGACTGACCACCGAGCACACCAAAACACGGGTGCTTTACTCGCTCGGTGCTCAGATAAATGTTCATCGGCCGCGACGACAGGTTGCGCAATACACCGCGCTGACCAAGCCCTCCGCGATACTTACCGGCACCGCCCGAGTCGGCGATCAGCTCCTTGCGCTCAGTGAGGATGGGCACGGCGATCTCATACATTTCGATCGGCGTGACCTTGCAGTTCGACGGAAAGCTGAGCGTATCGTTGCCGTCCATCGCGGCACGCCCGCCTTGGCCGCCATGAAAATTCTGGATGCTGCCATAGGCACTGCCATCGGCTCGCTGCCCCTGGCAGTTGACACCCCAGATCGGCGCGCCGCCGCTGTCGGCCTGCGTACGCTCCGGCAGCACGTCCTGAAGGGCGCGAAAAATCAGGCTCGGGATGACATGGCCGATCAGGTTGCGTGCGCTGCCGGCCGCGGTCCTGCCCGGGTTCAGGATCGAGCCTGCAGGTGCCTCGTCGGTGATGGGAATCATGCAGCCTTCGTTGTTCGGCGTTTCCGGATCGAGGAGGCATTTCAACGCATAGACGCTGTGCGCCACGCGATAGTGCGGCATCACGTTGATACCGCGCGCCACTTCCGCGGAAGTGCCTGCATAGTCGACGTGAATCGACTCGTCGCGCACTTCCACGCTCACCCGCAGATACACGTCGCTTTCGAAACCATCCAGTGTGACCTCGGCGCCATATTTACCGTTCGGCAGAGCGGCGATCGCGCGTCGCATGAACCGCTCCGAGCGCCCGTGGATGGCTTCACCCAATCCCTCCAGGTCGTCGAGGCCGTACTCGTCCATGAAGCGCGTGAGCTCGCGATTGATCACCTCGTTTGCCGCGACCATGCTCTGAATGTCGCCGCGCACCTCGTGCGGCAGGCGCACGCTCGCCTCGAGAACCGCGAATACATCCTCGTTCGGCCTACCCGCTTTGAACAACTTCAGGATCGGCAGGCGGATGCCTTCCTCGAACATGTCCGTTGAATCGGGCGACTGCGGCCGCCCGCCGATATCCGGCAAGTGCGCAATGCTCCCCGCGTACGCGACGATGCGGCCGTTGCGGAAAATCGGCGTGAGCATCACCAGATCAGGCAGGTGACCCGTACCGATCATCGGGTCGTTGGTCGCGAGCACGTCGCCCGGCTCGAGTGACTCGGGCAGGAAGGCCTTGAGAAAGTAGTTCTGCGCTGCCATTGGCAACGCGGTGATGAAGACCGGGATCGACCACGTACATTGCGAGAGCGCACGGCCCTTCGCATCGAGCAGCACGGTGACGTAGTCGTGGTTCTCACGCACGATGGGCGAGAAGGCAGTGCGGCCCAGCGCGCTGTCGGCCTGATCGGCGATAAAAACGAGACGATCCCACATGACCTGCAAGGTGATTGGATCGTTAAAGTCGGGATTGCGGATAGTCATGACGGTGTCCTTCCTCAAGCAAGAAGCATGATCAGATTTTGCTGCGCGTCTACCGAAGCAGTGGCGCTCGGTCCAACTACCACGGTCGACTCACGCTGCTCGATAATGGCCGGACCCTGGATCTGCATCTCCGGCGTGAGGGCGTAGTGGTCGTACACGGGCGTTTCAACGTACTTGCCCAGTTCGTCGAAATAGACTGGCCGTCGCCCCTTCAGCGGTTCCTGCCCGACACCGCGCCCACCACCGATCGCGGTCGCCGTCACATCGCTGCGAGGTCCACTCACACGCACGCGCCATGTGATCACCTCTACCTCGGAACCCGACACAGTGCGTCCATACAGCGACTTGTACGCGGTATAAAAGCGTTCAAGCAATTGCTCGACAAACCCTTCCGCAGCCACGTCCTGCCCGGGCAATGCGACCGAGATTTCATGCCCCTGCCCGACGTGACGCATGTCGACGGTGTAGGTTGCCGTGATGTCCTCGGCGCGCACACCACTCGACGTGACGACTTCGCGGCCTTGCTCGACCAGCGGGTCGAGCACCGCTCTGATTACCGCCGCGTCCCACGACGCCACGGCAAGCGGACGGCTCGCAGACAAATCGGCTGCCACCGGGGCGCCCAGGAGCCCGATCGCGGAGGTCACACCGGCGCCCAGCGGACAGATCACCTTGGCGATACCGAGCTTGCGCGCGACGCCGTAAGCATGCACCGGTCCCGCACCACCAAAAGCAATCAAAGGCAATCCGCGCGGGTCGACACCGCTTTCAGTCGCCTGCATGGCTGCCGCCTTGCTCATGCTTTCGTTGACCATGTCATGGATCCCCCACGCGCAGCGCTCGGTCGTGATCTCGAGGTTATCTGCCAAGCGTGCCATTGCCGCCTTCGCGGCTGGCCGGTCGAGGGCAAAGTCACCGCCAAGGAACGAGTGCTCGTCGACATAACCCAGGAGCAGGTCGGCATCGGTCACGGTCGGTTCGTTGCCGCCCCGGCCATAACACGCCGGACCCGGCGCGGCACCGGCGCTGCGCGGCCCGACCGCGAGCAGGCCGAGCGGGCTTCGCGCGGCAATGCTGCCCCCGCCCGCGCCGATCTCGATCATATGTATCGACTGGATCTTCAGCGGAAAACCACTACCCTTCCTGAATCGTTCGTAGCGCGCGACTTCAAGTTCGTTCGCGATCATTGGCTGGCCGTTCGGAATCAGGCACAGCTTCGCGGTCGTACCGCCCATGTCGAACGACAGCACGCTGTGCTCGCCAGCGGTACGCGCATAGTCGGCCGCCGCCACGGCACCCGCGGCAGGACCCGATTCGATCAGGCGTACTGGCACGCGTGCAGCGGTCGAACTAGGCACCACACCGCCGCTCGATGTCATCCACAACAGTTGACCCGTGACACCCCGCTTGGACAGCTCGCGTTCAAGGTGGTCCACGTGACGCACCATCAGAGGTTGTGTATAAGCGTTGACGACCGTGGTCGACGCGCGATCGAACTCTCGCACCTCGGGGCAGACCGACGACGACAGCGAAACGGAAATGTCACCGGCAACGCTTGCAAACAGCTCGCCTATGCGCTGCTCGTGCTGCGGATACTTGTAGGCGTGCAGCAGGCACACCGCGACCGACCGTATCCCTGCCTCGCGCAGGTGAGTGGCGATCGCACGTATCTTGTCCTCGTCGAGCGGAGTGATGATCTCGCCATCGGCAGTAATCCGTTCGTGCGCGCCGAAGCAGAGGTTGCGCGGCACCAGCGGCTCGGGATACTGGATCTTCAGGTCGTACAGGTCATAGCGGCCTTCGGTGCGAATCCGCAGCATGTCCTGGAACCCGTCGGTGGTAATGAACGCCGTCTCGACGCCTCGACGCTCCAGCACCGCGTTGGTCACTACCGTTGTCGCGCCGAGTATCTGCGGTGCGCTTGCGTGGCCGTTGCCGGAGTGCACGCGCGCCAGCAATTCGTCGATCCCCTGCAGCACCGCTCGTGCGGGGTCATCCGGCGTACTAAGGACCTTGTGCAGCAGGATCGTCCCGTCGTCGCCGGCCATCGCGAAGTCGGTGAACGTACCTCCGGTGTCAAATGCTAGCTTCATAATCTCTGTTTCCTCAATCGTGTCGCCCATGCGGGCCTTGACTACAAAAAGATCTGGATGCGCGTCCGCGTCACAACGCAGGCTTGCCGTTCATCGGTACGCTCCCCGGCGGGGTGACCGCCCCCTCAGCATGCGCATGTGCGTGCCCGGTCATGAAAAGGTCGCCCAGTTGGGCCTGGCTCAGCGCGTCAGACGGGCTGTCCCAGATCACCTTGCCCAGACGCAGTACCACCGCTCGCTCAGCGGTTTCCAACGCTTTGCGCGTGTTTTGCTCCACGAGCAGAATGGTCCGTCCGCCTTTGTGAAGGCGCTTCAGTTCGTTGAAGACGAGCGCAACCGCCTGGGGCGACAAGCCAACCGACGGTTCATCGACCAGCAGGATCTGAGGCCGGCGCAGCACCGCCATCGCCATTTCGAGCAGTTGCTGTTCGCCGCCGGAGAGGTTGCCGGCGTATTGATCACGACGCTCGCGCAGCACCGGAAACAGGTCGTAGACGTATTCCCGTTCGGCACGCGTCTCCGAGTCGCGCACCGTGCAGGCGGCCATCTCGAGGTTCTCGTCGACCGACATCAGCGGAAAGTTGCACCGCCCCTGCGGCACATAAGCAATGCCATGCGATAGGAACGATTTCGGGCGCTTGCCCGCCAGCTCATGGTCCTTCCAGCGAATCGAGCCGCCCTTGTGGGTCGTCATGCCGAACAAGGTCTTCAGCAGGGTCGACTTGCCGGCTCCATTTGGACCGAGCAGCGTGACGAACTCGCCGTGCCTGATGCGCAGATCCACGCCGTGCAGGATTTCCAGGTGACCGTAGCCTGCACGCAGGCCTTCAATTTCGAGCATCATTGCCGTCACACTCCCAGGTACGCTTCGATGACCTGCGGGTTACGCACGATCGACTCCGGCTCGCCTTCCGCGAGCTTCGTGCCCTGGTGCAGCACGATCACGCGGTGCGACAGATCCATCAGCACATCGGTGTTGTGTTCTATGACGACGAAGGTCACGCCGAGACGGCGGTTCGCGTCGCGTATGCTCTCGATCACCTTCTCGATCAGCATCGGGTTGATACCCGCAAGCGGTTCGTCGAGCAGGATCAGTTCCGGCTCGGGCATGAGCATCAGGGCGAACTGCAACAACTTCTGCTGGCCGCCGGACATGTTCCCGGCAGGCAGGTGCGCGACACGCTGCAACCCGGCAACTTCGATCAGCTCGACCGCTCGCTCACGCAGGCGCCGCACACGGCGCGATGCACCCGGTCCGATCGAGAAAGTCGACAGCAGCCCGGGGAACGTCGACATCTGGCCCGCGAGCACCAGGTTCTCCTCGGCATTCAGACTGTGGAACACCACGGTCTTCTGAAAGCTGCGCACGAGGCGCCCGTCGCGGGCTATGCGGTTCATCGACCAGCCGGTGATGTCGCGGCCGTTCAGGACGACCTTGCCGCTGTCGCTGCGCTGCAAGCCGGTGCAACAGTCGAACAGCGTCGACTTGCCCGAACCGTTCGGACCGATCAGGCCGCACACTTCTCCGCGCCGGATGTTGAAGTCCACGCCCTGCAATGCAGGCACGCCGCCGTAGCGCTTGCGCAGGCCCTCAACACTAAGGATCGTGTCTTGATTAGTGGACATCGGAATTTCCTTCCTTTGCGCCAAAGCGAATCCGCGCAATGCGTTCGAGTGCGCGATCGAGGAGCGGCGCCAGGCCGTCAGGAAAGCAGAACACCAGCAGCAACAACACGAAACCATAGATGATCATGCGCAGTTCAGGCGTGACGCGCAGTGCTTCCGACAATGCGACGAACAGCAGGCTGCCGATCACCGCGCCGGGCACTCGCCCCACCCCGCCGCCGAGCACGATGACGAGGACCGTGGTCGAGTAATACATCTGGAAGACCAGCGGACTCACCACCGTCATGTAATGCGCATACAAGCTTCCGCCAACGCCGGCAAACAGCGCGCTCAGCATGAAGACCGCCAGCTTGTATGCCCAGGTCGGCACGCCGAGGGACTCGGCCAACACTTCGTTGTCGCGGATCGCGACCATGCAGCGGCCGGCGGGCGACTTGACCAGTGCATAGAATCCGAGTGTGGCAATGATCGCTACGACCAGCGCGAGATAGTAGTAGTCGGGGATCGTGCTGATGGTGAGCACGGCGTTGCCAATCTGGAACTTCGGTTGCGGCACGCCGGAGAGTCCCATGTCGCCGCGCGTCATGCCGATCCAGTTTTTCGCTACCGTTTGCGCGATGACCACGAAGCCCAGTGTGCACATCACGAACGAGTAGGTCCGCAAGCGCAGCGCCGGAATGCCGAGCGGCAGCGCTATTGCTGCGGAAATCACGCCGCTCGCCACCAGGTTCAATGCAAACGGCGTGCCGAAATGCAGGGACAGCAGTGCGGAGACATACGCGCCGACACCAAAGAAGACGCCCTGTGCGAGCGACAGCATGCCCGTGTACCCGAGGATCAGGTTAAGCCCATGCGCCGGCAGCAAGAAGATCATCGCGATGATCAGTGCGTGCAGGTAGTAGCCACCGAGCACGAGCGGCGCAAGACCCAGGGCCACGACGACCGCCCCTGCGCCGGTCCAGCGAAGGGCTGGCAGATGGCGCGCAACAGGCGTCAACGTATCGAGAGTAGTAGACATGATTAGCGATCCATTAGATGAACCCGGACGTGCCGGCATCCGGTTGTGGCATCGTGCCAATGAGCAGACCAAGCGAGGAAACGGACCATGGTCAGAAGCGCGCCTTCGGACTGAAGAGACCCGTGGGCCTGCACATCAGCATCAGCAGAAGCGCGATGAAGCCGACGCTGTCGCGGTATTGCAGACCGATCGAACCGGCGACCAGGCTCTCGGCGACACCGAGCATCCAGCCGGCGAACAGGGTGCCGCGCACATTACCCATCCCGCCCATCACGATCACGGCAAAGGTCTTCAACGTGATCGACTCGCCCATGCCTCCGTACAGGCTGACGTTGATCGGTCCGGTCAGCGCGCCCGACAATGCCGCCAGCGCCGTACCGAGCACAAAGGTGCGCCGCACAACCTTCTCAACGTCGATACCGATGATCTGGCAGCACTCGGGGTTCTGCGACACCGCCCGGATCGACTTGCCCATGTGCGTGCTGCGGACCATCCACTCGAGCCCGCCGAACATCACCAGCGCCGCGCCGACCAGCACGATGCGTTGCTGCGCCATGCCGATGCCGAGAAACTCGACCGGGTCGAGCCAACCGCCCGGAAACATCTTGTAGCCGCCGCCGAACGCGAGAATCACAGCGTTCTGCAGGATCAGCGAAATGCCGAGCGTAGCCAGCACGCCCGACTGGAACGGCGCGTTGACCAGGCGCTGCATCACCAGGCGGCCGATCAGTGCTGCAATCGCGGCGCTGATGGCAACCGAGAGCACGATCGCCGTGCCATAGTCGATGCCGAGCTTCGAGATCACATACCAAGCGGCGAAGGTGCCCACCATGTAGTACTCGCCGTGCGCAAAATTGATCGCTCGCAGCACGCCGAAGATCATCGTCATTCCCGCGGCAATCAGGGCGTAGACGGAACCGGCGACGATCCCGTTGACGATTTGTTCCAGTATGAAAAGGCCCATGGCCGAGTACTCCAGAAAGGGGTTCAGTGCGCCGAATAGTCGACACGGGAAGACAGCACGCCCTTGTTCACTGCGTGGCCGTCCACCACCTCGAGCAACACGATCGGCACGACTGCCTGCTGGTGATCGTCGAACGTGACAGGACCCATCACGCTCTCGTAGCGGATTTGGCCAAGCGCGGCCCGCACGTCCGCCGTCTTCACGCTGCCGGCATTCTTGATCGCATCGGCAAGCAGATGCACGCTCTCCCAGTGCGTGTAGGCGTGCACATTGGGTACGTCGCCGTAGGCCTTTTTATAGTCGTTGACGAACTTGAGACTTCGCGGGTTCGACCACGATGGCAACCAGGCCACCGTCTCTATCGCGCCGTTCATGACGTCCGGCGCGGCGGCGATCGTGCTGGGGTTGGTGAACTCGGCGTTGCCAACGAGCTCGATCTTGCCGCCGAGCGCCATCTCATGCATCTGCCTCGCGACGATAGGCGTGGTGTCGGCAAGGCCATACATGAGGATCGCCTGCGCGCCGGAATACTTGATCTTGCTCAGGACCGGACGAAAGTCCGTTTCCGTCTCCTTGTAATAGTCCTCGCTGACGATCTGCGCCTTGTAGCGCTGCAGATATTTTTTTGTGAACGTGATCGCGCCACGGCCGAAATCGGTATCGACCGAGAGCACGGCGAACTTCGTATAGCCTTTCTTGGCCGCATACTCCAGCGCTGCCGCGGCCCGGGACTCGTCAGTGGGATAGTTGCGGAACGTCCACTTGTATCCGCCCACTCCGGCCCGGTAGGTGATTTCCGGATTCGACGACGCCGCGTTCAGCAGAAGCACGCCCGCCTGCTCGACAACCGGCTGCATTGCCAGCGTGACGGAGCTGCACACGTCGCCGATGATCATCGACACGTTGTCGAAGCGAATCATCCGCTGCGTCGCGGACACGCCCTCGGCCGGCACGCATTGACTATCGCCCTGCACCAGATCCAGCTTCTTGCCGAGCACGCCGCCCGCGGCGTTGACCTCATTCACCGCCAGCTCGGCACCCTTCAGCGCGTACGCGCCATAGCGGGAATTCGCTCCGCTCTGCGGGCTCACGACACCAATCTTGATCACGTTGCTGTCCTGCGCGGATACGCTCGCGGCAAAAGACAGGCCCAGCACGCTCAGCGCCGCGACGTACGCCATATTGCGCAGCCGGCGAGCTACCGGTTTACATCTCATAGGGATTCTCCGTGGGGCATGAGTTCGTGTTGAAAGCAAAGGTACATAGGTCAAAAAGCACGGACCAATACGTAATGGTGCTTCCGCCATAAAGGTTCGTGATGGGGCGCGTATGCCGCGTCGCAGCAGCGACGTTGACCGCGACAGCAAGGGAACCGGCCGACAAACAGGAAACGCGCGAAGGTGGACCCGGATCACGTGGACAACGTAAAGGCGGTGGCAGGCGAACGGAACATGGCTAGGGCAGCGGCAGGAGATTCGGCCATGCAGGAGCGAATAAAGGGGACGAGAAAAGACCGACGAAAAAGTACGCGGAGCCGCTAGAACACACGGCACGAGCCGACCGCTGGCCGCCACGTACGGGGGCGCTACGCAAGAACGGCGTGCAGGCTAACGGGGATAATCGACCTTCGAGTACATCGCGCCCCTGATCATGGGTTTGCCGTCGACATCTTCGACGAGCACCATCGGCAAAACGCCCTGCTGGTGATCGTCGAATGTGACCGTCCCCATTACGCTCTCATATCTGATCTGCGTCAGCGCACGACGGATCTTGTCATTGTCGACACTTCCCGCTTCCTGGGCAGCTCGTGCCAGGAGATGAAGCGATTCCCAGGGCGAATACGCCTGGACGCTTGGGACCTCGCCGGCGTAGGCCTTCTTGTAGTCATCGACGAATTTGCGGCTGCGCGGGTTCTGCCACTCCGGCAACCACGCGGCTACCTCGACTGCACCGTTCATCACACGCGGCGCAGCGGCAATCGTCGCGGCGGTCGTGAACTCCCCATTGCCCACCAGCCCGACTTTGCCGCCCAGACCCATCTCGAACATCTGCCGCGCGATGATCGGCGTTGTGTCCGCCTGCCCGTACATGATCACAGCCTGCGCACCGGAGTATTTGATCTTGGTGAGCACGGGACGAAAATCAGTCTCCGTTTCCTTGTAGTAGTCCTCGCTGAGAATCTGCGCGGGATATCGGGGCAGGTACTTTTTGGTGAATGCAATAGCCCCCCGGCCGTAGTCGGAGTCGACCGACAGCACGGCGAATTTCGTATAGTGTTTTTTCTCTACCGCGTACTGCAGCGCGATAGCCGCGCGAAGTTCATCGGTCGGATAGTTCCGGAATGTCCACTTGAAACCGCCTACGCCGGCCCTGTACGTGATTTCCGGATTAGACGACGCGGCATTCATCAGAAGAACATGCGCCGCTTCGACAACCGGTTGCATGGCGAGCGTGACCGAACTGCACACGTCGCCGATGATCATCGATACATGATCGAATCTGATCAGCCTCTGCGCGGCCGACACGCCTTCAGAAGGCGCACACTGGCTGTCGCCGCTCACCAGCTCGATTTTCCGTCCGAGTATGCCGCCCTCTGCGTTGATCTCGTCAGCAGCCAGCCGGGCGCCCTTCCAGGCAAACGCGCCATACCTGGAATTGGCGCCGCTCTGGGGACTGACGATTCCGACCTTGATCGTCCCGCGTTCCGTTGGCTTGTCTTGCGCAAAAGTGTTCGGCGAAGCGATGACGCCCCAGATCGCGACAATCGCGAGCGCAATCACGGCGGGTAGTCTGGTACGCGATCGTTGTGTCACCGGTACTCCATTGGGTGGTTTGTCTTCGTCGGTCAAAATACCGACGCCAAAAAACCGCCACAAATAAGAGATCGCGATCGGGCTATTGTATTTCGCGATACCGATACCGTTACTGAAAAAGCGAACTGGTCAAAGCACCGCTGTGTGCCGGTCTTAAGGTCCGTCAACATCGTTATTGAAGAACAGTGGATCGCCAAGCGACGCGAACCCGGACGTTTGAAAAAACGTACCGGGTTCGCGCCAGCTTATTTGCCGAACTTACCTGCTGCCTTAAGCCAGCACCGTCACTGGCGCAAGCGCTGCCGGATCGCTGATACTGTGCCGGCCGTTTTCAACGTGACCCGCAAGACGGCGCAAGAACGTGGGATCGTCGTTGCTGGTGACGCTCAGGTCGTACCAGTGATGACTCGCGGCCAGAACCCACGACGCTTCCGTGGCCCCCAGCGACGGCACCAACACCGAACGCGGCTGTGCCCCGTAGGCGTTATCGACCACCGATAAGTTCGCAATGCCGCGGCCCCGGTTCGTAAACTTCAGAAACACATTGCCGTTAGCGACATCGTATTGCGCCGCCAATTCAGGATCAGCCGGAGGATTGGTCACACTGCTGCTAGCCGGCGGCGTCAACGTACCGGTAAACTCGCGCACGAATCCGTTCGGACCATAGACCGTGAACGCATAGATGCCCGCCGTTACGTTGATGTCGAAGCTGTCGCGCAAGGTTTTGCCCGCTTCAACCGTATAGCCCCACGGACCGTCGGTACGGTTCGATGAATAGACATAGAAGTGTGCGCCCTGCGAGCCGGTATTGGCGAAGTGAAGCGTCAGTGTCTTGTTGCCCCCATCGGGACTGCTTTGTACATACAACTCGTAGGGCAACGCGCGAGCGAAGCGCGTACCGGGTTCCTGCGGATCGATCACGCCGGGTACAGCCGGCACCGTCGGCGCCGGTTGCGTGGCGCATTGATTGTCCGCGATCGTCTTGTAGTTGCTGGTGTCGGGCAGCGCGGGCATCTGCGCATCGGGCGTACGGAAATCAAAGGCCGTGGTCAGGTCGCCGCATACCGCACGACGCCACGGCGTAATGTTCGGCTCCATCACCCCGAAGCGCGTTTCGATAAAACGAATCACCGACGTGTGATCGAACACTTGCGAACAGACGAAACCGCCCTTCGTCCACGGTGAAACAACCGTCATGGGCACACGCGGGCCGAGGCCGTACGGCAGGCCGTCGGCGGTATAGCTGCCGCCCCGTCCCGGATTGACGACCGTATGGAGTTCGCCCTCCGTTGTCACCGTCGACAAGCCTTGCGCCCGCGACATGGGCGGTTGCGGCGGCACGAGGTGATCGAAGAAACCATCGTTCTCGTCGTACATGATGAACAGAACCGTCTTGCTCCAGACCTCGGGATTGGCCGTCAGCGCATCCAGGATCTGCGACGTGTATTCCGCCCCGTAAGCCGGCGTGTATTTCGGATGCTCCGAGTACGCAGCGGGCGGACACAACCACGATACTTGCGGCAATTGATTCGCCAGCACGTCGGCTTTCAAGTTGTCGATCGTACGCACGGCGTTTGCGCGCAACTGTAGTGACGAGCCTTGCGGCGCATTGATGATGTTCGCGAAATTCTGCAGCACGTTGGTGCCGTAGTTGCCGTTCAGCGGGTCGGCGCCGCTCAGGCCTTGCTGGTAGATCTGCCACGAAATACCGGCCGCTTCAAGACGTTCCGGATAGGTCGTCCACGAGAGCAACTGATATTGCGGCGGACCGTCGCCGTCCACATAGTCGTTGTTGTCGAGCAGGGGGCCGCCTTGCGTGCCGGTCGGATCGACCATGCCCGTCATCAGATACGCGCGGTTCGGATGCGTCGGTCCCGGCAGCGAGCAAAAGTAGGCATCGCAGACAGTGAAGGCATCGGCAAGCGCGTAGTGAAACGGAATGTCGCGGCGCAGGTAATAACCCATCGTCATATCCGTCTTGTACGCGGGCCACTGGTCGTAACGGCCGTTATTGATCGCGTAGTGCGTCGGGTACCACGAGTGATCCAGATCGCCTACGCACTGCGCGCTGGTAGTCGCCGTATTCAGATGGAACGGCAGCACCGGTTTCGTCGAATCTTCCTTCGACGGCTGGAACCATACCGGCTGGCCGCTGGGCAGCGGGATCGGGAAGCGGTCGTTGTATCCGCGTACGCCCCGCATGTGGCCGAAGTAATGATCGAAGGAACGGTTCTCCTGCATGAACACGACAATGTGTTCGATATCGTTGATCGATCCGGTGCGCCGCGACGCCGGGATGGCGAGCGCTTTGCGAATCGATTCAGGGAACACCGTCAGCGCGGCGGCGGCGCCGGCTGAAGTAGCAACGGTCTGCAAGAAACGGCGACGGCTGTTCAATGTCATTTTGTTTCACCTCGAGGCGTCATGATAGATGCGGCAATGCCGTCCCGGTCGAAGGACTCGATCAGGATGGGGATTTTTGTTCATTGGAGAGCGTTGGCTTTTGGCGTCACTCCGACGCGTCCGGCGCGGAGTGAAGAACAGGTGCGACCTGCTGCGCATCCGCCGCGAGGCTTGCCTGAGCGGCCGCAATGGGACTGCTCGCAGCCTGGACGTCAGAAGGTGAGGCCAGCACCAGCGGCTCCACAGCGCTGGCTGGCAACGATGTATTAGCAGAAGCCTGGGTGGCGCTCACGCTCGCCTGATCGTCTGGTCCGCAGGCGGTGAGCGCTAGCGTTGCCAATGCCAATATCGCGGTTCGTCTCATGATGTCTTCCGCCTGTCCGGGGTATGCGCAAACGTTTTCGTTGCATCGCGGACGCCAGTCTGAAGACGCTTCAAGAAAATTTTGTGAAATATCTAGTAAGAGTTGATGGGGCGCGGTGAAACGCTAAAGTCTGTCAATCAGCTTACGTTTTGCATATTGGGAAATCAAAAACTAGTTGCATAGCGAATCATTTTCTCCTAGAGTCTCTTCATGTTCGATCACTGCATTTACTTCAACACAACGGCACTTGCGCGAAGCCTCGAGCGCGAGTGGGCGAACGCGTACAAAGCGTTTGGCCTGACGCCGCCGCAGGGATTCATGCTGCGCGCGGTGCTGGCGAAACCTGGCATCGTGCAAAGCGAGTTGGCCTCTGAACTCGCCATTTCACGATCCACTGCAACGCGAACGCTGGACGGTTTGCAGAAGTTGCTGTTTATCGAACGCCGGCTTACCGCATCCGACGGACGTGAGACCGCGATTCACCCTACTAGCGAGGCGTTGCGAATCAAGGACTCGTTGAACGCTGCAAGTGCCGCGGTCACCAAGCGTTTGAAGGCTGAACTAGGTGAGGAACGCTTTGCGACCACGGTCGCGAGCGTGAAAGATGCACGGTCGAGCCTCGACTGATTTTTTTCCTAAATAGTTGTATAGCGAACTAATTGGAGATGGAAAATGCCGATTTTGAACGTGAAGGTAAGCATCGAAAAATCGCCCGAGGCCGTTGCGGCCATCTCGGACATGTTGCTTGAACTAACCTCCAGCATCCTGGGCAAGAAGCGAGAGGTGACGGCGATCACCATTCAGTTCATCGATCCGGATAGCTGGGTGATCGGAGGCCGGTTGCTAAGCGAGCAGAAAAAATCCAGCTTCTATTTCGATATCAAGATCACCGACGAAACAAACACGAAGGACGAGAAGGCGCGGTATATTTCGGCAGTTTTTGAAGGGTTCGGCAGGATATTGGGCGACCTGCATGAAGAGAGCTATATCCATGTTGAAGATGTCAGGGCGGCTTCGTATGGGTACGGCGGGCGCACGCAGGAGTACCGCTACCATCACTGAGTTTTTTTGCTCGAACCGGCGGAGCACTCGTGGACTGCAGTTCCCGCCGGCGCGAGCGAAACATCACCGCTGTCCCGCAGGCGTCGTCACATCGCCCTCCGAACCTTCCGCAAACGGGTGAGAACCCGGTTCATAGAACAGCGCAAACAACTCTGATTGCGAACCAATACCGAGCTTCGAATAAATATGTTTCTTGTGCGCGCGGACCGTCTCGAACGAAATGGTCAGCTTCTCCGCAATCGCGCGCGATGAGAACCCGCTCAGCGACAACATGGCGACTTCAATCTCGCGCGCCGTCAATGCGGCGCGCCCACTCTTTTCAGTCAGGATGCCAAAGCGTGCAGGCAGATCATGCTGCCCGCCCTCCGTAATCTCGGATGCCCCCGGCGCCGCGCCGAAATTTTCATATCGCAAGCGCTGCTGCATCAATGCAAGGACCCACGGCGAGAACAACGTCAGCAACGCTACATCACGCTCGTCGTAACGGTGCATATTGCCGAGAGAAAATCCCATGGTGTAATTGGCGTCGATCACCACATTGAAGTGCACTTCGTCGCCAACAATGTTCTTCTTGAAGTAGCGCTGGTAGTACTCCGTCATCTTGAAGTTGTCGGGGGCTACGTCGGCAAGCGTGTAGAAACCCGAGACACGCTGCTCAAAGGCCGCCAGATAGAACGGATCGAGTTGGTAAAGCGCTGCCAGATAGTCCTGGAACAACAAGTCGATCTTGCCGTCAGGCAACGCCTGCTCGGCACAGACCAGTGGCGGCCCATTGCGCGCAAAACGCAGTGCGACCCAACTGTCGAAGCTGATATGCCGCTCGAGCACCCGCGTGAGGCGAGCCCAGAAATGCGGCCCATCGAGTGCGTCGATGGCTGAACCGATCTCTCTGTGAAACGCGAGATCATGCCATTGAAACTCCATTGTCTCCTCCGGTAAGGGTAACCCTGGTGGGTAATTCCTGGACAAAAATAATGCCTCGATAATAGTCCGGACGAAAATGCAGGCCCTCGCGCAGGCACCCGAATAATGCCATTGAAAGGTATCTGGAAGGAGACGGATTTAATGCAGGCAGAACTCGCACAACTCGCGCTGGTCGACGGCGACATCGGGCACAACACACGCAAGGTCATCGACACAATCGGCCGCGCCGATCTCGCCGGGGGCACGAAGCTGGTCGTGTTCCCTGAAGCCACGCTGTCCGGTTTTCCGACACGGGAAAACGTCGCGGACGTCGCGCAATCGCTTGATGGTCCCGCACTGACCGCCGTGCGCGACGCCGCGCGACGCGCCGGGGTATCGGTCGCGGTAGGCCTGGCCGAACGCGAAGGCGCGCGATTCTACAACACGACCGTATTAGTCGATGACAACGGCGAAATCGCGTTGCGCTACAGGAAGACCCACTTGTGGGCTTCGGACGTGGGCGTGTTCACGCCGGGCGATCGCTTCGAAACCTGCTTGTGGAACGGCCTCACAGTCGGGCTCCTGATCTGCTACGACATCGAATTCCCCGAGACCGCGCGCGCAGTCGCCGCCCTGGATGCCGACCTGCTGATCGTCACCAACGGCAACATGGATCCATTCGGCCCGGTGCATCGGCGAGCCATTACCGCGCGCGCGATGGAGAACCAGATGTTCGCGCTCATGGTGAACCGCTGCGGCACAGGCGACGACAACCTCACCTTCCCCGGCGAATCCGCGCTCGTCGATCCCAGCGGCGAGATCGTCGCTGCGGCGGGTGCGCAAGAAACGCTGCTACGCGTTGATATCGATTTCAAGCTGCTGGAAGCCAGCCGTGAGCATTATCGTTATTTGAACGACGCACGCGTGCCGCTCGGCCTCACGCCGATCGACAACGCCAATGGTTCGCGTGCGCTTGTGATTGAAGAGCGCCGTCGCCCTATCAACTGAAGACTGAAGTTTTCAGCAGTTCCGTAGCACACGAATCGTCCGGAGCCCGCGCTCCGGACGCGCCCGCCCACGCCCGTCGAAAGTCCCGGAGACATCATGCAAGACTCGTCCGTAGCCGCGCAGTCGCATCTGAAACGCACACTCGGTTTGCCATCCGTATTATTGTTTGGCCTGGCTTATATGGCGCCGTTGATCGTATATGGCACCTATGGCGTGCTCGCCAAAGCAAGTGACGATACCGCCGCTCTCGCCTACTTGCTTGCGCTCGTTGCTATTGCCTTCACGGCGCTGAGCTACGGCAAGCTCGCGCGGCTTTATCCCGTCGCCGGCTCCGCTTATACCTACACACGCAAGACCTTCAATGCGCATCTGGGCTTCCTGGTCGGCTGGGCAACATTGCTCGACTACTTCTTCCTGCCCATGGTGATCTGGCTGATCGGCGCCGCTTATCTGAACGCCGCGTTCCCGACCGTGCCCACCTGGATCTGGATCGTTGCGTTCATCGTCCTGACGAGCGCGTTGAATATAGTCGGGATTGAACTGGCTGCACGATTCAACATTGTGTTGATGGTGGTGCAACTGGCGATTGTCGGTTTGTTTGTCGTGTTGTGCTGGCACTATGCAGCGGCTGCGGCAGGGCCCGGCGGGATCGCGTTGGCGGAACCGTTCTTCAAAGGACACGTGCCGTTCGCCTCGACCATGGCCGGCGCCGCCATTGCCGCGTATTCGTATCTTGGCTTCGACGCAGTGTCCACACTCACCGAAGAGACGATCGACCCGAAGAAGAACATGCCGCGCGCCATCTTGTGGATCGCGTTGATCGGCGGCGCAATTTTTGTGCTGGCCGCTTACACGATGCAGCTTGCGCACCCGGGCGTGGAATTCAAGGACACCGATTCGGCCGCGTTCGAAGTCGCCAAGATGATTGGCGGCGATATCTTCGTGACCGTCTTCCTGGCGGGCCTGATCCTCGCGCAGTTTGCATCGGGCATCTCGGCACAGGCTAGCGTCGGGCGTCTGTTGTATGCCATGGGTCGCGATGAAATCCTGCCCAAGCGTGTGTTTGGTTTCATCCATCCAAAGTTCAAGACGCCGGCGATCAACATCGCGATTGCGGGAATTGTGGGTTTGATCGCGCTGAAGCTCGACGTGGCGACCTCAACGTCATTCATCAACTTCGGTGCGTTCCTTGCGTTCACCGCCGTCAATCTTTGCGTGGTCAGGATTTATTTGTCAGGCAATCATGGCGACAAGAAGATCGGCGTGATCGGTGGGTTGGTTTTTCCGCTGATCGGTGCGGTTGCGGATATCTGGCTGCTGGCGAGCCTTGAAAAGACAGCGCTTGTGCTAGGCGCAATCTGGTTCGTGATCGGGCTCGTGTACCTGTGCTGGATCACGCGCTTGTTCCGTCAGCCACCGCCGGAAGTGGCGGTTTAAAGCGGGTGTAGCCGTGATCGCTAACGATTGCCGAAGACAACGCGTACGCGGCGCTAGAGAAAGCGTTTGCCTGCTTCGGCACTGCTTATAAAGGGTTATCTGCAGCGCGCACGTCGCGCTCCTCTCCATTGAAATCAGCAGACCATCGCTTTGCGTTGACGAGGGGAACGTGTCGAGGTGTCCGTTAGAAACGAGACGTCGGCGCGGTCCAATCGACAAAAAAAATCCAGGTATAACTAAAACTTAAGCGATGTGACCCGGGGAATCGAAGAGAGATAGCCTCGCCGTAAAGATCAGGAGGCCGTTACAATGCCGTTGACAGGCTCATTGGATCGCACTGCAGCAACGTTTAGTGAGGCTGCGTAGTCAGATCGGGGAAATGATCGGTACCGCGCGGGCCCGGATCATCTTCAGGAAAGCAGGCTGGCCGGCACTGAGAGGATCTATGTTCGATAACATGTTCCGCATAGTGAATGGACCGGATGGACGTCATTTCTATGTCCACACCGACAGCATGCCCGTGGCGATCCTTCTCGTCATCGCGTTGTTCCTGGCAATTCTGTTGTCCAGCGCGATCTGCTACTACATCACGCGCTTCATCTTGTTGAAGATCGTCGGTCACCTCGCGCGTGGGGAGCGCCGCAAGTGGCTGCGTGCCGCCGAACGCCGCAAGGTGTTTCATCGACTGGCACCACTCGTGCCTGCGGGCATCATCTATATCTCAGCGCCGTTGCTAACAGGCGTGTCGTTTCCGGTCATTTCCGCGCTGGGTCGCCCGGTGGAGACGCTAGCGGCATGCTTCATGGTTGTGACCATTCTGCGCGCCGCCTTTGCGTTCCTGGGCAGCATTGAAGATCGCTATAGTCATTTCCCCTTTGCAAGCCAGAGGCCGATCAAAAGCTTTCTGCAGATAGCCGCCATCTTCCTGTACGTGCTCGCGCTGATTGCCGCAGTGTCGTTGCTGTTGCATCGATCGCCCGCCAATTTCCTCACTGGCGTGAGTGCGATGACTGCGCTGCTGATCATCATCTTCCGCGATTCGTTGTTAGGGTTTGTCGCCAGCATTCAACTCGCCGCGTACGACATGTTGCGCGTGGGCGACTGGATCGAAGTACCTGGATTCGTGGCTGACGGGACGGTCATCGATATCGCGCTGAACACGATCAAGGTCCAGAATTTCGACAATTCCATTGTCATGCTGCCGAGCTATGTGCTGCTGACCAATAGCGTCAAGAACTGGCGCGGCATGGAGGAGTCCGGCGGACGGCGGGTCAAGCACGCGATTCATCTGGACATCGAGAGCATCCGGTTTTGCGACAGCGAATTGCTCTCCAACCTGAAGACGAGCGTAGCCTTCCAGGTGCCGTTCACCGTGCCGGACGATGGACATCGTCTGACCAACCTTGGGATGTTTCGCGGGTATCTGATGGAATACTTTCGTCAATACCCGGCAATCCGAAAAGACATGCCGCTGGTGGTTCGCCAGTTGCAATCCACCAATCAGGGCCTGCCGCTGGAAGTGTTCCTGTTCCTGAGCGAGACAAGCTGGGAATCGTACGAACAAATCCAGTCGGATATGTTCGACCACGTCTATGGCATCTTGCCGCTATTCAATTTGCGCGTCTGGCAAATGCGCTAGCGGCGCCGGGTACGAGCCCGGTCGCGCCCCCGTTATCCGGCCAGCCCCTCGACAATACATACGACGACGGTAAATGCGCCGATACACGCGGCCAGAGTGGCTGCTGCCTTAGCAAAAGGGCTCATGCGGGTCTCCGAATCGATAAGGGGAAGCGCATTTTATAGCGAAATGAAAGCAAAAAGAAATAATTGTATTAAATGAAAGATTAGGTGGATCAAGCTTTGTCTCCGGGCATTTTGTTGAGGTCGGTCCGCGAAAAGTCATTAAGTATCCTGACTACTTTTCGACACGAAAAAGGCCGGTCGGACCCGCACAAAAACCTGCATCCTGCGTTTCCGATCGACCTCAACGACTAGCCGCCGGCATCTCCGCCCCAAATCAAGTCATACATCAATCCCTTGCCTATCTTATTTTTAGACGGTATCTTGGCGGGGTTCTAATCGCTAGCGCGGGAGAGACTGTCACGGAACACGGTGACGGCGCCGACGGAGCAACCGCCCCGGAAACTCTCAGGCCCAAGGACCGCGCAGCAGGAACATCTGGAGAGCGGCGCTTTAATGCGCCCACCGACGGGGATGTCGTGCGTGCAACGCCACGACTGAAACTCTCAGGTACACGGACAGATGGGGCATAGACGCCGGCAACACCGGCGATGCCCAACTTTCATCTGGACTTTGTCATGTCACGAATCGCCATTATTGGCGCCGGTATTACCGGCGTCACGACCGCTTACGCCCTCGCCGAACGTGGCCACGACGTCACCGTTTTCGAGCGTCACCGATACGCGGCGATGGAAACATCGTTCGCCAACGGCGGCCAGCTTTCCGCCAGCAACGCCGAGGTCTGGAACAGCATGGCCACCGTGCTCAAGGGCCTGCGCTGGATGTTCACGCGTGACGCACCGCTGCTGCTGAACCCGGTGCCGAGTTGGCACAAGTATTCGTGGATGGGCGAATTCCTGCGCCAGATCCCGAACTACCGGGCCAACACCGTTGAGACCGTGCGCCTTGCCATTGCTGCGCGCGAGCATCTGTTTGGGATTGCCGAGCGTGAAGGGATCGACTTCGACCTCGAGCAGCGCGGCATTCTGCATATGTACCAGCAGAAGAAGGACTTCGATACCGCCGCGAAAGTGAACCAGTTGTTGCAGTCGGGTGGCCTTGACCGGCGCGCGGTGACGAGCGACGAAATGCGCGCGATCGAACCCACGTTGCAAGGCGATTTTCACGGTGGATTTTTCACGCCGTCCGACTCGACCGGCGACATCCACAAGTTCACGCGCGGTCTGGCTGAAGCCTGCGAGCGGCGTGGAGTGCGCTTTCATTACGACACGCAGATCGCGGGTATCGAGCAGCGTGGCGACGGCCCGTTCGCCATGCGTGTGCTGCACGGCGGCAGCGCAGCTGACGAGCAGCAACATGGCTTCGAACGCATCGTGGTGTGCGCCGGCGTGGCGAGCCGGCAGATCGCATCGATGCTTGGCGACCACGTGAATATCTATCCGGTGAAGGGTTATTCGATCACCGTGTGCCTGGATGACGCAGCGAGTCGCGAGGGTGCGCCGTGGGTCAGCCTGCTCGACGAGAGCGCGAAGATTGTCACGAGCCGGCTTGGCGCCGACCGTTTTCGCGTAGCGGGTACGGCTGAAATCAACGGCTTTAATCGCGATATTCGTTCGGACCGGATCGCACCGCTCGTCGACTGGACGCGCCGCTATTTCCCGGGTGTCGCGACATCGCGGGTGATCCCGTGGGCAGGCTTGCGGCCGATGCTGCCGAGCATGTTGCCGAAGGTCGGGAGCGGCAAGCGTCACGGCGTGTTCTACAACACGGGACACGGACACTTGGGGTGGACGCTATCGGCTGCGACGGCGCACAGCATTGCGGAGTGCATGTAGGTCCCTGAGGGCCCTATCACGCAAACTGAGCGGCACTCGCTCGTAATGGCCGCTCAACCGGTGCATCAAGCACAAGCCGCCCAAACTCCTGCGCGGCCAGCGTGGGTTCACCCTTGCCCCAAAGCAGCCTGAATTCCGCTTCCGGCAAGGGTGGCAAACCGTACTGCCGATCCACAACCACAATGCCCGGCTCCAGGTCATCGCGCGTCAGCGGCGTAATCCCGAGCCCCGCCATCACCGCAGCGCGAATGCCCGACTGACTCGACGATGTAAACGCGACATGCCAGTCCACCGGCAGGCCATCGAGCGCCTCAAGCGCCACTCGCCGATTCACACACGGCGCCGGAAAAAACGCGAGCGGCAGCGACGCCCCCACGCGTGCTTCGAACGATTCCGCCGCCGCCCAAACGAACCGCGTGCGCCGCAACACAATACCGTCAGCGTCCCGATCCGTTTCCCCGTGCACGCACAGCACCACGGCAAGATCCAGTTCGTGCGCGGCGACCATTGCCTGCGAATCGAGGCTCATGCCCACGCTCACGTCCAGCC
Source organism: Caballeronia sordidicola (assembly GCF_000729995.1). GTDB lineage: Bacteria > Pseudomonadota > Gammaproteobacteria > Burkholderiales > Burkholderiaceae > Caballeronia > Caballeronia sordidicola_A. The sequence goes on along the minus strand of NZ_JNFG01000020.1, from coordinate 277,667 downwards.
GCACATTCGGAAACGCCCGCGAAAATTGCGTCAGCAAAACGGGGAGCCGTTCTCCCATGAAAATATCCGGCGCGCCGAACCGCACGACGCCCGAAGCCGGAGACGATTGAAAACGCTCCGTAACCGCGTCCATCGCATTCAGGATTTGCATGGCGTAACGCAAGAAATCCTCGCCATCTTCGGTCAGGGTCAGACTGCGCGTGGTGCGATATAAAAGCGGCCGGCCCACTTCTTCTTCAAGCCGCCGTATCTGGTGACTGATCGCGGATTGCGTCAGGTTCAGCCGTCGCCCGGCCGCGGTAAAACCGCCGGCCTCAGTGACAGCAACAAACGCGCGCAGGAGGGCAAGATCGAGGTTCATGGTCGGACTCAATGATGATGAAGCTTAATCAATGATAGTAAATTAAATCATTTCCGTCATAACGCAAGGACGCCGAGAATAAATCTAACGACTTTTCCCGGTAGCCTGCCATGGATGTTTCGACCCGCATTTCTCCTCGCCTGGCAAATCAACTGGCCGTCACGCTGCTGCTGACCGCCGTGATCGCAGCGACCTACGGTTTCGGCGTTTATCTCTTCCCCGTGGTCCTGCCGCAGATGAAACAGGACATCGGCTTCAACTATGCGCAGGCCGGGTACATCACGGCTGCGCGGCAACTGGCCAATATCGCAATGGCGCTGTTATCAGGGCTCGCCGCTGCGCGTTTTGGAGCAGCGCGGGTCATGCTCGTGGCGACTGTGCTGTCCGCCATGGACCTCGCGGGCCTCGCATTCGCCAACAACACATGGATGATGGGCGCCGCGCTCGTCACGCTCAATGCCTGCGCCGCCGCGACCTGGGTCCCGATGATGGCGCTGATCACACCGTTGATCGACGAGCGCCATCGGGCGAAAGCCATCGGGGTCATTGGCAGCGGCACGAATTATGGTGTCTTGCTCAATGGGTTGATGGTGCCCGCGTTGCTGGCGTCGTGGGGCTGGCGCTCGGTCTGGCTCGTGAGCGCCGTGCTGACCGCTGTGTTGAGCGGCGCAATCGTCCTCGTGTTTGCACGGCTTGGCCGTGCATCGGCCACGCAACCAAGCGTCACGCCACCGCACCAAACCCAGCGCCCGAGCGAGCGCCTTGGGCTGCGGCGCATGCTCGCCCGACACTTCCTGCTGGTGTACGCCATCGCGCTGCTATGCGGTTTTTCCGGTGTCCCGTTCATCACCTATTTATCGGCTTATTCCCACGATGACCTGCATCTGGGTCTCGATGTAACAGCGCACGCGTGGGCACTCGTGGGGCTGGTCGGGGTGGTGAGCGGATTGGCGCTCGGCATGATCGCCGATATGCACGGTAGTCCTGATCGAAATGGGCGCACGCAACGAGACGGCATGCGTACCGCGCTCGTTAGTGCGGGGGTCCTGCTTTTGTGCGGGTCGCTGATCGCCGCGTCGCGTCCGGGCGCTTACGCGCTGATGGTCGCGGCGGTCGCGTTAGGCTTTTCGTTCTTCCCGATCTTCGGCCTGTTGCACGCGTATGTCGGCAAGACGAGCGCGCCAGCCCTCGCGGCAATCGTGTGCGGAATCTGCGAAGCGGCATTTGGTGTTGGCGGGGCGATGGGAAACGTGCTGGGTGGATTATGCAAGACGATATTCGGTTCGTTTCAACCGGTGTACGAGATGGCTTCAGCGGCGTCGATCATCCTCGTCGGACTGGCCTTCCTGATACCGAACGCGCGCCGTGCCATGCCGGTTTGCAGAAGCGGTCTCGCCGATTTGCGCTAACGGCATAGCGCGCGAGACCACGCTCACATGATTGGATAAGCGATGAGCTCACCCCCGCTCTTCGAACGCACGACGCAACGACAATGCAATCCCAAGCGCTGCCCGCTTCACTTCATCGAGTGCAGGAAAGGTCGGCGCAACACGCAAATGCCGATCGCGCGGATCGAGACCATAAGGGAACGCAGCGCCTGCGGGCGTCATTGCTATACCGGCGTCGGCAGCCAGCGCGACGGTACGTTTAGCGAGACCATCGGGGCTATAGAGGCTGATGAAATAGCCCCCTTGCGGCACCGTCCAGGACACGCCGGGCAGATCCGCAAGGATCTCGCTGAAGGTCGTTGTCATGGCGTCGAACTTGGGTCGCAACAGCGCCCGGTGACGCTCCATCAAACCCTCCAATGTCTGCCGGTCGCGCAGTAAGCGCACGTGCCGGAGTTGATTGAGCTTGTCCGGTCCAATGGTCCTGATACCCGAGCAACGCTGCCACCAGTCGATGTTACGCCGCGACGATGCGACGAACGCCACCGCAGCCCCGGCAATCGTGATCTTGGACAGCGACGCGAACATCAACGCCCGGTCCGGATGCCCCGCCGCCGCGCAAGCCTCGATCATGTTCAACGTGCTGTGCTTCTGCTCCGTCAGGTGATGGAAGCGGTACGCATCGTCCCAGAACAGGCGGAAGTCGGGGGCGGCGGTTTGCATCGAGGCGAGACGGCGAATCGTATCGGCTGAATAGATTTCACCGGTCGGATTGCTATAAAGCGGCACGCACCAGATGCCCTTGATGGCCGGGTCGGCGGCGACCTGTGCTTCGACGAAGTCCATATCGGGGCCGTTCCCGGTCAGCGGTACCGGAATCATGCGCACGCCAAGCGCCGCACAGATCGCGAAATGGCGGTCGTATCCCGGCACGGGGCAAAGGAACGCGATGTCCTTCTCATTGCGCCACGGCTTGCCGTCAGCCATGCCATGCAGGATGGCGAACACCACGGCGTCATGCATCAACTCGAGGCTGGAATTACCGGCGGCCACGACCTGTTCCGCAGCCACCCCAAGCAGATCAGCGCCTAATTCACGTGCTTCGGGCAGACCCAGCGCATGACCATAATTGCGACAATCGATGCCATCGCGCGACATGAACTCGCCCGCTTTCAGAGCGTTGGCCAGTGGCTCCGAGCACAGGTCGAGTTGTTCCGAGGACGGCTTTCCGCGGGTCATATCGATCTTTATTCCGAGCTTCCTGAAGTCATCGTATGTCATCGACATCGTTTCTTTTCCAGCGATTCGCGTTGAGGGACGCCCAGTATGCAAGGCCCGCTGAATTCAGGAAAGCGAGTTATATTGAAGACTTCGTTCAGATTTTCTGATACTTGAAATTACGATGAAAACCTTCGACCTGGATGCGCTCTCCATGTTTGTCGCCGTTGCCGATTCAGGCAGCTTCCTGCGCGGCGCCGCGCTCGTGCATCGTTCGCAATCCGCCGTGAGTATGCAGATCAAGTCGCTGGAAGCGTCTTTAGGCAAGCCCTTGTTTTTACGCAAGCCGCGCAACATCACACTGACACAGGACGGCCATGTGCTGCTCGCTTATGCGCGCCGGTTGCTTGCACTGCGCGACGAAGCCTGGGCGTCGATTGTTCGCCCCGACGTCAGGGGACGCGTGGCGATCGGAGTGCCGGACGACTATGCATCGTCTCTCCTACCCTCCGTGCTGAGAAAATTTTCCGCGACTTACCCCAAGGTCGAGATCCAGGTCATCGGCATGCCGAGCAACGCGCTGGCCCCGCTCATCAAGGAAGGCAAGATCGATCTCGCCTGCATGACGCGAATGAAGGGGTTGAACGGTGACTTTATCCGGCTTGAACCGATGGTCTGGGCCGGTTGCGCCGTCGGCAATGAAGTATGGAAGGAGCGCCCGCTACCCATTGCGGTCTTTGCACCGGGCAGCGTCGCACGCTCCAAGGCGATCCACGCGCTCGAACGGGCCAAGATCAGCTATCGGACATCTTATGAAAGCCCGAGCCTGCTGGGCCTTTTCAGCATGGTCGAAGCGGGGCTCGCGATTGCCGCGCTGTCCCGATGCAGCATCCCGGAACGGTTCGTCCAACTCGGCGCCGCGGACGGCCTGCCTGCCCTGCCGGACCTGGAAATCGTGCTCGCGCGCAGCGCGGGATCGAACCGGCCGCCCTGTGATTTTTTAGCGGAACAGATTCTGACCGACCTGCGAATCTGAGCCCCTGCGAAGAAATGCGGTAAGCCGGCCGAGCTAGTACGCGCGTGCCGCTTCCGGCTTAATCCGCCCTACAGCCGCAAACTCTTCAAACCCTTCAATGGGCAAGGGCCGGCAAAAATAGAAGCCCTGGTAAGCATGACAGCCGGCGTCGGCCAGGAAGTCGCGTTGCTCTTCAGTCTCCACGCCCTCGGCGATCACCCCTAGGCCCAGGCTTTGCGCCAACGCTACGATAGTCCTTGCAATCGCCGCATCGTTCGGATCGACGAGCACGTCGCGCACGAATGACTGATCGATCTTCAACTGATCCAGAGGCAGTTGCTTCAAATACGAAAGCGACGAATAGCCGATACCGAAATCGTCCAGCGAAAAGACTACGCCACGGGCCTTGAGCGCATGCATCTTTGCAATGATGTCCTGCACGTTGTCCACCAGCACGCTCTCGGTCAGTTCCAGCTTGAGCCGGTTCGGGTTGGCGCCCGTTCGACGGATCACGTTCAACACCTTGGCCACGAAATCGGGCTCGCGGAACTGCTGCGCACTGACATTGACTGCGATTGTCAGGTGGCACATGTCCGGCCGCGTGGCCCACAACGCCAGTTGAGTACACGCGGTTTCCAGCACCCAGTTACCCAACGCCAGGATCATCCCGGTCTCTTCAGCGAGGTGAATGAAATCGGCTGGCGGCACCATACCGCGCTGGGGATGCTGCCAACGCACGAGCGCTTCGGCGCCGACAACCCTGTCGCCGTCGAGCACCTGCGCCTGGTAATGCAGCAGGAACTGATTGCCCTCTATGGCCTTTCGCAAACCCGCCTCGAGCTCTGCCCGTTCCACTACCACGGTCTGCATGTCCGGATCGAAGAAACACAGCGCGTTGCGCCCCATTTCCTTCGACTTGTACATGGCGAGGTCCGCCTGCTTCAGGAGTTCGTCGATGGAAGTCTGATAGCCCCTGAACACAGTCGCGCCAATGCTGGCCGTACTGCGGTAATCGATGTCGTTAAGCTGGTACGACTTGCCAAGGACATCAAGGATTATTTCGCCCATGCCTTCTGTCTGGCTGGCCGCTTCCTGCCAGGTTTCATGGAGACTTCCGAGCACCACCACAAACTCGTCGCCCCCTACCCGCGCTACGGTGTCGCCCTCACGTACGCTGGCAGCCAGGCGCTGCGCCACTTGCTGCAGCAGCAGGTCGCCCTTGTCGTGGCCCAGCGTGTCGTTCAGCGTCTTGAAGTGATCCAGGTCGATAAACAACAACGCACCGCACGCACCACTTCGCGCGCTGACCGTAATAGCCTGCGTCAGGCGATCCAGCAACAACGTGCGGTTGGGCAAGCGCGTCAGGGCGTCGAAGAAGGCGAGCTCCTTGATGCGCTCTTCCGCGATCTTGCGTTCGGTGATGTCGTGATGCGTGCCTACATAGTGACTGACGACTCCGCCTTCGCCTGTCACCGCCGAAATCGTCAGCCATTTCGGATAGACCTCGCCATTCTTGCGACGTCCCCAGATCTCGCCCTGCCAGCCGCCCATGCGGTGGATCGTTTCCCACATCTCGCTGAAAAACGTTTCGTCGTGATGATGCGAACGCAGCAGCCGCGGTGTCTGGCCAACTGCCTCTTCAGCCGTGTAACCGGTGCACTCGGTGAACGCCGAATTGACCCGCAGGATGGTGTTGCTGGCGTCGGTGACCATCATGGCTTCAAGCGAATCGAAGGCGACCGCCGCAATCCGCAGTTCGGCCTCGACTTGCTTCCGGTCGGTGATGTCGCGACCGCTAGTCCGGAAGCCCGTGAATACGCCTTTGGCGTCGGTGATCGGCACCCAGGAAACGGATAGCCAGACTAGCGTTCCGTCCTTGCGGACGCAGCGGAATTCGAGGTCGTCGCCACGGAAGCCCTGGAGGCCCTTCAGGAACTCAGGGGCAACGCGGACCCAGTCATCGGGGTGGATCAGCGTGCCGGCAAAGTCGGTCATGGCCATGCATTCGTCCACCGTATAACCGGTGTATTTCTCGACCGATGGATTGATCCAGCGAGGTTTGCCGTCCGGTCCCCACCAGACTTCCCAGTTCACCGTGCAGTCCGCAATGGCGCGGAACTTCTCCTCGCTCTCGCGCAACTCGCGAGTCATCGTGGAAGCCAGCCGCATCGCGCGGCCGCGGCCGGTGACCATCAACCACGCGAGCAGAGCAAGCAGCAGGCTTAAGCCCGTACCGGTGACGGCGATGAGTGCTTCGGCGTTTCGGCCGAAGCGGGTCTTGAAGTCGTCCAGGGTGGTCATCGAGAGCGTCCAGTTGTGCCCTGCGACCACGAGGTATTCATTGGCTGAAATGAGCGGACGCTGGTGCTGCCCATCTGCCGCACGGGAACGATAAAGCAAGGCCGCGGCGGACGGTTCCACGCCGTCGTAGATGGCTAACGCGAGGCCGGCCAGCGTGTCGCCGTACAGGCTGGCGATGACATCGTGCATCCGAAACGACGCATACACCCAGCCGGCAAGATGCGCCCGGCGCTCGGCGACGCTGTCGTGCGCTTGGCCCTTGTTGTAGATCGGCAGATACATGACAAAAGCGGGTTTCGCATCCGGCCCGACGTCCACGCCCAGGCGGACTTTCCCGGAGACCGCCACCATGCCGGAATCGCGCGCCCTCTCCATCGCCTGCCGCCGCACAGGGTCAGTCCAGGGGTCCAGCCCGAGTGGAGCGACGCTGTTGGTAGCGGATGGTTCGCGCTGGACGATCGGCGCGTAGTTCTCGCGAAACCCCTGCGGCCGGATGGTGTAGCCGCTAAAACCCAACTGATGCATGGCGGCAATATGAGCATCCCGACGCGCCGCCGGTACCCATTCGATAACCCCGATGGTCTGGATGCCGGAAAAATTGGCGTCGAGATTGAGCGCGCTGACGTAGTCGCGGAAGTTGTCGCGGTCCATCTGGCCGGTGGCGGAGAACAGGCCCTGCACGCCGCGCAGCATCTGTTCGTACGTCGACATGCGCTGTTCGACGCGGCTGACCACGTCGCCCAGTGAAAAATTGAACTGGGAGAGTAACTCGTTGTGGGAAGCTTGCCGCTCGTGATCCCAGACGATCCATGTGACGCCGAGTGCGGCGGACAAGATCAGCAAGGGCAGCAATACGAGGCGAGCCCAGGTCACGGGGGTGCCTGAAAATCGACCATGGATCTGGCCAGATCGGGTTTGAAGTACTTCTCGAATATACGCAGCACGGTTCCGTCCGCGCGCATCTCGTTCACCAGCGCACGCCACTTGTCCTGCTCGGCGGGCGACAGCGCCTTCTTCGACATGATCAGGCCGTGAGGGATGGCGGGATCATTGAACTCGATGATGGTGGTGACATCGCGGATCTTCTTTTCATCCAGCGCGGGGTAGTCAAAGGGCTCCATGATCATGCCCTGGATACGCTGATGGATCAGCGCCTCGTATAACGGTGCCAGGCCGCCCGCCTGGCTGACGCGGTTCTCAGCCGCGAGCGTGTCGACCAGCTTGTTGGCGGAGTCGCTGTAGCGGAAGCTGCGAATCACGCCTAGTTGAAACTGGTCGCTACGCTCGAAATCGGCCAGCTGATGCATGCCCGCGTCCTTCCTCACCAGCAAATAGTATTTGTTGCTGAAATACCAGGCGAACGAAGCGAAGCGGTTGCGATCGGCGTTGGCAATGCCGGACAAGCTGAAATCGAGTGCGCCGGATTCGATCAATTGCCAGATGCGCGCGCGCGACATCAGGCTGACGCTAATCTGGCATCCGCTGCGGCGGATCAGTTCGTCGGCGAAATCCCGGTCAATACCGGTGTCGGTATCGGCGGAATAAAGCAGGCCGTGGTCGTGCAGGGCAAGCGTGAAGGCGCGTGAGCAATCGGGACCTGCCGCGACCGCACGGCCGAGGCATGACATCACCAGTAGCAAGGCGCCCAGAGTGTGTCGGATCACAGCGTCGCCATGGTGGTGGAAATGACTAAGATACAGCCCTCTTTTTATTAACACCGGTTGCGAGGGCGTGTTTAGTGATTTAAGCCCATCAACAACGGGTTATGCAGGGAGACTTTTCGCAATATACCTTTGCATGCCGAATCTGTCGCTCGGAAAAACGATAGAAAATTGCTTATTCAGGCAGGTCCCGGCAAGGAGACCGGTTTAGTAAAAAATGCATAACGCCCGCGAATTAATGTTACCGGACGCTTATTAAAACTGCAACCGAGGGAAATCGTTTGCGAACTGTGGTGTACCTACCGTTTCGTACTTGATCGACAACACGCGACATTGAATTCCGCCGTTGTACACCCGACTTCCGGCCTTTGGCTGTTGCTGCTCTGAGCGCGTCAGCGCATAGGCTACTTCAACCAGGTGACAGGTTCATGTGCCCTCTTCGCATCGATAGTTTTACTTCGCACCCGTCAACGCTTTGATTGGAAATCGGGCTGTCTCAACGGCAAAGGTATAGGCAAGGATGGTTTTCCATCGGGATGGAATTAAACGGCTGCCACATCCATAGATCTATGTGAGGGTGTTACAAAGCCGTGCTATTGCGATGACCAAAGATCTCGGTACGCAATAGCACGGGACGCGCGATTCGCATGATTACGTTGGAGCGAGTGCGCGTTGTGCAGGCTTTAGTTGCCGATTTTCAACAACTCGACTTCAAACGTCAGCGTGCTGTTCGGCGGAATCGGGCCTACGCCGCGATCGCCGTAGGCGGTTGCCGGCGGGCACACGAGCTTGGCCTTGCCGCCGACCTTCATCTTCTGAAGGCCTTGCGTCCAGCATGGGACTACCTGACCGAGCGGGAACGATGCCGGCTGCCCGCGCTTGTACGAAGAGTCGAATTCGGTGCCATTCGCGAGCGTGCCGCGATAGTTCACGGTCACGGTGTCCGCAGCGCTGGGCTGCGCCCCGGTGCCTTCCTTGATCTGCGTCACGGTGACGCCGGAGGGAAGCGTTTCAGTCGCGCCCGTAGCGGCATAAGCCGATGACGAAGCGATAACAGCAAGAGTAAGCAGCAGCGATACTTTTTTCATAAAGCGTCCAGTACGTCCCCAAAGTGGGATGGTGTGTAAAGTCAAGAGTCAACGAACTCAAGTCAAATACAGTAGCACGGACCGGCCACGCCATGACAGAACCTCGCTTCGAGGCGGTTCTTTATGGGTAAGTTCGGGTGGACTTAAGTGCCTGCCGCTCGCGTGGGTCATGCGGGCTTTCTTCACGTTTCGCCGCGCAGGAGTGGCAGCATGATCAGGTGATGGTATCAAGCGTCGCAGGCAGCCCCTCAGGGGCCGCGGTGACCACGGAACAATGTCCGAGCCACCGTGCCGTCGGCAACCGTGATGACCAAAGCCGCTGGAGAAAATGCTCGCGTGCTGATGAAGACTCAGACTTCCGCTATTTCCTTATTTTCTTCGGAAAGCGTCGCTCGGACTGCGCGGGCCGCCAGGATCATATTGGTCAGTGCCGCTTCCGTCTCCGGCCACGCACGCGTTTTCAATCCGCAATCAGGGTTGACCCACAGGTGCTCCGCAGGAATGACCTCGCATGCACGCTCGAGCAAACGCTGCATGGCCTCCACGCTCGGCACCCGTGCGGAGTGCGAGTCATAGACGCCGGGCCCGATTCCGTTCGGGTAGGCGAACGCACCGAAGCCATCCAGCAATTCCATTGAAGAGCGCGAGGTCTCGATCGTGATCACGTCCGCATCCAGCGCTGCGATGGAGGGCAGAATGTCATTGAACTCCGAATAGCACATATGGGTGTGAATCTGCGTTGCATCGGAGACCCCGCTAGCGGCGATCTTGAAGGCCCGGGTTGCCCAGTCAAGGTAAGCGGGCCACTCGGCCTGGCGCAACGGCAAGCCTTCGCGGAACGCCGGTTCATCGATCTGGATGATGCGGATGCCGGCCTTTTCAAGGTCCGTCACCTCGTCGCGAATGGCCAGCGCAAGCTGTAGCGCCGTTGTTTCGCGGGGTTGATCGTCACGGACAAAAGACCATTGGAGCATGGTTACCGGTCCCGTAAGAATGCCCTTCATCACGCGGTTGGTCAGGGACTGCGCATGGCACGTGTTGTCCACCGTCATGGGCTCTGGACGATAGATATCGCCGTAGATGATGGGCGGCTTGACGCAGCGCGAGCCGTAGTTCTGAACCCAGCCGTTCTCCGTCAGCGAATATCCCCATAGCTTCTCCGCGAAAAATTCGACCATGTCGTTGCGTTCGGCTTCGCCATGCACGAGGACGTCGAGTCCTAGCTCCTCCTGCTTGCGCACGGCTGTTGCGATCTCCGCGCGCATGCGTTCAAGGTAATCGAGTGCACCCAGTTCCCCGCGCCGGTATGCCGCGCGCGCCTGCCGAATCGCCATTGTCTGGGGGAACGAACCAATGGTCGTGGTCGGCAGGAGCGGCAGCCTGAGCGTATGCCGCTGCACACGCTTGCGGATGGCATAAGGACTCTTACGGCTTGCCATTGCCTGGGTGATGGCCGTGGTCCTTCGCTGCACGAGGGTGTTGATGACCGCGTCCGAATTACGTCGCGTATCGAGTGCTGCGTTTGACGCGGCGAGCACAGACCCGGCTTCTGCCGAATCGCTTAACGCTAGCGCGATGGCCGCAATTTCATTGAGCTTCTCAGTCGCGAACGCAAGCCATGACGTCAAGCGGTTATCGAGCCTTTTCTCCGACGCAAGCGTGACCGGCACGTGCAGTAGTGAACAGGAAGGTGCAATCCATAAGTTATCCGAACGTTCTTCGCTCAGGCTGCGAAGCGAGTCGACGATCTTACCGAGGTCGGCCCGCCAGATATTTCGGCCATCGATCACTCCCACCGACAACACTTTGTCCGCCGGTAGCGCCGCGCGCCACGCGTCCAGTTGTTCGGGCGCCCTGATCAGGTCGATATGAACACCCTGAACAGGCAGTTTCGCGACGAGCGGTGCGTGGTGCGCGGCTGTGTCGAAATACGTCCCGAGCATTACCTTGTTGCCTGACGCGCCAAGCACATCGTAGGCCGCGTAAAAGGCCTCGAGCCATTCGTCATCCAGGTCAAGACACAGTGCCGGTTCGTCCAGTTGAAGCCATTCAATCCCGCGTTGCTTCAACAGGTCGAGAATGCGCATATAGCGAATTACGAGCTTTGGCAGAAGTGAAAGCCGGTCAAAGCCGGGAATGTGGCTCTTGGACAGCCACAGATACGTAATCGGGCCGATGAGAACCGGCTTGACAGAATGATCCAGCGCAAGCGCTTCATCGATTTCGTCGAAGAACCAATTGACACCGCCATTGAATGTTGTGCGCGGCCCCAACTCCGGCACAAGGTAGTGGTAATTGGTGTCGAACCACTTGGTCATCTCCATGGCGGGCTGCGCATTGTTGCCCCGCGCCAGCTCGTAATATTGCGCAAGCGAGAGCGCCGACGGTTCGAATTCGAACCGCTCCGGCAACGCGCCCAATAGCGCAGTCAGGTTCAGCATCTGGTCGTAATAGGCGAAGTCGCCGACCGCTACGAAATCCAGCTTCGCCGAGCGTTGCAACTCCCAATGGCGCGCACGCAATGCCTCTGCGACACTACGCAAATGAGCATCGTCACACTCCCCGCGCCAGAAAGCCTCTTGCGCGAACTTGAGTTCGCGATGCGCGCCGATGCGTGGAAAACCGTGTAGATGAGTGCGAGCCATGACGCGTCCTTAATCAAGTGGCCCACAGTCTGAATGCCGCCGTGTTATTCAACAAGGGACATGTTTTCATCTTCCTATTAGTTTCGTTCATGTGGGCACAACTTGCGCATCCCTGCGACATCGTCAAGAATCAGACTACGCGGCTGCCCAGTGGCCGACGATGGCGAACGCTTTCAAGCACCACATCGTTTTTCTAAAGGGCGAGCCGCATGTGGGAAATTTTTTGCATACCGGTACTACCCGTCCCATTCACCCGAAGTTGCAGGCCAGATCCATGAGTGTATTCACGATTATCGACGTCGAGCAGGCCATCAATTATTGGCGAGAGCTAAAGCCGGCCGGTCAGGATGCGGCACTCTGCCGGGAAGCGCGTGTGCTCGCCGATGCTTATGGGCAGATGATTTTTTCCCGAGCCGACGCGATCGAGGCATCCTCGCTTAACAGCGAGCAAATTCAGGCACTGACGAGTGCCCTGGATCAACGCGGTCTATCGCGTTAGCTGTTTGTGTTCGACGCTGGGCCCAGGCCATGCTCATTGTGGACAGTAAGGAGCGAAGTCGCCCGAATCCCGGCAGCTTATCTAGCGGCCAACTTCCAGCTCGTCGAAACGTTTTACCCGATAGATCAGGACCGACACAATCCAGCTAAAGACAAAAATGCCGATGATCACAAAGCCCAGCGTGCCGAAATTATCGTTCAAGGTCCCTATGGCATCCCACACCGGACCTTGCAGTTTCAACTGATCGGCGAGCAGCCCAAGCGCTTCTATACCGCCAATCACCACGGCCACGATGACGGACACCAGCGTGATGGTCATGTTGTAGTAGATTTTCCGGATCGGCTTCAGGTAAGCCCATCCGTAAGCGCCGAGCATCAGATGACCGTCCAGCGTGTCTACCAGGGACATGCCGGCACTGAACAGGATTGGGAACACCATGATCGCCCAGGGAGAGAGCCCTTGCGACGCCTGGGTTGCTGCTATACCGAGCAAGCCGATTTCAGTCGCTGTGTCGAATCCCAGACCAAACAGGAAACCTAGTGGATACATGTGCCAGCTTCGCGTGATCATGCTAAACAGCGGGCGGAAAATTCGAGCCAGAAATCCTCGATCAGCCAGAAGCAGATCGAAATCGTCATCGACATAAGCACCGCCATTCCTGACGTTACGCCACGCTTGATAGATCGACCTCAGGATAATCAGGTTCATCAGCGCAATCGCAAACAGGAATAACGCCGACACCAACGTGCCGACCACTCCGCCAATTTCCTTGTAGTGGTCAAATCGACCCTGCATGGCCGACGTTGCGACAGCCACACCGACAGAGGCGAGCACGACCACGGTCGAGTGTCCGAGGGAAAAGAAAAAACCGACCGCAACAGGGCGCTTCTTCTCCTGCATGAGCTTGCGCGTGACATTGTCGATAGCGGCAATGTGGTCGGCATCCACCGCATGACGCAGCCCGAATCCGTAGGCCAGCAATGCGGTTCCCAGAAGTACCGGATGGTGGCGGAATGCCACGAATGCCCAAACCCAGGCGAGGACGTTGAACGCAATCAATAGCCCGTAGATGCCGAAAAGCTTGCCCCGCACCTTGGTGCCTGAGTCGCTGAAGATCTGCGCCAACTGAGAAACCATCTGGAAACCCTTCGGGAATACGTATCCCGCTTGAAGTAATTTTTTAACTTCATACACAAGAGTTGTGCCAGTGGCAAGCATGCCTTTATCGAAGGGCTTTCGAAAGGTGTTTGACTAGAATCGGCAGCGTGACCTGCGTCTGAGGAACGCCCCGAAGTGGCGCTGAAAGAGCTGAGAGTGGGCGCGCTCGCACCAGCAGCGAGCCTGGCTAGCCGCCGGGCCGGCATGCCAATGCGTTGTGCAGCGCGACATGGCGCCCATGAGTATGAGGCACTAACACGCCGCCGTGCCTAAGCGAGCAACAAGCGAACAACAAGCGACCACACATCATGCAGCATTACCCCAGCCGATCCTCACCATAACGAATACCGATTGTTGTTGATCTGCATTTCTCTCGTTCCTAAGATGAATTAGCCGAAAAAAACGATAACACGGAGACAATGGATATGGATGCGCACGCGAAGCCCGAACGGGCAATCAAGACAGTAGAAGATGCGATACGTCTGGTGGAGGCAAGCGGGCTGACGCATATCAAAGTCGGTCTGTCCGATACCGATGGCATCCTGCGCGGCAAATATCTGCGCAAGGATAAATTCCTCGGAGCTCTGCGTGCGGGTTTCGCTTTCTGCAATGTCGTCCTGGGCTGGGATGTGGACGACCAGATGTACGACAATACGAAATACACCGGCTGGCACACCGCCTATCCGGACGCCATGGTGCGCATCGTACCGGAGAGCTGCCGGCGTTTGCCGCTTGAACAGGGCGATGGCGAAGACATGCTCTTCTTCCTTGCCGAATTTGCTGGGGATGCCGAAGCAATTTGCCCACGGGGTTTATTGCAGCGCGTATTAAAGCGCGCCGCCGATATGGGATTCGCGGTTTCCGCCGCCCTTGAATATGAATTCTTCATGTTCGAGGAGACGCCGCATTCGGTGCGTGAAAAAAACTACCGTGACCTGAAAAACTGGACGCCCGGCAATTTCGGCTATTCGGTGCTGCGCAGTACGGTCGAAGGCGATTTTTATCGGCAATTGCTCGATATGTGCGAGCAGATGGACATGCCGATCGAGGGGCTGCATACCGAAACCGGTCCCGGCGTGCTGGAGGCTGCGCTCGCAGTCGACGGTGCGGCCGAGATGGCGGACAAGGCCATCTTGTTCAAGACCTTTACCAAGGCGCTGGCCCAGAAGAACAATCTGATGGCGACCTTCATGGCGAAATGGTCGCATGATCACCCCGGACAGAGCGGTCATATCCACTTGTCCCTGCGCGAGACGAGCACCGGCAAGTCGGCGTTTTACGACGAAAGCCGTCCTTACAATATGAGCGTCAAGCAAGCCAGTTTCATGGCGGGCGTGCAACGCTACCTGCCCGAATTCATGTCGATGTTCGCGCAGACCGTCAATAGCTATTCACGGCTGGTGCCGGGCTACTGGGCGCCGCTCGATGCAACGTGGGGCGTCGAGAATCGAACCACGGCCTTGCGCCTGATCCCGGGTTCCGAGAAATCCCAACGCGTTGAAGTGCGCATCGGTTCGGCGGACGCGAATCCCTACATTGCATTGGCAGCCGCGTTGGGTGCCGGCTTGCATGGTATCGAACAGGGACTGGATCCGGGGCAGATTGTCGAGGGCAACGCCTATACACAGGAATTCCCTGCCCATCTGAAATTGCCTTGCACCTTGTGGGAGTCCGCACAACGACTTCGCCATTCGGAAGCCGCGAAGACCTTGTTTGGCGAAGCGTTTGTCGAGCATTTTGTCGCGACCCGCGAATGGGAAGAGCGGCAGTTCCGTCGGCATGTGACCGATTGGGAACTGGCCCGCTATTTCGAGATTATTTGAGTCTATTAATCCAAGCCAACTATGAAAGAAGAACTGATCACCATTAGCCCGATTGACGGCAGCGAATTCGTGCGCCGGCCTTATGCGAGCGAGTCGCAGATCGAGCAGACACTGCGACTCGCGCAAACTGCCCAGAAGGCATGGGCCGCGCGACCGCTGTCCGAGCGACTGGCGCTAGTTGGACGTGCCGTAGAACTCTTTGTCGAAAACAAGGCAACCATCGGCGAGGCGATTACGCGTCAGATGGGACGCCCGTTGCGTTACACCGCCGGCGAAGTGGACGGCTTTGCCTCACGAGCGCGCCACATGATGGCGATTGCGGAAGATGCATTGAAGCTCGTCCAAGTGGCACCGCAGGAAGGCTTTACCCGTTTTATTTCACGTGAGCCGGTGGGCGTGGTGTTCACCATCGCACCGTGGAATTACCCTTTGCTGACGGCAGTCAATAGTATCGTCCCGGCTTTGTTAGCGGGTAATTCGGTGATTCTCAAGCACTCCGATCAAACGCCGTTGTGTGCCGAGCTCATTCATCAGGCCTTCGTCCAGGCCGAGTTGCCCGAGGGCGTGTTCCAGTACTTGCATGTGGATCATGAACGTGTGCGTCGATTAATACACGCGAACGAGATCGGCTTTGTCTGCTTCACCGGTTCGGTGGGCGGAGGTCGCATTGTCGAGGAAGCTGCGGCTGGGCGCTTTATCGGGGTTGGGCTGGAATTGGGCGGTAATGATCCGGCTTACGTGCGAGCCGATGCCAATCTCGACTACGCAGTGGAAACGCTCGTCGACGGCGCGTTCTTCAATTCAGGCCAGTCATGCTGCGGTATCCAGCGAATCTATGTGGCTCAGCCTCTGTACAAGGATTTTGTCGAGCGCGCCGTGGCGCTGACAAATCAGTATGTGCTGGGCAACCCGCTTGATGCGGAAACTTCGTTGGGGCCGGTAGTCCGTACCGCGGCTGCCGACGGAGTGCGGGCCGTGATCGCCGAGGCACTCGCTAAAGGCGCTAAGAATCTTATCGATGAAAGTCGGTTCGAATTGTCGCGCGCCGGCACGCCTTATGTGGCGCCGGGCGTGTTCGTGGATGTCGATCACGGCATGACGCTGATGAACGATGAGTGTTTCGGACCGGTGGTCGGCATCATGCCGGTGTCCGGAGATGAACAAGCAATCGAACTGATGAACGACAGCCCCTACGGTTTGACGGCCGCTGTGTTTACGAGCGACGAAGAAGCGGCGCTATCGATTGGCCTGCGTGTCGAAACCGGCACCTTCTTTATGAACCGCTGCGATTATCTCGACCCTGCGCTCGCCTGGACCGGAGTGAAGAATACCGGCCGGGGAGTCACCTTGTCGGCGATCGGATACGAGCACCTGACGCGACCCAAATCTTTTCATCTGAAAACCCGTCTCTGAACGGATCTTCAAAGGAATTTCGTATGTCACTTCCCTCCGCAAACTGGAATTACCCGACCGCAGTCAAGGTCGGCGCAGGCCGGATCCGCGAATTGCCGCAATGGTGCAAGAGCCTCGGCATGCGCCGGCCGCTGCTGATTACCGACCCGGGACTGGCGGCATTGCCGCTGATCGGCAGCGTGCTGGATCACTGCCGGTCCGCCGGCCTGGAGAGCGGGCTGTTTCACGATATCAAGGGCAACCCGACGGGCAAGAATGTCGACGATGGCGTGGCGATCTTCAAGTCCGGTGGTCACGACGGTGTAATCGCTTTCGGCGGCGGCTCGGCCCTCGATGCGGCCAAGGCCGTGGCGCTAATGGTTGGGCAGGATCGTCCGTTGTGGGATTTCGAAGATGTCGGCGACAACTATCTGCGCGTCAATGTAGCCGGTATGGCGCCAGTGGTGGCTGTGCCGACCACAGCCGGGACCGGCTCGGAAGTCGGGCGCGCTTCGGTGATCACCGACGACCATGCCCATGTGAAACGCATCATATTCCACGCGAACATGCTGCCCTCGGTCGTCATCCTCGACCCTGAGTTGACGGTGGGCCTGCCGGCCAAACTGACGGCGGCGACCGGCATGGACGCGCTCTCGCATAACCTCGAAGCCTATTGTTCGCCGTTTTATCATCCAATGGCGACGGGCATCGCGGTCGAAGGCATTCGCCTGATCAAGCAGTTCCTGCCGCGTGCGGTCAAGGACGGCCAGGACCTCGATGCACGCCTGCAAATGCTGGTGGCGTCGAGCATGGGCGCCACGGCGTTCCAGCGCGGCCTGGGCGCGATGCATGCGCTGGCGCATCCCCTAGGGGCGCTGTATGACGCCCACCACGGCATGCTCAACGCCATCCTGATGCCGTATGTGCTCAAGGCTAACGAATCGGCTATTGCGGACCGGATCGAATTGTTGGCGCGTTACCTTGAACTGGCGCAGCCGTCGTTCACGTCGTTCCTCGACTGGGTCTTGATGATGCGCGACACACTGGGCATTCCCCATACGCTGAGCGAGATCGGCATCAATGCGCAGGACGCAGCGAAGGTCGGCGAAATGGCCGTGGTCGATGGATCCGCCGGGACCAATCCGATTCCATTCAGCGCCGCCGAGTACAGCCGCATTTTCGTGACGGCCGTAGAAGGCTTGTTGTAACGCCCATTGAAATTGATGAGGGGATGGTGTGGCAAGGATCGGGATCGCTGGCTTCTTACATGAGACGAACACCTTTGCCGCCAGCCGGGCGAGTTTTGCTACCTTCGTCGAGGCGGACGCGTGGCCGGGCTTGCTGGTTGGCGAGGAGATATTCGGCGCGGTCGCCGGCGTCAATCTGGCGATAGACGGTTTCATACAAGCTGCGCACACGTCGCATCAACTGGTGCCGCTATTGTGGGCCTCGGCCAACCCGAGTGGTCCGGTGACGCAAGATGCATTCGAGGCAATTGCCTTCATGCTCGACCGGATGATCCGTGATGCGGGTCCGCTGGACGCGCTGTTTCTCGATCTGCACGGCGCGATGGTCAGTGAGCATCTGGAGGACGGCGAGGGGGAATTGCTGCAGCGCCTGCGTCAAAGAGTCGGCGGCACGATGCCGATAGTCGCGGCGCTCGATTTTCACGCCAATATCACGCCGGCCATGATCGAACATGCCAGCGGCCTGGTGACATACCGCAGCTATCCGCATGTCGACATGGCGCAGACAGGGCAGCGTGCACATGTGCTGCTCGACCGGTTGCTCGCTGGCGAAGTGTTGCACAAGGGCTATCGCCAGTTGCCTTTCCTCATTCCCATGCCTTGGCAAAGCACCTTGTCCGAACCCATGCGTGGTTTGATGGCGCTTGGTGAATCACTCGCGTCGGAACAGGTTTTTGCGGCCGACTTCGTGCCAGGTTTTCCACTTGCCGATATCCATCATAGTGGGCCGAGCGTCATTGCCTATGGGGCAGATCGGATGGCGGTCGAGGCGGCGGTCGAGTCTTTGACACGGGCTGTTCTGGCCAGGCGGGATGAATTCGGCGGGCGTCTCCATGCACCGGCCGAGGCGGTCGCGCATGCGCTCGAGTGGGGACTCCGCGCTGGGTCTGGCACGATCATCCTCGCCGATACCCAGGACAACCCGGGCGGCGGCGGTGGCGGCGATACAACCGATATCCTGCACGAACTGCTGAGGCAAAAAGCGCAGCGGGTTTGCGCCGGGGTCGTGTGCGACGCCAATTTTGTCGAAGCGGCGACGCAAGCGGGTATCGGCTCCGTTATCTATGTCTCGCTGGGCGGGGTTAGCGGCTTGGGCGAGGGACCGGTGCAAGCACCATTCGAGGTGCTTGCAATTGGAACCGGCCGTTTCACCGGCACTGGCCCCTTCTACCTTGGCTGCCATATGGATCTCGGCGCTATGGTCCGGGTCAGGTGCGGCGGCCCGCTCGGCATCGAGATCGTGGTGTCGAGCCGCAAACAACAGGCTGCCGATCAGGCCATGTTCCGCCATGTCGGCGCCGATCCGGCCGATTACCGCATCCTGGTGCTAAAGAGCTCCGTGCATTTCCGGGCCGACTTCGCCGCGCTGGCAGAGCAGATTTTGGTGGTGGCTGCGCCCGGTATCAATGTCGCGGATTTGCGCCAGCTGCGTTATGAAAAATTGAGGCCCGGCGTCACGCTGCTTTGAAGTTAGCTTGAAGTTAACCCGCCCCGTTAGCCCAACACAATCGATGGAAGCAGCCAAGGCGCGTTCGCCTCGATGATTGGCAGGAAGCGACTTTTCAGCAATTCCACACTGTCCTGAGCGAGTTGCTGCGGCAGCAAGCCAAGATCGTCTTGACGGGCGACCATGGTGAGTTCGCGAAAGAACTCCTCGCCGGGAATCGGGAACAGGCGAAACGCCTGAGAAAACTTATTGTCCGGTGTCAGTCCCGACTGCAACAAGCACAACGGCGTGGTGATGGTCCAGCCGGCATTGGCCATGACCATGGACATGATCGCGAACGTATTGTCGAGTTGCAGCCGTAGTGGTGGTTGAATCCCCCATTTCTCCAACTGGGTCTCAATGCTGCGACCAATGACGGTTGTATTGCTATAGCGAATGAAATCGCCGCTGACCAACAGGTTGCGCAGAGACGGGACGGGTCCCTTGAAGTCGCCGGGCAAAACCAGCACGAATGGTTCGCGCAAGATGCGTTGACGGTACAGCAACGGGTTCTTCAACACGACGTCATCGGAGATGATGATGTCAACCCGCCTGGACAACAACGCTTCGGCATGCTGATGAGATTGGCCCGTCACCATCGACCAGTTGGCGGTGCGCAGCCGTATTGCAGTCAGCAGATCGGCGCCAATGCTGGTGGCCATGGAATCGACCAGTGCAATCCGGATATGCTTGAGCGGTTCACCGAGAGGCTTGCGGAACTCCTGACTCAAATGTCTGGCTTCATCCAGCAGCGTACAGGCCCGGTTGTAGAACTGGCGCCCCACGGGTGTCAGCATCGGGGGGCGCTGTGAGCGATCCAGCAATTGTAGGTTGAGGGTTTGTTCCAGATTCGACAGCGTTTGCGAGACTGAGGATTGCGTGATGCTGAGTCGTTGACCAGCCGCTGTCATGCCGCCGGATTCGACGACAAGCACGAAGACCTCAAGCGCCTTCAGATCGAAAGAAATGCCATTTTGCATAAGACCGGCTGATTAGCCGCAGCGGGAAGTGGCCGGGAACGGTGGGTCGCGCCATACGTCGGCGTAGTGTACCTGCTGTTAGCGGTGGTGTAAAAAGTGACACTACACTCGGTGCGGCACATGACTATATTTGCAAAGCGACCTATGGACCGTCGATAGCCGGCATACAACGAACACGCTGTTTTCAGCGCCGCATGATCTGCATCACATCAAACTTTCCCACGCGGCTGCCGAGGTCTCGCCAACCAGTCAACAATGCTCCAGCGCGTTCGACAGGTCGGCGATCAGGTCATCCGGATGCTCCAGCCCGACCGAGACACGAATCAATCCTTCGGCCACACCCGCTGCGGCGCGAGCCTCAATGGGCACGCCAGAATGCGTTGTCGATGCCGGATGACAGATCAGCGACTCCGTGCCACCCAGGCTAACGGCAGACTTGAACAGTTCCAGACTATTGATAAACCTGAACGCCTGTTCGCGGCCTCCATCGAGTACAAACGCGAAGGTCGAACCAGGACCCGTGCATTGACGTCGATACACCGCCTGGTAAGCAGGATCGTCGTTCAGTTCGGGGTGCAAGACCTTGACCGGCCTATGAGGATTGCTCGCCAGCCATTGCGCGACAGCCGTGCCGCTTCGGGCCGCCTGCTCCATGCGCAGGACCAGTGTTTCCATTGAGCGCGTGATCATCCACGATGAGTGCGGGTCGAGTTGCGAACCCAATAAACTCCGGATCGAACGCACTTTGGTGACCAGGCTGCGGCTGCCTGTCACTCCACCCGCGACCAGGTCACTATGTCCGCCGACGTACTTCGTCAACGAATACACGCAGAGGTCAATGCCTTGCTTGACGGGCTTCTGATACAACGGCCCGAGCAGCGTGTTGTCGCACACCGAAAGCGGACGATAACCGTGGCGACCCTCAAAGGCATCAATCTCTTGACGCAGCCCTTCAAGATCGAACAAAGCGTTCGTTGGATTAGCCGGTGTCTCGATGTAGCACATCCGCACCTTGCCTTTTTTCGCGGCTGCTTCGAGCGCGTTGCGAATGACGTCCGGCGAAAGACCATCGTCGATGACTTGCGACGTGATGCCCCATTCCGGAAGAAACTTGGCTATCAGTGTTTCCGTTCCGCCGTAGAGCGGTGCTGACTGCACGACACAGTCTCCTGGCCGCAAGAACGCCAGCAAAACCGCTGCGATCGCGGACATGCCGCTCGATGTCACGACCGCGGATTCGGAGTCGTCCAGAAGCGCAAGCCGGTCCTCCACGATCTCCAGGTTCGGATGGTTGAAACGGCTATAGACCAGTCCCGCGCTTTCGCCTTCCGGTGAAGGCTTGCGGCCTGCGACCATATCGAAGAAATTGGCGCCATCTTCTGCCGTACGGAAGGCGAACGTCGACGTCAGGAACACAGGCGGCTTGACCGATCCTTCAGAGAGGAAGGGATCGTAGCCGTAGGACATCATCTGTGTCTGGGGATGCAGATCGCGATCGCCAATCTTGCGCTTATGGTAGTTGCGATAGGCCATGCTTGCTCCAAATGAGGTTTTGCTGACGGTCGAACGTTGCGGGCAGTCATGGCGCGCTTAGCCATCGGCAACGCGAGACCATGCTACTCCAAGATACGGGCAAGTCTCGCGCCGCCCACAAGCGCCCGAAGGCGCCCATACGCGCCCAAAGAACAAACGGCCGCCCGAAGGCGGCCGTCGTTCATGCTTCCAAGTGGTTCTACGCGGCGCTATCGCTTGAGCATTGTTAACACTCGCTCGAGATCACAAGCCCGCACGCAATGTCTTAGCCGCAGCGACCATGTTCTTGAGCGCGGGGATCACTTCATCCCACTGACGCGTCTTCAGGCCGCAATCCGGATTGACCCACAACCGCTCCGCCGGAATACGCTCAGCCGCTTTGCGCATCAGTTGCACGATGTGCTCCTGGCTCGGGATATTCGGCGAGTGAATGTCGTACACGCCCGGTCCGATCTCGTTCGGGTAGTCGAAGTTATCGAAGGCATCGAGCAGCTCCATGTCCGAACGCGATGTCTCGATCGTGATGACGTCGGCGTCCATTTCGGCGATCGACGCGATGATGTCGTTGAACTCCGAATAGCACATATGCGTGTGGATCTGCGTCTCGTCCTGCACGCCGTTCGCCGTGATGCGGAACGACTCAACAGCCCACTGCAGGTACTCGTTCCACTGCGACTTGCGCAACGGCAAGCCTTCACGCAGTGCTGCCTCGTCGATCTGGATCACACGCACGCCGGCTTTTTCCAGATCCAGCACTTCTTCGCGGATAGCCAGCGCCAACTGATGGCACGACACCGAACGCGGCTGGTCATCGCGCACGAACGACCAGTTCAGAATCGTGACCGGGCCGGTCAGCATGCCCTTCATCGGCTTGGCGGTTTGCGATTGAGCGTACTTGATCCACTCCACGGTCATCGCCTTCGGGCGGCTTATGTCGCCGAACAGGATAGGCGGCTTCACGCAGCGCGAACCGTAGGACTGTACCCAGCCGAACTGGCTGAACGCATAACCGTCGAGCTGTTCACCAAAGTACTCGACCATGTCGTTGCGCTCGGCTTCGCCGTGCACGAGTACGTCAAGGCCAAGTGCTTCTTGTTCGCGCACGCTGCGCGTGATCTCGCTGTGCATGGCGGCCTTGTAGCCGGCGTCATCCAGTTCGCCGCTCTTGAACTGGCTGCGAGCCTGGCGAATCTCGGCGGTCTGCGGGAACGAGCCGATAGTCGTGGTCGGGTAAGCCGGCAACTTCAGCAAGGCCGACTGCTTCGTGGCACGTTGCGGGTAAGCGCTCAAGCGACGGCCGAGTGCTGCATCGATTTTCGCAACCGCTGCCTTGACCACTGGGTTGTGCACGCGCGGTGACGAACGACGGCTCTGGATCGCAGCCCCGTTCTCATCGAGCGCCGCTTGCACCGACTTGCGTCCGTCGTTGAGCGCATGGGCCAGCACCTTCAGTTCATCGAGCTTCTGCAATGCGAAAGCGAGCCAGGACTGGATTTCCTTGTCGAGCTTCTGCTCGCTGGCCAGATCAACCGGCACGTGCAACAGCGAGCACGACGGCGCAATCCACAAGCGGTCCCGCAATGTTTTATGGATGGGTTCCAGCCAGTCCAGCACCGCGCTCAGGTCGCTCTTCCAGATGTTCCGGCCATTGATGACCCCAAGCGACAGCACCTTGTCCGCCGGCAACTGCGCTAGCACTTGCTCAACTTCGGCACGCGCGTTGATCGCATCGATATGAAGCCCTTGAACCGGCAGCTTGCACGCGATGGCCAAGTTGTCCTGCAACTGTCCGAAGTAAGTGGTCAGCAGCAGTTTGACCTTCGAACCCTTCAACGCGTCGTATGCGGTGACGAACGCTTGCTGCCACGTGGCATCGAGTTCCGTCACCAAGGCGGGCTCGTCGATCTGCACCCACTCGACGCCTTGCGCCGCCAGTTCTTCAAGCAACGCTGCATAGACCGGCAACAGGCGCGGCAGCAACGCGAGCTTGTCCGAGTCATCCTTGGCCTTGCCTAGCCAAAGATACGTCACGGGGCCAATGATGACCGGCTTGGCCTTCACGCCGAGCTTGCGAGCCTGCGCCAGTTGATCGAGCAGGCGCGAAGCATCGAGTGAAAATTCAGTCGACGCGCTGAATTCCGGCACGATGTAGTGATAGTTCGTATCGAACCACTTGGTCATCTCGCCGGCCTGCACACCGCAGCTGCAAGCCGATTCATGCGCGGAGCGGCCACGCGCGACGCGGAAGTAATTGTCCAGCGGGTCGCCGTCAAAACCGCGGACGCGTTCAGGGATGTTGCCGAGCGTGAAGCTCGTATCGAGCACTTGATCGTAGAACGAGAAATCACCAACAGGCACATGGTCGAGCCCGGCCTGGTTTTGCCAATGCCGCTGGCGCAGTTGTGCGCCCAAGCCGGTCAGTTCGTCGCGTGACGACTGCCCTTTCCAATACCCTTCCTGCGCGAATTTCAGTTCACGCTTTGCGCCGATGCGAGGGAAACCCAAATTGTGCGTCGTGACCATTGATGTGCCGCTCCTGAAATGAACGGCTTGATCATAGGTTGGGTGGTCTATGAAATATAATGGTCTTTTCTCATTGATCGATTAGTTCCTTTCATGGACGCCATATGCTCGAACGCACTCATCTGGCCATTATTCGGGAAGTCGACCGCCACGGCTCGCTGACTGCCGCCGCGAACGTGCTCTGCCTGACGCAGTCTGCGCTTAGCCATACCGTCAAGAAGATGGAGCAGCAGCTCGGGACCGCCGTGTGGAGCCGCGATGGGCGCAACCTGCGCCTGACCCAGGCCGGGCAGTACTTGCTGGCGCTCGCCAACCGCGTGCTGCCGCAGATGGAACATGCGGAAGAACGCATGAGGCAATTCGCGCTGGGACAGCGTGGGACGCTGCGCATTGGCATGGAATGCCACCCTTGCTACCAGTGGTTGCTGAAGGTGGTGTCGCCCTACCTCGCCCGCTGGCCCGACGTGGATGTCGACGTCAAACAGAAATTCCAGTTCGGCGGGATTGGCGCGTTGTTCGGCTATGACATCGACATCCTGGTCACGCCGGATCCGTTGCGAAAACCCGGCTTGCGGTTTGAGCCGGTGTTCGACTATGAGCAAGTATTAGTGGTGGGACGGCAGCATAGACTGGCACAAGCGCCTTTCATCCTGCCCGATGAACTCGCCGAAGAGGTCCTGATCACGTATCCGGTCGAGATCGATCGGCTGGACATCTATAACCAGTTCCTCATGCCGGCGAACGTCATGCCGAAGCGGCACAAGGTCATAGAGACCACCGACATCATGTTGCAGATGGTCGCGAGCGGTCGGGGCGTTGCCGCCTTGCCGCGTTGGCTCGTTGAAGAGTATGCGGACAAGGTCGCGGTGAATGCGGTCCGGCTGGGCAAACGGGGCATTGCCAAGCAGATCTTTCTGGGCGTGCGCGAAACAGATACGACAATCGATTATCTGAGCGCTTTTGTCGAGCTCGCGCGCGGGTCCGACTGGAATGCGGCGGTGGAAACGGAGCGGGCGCAGTAAGCAACTTGCAACGTCTAACGAAAACCTGGGGGATCTGTTAGAGAGATATGGCCGTCCTTGCACTCTGTAGTGACGGCCATTGCACCTGAAGAACCGGGCGTGCTATCCGGTCCCGCGCCTGCTGGAATCGGCCTTCGCCGCCCATCGTGCCAATCGCGCATGGCGATGGCGAAACAGGAGTTTCAAGAGCACCGTCATCGTGTTTCGCCAACCCGGCACCCACGCACCGGGACGCCGTAACTCGAAGGTCAGACGATCGACGACCTCGCAACCACCGGCGATATCGCGAACCGTCCGTTCGTGAACCCATGATCTGATAGCGAGCATCCGCGATGTTTCCCGAAACCGGTAACCCGGACCGACTTCGGCCAGCGTGATGTCATCGAAATCCACAGGAAACAGGCACATCGCAAGAAGCCAGCTACGGCCAAGGCGTTGCTCGAGCGGCAACTGGTCAATGGTCTTGCCGCGCATGGCCGCAGGCACGGACATGCGTAGCCAGGGAAACAGTTCGTCGTTGACACCATCAGGCGTCGTCGCCCGGGACCACACCTCGCCGGCATAGACCGGCAGCGAAGATCGTTGTTCAAACGTCAACCTCATGCGCTGGCCTCCCTAGTCGTTGTCTTTGACTGCGGACCACGCCAGGCGATAGGCGAAAGCACGAATACAAGAACGAGAAATCCGATCTGCGAGAGATAGAACGGGTTCGTCCATTGATCACTTAAAGCAACGTAGTACGTGTTGTGAATGACATCGGTGAAGATGATGAGCGCCGTCAAACCAATCCCTGCTCTCGGCCTGACGAATAGGAGTAAAGCGCCGAGCGGGTCCAGAACCGTTAAAACGCTCCAATAGATACGGCTTGCTAACACGGCTTCATTCCCAAACCCGTAGTCCCACAGCAAACCGTGTTCGAGATCGGCGCGCACGTGGTTGAACGTCGCGCCGAGCAGGCAGACGGCGAACAGAACGCGGATAGCAAAGGATGTCCGTTTCATCAGATTGACCGGTGGTCGGCAGCAGGAATGAAGCCCGTACAGTATCAAACCTCCGGGGGCACAGTCATATTTCTTAAGCGTGAAGACATGCGGCCACACATCCGGTCTTGAATGTGTTCTTCAAGACGTCAACCAAACCGGCATCTCGCGATGATTCGCTCTTTCTCTACTCACGTTTCCCAGGCAAGGTCAGCACTTCATTTGACCAGCGGAAAAGTCAGGACGAATCGTGTTCCCTGCGGCTCACTTTCCGCATGTACCTTGCCACCGTGCAACTCCATGATCGTCCGCACTATTGCCAGTCCCAGCCCCGTCGATCCGCTCGCCGACGCACCGCTCGTCCGCGATGGATCCGCGCGATAAAACCGGTCAAAAACGCGTTCGAGCAGGTTCGCGTCCAGTGGAACGCCTTCGTTAGCCACTTCAACGCGCACTGCGCCGTCACGTTCGGCAACCGACAACATGATCTCGGCGTTACGCGGCGTAAAGCGCACCGCATTCGCAAGCAGATTGCTGACCGCTCGTCGGAAAAGTTCGATATCCGCCTTCAATCGCGCATGCCCCGTCACGCGAATTCGAATGCCGGCGTCTTCTGCAATTCCCTCAAAATAATCCGCTATCTTGAAGAGCTCTTCGTCGACATCAAACTCAAGCAAGTGCCGGGAAAAATGAGGGTGCTCGGCGCGGGCGAGAAAGAGGACATTTTCGATCATCCTTGAAAGGCGATCGCACTCTTCAAGATTCGATGCCAACAGCGTCTGGTATTCCTCGCTGGAACGTGGCCGTGCAAGCGCAACCTCGGTTGAGCCGCGTAAGTTGGCCAGGGGCGTGCGCATGTCATGGGCCAGGTCTGCCGTAAAGCGGGAGAGCCGGTTGAAACCATGCTCGAAGCCGGAAAACATGCCGTTGAGCGAGGCAATCAGCGTTTCGAGTTCTCGTGGCACTTTGCGCACCGCGATGCGGGCGCTTAAATTTTCAGTCGTAAAATCTGCCGCGCTAAGAGCGATATCACGCAAGGGCCTGAGTGACTGGCGCACCAGCAAGTAGCTCATCAAAAACGCCAGCAATGCGCCTGCGCCGCTTGCAAGAAAGAGCCGGTCGCGATACTTCCTTAGCAGCAGCCATCGGTCCGCCACATTGCGCATCACGACTATCTTGACGGTCGAACCATCAGCCAGTTGCGCCTCGGTGGCAACTCGCCGGAACGGCGTGCCATCGCTGGCGGTCAGGGCAGCAATCGATGCCGCCGTAATTTGCTCCGAGGCATCCAGCTTGGCCGCTGGCCACGCCATGCCGAGCGCTGCGTTGGACAAGTTATGCTGCAGGAGAACACGGCCAGATGAATCGATCACTTCCGCCGACAAAGCCCCGTTGCCCAGCACCTGGCTTTCCAGGCGCTCCTGATGCTGCGTCAGCTCGCTCACATTGGCCAGCTCTTGCGTCAGGCGGCGCATGTGCCGCGCCGCCAGCACGATGTCCTGATCGTCCTGCGTACTGACCTCGTGCGCGAGCGCCATATACACGTAGCTTCCGACCAGGGCGAATACCGCCAGCGTGGTTCCTGCAAAGGCCAGTGCCAATGTCTGCGTCAGCGACCGCGAGCGCATCAGTCGTCCTCTTTGGAGTCTATGACGTAGCCCACGCCACGTACTGTCTTGATGAGTTTGACTTCGAAGTCATCGTCTATTTTTGCTCGCAGCCGGCGGATGGCGACCTCGACCACATTGGTATCGCTGTCGAAATTCATGTCCCAGACATAAGATGCAATCTGGGTGCGGCTCATCACCTCGCCCTGCTTGCGCGCAAGCAGTTGCAGCAGCGCAAATTCGCGCGGGGTCAACTCTATACGCTTGCCTGCACGGCGGACCTTGCGGCGCGTCACATCGATTTCCAGATCCGCGAGCGTCAGCAAATCGTGTTCCCGTGGCGGTCCTCTGCGCGCCAATGTGCGGACCCGCGCGAGCAACTCGACAAACGCAAACGGCTTGACGAGATAATCATCGGCGCCGAGTTCGAGCCCACGTACGCGATCGATTACGTCGTCACGGGCAGTGAGAAACAGAACGGGGGTCGCTTTCAAGGTTCGAAGATTCTTCAGGACACTCCAGCCGTCCATGGTCGGCAACATCACGTCCAGCACGATGACGTCATATGTATCCTCTCGTGCCAGGATCAGACCTTCCGCGCCGTCAGCCGCCACATCGACCAGAAAGCCGGCCTCTTCCAGACCCTTCTTGATGTAGGCGAGCGCCTTTTGCTCATCCTCAATGACCAGAACCCTCATGTCGACGCCTCTCTGCAACGTTTTATTTACCTGAATGAATAGTACGCCACCCCGTTTGACTCTGACCCGCGATTCAAAACCCCGTGATGTTTCCATGAACACCCAAGAGAGCGCGATTCAATGACAGCCCTCAAATAATGGGGCAAACGATGAACCCGAACCGGGTGAAGCCGGGCTCCATGTTGCAACAGCCAACATGACGGGACTCCCATTATTTGATTACAAAATTGAGAGGTAACGAGGTTCTTGTTGTTGCGTTGATCGGCGTATTACTGCTGGGCGTGCTTCGCTGCATCTTCGATCACGGCAGCGACTTCCTTCGGACGCGACTCATAAACGGAGTGGCTCGCGCCCGGGATCACTGTCGTGTGGCTGTGCGCACGTGCGTAGTACCAGCGTTCGAGGTCCGGGTTGATGATCTTGTCTGCACCGGCGACGATGCCCCAGCTAGGCTTGGAGGTCCACGCGGCGACCGTCATGGGCGCCGAGAAAACCTTGGCGGCCGTCAGGATCTGCGATTGTGCTTCGAATTGCGCTTGCTTGAGCGGTAAATCAGCAGCGAAGTCTTTCGGGAAATCCGCCGGGTTCAGGTACGTGTAGCCGTCGTCGGTCTTCTTGATCGCGCCCGGTTGCTTCGATGTGTAGCTGGGCATGCCCTTGCCAAGGTCGCTTTCATCCTCGCCGACTGCCGGTGCGTGCGCGGCCACATACACCAGCCCGACAACGTTCGGGTGCACGCCTGCTTCAGTGATGATGGAACCGCCGTAGCTGTGGGCCACCAGGATCGTGGGACCGTCCTGCAGGTCGAGAACGCGCTTGGTTGCGGCTACGTCGTCGTCGAGAGAACTCAACGGCTCCTGCACCATGGTGACGTGATAGCCGTCTTTGGTCAGGATGTTATAGACGGGTTTCCATCCCGAACCGTCCACCCATGCGCCATGCACCAGGACAATGTTCTTCACCGGCGCATTCTTCGGCTGGGCATCCTGCGCCATTGCACCGGTCGATGCAAAGAGGCAAGCAGACAATGACAAGGCCGAGGCGACCAAAGGCAAGATTTTCACGAGAGACTCCGTTATTAGTTAGATGGGGGAAGGGATTAGAGAGAGCTAGTTGCCAGGCAAGATGAAGGGCGAAATCAGGTCCTGCGCGAGTCATTGGAATCGACAACAACAGCGCAGGCCCTGAACCGCGCCACTCAGCTACCCGCGTAGATGTTGCAGAAGCTGACCGGACCGACGCAGGTCGAATGCATGGCTGTATGCATCGGGGCGCCTGACGACGAAGTGCCGTTCTCAGCCACGCCGCCGTAGGCTTGCGTCGCCTGTTGCTGGCCGTTCTCAGCCGCGATCTTCGCTTCGGCAGCCTGAATGTCGGTCGGGTAGTTGATGTCGCTACCGCCGCCCGGTTGGTAACCCGCCTGTTCAACACGCACCAGGTCGGCACGCACTTCAGCGCGCGTCACAGGAGCATTCGATTGCGCGAAGCTGAGAACCGGAGCAGACAAGGCGCCAGCGGCGAGAGCGAGACAAACGAGAGCTTTTTTCATGATGACTATTCCCTTAATGAGTGTGATTGATTGGCGGGCAAATTTGCCCAGGAACGGATGACGCTGTAGCTGCCGGAACGAAATCAAACGACTGATATTTATTTCGGCATCCTTACCTAGTTGAATCTAAATTGCTGCGTTCATGCAGTGGCAAACACATCGGTATTGCTGTTATTCCACGATCGACCAAATAATT
Organism: Caballeronia sordidicola; assembly: GCF_000729995.1. Lineage (GTDB taxonomy): Bacteria > Pseudomonadota > Gammaproteobacteria > Burkholderiales > Burkholderiaceae > Caballeronia > Caballeronia sordidicola_A. The sequence goes on along the minus strand of NZ_JNFG01000020.1, from coordinate 247,297 downwards.
TCTTCGGCTTGCCGCTGACAGATCTTCGTAAGCCACGACTCGCAGCTTTGGATTTTTGCTCACATACGAAGTAGGCAAGGCCATCAACTTCTGTCCGCCGGCCGTTGCAATCTCTGTAACGTGCAATCAGTATCTGCTTTCAAGCTTGTCGCGAATCTGACATCAGCATTACCAAATTGTTATCTTTGGCCGGAGCCGGCTGATTGGGTGCAACACCGTGTTATGGCTGGATTTGAGCCAAGGGCAAGCCGGCCTTGTTCAAGAACCCATCGGGAATCCCGCTCATTGTGTGCATCGGGGTTCAGTCAGTCGCGTGCGGCGGATGATTGATCCATGCCATAAGCGTTTCTTCTCGTGCGAGACCGAAACCGTCTTGGCTTAATGTTTCCTTCGCTTTTACTGTTATGGGTAATCCCACAGCCGATGCAAGGAATTCCGTGAGCACTTCCCGAATCGCCGCTCGAGTGCGGCGCATCAAGCCGTCGCCGAGCACTTCCGCGGCAGACCGCGCCAACGAGTTGCGTCGCCAGGGCAAGTCCATTGTCAATCTGGTGGTCGGTGAACCCGATTTCGATACCCCGAAACATATTCGCGAGGCCGCCGCTGCCGCCATGGAGCGTGGCGCCACCCGTTACACGCTGATGGCCGGCACGCTTGAACTTCGCGAGGCTATCGTGGCGAAGCTGGCGCGTGAAAACGGACTGGCCTACGCGCCGAACGAAATCATTGTCACGAACGGCGCGAAAAGTGCGATCTATAGCGCGTTCTCCATCACGCTCGAACCGGCCGATGAAGTCATCGTGCCGGCTCCCTACTGGGTTTCGTACCCTGACATGGTGCTCGCCTGTGACGGGACCCCGGTGACCGTTGCATGCCCCGAAGAAAACGGTTTCAAGATCACCCCTTCGCAACTCGAGGCCGCGATCACGCCGCGCACGCGCTGGCTGTTGATCAACTCACCGAGCAATCCGACCGGGGCGAGCTATACGCTTGCTGAGTACCGCGCATTGGCTGATGTACTGGCCGCCCATCCTCATGTACTCGTCATGACGGACGACATCTACGAGCACCTGCGCTACGACGGCCAAAGCACACCCCACTTCCTGCAGGCCGCACCGGAACTGCGCGACCGGACGCTCGCGATCAACGGCGTGTCGAAGACGTATGCCATGACAGGCTGGCGGATTGGGTATGTGGCAGGCCCGCGGGACCTTATAGTCGCACTCGACACGCTGCTGTCCCAGTCCTCCGGTAACTGCTGCTCGATCAGTCAGGCTGCTGCGACGGCCGCGCTGAACGGCGATCAAAGCTTCGTGACGGAAAGCACCGCGATCTATAAAAAGCGCCGCGACGTGACGCTGGAAATGATCAACGCGATTCCCGGCTTGAGCTGCCGTCAGCCCGACGGCGCGTTCTATCTCTACATCAACTGTGAGGTGTTGCTGGGCAAGAGCACGCCTGAAGGCAAGCTTATTGCCAACGACACCGACGTCGTGATGTATCTGCTCGACAGTGCCGGCGTGGCTGTCGTTGCGGGTGTGGCCTACGGCCTGTCACCCTACTTCCGCTTATCGATCGCGACGTCGCTCGACGTCCTCGAAGAAGGATGCCGCCGCATCGCTGCCGCAGTGAAGGCACTGCGCTAAGCGACGTCCCGGAACCATTCAACCGCTTTCACCGATATCACAATGTCCGCTTATAAAGCTATCCGCAAGAATCCCTCCGCCAACCAGGCCGATGCCGCGATCATCGCGTCATTGCACGACATTCCCGTGTCGGCATTGAGCGACAACATGCATCGCAACATGGGCACGACAGGCCTGTCGCCCTACCATCGTCCGGTCGCCGCTACGATGGCCGGAACGGCCGTCACCGTGCGCTCCCGCGGCGGAGACAACCTCACGTATTTGCGCGCTCTCGAGTTTTGCCGCCCGGGCGACGTGCTCGTCATTGACGCGGGCGGCGACCTCAACAACGCGGTCATCGGCGGCATTCTCACGTTCTATGCTGCGAGCATTGGCGTGGCCGGCATTGTGATCGACGGCGCGATCCGCGATGTAGCCGAAATCCGCAGCCGCGATTTTCCGGTCTATGCGCGCGGCGTTACGCACCGCGGCCCTTATAAGGACGGTCCGGGCGAGATCAATGTGACGGTTAGTGTAGGCGGCATGGTGGTGAATCCCGGCGATATCGTGGTCGGCGATCAGGACGGTGCACTGGCGATTCCTCAAGACGATGCAGCAACCGTGATCGAGAAAGCCCGTGCAGTGCTGGAGGCTGAAGCACGCACCATGCAGGCCATGAGAGAGGGTAAGTGGGACCGATCGTTTATCGATGCACTCGAGGCGCGCTGTAACAACTAAGGCGATCCGCAGCTTGAAAAGAAAACCCAAAAAGCGCGTTGTGACCACAACGCGCTTTTTGTTTTCGTCAGCAAAGTGGATTTATTTAAAGCGTTGCCGTCACGCCGCCATCGACATAAAGAATGTGTCCATTGACGAAGTTCGAGGCTGAACTCGTGAGGAATATTGCCGCGCCCACCAGGTCTTCAACATCGCCCCAACGCCGCGACGGTGTGCGTCCGATAAGCCATGCGCTAAAGGTTTCGTTTTTCACGAGCGCTTCGGTCAACTCGGTCTTGAAGTAACCCGGTCCGAGCCCGTTCACCTGGATGCCGTGCTTGCCCCAGTCGATCGCCATGCCCTTGGTCAACATTTTCACAGCGCCTTTCGTCGCGGTGTAGGCAGCAATGTCGGGGCGTCCGAGCTCGCTTTGAACCGAGCAGATATTGACGATCTTGCCGGCGCCACGCGTGATCATGAAACGCGCGACCGCCTGCCCGACCAGGAACACGCTGTCCACGTTCGTCTTCATCAACTCTTGCCATTGCTCGTGCGAAAACTGGTCCAGAGGCGCGCGACGCTGCATCCCGGCGTTATTGACAAGAATGTCGATGGGCCCGTCCTCACGTTCAATCTTTTCGATCGCAGCCGTTACCGCCGACGGGGACGTCACGTCGAAACTCATTGCGTTGACGGTCAAACCTTCATCGCGCAGATGCGCCGCCGCTTCTGCAAGGCGCGCCTCATTGCGGCCGTTCAGGATAACCTGCGCACCGGCGCCCGCAAGTCCGCGCGCGAGTGCAAAGCCGATCCCGCCACTCGACCCCGTGACAAGCGCGCGCTTACCGGTCAAATCAAACATCTTGAGCATCTGATTCAAAATATCTCCTGATTATTCGTATGTTCCTGAGTGCAAGCTCCGGCGTTTTCACCTTGGCTGCGAGCGTCGAGCCATGCCGATATCTGGCCGAGTTGCAGGTCCGTCGCGTCCGATGCGTGCACAGCCAGAACGTTTGGCTCCCCCTCAGGCGACTCAAGCGCCTCGAACTGGTGGGCCACCAACGAGGCCGGAAATTCATGTGCTGTCCGGGCGATCACGCGTTGCATCGCAATGCCTGGAGCGACATCGAGAAAGACGAACTTGATGTTCTCAACGTGCCGCCGCAGCGTCTCGCGGTAGCTTCGCTTCAAAGCGGAACAGGACAGCACGACCGAATCCGTCTCGTCGGCCATTATGCTCGCCAGCAGTTCGAGCCAGGGTTCGCGGTCGGCATCGCCGAGTCCAACGCCGTTGCGCATTTTCTCGCGGCTGCTCGCCAGATGATACTCGTCTCCTTCGACGAAACGTGCATGGAGCAAGCGCGCAAGGGCCTCTCCGAGCGTCGATTTTCCCGAGCCCGATACGCCCATCACAACAATTTTATGGTTCACCTATGGTCCACACACACTAAGCGATTTTTTCGCGGTTCAAACGATAAGGCAGTCAGCGCATCGGCAGAAACGCGAAACGCGTATCCGCCGATGCGCTCATGGCATGGCGCGCTCAGGACACCGGCGTGAACTTGAGCTGATCGATCGGCGTCACCTTGTCGGTACGCGAGAGACCGTAAGGCGTCTTCGGACCAAGCCACTTGTTGAAAATCGCGCTCATCTCGCCGCTCGTCTCAAGCGACATCAGGGCTTTGTTCACGGCGCCGAGCATGGCCGGTTCGTTCTGGCGCAAGCCAACGGCGATCGGTTCGATCAACATGGGCTCGGCAGCAATCGCGACAGCGTTATCTGATCCCTCAACCTGTTTCGAAATCTTGATTGCGGTCATCTGGTTGGTCACGAAGCCCTTCACCTTTCCTTGCTGCAACGCGAGGAACGCCGAACTGGTGTCGTGGAACGTCACGGCCTGGCCGTCCTTGATGGAGAGCGGGATGGATTGCGCTGAGGTCGAGCCGTCAGCCGCGCTGATTTTTTGCCCTGAGAAATCGGCGAGCTTTTTCCCGGCATCGGCCTTCTTGACGATCAGCACTTCCTTGGTCGAATAGTAAGCGTCGCTGAAGGACACCTGCGTGGCACGGGTCTTGGTGTAGGCAAGGTTCGCCACCACTATGTCCACGCGACCGAGTTTCAGTTGCGGAATGCGCGCTTCAACTGCAAGCGGCTCGAGACTCACCTTAACGCCGAGCTGCTTCGCAATGGCCGTGCAGATATCCACATCCATGCCTTCGAGCTGACGCGTCTGCGCGTTCGGATACGAAAACGGCTCTACGTTTGAATACACTCCGCAACTCAAGGTCCCGTGTGCCTTGATATCGGACAACTGATCCGCCTGAGCAGGCGCGACGCACGCGACCCACCCCGTCAGCGCCAGCATGCCCGCTAATCCTGCTTTTGAACGCATCGAAAAACTCCTGACCTTGATTGAATTGAGAACGACCTGGCTTTAAAAACAATACGAACGCATTAGTGGGTGCGCAAATCCGACAAGAACCGCTGAGCCCGTTCATGCTGCGGATGCAAAAAGAACGCTTCCGGCTCAGCGGTCTCAATGATCTTTCCCGCATCCATGAACCACACGCGATCCGCCACCTCGCGAGCGAAACCCATTTCATGGGTCACGCACATCATCGTCATGCCGTCCTGCGCGAGGCTCTTCATGACGTTGAGCACTTCGCCCACCATCTCGGGATCGAGTGCACTGGTGGGCTCGTCGAAGAGCATGGCCGGTGGGTCCATTGCAAGCGCGCGTGCAATGGCCACGCGTTGCTGCTGCCCGCCCGACAACTGACCCGGGAACGCCTGCGCCTTGTTGCCCAGTCCTACGCGCGACAACAGGTCTGCCGCCTTGCGCTCGGCTACGGCGCGCTTCATGCCGCGTACGCGCATGGGCGAGAGCGTGATGTTGTCGAGCACGGAAAGATGCGGGAACAGGTTGAATTGCTGAAACACGAACCCGACCTTGCTGCGGAATGCATTCAGACTCACTTTCCTCTCGTGGATATCCTGATCGTCGAACGAGATATTCCCGCCATCGATTTCTTCAAGACGATTGACCGTGCGAATCAACGTGGATTTGCCCGAACCGGATGGCCCGCACACCACCACAACCTCGCCCTTGCGTACCTCGGCGTTGACATCCACGAGCGCGTGATATTCGCCATACCACTTGTTCACGCCGGAAAATTTGATCATGTCGGATCCTTCGAACGGTTAAGCGGTCATTGCTCGCTCACGGCGGCTTCAAGGAGCGGTTGCTCGGCGCCGGGACGCGTCTTGTTGCCTGTCTTGTTGCCCTTCCCTGCCCGCTTGCGCGTCACGCGTCTCTCAAGGTAATGAGCCAGCTGTGTCAGCGCGTAGCAAAGAACGAAGTAGCTCAACGCGAGAATGAGGTAGACGGGAAACGGCTTGGTGAGAAGCCGGTTGTTGATCTGGTCGGCCGCGAAGGAGAGCTCCTGGACATTGATGATGTATCCCAGCGACGTCTCCTTGATCGTCGAGACAAACTGCGTGACCATGCTCGGGACTACGTTATAGAGCGCCTGCGGCAGGATCACCGCGCGCATGGTCTTCAGGTAGCTCATGCCCAATGCTCTGGACGCCTCGGTCTGCCCCTTCGGCAGTGCCTCGATACCTGCGCGAATGATCTCGCCGAGGTAAGCCGAGTCGTAGATCACGAGGGCGCACAGCATGGTCACGAATCCGGTCACGGGGTAACCCGTCAGTACCGGGACAAGAAAATAGACCCAGAAGATGACCATCAGCAGCGGCACGCCGCGAACCGCGTAGACAAGTCCGGTCGCCGGTGCGCGCAATACCTTGAAGTGGCTGATACGAGCTAGTGCAACGAGGATACCTAACGGAATCGCAATGACCAGTGCCGATACGGACAGCAGGATGGTCACAACGATGCCGCCGATAGGACCATGCGGATACTGCCCGATCAGCAGCAAGGTCCAGTTGTCGCGCAAGACGTCGAACATGATCACTTGACTCCCGGAATGCGGTAGTGCGCTGCGATCCTGGCGCCAGCCAGCATGATGACGAGTGACAAGGCGAGATAGAGCACGGTCGCAACCAGATAGGACTCGAACGACAGGAACGTCTCGTTCTCGACCTTGCGCGTGACGTAGGTGAGTTCGGCTGCGCCGATCGCCATCGCCAGGCTGGTGTTCTTGAACAGCACGACAGCGTGGTTCACCATCGGCGGAATCGAGTTGCGCAACGCTTGGGGAAGGATCACGTAACGCATGCCCTTGATGAAGTTCAATCCCAGTGCTCGCGATGCTTCGTACTGACCGTAGGAAATGGCTCGCAACCCGCTGCGGATGTCTTCCGACAGATAAGCGCCACTGCACAGCCCGATCGCGATGACCGCGAAGATGAACTGGCCGTTGTACTGGTTCAGCCAGTCTTGCAGGGGCATCGGCAGCAGGGTCGAGATCCCGAAGTACCAGAACAGGATCTGCACGAGCGTGGGCACGTTCCGGTGATAAGCCACGAAGGTGGACACGAACATCGTGCACGGCCGGCGGTTCGTGAGGCGGATCATGGTCAGCAGAATGCCTACGACCAGCGACAGGCACCATGCCAGCCCGGCCATCGCGAGCGTCAGTTCGACACCGTGCAGGAACAATGCGCCGTAGTCGCCTTGCAGTACCGTCGCCAGGTCGAAATGAAGTTTCATGTCACGCGTTCCGAAGAGTTCAGAGCACCCTTATGCCGGTGCCCGGGTGGGTCGACGACATCCCGCTTTGACTGCCGGAAGATCTTGTCGACGTTCGCCATGAATTCATACTAGCTCGCAAAAAATTGACCATGCAGACGCCTTTCTTCTGGGACGATAAGTTTCGCGAATGGTCCCGGCGAGAATGCGCCGGAGCCAGGCCAGCAAAGGACGCGGGCCGGTTTTTCAATCTTCCCTGAAGCGCATTCGATGCCCGGTCGAGCGTGGGTATCGAGCACTCGCGAGCACCGTTCAAGCCGGTGCGGACACCTGTGTCAGAACCTGCGGGTTAACCGGGGTGAGCACCTGACCGTTGTTCAATGCGGCGATCAGGTTATCGACGCAAAGCGATGCCATGGCACGACGCGTCCTGATCGACGCGCTGCCAATGTGCGGTGTCAGTACCACGTTCTTGCAGGCGAGCAACGCGGGATTGACCTGAGGTTCGCCCTCGAAGACATCGAGCGCGGCGGCGGCAATGCTGCCCTCCCTCAGTGCTTCGGCGAGCGCGAGGTCATCGACTACGCCGCCTCGCGCGATGTTCGTCAGCGTCGCTGATGATTTCATTTGCTTGAGCTCCGCCCGGCCGATTGCGTGATGCGAACTGGCGGAATAAGGCACGACCAGAATCAGATGGTCGGACTCGCGAAGCAGCGCTTCCTTCTCGACATAACGCGCGCCGCACTCGGCCTCTGTCGCGGCCGCCAGCGGCGTCCGGTTGTGATAGATCACGTCCATGTCGAATCCGCGTGACGCGCGTTTCGCGATCTCCTGCCCAATGCGGCCCATGCCCAGGATGCCGAGCTTGGCGCCGTACACATCGCCGCCCACGAACATATCGAAGCGGCCGGTCGTGACCCACTCGCCGGCTCGCAGGAAATGCTCGGACTCGGTGATGCGGCGAGCCGCGGCCATCATGAGGGCGAAGCCGAAATCGGCCGTGGTCTGCGTCAGCACGTCCGGCGTGTTGGTGACGAGCACGCCGCGCGCGGTGCACGCGTCGACATCGACGTTGTTATAGCCCACGCCGATGTTGCACACGGCCTTCAGTTCCGGACACGCATCGAGCAGCGTCGCATCAATCCGGTCACTACCGGCCGTCACCGCGCCGCGCTTGCGTTGCAGATGGGCGATCAGTTCCGGCTGGGTCCATAGCGTGTCCGACGGATTATCGGTCACGTCGAAATGTTCATTGAGCTTTTCCACGATGTCGGGAAACGATGCCCGCGTGACAAGAACGGAAGAGCGCATAGGGTGATCTCCAGATGATTCGATGAGAAGTACGAACGAGCGGGCAAGCACGAACGGCCTTGGTGGCGCGTGCGTGCGAGCGGTTTAGTCGCGCTTGATCGTGGTCAGCCCGCCCGGCACCTGCAAGGTCGGCAAGATTTCCATGTTGCTGATGTTGACCGCGAGCGGGGCAGCAATCGCGAACGCGATGGCGTCGGCAATATCCGAGGGCAAAGGCAGTTCGAATCCATCAATGTATTGCTTGCGTGCCGCCTCGATATCACCGTGCACGTGCCCGAAGATATCGGTGGCCACTCGGCCCGGGCAGATCTCGGTCACGCGCACGCGCTTGCCGGTTGCATCGACGCGCAATTGGCGCGACAACGCGTGAACACCCGCCTTGGTCGCGTGATAGATCGAGTTGCCGCCGAAGTTATAAATGGCTGCGATCGAAGTGATGTTCACAATATGGCCGCGGTCGCGCGCCACCATGCCGGGCATGGTCAACCTGACAATGTGCATGACCGCCTGAAGATTCACTTCAACCTGCACGTCGATGTCGTCGACGCTGGCATCGAGGATCGAGCCTTTGCGCGATACGCCCGCGTTGTTCACGACAATATCGAACGGTACTTGCTCCGTGAGTTTGGTCACGGCGTCGAGATCGGAGACATCGATGGCGTGCGGGATACATCCGGTGCGCTCTGCCAGTTCGTTCAGCCGCTCGGCATTGCGCGCGAGCGCGTGCACTTCGAGCCCTTCGCGGCAGAAGCGCTCGACAATCGCGGCGCCCATTCCGGTTGAAGCGCCGGTTACTAAAGCGATCTTGTAGTCTGAAAACGGCATGAATTACCCCTGTTCTTGATTCACAAAAAAATGGCGCTCACTTGATGAGCCGCGATACCGGCACGATGCGCCCGCCACCCGATTCGATCGCGCCCCGCACCGTGCGCGCGAGTTCGACTGCTCCGGGCGTGTCGCCGTGAAGCAGGATCGACTGCGCGACGATCTTCAATCGCTGGCCGGTGATGGTCGTGACCGTGCCGTCCTCGAGCAACTGCGTCACGCGGGCAAGCACGGCTGCCCGGTCCTTGATCACGGCGCCGTCGAGCTTGCGCGAGACGAGGTTGCCTTCGTTGTCGTAGGCGCGATCGGCGAGAAAGGTGTTAGCGACCCGCAAGCCGATTTTGTCGGCGGCACGCTCGATCTGCGTGTTCGTCGATACACTGACGATAATGCGATCATCGAAATCGGCCACCGCGCGCACAAGCGGCTCGGCAAGTTCGTACGATGCCGCGGCCATGTTGCCGAGCGCGCCATGAAAACTCATGTGCGTGAGATGCGCTCCCGCAGCTTTTGCAATGCCCGCGAGCGCGCCCATCTGGTACAGCACGTACTTGGCGAGTTCAAGCGGATCAGCTTGAATGGGCCGGCGTCCGAAGCCCATGAGATCGGGAAAGCCGACATGCGCGCCAAGGTCAATGTCGCGTCCCAGTGTCATGCGCACCGTCCGGTCCATGATCACCGGATCGCCTGCGTGATAGCCGCACGCCACGTTGGCCGACGAGACGATCTCCATCATTGCCTCGTCTTCGCCCATCCGGTACGGGCCGAAGCCTTCGCCCAGGTCCGCGTTCAGATCGATTTCCATGGTGTCACTCCGTTTAAAGATTGCCGGCCGGCGCGAGGGTCATCAGCGCGGTCCCGTACCCGACCGTCGCGCCCGCCTCGACCAGCCACTTCACGACGACACCGTCTGAAGGCGAGATCACCGGAAGGCAAAGCTGCGCAACGCGCAGCAGGCCCAGCACATCGCCCTGCCGGACCGCTGCACCCGGTTCGACAATAGGCGTTGATCGCATCGGATGGCAGGTCATCAAGACCCCCGGGGACGTGGCCAGGACCCGCGTCTCCTGCAGGGTCGGCGCGGACCGCACGGGCTGTGGACCAGTCGCACCACCGCCCTCAAGCGTCAGCCGGACCAAGGTCCCTTTCCCGCCGATTTCGATAAACCCGATGCCCGCCGTTTCGAGCCATCCGGTGATCTGCCGAAGCTCGCTTATCTGCAATTCTTTTTTCTGTGTCATCGCGCTACGGCCTTGTGCCCCGATGGAGCCCGACGAGGTTACGCAGCTTCGTCATATAGCGGTCGAGATCATCCAGCGCGTCGACGCCCGCTTCGTAGCTGGTCTGCACGAAGCGCAGCTTCGAGCCGATGCGCGCCTGCGCCAGCCGCCAAAGATCCGCTTCGATGACCGTGCCGATCTTCGGGTAACCGCCCGAGGGCTGCGCGTCTCGCAACTGGATGATCGGCTGGCCACTGGGCGGCACCTGGATCACACCCGGCACAATGCCGTGCGAGCGCATCTCCTCGGGACGTTTTGAAACCAGCACCGGCCCGCCAAGGCGATATCCATAACGATCGCTTTGCGGCGTGACCTTCCAGCTTTCCCGCCAGAACGCTTCGATGGAGTCCTGCTCGTAAGCCTCGTATTCACCGGCCGGCAACACGCGCACAACGGTGTCGGCGGGGTCGGTCAGCGGACTTGTTTCAAGCTCGCCAAGCGTCCATGAAGGTGGCGTCACGCCGAAGCCGGCTACCTCGTTGACTGTCTCGCTCTGCGCCAATTCAACATCCGCTGCCTGAACGACATCGCCTTTTTTGAGCTGCCGCCCGAGGAAACCACCGAACTCGCCTCGCAGTTGCGTGCTGCGCGACCCGAGCACGACCGGCACGTCCACGCCCCCCTTGAGCAGCAGATAACACCGCGCTCCACTTGCGGGAACGCCAATGGTCAGCACATCGTCCTTCTTCGCCTGCAGGGTCCACCACGGCAAGACCGGGCGCTCGCCAAGACGCGCCGAGCAGTCAGCTCCTGTCAACGCGAACGCGGTGTCTTGCGTGAAGCGAACGCGAAACGGGAATAGCGGGATCTCGATGCCGGCGGCATCGTCGGGATTGCCCAGCATCAGGTTGCCAATGGCAAGCGCTACGCGGTCCATCGCGCCCGACGTGCCCACGCCGTATCGCAGATAGCCTTGTCGGCCCTGATCCTGAATCGTCGCCAGAGCGGCGTTGGAAAGTACCTCGATCATCGGACAATCCTTTCGACACTGAAGCGGATCATGTCGCCGGGCGCGAACATGGCGGGGTCTGTCCGGGTCGGGTCAAAGAACGACATGTCCGTGTGACCGATCGTGTTCCAGCCGCTCGGTCCCGCTGACGCCGAGACACCGGTCTGGACTCCGCCTATGGATACCGCGCCGCCCGGCAATCCGAGCACCGGCACCTTGCGGCGCGGCGCGGCGATGCGCGGGTCCATGCCGCCGAGATAACAATATCCCGGGTGACTGCCGAGGGCATAAACCGTGTAAAGCGGTTCGCTGTGCAGCGCGACAATCTCATCCACCGAGAGGCCTGTGTGCGCGACCACGTCGCTCAAATGCGGGCCGAAATTCCCACCGTATTGAACGGGCAGCACGACGGTCTTGCCTTCGAGCGACAGCTCTTCCGCCGCTTCCCAGGCGTCGTGCAGAGCGGCAACGAGCGAGCCAGGCTGGCGCGGCGGCCGGTCGAATGTGAGCATGAGGTTCGACATGCCGGGAACGGCTTCGCGAATACCCTCCCACGTTGCGGCACGTTGACCGAGCGCCCAGATGCGGCGCTGCGTCTGCAGATCGAGTTCGCCGGGCGCTTCGAACAGCATCGCGCTCGTCCCAAGCAGGCTGATCCGCGGTTTTTGATCGGAGTCGCTCGGGGTCGCCAAGTGCGCATTCCCTTGCACATTTTGTTGGGGACGCTTGGATGTCATGGCGCCCGTAGTCGTTGCGTCGAGCACGCGCTCGAGAATCGGGCTCAATTCGTTCTCCTTGCCAGCCAGCGTTCCAGATGGTGAATATCGACGCCGCCCGCGCAGAAGTCGTTATCGTCGAGTATTGCCCGATGCAGCGGCACATTCGTTCGAATGCCTTCTATGCGCATCTCCGACAGCGCGATGCGCATGCGCGCGAGCGCTTCGGCTCGACTCGCGCCATGGGTCACGACCTTTGCGATCAGTGAGTCGTAATACGGCGGCACCGTGAGACCCGCGTTCATGTGCGAATCCACGCGCACGCCGTTGCCACCTGGTAGTTCCCAATGCGAGATGCGACCCGGGCAAGGCATGAACGTCGACGGATCTTCCGCATTGATACGGCATTCGAGCGAGTGACCGTTGGTGAGGATATCCGCCTGAGTGATCGAAAGCACGTGACCTTGTGCGACGCGAATCTGCTCGCGGACTACGTCGATACCCGACGTCATCTCGGTCACCGGATGCTCGACCTGCAAACGTGTGTTCATTTCGATGAAATAGAACTCACCGTTCTCGTAGAGAAATTCGAACGTCCCTACTCCCCGGTACCCGTTCTGCCTGCACGCTTCCACGCAGCGCTCACCCACCTGACGGATGAGGTCTGCATCGATGCCGGGCGCAGGCGCCTCTTCCAGCACCTTCTGATGTCGGCGCTGCATCGAGCAATCGCGTGATCCGAGCCAGAGCGCGTTGCCGTGGGTATCGCATAGAACCTGGATCTCGACATGGCGCGGATGCTCGAGGAATTTTTCGACATAGAGCTCGGGTTTCCCAAATGCGCGGCGGGCTTCCTCGCGCGTCACGGCGACAGCATCGAGCAATTGTGCTGCGTCAGGCACGACGCGCATGCCGCGGCCTCCTCCGCCGCCGGCCGCTTTCACGATCACCGGATAACCGATCTCGGCAGCTGCCCTCAGGATGCCCTGAGGATCCTCTGGCAAGCCGCCTTCGGGGCCGGGAACGCAAGGCACGCCCGCTGCGCGCATCGCACGCTTGGCGGCTACCTTGTCGCCCATGATGCGAATGGAGCGCGGTTCCGGGCCGATGAACGTCATGCCCGCGGCCTCGACCTGGTCGGCGAAGTCCGCGTTCTCCGATAAAAATCCGTAGCCCGGATGCACGGCTTCGGCGCCGCTGACATGCGCGGCGAACAGGATCGCCGCGCCCTTCAAATAGCTTTGCCCGGGTGCGGCCGGACCGATGCAGATTGCCTGGTCAGCGAGACGTACATGGCGGGCGTCCGCATCGGCTTCTGAGTAAACGGCGACTGTTTCCAGCCCCAGTTCGCGGCAAGCACGCTGGATACGCAGCGCGATTTCTCCGCGATTCGCGATCAAGACCTTGTTGAACATGATCAGCGTCCGATCCGGAACAGCGGCTGGGCTGACTCGACTTCATCGCCTGCTTTAACTAGGATGGCCAGGACGGTGCCGGCGAATTCGGACTCGATCGAATTGAACATTTTCATCGCTTCGATCGTGCAGAGCACCTGACCTTGCGTCACGGTATCGCCGACCTGAACGAACGGCGCTTCGCCTGGCGCCGGCGTGAGATGCACGACGCCGAACATCGGCGCCTCGATCACGTGGATGTCGGTTTCAGCTTGCACGGACGGTGTGGCGGGAGCAGGTACGGAAGGCTCGCCAGGCGTCGTTGTTGCCACTGCAACGCCAGCAACACCCGCGCGGCCGCCCGGCGTTTTCACGAGTCGAACCCGGTCGTCGCCTTCTATCAACTCGAGTTCGGCCAGCGGTGACTGCGCGAGCAGTTCGATCAAGGCTTTGATTCTTTCTAGATCCATCATTGAGTCAGGCCCGGTTATTCGTGCGCCGACGCTTGTAAGCTGCGTACGGCAAACCGCGACGCCCGCGAGCCGCGCTCACAGGCGAATTACGATGAACTCAATGTATCCGGCGCATAAAATTCGCGCCAAGACGGTTTGGCTTTGTAGCGATAAGGCGCGCTTATGTATCGGCGCCAATGGCGGGCGTGACGCCCAGCGCAAGGTCCGCAGCCAGTTCCAGCAAGATGTCCTTGACCGCCGCGGCCGGCTCGGAAAGCGGCAGATGGTCCGACAAACAGACCGAAAGCGGGATCTTGATGACGGGCGAAACGATCCGGCACTGCACGACATCGCCCGCTCCCGCCACCACGCGTGCGGTCGAATCCGGCAGGATCGTGGCGCCTATACCAGCGCTCACCGCAGCAGCCAATGTAGTTGCCGACTCGATCTCCGCCACGACCTTGGGGACCATCTGGACGCGTGCAAACCCTTCGTCGACGTATTTTCGAAGGTAATTGTAAGGTCTGGGCAAGAGCAGCGGAACATCGCGCAAGTCGGTCACGGCGATCTGCCCGGGAGCGATACCCATGCTGCGCGGCGCCACGAGAAAGAGTTCCTCATTCAGCAGGAGTTGAAATGAGAGCCCGTGGACCGGCTTGTCGCCGTATAGCACGGCCATGTCCATGCGCCCGTTCATGATGAGTTCACTGAGCGTTGTGCCGAAGTTCTCGTTGATGTACAGGAGAATGTCCGGATGACGCGCCCGCACGGATGTCAGCAGCGGCAGCGACAACGCGGAAGCGCCGGTCCCAGGCGCCAGCCCGACCGACACGGATCCCGACAAGGTCTGCCCTGCGCTCTTCACATCGGCCTGGGCTTGCTCGTATTGCCGGAGGATCAGTTGTGCATGCCGATAAAGCGTCGCGCCCGCCTCGGTCGCCGTCACCCCACGTTTGGTACGCACGAGAAGTTGCTGCTGGAACTCGCTTTCGAGCGTGATCAGTTGCTGGCTCAGTGCCGGCTGGGCGATATGCAGAACCTCGGCTGCCTGCGTGAGGCTGCCTATATCCACGATCTTCACGAAGTATTTAAGTCGCCGCAGATTCACGTTCGTCGCCTGAAAGTCATTCGATTTCAGATGATAGGGCAAGGTTCGCGCAGCCGACAGCCATCAAAAACCCCAGTCCCGCGCGTTCGCGCCTCAAATCCCTCATCCATAAGTGGATGTTATTGCGCCAGCGCAAAGACGTCTTGGCGCTAACTTTTTCACCCGCTTAACGTGGCGCTTTACCAGAAGGCAACGATTACCGAGCGTGCAATACGGCCATGCCGGAGCATTTCCTATGCTTCCCTGCGCCGGGCGTCCGATCGAATGCATGGCGTGCAGAGGGCTCTCAGGGCAGCGCTGCGCAGCATGCTCAAGCCTGGAAATACCGCGTGATGAACGCGGATCGCGGCCACCAAAGAGTGTGCCGGATATAAGAAAACGCTTCAGGAAATAGAGGGTTTGGACTTTCGACAACAGGGGAAACACATGAAAAAGATTTGCTTCGGCATACTAAGTACAGCTTGTGCCATTAACGTCGCACATGCGCAGTCGTCCGTCACGCTTTACGGGATCATCGACGAAGCCATTCGCTTCGATAACCACCAGACCAAGACCGGTG
This sequence comes from Caballeronia sordidicola, assembly GCF_000729995.1. Lineage (GTDB taxonomy): Bacteria > Pseudomonadota > Gammaproteobacteria > Burkholderiales > Burkholderiaceae > Caballeronia > Caballeronia sordidicola_A. The sequence goes on along the minus strand of NZ_JNFG01000020.1, from coordinate 231,707 downwards.
GAAAACTTTTCACCATGGGAAGCGGCGGCGAACTGTCTGGCAGCCGCTGGGGTTTGCAGGGCACGGAAGACCTGGGCGGCGGCATGAAGGCGATCTTCCAGCTTGAAAACGGTTTCACGCCGAACACCGGCGTGACGCAGCAGTCGACGCCTTCAGGTGCTGCCCGGCTGTTCGGCCGCACGGCAATGGTTGGGCTTGTGTCGCCTTATGGCACGATCGCGCTTGGCCGCCAGTACACGCTCGTGCATGAAATGGGCTACACGCATGACATCTATGCGTTCTCGAACTACACCGGCACCACGGGCTTCCAGGGCGCAGGGGAAACCGGCGGCGGACGTCTGGACAACACGGCGCGCTATACCTCGCCGACACTTTACGGCTTCACCCTGCGCAGCGCCTACACCTTTGGCCAGACAGCGGGCAACGTCCATCAGAACTCTTCGCCGGCGGTCAGTCTTTCTTATGACCGTGGGCCGCTTAGCGTGGGCGCCGCTTATCAGGTCATCAACGATATCGGCGGCCTGACACCCGCAACCTCGGCTTACGGCAGCACGTATTTCGGCATCACGATTCCCGACAGTTCGCAGAAGGTATTTACCGCGGGTGCGACCTACGCGCTTGGCAGCGCCAAGCTCTACGGCTCCTACATCTATAGCCATGTGTATCCGGCTGACTACCGCAATGATTCGTTCTCGGTTGCAGCAGGCTACTTCATCACGCCTTCGCTGCAATTGATGATGCCGGTTTATATCGACTTCCTGCGTCACGCAAATACAAGCGGAACGCGGATCACAACCGGCCCGACGCTTGACTACTTGCTCAGCAAGCGGACCGACGTTTATGTGGGCGTGGACTACAACCACCTGACCGGCGCATGGACCACGCTGGCGGGTAGTGCAGGATCGAACCAGCCCTTCAATGGCTATAACTCGCTGTTCGAAGCGACGATTGGCCTGCGCCACAGGTTCTGATCGACGGTGCGGCTGGTCATGAATGCGCGCGGCTCACGCTGCGCGCAGTGGAATCGCAGCTGAATTGCAGCTGAATTGCAGCGGGATCATAAGGCGCGCCTATTGATCCAGACCGAATCGATCTTGTTCAAGCTGAAGAGCTGGCCGTAGAGTGGAGCACGTTCGATGTACCGCTCAATGTACCGCCTAACAAGGGGTTTTCGCCATGCATGCACTCGTGATTCACGCGCCGCTGGATTTGCGCATTGAAGATGTCCCGACGCCCGAACCGGAAGCGCATCAACTGCTGATTCGCGTTCGCGCCGGCGGCATCTGCGGTTCTGATCTCCATTACTTCAATCACGGCGGCTTCGGGACGGTCCGCATCAAGGAACCGATGGTGCTCGGGCATGAGGTATCGGGCGTAGTCTCGGGCGTTGGTGCCGGTGTCACCGACATGCCCGTCGGAACGCGCGTGTCGATCAGTCCCAGCCGGCCCTGCGGACACTGCGAATACTGCCAGCAAGGTCTGCAAAACCACTGTCTCGACATGCGCTACTACGGCAGCGCAATGCGTACGCCGCACGTCCAGGGTGCGTTTCGCCAGGAGATCGTGATTGATCGGTCGCAGGCTCACGTTGTGTCGGATGCGTTGAGCGATGCTGAAGCCGCCATGGCCGAGCCCTTGTCGGTTGCGCTTCACGCGGTACGCAGGGCGGGACCATTGCTCGGCAAGCGCGTGCTGGTCACAGGATGCGGTCCGATTGGCGCATTGATTGTCGCGGCAGCGCGACGTGCCGGCGCCGCGCATGTCGTGGCAACCGATGTGAATGAGTTGCCTCTGAAAAGCGCGCTTGAAGTCGGTGCCGATCAAGCGTTCAACATATTGCAGGCGCCGGATGCGCTCCTGCCTTTCGCTGCAGGCAAGGGCACGTTCGATGTGCTGATCGAAGCGAGCGGCAATGCGTCCGCATTGCGTGGCGCATTCGACTCGATCCGGCCGCGCGGGGTTATCGTTCAGGTGGGTCTCGGGGGCGATGTGCCGCTGCCGATGAATGTGATTGTGGCCAAGGAATTTGATTTGCGCGGCGCATTCCGGTTTCATGAGGAATTTGCTATTGCAGTTGAACTGCTCAACAAGCGGTTGATCGATACCAAGCCGCTGATATCCGATATCTTCTCTTATCGCGATTCGCTCAAGGCTTTTGAAACCGCAAATGACCGGTCGAAAGCGATGAAAGTCATCGTGGATTTTGCGTGACCTACGGGATTTATTTTCGCGATTGCTTTCCAAATGACACGTCTTGAAAGTGACGAAACGAATACCAGGTTGGCTCGTCGCGCCGGCTCCTTTATGCCCGGGGTCGTTAACCACATTCGAGAATTGCCCCAAGCAATTGCCGGACGTGTTCTCGTGGAGCGGTCGACCCAAAAGGCGACCCTCCAACCCATACCGCCGACCGTTGAGTGATCTATCGGCGTGTCATAGCATGACGTCCACGCTGTGCATCCCCTCGTCACCCCACAAACGAATAGTCAGTGGGCGCCGAGCGTCTCGTCTCGCGGTGCGGAACGCGTCAATTATTTGTTGATGCCACTGCTGAAGATCCTGCGGCCGCAATCCCTGTGGGCGGCAGTGCTGCAAATACTCGTGTATGACGCTTTCGCCACAAAAAGAGTAGCCGACGGTCATACCTAGCGCCATAAGCATGCTATCTCCGCTTTGCATCGCGCAGACAATTCCCAGCGCCCATGCTTCAGCGTCTCCCCGTTGGCGAAGACCGCAGTGAAAGTACCTCAAAGCTGCGGTTTGGTGCCTTCCTGCAACGATAGACGCATGCCCCGCATTGAAATTGAAGAGTCCGCTGCCGCCATGCTCGGTTAGTAACTCAGTGAGCAGGGCGTCGAAATCCGCCTCCCGCTTTTGCGTTAGTCTCTCAACGTCCTCGAGTCCGCCCTCATAGTGACTTGGAGCAACAACCATATCGACGTGCCATTGCTCTATCATCTCAGTGCATAGCAGCACCAGAAGGATTGCATGGGCCTGTGAGTCGGGATTGATGCCCTGCTCCATGGCCTTGCGCAGTTCGCACTGGGCGGCAGCAAAGTTACCCATACAGAAAAGCGAGTCGCCTAAGAAGTAGCGTGTCTCTTTATCGTCGTCCAATTCGAGCGCCTGCCGATAATGAGCGACAGCGCCCGTATAGTCCGCGCTCTCAAAAAGGGAGGCGCCCAGGTCACAATGAAAGTACGGACGTACAAGGTAGTCCGCGTCGTACGAAGATGCGGCCCTGAATGCATCTGCCGCCTCCTTCCATCGCTTCATGGCCGCAAGTGTGTTTCCCAAGCTATAAGAGATGGCAGCTTTCTGGCCTGCGTCATCGGACGACTCGCGAGCCTCCTTAAGCATCTCAGCCCACTCGTCAATCTGTCCGTAACGATCGGCCGCTGTAAATAGCGCGCAGAAAAGAAGAGGCTGGTCCATCTGCGCCTCCGCGGAGGTAGCAGTTTTGAATGGCTCTAACTTTGCCGCCGCTTCCTTAACGCCTAGCGCATAAGCCATGGCGTCTACCACATGCGCCAATAGCGGACCGCGTGCCTCTTGCACTAGGAGTGCAGCATGACTCTGCGCCAAGGGTCGAGCGGCAAGTATCCTGTCATATCGGCAGGCAGTCAGGAATATCAGCAGCCACACGAGCGAATGCTGATCGTGTGGCGCATCTTCAAGGGAGACCACGAGCCCAGGCAGCCCGAGGTGGGTCGTAGCAATGGTCGTGTTTTCGACGAAGACTTTGAAGGCGGCGTCCGGCTGGTCACCAGCTATTACCTCAAACAGGTGTCGGTTCACCGCTTTTCCGAGAGCCTCTGCAAACGCAAAGAGCTCCGGTCGCGGCAGCGACGCGCTGACGATTGCCACTGCAAATGGCGGTTGCAGGCGGGAGGCCAGCGCTTGTCCTCTCTTTGCGAGGAAGTCGTGAATATCCTTTGCGGAAGTATTCCGATTCCAAAGGCGAAGAAACCGCACCACCGACAAACTGTTTGCGTGGGGCTTCAGGGACCAAGCGACCTCATGTATCCAGCACCAATGGATCGTCTGGTTTTCCTCGTAGTAGCGAAATAGCAATACGGGATCCATGTGCGACGACCAATATTCAAAGTGATCGCGATCCAGAGATAGCGTGTCCTCCTCTTCAGCGCTGTCGGTCGCCTTCAACTGTCCATAGCACCTAAGCCCTGTTGCCAGACCACTTTCATCGAACAACTCAAACTGGACATCGATCCCGTAGTCGGACTGGAAGTCATGGACAACCCACTTGGCGGGCACCGCCAAACGAAGTGCGGCCAGTGACCGATCCTCTAGTTCGTGATTACGTACTCGTTGCGTCGTCATGATCCCGCCGTCAGCGATCTGTGAAGGAACAATAGAGTTGACACAACGCCTCCAAATAAAATCAAATATCTAGCGACACACGCGATTGCGTTCCAACGAAATAGAGGTCGACACGAACATAATTGAATTCGATCGGAGCAGCGATCTTGCGGCAAAAGAATTTGGCACAAATTTTTAGGCTCTCCAGTCGTGCATACGGTGCTATGCGCCGATTACACAAGTCCGCGTTTCCGGACTTGTTAAGGTTTTGCTCGCAAGATGCGGATAACTTCGCCAACCAGAACATCGATATCTGCTCTGAATTCCACTTGCGTCTTCGTCGGCAAAGACTCTTTGGGACGGATTCGAGTGTGCAAGTATGAATCCGCAATCTTTCGCGAGGAATTCCCCAGGTGTTGCATAGACTCCCGAAACGACTTGCCACCGCCAGCGTAATTGTTCGCGATCTCCGCAAAACTTCCTAAACCAAAAATAGGAGGAACGTGGTCAAGGATCGCGCGAATCAAAAAAATGCACGAGAGAAACGAGTGACTTTCATATGAGCGATTCAGCTCAGCCAACATTTGCGTCAGCCTGGCGGTGTCGAGCGGGCGATTTGGTTGGAAGCTCTCTAGCTCTTGAATTCGGCTGACTTCCACAAAATGCTCGATCTGTGACTGCCATGTTTCTGGGAAACCGGGATAGTGCGTCTTATGCTGAACGAGAATGGGTTGGCCTCTTTCATCGTAATCTTCCTCTTCGCTGCACTTTGAAACGTGGCAGAAGCTTACCGTTCCACATCCATTACAGCGCACAGTAAGGTAGTGGTCCCAAAACTGAGCAAGCCCCTCGAAGTGGTTGGAGTTCACAATCGACTGAACCGAGTGTGAAGTATCTCTACCGCACTCAAGGCATGGGTAAATGCCATTCATTCCTTTTGACTCTTGAATTGAAATCTCCGCATCGTGACGCACAGTGGGCCTCATGAATCTTAACGTTGAAAGTAACCTAACGCCGTAGGCACGCAGACCGAGCGGAGCCTTGGCGCAACGACCCGGTCAGGTCAATTCCGGTTTTTCGCAACTGGCCAGCACAACGCCCATGTCAAACTCTACTGTCTTGTGTCAAACACTATTGTTCGTTCGCACGGGCTAGAAAGTATATCCGCTAGCGCGAAAGACCATAAACGAATCTACAATTAATTCGTCACAATTTGACTCATCGTGACTGACACGCTCCCATCATGAAAAAGGTTATTACGGATGCGTCGAACGTAAACCATTCCGTTTTCTATATCCTTGGTCTGATCTGCCGCCGAGACTTCAGCTTCGTACTCCTCCCGCTTCCTCTCAACCACCATCTTCTTCGGAGGACGTTGGAAGCATGTAGATCAACGCCTCACGCTCATGGCAACTACGCCGCAACCCCGAGAATACCCATCAACTTCGTCGCATTCCTCTGCCCCTGGTCCTCGTAGTTGGTATTAAAAACCACATGCGTCGATTCAACCGCTTTCGAAATTTCGATGATCTGACTAGCTAGCGAATCAAGTTCATCGTCGTTGTACTCGTAGTGAAATCTCGACGACGATGCAACCGCGCCTTTGATATTCCATGTGTCCTGATTGCGTCCATGCATGCGAATCAGCGCCAGCCGCGGATGCGTTGTTTCCCAAATGGCGGGGATGCTGTTACTCGCCCCCTGCGGTTCATCCACCACCACATTCACCAGCCCGCGCTCACGTTCCATGGCGAGCGTGGAGTCGCGGCGCTTTTCGTCGAACCAGGTCTGGTTACGAAATTCAACCGCCATAGTGTAGCCGTCCATTGCACTCATGACGTCTGCACAGTGCTCGACATGCCGGATGCCGTGGGGATTGCAGATCACCCACGGCGCGAACTGGAAATGCACCGCGCCGAGCTTGCCGGCAACACGAAGCGGCTCAACGGCTTCGAAGTACCGGCACCATAATTCCTGCTGCAACTCACCCGGCAAATCCTTGTAATACAGGCTTGTCTTGCCGTTCTGCGGCAGAAGTGGCTGGATGTCCGGCGGGAACATGTCTCGTGCGGTCTGATGCCCCGTGAACAAGCGAAACGCCTTGATGTTGAACACAAACCCGGGCGGTGTCCGCTCAGCCCACAACACCGAATTCGCGGCGTTAGGCATGGCGTAATAGCTGGAATCGACCTCCACCAACGGGAACACGGACGCGTAATGACGCAACCGCGCCTCCGCGCTCGAACAGCCAGGCGGATAAAAACGCTTGCACTTGATCAGCGTGGGATCTGTCCATGAAGCCGTGCCAACCAGGATGCTCACCGCGCATTCTCCCTACCGTTTTCGCACCATTCGCCGGTCATAATTTCCTCTCGGTTTTCGTCGCCGACGTTTAAAAAGGGGCAGTTCAGAATCGATCAATTCAAGGTAAAGTACTGTACATCCATACAGTTAAATTTACCATGTCAGCCCTGCTCAAGAACGTCGAAGACATCCACCCCGCCTTGTGGCGCGGGTCGCAGCTCGCGCGCTCGCATGGGCAAACGGTCGACACGGGTTATGCCGTGCTGTCGGCCGAACTGCCGGGTGGCGGCTGGCCTCTGGGAACGCTGATCGAGTTGCTGGTGCAGCAACCGGGCGTGGGCGAAGTCAGGCTGTTACGCCCGGCGCTCGCCGCGGTAAGCCGCCGCCCTATCGCCTTCGTGCAACCACCTCACATGCCGAACTCTCTCGCTTTTGCGTATCTAGGTGTACCGCTCGACAAGCTGCTCCAGGTGCGTGCATCGAAACTGGCTGACGCGTTGTGGTCAGCCGAGCAAATCCTCAAGACCGGCAGTTGCGGGGCGCTTATCTTCTGGCAGCAATACGCGCGCACGGAGTCGCTACGGCGCCTGCATATGGCCGCGCAATCCTCTGAAACGCTATTCCTGATGGTGCGCCCGCTCGCGAGCGCGGCGGATTCGTCACCGGCCACGTTGAGGCTGTGCGTGCGGCCGGCCGGCGACGGTATTGCTGTCGACATCATCAAGCGCAAAGGCCCGATCCGCGCCGAAAGACTGTCCGTCATTTTGCAACCCTCCCCCGTCCTGCTGAGTCCCTATGCCCGTGTACGTCGGCATACATCTACCCCGGTTGTCGCTGGAAGTGTTTCGTCCACGCTGGTCGCGTAGTGCTGAGCACGGCTGCGTCGTCCTCGACCGCGACACGGTCTCTATCGCTGACGTGGGCGCTCGCGAGGCCGGCGTGTGTATCGGCATGAAACGCGGTGGCGTCCTCACCCTCTCGCCCGACACCCTCATGTTCGAGCGCGAGTTAAGCCGGGAAAACGACTTGATGCGCGAGGTAGCTTTTTCCCTGATGAAATTCTCACCCATGGTCACGCTCTGCGATGAGGAAACCATTGTTATCGACGTCACGGCGAGCTTGCGGCTCTTCGGCGGCATCGTGCGGCTGTGTCATCAGATGCGGGACATTGTCGATGCCATCGGCGTGACGGCGCGTTTAAGTACGGCGCCGACCGGCCAGGGCGCGTGGCTGCTGGCCAAAAGCACCCAGAGCGCTCACCTCGGCAAGCGGCGCGTGCTGAAAATGACGTCGCTCGAACGCAAGCTCGGAACGCTGCCGTTCCACGCCGCGCCGGAAGTGCGGGCTTTCAGGGACTGGTTCACGGGACTCGGTTGCAAGACGCTGAACGACATCCGCCGCCTGCCGCGTGCCGGCTTGAAGAAACGCTGCGGTGTCGCGCTGCTGGATTCGCTCGATCGCGCTTATGGTCTCGCGCCCGAACTCTATGAATGGCTGGCCGTGCCGCCGGCTTTCAGCGCGCGCATCGAGTTGCCCGATCGCATTGAGCATGCGGAAGCCATGTTGTTTGCCGCGCGCCGGTTGATCGTGCAATTGTGCGGCTGGCTGAGCACGCAGCAACTGGCGCTCACGCACGCCACGCTCACGCTGGAACACGAGCGCGGCCGCGATGCCATCGATCCCACCGTTATCCAGATCGCCCTCGCCGAACCGACCTGGCACGAAGAACATCTCGTTCGCTTGTTCAAGGAGCGGCTTGGCCGCACGGAACTCGTGGCGCCTGTGATCGCGCTGCGCCTGAGCGCCGCAAAAATACAGCCTGCCGAACCGCCTACCGAGACGCTCTTTCCCGAACCCGGCGGCTCGCCTGAAGACCACAATCGGTTGCTCGAATTGCTGGTGGCGCGGCTGGGTGCCGAGAACGTGCTGCGTGCGGCGCCTTCATCGGATTACCGGCCGGAACAGGCGAACCGATGGATCTCCGTCACCGATACCACCCTTCCGCAAAAGCTTGAAGCCGTGCCGTCCGATCTGCCGCGCCCGGCGTGGCTGCTTGAAAAGCCGTTGCAATTGATGATGAAAAGCCATCGGCCGTTTTATGGGTCGTCGCTGAAACTGGTGTCGCCGGCTGAACGCATCGAGGCAGGATGGTTCGACGGCGGTTTGACCAGCCGCGATTATTTCGTCGCGCAAGCCAGCGATCAAAGTTGCTACTGGATTTATCGCGAGCGGCCCGGCAGTGCGGAGGCCGAAGACCCGCGCTGGTTTCTCCACGGTCTGTTTGGATGATGAATCGTGGATACAACCTTCTCCATGCTGCCCGCGTATGCGGAGCTTTTCGCGTTTTCCAACTTCACGTTCCTTCACGGAGCATCGCGTGGAGAGGAGTTGGTCGCGCGGGCGGCGCAACTCGGTTATGCCGGCTTGGCGATCACCGATGAATGCTCGCTCGCGGGTGTCGTACGCGCGCATGTGGAGGCGAAGAATCTGAATTTTCCACTGGTGATCGGCTCGTATTTCAAGCTCGTCAACGCGGATCTTTCGCCGGCCTTCGGACTCATTTTGCTGGCGACGAACCGCAATGGATACGGCAATTTGTCCGAGCTCATCACCATTGCCCGCATGCGGTCGAAAAAAGGCGCATACCTGCTCACGCCGAACGATCTGGCACGCCCCGATAAAGAGTTCACACATCTGCGCGGCATGCCCGATTGTCTCGCGATCCTCGTACCCGATTTCCCCGCAAAGCAGACTGCGCTCGATGCCCAGATTGAATGGCTCGACACCACGTTTCCTCAGCGCGCGTGGGTTGGATTGACGCTGCACCAGCGCGCACTCGATGACATGCATCGGGGGACCGTCGAGCACGTGGCTGCGTTTCATAAGGTGCCCGTGGTGGCGACCGGCAACGTGGTGATGCACGTGCGTTCGCGCAAGCCGCTGCAGGACACCATGACGGCAATTCGTATCGGCAAACCGGTGTCGGAATGTGGTTACGATCTCGCGCCGAACGCCGAACAACATCTGCGCTCCAGGTTGAGGCTCGCGAATCTCTATCCGGAATACACGCTTGGCGAAACCCTCAACGTGCTCACGCGCTGCACATTTTCACTCGATGATTTGCGTTACGACTATCCGGACGAGATCGTGCCGGCCGGTTATACCCACGCCGCTTATTTGCGGCAGGAAACCTATATTGGCGCGCATCGGCGTTTTCCGCTCGGCATTGAGCACAAGGTGCAGGCGCAGATAGAACATGAACTCGAGTTGATCGAGCATATGAAATACGAGGCGTATTTCCTCACCGTCTATGACCTCGTCCGCTTTGCCCGCAGCGAAAACATTCTTTGCCAGGGGCGTGGTTCCGCGGCGAACTCCGCCGTGTGTTATTGCCTCGGCGTGACCGAAGTGGATCCGGCGCGCGGCAACATGCTGTTCGAACGGTTTATCAGCAAGGAGCGTGGTGAGCCGCCGGATATTGATGTCGACTTCGAGCATCAGCGGCGCGAGGAAGTGATCCAGTATATCTATCGGAAATATGGGCGTGATCGCACGGCGATTGCAGCGGCGGTGTCGACGTATCGGCCGCGTGGCGCATTGCGTGAGACGGGCAAGGCGCTGGGCGTCGATCCGCAGATTGTGGATCGCGTCGCGAAGTCGCATCAGTGGTTCGATACCAGTCATGACCTGCTGCAGCGCTTCACCGAATCCGGGCTTGATCCGGAGAATCCGTTGATTCAATCGTGGGCGTCGCTGGCTGCGCAATTGCTGAATTTTCCGCGGCATCTGTCGCAGCATTCCGGCGGGTTTGTGATCAGCCGGGAGAAACTGACGCGGCTGGTTCCTATCGAAAATGCGGCTATGGTGGATCGCAGCGTGATCCAGTGGGACAAGGACGATCTGGAAGCGCTGGGGCTTTTAAAAGTCGATGTGCTCGCGCTCGGCATGCTGTCGGCCATTCGACGCACGCTCGATATTGTCTCGGAGAAACGCGGTGAGCGCTTCGAGATGCAGGACATCCCGCCAAAAGATGAAGCGACCTACGAGATGATCTCGCAGGCGGACACTATCGGCGTGTTTCAGATTGAATCGCGGGCGCAGATGTCGATGTTGCCGCGACTGCGGCCGAAGGAGTTTTACGATCTGGTGATCGAGGTTGCGATCGTACGGCCTGGTCCTATTCAAGGTGGCGCGGTGCATCCGTATTTGCGGCGGCGTCAGGGTTTGGAGCCGGTGAGTTTTCCAAACGACGATCTGAAGGTCGCGCTCGAAAGAACCTTGGGCGTACCGATATTTCAGGAACAGGTCATGCAGATCGCGATGATCGCAGCCGGGTTCACAGCGGGTGAGGCCGATGCATTGCGGCGGGCAATGGCCGCGTGGAAACGCAAAGGCGGTCTGGGGAAATATTATGACCGGATTGTGAACGGCATGATCGAGCGCGGTTATAAAAAGGCTTTTGCAGAAGCTATTTTCGAGCAGATCAAGGGCTTTGGTGAATATGGTTTTCCTGAAAGCCATGCGGCGAGTTTTGCGCTGCTGGTGTATGTCAGCAGTTGGTTGAAGCGACATGAACCGGCGGCGTTTCTCGCGGCCATGCTGAACTCGCAACCGATGGGTTTCTACTCCCCTTCGCAACTCGTGCAGGATGCGAAGCGCCATGGTGTGGTCGTGTTTCCCGCCGACGTGACAGTAAGCGGCTGGGACTCGGTGCTTGAATATCCGGATGAATGTCGCGGCGATGACAGCAGGCCTGCTGTGCGGCTGGGGCTATCGCTGCTTCGCGGAATGCGCGATGGTGCGGCTGAGCGTATTGAAACGGCGCGTAGCGTGCGTCAGTTCGACAACGTGGGTGACCTCGCGCAACGGGCACAACTTGACCGTCATGACTTGCAGGCGCTGGCTGCTGCCAACGCGTTGACTACGCTTGCCGGCAATCGACGGGAAGCGTTATGGCAATCCGTGGCGGCCGTGCCCGATAAAGACATGCTCAACGATACACACGTGGAAGATGTCACGCCTCTGCTCGGCGCACCCTCTGAAGCTGAGGATATTGTCAGCGACTACAAGGCTACGGGTCTGTCGCTCGGACGTCATCCGCTTGAACTGTTGCGGCCGGCGTTGCTTGAACTGCGCTTGATGTCGGCTGCTACGTTGCGTGATTACAGGAACGGGAAGTTAGCGCGCGGATGCGGACTCGTGACCGTGCGTCAACGGCCTGGAACGGCGAAGGGTGTGATGTTCGTGACCATTGAAGATGAGACCGGCAACGTCAACGTGATCGTGTGGCCGAGCTTGCTGGAGAAGCAGCGCCGCGAGGCACTTGGTTCGACGTTGCTGGCTGTGTACGGTACGTGGCAATGCGAGGGTGAGGTTCGACATCTTGTCGCGCAGCGGCTGGTGGATATGTCGTATCTGCTGGGTGGGTTGACGAGCGTGAGCCGGGACTTTCATTGATTTTCGGCTGCCGTTCTTTGATCTTCATTGACCATCTTTGATCATCAGCACTCCATCTAAATTGTCCAAGCGCAAGCCGGGAACGTTCTTATTCAACGTCTGGCGCGAAACGCACTATATTAGAGGCTGGTTTTAGTCACTGAAGGAGTCCGAGCATGAAAGTCCGCACATATCGCCGCACCGTTGCAGGCATCGCAATTGCAATGTTGTTACCCTTTTCAGCCGCTCACGCGCAGCTTGGCAATTTGTTGAAAGGAGGCGGCAGCTCCGATGGATCCTCGTCCAGCGGGCTCAGCAGCCTGGGGAGCATGAGCGGCATGACCGGCGGGTTGACCGGGTCATCGCTGACATCGGGTAGTACAAGTAATGTTGCAGGCGTGCTGCAGTTTTGTATCAAGAACAACTATCTCAGTGGCAACGGGGCGTCGTCGGTTAAAGACTCGCTGATGAGCAAGATAGGTGGGACATCGGCTGCGTCGTCGGATAGCGGGTATACCTCAGGGGCTGCAGGTCTTTTGAAAAGTGGCGATGGGAAACAGGTTGATCTGAGTGGCGGCGGGTTGAAGCAGCAAGTCACCAAGCAGGTTTGTGACAAGATTCTTTCGCAAGGAAAGTCGCTGGTTGGTGGGTGATCTTCGGTTCATTTTTTAACCTCGGCGGGTCCTTAGATCTCGTTGGACTTGCCGGGGGTATCGCGATGTATTGCGCTCTTTGGCGGATGCGGTGACTTTGGAATTTCGTCACCGCTCACCAAGGAACGACTCTTCCCAGGTAGTCCAGGTAATGCAATCCGGAACGGCCTTCGTAAGCCTCCATCGTGTTCAGCAAGTTCGGGATACTTTCCTCGATACTCAGACGTCCGCCAGGACCGCCCATGTCCGTTCGTACCCATCCAGGCGCCATCAATAGCAGGGTTCTCGCGTCGTCCTGGTGGCGCGCTGCGAAGCTACGCATGAACATGTTGAGAGCAGCCTTACTGGCCCGGTAGACCTGGTAATTGCCGTTAGTGTTGTTGGTGAGGCTACCTTGCCCTGACGACATGACACCAATCGTTCCGGTCGGCCGCACGAGGTCCTGAAACGCCTCGATGACTCTCATCGGACTCAACGAATTCGTCACCATGACGCGCACGAATTCCTCGGTCGAGACATCGGCGATCGTTTCACGATCGTCGTTCTTGACGCCCGCATTCACGAAAAGTAGATCCACTTGCCGATCTTTAAGACGATCGTGTAATGCGGCGACTTGGTCGGGAATTGTGATATCGACTGCTTCAACTTCCAGCGCGCCTTGAGTGCTTTCCGAGAGTTGGCGCAGCTTTTCTGTTGAGCTCTCTCGCCCGGTGGCAATCACTCGCCAGCCGCGCTTGAGGTATTCCTCGACCATGGCGAATCCGAGGCCGCGGGATGCGCCGACGAGGAGGACGGTTTTCTGCAGAGAGTTGTCTTGCATTGATAGTTCCCTATGAATAAGACCCGATAGTCATGGGTCGATACAGGAAATATATCGATGGGAGAGACATGGCGGAAGACGCAGCAGTTGCACTTATAACCTGCATCAAACGCCATGTTTCAGCGGGTCCTGCTACGATCAGGCATGCCCGAAACCGACTTGAATTTACTCATTGCGCTCGACGTATTGCTTGCCGATGGCAGCGTGGCCGGTGCTGCACGTCGACTGGGATTGAGTGCCTCGGCCATGAGCCGGACCTTGACCCGGCTTCGCGAAGCGACCGGTGACCCGTTATTGGTTCGGGCGGGGCGCCGGATGGTATTGACGCCCCATGCGGAGGAACTGCGCCAACGCACTCAGAATGCGGTTCACGAGGCGCGTGCGGTACTTCGTCCCTCAACGACGGAGCCGGATTTTTCGACGTTGCAGCGAACCTTTACCATTCGCGCCAACGACGGTTTCGTGGAGGCATTCGCCGCTTCGCTGATCGCTGCGGCTATTGCGGATGCGCCACTCGTGCGTCTGCGTTTTGCGCCCAAGCTTGAGAAGACGGCGGCGTATTTGCGCGATGGCTCCGCTGATCTTGAAATCGGTGTATTGAGCGAAATGGGACCGGAAGTCCGCGTGCAGGCATTGTTCCGGGACCGCTTTCTTGGTGTTGTCAGACAGGGGCATCCGCTCGCAATGGAGCGTGAGGTGACGGCCGATAGGTACATCGCGTTTGGCCATGTCGTCGCTTCACGACGCGGTCGCGCAAGCGGACCGGTCGATGCGGCGCTGGCCGCTTTAGGGCTGGAACGAACGATTGTCGCCGTCGTTCCGAGTTTTCCCGCCGCGCTGGCTGTGACCCGAGCCTCCGACTTGATAGCGCTCGTGCCTGCGTCTTTGATGGGGGGTCAGGCTGAACAGCAAGGATTGGCCGCATCTGCCACGTTGCATGCCTTCGAGCTTCCTGTGAAAACCGCGGAGATAACGGTCTCGCAGATGTGGCATCCTCGTTCAGAGGTCGATCCTGTTCATCGTTGGCTCAGACAACTGACGCTGACTGCATGTCGGGAACGGCTGCCGCTGTGAGACGGTAGTCTCCAGCGCACGACCATTCCCATTCTCCCCATGCAGGTACGTCGACAGCGCTTCGATGCGGATAATTTCGCGAGATATGTGCGGCGTCTCCCTGGTAGCTCAGATGCCAACAAACAGCGCCTGCAGATGCGCATAGCTCATGGCATCGCGTCCCATGGGAGTCGAGCTTCCAGTTTCCAGGAAATCCTGCGCCAGTCTTGCGGCATGGCCCCACAGCACCTGCGGAATCCCGCTCCCGGCGCTCAGTCGCCGGACGCCTAGCTGACCGAGCGCCGATGCGTCAGACAAGCCCGGCCATGCCATGACGTTCAGGGGCAGTCCGACGGCAGCCACGACGGCCTTGATGTCTGCGGGCGCGGACAGCCCCGGCACGAATAAGCCATCGGCGCCCGCACTGCGATAGCGCGCGGCGCGCTGCAGCACTTCGCCGACGCGTTTGTCGTCCTCGACCAGCGAGCCCAGATAGACGTCCGTACGCGCATTGACAAAGATGTCCACACCCGCGCCGGCAGCGGCGTTCTTGATGGCTTCGATCTTTGCCGCGAGCAGCTCGGGCGCATCCCGGCCGTCCTCGATATTGATGCCGACGACGCCGACCTCCATAAATCGCAGGACCGTCCGCGCCACCGCCGCGGGTTCGTCGGCATAACCGTTCTCGATGTCGACGGTCAGCGGCACGTGCAACACGCGCGCAACGCTCGCCGCAACCTGGACGGCCGTGTCCACAGGCATGGTGCGGCCGTCGGGATAGCCGTTGGCCCAGGCGACGCCTGCGCTGGTGGTCGCAATCGCCTTGGCACCGAGACTTTCGAACAGCCTCGCGCTACCGGCGTCCCATGCGTTTGGCAGGCGCAGCGGCTCGGAGGCTGTGTGCAGTTGGCGGAAAGTATTGGCAAGAGAAGACATGGTTGCGCTCCGGGAAGGGAGAGGTTCGGGAGTGAAGCAGCTCACGCTATTCAGGCCGGCGTGGGCGGTTTGTCCGCGACGATTTGTGTGTCCGGCCGAATCCACGTCTCATGCCGCGATGTGTTTCTGCATGAAAACACTCATTGGGTCGTTCGTGTAATCACCAAACGGTCCCCGGCGCCGATAACCGGCTGCGGCATACAAAGCCAGCGCCTCATGTTGGTACGGTCCGGTTTCAAGCTTGAGCAACTTACAGCCAGAGTCTACTGCCCGTAACTCGAGCAGAGTGATGAGTTTCTTGGCGATGCCTTGCCCTCGGCCGCGAGGACTGACATACACGCGTTTGAGTTCGCCGAATTCAGGGCAGAGGACAATCGCCCCACAGCCAATTGCCTCGCCCAGACGGTCCCGCGCAACGGCAAAGAGGACATTGGGCTGCTTCAACGACGCCAGATCCAGGGAGTGCCGGCTCTCTGGCGGGTAAAGGGAGTCCTGGTATGCGTCCAGTTCGGCAATGAGAGCGATCACGTCGGGTTGATCGGGTGATTCGAGGGCAATAATCATGGCAGGAGAAGCGGGGAGAAAGGGAAATTGCAATACCGAACGACGAGAGAACCGACCGATGACGGTCGCTATCTGAAGTTGCTCTGCCGATTGTTAACGATCTTTCCCGTGCTGTCGAACGTCTCAATGCGGCCGACGCCGATCTGAAGATAAACTGGCGAGAAGCCCGTCATAGATCGGGCAATGTCGGGCAGAAGTCGACCCCACAACTGACGGAGATTGCTGGGTGGTTGGAACGAGCACTTGCAAGGTACAACCGCCCTTCGCTCTTGCAGCTCGTAAGGCGGGTCATCGGCCTAAGCGGCCGTTCGCAACCTGCAAAGGGTACGTTCGCTATCGCGCGGAGCTCGGACGAACGCGGTCGCGTTGCAATTGACGATCAACATGGCCGTGATTAGCGACGGATGCCATCGAAGAAAGCGCGGTGCTTTGCAGCCTGCCGTCCGGGTAAGGGAAGCAGGGATCAACCGCGACCATACGCCCATGTGCCCTCGGTACCCAAAGCACGGACGAAGGAGTCTCGGCCAGTTCCGGCGAGCCATTCACGAACGGACTGCATCGCAGGATTGATTTCCCGCAGCGCGTTTAGGTCGGCATGCCCCGCAAGCGGCCCTTCATCCAACAGAGCGGTAAGACTGGCGAGGAAAGGGCTGGCCTCCAGCACCTCGTCCGTGAACCGCGAATACGCAATCGGGCGTCCTGCCGCTTGGCTGAACAGAGCCTCGAGATCCTTGCCGGTCACGGTATCACTGGCGATCTCAAAGGTCCGGGCGCCGAAGCGGTTCGGGTCTGCAAATATCGGTTCGACAAACTTGCCGATGTCCTCCACAGCCAGAAGCTGGATGGACTGTTCAGGGTGCATGAAAAAGTTGAAGCGCCCCTCGTCAAGTCCGAAGCCCGGCATTACCAGCATATCGATAAAGGCCACCGGGCGAATGATCGTCGCCTTAATCGGCAGCTTGCGAATATGCGCTTCTATACGCATCTTGCTATCGAAGTGACCCATTCCAGTAGGCCTGTCGCTGACCGCGCCCCCCGAGCTGTAGACGAGATGAGTCACGCCGCATGCGACAGCAAGGTCCGCGATCGCGATGCCGAAGCGCACTTCCTCTTCGTCCGTCACTTCACCGCTAGGCGAACTCTGCTGAACGCTGAATACGCCATAAGCACCGCGCATCGCCGTTTGGATTGCATTGGTGTCGGCATAGCTGCCCTGGACAAGCTCAGCACCCGCGTCACGAAGCGTGATTGCCTTCGCTGAGGTGGGATCGCGCACCAGCGCCCTTACCCGCCACCCCGCGTTGAGAAGCGCTTTCGCAACGGATCCACCTTGTTGACCCGTTGCGCCGAAGACCACGATCGATTGCTTGCTATTCAACATAAACTTCCTCCTGTCCATACACGTGAGTTACTAATATATACTCACGTGGAAAATGCCGGAAGACGGCACATTTTTCAACCTCAGGCACAGGGATGATACTGTTGAAACACTCCATACACGGGCGGCCCTACGAGCAGACAGAAGACGGTCCGCGCTTCCAGTCCTGCGCTCCTCATGGAGTGCTCTCCCGGCTTGGCGACAAATGGACGATCCTCGTGATGTCGCATCTCGCCATCGCCCACGGACATCGTCTCCGCTTCTCCGAGCTCAAGCATGGCATTGAAGGAATTACCCAACGCATGCTTACGCTGACGCTCCGCAATCTGCAGCGCGATGGGCTTCTGACACGGCACTACTTCCCGGAAGTGCCGCCACGCGTCGAATATGAACTGACCAGCATGGGCGCCAGCATGTTACCTGCCCTTGAAGGCTTTACGTCATGGATCCGCGAGAACTGGCCGCACATGGAGCAGTGCCGGCGGGAGTACGACGATGCGCAGGAATAATCGCAGCCCACACCTTGGTCGCCCCAGAACCGCAACTGACGGATATCTGTATCGCGTTGATTCGAGACGGACTGCCGGAGAAGTTTCGCTTGCGGGCACGATCTAGTTCGCGGAAGCACCAACACGAACGACAGGTCTCTGGATTGATCATCAGTTGGCTGAGTGACAAAGATTGGTGCGAGATGAGACCGTCATGTTGGCTTCACGTCGCGACGCCGACAACGTCCACATTGCTGCCGATTTCAGCCAATCAATGATAGATAGTCGACCGTCCGCTCAGGCCGACGAACCGCCGCTCGCGTAGTTTCGGCAATTGGCGGTTGATCGGCCTTGGCCGTCATTCGCTAAATCGCGGACTGAGGCCAATGCGAACGGTCGCTTTCAATAAATTCGAACGTGCCTTATAGCCCCGTCGGTCATTCACGTTGTGGTCAGCCACACCTGCACGGTCGCATTGAACCGCTGCGGCTCCTCTCGCATAACCCAGTGCCCCGTGTCAAAGGCAAGCACTTGACAACCCTCTCGTGCTGCCAAATCTTCGGCCCATTGCGGGGAATGGAATATGAAGGGTCTGCGCGATCCGTAGATGAACAGCATCGGGCAGCGCGGTACAACTTCGGCCAAGTGTCTGTACGATCCATGAACGCCCGTCCATTGGATATAGTATGGATAGTTCATGGACGAACAGATGAATTGTGGATCCGCAGGAGCTCTCAGCCAGTGCGCCATGGACGTCGTCATCCGGTCACCGAGCCTCCCTCCGATACGCCACGCAATGGCGAGCCACACTTGGTACCTGACGATCATGGCCTTAGCCTTTACGGGCAATGACTTGACGTATCGACGTGAAGGCGCGTCGCCAATGTCCACCCCAATGATCTTTGATACCAGTGAGGGATGCTTCATGTAGAACTGGTAGCCGAATACGCAGCCCCAGTCATGCAGCATCAGGATAATTTTCTCGCCCGGACACGTCTTCTCGACTACTTGCTTGAACGTGCCAATCAAGTGAGCCAACGAAAACGCTTGGCGAGGTTTATCGATGTCGAAACCGGGTAGTGTGAACCGAACACAGCGGTAGTGCGCCCTGAAGAACTCGACCTGCTCGTCCCATAGTCGATAGGTGTCGGGCCACCCGTGGATCATGACGATGGTTTGGCTCCCTTCACCTTCCACAAGAACATCGATTCCATCAATCGTCAGCGTTGTGTGCATGGCGCGTCCTGTTTGCGGTCCGGAACTATTGTTCGGAGATTGGCCGACGGCCACCTGAGGACCTAACCGACCAAGATTCATCAACGCCGCTTTTCCCTGAGCGCGGGTCCCTTATGGGGATGCAAACAGAGCAACGGAGGGGTTGCATCGCCTATCAATAAGGTAACAGGATGTCGACAGATGTCTGCACTCGGACGTAACTGTCGATCGACCGCTCCGCTGGCCGATGGCACCTTTTAACCAACGTCTTTGAAGCTAACATTCACGACGACCGGGGCGATGTTCGCCCGACGTCCGTCTTGGCCGACGACCCGCCCTCTACTTCGCATCGACTATCGGCGGGTCCTCGGCCTTTCCCGCCATTCTGGTGCCCCGAATCTACCCCGCTGCGAATGTCGGGTGACGAGAAAGTCGAATGAGTCTTACCGATCCGCAACGCCCATTCGCGCGCCCGTACTTCAAGGTCCCGGTGCCTTACCGGTACCGTCGCTATCCGCTTCACGCCCCTTCGCCGGCGTCACCTCTGTCCTACCCCGTTCGCCCGCATGCAACAACGCAGGCGCAAAGAAACACCCCATAACCGCAGAAAGAATAATAAAAATCGAAGCCGCATCGACCAGAAGTCCGAAACGCACGAAAATAAAGAAGCAGCATAAGAGATTCGACAGGTGCAAAAAAAGCCCCAAAAAAGTAGACCCCTTAGGCACCGCTCTCAGAAACAAAGCAAACCGCGATTGAGTCCGCGGCACATACCAAATAATCAGCAATCCGAACATCATGATAAATGCACTTTCCGCCCATTTCAGCCAGGTCGGTCGACGCAGAAACCGCCCCTCAAAAATAGTCTCTATAACCTGCGCTTGTATTTCAATCCCAGGCACCAGTTCCCCCAACGGGGTCGTGCGCATATCAGTCACCCCGGTACCCGTCAGTCCGACCAGCACCAGTTTGTTCCTGAACCGTTCCGGATCAACTGTTCCCTGCAGGATGTCGCGTGCCGACACGTAGCGGCTCAACGTCGATCGAATGGACGCAAAATGCAACCAGATATCACCGCCGGGTTGCGTAGGCACCTCCGCATCCGCGACACCCACAGCCTGCACGCCCGACGTGTCGGCATAAACATCGATCGCCGATGACCCCGTAGCGAGGCGGAGCATTTCCATCGGCAGACCGGGAACCAGCTTCTCCCCCAAACCCATGATCAAGGGAATATGCCGGACCACGCCTTGCTCGAGCGCGACGCTCAGCATCGCCTGCCCGTGGGCCGCCGCCTGCAATTCCGGCAGGCTGGCAAGCACATAGTCGAACCGTTGCACGCGGCTCAGCGGGTCGGTGCCATGCACGAGGATCGGAGCGCTTCGCATATCGGTGCTGGCCGCGAAGGTGGGATGGTCAAGCGCCGCAGCACCCAGTATGGTCGGCGCTGCGCGCAACGCGTTCGCGAGAATGGCTTCGTGACTGGGGAGCGCCCGCAAGCTGGCGGCGAGCGCCCCAGCCGTTTCCGGCAGATTGCCGGCCACCTTGTCGGGAGAGGTCTGATCCGGCTCAGGCATGTAGATGTCGAGACCGATAGCCAGCGGTTTCAGCGCCGCAATGGCATCGATCAGGGTCGCGAGGCGATTTCGCGGCCAAGGCCATTGACCGACGGCTGCCAGCGTCGCGTCATCAATCTCGACAATGGTCACGGGTTGAGCAGTCGGAACTCGCGGGAAGCGACGTTGATACTGGTCGAACAGAAGTTGCCGGGCCGTTTTAAAGGAATCAGGAAGCGCATCGTCAAGCTCGGTCACGAAAGCCGGACGTGTTATGTCGCTGGGCCATTCACTGGACAGGTTGATAAGGCTCAGGCCGAACAACACCAGAAATGCCACCGGACGCCCCTGAACCGCCTTAACCAGACTCTTGATGCGGGCATGCCATAGGTCGTAGTAGCGTTTCATCAAGGGGAAGGCCGTTCACCGTCGATGACTGTCGCTGATCATTGGACGGTGATGACTACGCGCCGGTTCATGTGGTTGGGGACACCATCGGCGGTGTGGACCAGTGGCTCGCGCTTGCCCCGGGCAGCAGTCTCTATCTGCTGGGCAGGAATGCCTTGCTTGATCAGGAACGCGGCAACAGTCTGCGCTCGCCGCTTGGACAGGTTGTCATCGAAATCCTGCGCACCCGCCAGATCGGTGTGACCGACTACCACGAGCTGGGGTGCAGGCCAGGTCGCCAGGACGGCTTTTAACTCTTTAACCGTGGCGAGCGACTCCGGAGCCAGATCGGTGGCAGAGTCGAAGAGAAAGAAGATTGTGAATGTCCTGGGGCGAGGAGGCCGGGCCGCGAGTAGCTCGCTATATCGAGTTTCCACGACGGATTGGCTATCCATCGTTTTTTCGATGGCGCCGCCCTGACTAACATCGACCCCGGCGTAAGCCTTGTTTATTGTTTGCACTCCGGTGGAGCTGTGGACAATGACTGCTCCGACCTTGCCCTCCGGATCCGGCAATAAAATAATTTTGTCCGGAGGCGTGCTGCACGCGGACAAGAAAACCAGCGTGACACATGCTGCTGCAAATGCTCGCCCGTGACGTCGGATGAAGGCCTTCACCGGGCGCCCTCCCCGTTACCGCCAACTTCGATGATAAATGAAGTGCCGCGCACGCCCAGCGTCGTGGTCGGCGTGCTGAAACGGACAGCATCCGGATTCGCCTTCGCCAGCTTTCCGGAAATCACTGCCAGGGAACCGCGTTTGATCGAGGCATCGAGCACCCCGTCATGGGTCGTGGTATTGAAGGCGAATTTGTTGAGCTCGAGGATGGAATTGGCGCCGGCCGAGAGTTGGGTGTCGTCACGCAGCGTGATGCCCACCGAGGATTCCGGCCCGGTCACTATGCGATCGCTGCCGAAAACCTCACTGCCAATGGCCGCGCCCGAACTTGCTCCGGCCCGCTCGACCTGCACCGTGCCCTTGACGGTCTTGACGACGCCGGCAGCATCGGCGGCAAGTGCATCGCCGACAGCCATGCACCCGCAGGCAAGAATCAAGGCATATCTGATGGCTTGGAGACGCATCGGTGGCACCTGATTGCGTAAGCGCTGCTTTGTGCGCGCAGCGTGACTCCCCCATGTCGGCCCAGTGTTGTGAGGGATCATTCCCCACTGCTCGCAGAGCTGCGGCTTATGAAGGATCTGCAGAATTATTGTTCGTGGAGCTCAGGCGAAAACGTTTGTGCGGTAGCGAAAAGAGTATGGCCCGCAACTCAAATCTCTCTGTGCGCTTCCGCGCATATCGCCACCAGACACTTTTTTAAGCTGGGGGTTTGCGGCTAAATGAACCCGTCAACAAGGTTTCCCGGGAAACACTTCAAAACGGTTGAGAGCCGGTTGTGCACCCCGCTAAGCTCCATTCCAAACGACAGGAAAAAGCGGATGGTCCATCGGCGCCCCTTCCGCCAGCGTCTCCGCGAGACCCGGAAACTCCGGTGAGGTATGCCAGCGCCGCGGCGCATGCCGAACATCGTCGCCGATAAACCGAATCGAGAATGCACGCCGCCGTGTCTGCCCGCTCACACCACCGGACGCATGGAGCGTCAGCATGTTGAAGCACACCATATCGCCTGGTTCCAACGCCCATCCGATGATCGGATACGCTCCTCGGTCAGCCTCAATATCCGGCAGATCTGCCAAGCTGCCTTCGGGAAACCACTTCGCCTGATTGTCCATGAACGTACGCGGCATCAACCACGGCCCAAGATGCGACCCCGCGACAAACTCCAGCCTCGACTCCTGCGAGACGGGATCGACCGGAATCCACATGCTGACGTTATCGCGGCCGGTGATGTTGTAGTAAGGCTGGTCCTGATGCCACGGCGTACGCTGCCGGGTATTCGGCTCCTTCACCAGCAGATGATCGTGGTAAAGGCGTATGGTCTCGCTTCCCAAAAGCGTCGCGGCAACCGCGGGCGCCGCCGACTGAAAAATGAACTGGCGATACGCTTCGTTATCCTGCCAATTGCAGAAGTCTTCGAAGAACCAGCCCGGATCGTCGGGACGGCTCGCGACCTTCGCGCGAGGACTGGGCGCTTGCAGGTTTTTATCGATACCCTCGCGCAGCAAAGCCACCTCTTCCTGCGTGAAGATCTGGCGAATACAAACCGCGCCATCGCGGTGATAGTCTTCCATCAATTGCGGCGTCACGGCCCGCGCTAGACGGGCGGTTACGGTCTCCAACATACCTGACTCCCTACGAGAAAAATTGGGCTGGATCGTGACGCTCAATCGACGCTCAATCGCCGTAAATATTGAAATTGAAGTACTTTGCAGCGACCTGTTGATACACGCCGTCCTGACGTATCGCGGCAATGGCCTGATTGATCTGCGTTGCCATCGACGTGTCGCCCTTTCGTATGCCAATGGCGACATCACCCGCCACGCGACTGTCCCCCACCGGCTTGCCCACCAGCGCGAAACCCTTGCCTTGCGGCGTCTTCAGAAAACCGAAATCAGCTTGCACGGCGGCCTGAAATGCCGCATCGAGACGATTCGTCACGAGGTCCTGGTAGATCTGGTCCTGCGTCTGATACGACACCACCGTCACGTTCTTCGGCGCCCACTCTTCCTTCGCGTAACTCTCCTGTGTCGAGCCCTGCACAACGCCCACGCGTTTACCCTGCAACGCCTGCGCGGTAGGCTGAAGGTTCGAGCCCGCCCGCGCAATCAATGCCGAGCTGCTGTTGTAAAGCCGATTGCTGAAGTCAATCTGCTGACGCCGCGCCGGCGTAGCCGACATCGCCGAGAGTATGGCGTCGAACTTGCGCGCCTGGAGCGCCGGAATCATGCCGTCGAAGTTCTGCTCGACCCACTCGCATTTCTGATGGAGTTGCGCGCAGATCGCGTTGCCCAGGTCGATATCGAAACCCGTGAACGATCCATCCGGCGCCTTCGACTCGAACGGCGGATAGCTGGGATCGACGCCGAAGCGAATGGCCTGCTTATCCTGTGCGAGAACAGCAAGGGGCAACATCGCCAGTGCGCAAAGGGCTGAAAGCGTCATGTGTTTCATGGAGTTCCCCGTCGGTGTTGAATCAATGTGAGCGGTCGGTGATGAGCGTTGGAACTTGATCGGGTGACGCTACCGTAGCGCGACAGAAAACAGGGCGGGAGAGCTAGAATCGTGAACGTGGCAACCAGAGGTGAACACTCCGGGCGAACCCGTCTTTATCATCGAGAGCGTATGAAACTTCACCAAATCCGCACGCTGATCGCCATTGCCGAAGCTGGTGGCGTACGCGGTGCGGCGCGCGTTTTGAAAGCCTCTCCGGCGGCGATCACCAAGAGCCTGCGCCAGCTCGAGGAAAGCGTGCAGATGTCGCTGGTGGTACGCACGTCTTCAGGCGTCACGCTCACGGAGAACGGCCAGGCGCTACTGGTTCACGCCCGACTGATCTACGCACAAATGACACGCGCCCAGGAAGCCATGAGCGCCCTGCGAGGCGCCACGCAGGGCAAGCTCACGGTTGCTGTCACCCCGTGGATTGCGATGACGTTCCTGGCGGACACGGTCACGCGCTTTTGCGAGCGCATGCCTGATGTTCGCCTCGAATTCTTCGAGGGTTTGTTATCGATAGCCAATCCGCGCCTGCGCGACGGCAGCCTCGACTTCTTTATCGGCCGGCCGGAGCCTGGAGCATTCGGTGTTGAATTTCAGTATCGGCCATTGTTTTCGTCGACTTGCGCGCTCGTCGCTCGCGAGGGACATCCGCGAGCGAATTGCCATTCATTGGCGGATCTCAGCGATCTGGACTGGGTCTTGACGTGGGACCCGTTGAACGAAAATGCCCTTGTCGACAACATGTTCACTCGATACAACGTGCCCGTGCCGCGAAAGATTCATCTCACTCATTCTCTTTCTATAGCCATTGCGTTGCTCAAAAAGACCGACATGGTCAGCGTATTTCCGTGGCCACTGGTCGAGGTCAGCGCGGCCAAAGAAGGTCTGTGCGCCATACCGTTGCGCGAGCAACTCGATGACGCAATGGTCAGCGTCATCTCGCGCAGCGGTCATCCGGCGAGTGCCGCGTCCGAGTGCTTTATAGAATGCATGATCGAAACGATTCGCGAAGGATGCGAATCGAGTTTGCCGGAAACACGCCACGTGCTGCAGTCAGTCGAACTGTTGATTTGACTAACTTAAAAAAAACGGCGCGCACCCTTGAGTGCGCGCCGTTCGTTCCGAAGTGTCATGCACGGCGGCAAACCGGGCACGTCACGTCAGAATACGTTGCGAAGGCCCACTGCAACGCCGGTCTGGTTGTTGCGTCCCGGAAAGTCTGCTTGCGCCGCGCCGGTGCCATGGATGAAGTCGACCGTGCCATACACTTCTGTCCGCTTGGACAGCGAGTATTCGGCAAGCAGCACGCCCGAGTAGCGGACGCCGCGGCTAAGCGTAGTCCCGTCCGCGTCTAGCGCATTGCGTGAGTGGTCGTAGTAGGCCGCCGCAGTCAGCAGCAAGGGCGGGGTCACCTGCCACGTGGCGCCTGTGTAGAAGCCGTCGTCGATGCGGTTGGTGTTCGTCACAGGCGCCGCGAAGTTGGCAGCCGGTGAGTTTGCAGCCGACATGAAGATATCGACCATGCCGGTATTGTCCTGCGAATGCAGCCAGCCCGCGAAGGTCTTGACCGTGCTGAAGGAATAGACCGCGCTTACGTTGACAACATTGAACTTGTTGTTGTGCACGTCGCTGTTCTGCTGGAAGCCCGCATCGAAAGCCAGGCCAGCGAACGTGTAGGACGCGGTCAAACCGTACATATTGCTCGCGCCGGTGCTGCCCGCCACGTTGCCGAAGCCATACATGGCTTCCACGTTCAAGCCGCCGAACTGGCCGTTGTACTTGACGGAGTTGTTCTCGCGCAGGCCGTAGCCGAGTGCGCCCGGCAACCAGCCATCCTGATCGTAGTTACCCACGGTCAACGGGTCGTAGACGTTCCCTAACTGATCGAACAGTGGCGTGTTCTGGCGACCCAAGGTGACGGTGCCGTACTGGTTACTCGACAGCCCGACGTAAGCCATCCGGTTGAAGAGCGTGCCCGAGCTCGCAAGCTGGCCGTTCCAGAGGTTGAAGCCGTTTTCAAGGCGGAACACTGCAGA
Organism: Caballeronia sordidicola; assembly: GCF_000729995.1. GTDB lineage: Bacteria > Pseudomonadota > Gammaproteobacteria > Burkholderiales > Burkholderiaceae > Caballeronia > Caballeronia sordidicola_A. Next base: position 205,382 of record NZ_JNFG01000020.1, on the reverse strand, counting down.
CAGGCCGCCGCCGAGATCCTCGGATCCCTTCAAGCCCCATCGGCTGCCGGTGATCGGGCCGACGCCCATCGATACCTGGTTGTCGTTGTTCGCATCGGCGTTGGTGAGGTAGCGGACGCTCGTGTCGACGATGCCGTACAGCGTGACCGAACTTTGCGCGAATGCGGACTGAGCAGCAATGGCGATCAGTGCGCCGCCGATTGCGCCGATTGCGCTGGTAGTTTTCTTCACAGAGTGTCTCCCCTATTGATTTGCTGGGCAAACTACGGACGTATGTAACGCTGGTAGCTCATGCGCGATTTATGATCGCAAGCGGGATCATATTTCCATCAAATTAAATGGGGATCTGTTTTCTATTGCCGTGTCTCCCGTTCGCAACATTGGATTGACTTCCGTGTCGCGGGATAGTCTATAAAATCCGGGGCTATAGGTATTTATTGAAACGCTTTTAAATACTGTTTCGGTCTGCGACCGGGGAATCACTAATAGACGTCTGGCGCATTGCAGGAATCGCCGACTCTCGTTCCGAAGGGGCTGTTTCCAATCACGGTTAAAATGTCCGTTTAGTTGCATCGCAGTGATGCGACCCGGTTCGAGACCGATCTCCAAATGCCCCTTCTGACTGACGACGCGCTGAACGAACTCGACCAGTTCCTGACATCCGATTTAGTTTCGGATGAGACATTGATGGTCGATGCCCTGGACGGCTATTTGACCGCCATCGCGATCGGTCCGATTACGTTGATGCCGAGTCAATGGATTCCGGGTATCTGGGGCCCGGAGCCTGACGACGCACCGGCATTCGAGTCGAAGGAAAACGCCCAGCGCATCATGGGTCTTATCATTCAACTCTTCAACGGCATTATCGAGACGCTGGAGAAAGATCCAGACTCACTTGCGCCGGTCTTCGGCGAGAACAGGTTTCGAGGCGATCCGCATGTGTATCCCGACGCTGAACCTTGGGCGCTTGGTTTTATGCAGGGTCTAGGCTTGTGCCGTTCAGCCTGGCAACCGCTGTTCGATGACCCGGATGGGCAAGTTTGGCTAAGGCCGTTGCAATTGCTGGGCTCCCTGGACCTTAGCGATGAAGAGGAGTCACTCGTCCTTTTTCCCGATCAACGGGAAGAGCTTTCAAAACAGATTCCCGGCAGCATTGCCGTGATCTACCGTTATTGGCTTCCGTTCCGGCAAGCGGTGTTCGAACGCGAACTCGCAACGACCGTCCAGCGCACGGCTCCAAAGGTCGGCCGCAACGATCCGTGCCCGTGCGGTTCCGGCAAGAAGTTCAAGAAATGCTGCGGAGCGGGAAGCGTGCTTCACTAGCCCGGCATTGAATCAGGTAACCGGTTGTTTGCATCAGCAACACTCGCCAGACTCTTCATCCGACAATCAGTTTTAATCCCGCAGGCAGCGACTCTCCAAATACGCGACCCGTGTCGGCGTTATCGAGTGTCACGACCTCGCGAACCATGTCGACCCACGCTGACGGCGCATTCGCAGCTTCGAGTCGCCGCACGACAGTTTCGCGGATCGGCTCCGGCAGATCCCTCGAACGGTCGCCGGTCATGCGTGCGATTTGCGCGGCGGCAAACACGGCGGGCTCAATCTTTTTCCAGTCCAGCGCGAGGAGTGCATCGAGCCATCGGGTCGCCACGTCCGCCGACACAACACCGTGCGCGCTGCCATAGAACGGCCGACGTGCACCGATGCGGCCAACCGCCCACCAGCCCTGCAAATTTTCCGAGGGCCGTTCAAGCCGAGCCAAAAGCTGTTCCGCGATTTCAACCTTACGATCGACAGAAATGCGTTCAAGCGACGCGTAAAGACGCAGCATGTCCGCTTGGCCCACCTTCGTGGGATCGAAGGGCAGCTTGTGCCGCTTCGTGCCCGCAGCAGCCTGAAGCCAGGCCATGGCATCAAGCACCTGTTGCTGCGCATCCTCAGGCAAGCCGCCCGCCGCGCGGCGCCATAACGTCCACCATTCCGACCACACCTGGCCCTCGTTGACATACTGAATGCCATCGTCGAAGAGCGACCAAAGCTGTTCGATGCGCCATTCATCGAGCGGATAACCAAATCCCGGCCGCACACAATAGCCCGCCAGATTCAGCCATAGACGTTCATGATCCGCGGAACGCCTGCGCCGGCCGGCGCGCTCCCAGAGCGCCCCGAAGAGTTCGCGAAGCAGCGCGCTATCCCAACTCTGACGTGGACCGAGTAGCTGTTCAAGTCCTGCACGCAGGCGCTTTACTTCCTTCGGATCCACATTCGCCGAGCGGGCGCCGAACGTGCGGTCGATGAGTTCAATGGCCTTGTCCAGCGAGGGATGTCGTATGGTTTCGGAGACGTCGTGTTCAGCATCGTCACGGCGCAACTGGAACTCGAGCAGCCATCGTTGCGATGCGTCGTCGGTTGCGATGCAGTGCATCTCCAGTCTGCCCAGTTCCGTCAGCGATGTCGTGAGTCTGACCGGTCGCTCGCGGAGCCCGCTTGCATCCTGCTGCGATACTACAGTTGCAACCGGCGGCAAGCGGATGAAATCGCCCGTCGTGAGATCGACAAGCTCGCCTGGCTTCCAGGCTGTGTCGGCGACGGTAGAGACCAGATGGAAGCGCACCGGTGCCCCAAGCCGCAGCGCAAACACGCGATCCTCGAGATGTACCTCGTGACCTTCTTCGGTTCCGCGTGGCAACAGGCACACGCCTCGCGATGCCTGGGCCTCGTCCTGCGCGTCGCTATCAAGGACGAGGAAATAGCTGCGTGGCGAACCGCCGCCAATGCGCGGCGCATGTCCCTCACGCGCTAGGCCGTAGGCGACCGCACCACGCGCGACAGCAACATCGGGATGATCGTTTTGCAATACGTGCAGAGGCTGCTGGCGCCATGTGCCGAGCGCACTCGCCAGACGCCCTGAGAGCGCTTCGGCCCGGAACACGCCGCCGTTGAGCAGCAGGGTATCGGGCATCGATGTTTGCGCCGTATCCGATACACCCAACGCCTCGCGCGACTGCGCATCGAGTCGTTTCAGAAACGCTGCGATGTGCCGCGTGATTGCCGGATCGGCCGCGTAGGGCAAACCGAATTCGACGAGCGCGGCCCGCGACCGTCGAGGCAATTCGTCCGGACCGCCGGTTGGAAAGAACCCTTCCACGATGATCTGCTCGACTTCATCCCGGCTCAGCTCCGTCGTGCGTGCGCCGCCGACAAGCCGCGCTCCCGCACCGAGCAGCGTGATTGCAACGGAGTCGGGCGGGTGTGCGCCAAGCAGTTGTTCCTTCGCGGCGCGGCATCGTTCGACGAGTTGCGACAGGCTCGCCGCCGACAGGCGCGTTTGCTCCTTGGCCAAACGTGTCTCGACCAGATGCGCCAGCGCAAGGTCCATGTTGTCGCCGCCGAGCATCAAATGATTGCCGACGCCGATGCGAGTCAGTTGCGGCTCACCATCCTCAAAATGCACCTTGATCAGTGTGAGGTCCGTCGTGCCGCCGCCCACATCGCAGACGAGCACCAGACGCGTCTGGGCGAGCTCGGCGCCAAGTGTCGCGCGATGATGAAACAGCCAGTCGTAGAACGCGGCCTGAGGTTCTTCCAGAAGCCGCAGCGCGGGCAGCTTCGCGATGCGCGCTGCTTCAAGCGTCAGTGCACGCGCGCCATCATCGAACGATGCAGGCACGGTGAGCACCACGTCCTGATGTTCGAGCAACGCGTGGGGGAAACGGTGGTTCCATGCAGCCCGCACGTGAGCCAGATAGCTTGCGCTTGCAGTTACCGGCGAGACCTTGCCGACTTCATCGTCCGCGCCCCATGGCAGGATCGGCGCGAGACGGTCGACCGATGCATGCGAAAGCCAGCTTTTCGCGCTGGTCACGAGCCGCCCCGGCACCTGCGCGCCCAGCGTACGGGCGAGCCGTCCGATCACGGCCGGTTGCATCTCGCGTTTGTCCGCGCCGCTCCACGGTAATTGCAGATCGCCGGACGCAAGCTCGCCCTGCGCCGGGTGATAGCGCACGGACGGCAACAGCTCTCGCGCGCCAACCTCGCCGAGGCCCACGAGCTGATCGATATCAAAGATCCTGATCTCGTCAGTACCCGCCTCGACGTACGCTACGACCGTGTTGCTTGTGCCGAGATCGATACCGACGATATAGCGCTTCATCGCACTCAGGCGTTCGCGCTGCCGCGCACATCGAATTCGACTTTCCAGCGCTCGTTCGTGCCGCGCGGCACGGCTTCGAGTTCCAGCGTGCCGGCTTCAGTAATGCGTGCATGCAGCTTCACCGCCACGACTTCGCCGGGCGTGCGTCCTTCGGGCGGCAGCGTAGCGTGGATTTCCTCCAGCTCCTGCAACTCGTCGGGCGACCAGTAGTCGAGCATCGTACCCACCTGATCCTGCCTACGTACTGATGAACCGAAGAATCGGAAGTGCACGGGTTCGCCGACCACGAGACCGAATTCCTGAGGCGGCAAGGCCGCGTCGGTGCCCTCTTCCATACCGAAGGGCGCGAGGCACAACGCCTGGATAGGCGGCTCCATGCCGGGCACCGCCGGCATGGCCGACTCGATCGCAATGTAGTAGGCGCGTGCCGTGCCGCCACGAATGCGCACGCCCTTGCCGCGTTTAACGTAGCCGTAGTACGCCGCGCCGCGAGCGACCGCGAGGTCGAGATCGGCGCCGCCCAACAGGCGCGCAGGTGCTGCGCCTTCAGCCGCGAGCCAGCCGTTGAGGCCATCGAGAATTCGCTCGACGAGCAGCGTCGACTTGAACACGCCGCCGTTGAACAGGACGGCTGTCGGATGCAGGAAGCTCGCGTTCTCGGCCGGCACGTGCTGCAGTCCGTCGAGCTCAGCGAGCGCTGCGACCTGTCGGCCGAGGAACGCCGCGAGATGCCGCGTGATGCCCGCATCCTGCGCATACGGCAAGCCGAGTTGGGTCAGGCCGGCTCGCGTTCGGGTCACCGGCCGCGCCGATGCATCGACTTGCGGGAAGAAGCCGTCAAGAATCGTCTGCGTAAGTTCGGCGCGGGTCAGTTCGGTGCGGATCGAGCCGCCAATCAGTTTCGATCCACGGCTCGGCACGACCAGCGGCACCGTCTCCGTACTGCGATCGGTCAACAGCGTTTCCTTGGCCGCGCGGCACGCATAAGTGAGTGCGCGCAACTGCCATGGATCGGCCTGCGTTCCCTGAGCCGCCAGCTTGCGCGCGACCACGTGCGCCAGCGCCAAGTCCATGTTGTCGCCGCCCAGCAGGATGTGTTCGCCGACCGCGACACGATGCAACTCAAGATTGCCTTCGCGTTCGATGACCGCGATCAACGAGAGGTCAGTCGTACCGCCGCCCACGTCCACGACCAGGATGATGTCGCCGACCTTCACCTCCTTGCGCCACGCGCCGCCGCTTTTCTGGATCCAGCTATAGAGCGCTGCTTGCGGTTCCTCCAGCAGCGTCATGTGGGCGTAGCCCGCCGCTTGCGCTGCCTCGGCCGTCAATTCCCGTGCTGCAGGATCGAAAGAAGCAGGAATGGTGACGGTGACTTCCTGCTCGCTGAACGGTGCATCGGGATGCGCGTGGTCCCATGCTTCGCGCAAATGCGTGAGATAGCGAACCGAGCTTTCAAGCGGCGAGACACGCGTCACTTCAGGCGGCGCGTCGCTTGGCAGGATCGCCGCGCGGCGGTCCACACCCGGATGACAGAGCCAGCTCTTGGCGCTCGACACCAAACGAATCGGCGTCCCTGCGCCTCGGCTGCGTGCCATTTCGCCCACCGCAAAGTCGCGCTCGGTGGTCCATGGCAAAGCGAGGTCGCCGGGCGTCAGTTCGCTCGGATGGGGCAGGTAGAGAAACGACGGCAACAGTTCGAGCGCTTCAATGGCCCCCGGTGCGGTGAGCTGCGTGATTGGCAGCACGCCTTGAATGGTCTTCTCGCCGTCACTGGCGGAGAGGTCGACGTACGAGAGGGCGCAGTGGGTCGTGCCCAGGTCGATGCCGATCGAATAGCGCGGTTCAGTCATAGCTCTACCTCGGCCTGTGCGATCACGGTCGCATCGTGTGTCTTTGTCAACATCGGGAGCCTGACGTCCTCGACTCGCCAGCCGCGATGACTGATGGTGCCGTTGAACGGCGGCTTGCCGACCACGTTGCCTGTCAGCCGGATTGCGGTTGCGTCGAAGCCGTCGGCGAGCGTCACGCGGCTGCCTTCAGGCTCCTGGCGCACCGGGCGAATCGTGAAATGCTCGCGCAGCGTCGTGCGGCAGCCTTCGTGCACGAGCCTTGCCGCGGCGCCGATGTCCGCATCGGAATAACCTGCGATGTCCTCTTCGACGAAGTCAACGAAGCGCGCGCCACGCTGGAGCAGTCCCAGAAGCTGAAGCGCAGCCTCCGGACTTGTTTCCTTGATCGTGGGAGCGGCTGCGGGTTGGGGCGGCGTGACGGGGCCGGGCACGGCTGCCCCGTCGCGTAGCCGACGCACCTGGCCCGCGAATTCGCGGTCACCCAGCACAGCGAAAAAAGTTCCGACGGCCAAGGAAAACCTGCCGAGAAAAGACATGTTCGATTCGGTCATACAAAATGGCTCCTGTAGGCTCGCTTGAACAACGAGCTATCCGGCCGGCCGCGTGACAAGGCTCGTTGAAAGCCTTGAAGGGCAAGTGCCGGCATTTAATTCGTGAGCCCGACTGGGGGCTAAAACCCGTATTTTGCCTTGATGTGGCCGAGAGCCGGCCAATACGCGAATGGTGCAGGACTATTGTTGCGATTGCGATGCCGCGTGCGCGTGTGCATGGGGAGTGCCTGACGGTATCGATACACCCGTAAATCCCGCGAGCATTGCGCCGCCTGAAGGGTCTCAGGCGGTCGGGATTGGGTGCCTGCCTAAGGCAGACACACCGGCCGTTTCGGCTGCCGAAGCCGAAGCGCCCACTGCCGTCTGCTAGTCGCCGTCGAAATCCTCTTCGGCCTTGCGATTGCGGCGCTCTTCGTTGGCACGGCGAGCGCGCACGCGCTGGCGCCACAGGACGGTAATAACCTCTCCCGTAGTCGCGCCAGCGGGGATTTCGTTGCGGATGAGATTCGCCACCATTGGCAGGCCAAGGCGCTGCCTTCGCAGGGCCCGGGCGATGGCCGTGCGGCACTCCTGCCCGTGGCAATCCCATTCGTCACGCATTTTTCCGCAGTAACGGCACTCGTTCATGGCAAATAGTTTAACTGTAATCTCTGATGGCTTCCCTGCCGCAAGTCAAAACTCGCAATGCTTGGCCAGGCTTCTGTGCCTGGTCGTGCCCGGCCGTGGTTGTGATCATCGGCCTTGAGACACGTTGTTTGCGCGGTTCTCTGCGGGCATCGGCAGGACGCCGGAACCGGTCAGGAGTCGCTGAGGGTCAGTGACGCCATCACATGCCGGGCCTTCGCATACAAGGGTTTACAAACACGTATTCGCGTCAGCGACTACGCGCCGTATCGGAGATATCCGGGTTCGCGCCAACTAAAGTATTTACGCCTGTTGCCGATATTCAGACTAAGTACTGTCCCCGTTCAATTCGCCTTGTCTTTGCGTTTTTACCGCTTCAGAGTCGCCACCGTGGTCATACCATTGCCCGTTTCGCGATGCAGGTTCCAACGGTTAGCTTTCAGGTGCGTGTAAAGCGCTGACTGAAGCCGGGTCGTTCCATCCCGCAACCAAAAAGTAAACCTCCAGTGCGACGAATTGAGCTTGCCTCCCTGCTATCTGTCTTGGTCAGCGTCATTCTCATGTCGTTGTACGGCTGTCACCAGCAAAACCAGGCATCTCCGAACGCGACTACAGCCGCGCCGCCCCGGACCACCATCACTGCGTTGATCTGGGCCCCGGACTGGCCCGAGGAGATGCTGCAGATTGCCGCCGAGTTCAGCAAGGCCAATCCAGACATACGCGTGAATGTGCAGTTCATGATCGGCAATTCGGTCGAAGAAAATATCAAGCCCCGGATCGCCTCCGGCAACTTGCCGGACCTGCTCAGCGTCAACCCGAACGCATACTCGGCTGAACTGGCCGACCAAGGCTTTTTGGCGGACATCGGTGGAACCTCTGCATGGAACAACATGCTCGACCCTCTCAAGGGCGACTGGACGAGTCGCCGGTCCAAAAAATTCGGAATCTCCGGCGGAGTGGCTACGACGCTGATTTATTACAACGAGAACATGTTCGCGAAGGCCGGGATCAAGGAACTGCCGACCAATTTCCAGGAGTTCCTGACGGTTTGCGAAAAGCTCAAACGAGCGGGTTTTACACCTATCATGTGGAACGGTGGCTTCCCGAACATGCTCGGCAACGGTCCCTTCAGTTTCGGCTTTGCCAACAATGTGGTGGCACGCGAGCCGGACTGGAAGAAGAAGATGTCTGACGGCACGCTGGATTTGAACACGCCTCAGGTAGCCGATATTTTTGCCAAGATCCTGCTGATCGCGGACCGCGGGTATGTACAAGAGGGATTCATGGCGACCGACTACGATGAAGGCATACGTCTGTTCAAGGAAGGCAAGGTCGCGATGGCTTTTCACGGCAGTTGGGCGGCCGGCCTTTTCCTTCATGGCAACCCCTTCGAGGTTGGCGTGTTTATTCCCCCCTGGAACGCGCCTGGCAAGCGGGTGGTGCCTGTGATTGGCAGCGAAACCGGGTTCGCTGTGGGAGAGACACCCAATAAAGTCGCGGCAACGCGCTTCCTCGAGTTCATCGCCGGGAAGGGGTTCTCCATTCTCCAAAGAAAACGCCAGAACATTTCGCCATTCAAGCAGGTCGACGAAACAATGGTGAGCAATCCAAAGATTGCCGACTACACGGAGAGGGTAAGTCGCTTTTCCGTGACCTCCAGCCCGTACTATTCGGTTCTACCTTCCAATTCGATCGAGCGGCTGCATCAGTTGATGCAGGATGTGCTGTTCAAGAAGATCACGCCCGGGCAGGCCGCAAAACTCCTGGATGAATCTGTCAAGAACGAAGCAAAGATGCACTACAAATGAGCTCAATCATGGGTTCGCTGCGACGCATTTTCGAGTACCTCTCCCTGGACCTGTTGCGCCGTGTCGAGATTCGTTACCGGCTGATTAGCGCATTCATTCTGCTTTCACTGTTACCCATACTTCTTTCGGGATACTTATCGTATGTAGAATCGACTGCAGCGATCAGGGAGAAAGCGGAGATATTTTCGAAAGAGGTGGTCAAGCAGCTGTCCAAGAACGTCTTGCTGCGGATGGAGCAGGTCGAGACGGAAAGCAGCTTCCTTGTGCTCTCTGATCGGGTCCAAAGTGCGCTGACAAGGGTCGCAAACGGCAGCGCAACTGAGCAGAGCGAGGCGCGCCGGGATATGACCCGGCTGCTCCTGGAGCACTACGGATCGATTGATTTCATCAACCAGAAATATCTGCTCGACAAGAACAACCGGATCATGGACACCCAGGCGTTCGCGCAACTGACCCAGGGTGTGACGCGCTTGGTGGAGCAAGCTCCCGGTCACAATGGACATCCCTACTGGGGCAGTTACGACAACGGCGTTGGGCAACAAAACCTGGGGATGGTGCGGGCCATCATCAGCAAGAGCAACAATCAGCAGATCGGCAATCTGGTCCTGGTGGTTCGCCCCGAATATTTCTCGACGATTTTTAATGACGTCGCCTTGGGCAGTGGAACGGAAATCTACGTTCTCGATGCCAGCAGCAACAAGCTGATTGTCCGTGCCGACGACGCCTCCACGAATGCGGACGAGACCGCTGGCGAGACGGCCGAACCCGGCCTGATCGATAAGATCGCGCACAACCAGCCCTATGGCAAGCCAAGCGGTTTCGTCCCCTTCGAGGGAGAGCGCCACGCGCGCTACTTGGCCGCCTACTCGCAGATTCCCGGCACAACATGGTTTGTGGTCAGCACCATCCCGGAAGCGAAGCTGACGGCGCAGGCACAGTCGGTACGCAACCAGATCATCCTGGTCGGCATCCTGGGCTTCCTGCTTTCGATCTTTCTCGCCTACTTCATTTCCCACAGTATCTCGGCGCCGCTCAAGGAACTGGTGCGCAAGATGCACGATACCGGCAACGATGCGGGAGCTCAGGCGGAGGTCAGTGCGCAAGCGCTCACCCATGCCGACGGTGAGGACGAACTAGGCAGACTGGCGCAGCGTTTTGAAAGAATGCGCGAGGCGATCAAGCAGAAGATCCAGAAGATCAACGAGATCAACGCCTCCCTTGAGCAGACCGTCATCGAGCGCACGGCGGAACTCGTGACCCGGGAGCACGAGTCGCGTACGTTGATCGAGAATTCCCCGGACACCATTACGCGCTACGACCGGGACCTCCACCGCATTTATGCCAATCCCGCGTTCTGTGCCTCCGCGGGGTGCAGCCTCGGCGAATCGCTCGGCAAGCGACCCTCGGAGATCCCCGGCGGCGCTAACGCGCTGATCTACGAGATGAAAATTCTGGACGTCATTTCAAGCGGCGAAAGTTCGCAGCTCGAACTGAAATGGCTTAGTCTCGACGGACAGGAACAATGCACGCATATCCGCCTGACTCCGGAGATTGACCGGTCGGGCAACGTAAGCTCGGTGCTGGCCGTTGGTCGTGATCTATCGGACCGGATGGCATTCGAGGCGACGATCTGGAAACAGGCCAATTTCGATGCGCTGACCGATCTTCCGAATCGTCAGATGTTTCATGACCGCCTCGACTACGAGGCCAGACTGTCGCGTCGCTCCGGAAAGCGCATGGCCTTGATGCTGATCGACCTGGATCGCTTCAAGGAGGTCAATGACTCCCTCGGACACGACACAGGGGACACCCTGTTGATCGAGGCCGCCAGACGCATCACGTCGAGCGTGCGCGAATCGGACACTGTTGCGCGTCTCGGCGGCGACGAATTCACCGTCATTCTGCCCAACCTGGACGACACCGAAAGCATTGACCGGATCGCAAAGACGATCATCGACAACCTGGCTGTACCATTCAAGCTCGGCCCCGACGAGGCTTTCATATCTGCCAGCGTCGGCGTCACGCTTTACCCCGACGACACCCGCGAACTTGATGTCCTTTTCAAGAATGCCGACCAGGCCATGTATGCGGCGAAAAACGCCGGGCGCAATCGGTTCAGCTACTTCACGCCCGACCTGCAAGTGGCGGCGGAAAAGCGCCTGCGTCTCACGAGTGACCTGCGCGCCGCGCTGCCTGGCAAGCAGTTCCAGATCTATTACCAACCTATCGTTGACCTCGCGACTGGGGAAATCTACAAAGCCGAAGCATTGATCCGCTGGCTGCACCCCGAACGCGGCACGATCAGCCCGCTGGATTTCATTCCATTGGCCGAAGACACGGGACTCATCGTTCCGATCGGCGACTGGATGTTCAGGCATGCCGTGCAACAGGCCCGGCAATGGCGCAGCCGGTTCCATCCGTCGTTCCAGATCAGCGTCAACGTATCGCCGGTGCAGATTCGTCAGGACAGCCTGCTGTGTACCCAATGGCCCGACTATCTGATTCAGGAAGGGATGCCGGGGCAGAGTGTTGCGGTTGAAATAACCGAGGGACTGTTGCTGCATGCAGAATCGAAGATTGACGAGAAACTGCTGACCTTCCGTGATGCGGGGATCCGGATCTCGATCGACGACTTCGGGACGGGCTACTCGTCCCTGGCGTATCTCAGGCGCTTCGACATCGATTACCTCAAGATCGACCGTTCATTCGTGCAGAACCTCGCCTTTGATGAAAACAACCAGGCGCTTTGCGAAGCGATGGTCGTGCTGGCTCACAAAATGGGATTGAAGGTCATTGCCGAAGGGGTGGAGACGGCAGAGCAGCGAGATTTTCTGATCGCCGTGGGTTGTGATTTTGCCCAAGGCTTTTTATATTCCGAACCGGTTCCGGCTGATCAATTCGAGGTGTTGGTATGGCCGGCTCTCGAGGAAAGATCAGCCTGTCATTCCTGCGTTACGCCTTAGCGGGAACGCTCGTTCGCTGAACATGCGCGTAGACTTTCGGTATCAGTCCGCTTCGGACGGTTGCTATAGTGCGGGAGAACGGAATTAGTTGGACTGAGCCTCATTGAAAATCAAAGACTCGCCAATTTATTCGATGACGCGTTTGATGACGCGGAAGCGGATAAATTGGATTTGCCGAATTTGCGACGCGAATTTGCTGGATTCGCGGGAGGGTGAGATTGGCACACGGTTCGCCCGTTGCGGAAGGCGGTGTGCGGCCAGTCATCTAACGCCGTTATAGTCTCGTTTTCAAGCATGTTGCGTTCCTTGGTTGGCTCAGACGGCGATCAAGCCAAGCGCACGAAGCAGCTTGGCGAGATCGGGCTCCGCAGCGGCCGCCCGCATAACGGCTTCGATATCGATGCGTTGTGCCAGACCGGCACGAGGCATCGGTTTCCGATAGTCGGGCCAATTCCTGACAAGGACGTCTTCTGCGCGTTTGCTGTCGTGCGGCCGGAGAGCAGCACGGTTCGGCAGATGACGAAGCAGCACGGCCTCAAAGCATGGGTCCTGCCAAACGAGCGTAATGTTGTTATCGGCTGCCATACGGCGCGCCCTTTCAGCCCGCAGGGGATCGAGAGCGAGCTGGTCAGCGTCGAGCAGAAGAAAGCAGGCGTCGGGGGCGATGCGTTTTTTAGTCTGCTGCCCGATGCGCCTTACAGCTGTTTCAACGCGCGCAAGCGGGTCGCCAGCACCCCGGCCTAAATCTTCAATCTTCAAATAAAAAGGCAGGGCCGCCTCCGTAACGAAATCCTGAAGCAGGGCGGCATAACTGGCCTCGGAAGCACCTTCGCAACCGACATAAATCTGCCGTTTCAGGGGCCTGTGAGCGGGGCGTCGACGGGTCATCCGAGCAAGGGCACTCCACCATAGGCACCGCTCAAATATTTCCGATAATGGTTGTCATCGCGGCGAATCCTTACATCCATCAGGCTGAAGAAATTCGAACGGCCCTGGCGGTCTTTCTCGCAAATGACGATCTCTTCTTTCATGAGATCGTCCAGAAGCGATGCCGAATGGCAGGAAAGCCAAAGCTGTGCATTGAGTTTATTGCGCGTTTCATGATCGTAGAACCACCGCAATAGCTCTGGCAGAACAAGCGGATGAATAGCTGCGTCCATCTCATCAATCGCGACGACACCGCCCTGATCAAACGCCATCACCAAAAATGGAAATATCTTTATAAAGGCTCTGGTGCCGTGGCTTTCGAGCATCCACGGCATCTCGACGTCCAGCCCCGAATGTTTGAACATCAAGAAGGGGCCGTCCTTCCCATCCTGGAATCGCATCCCTTCGACCCCGACATCGATCCGACTCATCTCTTCGTTGAGACGCGTGAGAATAGTGGGCTGATCCTTTAAAAAATCGATGACGAATTTGTCCACGCTCGCATGCGCGACGGGCTCGATCGAAAAGATCGCTTTTCTTGCGATCTCGACAAAAAGTTGTGCGGTCGGATGCTGGAATTTCGCGAAAGACGAAAGGACCGAGTGATGCACGGCAAGCGTTTTCACTAGGTGCTGGAAGCCTGACAGGCTGAAGGACTTCGAGCCTCTGACCTTGCCGTCGGCATCACGGTCGAACACGCGCTGCCATTTGCCTTGGGCGTTCGGTTTTTGATGCAACGCCTCGTTCAGGAAACGTGTGGCGATACCATCTTTGACTTCAAGTTGAATTTCATAGCGGTAGATTCCCTGTTCGACCGTCCCACCATCCCGGGCCTGCTTCAGGATTTCGGGCGTTAGATTCATGACGCCGCCAAGCTCGATGGCCAGGCGCATTGGCCTGTTGGCCGATTCGGCGTCATTGAAGCGTTCGCAGCTAGAAAAACCAGGCGCTAGGCGCTGCACGCTGTCGCGCATGATGGTCGCAATAAACTGAAGCGCACGTAGAACGGTTGTCTTGCCGGACGCATTCGCGCCGTACAGAACAACTACTTTGGGCGCGCGTGTCGCCGAACCCTCGAAGATCGGGGCAAAGCGGTTTTCAAGGTCAGGGACCTTGGCGTCAATCGAGAGATCGAGCACTTGGCGATCACGGACCGAGAAGAAATTCTCGACTTCAAGTTTGTAGAGCATAGGCGACCTCGCATCGCTCTATCGTACGTTTTTAACGAGAAATCGTCAATAATTCGATTTAACGGTAGATTTGACGGGCTCAGCTGGACCTCTTGTGCTCTGTCACGTCAATATTCGGAGGCAAACGGAAGGTCGTTGCGCGCATGGCGGCCTCGGCGATGCTCGAGAAACAGTTTCTTTATCCCTTGCTCGGCTTCGCCGGATTGATCGCATAGGCCGAAAGAATGCGCAGGCCATCCTTGAGCAGGACATTAGTGCACCCTGATATTGACGCCGAATTAGATCGAGGACGATATCGGTCACTTCAAGTCGAATGCCACAGGTCGCGTCCGGACACACATTGAATTGTCGACCGTCGGTGCCGCTCTGCCGAATCTCTCATCTGCCCAATGATGACTGCCTCGGCGGCATCGGGCTGCCACACCGGCTCCGTCCGCTCTGCCTCGGAAGCTTCCGTTCCTGCCCCGCACCAGTGAACGGCCGAGTTGGGTCGTGAAGTGCCGATCGCCTTCCCAAAACGAACGCCCTACGGCTACGGCATTTGTTGACTGTCGCTGCCGATTCCGGGTAGTCCAAGCAATTCCGTGCTTTCGAGTCTAACTAACCGCGCGTTAGTCCAACTAATTCCGTTAACCGACAATAGTTACCTGAACATCGCCGATCAACCCGCGTGTCCTTCAACGGGCGCCAGCCGCACGTCAGCCTCACTGGCGAAGCGCCCTCGCGTTGCTGCTTGCAGGACACCATCTGACGACAGCACATCGATCAAATCATCTGCCGACATCGGATGACCAAGCAGAAAACCTTGCAGGGAATCGCAGCCAAGACGGGTCAGGAATTCTTGCTGTGCCCTCGTCTCCACACCCTCGGCCACGATATTCAGATTAAGTGTCTGACCCAGCGCCACGATTGCCGAGACAATCGCTGCGTCCTCTGTGTCACGGGCCAGGTCGCGGATAAACCCGCGATCGATTTTCAGCTCGCTTGCCGGTAGCCGTTTCAGATACAAAAGACTTGAATAGCCCGTGCCGAAATCGTCGATGGAAATACGCACACCCATATCGTGCAGTTGCTCCAGGATTCGCAGGCTTGCATCGGCATCGTGCATTGCCGTGGACTCCGTGATTTCGAGCGTCAGGCAACTCGGTTCCAGCAGATGGCGCTCCAGGGTCTCGCGGACAGTTCGAATCAGGCTCGCATGCGTGAATTGCAATGCCGACAGGTTGACCGCCATGGTCAGGTCGGCGTGGCCTGCGTTGCGCAACACCGCAATCTGCCGGCAGGCCTCGTCAAGAATCCATTCGCCAATTGGCACGATCAAGCCGGTTTTCTCCGCCAAGGGGATGAACTGGTCCGGCGGTATCAACCCGCGAGTGGGATGCCGCCAACGCACCAGCGCTTCCACGCCGATGACCGGCCCGTGGGGTGCAACGAACTTGGGTTGATATTGCAAGATCAGCTGGTTCCGCTCCACCGCCGCGCGCAGATCTTGCACAAGCTGCAATTGCTCATGCACATTGGCGTTCATGGAGGCTTCGAAGAAGCAGTAGGTATTTCGTCCTAGCGCCTTTGCGTGATACATCGCGGCGTCCGCATTGATCAGCAGGTCCTCCTGATCAACACCATTGCCGGGATACATCGCAATACCAAGGCTGGTCGACACGCGCAACTCGCGGCCGGCAAGCTGAAACGGCTCTCGCATGGCGGCCACTATTTTGTCGGCGAGGGTCGCCGCATCCGCCGGTTCGGCAACCTCCGCGAGCAATACGAATTCGTCTCCCCCCACACGGGCGATCGTGTCCTGTGATCGAACGTTCACCCCGATGCGTTGCGCGACATCGACCAGCAACAGGTCGCCGAGATGATGGCCGTAGGCGTCATTGACCGCTTTGAACCCGTCCAGGTCCATGAACATCAGGGCGAAGCGGCCGTGCTCACGATCAGCACTCTGGATCGCCCTGCCGAGCCGGTCTTCCAGCAGCATGCGGTTGGGCAGCTTGGTGAGGGCGTCATGCAATGCCAGGTAGGTCAATTCCTGGTTGGCCTTAGCGAGTGAGACCGCCAATACGGCGGTGCGCGCCTCCAGCCGCAGGTCAAGGACTGAAATGACCAGTGCGATGGTGAGTACCGACAGCGTGACAACAATGATCACAAGCGCCAGCCAGCCCGCGCTCACCCCTTCACGCACGGCGCCGCACACGCTCCCAAGCGGAAACTGCGCTGCAGCCATGCCGGTATAGTGCATCGCGACAATGGCGAGGCCCATCACCACCGCTGCGCCTGCGCGCATCGGCCGAACCACGGGTGAATGACGGCGCAGGTTGAATGCAATCCATAGCGCCGCGCCTGACGCAAGAATCGCGATGATCACTGACAGGATAAAAAGGAACGGGATGTAGCGGATTCCGGGCGTCATGCGCAACGCAGCCATGCCCGTATAGTGCATACCCGTGACCCCGGCACCGAGTAATACAGCGCCACCGATCAATCGCGGCACGGGCAATTCGTTCTGGCCCACGAGCCATAGCGCGAACGCCGACGACGCAATGGCGATCAGAAGTGAGAGAACGGTGATCGTGGGGTCATAGCCAAGCGAAATCGGCAAACTGAAGGCCAGCATGCCGACAAAGTGCATCGACCAGATGCCCGTGCCCATGGCGCATGCGCCGCCTGCCAGCCACCCAAAGGCTGCCCGTCCCTGTGAGGTAGAAATGCGGCCCGCCATGTCCAACGCGGTATACGACGCCAGAATCGCGACGAGCAGCGAGAACAAGACGAGCAAACTATTGTAGCTACCAGCAAGCATGGGGTATTCCATAAGTGTTGATCCGAACTGCGTGGATCTCTCTCGCCGCGTTCGCGCACGACAGTGTGAGCATCAAATGATGGTCGAGCGTTAGCCTCCCATGTAAAAACAAACGCCTGAGGCACGGAAAAGAAGTGGCCATGAGAGTCGGCCCGATGTGCGAGAGTCGAACTCTCGGCAACGGCTCACGCACTATCTATAACGACTCGCTGCTTGGAAACTTGAAAAAATTGAGCGCCGGTCGCCCTTCATGCCGCGACGACTCTGATGCGGGTGGTTGTGAGGGCGTGCCGAAAACACACGTGCCCGGCAGCAATCGATAAAGAATCGACCACTGCCGGGCACGGCTGACACTCTGTTGCAAAGCGTCAGTTACGACCTGCCATCAAGACAAATGATGCACCTCTTGCAAGCCGAACACCGGCGTTGGAATCCCCTCCATCCGCGCCTTGAGCTGCAGCGATAAATACTGCGAGTAGTGCCGCGACTGATGCAAATTCCCGCCGTGGAACCACAACGCCTGCTGCTGCGTAGGTTTCCACATGTTGCGTTGCTCGCCTTCCCACGGCCCCGGATCCTTGGTCGTGTTCGATCCCAATCCCCACACCTTGCCCACCTTGTCCGCCACCTCACGCGATATAAGATCTGCCGCCCAGCCGTTCATCGATCCATAACCTGTCGCGTACACCACCAGATCCGCTTCAAGTTCGCTGCCGTCGCTGAGCACAACCGAATGCTCCTTCAACTCGACCACGTCCACGCCGCTCTTCAGCTTGATCTTGCCGTCAGCGACAAGGTCCGACGCGCCCACGTCAATGTAATAACCCGATCCGCGCCGCAGGTATTTCATGAAGAGGCCCGAGTCGTCATCGCCGAAATCGAGCATGAAACCCCGCTTCTCCAGCCGGTCATAAAACTCCGCATCACGCTCCCTGATCGCGTTATAAACCGGGATCTGGAATTCGTGCAGGATCTTGTACGGTACCGATGCAAACGTCAGGTCGGCCTTCATCGTGGTCATGCCCGCGGCCACCGCGCGCTCAGAGTAAAGATCGCCCAGCGCCAGGTCCATCAGCGTATTCGACTTGACTATGTGCGTGGACGAACGCTGCACCATGGTCACGTCAACACCCGCTTCCCACAGCGCGCCGCAAATGTCGTGCGCAGAATTGTTGGCGCCAATCACGACAACCTTCTTGCCCTTGTAAGCGTCCGGCCCCGGATGTTTCGACGAATGATGCTGCTCGCCCTTGAAAACATCCATGCCCTTGAACGTCGGCGTATTGGCCTTGCCCGACATGCCCGTGGCGAGCACAAGTTGCTTCGGCCGAAGGGTCAGCTTTTCACCGCCGCGTTCGACTTCCACGATCCATTCGCCTGCAGCCTCGTCGTATTTAGCGGACGTGCACGTGGACGATCCCCAGTAGTTCAGCTCCATCACTTTGGTGTACATCTCGAGCCAGTCGCCAATCTTGTCCTTCGGCGAAAACACCGGCCAGTTGTCGGGGAACGGCAGGTACGGCATGTGGTCGTACCAGACCGGATCATGCAGGCACAGGGTCTTGTAACGAGCGCGCCATTGGTCGCCGGGCCGCTCGTTCTTATCGATAATAATTGCCGGCACACCCAGTTGCCGCAGCCGCGCACCTAACGCAATGCCGCCCTGCCCGCCGCCGACGATCAGGCAATACGGCTGCTTCTCGTAACCCAGCTTCTCCAGTTCGGCCTCGCGATTCTCCTTCCAGCTAGTGCGGTCCTTGCGTGCGCCATGTTCGGCGCCCATCGGGCGCTTGATGCCTTTTGGTTCTTCGTGGCCTTTGAGTTCGGTCATGGTCGTAAGCAGCGTCCATATCTGCCCGTCCTTCACGCGGATAAAACCCGTGCCGCGCGCAACACCGGTCTCGAACGTGATCCACGCTTGCGTGACGCCGTCCGCTTCGGTCGCCGTTTCGTTATCGGCAATCTTCAGCCTGGAAGGCTTGACCGTGTCCAGCTGCGATTCCAGCATCGCCGCAATCTGCTCGCGGCCTTCCATCGTCTTGATGTTCCAGGTGAACGCCACCAGGTCGCGCCAATAACCATCGGGCTGGAATAGCGCAACGGCCGCCGCTGTGTCGCCGCTTTTAAGCGCTGCTTCGAATGTCTCCAGGATATGGGTAATGGTTTGGTTCGGATTCTGCTCAGACATGGTCGCTCCTCCATGAGATACGGATCACTAAGTATCGATTGGTACCGATTAAAAAAGACGGGTTCTTTGCCCGCTAAAATGAAAACGCTTATTTAGTGCTAGCGCCTGTGCGGCGCCACTATTCCAAACTTCGCTATGCGCCGGTACAACGTTGCCCGCGATACGCCCAGTTCCTGCGCCGCCATGGCGGGCCGCCATTTCGCATCCGTCAACGCAGCAAGTATGCGAGTGCGCTCCAGTGCTTCGCTTTCAGACAACGCGGGTTGCGTGACAGGGTTAGCGGCTTCGCGCGATGTCGGTGTCGGCGCCGGGCTTCGGGAAGCGCGCACGACAGGCGGCCTGACACGCGCATGCAGCGGTGAACCTGAGCCCACTAACCTGAACGAGATGAGATCGCGGCCAGGGCGTGCATCGAGCAGGCGCTCGGCGCGGATATCGAAGAGTTCGGAGACGTGGCACGGCAACTGGTTCAATCCCGGAACACATTCTTTCGCGCGCCGATTAGCTGCGATCGCGTAACCGCGTGCATCGAAGGCGATGAGTATTTCCGGCTGCGCCTCAACGTAATGGCGGCTGCGATGCGCGAGCAAGACCCAGCAATGCGTGGTAGCGTTGAGAAAGAAACCGTCCTCGATCAGCAACGCGCTTTGCCGCACTATATGGTTAACCAGCCGCTGGCTCTCGCGCTCTTCGGGTGAGCGCACGGCGGACGCATCCAGCACGCCGATCAACTCGCCTTGCACGCCGAAGATAGGCGATGCGCTACACGTCAGCGTAGTGAACGCCGCGCGGAAATGGTCGGTCTTGTGGACGGTGATCGCCTCGGCGTCGAGCAGCACTGAAGCAACGCCGCATGTCCCCTCTTCTCGCTCGGACCAGCACGAACCGGGATACAAACCTGCACGCTTGAATTCATGACGGCGATCGCGATCCACCCGGTAGTCGATGGTCACACCCTCTGCATCGGTCAACATCACGCAGTAGTCGGCTTCGCGTACGGTTTCATGCAGCCGCGACAGGCATTCGCCGGATGCACGCAGCACGGTTTCCTGGCGCTGCTGGACATCGCGTAATTCGGGAACGGTCAGGATACGCGGACCGATAGTCGCGCCTGGATCAAGGTGATATTGCTCCAGAGAGCGCCTATACGACGACGCCAGCCGCGACGCATCAGCACCGGGGCTGCTCATGCGGCCTTCTATCACGTTGCGCACGCGATCGATGTGTCTGGTCTGCGAAACATACGGCATGAAGAGCCTCCGGCAGATTCGGTGCGCTCGCGCAATTCACGACACGCTGCAACCCGAAAACTTAAACGCATGGTGACGTTTTAGCATGCGTGTTCCGGGAGATCACACCGCAGTGCACCATCGAAGTTGATGAGACATTTGTCTCAATCAACAGCGAGGTTATCGACGCCTCGTTTCGTCGAGCGCAGCCATCTTCCGGTAGAGCGTGTTACGCGATACGCCCAGCATTCGCGCGGCCGCCGAGATGTTGCCGGCGTGGGTCTCGAGCGCTGCGGCGACGGCCGACAAAGCGAGATCGTCCAGGCGCGCGCTGTCTTTCGCAGACGGCGACATGACCGCTTGAGTGTTCTTCGCGTCGCGTTCGTCATCGAAGAAATCTTGCGGCAGATGGTCCAGGTCGATGCATGTCTCATCGTCGTCGAGCATCGCACACGCGGTCCTCAGCACGTTCGCCAGTTGCCGGAAATTCCCTGGCCACGCGTGGCGCATGAATGCCGCCAGCACCTCGGGTGAAACCCTGATGGGCTCACCGGTTGCCCGCTCGGCACGCAGGATCTTTTCGACGGTCACGGCTAGATCAGTACGCAGGCGCAATGGCGGCAACGTCACCAGCAGACCGTTGATCCGGTAATACAGATCCTCGCGGAATTCGCCGGCAGTGACGCGTTCGCGAAGGTTGCGATTGGTCGCGCAGATCAGCGCGAAATCCACGGGCACAGCGCGCGTGCTCCCCAGCGGCGTCACCGTGCGCTCCTGCAGCACACGCAGCAAACGGCTTTGCAATGAGAACGGCATATCGCCGATTTCATCAAGGAACAAGGTGCCGCCGTCGGCTTGCAGGATCTTGCCGCAAGCACCGCGTTTGGACGCGCCGGTGAACGCGCCCTCTTCATAACCGAACAACTCCGCTTCGATCAGCGTGTCAGGGATCGACGCACAATTCACCGCAACGAACGGCCCGTCGCTACGCGGCGAGTCACGATGAACCGCGCTCGCCAGGACATCTTTGCCGGTACCTGTCTCGCCGCCAATCAGGATCGGAATATTTTTACCGATCACCTTGCGCACTCGTTCTACGAGCGCCGCAACCTGGGCGTCGCCGGTCATCAGGTACCGCAGGCCGGAGAGCTTTGGCTGCGGTTCGGACACGCGTTTGCGTGCCACGACATCGGTGACATCGCGGGTGTCCGTCGAGAGTGCGACGGCGGTCGAACGCCTCAGATCTGCGCAAGCAAATACGTTAACGCCGCTGTGCAGGCAGAGCGAGATCGTGCGCTCGACAGGCGTTCCCGCGCCACTGCGCATCCGGTCGAACAACTCGCCGCACGAGACGTTAAACAACGACGACAGGGTATGCGCACGCAACGACGCAAGCGGCAAGCCGAACTGAAATTGGGCGCTGCGATTTGCCGAGAGAAAGCGCCCATCGGCCCTGAACGCAGCAATGCCTTCCATCAATGTGCCGATAAACTCGGGCCGCCCGTGAAAATGGATTCGCAATGCTTCGGGAAAGGCGCTGGTGAACAAATGGTTCTCGATCATCTGCGCGGACATCTTGGCAAGCGCCATGGTGTGACGGCTGTGACCGCGACAATCTCCGGTGACGTCGAGAACGCCCAGCAATTCTCCGAATGGATCAAGAATCGGCACGCTGGAGCATGCAAGGAACTGGTTCGCGCGCAGGTAATGCTGGTCGCCGAGCACCATGGTGGCGTCGCGCGCGGCAATGGCCGTGCCTATCGCGTTGGTGCCCTGGTGCTGTTCGCTCCATAGCGCGCCCGGACGCAACGCGACACGATCGGCACGAGCGAGGAAATCGTCGTCGCCGAGCGAATGCAGGATCAGCCCTTCAGAGTCGGTCAGTACGACCATGCTATGCGTATTGGCGATCTGCCCGTAGAGCGTTTCTATGACGGGCAGCGCATGCGAGCAGAGCGCGCGGTTCTGCTCGCGCTTGAGGACGAGATCGGCAACGCCCAGCACGCGGTAGTCGGGGCGCATGGTGTCCGACAGGCCGAAGCTGCGGGAACGTTCGTGCGATTGACTAATGATGTCCTGCCCCTCCCCATGGCCGGCGTGATCGTCGGCCAGCAGCGCAGGTCGGCTTGATCCGCTTGAACGGTCGACAGAAACCGGGTTCATAAGCAATGTCTCCTCCGCCAACATTCGCGGAGGGAGTCGGTCGTCAGCTCCGCCCGTCGCGTGGTCGATCGAGACAATGTACCACTGCTACAGTGTTCAACCAGTGACGTGCTCGACCGGATGGCGTTCGAGCCAGGCAGATTCGGTGTCGTCGAAAAGACGTGATCGCGTGAGAAAACGCAACCCGCTGGGGCGCTCCAGCGAAAACATGCCGCCGTTCCCCGGCACGCAATCGATGATCAGTTGCGTGTGTTGCCAATACTCGAATTGCGATTCGCTCATGTAGAACGGCACGCCGGCGATCTCGCCGAGGTTGACGTCCGATGAACCGACCATGAATTCGGCGACGGGGAAACACATGGGTGCGCTGCCGTCGCAGCAACCGCCGGACTGATGGAACAACACCTGCCCATGTTCGGCCTTCAGCTTATCGATCAACTCGATTGCCGCTGGGGTTACCACCACGCGCGAAACTTCTTGTTCGGTCATAAGGGTTTCCACTTAACGCGCAACATGACGAGCCGCAAAAGCGGCCCGCCGTTTCAATCAAAAAACCTCATCGATCAGAAGAAACCAAGCGGCTTCTGGCTATAACTCACCAACAGGTTTTTCGTCTGCTGATAGTGATCGAGCATCATCTTGTGGTTTTCCCGGCCGATACCCGATTGCTTGTAACCACCGAACGCCGCATGCGCCGGATACGCGTGATAGCAGTTGGTCCACACGCGGCCAGCCTGGATGTCGCGGCCGAAACGGTAGGCTCGTGTGCCATCGCGGGTCCACACGCCAGCACCGAGGCCATAGAGCGTGTCATTGGCGATTTCCAGCGCCTCTGCCTCATTCTTGAACGTCGTCACAGACAGCACCGGCCCGAAGATTTCCTCCTGGAAGATACGCATCTTGTTGTGACCGCGGAAGACGGTCGGCTTAATGTAATAGCCATTCTTCAACTCGCCGTCGAGCGCATTGCGTTCGCCGCCGATCAGGCATTCAGCGCCTTCCTGCTTGCCGAGATCGATATATGACAGGATCTTTTCAAGCTGCTCCTGCGAGGCTTGCGCACCGATCATCGTCTTCGAGTCGAGCGGATGTCCCTGGCTGATCGCCGCTACGCGCTTGAGCGCGCGCTCCATGAAGCGGTCATAGATGCTCTCTTCGACCAACGCACGCGACGGGCACGTGCAGACCTCACCCTGGTTCAGCGCGAACATGGCGAAACCTTCGAGCGCCTTGTCGAAGTAGCTGTCGTCGGCGTTCATGACATCGGCGAAGAAAATGTTCGGGCTCTTGCCGCCAAGTTCCAGCGTCACCGGAATCAGGTTCTGGCTCGCGTACTGCATGATCAGGCGGCCGGTCGTCGTCTCGCCGGTGAACGCGATCTTGGCAATCCGTTTGTTCGATGCCAGCGGTTTGCCTGCCTCCAGCCCAAAGCCGTTGACCACGTTCAGCACGCCGGCGGGCAGCAGGTCTTCGATCAATTCGAGCAGCACGAGTATTGAAGCGGGGGTTTGTTCAGCGGGCTTGAGCACGACGCAATTGCCGGCGGCTAGCGCAGGCGCCAGTTTCCACACCGCCATCAGGATCGGGAAATTCCACGGAATAATTTGCCCCACGACGCCTAGCGGCTCGTGAAAGTGATACGCGACCGTGTCCTCGTCGATTTGCGAAATCGAGCCTTCCTGAGCTCGTACGCAACCCGCGAAATAGCGGAAATGATCGATCGCGAGCGGGATATCGGCGGCCATGGTTTCGCGTAGCGGCTTGCCGTTATCGATGGTTTCCGCCACCGCGATGCGCGTCAGGTTCGCTTCCATCCGGTCGGCGATCTTGTTCAGGATGTTCGCTCGCTCGGCGGGCGACGTCTTGCCCCAAGCGGTCTTGGCTTTGTGCGCTGCATCTAGCGCGAGTTCGACATCAGCTTCGCGCGAGCGCGGAATCGATGTGAACGCTTCGCCCGTGATCGGCGAAATATTATCGAAATACTCACCACCTACCGGCTTGACCCATTGACCGCCGATGAAGTTGCCATACTGCTTTTTATACGGGAAATCGGTGTTCAAAAATTGCATCTCGGCGTGATTCATGTGCGTGCTCCTCGCATGTCGGTGAGAATGACCGCCGCGACTATGATTGCCGCGACCGGTGAATACATGCTTGCGAGATGCGTGCCAATGGGCGTCTTGCAGATGGGCATAGGTTGTGCGGGATTCTCGCTTGTGCACGAGGATCAGCAGGCGTTCCGTTTCGGAACACCTGCGCCGGAATTCGTGTTGAAACGGAACAGCGCAGTGGCGCGATGGTCGCGTACGGCGCGCAGTGAATTTGTTGTGCAAACTATGGGTTCGGGCCGTTAATCACGGCGGTGGCGTTCGTCGCAGGTGGGACTAGAGGAAGGGACACGCGATGGCATTGAGCGGCGTTAAAGCATTGGTATTCGATGTATTCGGCACGGTCGTGGATTGGCGCAGCGGCGTGGCGCGCGACGCGGCGCTGTTTCTGGCGCGGCATCCGATCAACGGCATCGACCCGGCGGAATTCGCAGATGCATGGCGTCGCCAGTATGGCCCTGCCATGGAGGAAGTGCGCAGCGGCCGGAGAGCATTTGTCCGGCTCGACGTGTTGCACCGCGAGAACTTGCTGACGGTGCTGGCGGACTATGGAATCGATGCCGCCAGGATTCCGGCCGAGGAAGTGGATGAGCTGAATCTGGCATGGCATCGGCTGGATCCGTGGCTCGATTCGCTCAGCGGCCTCACGCGACTCAAGGCCACTCGCATCATTGCGCCGCTATCGAATGGCAACATCGTTCTGATGCTGGACATGGCGAAACGCGCCGGCATTCCGTGGGACGCAATTCTGGGCGCGGAAGTCGTGCAAGCGTACAAGCCGATGCCCGAAGCGTATTTGAGAACCGCCGATGTACTGGGTCTGCGGCCGGAGCAAATGTGTTTGGTCGCCGCGCATAACAACGATCTCGCGGCAGCGAGGCAATGCGGATACAAGACGGCGTTTGTTGCGCGCCCGACGGAACATGGGCCGGGGCAGACGACGGATTTGAAGGCAGAAGAAGATTGGGACGTGATCGCGCGTGACTTTAATGATCTGGCGGATAAGGTGGGGGCTTAGGGCGGTTGGCGCTAACTCAAACCGTCTGCCGCTCGACAATATGAAACCCGACATCCACCACGTTCGTTTCCGTCACGCCTTTCAAGCGTTCTAACAAACAGCGCGCTGCGCTTACGCCAATACGCGTGCCGTCCACGCCGACGGTCGTCAATTGCGGACTCGTTTCCGAAGCGAACTCCAGATCGCCGAAACCGCAGATGGCCAGATGCGACGGCACGTCGATACCTCGCCGTTTTGCCTCGCCGAGCACGCCGATAGCAAGCAGATCCGAGCCGCAGAAAACCGCATCGAGCGCGGGCATCTGCTCAAGAAGCATAGGCAATGCGGTCTTGCCGATAGCCACCGAACTGGGCGGCGCAACTATCACCTCTGCTATATCGTGGATCCCTGCCTGCGCCAGCCGCTCGCGAAAACCGCTGATACGTGCAATCGCCCGATCATCGTTGGCGGATACCAGGCCAGGATGCGAAACGCCTCTCGCCAGGAACCGCTCTGCAACCGCCACGCCCACTTGGTAATGCGAGAAGCCCACGAGCATATCGATCGGCGTCTCCGTCATGTCCCACGTTTCCACAATCGGAATGCCGACATTGCGCAGCCTTTCGCGCAACGAATCCGTGTGCGCCACGCCCGTCAACAACACCCCTTCAGGACGCCGGCTCAAGACGGCGTCGAGCAACGTTTCTTCGCTTGAATCGCTGTAACCGCTCAACGCAAGCAGCACCTGATAACCGGCCTTCGACATGGTCTCGCTGAACACCTGAATAGTCTCGGAGAACAACGAGTGCGCGATGGTCGGAACAATCGCCGCGATTAGCCGCGATTTCGACGAGGACAACCCTCCCGCGAGCCGGTTTGGCACATAACCCAGTTTCTGCACGACCTGACGCACGCGCTCGAGCGTTTCCGGCGCGACCGATTCCGGATTGTTGAAAACGCGCGATACCGTGATGGGCGAGACGCCCGCGACAGCCGCTACGTCGGTGATGCGCAGCCCCTTCGGACCGCCGCGCGAGCGCTTGACCGGGACGGGCGGAGCTTCGTCCTGGGTGTCGATGGGGTCAGCGGTCGGCTTGTCGTTCGGCATGGTTTGAGTGGTTGCAGGAAGGCTGGACGCGGGTATTGTAGACAACGCCGGCCGCGTGTCGTCGCAAGAACGATCCTACGTCGCTTCCACCCTCCTCCGAGCGCCCGCCTCTTGCGTACCGTCATGACGATTGCGGCGAATCAGAATCAGCGTGACGACGCCGAACGTAAACAGACACGCTGCAGGAATCAGCATGGGCGCCTTCGTGCTGCCGCTCACCTGCCGGACCCATGGCACCAGGTTCTGCGCGATAAAACCGCCCACATTACCCAGCGAATTGATCGCCGCGATTCCGGCTGCCGCACGTGCGCCGGTCAGGAACTTGGGCGGCAGTGTCCAGAAGCACGGCAGCAGCAAATACATGCACGGCGCGCCGAGACTCAATGCAATGAAGCGCAACGTATTCGTCGGCAGGAACACGCTGCCGAGAAAGAACATCACACCGAGTATCGACGCGCAGAGCATTGCGGTCATCGTGCGGTCGGCTGCGCGCAACTTCGATGGCAGCCACGCGAGCACGATAGTCGCGAGCAGCCACGGCACGATGTTGATCAGGCCGTTGACGGTATTGCTGACACCGAACCCCTTGACGAGCGTCGGCAGCCAGTAGCTCACGCCATACACCGACATGGACAGCATCATGTAATACAAGGCCATTCCAATCACGCGCGGTTCCGTCAACACGCTCAGGAAATTCGTCTTCCCCGCTTCCGTTTGCGCTGCGAGGGCGCGTTCGTTATCGAGCGTATCGGCGAGCCATTTCTTTTCGGCATCCGACATGAACTTCGCTTTCAGCGGGGACGCCGGCAGATACAACAGCACGACGGCAGTCAGAAGAATCGACGGTATGCCTGTGACAATAAACACAAGCTGCCAGCCTTGCAGACCAAAGAGTCCACCCTTGTCCAGCAGCCAGCCGCAAATAGGCGCGCCCACCATGTTGCCAAGGCTACTGCCCACCGTGAAATACCCCAGCATCCGCACCCGGTGCCGCGATGGAAACCACAAGGTCAGGTAATAGATCACGCCGGGATAAAGCCCGGCTTCGGAAGCGCCGAGCAGGAAGCGCAGCACGTAGAACATCGTGGCGTTTTTCGTGAACGCGAGCAGCAGGGTGACAATGCCCCACGTCAGCATGATCCGGGCGATCCAGCGCGGTGCGCCGTACTTGTGCAGCAGCACATTGCTCGGCACCTCGAAGATCAGGTAGCCGATGAAAAACAACGACGCGCCAAGCCCGTACGCCACTTCGCTCAAACCGAGACTGCCCAGCATCTGCAGCTTGGCGAAACTGATGTTCGACCGGTCGATATACGCGATCAGATAGAGCAGGCCAAGCAGCGGCATCAGCCTGAATGCCAGCCGGTTGATCAGCGGTGTTTCATCTATCGCTTGCGGAACAGTATTCACCGTGTCTCCTGCGCTCGCTGCGTGCTAGCGAGCCGTTATAGGTCCAACATTTAGCTCTGTTTTTGCGCGCGCCATTGCGCGTAGGCCGCGAGCGTTTCTTCATTCGGCGGATAGGTGCCGCGCAATGGCCTGCCTTCATCAATACGTTGCGAGATGAAGATTTCAAGCTGCTCCTGCTCGGTCGCATCGCGCGCCACGTCTTCCGCCATTTCGCGCGGCACTATAACGACGCCGTCCACATCGGCGACGACAATATCGCCCGGATACACCGCCACGCCGCCGCATGCTATAGGCACGTTCATATCCACCGCATGATGTTTGGCGAGGTTCAGCGGCGCGCTCGCGCCCGCGCACCACAGCGGCAAACCGAGTTCGGAAATCGTGCCGCTGTCGCGCACGGCGCCATCGGAGACCATGCCCGCTACGCCGCGCTTCGCCAGCCGGAGTGCGAGAATCGATCCCACCGATGCCACCGAGCGGTCGCCGCGACAATCCTGAACCAGCACGCTGCCCGGCGGCGCGCTCTCCACCGCCTTGCGCTGCGGATGGTCGGGGTCCTGGAACACGCCCACGTGATCGAGGTCTTCACGCGCCGGAATATTGCGCAGCGTGAATGCCGGTCCAACGAGGTTCGGTGCGCCCGGTGCGGGCTTGACGAGCGGCGCGACGCCTTGCAGGAATACGTTGCGCAAGCCGCGTTTGAACAACTGCGTGGTGAGCGTGGCAGTGCTGACATGGCGCAACAGTTCGAGCGCAGCGTCGCTGACGGGGGTATCGGACGGGTTCATAAGTAGTGCTCTGAATAAGGTTAGTGAATCTCGGGTTCATCGCGTTGCGCGCTCGTCGTTGCTGCCACGGTTTCAGACGTCGACACGGCCACCGGTTCTTCGAGAAAATCGAAGTCGCAGCCCTTGTTCGCCTGCGTGACGTGAAGCTGATGCATCACGCCAAAGCCGCGCTCGAACGGTCGTTTCGGCGCCTTCCACGCTTCTTTGCGAGCGGCGAGTTCTTCGTCGCTGACATCGAGATGAAGGCGACGGCCCGGCACGTCGAGCTCGATCATGTCGCCATCTTTCACCAGCGCAAGCGGACCGCCAACGAAGGATTCCGGCGCCACATGCAGCACGCACGCACCGTAGCTCGTGCCGCTCATGCGGGCGTCCGAGATGCGCACCATGTCTCTTACCCCTTGCTTCAGCAGCTTCTGCGGGATCGGCAACTGGCCCCACTCGGGCATGCCGGGCGCACCGACCGGACCCGCGTGTTGCAGCACGATCACGGACTGAGCGGTGATGTCGAGGTCTTCATTGTCGATGCGCGCCGCCATATCGGCGTAATCCTTGAACACGACGGCCGGTCCGCGCGCCTTCAGCAGATGCTGCTCCATTGCGGCCGGCTTGATGACCGCGCCATCCGGCGCGAGGTTGCCGGTCAGCACCGCGAGGCCATCGCGTTCCACCACCGGATTCGCGCGTTTGCGGATCACGTCTTCGTCGAAGATCTCCGCGCCTGCGATGTTTTCGCCGAGCGTCGACCCGCTTACCGTCATCTGCGTGCCGTCGATCAGGCTGCCCAACTCCACGAGCAATGCGCGCAAACCGCCTGCATAGAAGAAGTCTTCCATCAGGTATTTGCCGGCCGGGCGCAAGTTGGCGAGCACCGGCGTGATGCGCGCGAGTTCATCGAAGCGCGCGGTCGTCAGGTCGATACCCGCCCGGCGCGCCACCGCCACCAGATGCACGATCGCGTTCGTGGAACCGGACATGGAAAGCACGGTGGTGACGGCGTTATCGAAGGATTTCGCGGTCAGGATGTCCGACGGTTTCTGGTCGGTCCAGACCATCTCCACGATCCGCTGGCCGGTCAACGACGCGAACTGTGCGTGGCGAGAATCGACTGCGGGTATCGATGAAAAGCCGGGCAGTGTCAGGCCGAGCGATTCTGTGGCGGTGGTCATGGTCGATGCCGTGCCCATGGTCATGCAGTGACCCGGCGAGCGCGCAATGCCGCTTTCGATGCCCTTCCACTCCTCTTCCGTGATCTTCCCGGCGCGCAGTTCCGCCCAGTATTTCCACGTGTCGGAACCGCTGCCGAGCGTGCGGCCGTTCCAGTTGCCGCGCAGCATCGGCCCGGCAGGCAGAAAGATTGTTGGCAGATTCATGCTGATCGCGCCCATCAGCAGGCCGGGCGTGGTCTTGTCGCAACCGCCCATCAGCACGCAGCCGTCGAACTGGTAGGACTTCAGCAATTCCTCGGTTTCCATCGCGAGGAAGTTTCGATACAGCATGGTGGTCGGTTTCTGGAACGGCTCGGCAAGCGTCATCACGGGCATCTCGACCGGGAAGCCGCCAGCCTGCCAGACGCCGCGCTTGACCTCCTCCACGCGTTGCTTGAAGTGCGTGTGGCAAGAGTTGAGTTCGCTCCACGTATTGACGACGGCAATGACCGGCTTGCCCATGTAATCGGACGGGTGATAGCCCATTTGCGCCGTGCGCGAACGGTGTCCGAACGAGCGCAGGTCGTTCACGCCATACCAGCGGTAGCTGCGTAATTGTTCAGGGGTCTTGCGGGGAGCCGTGGGGTTCGAGGACAAGCTTATTCTCCTTGGTAGCGCTACCAAATGCGCTTGAATGGGCGAATGGTAACGCTATCATTGAGGAAGGTCCGTAGGGGATTTCACGGATAAGGGATAGTTGTTCGCAGATAACGCTGGGCGTTCAACCTGCATCGATGACAAACGGAATATCCCGCCGTATTTTGCGCTGCTATCCTCGCCGCATCCCGTTCATGCCGGGCCCGCGCCATCCTGACCGCGTTGCGCATTCGTCTCAAGGCCGGCAAGAGGGGTTGACACCCATTTAATATCGCATGGGAGGTTCGCCATGCTGCGATCGTTCGACCAAGTCTGTCAGCCGGCCGACAAGGGCCTGCTGGTCGCTGCCGACCACGGCCACGCGACGCTCACCGGCGGCGGCACCTACGCGATGCCGTGGCACTGGCACGATTGCCTGATGTTCATCCTGCCGAGCCACGGCGCCGTCGAGCTTCGGCACGAAGACCAGCGCGCGGGCACCTGGCTGTCGCAGGATCGCTTCGCGGTGGTGCCCTCGGGACGGGCGCATCAAACCCGCGCAGGATTCGCCACGCACACGCACGTCGCCGTCTACGTGACGGACGACGCGCTGCAAAAGCTCGATACCGGCATTGGCTCACTCGGTGAATTCCGCCGGCGCACGCGCGTCCCCATCCTCGTGCGCCGTACCTCCGCAATTCGCGCCCTGCAGGAAATCTCGCTGCGCGACGACATGGGGTCCTATGGCGGCCCGACGATCCGCCAGGCCTTGTCGTCGGCCTTGCTGATGCAGTGCATTGGCGAGGTCATCGCCGGCGAGACGGTGCCCGCGACGTCACCCCGAGAGCACGGCATGGCGCTGGTTGCTGAACTCGAAGCCTTCGTGACCCGCCATGCCGATCAGGACATCCCGCTCGACGCCCTGGAACAACGCTTCGGCATTTCGCGCCGTCACATTACGCGTCTGTTCCGCGAAGGCACCGGCATCTCGATCGGCGAATTCCAGCAGCGCACGCGTTACGAGAATGCCTGCCGGCTGCTCGCCGAGACGGACCTGCCGGTCGGCGAGATAGCCTTCCGCGTCGGTTTCGAAAGCGGCGCAGCCCTCTCGCGCGCCATGCGCCGGATTGGCGACCATTCTCCCTCGGACCTGCGTACCGGCATGGCCCGTTCGGTCAAAAGGTAGGGCCCGCTCGAGCGCGCGGCGCAGCGCCGATCCCCGTAATCTGACCGGATGGAAACACGCTCCCCGGTCAGCGGGGCTCAAACGGTTATGCCTCAGCGCCACACAATCCGCCACGCAGTCGAACTTGTCAGCGTGTTTGCCGCCGGTCCCGGCGGCGGCAACCCGGCGCCCATCGTGGTCGATGCCGCCGGCATGTCCGACGCGCAAATGCAGGAGGTGGCCCGGCGCTACGGCCACGAAAGCGGCTTCGTCTTGCCGGCCCCGCCTGGCTCTGACTGCGATTACGAGTTTCGGTTCTGGGTCCCCAATCACGAGATGCCGATGTGCGGACACGCCACGGTCGGTGCGGTCTGGTTGCTCCATCGAAGCGGGCGATTGCAGCGCGACCGCCTGACCATCCAGACCCGCAGCGGCAAGGTGAGAGTCCGTATCACCGGGCACACGGCCGAGGGCGCGGCGGTCGAGATTTCCCAACCCGCGGGCCGTATCGAGTCGTTGACGGAGGGGCAACTCAGCCGTGACGAGATCCTCGACGTACTCGGCATCAGCCGCGCCCAGCTGGCACCCCTGCCAATCCAGAACGCCTGCACAAGCCGGGTCAAGACGCTGATTCCGCTCACGACCACCGCCGATCTCGACAGCCTTCAGCCGCGCTTCGAGAAGATCGAGACACTGTGCGAGCGGATCGGGTCCACTGGCCTTTATCCCTACGCCATTTTCGACGCGGACCGACAAATCTTCGACGCCCGTCAGTTTCCGCGTGCCTCGGGTTATCCGGAAGACGCAGCCACCGGAATCGCGGCCTCTGCGCTCTCTTTCGGCCTCCTGACCAATGGCATGGTTGAATCGTCCGAACGGACCATCACGATCCGTCAGGGACGCGCGATGAAACGCCCGTCGCAAATCTCGGTGCGCTTCAGTTTCGACACAGGTCTCGAGCCTGGCCGCCCGGACGGCTGCTGGCTCGGCGGCCCGGTTTGCTTCGAAGCGCACGCCGGAACGCCGTCATGACGATCGATATCACCGGCCGGCTGGCGCAACTAGGCTTGACGCTGCCGTTTGCGCCATTGCCGCGAGGCTCCTACGTCAGTGCCGTGATCCACGATGGCATCGCTTATATCAGCGGCCAGGTCAGCCGTGTCGGCGACGAAATCATTGCCGGGCCGGTCGATCACGATACGCCGCCCGACGTCATCCGGCACGCGGCACGGACCTGCGTGCTGCGCGCCCTGAGCGTGCTCGTTGCAACGCTGCCGGCCGCGACCGCGGTCGAACGCATCCTGTTCCTGCGCGGTTTTGTCAATGCCGTGCCCGGCTTCGTGAACCACAGCCAGGTCATGGATGAGGCCTCGACCCTGCTCCACGACATCTTCGGTGAAAGCGGCCGGCATGCGAGATCGGCAGTCGGCGTTGCAAGCCTGCCGGGCAACGGCTTGCTCGAAATCGAACTCACGGTCACGTTGACCACCGTGCCTCCGCCCGTACCTCGTCCTTGTCCGCAAGAACACGCCGCCTGCGGCATCGACACCAAGCCATAACACAACACCAGCACGCAACAACCACCGGACCGCCCTGGAAACGGCAGGCCCGGCACGATTCCCTTACCGTGGAGGCAACACCATGAATCGCCGTCAACTGCTGCAACTCAGCCTGGCAGCCGCGCCTGCCATCCTGCTGTCCCGTGTCGTCCGGGCTGCCGACTCCGAACTGATCGTCGGCTCCAACGTCGGCGCGCCGCCGTTCGTCTTCAAGCAGGGTGACACCTATAGCGGCTTCGACGTCGAAGTCTGGAACGAGATAGCGAAGGGCATGAATCGCAAATGGCGCCTGCAACCGATGGAGTTCGGCGCGCTGATCCCGGCACTTCAGACCCACAACATCGACGTCATTGTGTCGCAACTCTTCATCAAGCCGGAGCGCCGGCAGGTGATCGATTTTTCTGATCCCTACTATAAAAGCGGCCTGATCGCGCTGACCCGCG
This sequence comes from Caballeronia sordidicola, assembly GCF_000729995.1. Classification (GTDB taxonomy): domain Bacteria; phylum Pseudomonadota; class Gammaproteobacteria; order Burkholderiales; family Burkholderiaceae; genus Caballeronia; species Caballeronia sordidicola_A. The sequence goes on along the minus strand of NZ_JNFG01000020.1, from coordinate 171,562 downwards.
TGGACAACAGCACCATCCACACCCCGGCCGATCTTGCCGGCAAACACATCGGCACCGAAACGGGCACGCTCGCGGTCGGATACATCAAGGACCACATCAAAGATGCCACGGTCGAGCAGTTGCCCAGCATCAACAACGCGCTGCTGGCGCTGGAAGCCGGCCGCACCGACGCGGTCGTCTACGACAAACCTCAAATGCTTTACTACGCCAACAACGCCGGCAAGAACAAGGTCAGGGTTGTGCAGCCGGCTCTGGAGGGCCTCGATGTCGGCATCGGCTTCCAGAAGGGCAGCCCACTAGTCGCCGCGGTCAATCTTCAACTCGCCGCCATGAAGGCCGACGGGCGGCTCCAGGCGCTCAGCCGCAAATGGTTCGGCGAGGCGTCGTCATGACCTTTGACTGGGCGGCAGTCATTGCCGCGCTGCCGGACCTGCTGCAAGGCCTTCAGCTCACCCTCCTGATCGCGTTGGCTGGCCTGGCCGGAGGCATCGTGCTCGGCATCCTCGCGGGCGTGGCGCTGACCTACGGCGGCCGGCTCACCGTCTTGCCGGCCCAGCTCTATGTTGCATTGATCCGCGGCACGCCGATCGTGGTTCAGGTGATGTTCGTCTACTTCGCATTGCCGATCATGATGGATATCCGTATCAGCGGGATCAGCGCCGCCATCATCACCCTGGTCGTCAACTCAGGCGCCTATAACGCGGAGATCATCCGCGGCGCGCTCGACGGCGTGCCGTTCGGGCTGCGCGAGGCGGGCCTGGCGATGGGGCTGCCTTTTCGCACTGTGCTGCTTCACGTCATCACACCCATCGCCTTTCGGCGCGCGCTGCCGGCAATGGGAAACCAGTTCGTCAACCTGGTCAAGGACACCTCGATTTTTCTCGTCATCGGCGTCGGCGAACTGACCCGGCGGGGCCAGGAAATCATGGCCGCGAACTTTCGGGCGGTGGAGATCTGGACTGCGGTGGCGATCATCTACCTGCTCGTGATCAGCCTGCTCGCACTGAGTCTGCGAGTGCTTGAACGGAGAGTACGCCTGCCATGAGCATGATCGAATTTCAGCAAGCCTCGAAGCATTTCGGCGCCAACGTCGTTCTGCATCCCCTCGACCTCGCGATCGAACGGGGAGAAGTCGCGGTCATCGTTGGGCCATCCGGGTCCGGCAAGTCGACGATGCTACGCTGCATCAACGGGCTCGAAAAAATCAGCAGCGGCGACCTGCGCGTCGACGATCTCAGCGTGCTCGGTTCCGCGCGCGACGTCAGACGCATCAGGCTCGAAGCCGGCATGGTGTTCCAGCAGTTCAATCTCTTTCCGAACCTCACGGCGATACAGAACGTCATGTTCGGACCGATCCGGGCGCGGCGCCAAACGCGGGCGCAAGCGCGCGAGATCGCCACGGCGCTTCTGCATAAGGTCGGTCTGTCCGAGCGGATGCATCACTATCCGTCGCAGCTTTCCGGCGGTCAGCAACAACGCGTGGCCATCGCGCGGGCGCTCGCGGTCCAGCCAAAGCTGATGCTGTTCGACGAGCCGACTTCGGCGCTCGATCCGGAACTGCGCCAAGAGGTCCTCAAGGTCATGCAGACACTCGCCAGCGAGGGTATGACAATGGTCGTGGTCACTCATGAAATGGGCTTTGCGAAACGCGTAGGTTCGCGCCTCCTCTTCATGGAAGCCGGCCGCGTGGTGCACGACGGCAAGCCCGTCGAGATGCTGTCGTCGCCGCCGGGAGAACGCTTCCGAGAATTCCTGCAGCACGTTCATTGATGTCCTCGCTTTTTCACGACCGCACGCAACAGGAGTCTGCAGGCAAGATGATCTCTTCACATTTCGAAAGCGACTACGGCTTTCGCCGGGACAATGTCCGGCATGACAACTGGCGTGAAGCGCCCTGGAATGTCTGGGCCTTTCGCCATGTCCACGAGCTGATTCCAACGGCGCGAATCCCGGCCACGTCCGGTCTCGCCGAAGAACCCATGGTCGATGCCACCGCGCTGACCGAACACGAATTCGTGCTCGACGGCGAACGCAGCACCGTCGCAGCCATTCTCCGGCAGACCTCGACCGATGCGATCACGGTGATGCGAGCCGGGCGTTTTATCGCTGATTTTCACGCGCCGCACTTTACCCTGCAGAGTCGCCACATCCTGTTTTCGGCCAGCAAGTCAGTCGCTGGCCTGCTCGCCGGCATGCTCGTCGGCGACGGTCTTCTGGACCCCGAAGCTCCGGTAGCGCATTACGTGCCGGAGCTCGCGCAGTCGGCTTTTGGCGACGCCCGCGTCAGGCACGTGCTGGATATGCGCACGAGCCTCGCGTTCAACGAAGACTATCTCGATCCGGACGGCGTCTATGCCCGCTATCGCCGGGCCGGCCTGTGGGACCCGCGGCGAGACGGTGAGGAACCGGAGACGGTGATCGGCTTCCTTGCTTCGCTGCCCAAAGGCGCGCGGGAGCACGGCGGTCCTTTCCACTACTGCTCTCCCAACTCTGACGTGCTCGGCCTCGTGATCGAGCGTGCCTCGGGCACGCGCTACACAGACTTCGCGGCCACGCGTCTATGGCAGCCGCTGGGGCTACGACAGGACGGATGCGTGACGGTGGACTTGGCCGGCACCGCGCGCTCAGGCGGCGGCCTGTGCATGGCGGTGCGCGACCTGGCGAGGATCGGCGAGTTGGTGCGCCTCGGCGGCATCGTGGGCGGGCGCAGGCTGATATCGGCGGACTGGGTAGACGACACGCTCACGGGCGGAAGCGCCGAGGCATGGCGACAAGGGACCTTCTCGGCCTGGTTGCCTAACGGCAAGTACCGCAACAAGTGGTACCAGGTCGGCAACGCCAGCGGCGCCTGCTTCGCGATCGGCATCCATGGTCAGTGGCTATATGTCGACCCGTTACGAGAAACGGTCATCGCCAAGTTCTCGTCACAACCGGAACCGACCAATAACGATCTCAAGCGCCGGAATCTCGCATTGCTCGAAGCGATCGCAGCGATGACGTGAAGATAGATGTCTCCTAGAACTCGCGAGCAAGAGCCACCCCATGAGCCCATGAGCCACGCCGACCGAGGGTTGACCGAGCAAGGCTTTGCCAACATCGGCCGGTTGGAAGAATCGGCCTGATTTCCCGATGGTGAGGACAGGCCGGTCGAACCGACCGGCCCTCGTTCAGCGGGCGGTCAGCTCAGGAAACCCTCCGCCGTCCCATTGCATCTGTCACCACTGCATCATCGCGCGCTGACCCGCCGCCTTCCTCAAACGGCGGCTGATGCCGAAAACCCGCGCTGCCGGACACTACCGCGATGATCGCGCCGACTACCAGCGCCGCGAACGAATACCACGTCGCGCGGGCAATGCCGCCCGCGGCCGTCTGCGCCGCCTGCATCGCGTCCTGCTGCGCATCGGCGCTGGTCGCAGCCGACGCTGCCCCATTCAGCGCTGCCTGCGCCTGCTGCCTGACGGAATTAGCTGGCGACCCAGCCGGTTGATCCCCTTGACTACCCCCCACCGCCCCGACATTCGCCGTCGCTGCCGCCACGTTCCCCGCCACGCTCACTGCTCCGCCGATGATCGATGTCATGCCATAGAGAAGCAGCAAGGTCATCACAGCCCAGGCAAGCAAACCGTGCAGCCATCCGAGCACCGGCGCGCAACGTCCTGCGAAGTACGAACCGACAAACACGGCTAGAACGGTTGTAACAATCACCCATACGCCTGAGCCAAATCCAAAGACGCGCCCGGGATTTGGCTGAGACATGGGCGCCAGAAGCGACGCGCCGATCGCAGTCCCCAACACGCTCATAACCAGATAAACGATCAGCGACAGGATCACGCCGGCTATGACCGCGCCCCACGAGATACGGGGCAAGCCATCTTGAGTAGTTAGGAGTCGCATAGGTGTCCCCTCTGAACGGGTAATTGATTGTGGAACAAAGTGCCGACGACGCCGCGCCGGGCTCCCGATCTCTGCAATCGCTGTTCCCACACTACGGGGTCGATTAAAGCTGGCATCTTCATTGCAAGGTCTTAAACACGAACAAGACACGAACGCGCGACCTCGTTCGGTTCATCTGCTTCCAAAGCCGCAACAACCGACCACCAGCGAGGAAATCGTGCACATCCTGTTTATCGATGACCATAAAGATTCAGCGGACGCGTTTGGCGAAATAGCATCTGGCCTGGGGCACAAAGTGCAAGTTGCGTACGACGGCCGCTCGGCGCTGGCGCTCACCCAGGCGCAGAGTTTCGATGTCGTTTTCTTCGACATTGAGTTACCCGACGGCGATGGCCGGGAGCTATGCCGGCGAGTACGCAACGAAGGCGCGTCCCGCGACGCGTGTGTGATCGCGGTGACCGGCAGGACCGATCTGCGGGACAAGGACCTGGAACCGTTCGACGGTTATCTGCACAAGCCGATCAGCCCCGGCGCTTTGGAGCACGCGCTGAAATTCTCGGAAGGTTGAATCAGCGCTTGGCGTTCTTTCGACCCTCGGCATTCGTCGCCACCGCAATCGCAATCGCAATCGCAATCGCAATCGCATCGAGATTCTGTGGATGCGCGAGGTTCATGCCGAGCAACTGTCGCATTGTCGAGCTGGCGTTCTTGATGAACGCTTCGCCGACCATCGCGCGTAGGTCTCCCATCGCCTTGACGAAGTTCGGCAGGTATTGAATCAACACCGCGCTGCGATTCTGCGTGCTGTGGTTTGACATCGCGCAATGCCAGGTCGCGCCGAAAAAATACAGTCGCATCGCCGGGTTCCTCTTCCATGCGCTCGCAGCGCTCGAAGAAAGCATCGCCCTCGCCGGGACAACGCAATTCATGCTGCGTGTGCGGCACAAAAGCCGTCGCACCGGTTCGCGCAGTGAACGCGTCAAGCGGAATGGCCACTTGGGCGTTAAGCGGAAAACTCCTGGTGAACACAGCATGTGAGACCGTTTGAGTCGGTGCAATGCGAGTTTCATGAATTAGATAGGTGGAATTTAATTTCCATTTCGACAGCCTTAGCCGATACGGCCCCCAGTCGCACTTGATGGAAACCCATCATTTTTTTGAGTGAGCAGCAAGCGGCGGTCATCTATCGTTGTGTCAACAAGAGGGTCGCCCGGCGGTTGTACTGACGGGAAGCGCTCAAACATCGCTTGAATATCGCTTGAATATCATTAAAAAGCAGGAGACAACCCATGTCCTCGACTCCCGACATCAGCGGCGCCGATACGGCCAAGCCCGGCCTCACCGACCCGACTTTGGACGAGCGTATCGGCCAGCAGTGGTACCAGCCACGCATTCCGCGCGCCGTTCTGAAAGAACTGATGAAACGCAGCGACGCCGAAGGCCTGCGTAATTTCGTGCCGTGGCTGTTGCTGCTGATCGCGTCGGGGTGGGTGGCAGCGCTGTGCTGGGGCACGTGGTGGGCGGTGCCAGCCTTTCTGGTCTACGGCACGATCTATTCGTCCAGCGACGCCCGTTGGCACGAACTCGCCCACGGCACGCCCTTCAAGACCCGCTGGCTCAACGACGCGTTCTATCACCTGTCTTCGTTCCTGACGATTCGCGAAGGCTACTGGTGGCGCTGGAGTCACGCACGTCACCACACGCACACGTACTTCGAGGAGCGTGATCCGGAAATCCAGGTCGCACGACCGACGAAGGTCTGGCCGATCATCGTCGATTTCTTCGGACTGCTGGGTACTTCGCTTGAAATCGGAAAGATCGTGCGGCATGCATTTGGCCGCGTGGATGCCGCCACCGACGCGTTCCTCCCCGCCACCGAAAAGCCGAAGATGATCTGGTCATGCCGAATCTATCTGCTGGTGGTCATCGGCACGATCGGACTTGCTATCGCGCTCCATAGTTTCCTGCCGCTGATGTTCGTGTGGACGCCGCGGTTTTACGGCGGCTGGCTGCATCAGTTGCTCGGCCTCACGCAGCATGCCGGCCTCGCGGTCAACGTGAAAGACCATCGGCTGAACACACGTACGGTCTACATCAATCCGGTCTTCCGCTTTCTCTACCTGAACATGAACTATCACCTTGAACACCATCTCCTGCCGATGGTGCCATTCCACGCGCTGCCGCGTTTGCATGAAGTCATCAAGGATCAGCTTCCGCCCGCTTATCCGAGCCTTTACGCCGTGTATCGCGAGATGGTGCCCGCGTTATGGAAACAGCGTTCCGAGCCGGGTCACGTGATCGAACGCAAGGTGCCGGTTGAAAGCGCTCCGCGCGGAACATTTGCGACCCAGCCGGGCATCTGAACCTGAATAACTCCAACAACAACCCGGAGGCTTTTGTGGCCGTTGAAACGAATGACATCGAGTGGGTCGTCGCCTGCGCTGCCAGCGAGATTGCGGAAGAAGACGTAGTCCGCTTCGATCACGCCGGCGCGAGTTACGCGGTGTATCGGATCGCCGAAGGTTTCTTTGCGTCGGACGGCTGGTGCACGCATGAACGCGCGCATCTCGCCGATGGCTTCGTGCTGAATCGCGAGATCGAATGTCCGCTGCATCAGGGGCGTTTTGATATTCCGACCGGCAAGCCCAAGAGCCCGCCCGTCTGCGTGCATTTGAAGACTTACCCGGTGCGCATTGAAGGCGGCGAAGTGCTGCTTGGTGTCCCGTCGCAAGCGAAGGCTGCGTCATGAAAAGCCGACCCGCGATGGTGATCATCGGCGCCGGGCAAAGCGGAGCGCGCGCCGCCCATGCGTTGCGCGACAACGGCTGGGACGGCGAGATCACGCTGCTCGGCAATGAAGGGGTTGCACCTTATGACAGGCCGCCGCTCTCAAAGGCCGTGCTGCTCGGTCAAAAAACCACAACGCAATGTGCGCTGTATGACGAGACGTTTTATTCCGAGCAACGTATCGATCTGCGCGTCGATGCGGGCGTACGGCAGATCGATCGCGCGTCGCGCAAAGTGGTTCTAAACGATGGACATACCGTCGCCTATCACCGGCTGCTCATTGCCACCGGCGCTGCGCCAAGGCGCCTGAGTGCGCCCGGCGCAACGCTTGAGGGCGTGCATGTGTTGCGCACGGCTGCAGACGCGTCGAGTGTGGTCGGCGAGTTGTTGCCGGGACGCAAGATCGCGATCGTGGGTGCGGGTTTCATCGGGCTGGAGATCGCGGCAACAGCCATCGCGAGAGGCTGTGAAGTGATCGTGATCGAAGCGGCAGCGCGTGCGCTGATGCGTGCTGTGCCGGAGATCGTCGCGGCATATCTGGTGGAGCGGCACAAGCAGATGGGCGTGGACGTGCGCTTCGCCGTGCAGGTCGACCGGATCATCGGCTCCACCACGAAACGCGTCACGGGCGTGAAGCTCTCCGATGGCACGAGCATAGCGTGCGATTGCGTGATCGCCGGCATTGGCGTGAAGCCGCGCACGGAACTGGCGGAAGCGGCCGGTATCGACGTAGCAGATGGTATTGCGGTGGACGACACGCTGCGCACCAATGATCCGTATATCTTTGCGGCGGGTGATGTCTGCTCGTTCCCGCACCGGCTCTTCAGGCGCCGCATGCGGCTCGAATGCTGGAAGAACGCGGAGGACCATGCGCGCATTGTCGCGCGCAACATGCTGGACCGCGGCGAGACCTATTCCGAAGTCCCGTGGTTCTGGTCCGATCAATACGACATGACCATACAGATTGCCGGCATGCCTGCGTTCGGCGTCACGACAGCCGTGCGCGAGACGAGCGCCGCTTCGCGGGTCTTCTTCGCGCTGGATCGCGATGGCGTGCTGGTCGGCGCAAGCGGCGTGGGCCAGGCAAGCGAGATCGCTCGCGACGTGCGCGTAGCGCAGGAGTTGATTGCGCGGCGCGCGTGCGTTGCACCCTCGTTGCTTTCCGATCGCAGCGTCAAGCTCAAGCCGCTGCTTGCCGTGGAGGCGCTATGACGCAACGGCTCGACATCTATCAGTCGCTATGGGCAATGGAGCGGCGTCACACCGACGGTCATGAGCGCTCGCTTGAAGACAACATAGCGATGATCGCGCAGGCGGGCTTTAACGGCGTCAGCACTTCTTATGCATCGCGCGATGACGTGCGTCGGCTTAGCGGTTTGCTAAGACCGCTCGGCCTGCAAGCAGAAGGACAATGTTTCCCGAGTACGGTAGATGACCTGCAACCGATCCTTGAAATAGCCACCGAATTCGGCGTGCATCACATCGACTTGCAGCCCGATGTACGCCCACGTCGCCTCGATGACGCGCTCAAGTTGATCGATGGATGGACAAGGCTCGCCGAGCAGGTGGATTTTCCGGTGTATATCGAAACGCATCGGGACCGCATGACGACCGACCTGCATTTCACACTCGATCTGCTCGATGCCCGTCCGGATCTGAAACTGCTCGGCGACATCTCGCACTATCTGGTCGGACGTGAATTCGCGCTGCCCGTGTCCGATGAAAACCACGCGGATATGCACCGGATTCTCGATCACTCGTGGGCGTTTCACGGCCGCGTCGCAAGCCGTGAGCAAGTGCAGATAGAGATCTCATTCGAGCCGCACCGGATCTGGGTGGACCTGTTTCTCGACTGGTGGTCTTACGGCTTTGCGTCGTGGCAACGACGCGCCGGTCCTGACGACACGCTGGTCTTTACTTGCGAGCTGGGACCCAAGCCTTACGCAATCATCGGCCGCGATGGCAATGACACAACCGATCGCTGGGCAGAATCAAAGCTGATGCAGGGCTGGATTCGCGAACTTTGGGACGGCCTGTGCCGCCAGGAAAAACCCGCGCCTTTAGCGCTTAGTCGCTGAGCGGAAGGTTTTCGCGCAACAACACCGTGACCGGAATCTGCTGCGGCAACGCCACGCCAGGATCGCGATGATAGTGCCGCAAGATGATTTCGATGGAACGCATTGCTTCGGCGGCCGGGTTCTGGTCGAGCACGGCGTCGAGCGTTCCTTCAATGAGCAAGCGCCGCGAAATGTCGTTGAGTTCGTGGCCCACGAACACCGTCGAACGAACCCGGTCGAGCGCCTGAAGTGCCGCACCGACGCCTTCGTCGCCGACTGAAATGTTGTAGATGCCGCGCAGGTCGGGATAGCGCCGGAACGCGTCGCGAGTGAGCTTTTCGGTGAGCCCGGATTGCTCGCGGCTCTCGACGGTCTCCACGATGTCGCAGTTAGGGAAACGCCGCCGCAGTACCGAACGAAAACCGCTTTCACGTTCTTCATGGCCGAGGAAATCATGCATGCCCGTCATCACGAGCACCTTGCCTCCCGCATCGCCGATAAAGCGGCCCATCAGCTCGCCCGCGACGCGTCCTGCCCCGCGATTGTCGATACCCACATAGGCCAGCCGCCCTGTTCCCGGCAAGTCGCTGGCAAGCGTGACGACCGGCATCGCACGGCTGACCTGTCGCAGCGCCGCCGTGATGTCGGGATGTTCATACGCGACGATGATCAGCGCGTCGGCCTTCTGCGTCGCGCGGCTGATGGTCTCGACCACACGCGCCGGCTCGAGGTTATCGAAGTAAGTCACCGCGCAGATCACGCGCTGCGCTTCGAATGCCTTCTGGGCGATTTCGAAACCCTGCTTGAGATAGACGTAATACGGCGCAACGGGTTGCTGCAAAAGGATTGCGATGCGCAACCAGCGCACCGATACCGCATCGAGCGCCCGATCGATCTTGAGCTTGCGCGCCCATTCAAGCACGCGCCGCTCCTTCTCGCGCGAGACGCCGCCACGGCCGTTGAGGACGCGGTCAACGGTCGCTTCGCTGACGTCGGCGGCCTTCGCGATATCGGCCATGCTCGTTTTACGGCGGTTGGTCAGATCGGGCATGAGCCTTACACGGTTTAGGGAATGGACCACGGGACTGACCTGATGATCGCATCAACCGCACTCGCCTATCAAGCGGGCGCGTGAGCAAAGCCCTACCTAATAAGTCACCGGCCACGAACGGCGACAGCAGTACCCCGCACGACGGCCTGACATTCGCACCGCGGATGCAGTCGCGCACGGGACATAACAGGAGACAAGAGATGACCCGGAGATTCAGCACATTTCAAACGCGTTCGAAGTTGGCGATAGCGGCATGCATAACGTCCACGCTTTTCGCTGCGAGCGTTGCTCACAGCGCAGAGCCGCTGAACATTGTGATGCTGACGCACGGCGCGGCGACCAACGCGTTCTGGCAGGCCGTGAAGAAAGGTTTCGACGATGCCTGCACGCGCGTTCAGGCACATTGCCAGATGGTCTTTACGCAAACCGACGGCTCGATCGAACAGCAAAGCGCGAATTTCCAGGCCGCGGTCGCGCGCAAGCCCGATGCAATCTTGACGACCATTGTGGACGACAACGCGCTCACGCCGATGATCAACGACGCCCGCGCGAAGCACATCATCGTGATCGCCTATAACGTCGATCAAAGCGGCGGCGCGACGGGCGCCGCGAAACGGCAGGCGTTTATCGGCCAGAACTTTGTCCCGGCCGGGCGCAGTCTTGCGCATCAACTCACCAGCCAGTTTCCGAAGGACGGCCCGATCCGCGTGCTGATTGGTGTCAGCGCGCCGGGGCAGAACTGGGCCGAGCAGCGCGCGAAAGGCGTGATGGAAGGTCTCGATGAATGGAAGCGCGCCAACCCCACTCGCACTGTCGTGATTGATCGCATCGACTCGGGCACGGATCTCTCGGTCACAGGTGAACGCGTTGGCGCCTATCTCACCGCTCACCCCGATACAACGGCGTACTTCGACATGGGCTTCTTCCATGCAGCCGTCGCTCGCACATTGCAGGACCGTAACGTGCCGCCGGGCAAGGTGCTGCTTGCAGGCTTCGATATCGTGCCTCAGGTCCTGCAGATGATGAAGGCCGGCTATATCCAGGCCGAGGTCGATCAGCAACCGTATGCGCAAGGTTTCATGCCTGTGATGCAGGTGTATCTGGCGAAGTCGTTCGGCCTCGCGCCCACCGATATCAACACCGGCAATTCGCTCGTCATGCCCGCTCAGGCGGACTCGGTCATCGCGCTCTCGCAACAAGGCTTGCGCTAGGAGATTCGCATGAAAAAGCTGCTCAAGATCTACCTGCAGAAACCGGAGCTGGCGGGCATTGTATTGCTCGCCGTGCTGATCGGTTTGTTCCAGGTGCGCTCGCAGATGATATTTCTCAGCGCCGAAAATATCCGTGGCGTGCTTGGCGTGTTGCCTGAAGTGGGACTGGTGGCAATAGGCGTGACGCTGCTGATGATCTGCGGTGAGTTCGATTTGTCGGTGGGATCGGTGTTTGCACTCACACCGATGGCGATCACGTTGTTGATGAATGCCGGCGTACCGTTCTGGCCGGCATTTTTTATCGGGCTGGTGGTCGCCGCGTGCGTGGGACTCGCTAACGGATTGATCACGCTGGTCTTCAACATACCGAGTTTCATCACCACGCTTGGCATGTTGTTCATCGTGCGCTCGCTGACCGTCGTGCTGTCCGGCGGCTTTCCGCCGAACCTGCCAATTGAACGGATGCCCGCGCAGCTGTTCGTGAGTTTCATAGGACCTGAGGGGTTGTTTCGTGCGTCGTTTCTTTGGTTCATCGTCATCGGTGCGGCAGCGGCATTCTTGCTGTCCGCGACCAATCTCGGCAACTGGATGAAAGCAACTGGCGGCTTCCTTGAAGCGTCTATCTCGAGTGGTGTGCCGGCGCGGCGCGTGAAGCTGTTCTCCTTCGTGCTGTGCTCGGTGCTTGCAGGTTTCGCGGGTTTGATCCAGGTGCTGCGGCTTGGCGCGGCGCTTCCATCAATAGGCGATGGTCTCGAGCTACAAGCTGTGGCCGCTGCGGTGATCGGCGGGACCGCCCTGTCCGGCGGCATCGGCAATGTGCTTGGCGCAGTGGTCGGTGCCCTGCTGATTCGCGTGATCGATAACGGCCTGGTGCTGACACAAGTCGATGCCAACTGGTTCAAGTTCGCCGTCGGCAGCCTGACCATTTTCGCGGTCGTCGCCAACGCATGGATGCGCCGCACGGCGCGACATCTGAAGGTCCAGCTATGAACACACTTTCTTCTCTAAGTTCCTACGCCGACAACGACAGCGCCGCCGACGCGCTTACTACATCGACCTCACTGATGGCGGTGCGCAACTTGCACAAGTGGTACTCCGGCGTGCATGCGCTCAAAGGCGTGAGCCTGGAGTTCAAACGCGGCGAAGTCGTGGGCCTGCTCGGCGACAACGGCGCAGGAAAGTCGACGCTCATCAAGATTCTTTCGGGCGTGCATCGGCCGGATGAAGGCGAGATCCTGTTCCAGGGCCGGCCTGTGCGCATCCCCACGCCGAAAGCGGCCATGCAGTTGGGTATCGAAACGATTCATCAGCACAACTCGCTCGTGCCGAACCTGTCGATTGCGCGCAATCTGTTTATCGGGCGCGAGCCGCTGCTGTTTTCGCTGTTCGGCATTGGCCCTATGGACCATGCGCGCATGCGCGCCGACGCCGTCAAAGCCATTGCCGATGTCGACCTGCATCTGCGTTCCGCGGAAGCGCTGCTGGGCGAACTATCGGGCGGTCAGCGCCAGGGCGTGGCGATTGCGCGCGCGATGCACTTCAAGTCGAAGGTGCTGATCCTCGATGAACCGACGAACCATTTATCGGTCAAGGAGACGGGCAAGGTGATCGGGTTTGTGCGGGGCTTATCGGCTCAGGGCATTACCGGCGTGTTCATCAGCCACAACCTGCAGCACGTGTTTCACTCGTGCGACCGGATTGTCGCAATGGCGCGCGGTGAAGTCGTGCTCGACAAGCCGGTGGCGCAGACGTCTATCGAAGAAGTAACAGAGATGCTTTGATCGACTACATGGTGGAGAGATAAATCGATGGGACAGTTCGACGGCAAGGTGGCTGTGGTCACCGGTGGTACACAAGGGCTAGGAGCCGCGATCGCGGCGCTGTTCGTTGAGCGCGGCGCGAGGGGTGTCGTTATCTGCGGGCGTTCGAAGGAGAAGGGCCAAGCGAAGGCGCGTGAGTTGAGCGAGGCAAGCGGCGCGGACGTTCGTTACGTGCAGGCGGATCTCTCGCAAGTCGACGATTGCCGGGCGGTGATCGCGGCAGCGGACGCGCGGTTTGGGCGCATTGATGTACTGGTCAATGCAGCTGCCATGACGGATCGCGGCACGATCATCGACACGGATCCTGCGCTCTTCGACCGCGTCTTCGCGACGAACGTGCGGGCGCCGTTCTTCCTGATGCAGGAGACCATTCGTGTCATGCGGCGCGAGCGCATTGAAGGTTCGATCGTCAACATCTGCTCGATGTCGGCGATGTCGGGGCAACCGTTCATCGCGGCGTATTGTGCGTCGAAGGGAGCACTGGCCACGCTCACGCAGAACACGGGTTACGCGCTGTTGCGCAACAGGATTCGGGTGAACGGCTTGAATCTCGGCTGGATGGCCTCCGATGGCGAGGATCGGATTCAGCGGGAATACCACGGCGCGGCCGACGACTGGCTGACACAAGCGAGTGCTGCGCAACCGTTCGGGCGGTTGATCGACCCGGCTGAAGCGGCGCGCGCGGTGGCTTTTTTGGCGAGCGAGGAGTCGGGCCTGATGACAGGGTCGATGGTGAATTACGATCAATCGGTGTGGGGTGCGTTCGATGACGCGCCGAGTCCGAAGGCCGCGCTTTAGAGTACGAGAACAAGCCAGCGAATCTATTGCGCGGGTCCGCTGGCTTATGCGCTCCAATCACCGCAAGCTCCTCTTGTCCGCCATCCGGAAGGGGTCAACGGCCCACATTTCGCCGGCTTGAATTCGCGGCTGAGCACGCACCAACCACTCCACGAGCGGTGTAAGGCTTATTCCAGGCAGCGGTGAACCGCCGAAGGACTCGGAAACAAACGGTGCATCATCTCCCGGGCGACGAACGACCTGAACAATGTGCGTAATCCCGCGCGGACGCGGATGGTTGATCGCCCAGCCAGGCTCTCCCATCTTCAGTCCGATGGTCGCGCATCGCGGAAGGCTGGTGGCCGTGATCTCGTGCGCCTGAAGAATGAACCCTGTCCGGGTTTCAACCTCCTGAATGATCCGATCCGACCACATTTGCGAGGCAAGCATGTCATCAGCGCCAAACACGTCGCGGCCAGCCGCTTCGTTCTCCGCTTGCATGGCTTGCCCAAGGAGCAGCGCAGTCCATCCCGAGCAATCGATGACGGGCGGCGTGGCGGACAGTCCTTCGGACTTCACCCCGCGCTGATAACCAACTCGTCCCGTGTAGCGCTGAACCAGCCGCCACATGACCGCCTCACCTGCCTCGAAGCTCATCGCACAAGCCCTTGTCTTGTCAGAAGTGACATCATGAAAAGAAGAAACTAAACATTGCTCACGCTCGATCGGGGTTCCATGAAAGTATGGCGGAAATACTCCCGTACCGCGTGCATCGCAGGGCTGAACTCACGGTTCTTGCGCCACGCAAGGCCGACGCTCATGGGTGGAACCTGATCGCGCAGGACCACAGTTTCGATCCGCTTCCCTTCCAGCGACCAGGGGCGGTAGACCATGTCGGAGAGGATGGCGACGCCGCTTCCGTTCGCCACCATGCTTCGGACAGCCTCCACCGACGACGTGCGCAGCTTCACGTTCGGCCTGTGCGGTGTATCGGCCCAATAGCGCAGCGCCGTGTAAGCGGCTTCATCTACAGTCAGCATGACGAACGGCTCTGGCGCAACATCAGCAAGCGTGACGCTTTCGCGCTTGAGCAAAGGATGATGCGCGCAAAGCCAAAGCCTGCGCACAGAGTGAATCACCGGTTCCAACACAAGCTCCGGGTTCGCCACGTTCGACGTCAACAGAACCGCCATGTCGTAGCGCTCGCTGAGCAGGCCCTCTTCGATCGACTCGCGATTCAGTTCATGCAGATTGATGGAGAGCAGCGGATAGAGCGTGCTTAGCCGCTGCAGATGATGCGGCAGGAAATAACCGATCACCGTATAGCTCGCCGCAATGGTGAGCGTTCCGGTCAGCGTGCTCTCCAGATTCGGAATGCGCATTGCCTCTTCGACGGAAGAGAGGATGGTGTAGGCCTGATTCAGAAATTTTCGGCCGGTTTGAGTCAGCGTGACGCCGCTCGACATGCGTGCAAAGAGCTGAGTGCCCAGGCTGTCCTCAAGCTCCTTGATCGCATTTGTCACCGCTGATTGGGAAATCGTCAGTTGAATTGCAGCCTGCGATATTTGCCCTAGTTCGGCCGTTGCCACGAAGTACTTAAGCTGCCGGAGAGTCAAAGCCATGGTACCCGCCAAAAATTGATATTGCCCGTCGCAGTATCTTATCTTCGCAAAATCCCCCGGTCGAGTGAGTAGCAATAAGCAACGAGCGGTCGACGCCGCATCGAAAAAACAGATACAGGTCATCTGAAAATAGAACTATTTTGGCGCGCCGCCGCGCCATAAGGTTCATGTCATCGGCACTGCGGGGAGCGTTCGTGCTTACCCGGGCCGATGAATCAGGAGACACCCCATCGTGAAGAAATGCAGCATCGACCTGAATTCGGACATGGGCGAAGGCTTTGGCCCCTGGACGATCGGAGACGGCGTGGACGCCGAGATCATGCCGCTGATCAGCTCAGCCAATATCGCCACGGGTTTCCATGCGGGAGACCCGAATATCATGGCGCGCACGGTTCAATCGGCGAAAGAAGCCGGTGTGGGCGTGGGCGCTCATCCGGGTTTTCGTGACCTGGTCGGATTCGGCCGCCGCACGATTACCGAGTCGCCGCAGGCGCTGGTGAACGACATCGTGTTCCAGCTTGGCGCGTTGCGCGAGTTCGCAAGACTGGCGAATGTCGGCGTACAGCACGTGAAACCCCATGGTGCGCTCTACATGCTCGCAGCACGGGATGAAGAGTTGTCGCGTTGCCTGATTGGAACGCTGCAGAAAATCGATCCGAGCCTGCTGTTGTATTGCATGGAATCGTCGGTCACGTACAAAGTGGCGCGCGAACTGGGCCAGCCCGTGGTCCGCGAGTTCTACGCCGATCGCGACTACGACGCGAGTGGATCAATCGTTTTCACTCGCCGCGTCGGCCGCCTCGACGCTGCTCAAGTGGCGGCAAAAGTTCTGCGCGCTTGCACGCAAGGACGCGTGACGACCGTGGAGGGCGGCGACATAGACATCGATTTCGATTCGGTCTGCATCCACAGCGACACCCCGGGCGCACTCGAACTCGTCCAGGCAACGCGCGACGCGCTGATTCGCAACGACATCCGCATTGCCGCGCCCAAACTGGCTTCCCCCAACAGCTTTCAATCCGCCTGAGACAGGAGCACAACCATGGCCCAGCACGACATTGTCAGCCCCTTGCCCGGGACGTTCTACAGGCGCTCATCCCCTGATGCAGCGCCGCTCGTCGAGATCGGAAGCGAGATTGACGAGGGCACGACCGTGGGACTCGTCGAAGTCATGAAGCAATTCAGCGAAATCGAAGCGACGGCCAAGGGCCGCGTGACCGAGATCCTTGCCGAAGACGGCGAGCCGGTCGACGCGGGCCAGGTGCTGATGCGGATCGAGGGCTAAGCCGATGTTCTCAGATGCCTTCTACAAGCCTCAACGCATTCGCACCCTGCTGATCGCCAACCGTGGTGAGATCGCAGTGCGGGTCATTCGCGCAGCGCAGGAACTGGGCATGCGGGCGGCCGTGACGGTGAGCGACGCGGATCGCGACAGTCTGGCTGCGCGCATGGCGGACCAGGCCGTGCCGATCGGCTCTGCGCACGCCGCTAAGAGCTACCTCAATCCTGACGCCATTCTCGAAGCCGCCAGACAATGCGGCGCGGATGCGATTCATCCCGGGTATGGGTTTTTATCGGAGAACGCGGCGTTCGCGGAGAAGGTGGAGACCGCCGGGCTGATCTTCGTCGGCCCATCTTCAGACATCATCGCGATGATGGGCGATAAAGCCCGTGCACGCGCCACCGCGCAACGCGCAGGCGTGCCGACCGTGCCGGGCAGCGAGGGGGTTCTCGATTCACTCGAGCAGGCGCGCGACGTTGCCGGTCGCATTGGTTATCCGGTCATGATCAAGGCGGCTGCGGGCGGAGGCGGACGCGGCATTCGCGTGGCGCACGATGCGACGCAGCTCGATGTCGAACTACCGCTCGCGCAACGTGAGGCCCTCGCGGCGTTCGGTAACGCCGGCGTCTATCTGGAGCGCTTTATAGGGCGGGCGCGCCATATTGAGGTACAGGTGCTGGGCGATGGCACAAACGTCGTTCATCTGTTCGAGCGCGAGTGCTCCCTGCAACGGCGTCGACAAAAAATCATGGAGGAGGCGCCCTCGCCCTCACTCACGCCGGAACTGCGCGCGTCGTTATGCGAATCGGCGACGCGGCTGGCGCGTGAAGTCGGATACCGGAGCGCGGGCACGCTTGAATACCTGTTCGATGAAACACGCGGCGAGTTTTACTTCATTGAAATGAACACGCGTATTCAGGTCGAACATCCGGTGACCGAAGCCATCACTGGCATCGACCTCGTGCGTGAGTCGCTGCGCGTGGCCGACGGCGAGCCGTTGCGTTATGAACAGCGCGACATCGTCATGCGGGGAGCCGCTATCGAGTGCCGTATCAATGCAGAAGATCCCGAGCGCGATTTCCGCCCGAGTCCGGGCCGTATCGACGAACTGGTGTGGCCGGCCGGCCCCGGCGTGCGGATAGATTCAATGCTGTATCAGGGCTACACCATTCCGCCGTTCTATGACTCGCTGCTCGCCAAGCTCATCGTGCTCGACGAAAGCCGGCCGGCGGCGCTCGCGCGGCTCGATCGCGCGCTGCGCGAAATGAAGATTGGCGGCGTCAAGACGACCGCGCCGCTGCATCAGGCCATGCTCGCAGACGCGGATATTCGCGCGGGCCGATATCACACGAATTTTCTTGAGGCATGGATGGCGCAACGCGCCGCAAAGCGCAACCAAAGCGAGGAGGCGGCATGAGCGCCCGTTATACATTCGGCGGCGACGAGTTCATCTTCGTCGAGATCAGCGAGGACATGTCGCTCGATGCCTTCTTCAAAGGGACTGCGATCACGCGTGAGCTACAGCGTCGCAACGTAGCGGGCGTGACGGAGATTTGTCCCGCCAACGCGTCGTATCAGGTTCGATACGACCCGGACGTGATCGCGCCCGAAACGCTGCTCGCCTTGCTCAAGCAGATCGAGGCAGAGGTAGGCGATGCACCTCTAGAGTTGGAAACACGCATTGTGGAAGTGCCTGTGCTCTACAACGATCCGTGGACCCATGAGACGCAGATGCGTTTTCGGGAACGTCACCAGGACCCTTCATCGACCGATCTGGAATATGCCGCGCGCATCAATGGCCTAAGCAGCGTCGATGCGTTCATTGCTGCGCATTCAGGCGCGCCATGGTTTGTTTCGATGGTGGGTTTCGTCGCGGGCTTGCCCTTCATGTTCCAGATGGTCGAACGATCACGGCAACTCGAAGTGCCGAAGTATCTGCGCCCGCGTACCGATACCCCCAAACTCACCGTCGGCCACGGCGGTTGTTTCGGCTGCATTTACTCGGTGCGCGGCGCAGGCGGTTACCAGATGTTCGGCGTGACGCCCGCCCCGATCTTCGACCCTGAGCAGCGCCTTTCCTACTTGCGTGACTTCATGGTGTTCTTCCGGCCGGGCGACATCGTCAAGTTCAAGCCGATCGATCGGGAAACCTATGATCGCAATATTGGCGAGGTCGAAGCCGGCACGTTTGCGCTACGCGTGAGACCCGTCAAGTTCATCTTGAGCGAATTCAAGCGTAATCCCGATGCCTACAATCGCTCCCTCGCCGAGGTACTCCATGCCGACTGACGCCACCTGCGTGATCGAAGTAGTGAAGCCGGGGCTTGCGACGTCGGTGCAGGATACCGGACGGCAAGGCTACTACTACGTCGGCATTCCACCCTCGGGTGCACTCGACCAGTTTTCATTGCGAGCGGCGAACCTGCTGGTCGGCAACAGCGAAGACGCGGCCGCACTCGAATGCACGTTGCTCGGGCCGCAACTGGTGTTTCATACGGACACCGTGATCGCCGTCACCGGTGCAGAGATGACCCCGAAGATCGATGGTGTCGCGCAGTCCTGCAATGTCTCGCTGCGTATCAAGGCCGGGAGCACGCTCACGTTCGATCACGTGAAGGCGGGCGCCAGGGCGTGCCTTGCGGTGGCCGGGGGTATCGACGTGCCGGTCGTGCTGGGGAGCCGCTCGACCTACACCCTGGGTGCGATCGGCGGACTCAACGGACGGCGTTTGCAAAAGGGCGATCGACTGACCAGTCAGGCGCCCAAACAACCGGCGAAAGAAGGACGCGAGTTGCGTGCCGACCTCAGAACGCCGCTAGCCAGGGAAATCGAATTGCGCGTGTTGCCCGGGCTCTATCACCACCGCTTGACCGACGAATCGGCCCGCACTTTCTTCGATGACACCTGGGTAGTCGCGCCGGAAGCGGATCGGATCGGCTACCGCTACAAGCAGGGACGCGCCCTGCAATTCCGCGAACGCGTGCAACCTTTTGGCGCGGGCGCTGACCCATCGAACATTGTCGATGCGTGTTATCCGATCGGTTCCATCCAGGTGCCCGGCGGGCTCGAACCGATCATCCTGCATCGCGATGCCGTGTCCGGCGGCGGCTACGCCACCATTGGCACCGTGATCAGCGCGGACATGGATCTGATAGGCCAGATGCAGCCGAATCATCGAGCGCGTTTTGTCGCTGTGTCGATGGAACAAACGCTCGCTGCGCGCCGTGTCGCACACGAAAGGCTGGCGCGTTTGCGTGAAGCGCTGAGCTATTAGGCAAGTACCCGTTTGAATCGAAGCAGACCCGCTGCGTCGTGCTCGTCACGGCGCCGCGCGGGAGGCGTTCGCTTGCAGTCAACTCCAGTGGTGCTTTTCTCTATAGCGGGCGTCAGCCGGTCGCGCCTGCTTCTTTCAATCTACTGCATGAAGGAGCAAGAATCATGGCCAACCTGTCACAGGCCCCTGCGGGGCACGAACTGGATTTATCGACACACTCGGTTCCCGACAGCGCCCGAATGCCCGCATTTTCCCTGACGATGGCATGGTGGGCCGTGTGCAGCGCCGTGTTCTATATTGTGGTCGGGGCGGCGCTCGCGTTGCAGTACGGCACGCGCAATGCGTTGATCGGCATGGCGCTTTCGGTCATCTCATACGGCATTGTCAATTCGATCATCAGCCGCTACGCGATCCGTACCGGATTATCGGTCGCGCTGTTCTCGCGCGTGCTTTTTGGAGGTGCGGGCGCGGCGCTCGCCACGCTGATCTTCTTTGCGACTGCGATCTACTACGCGGTGTTCGAAGGCTCAGTGATCGCAGTCGCGGCGCACAACCTCTTTCCTGCGCTCGACTATAAGTGGGCTGCGCTGATCGTCGTCTGCTACAGCGTGCCGCTGGTGTTCGGCAGTGTCCAGCACTGGCTCGACAAGTTCAACGGGGTGCTGCTGCCGTTCTATCTGCTTGGCCTGCTGGCAGCAGTAGTCCTGACGACTCACGAGTATGGCTATAACGCCGCATGGCTCGACTTCGGTCCCAAGGGCACGATCCCCGCGAATGGCTGGTGGAATTGTTTCGTGTACTACATGGGCGTCTGGATCCTGATGATGTTCACGTTCGACTACGCGCGCTTCGGCCGCCAGAAAGATGCCACCTATCATGGCCGCTTCAATTTCGGCATGCCCTTCTACCTCGTGACGTTTCTCTTGAACGGCGCAGTTGGTATCTACCTGGTCAGCACGATCCCTGGACTGGGACCGCTCTCGGAAGTGTCGGTGGTGCTTGCGTTGCTGAAGTTGATGGGGATATGGGGTCTTCTGTTCGTGTGGGTCACTCAATCGCGTATCAACACGGCGAACTACTATCTTGCCGCGATCAACATGCAAGCTTTCTTCCGTAAGGTAGCAGGCCTGCACGCGCCGAAGTTCGTGTGGGCGCTCGTGGTCGGCGCGGTGGTGTATGCGCTGATGATGGCCGACGTGTTTTCGAAGATCCTCCAGGCACTCGCGTATCAGGGCATCTTCGTGGTGGCGTGGGTGGGTGTTGCGCTTGCCCATATCTTGTCGACCCGGGTCGATACCTTGCTCGGCACCGACATCGAGTGTCGCGATTCACATGTCCCGGCGTTCAACCCGGGTGGACTAGCGGCGTGGTTCGCCGGCGCGCTTGTGGGCTTGCTCCTGATGAACCTTCCGGGCGCGCTGCAATCGTTCTCCGCGCCAGCCACGTTCATCGTATCGTGGCTGGTCTATCGGGCGATGCTCCTGGCGGCTAAACGAACGTGGTTCGTACGCGGGTAAGGTGCGGCTGAGGCACGGTCAAGTAAAGACCCCGAATCAATTCCGCCGCGCCTTCGAAAACGTGATGGTCTCGAACAGCTCGTAAGTCGCGGTCGGCGTCTGGTCGGCGCCGGGCGCGTGATAGTAGTTCATCGTAATGGTGGTCTTGCCACCCGGCTTCCCCGGATCATGATCGAACACGGCAATGCCGTAACCCGTACCGGTATCGCGTTGTGCCGACCAGATGGCATCTTCCAGCGCATCGGCGGGCTGGCGAACGAATGTGTTCGCCGCTGTCCCAGGTATCGGCCGGTTGGGCCTGGTGAACACCTTCGCCTGCACACTGCCGGTTCCGGCGTCCAGCCCATAAACATCCAGCGGCGCACTCGTGCCGCCACCGCCCAATATAAGATGCACGGTACCCTGGCTCGTATCGAAGGCGCCGTCGGCGGGATTCGACGTAATGACCGGCCGAGGCTGCAGCGTATCCACCGGGGCACCCGTCACGGCATCCATGCCCGCATGGTGATTGCAGCCGCGCACGGGGTAGCTACGCTCGTAGTCATGATCATGGCCGCAGAGCACGAGATCGACGCCGTAGCGGTCGAACAAGGGCAGCCACGCCTCCCGGATGCCTTTGTCGGAGCCATTGCCGGTCTTCGATGAAGTCAGCGCGTCCTGATGCATCTGAACGACGATCCAGTCGATATCCTTGTCCTCGGCCGCCTGGCGCAGCGTCTCCCCTAGCCAGCGCGTTTGCTCACCACCGCTATAGCCACGAACGTAGAGCGATGTCCCCGGAGCGATCGGCGGGTTGCCTGTGCTTGCAGCCGGCACCAGAGGATCCGGACCGGCGACGAATGCAGCCGCGTCCTGATAGACCACATCGTCCGCATCAAGCGAGACGAACAGCACCGAACTCACACGAAAGCTGTACCAGCGACCGGGAAAGCGGGTGCCGTTTTCCGGCAGCGTATAACGCGCCCGATACGAGTCAAGCCCCTGCTCGCCGTTGTTGAATTCCAGCTCATGATTGCCCGGACAAGGCATCCAGGGACGATTGGCCGCCGAGGTCTGGGCGTTGTTGCCGAAGTCGCGCCAGACCTCGGGCTGATGCGCCGGGTTCAGGTTGGCGTAGCAAAGATCGCCGTTGAGCAAGTGAAACAGCGGCTGGAACCGCTCGACTGCCTGCACGGCAAAGCGGCTCTGCGGCGACGAGAGGACCCAACCGGTATTCGGCGTGGCGAGGTCGCCGTAGCTGGTCCAGCGAAACGGGGCCCGGCCATGCGGCGCGGTCTGGAAACTCGCCGTGAAGGGGCGGCCGGCGTTGCTGTCGTTATCGGCGGTGACTTCGTATTCGTAAGTGACCGCCGGTTTCAGTCCATGAAGGCGCGCGTGATACGTGCAGACAATCTCGCCATTGAGTCCATCGGTGTAAGTGCGCTGAACGCCATGCACCGTCATCCTCGTCTCGCCAGCACGGCCAAAGCGTACTCGCGGATTGACCGAGGGGCTGAGCGAGGCCCACGAGATCACTACCTCGGCCCACGGTTCCTTGCCCCAGGTCAGGTGAATCTGCTCAGGCGTGCCGTCCGGGTTCGTCGCAGCGGCCCTGCTCGTTGAAGCCAGAGCGCCAGTGGCCGTGGCCAGCCCGGAAGCACCGGCAAGCTTGAGAAAACCACGCCGCGAAACAGTCGCGCCCTGCTCGGCCGGCGGAAGATCATCAATGTTCTTGTTCGACATGTCTGGTGTTCTAGTCCTTGAGGGATTAAGCCAGCAATACGCCGACGGCGGCGCTGAGAGCAGACCGGCTCGAAGGGTCTGATTATCAGCGGCCGTGTTTACCGGGCCATGACATGGTCGTGCCAATTCGTCTGCCGTGTGAACTCTGTATCATCCCGCCAACGATTGGCGCGGC
Source organism: Caballeronia sordidicola (assembly GCF_000729995.1). GTDB lineage: Bacteria > Pseudomonadota > Gammaproteobacteria > Burkholderiales > Burkholderiaceae > Caballeronia > Caballeronia sordidicola_A. The sequence continues at coordinate 148,373 of NZ_JNFG01000020.1, read as the reverse complement.
TTGTCCTTCGGGTGCGCACCACCGAACATGGTGCGGGACATTCCGCTCACGCTGATCATTCGGTCGAACCGCGCTTTTTGCGCATTAAATAACAGGGACAAAAATGCCCGGCCATATTGCTGTCGACCAGCTTGGCTTTCGCCGCATAATTCGTCGCAATATCGCATTGCCGATCGGCGCAGGCCTCACTACCGCCGCCGTATTCGTCGCCCTTCTGTTCTACCTGCTGTCGGCCATGGACTGGCTCGACCATTCCGAGCGCGTGGTCGCGGACGGCAACGACCTGATCAAGATCGCCGTCGATCGCGAGTCCGGTATGCGGGGCTTCCTGATCACCGGCGACGACGCGTATCTCGCGCCCTATGAACTCGGCCGCGCCAGTTTCACAGCAAAGCTGGCCACGCTCACCGATCTCGTCAGCGATAACCCGCCGCAAATCGAACGTCTGAAACGTATCGGCGCGTTGGAAGCTCAGTGGAACGGGATTGCTGAACAGCTTATTACTTTGCGTCGCGCGAACCAGGATATCCAGGGCGTCATGCGCACCGGCCGAGGCAAGCTCGAGTTCGACGAAATGCGCCGTGAGTTCGCTGCCTTCATGGATCTCGAACTGAACCTGCGCTGGGAACGTACGGCGACGGTCAGGCGCGTCACCATCATTTCCGTGGCCGCCTTCCTCGGCGTCAGCCTTTCGCTGAGCTTACTGCTCGCCGTGCTCGGCCGGCGCGAATTGACGAACCTGTCGACCACCTATGATCGTGCACTAAGGGCGCAGACCGACCACACTGAAACGCTGAAACAACAAGCGTGGCTGCGCACCGGCCAGAGTCTGCTGGCGGAAAGCGCGGCCGGGCAACCGGCTCTGCCGCAACTCAGCCGCGCGATGCTCGAATTTCTCGCCCAGTACCTCGGCGTGGTGGTGGCGGCGCTCTATGTCCGCGATGAAACCGGCACGTTGCGCCGGACCGCCGCCTACGGTTTCAGCCGCGAGAATGAAGAACGTCCGCAATCTTTCGATGGCGTAGAGACGCTGGTCGGGCAAGCTGCCACAGATGGCCGGCTGATCGAAGTCGACAACATCCCCGACAACTATCTCAAGGTCACATCGGGACTGGGAACCAGCGCGCCGAAGAGCGTAGTCATGGCGCCGATCGAAAACGGCGGTGCGGTCAACGGCGTCCTGGAACTCGGATTCATGCAGCCGGTATCGGCACGGGACATCGAATTCCTGAAGCTGATCGCAACGAATATGGGTGCGTCGGTGGAAGCGGCGCTGTATCGCCAACGGCTGCAGGACACGCTAGAGGAAACGCAGCGCCTCAACGAAGAAATGCAGCTTCAGCAGGAAGAACTGCGCACCACGAACGAGGAACTGGAAGAGCAGACCGCCGCGCTCGAAGAGTCGCAAGTGGATCTGGGCAACCAGAAAGCAGAGCTCGAATCGATTAACGAACAACTCACTTTCCAGGCGCTCGCACTGGATCAAAAGAACGAGGAACTCAACGACACCCAGGCAGAACTGGAGCAGCGCGCCGACGACCTGCAGCGTGCCAGCCAGTACAAGTCAGAATTCCTCGCGAATATGTCGCACGAGTTGCGCACGCCGCTCAACAGTTCGCTGATCCTCGCCAAACTGTTATCCGAAAACCACGGCGGCAATCTGAGCGCCGAGCAGATCAAGTTCGCCAATACCATTTATTCGGCCGGCAACGATCTGCTCCACCTGATCAACGACATCCTCGACATCTCCAAGGTCGAAGCCGGCAAGCTCGAACTCGTGCCGGAAGATGTATCGGTACTCCGCCTGGTCGATTCGTTGAAGCGAACCTTCGAACCGCTCGCCGCGCAAAAGCAATTGAAATTCGCCGTCGATATAGCAGCGGATATGCCGCCATCGATATTCACCGACTCGCGGCGGCTGGAACAGATTCTCAAGAACCTGCTGTCGAACGCGTTGAAGTTCACGGACGCCGGGACCATCGATCTGGCCTTGCATCTGGACAACGGCAATCGGGTGCGCTTTGCCGTAACGGACTCGGGTATCGGCATTGCACCGGAACACCACCAGACAATTTTCGAGGCGTTCCGTCAAGCCGATGGAACCACTAGCCGGCGCTATGGCGGCACGGGCCTGGGTCTGTCGATCTCACGCGATCTGGCAACGCTGCTCGGCGGCGCTATCCGCGTCAGCAGCACGCTCGGCGCAGGAAGCACGTTCGAGCTGACGCTACCCACGCACTGGACGGGCGCAAGCGAGCCGATGGAAAGCGGCCCTGCATTGCACGCACCGCTTCCCGTACCCCCATCGACGCCAATCGTCGTCGCGCCGACTCCGCCGCCTGCCACCCGGACGCAAGATGTGGCAGCGTATGACGACGATCGCGCGAACTGGACACCAGGCCGCCGATCGGTGCTGGTGATTGAAGACGACCTGGCATTTGCGAGCATCCTGTTCGAGCTTGCCCATGAAATGCAATACCACTGCCTGGTCGCGCAGACTGCCGATGAAGCGCTGCAACTTGCCGCACAGTATTTACCCGATGCCATTCTTCTCGACATCGGCTTGCCGGACCTGTCGGGCCTCGCGCTGTTGCAACAGTTGAAAGATGGCTCGCTCAGCCGTCACATTCCGGTGCACGTGGTATCAGCCGTCGATCGCAGCGAGGCCGCGCTGCATCTCGGCGCAATCGGCTACGCAATCAAGCCGACCACGCGCGAGCAACTGACGGACATCTTCCACAAGCTGGAGGAAAAGTTCACGCAGAAGGTCAAGCGCGTGCTGCTGGTGGAAGACGATGCACGCCAGCGCGAAAGCATCGTGCGGCTCATTTCAGACGACGATATCGACATCACCGCCGTCGAGCTTGGCGAACAGGCGCTGGCGCTGCTGAGAACGACTATCTTCGACTGCATGATTATCGACCTGAAGCTGCCCGACATGCAGGGAGGCGAGTTGCTGCGGAAGATGTCAGGCGAAAGCATGTGCTCGTTCCCGCCGGTGATCGTCTATACCGGACGCAACCTGACGCATGCGGAAGAAGCCGAGCTGCTGAAATATTCACGCTCGATCATCATCAAGGGCGCGCGTTCACCGGAACGGTTGCTGGACGAAGTAACCCTGTTCCTGCACAAGGTCGAGGCGGACCTGTCGTATGAACGGCAAACCATGTTGAAGACGGTGCGCAGCCGGGACCGTGCCTTCGAGGGGCGGCGTATCCTGCTGGTCGACGACGATATCCGCAACATCTTCTCGTTGAGCAGCGCGCTCGAGCACAAGGGCATGACGGTGGAAATCGCCCGCAACGGCTTCGAAGCGATCAGCCAGCTGAACGAAACGCCGGACATCGACCTTGTGCTGATGGACGTCATGATGCCCGGCATGGACGGACTCGAGGCCACACGCCGGATTCGCACCGACCCTCGCTTCGCCACCCTGCCGATCATTGCGATCACAGCGAAAGCGATGAAGGACGATCAGGAACAGACGCGTGTAGCGGGGATGACGGACTATCTCGCCAAGCCGATCGATCTGGATCGACTCTATTCGCTGCTGCGCGTGTGGTTGCCAAGCCGCGAGCGTATGCGTGGCTGAGGTGCGTTTTTAGAAGCGCTCGCGACCTGTTGACCGGGTCGCCGTCGCCGCATCCACTCCAGCGAGCGCGGCGTATATCGCTTCATGATGCGAATTTATCGTCGACTAATACTCGCGTTGCTTACTGCGCTGCTTTCGTCACGGACGATAGCCGAGCCAATGCGACTTCAGGATTACCTTGCCTTGGCAGGTCCCCCTGCTGACGCGCGTATCGCCTATGGCCCGGCACAGTCGCAATTTGTCGAGTTGTTCCGGCCGACCGGTGCGGGTCCCTATCCCGTGGTCGTATTAATTCACGGTGGATGCTGGGCGCACAAATATGGTGGCCTGACCCAGGTCGCCGCACTGGGCCGCACGCTGGCGAACGAAGGGATCGCCGTGTGGAGCATTGAGTACAGAGGCGTGGATGAAGACGGCGGCGGATTTCCCGGCACCTATGAGGATATTGCTGCTGCGTTGGACAAGCTAAAGGATCAGTCGTCCGCGCTTGATATCGACTTGACTCGTCTGGTGGCCGTCGGTCATTCAGCAGGCGCGCAACTCGCGCAATGGGCAGCCGCTCGGCAGCGTATCAGTCCGGCGAGTCCTCTGTACGCAGCAACACCATTGCCTATTCCAGCCGTCATAGGCCTGGGCACGCTACCCGATTTGCGCGATACATGGTCTATCGAACACGCGTGCGGGCTCGACCCCATTGCACTGACCGGTGCACCGGAACCCGGCAGGCAAGATGTGCTGGCCGATACATCGCCTACTGAAATGCTGCCATCTGGAGCACGCACCGTGCTGATCAACGGTGAACTGGATACGGTCGCGCCGCCCGATCTGGCAGCGCGCTATGCGGCCCTGGCCCGTCACGCAGGCAACCAGGCAATGACAATTGTTATTCCCGATGCCAGCCATTACGACGAAGTGTCGACAAGCTCGCCGGTGTGGCCTGTGCTGCACGCAGAAATACGCAAGGCACTTAACATCAGATAGCCGTCAGCCGATGGCAGGCGAAGCGTAGCCAGGCTCGCACTCCGCAAACGGGCGTTGTCACGCGTTCGCGTGCGGGGCGCGATCGCTTCGCGCCCTCGCCAGCAATCGTTCACGGCCAAGATTTGTAGCCTGGGTCTGGGAAAACACTTGTTTCGCATACCCAAGCTCGCGCAGGCGCTTCAACAGGGCGGGAGGCACTGCAGCGTCCCCATTCATTGCCAGTTCAAGAAGCCAGTTAAGCTCGAACTCCGTGAGGTCGTTGCGCATCGCTTACTCCTTAGCCAGGCAAAACTTGGCTCAACAGGGCTACCCGCAATCGCGTGCGGGTCTCTCGATAAGTTAGTGTTTAATTCAGATTGCCGGATTTTAGATAACGTTAGACGAGATACGTAAGGCGCCAACGTTCGGATGCAGTGCAGCCGCCTATTTAATTTCTCTAAACCACTTCGGCATGCGCGTGCTCGTGCAGTTCAGCCGGGATAGACCCGTGTTCAAGGCCACCGTCGCTTAGCCACGTACGCGTCTGCCCGGCCGCACGCTCGATCAGGCGCTCGCACTGCGTGTAGTCGTAAGGCGATACATCGAGCGGACACAAGGGCGGAACGACGAAAATTTCCGCACGCGATGAATAGAACGCCAGATCACGCACAAGCTGGCGCGCGATGATAAGCGTCAGCGCATGAATGGCCTGCGCGATCGCGTTGGCCGGCGGTTTCTGCAGCGCACAGGCGAAGCCGGCCGGCAGCACGATGATGCGTGTTGCGCCGAGCCCGACGGCGACCGAGATCGGCGTATTGTTGGCCACGCCGCCGTCGACCAGATCGACTCCGTCAATGCGTATCGGCGGAAACACGCCGGGAATCGCGGCGCTTGCAAGGACGGCGTCCACGACCGGACCGGACGAGAGAACGACTTCGTTGCCGCTCAGCATGTTGGTCGCAACAATGTGCAGCGGTATGGTCGCCTGCTCCACTCGCTCATAGGGCAAATTGTTTTCCAGCAGAATGCGCAGCGCCTTCGCTTCGACGAGGTGGGAACGGCGACGCAATATCATCTCGAACAGCCCAAACATGCTGAGCGGCATGATGTCCCGCCGCCGGATGCGGCACCACAGCAATTCAAGCATCGCGACACCCTCGGCATCGGGCCGCCCAGCAAAATACGCCGCGTTGATGGCCCCCGCCGACGCGCCGATCACGCAATCCGGACGCACACCCCAATCAAGCAACTCTCGCAGCATACCCACCTCGATCGCACCGAGGCTGCCGCCACCCGCGAATACGAAGGCGGTCAATCCCGATGAAACGGCTAGAGGGGGATGATCAAAAGACATGTCTGCCGCTCCTGCGGGGCGCTACCGGATGCAATGTGCATGAACCACCGACGGGCAACCCGGCCGGCCTGTGCCGCCTCGGCGCTGAGGTTACCGAGACTGCGGCCTCGCGAGCAAACACTGACATTGTGCCCGAAGCAGCCTCGGTAAACGATAGTCGGATGGGGCTAGTGGCCCTTGAACAGATCCAGTAACTGGTTCTGTCATGTTGATAATTGCAATATAAGGATGACTACACAATTGGCTTGTATCAATCTGGTCAGGAATGAGTCTTCACACGGCGTTGCCTTCCTCTTTCAGTGACCTGCCAGTTGTCGCTCCCTGCCCGTTGTTTAATGCCGGGTGAAATTCGGCGTGCCGCCCGGTCCATACGGATCGGGGTTACCAAAACGTGAGATGGTGCCGTCCATGCGAGCGTGGGCCAATTCCTCACGCACTTGCTCACGCGTTTTCGGACCTTGATTCGATGTCGCCGCCATTGCGTTTCCTTCCACAGGCTGCACGGATTGCGCGCTCGCCAGTGTCGACACGCCCAGGGCTGCTACGGCCATGATCATCATTAACTTGTTCAGTTTCATCATTACTCTCCAAAGAGGTCATTTATCGACCATTGACTTGCCAACGTGCCTGCCGGGTCAGGGCATGCTTGGGTACAGACGCTTCATAGGGTATTTCGCCCAATTGCCGGAAGCGGTTACAGGACGCCCAAAAAGATGGTTGGCCAGGCCTCGTGCTCTTGCGCGCATTGTTGGTACTCGCGCCATTTCGAGTCCGCAGAACATTGGCGCCGCCGTTGATAAAACCGTCGCGTTTCACTCAGCATTCGCTTAGTCAGGTTGCTTTGGACATTGCGCAACGGCACGCATTTGCGCAGACATGAGGCACGTCGCCTTGACCCGGGGTGAACGGTCGCACGGAGATAAGAAGGCAATTGAAAGCCTCCGGCAAGGTGACATGGACAGCGGCACCAATGCGTTGGAGCTGAGCTGAAGAACGACCGCAAAAGCCCATAACAAGAATTTACAGTGTTGCGGTCCGCGCGGTGATATTGTCATCGACGATGGCGGGCAGACGTCCGTCATTAACGTAAGACATGTCCCTCGTTGTCGCGCACTCAAAATGGGCGTATTCGTCGACGAGGCTGGAGAAGGAGGATGTGTCGCCGGTGGGAGATGCCGCTGACGGTTCCAACCGCGACGTCCTTTGATATGCGTGAACGTGAAATAGCGCGCGTTCACGTTTTAACTATACGGTGATCGACATGGGATTTTTGGATGAGGTAGGTAAGGTCGCGGGAGCAATCGCGGCAGTGGAAGCGACGGACAAGGTCGACCCGGATGCTTCAATCCTGACGAAAGGGATTGCAGCCGTGGCCGGCTTCAAAGGCGCCGGTGCTCTGGAGTCGTTGGTAGAGAAGAAAGAGGACGAAGCCGCTCCGGACGATGCGGACAGTGCCGGAGCACAGGCCTGACTTTCTGCCGCGTCAGGTCAGCCGCTGAATGGGCTGACCTGACGTATAGCTTTCACTGGTCGCGCAGCATCATGCGCGCTAACCACCGGTCGAATGCCATCCACGCCTTAAAGCCGAAACACCTCCACAGCCTCGCTTAACGTTCTCGCCTGACTCTGCAGGGACTGTGCTGCTGCGGCGGCTTCCTCGACGAGCGCCGCGTTTTGCTGCGTGCTCTGGTCCATCGTCGCAACCGCCAGATTGACCTGCTCGATCCCCTTGCTTTGTTCGCCCGCCGCAGCGGAAATCTCTGTCACGATCTGGCAGACGCGCTCGACCGCGCTCACCACATTGCCGATGGTCGTCCCCGCGCTTTCCACCAGCGTCGATCCGGCGTTGATATGCGCGCTCGAGTCTTGAATGAGCATCTTGATCTCCTGCGCCGCCGATGCGCTGCGCTGCGCGAGATTGCGTACCTCACCCGCGACCACCGCAAAACCTCGACCCTGTTCACCGGCACGCGCCGCTTCAACTGCTGCGTTCAGCGCGAGGATGTTGGTCTGGAAAGCGATGCCGTCGATCACGCTCGTGATCTCCGAAATTTTCTTCGAATGCGCGGCAATGCCCTGCATTGTCGTCACTACGTTGCCGACGACTGCGCCTCCCTTGACGGCCATTTCCGATGCATGTGTCGCCATCTCGCTCGCTTGCCGGGCGCTCTCGAAGCTCGCTTTCGCCGTCGCCGTGATTTGCTCCATGCTGCTTGCCGTTGTTTCCAGCGACGCCGCCTGTTGCTCTGTTCGAATGGACAGGTCGTTGTTGCCGCTGGCGATTTCCGTCGCGCCAACGTTGATCGATTCGGTGCTGGTCCGCACGGTCGTCACCGTCTCGACCAGCGACTGCTGCATCTGTTCGAGCGCACGCAATAGCGCGCCCATCTCGTTGTTGCGGCCGGTATCGACGGGATTCGTCAGGTCGCCCGCAGCGATCCGCTGAAACTGGCGAATCGCTTGCCCGACCGGTTTGACGATCGCGTTAAGCAACGCATGTCGCGCGAATGTACCGATGACCACCGACGCGAACGCCGCCGCGGCAAGAAGCCAGAGCATCATGTGGAAGCGGTTTTGAGCGCTGGTATAACGCGCCTTCTGACGCTCGGTGAAAACACCTTCCAGTGCAGCAACTTGTGCGCCGAAGTTATTTGCCAGCGCTTCCGTTTCTGCGCCCTGCAGGGATTTGTAGGCTGAGAAATCGCTTTTACCCAGCGCTTCGAACGAAGCTTCCAGACCGTCATGCAGATACTTCTGACGCGCGGCGACAAAGCGGGCGCGCAGCGCCGTTTCAGCATCGTCCGCCGATGCGGTTGCCAGGTAGGCCCGAACTTCTTCATCCGATTGACGCAGATCGCCATGCGCGCCTTCGAGCAACGCCGGCTGAACATCGCCTAGTGCGTAAAGCGCCGCAAAACTGCCCAGCGCGAGACGCGCATGCATCACGTGTTCATAACTGCTTTTGATCTGAAGAAGCGAGTGGGTGTCTTCCGTGTACATCTTTTCAATCGCGGCATTACTGGTTTGAAGCGCGACGCCGGCCAGTGCGCTGACCGCGATCAACAGCGCGGTAAAAACCGTCAACACAAGCGTGATACTGGCCCGCAAGCTGATGTGACTCACGAGGCCGGTATATCCCGCAGAATGGGATATGCCCGGCGTATTTAATGTTTTCATCCGATTGTCTCCGACTGGTCGTGTGCGTTGTATCGAAGGTATATCGGCGGGCCGGAGACAGGACTGGAGGGTCTTGGATGAATAAATCAAACCAGCCCAATTAGCGGGATTCAGGCGGGTTAAAAGCGATTATTTTCGGCCTTTGGGCAACTGAATAAATGAACTGCGTCGAGAGAGTTTGATGGACCGAGAATAACTTCAACGACAGTAAATGGATTGACTGCCCACCTCTCCTCCCGTGCAACGCTCAAATCTCGAGGTAGTGCAACCCGCGCAAACAAGGTTATTCTTCGGTACACCACACTACCCCGGAGTGCGCCATGCAGACAGTCCGTCGTTTAGCGTTCCTTGCGTTGACATGCAGTGTCATTGGTTTGTCGCCTTCGTCGAACGCATCGGCCGGTTCTGCCGATCCGCAACGGAGCATCAAGCAGGTCGTCTCGTTCGGGGACAGTCTTTCGGACGTTGGCACCTACGCCTATGCCCGGAAATTCGGCGGCGGCACCTACACCACCAATCCGGGCGCCATCTCCGTACAGCTCGTCGCGCAACATTATGGGTCAGGCCTCGCGCCAGCGTTGACAGGCGGCTTCGGGGAACCGAGCGTCGTTCATCCGGAAGGATTCGGCTACGCCCAAGGGGGCGCCCGGGTAGCAGGGCCGCCGAACCCCGGCGATGCAACGGGCGACACCGGCGAGTTACAGACTCCACTGACCTTACAGTTGGCCGCCTATCTCCAGTCGCATACGCGCTTCAACGCACAGCAGCTCGTACTGATGCAAGGTGGCGCCAACGACGTTCAGGATGCCTATGATGCATGGGCGGGAATGGTTGCGAGCGGCGGCGACCCGGCCGCTTCGTTGCAAGCGGTGCTACCGGCCCTGCAACAGGCGGCGCAACAATTTGCAGGGCTGGTGCACAACGTGCAGCAACATGGCGCCACTCATATCGTCGTACAAAACGTACCGGACATCAGCAAGGCGCCGATCGCAAACCTTGCCGAGCAGCAACTGCCAGGCTCCGCGAAATTGCTTCGGAAGCTGGCACAGGCATTCAACGCCGCGCTGGATGATGCACTCCCTTCATCGCCGGCCGTGTTGCGGATCGATGCATTCACGTTCATCGATGAAGTGTCAGCGAACTATCGCCAGCTTGGTTTTCGCTTCGACGGCAGCGTTGGCACCAACGTAGCCTGCGCCCCGGCAAACCTGCCCCCGGCTTTTCAAGCCGATGACACCAGCGCGCTCTTCTGCTCACGTTCAACGTATGTCTCCGCCCATGCTGACACTATCTACATGTTCGCTGACGCTTATCATCCAACCACTCATCTGCAAAAAATCATAGCGGACTACGTTGTGATCCGGATCGACGAGTGGTTGCACGAATAGGTCATCGCCCTAGCCCTTCGTTGCCCCGAATGTCAGCCCGGCAACGAAGTGGCGCTGCATGGCGAAGAACATCATGACCGACGGCAATGCCGCGAGTATGGACCCCGCCGAGACCAGGTTCCACGACGTCACCCACTGGCCTTTGAGCGCGGCGACACCCACCGTAATGGGCGCTGCCTCGTCTCCCGTGGTGAGACACAGCGCCCAGAAGTAGTCGTTCCATACGAACGTAAAGACCAGGATTGCCAGCGCGGCCAATGCCGGACGAATCAATGGCAAGACGATGCGAAAGAACACCGTCCACTCATTCGCCCCTTCAATACGTGCGGCTTCGACCAGCTCGAACGGTAACTGCTTAATAAAATTGCGCAGGAACAGCGCGCAAAAACCAGTCTGAAACGAGACATGAAACAGGATCAACGCGCCGACGGTATTGAAGATGCCCATCTGCAACGACAGGTCCCGCACCGGGATCATCAGGATCTGGATAGGCACGAAGTTCCCCGCGACGAACGTTGCGAATAGCGCGGTGTTACCCCGAAACGAATAGATCGCCAGTGCAAAACCGGCCATGGACGCCAGCACGATCGAGCCGACGACAGCCGGCACGGTAATGAGCACGCTGTTCCACAGATAGTGGAGCATCGGTGAGGTCGTCAGCGCGTCGCTATAGTTCGCGATCAGCGAAAAGTGCCGAGGCCAGCCCCAGTAATTGCCCTCGACGAGTTCATCGGAGGAACGAATGGACGTCACCATGACCGCGATCAACGGCAACAACCAGATCACCAGCGCGACCGGTAACGACAACTTGTAAAGCCCCCGGTTCACGGGCTTCCACTTGGCGATGGGCATTGGAAACATGGCGCACTCCTGCTTATTGCTCGGTGCGCAACATTCTGCGCAAGTGATAGACGATGTACACCATCATGATCGCGAACAGCACCACGGCAATCGCGGCGGAATAGCCGATGCGGTAGTACTTGATCGCCTGGTCGTACATGTAATAGGCCAGCACGGTCGAGCTTTCGAACGGGCCGCCACCGCTCATGACGGAGATCAGGTCGAAGCTTCGCAACGCGCCGATGATCGTGACCACGATCGCCATGAAAGTGGTTGGCCGGAGTTGCGGCAGGACGACGTGCCACAGCATGGTCCAGCCCTTCGCGCCTTCCATGCGGGCCGCTTCTATCTGCTCGGAATTAAGCGACGTCAATCCGGTCAGGTACAGGATCATGCAGTAGGCGGTCTGCGGCCAGAGCGCCGCGAAGATGATCCCGAAGGTCACGTAATGCGGATCGCCAAGCACCGGCACGCCATGCCCGAGGATCAGCTTCAGCAAGCCGAAGGTCGGGTCGTAGAACCAGCTGAACATCAAGCCGACCACGACGCCGGACAACACGAACGGCGCGAAGAACAGCGACTTCACCATGCGAATGCCTCTTACCGCCTGGTTCAGGTACAACGCGACGGCGAGGCCCATCGGCGGCGCCAGCAGGAACAGGATCAGCCACAAGACGTTGTTCTTCAGCGCGGTATAGAACGTGGGCGCATGGAACAGTTCGACGTAGTTATCGAAGCCAATAAAGGTCTTCTCCGTCATCCCGTCCCAGTTGTAAAAGCTGAGCCTGAGGCTGGAGAAGATCGGCCAGATCACATAGATCGCGACCATGATGCAGGCCGGCGCGAGGAACAGGAACGCGGCAAGGCGCTGCTGGCGTGCAGTAGCCGACATCTTTCCGCGGCGTCTGGTTTTGATCGCCGGAACACTGAGGGTTTCGGACATGTCTTGCTCTCCGTGATCCCGATTTTGTTCAACGCGGCGGCTCGCAGCAATCGCGAGCCGCCGTCCCACACTACTTCTTGTAGATACGCTTGCGCGTGGCTTCGAGCTGCGCCAGGATCGCGTCAAGCTGCGTCGGATCGGACACGAACTGCTGCATGCCCTTCATGCCTTCGTCAGCCATTTCCTTGGTCATGTCGCGGTCGTAGAACTGAGCAATGCCACCCTTCGTCTGCGAGAGGATCTGGAAACCGATCTTCGAGATGGGATCGTCCGGTTCCGGCGCCTTGCTATTGGCCGGCAACGACCCCAGGCCCTTCGCCAGTTGCGCGCTGATGTCCGGCGTTTCCGCGAATGCCAGGAACGTATGCGCGTCCGCCTTGTTCTTCGCCTTCGACGGAATATGCAGCGACTCCACCGGACCATCTTCAGCGGTCGGCACGTTGCTGTCGATAATCGGGAACTGGAAGAAGCCCATCTGCGGCTTGATGTTCTCCGGGAATCCGCCGGTGATGAACGTGCCCATCAGCATCATGGCGGCCTTGCCCTGGAACAGGAACGGCTGCACCGCGTCAAGGTCATAGGACAGCGAGTTGTCGATGAACACCTTGTTGTCGATCAAGTCCTTCCACGCCGTATAAACCTTCTTCACGCGCGGATCCGTATAGGCTATATCGCCTGCCATCAGCTTCTGATGAAACGCGTTGCCGTTGATGCGCAGGTCGAGGTAGTCGAACCAGCCGGCGAGTGTCCACGCATCACGCCCTGCCACCGCGACCGGTGCAATGCCCGCTGCTTTCAGCTTCTTGCAGGCGTCGAGGAATTCAGGCCATGTCTTCGGTTCCGCGGTAATGCCCACCTTCTGGAATAAGTCCTTCCGGTAGAACATGCCCCACGCGTAATACACGGTCGGCGCCGAATATTGCTTGCCGTTGTACGTGGACGATTCTTTCGTCGACGCGTACATCCCGTTCCAGCCGTTCTTGGTCCAGTCGGGCGTCAGGTCTTCAAACAGGCCGCGCTTCGCGTAGTACGCCATGCGCTCGCCGTTGTGCCAGTTGACAATATCGGGCGCGACGGTTGTGAGCCAGCCGGGCAATTGCACCTTGTAGGCTTCTTCATCGACGAAGGTCACCTTCACGTCAATATCCGGATGTGCTTTCTTGAAGGCGTCAAAGGTCTGTTGCCAGACAGCGCGCTGGCTTGCCCCTTTGAACGCGATGTTCGCGGTCAAGGTGCCCGCCTGCGCAATGCTGGTCGTAGCTATTGCGACGGCCAGCGCCGCACCGGTCAGTCCGTGGCGAAACAAGGTTTTCATACGTGTCTCCTCATCGATGAGTGTTGTCTGCTTAGCTATGCTCTATAAATTGCGACGCCCTGCGGTTCTACTTCCTCCTGCCCCACTATAAAACTCGCAGCCGCCGGAATCTTGTACGGCGTCGCGTTGTAGTTGAAGACGTAAGTCAAGCCACCACGCCGGCTGACCCGGATACCCTCGGGCAGCGGTGCTGCATTAAGGCCGGCTGCTTTCGCCACATCCAGGAAGATATCCTGCGTGAGGGTTTCATCGAAGAGGCTGGCGAGATAGAGCACGGAACCGCTTCGTACGATGGCGGGATGACCATCGGCGAACGTCGCTTCAATCTGCACGCCATGGCTCGTCTCGATGAAGTCGCGCCACTGACGCGCCTCGCCGCGCTGACCCACTTTTTCGGTCACGTTCGGACGCATCGATTCAACGCGCCACACGCGAATGGGAATGAGCTTCGCGATACCCTCGCCCGGCGGCAACGCAGCGGGAATCGTCAGGTCCACGGTCTTCGACCCCGTGCGAGGTCCAAGCACCACTTGCGCGCCGCTCGCCGCGAGCCTGTCCGCAAAGTCCGCGGGCACCACCGGCAGCGGCGGCACCACAATCATCTTGTATCCATCCAGCGGCGCATCGACCGGGATCACATCAACATCGAGTCCAAGGCTGCGCAACGCGCTGTAGTACTCGAACGCGAAACGCGGATAGTGAAAGTCAGCGCCTTGTGGATGAATTTCGAACAACCATTTTGCTTCGTAATCCCAAACAAGCGCAACTTTGGTGGCGACCTTGGATTCGCCATCCGCTTCCAGAACCTGCTCGATTTCCTTCGCCACTACCGACGCTTCCGTGCCGCCCATATCGAGCCGGTTATCCGGTGTGTTCAAACCCGCGTGCATCTGTTCCTGCGCGAACGGCGCTTGCCGCCAACGGAAATAGGATACACATCCGGCGCCATGCGCGAACGCCTCCCAACTCCAGAGACGCACCATGCCCGGCAGCGGCGCGGGATTCCAGTGCGCCCAATTCACCGGGCCCGGCTGCTGCTCCATCACCCAGAACGGCAGTTTCGACATCCCACGATACACATCGTGATTAAACGATGCGAAGTCGGGATGACCCGTGCGCAGCCACTTCGACTTGATCGACGGATCGAACCACTGCTCCTCCAGCGCGCCGAGCGGATAGCTGTCCCATGTCGCGATATCCAGGTCAGCCGCCACCTTGTAGTGATCGAACTCGGTGAATAGCTGCATGAAGTTGTGCGCGACCGGCCGCTGCGGCGAATGCGCGCGAATGATGTCCGCTTGCATCCGGTTGTAGCGTACGACTTCGTCCGAGGCAAAACGCCGGTAATCCAGCCGATGGGTCGGATGCGCTTCCGTCACGGTGGCGACAGGCAGATCGATTTCGTCGAAGCTGCGGAATTCCATGCTCCAGAAAACCGTGCCCCATGCGGCGTTGAGCGCGTCGATGGTGCCGTAGCGATGCTTCAGCCATCCTCGAAAACGCTGCAACGCGGCTGGGGAATAACTGACCACGGTGTTGTGGCAGCCGAACTCGTTGTCTGTTTGCCAGAACGCCACAGCGGGATGCTTGCCGTAACGCTCGGCCACTGCCGTGCAAATTTTCTGCGACGCCTCGAAGTACGAAGGCGACGAAAAATCGTAGTGCCGGCGCGAACCGAACGCACGCGGACGGCCATCAGCGCCGATCGGCAGGATGTCCGGATGACGATCGATCAGCCACTTCGGCGGCGTCGCGGTCGGCGTGCACATGACGACCTTGAGGCCCGCGTCGGCGAGCACATCGATTGCGCGATCCAGCCAGTCCCAGTTGTATTCACCTGGCGAAGGTTCGATCCGGCTCCACGCGAACTCAGCAATCCGGACGCGGTCGATGCCCAGCGCTTTCATGCGCGCCGCATCGTCTTTCCACATCGATTCGGGCCAGTGTTCCGGGTAATAGCAGACTCCAAGACGCATACAGTGCGCTCCTACGCAAATTGTTTGGTGACGGCCGACGTGACGGCAAAGCCGTCCTCGGTGAAGAGATGACAGGACGCGGGCGGCACGTTAAAGACCACGTTCTCGCCCTGCCGTGGCGTCTTGTCGCCCGGTGCTTTTGCAATCAGCACCGCGCCGCCCGGTTGATCGAGATGCAGATAGCTGTGCTCGCCGAGTTGTTCGACCAGCGATACCGTGCGGCTGATTTGTTGAGTGGATTGTTGAGTCGAGCCAGCGCTAGCGGCCGGTTCGAGATGCTCGGGCCGAATGCCGAGCGTGACGGCCTGATCGGGTCGCAAAGCCTCGCCGTTAGCATGAACCTCCAGTCGCTCGTTCGTCCCATCGAGCACAACCGACACGCTTTCCGCGCTCCCCGATACCACTCTCGCAGGCAGGAAGTTCATTCGCGGCGAGCCGATAAACCCCGCAACGAAGCGGCTTTTCGGCCGGTGATACAACTCGAGCGGCGCGCCCACCTGCGCAATGCTGCCGTATTTCGCCGTGTCCGCGCCTGCATGCAGCAGGACGATCTTGTCGGCGAGCGTCATGGCTTCAATCTGGTCATGAGTGACGTAGACAACGCTGGCGGTATTGAACTGCTTGTGCAGGCGCGCGATCTCGACCCGCGTCTGGCCGCGCAATGTAGCATCCAGATTCGAGAGGGGTTCGTCGAAGAGAAATACACTCGGACTCCGAACGATTGCCCGACCGATTGCCACGCGTTGCCGTTGGCCGCCGGACAACTCCTTCGGCCTGCGTTCAAGCAGCGCTTCGAGTTGCAGCACGCGAGCCGCTTCCTTCACTTTCTGGTCGATCACGTCCTTCGGTGTCTTCGCGAGCGTCAGGCCGAATGCCATGTTCTGGTAGACGGTCATGTGCGGAAAGAGCGCGTAGCTCTGGAACACCATCGCGACACCGCGCTGCGCGGCCGGTACTTCGTTGACGAGTTTGTCGTCGATATACAGGTCGCCGTCCGTGATGTCTTCCAGACCCGCGATCATACGCAGCAAGGTGGATTTGCCGCATCCCGAAGGGCCGAGGAACACGCAGAATTCGTGCTCGCCGATCTCGAGATCAACATCACGAATCACGAGTGCGTGATCGCCGTATGCTTTTTGAACCGATCGTAACGAGATGCTCGCCATGCCGACGTCTCCGTGTTTTACCGGGGAGACAATCGAAGGTTAAGCGCTTAACCTTCTGCCTGTGAAAAAACGATCCGTGTTCGGGATCGCGTTGACCGGCTGTCTCCGTCTATGTTTTTAGCTGCCTTGGGTGTCAAATCTAGCGGCGTCGGACGATTTACACAAATGCCGGGAAGCCATCCCAAAATGTGGACATCAGCACGGATAGTTGGACGAAGCAGCCACCCTGGCGACAGTTCATTGAATTTGCCGATGTTGCCCACGCGTTAACCCTTGCCTAGAGATTCGATGACTACTTTGGCCGAAGTCGCACTTCGCGCCGGCGTCACGCCGGCAACCGTGTCCAACGTGCTGCGCAATCGCGGCAAGGTGGGCGCCGCGACACGTCAGCGGGTGCTCGATGCGGTGGAGGCATTAGGCTATCGGCCGCACCTGACAGCGCGGGCGCTGGCCGAAGGAAGCGCGCCTACTCTTGCGCTGATGGTGACCAGTATCGCGAACCCGTTTTATCCGGAGTTCGCGCTAGCGGCAGAACGGGCCGCGCGAAAAAACGGGCGCTTTCTGATCGTATGTAATACGAACGAAGATCCCGTGATCAGCCGCGCGTACCTGGATCAGATTGCGGGGACCTTATCGGAAGGCGTGCTCGTGATGAACTCCCGAATTGCCTTCGACGATCTTCACACCACGCGTGCACGCGGTACGCCAGTCGTGCTGTGCATGTGGGAACGGCCGGATGTATCGCCGGGATTGCCTTGCGTCGCCGTCGATTTTTTTGCGGCTGGGGCGCTGGCCGCGCAGCATCTGCTGGACCTCGGGCATACGCGGATTGGCGCGATCATCGGCAGTCAGCCGGATGGTGTGCAGGCAGCGCGATACGCCGGCTTTTGTCACACGCTGAAGGCTGCGGGCGTGGGGCATCCGGCGCGGGAGGCGCGCTTTACCCGCGATGCCGTCCAGGGCGGCTATGAGGCCGCGTGTGAATTGCTGACGGAGCACGCGGACCTGACCGCAATCTTCGCGACCAACGACTTGCCCGCGTTAGGCGCGATGCATGCCGCTGCGGATCGTGGCATGCGGATTCCTGACGACCTGTCGGTGATTGGGATTACTGACATTCAACTGGCACGCGAATCGCGGCCAGGACTATCGACAGTTGCTGTTCCCACCGATGCCGCCGCTGCCATGGCCGTCGAGTTGCTAGAAGCGTTGATTGAAAGCGGTGGCCGCTGCGAGACGCCCATGCGGGTAGCACCCCCGCCCGTGCTGGTGCAAAGAGCGTCGACGGGACGGGTGCGCAGTTGAAGCCCTGACAATGAAGCGCTATTACGCTCTCTCAGGGATCTTCGCGAAGAGCATGTTCAGCCCTTCCGCGATGGTCGGATGCGAGAGGATCGCGTCCCGGACCGTGGTGTACGGAAGATTGCCGAGCATGGCCATCTGCACGGTCGCCACCACTTCGCCCGCGTTCGAACCGACCATCGTGAAACCGAGGATGCGATCCGACTGCGCATCAACTATCACCTTCATGAAGCCGTGCGTGTCGCCGGTCGTACGTGCGCGGGGGATGGATGCCATCGGCAGCTTGGCTACGCGCACAGCGATACCTTGCCGTTGCGCATCGCTTTCATTGATACCGACGCGTCCAAGTTCCGGCTCGATAAACATGGCGTATGGAATGAGGCGGTCGCGCGTAGTCAGATTGCCGCCCGCGAGTTGCGACTTGAGTACGCGATAGTCATCGAACGATGCATGCGTGAACATGGGTGTTCCCGCTACTTCACCGATCGCCCATGTATTTGGCGCCGACGTTGCAAGGCGCTCATCGACTTTGATAAATCCGCGTTCATCGAGCGCTACACCGGCCACGTCCAGTCCAATGCCTGACGTTCGCGGTACCCTGCCCGTCGCCACCAGCAGATGCGTGCCTGTTAAGCGCGTGTTGTCGCTAAGTTCAACGGTCACCGACTGTCCTGAGCGACCGCTGACCTGCAAGGGTTTGACCGACACCCTTATGTCGATCCCTTCGCCCGTCAAGATCGATTCGATGGCATCCGTGACGTCGCTATCTTCGCGCATGGCAACCCGTGGCGCCTCTTGCACGACAGTTACCTTACTGCCGAGCCGACGGAATGCCTGCGCCATTTCCAGACCGATATAACCACCGCCGATCACGATCAGATGCTCCGGCAGCGAGTCGAGTTCGAGAGCGTCGACGTGCGTCATGGGAGCGGCATCGCGCAGGCCGAGGATATCCGGAATCGCGGCGTACGTCCCCGTGTTGATGAACACTTGAGCGCCCTCGACCACGCGTTCCTGTCCGTTGTTCATTGCCACCTGAATGCGGCGCGGTCCGACGAAACGACCGGTGCCGAGGATCAGGTCGAAGCCCGACGCTTCGAACGCTTTTGAGTTGATGTCGACCATGCCATCCACGACCTCACGCACCCAACGATGAACTTGCGTCATGTCGACCTTGGCATCGGGAGCGCCACCCTTCAATATGTCTGCGGAACGCACCGCGTGCATGATCCGAGCGGTTTGAATCAGCGCCTTGCTCGGGATACATGCCACGTTGATACACGAGCCGCCGATCATTCCCTCCTCGACCACCGCCACGCGCTTGCCTGCTTTGGCGAGTTCCATCGCCAGCGTTTTGCCGCCCTTTCCGCCGCCCAGAAACACATATTCGAATTGTTCGACTGTTGACATTTCAACTCCCTTTCGAAGGTTTTTGCCTAGCTGAACCGGGCCGGTATGGGACGATTCTCGCTATGCCGAGAGAGCGGGTTTGCTTCGATCCGTACAACCCTGCCCCGCGCCATGACGTAAATGTAGACGTCGGAGCGTCGAATCTCCATGTCGAACCGGCTCGAACGGATGCTTGTTCGTCTCAATGCGGGGATTTCATTGCTGACGAGTTGCGTGGAGGGGTCGGGGTTCGTGCACGGCCAGGCCAATAATCGCGCGCCGCGTTCTCCGGTAAGATCGCTACGCCGCCTTTCAAACCTTGCCACTCGCGCCGACCCGCTCAACCATGGATGCACTCGACCGACTGATCCAGTTATCCCGCCTGCAAGGCGCGCTCGACCTGCGCTGTCTTCTCAGCGGCCAGTGGGAATTGGACCATCCGCCGGCTCCGCCGAGCGAAGCCGTCTATCACGTGGTGCTTGCCGGAAGCTGTCTCCTCAAATTCCGCGGGAAAGCGGACGTGCAGCTCGAGACTGGCGATATTGTCATGTTGCCGCGCGGCGATGCCCACGTGCTGCAGGGACTTGAACCGGCTAATGGGAACGAACACAGGGAGATGGAAAGCCGCCATAACGGCGTGGTGACGGTCCGCTCGAATTGTGGGCCAAATGCCGCGAGCCTCGATTTGTTATGCGGTCGCTTTAACTACGCGGCCAATGCATTGCTCATCGACGTGCTGCCGGATCTCGTGAAAATGTCCTTTGCGCGCGCCGATGTCCCCGACCTCACGCGGATGGTCGGCATGATGCGCAAGGAGGCGAGCGAGGCCGCGCCCGGTGCGTATTCCATTGTGTCTGCGCTTTCCACTGCGCTGTTCACCCTGTTGCTGCGGGCGCATCTTGAACAGCAGCCATCCACCACCGACGTACTCGCGCTGCTCGCGCATCCGCGGCTTGGGGCGTCGGTGATTGCCATGCTGGAACGGCCTGCTGAACCATGGACGATCGAAATGCTGGCGCAACAATCGGCGATGTCACGCGCCACCTACATGCGAACTTTCAGCGCACTCACTGAAGATTCGCCGATGTCCCTCCTCACCCGCATTCGCATGCAGCTTGCGGGGACCTTGCTGATGCGTACATCGAAAAGCATTGCCGAGATTGCGGACAATGTGGGTTATCAGTCGGAATCGGCGTTCAGTAAGAAGTTTAAGGACACGTATGGGGTTGGGCCGGGCGGGTTCAGGCAAGTGCGGGGGGCTTGAGTTGGGCGGATCGCTTTACGCTTTAGTCAGGACATGAAGTTGTCGAGCAACAGTTCGTGCGAGTGGCCGATCCACACGGCCGCGTCGCGGTGGTCTCGCAACGAATCGCCGGTATTGGGATGGAGGAAAACGTCCAGCGCTCCGTGGTTAAGCGTCAGCCATTCGACAATATCGGCAAATTGCGCACGCTCGAAAGCAAGCTGATACGACCATTTGGGATGCGGGCCCACAGGCTTCTCATGGAAACGGCCGAGTTGTAAAGCATCGCCGAAATGAGCTGCGATCTCCTCGCGGAATTGCCAAGCGGCGTCGCGGGTGGCGGCGTCGAAGTAGATGTGGGCGTGCCAGGTTTGGACGGGGGAGGTGGTGGAGAGGGTCATGGAAAGGTGGGTTTGCTCGCGCAGTGGAAATCTGTTGCCGGGCGCAGTGGTCGGCCTAGTTTGGATATTCTATTACCTCGATGCCCATCCTGCTCGCGTTAGCTTCAATGCCGAACTTCGCACCTCGCTTCCCCTGTGCGATGCGCACTTCAGGCCTGCTACCGGTCCACGTCCTCACGCGTTGTAAGCCGAGCTTGTCCCTCTGGCGTGAAATACGTGCCATAGCGCACCAGTCCCCCTTGATGCAATTCACAGGTCATCGTGAAACTGAGCAACATGCCGTCCTCAGGATCGGCGGAGGCTATATCGATCGATTTCAAACGTGGCTCGTACTTGAGCAAGGTGTCCTCAATCTCGCGCCGAAGCGTATGCGCCGAGGCCGGCATGTGCCTGTAAATCTTCGATAGATCGCCCAAACCGTAGTCAGGCAAATGCGCGAGGCTTTCGCGGCGGCTATTCAAAATGCGCTGGATGTTGTCGCGCACCGAAAGGAATGTTTGTTGGTTCCGGCTGTGAAGATCAATCGGGTCGCCGTTCGCAAAATGACCGGTTACGGCTTCGAAAAGTCCAGGTCCGCCACGCGTCATGCGGGTAACCCGCCGGTGCTCGCGATGGCTTCATCGAAATCGACAGCGATTCCGGTTTCGTCGGAGTACGACAACCTGAGCGCATGGAGGGTTTGCGCTTGCGCCACCCGCACCAGCAACTCCCGCGAGAGCACAGGCAGAATCTGCTGGTCGAGCAGGCTATCGATATTGCGCGCCCCCGAATCCGGTAATTGACACGCACGCACCAGTTCACCGATCAGCGCGTCGTCACAGATGAGCGGCACGTTGAACTTACGCTCGATGCGCTGCGCCACTTTCGCAAGCTTCATGCGCACGATCGTGGTCATCGCGGCGGAAGAGAGTGGGCGGTATGCGACCGTCTGAAAGCGAGCGAGCAACGCGGGTTGGAAGTGCTCGATCAGCGACGGGCGGATTGCCTCCATCAGCATGCCGGTGGTGACCTCTCCACCGGCTTCGACCACCGCTTCTTGTGCCGCCATGATCAGTTCGCTACCCAGATTCGATGTCATCACAATCACCGTGTTGCGAAAATCGATCACGCGTCCTTCACCGTCGCGCATGAAACCACGATCGAAAACTTGATAGAAGACGTTCAACACATCGCGATGCGCTTTCTCCACTTCATCGAGCAAGATCACGCTGTAGGGTCGCCGGCGCACGGCTTCGGTCAGCACGCCGCCCTGGCCATAACCCACATAGCCCGGGGGCGAGCCTTTAAGCTGAGACACCGTATGCGCTTCCTGATACTCGGAGAGATTGATCGTCAGAAGTGCCCGTTCTCCGCCGAACATCAGGTCAGCAAGCGCTCGTGCCGTTTCCGTTTTGCCGACGCCGGATGGTCCGACAAGCAGAAACACACCAAGCGGAGCGTCGTCGGACTTGAGACCGGCCTTCGCCGCACGGAGGCTCTTTCCAAGCGCCGCCAAGGCATCATCCTGACCGACCACGATCTGCCCGAGCTGCGTTTCGAGTTCGAGAAGCGTGGCAAGTTCGTCCGATAGCAAACTACCCACCGGCACGCCCGTCCAATCGGCAATCACGCGGGCAATCGCGGCTTCATCGACTTCCGCGTAGATCAATGCATCGTTGCCATGTTGGGCGAGTTGATCGTGCGCCTGTTTGATTAATGGCTGCAAGTCGCGACGCTCGGTTTCGTCGGTTGCAGCATGCCACCGTGCACGTAACGCGAACAACGTCCCGATCGCATCCTTCTGCTGTGCGAATTCAACTTCCAGTTGCATTAACTCGCGCGTGAGCATTTCCAGCCGCGTATCGATAGAAGCAAGACGGTCGACATATTCCACCGAGGTCGCACCTTCATCGTGCAGCAAAGCCGCGCGTTCCACTTCCAGCGCTGCATGTTCTGCACGCCGGGTGGAGATCGCGATCGGCGTTGCGTCGAGACTCATGCGCACGCGTGCCGCTGCGGTGTCCAGCAGATCAACGGCCTTGTCCGGCAATTGACGACCAGTGAGGTATCGACGCGATAAACGAACCGCCGCGCTCACAGCGGCGTCAGTGATATGCACGCCATGGTGTTGCGCATAGCGCTCCTTCAAACCGCGCAGCATCAGGCACGCGTTGTCGTCGTCGGGTTCATCGACTTTGACCATCTGGAAGCGCCGTTCAAGAGCGGCGTCACGTTCGAAGTATTGTTTGTATTCGGACCAGGTGGTCGCAGCAATCGTGCGCAACTCGCCTCGGGCAAGTGCAGGTTTCAGCAAGTTCGCCGCGTCCGCGCCACCTGCTGTGTTGCCTGCGCCAATCAACGTATGGGCTTCATCGATGAACAACAAAATGGGCGTGGACGATTGCTGAACGGCCTCGATCACGTTCTTCAGTCGCTGCTCGAACTCGCCTTTGACGCCTGCGCCTGCTTGGAGAAGACCAAGATCAAGCGTGAGCACACTGACATTGCGGATGGCCGTAGGCACATCGCCTTCGATAATTTTTAGCGCGAGGCCTTCGACAAGTGCGGTCTTGCCAACCCCCGGTTCGCCCACGAGGATCGGATTGTTCTTGCGGCGTCGCGCAAGGATATCCACCATCTGGCGGATTTCGACTTCGCGCCCGAACACCGGATCGATCTTGCCGTCGCGTGCTTTCTGCGTGATGTCGATGGTGAAGCGCTGCAGCGCGTCGGCGCCAGCATGATTGGGTACGGTTGACGGCTGTTCAACGTTCGCGTGCTTAATATCCAAGGCCGTCGCGCTGTCCGTTGACGCGTCTGTCCGCCCCTCCGCCGACACGCGATTTAATTCAGGAATCAACCGTTCGATCTGCACGGCAGATATGCTCAACAATTGCCATGCATCGGGTGCACGCAGCAAATGCGGCATATCAGCGAGCACGGCCAGCAAGTGAGCCGAACGGATAGTAGGCTGATCACCTTCGAACGAAGCGCGCAACCAAGCGGCCTCCAGTATCTGTCCAAGCCGATGAGACAAACCCGGCTTACCCCTTAATTCACGCGGCAACCGGTCGATGCTTTTAAGCAAACCGTTCCAGATACCGTCCATCTCAAGCTCATAGCGCCGAGCGACTGCTACCAGATCGCCGTCGCCGAGTTCCAGTAACTTGATCAGCCAATGCTCGATCTCGATCTCTCTATGCGCGCGGGTCTCGCACAGGCTCGCTGCATCAGCAAGTGCACGGGCGCAGTGGTCGTTCAGGCGGCGCAGGAATGGCGAGAGGTCGCGAGCGGTCATGGAGGATCATCGAAGAGGATGTAAAACGCACGAACCTGCGAGAGAGGCTCGTGCGAACAAACCGGTTCAGGCGGACAAACGCTTCCACCTGTCACCGGATACTAAACCGCGCTTACGAGCGCTCGTTCCAGCTATCGGCGTGGATGATGTTGCCGTCCTTGTATGCCCACGTGATCTTCTCGTAGCGAAGTTCAACGTTTTCCAGATGGTTATGCTTCTCGTACGACGGGTCCTTGATGTCGTGCATCTTGGGTTTCACGCTCACCACTTTCACGTTATCGAGCTTCGTGTTGAAGTACTCTTTTTCCTTACCGGCGTCGTCAATCTTGTACCACTTGATCTCGATCGACTTGAGCGTCTGGCCGCTCGTCACAGCCTTGTACAGATACGGCGTCGACGCGTCCGTTTCCTTCGTGAACGTTACCGCGCTGTGCACGCGTGTGCCCGTAAGCTTGCCGGTGTTGCCATCGGTCGGAATGTGAATGCCGTGATCAAACGCAACCACTTCAACACTGCCTTCGCGACCGGTAACGGTCACGGAACCCTTGACGTCCGCGCCGCCATCGTCCTTGATCCACATGTATGACGGAATTGCCATTTTCTCTATCCTCTTCTAATTAAATGAGCAGGCCACATTGCCCTCATGGCCTTCGGGAGGTGTCCCGTTCTTACGATCGTCACGACAGTCCGGGACGAGCGTAATTTCGACGCGACGGTTCGCAGCGCGCCCCGCCTCTGTTTCGTTGCTGGCTTTAGGGCGGGTGTCGCCGTAGCCTTGAATGGCAAAGCGTGTTGGGGAAATGCCCGAAGCGTCGGCGAGCCAGTCACGCACCGATCCGGCTCGTGCTTCGGAGAGTGACTGGTTGCTTCGCGGGTCACCTATGGAGTCCGTATGACCGGCAATCAACACGCGCTTCGATGCATGCTCCTTGATCAATTCGAGTGCGCCGACGAGCACGCGGTTCGAGCCGGGATTAAGTACGGCGCTGCCGCTATTGAAGAGCGACAAGCTGTTAAGCTCGATCATCGATGCCGGTGGTTCAGGCGGTTGATAACTGGCAATCAGCGTATTGGCAAGAGGTAACAAAGGGGCGGCGCGGTAGAAGCCCAGGCCGAGCCTTGGCGGCACACTACCGCTTGCATAACGGCTCAGTTGGTCGCGGTCGCGTTTGACAGCGTTTAGCGCATCGACTCGTGCGGCGTCCATCGAAGCAGGAATCGCGCGATATCGGGACATGTCGTTGTTCACACGCTCGACGAGATTGCGGTTCTGCCAGGCGGACGCAGCAGCAGCCGCGCAAAACAGCGCAACGAGCGCGATGAATCCGTGGGCGAGTGCACGGGGTAACGCGCGATGCGCTTGTTGCAACGCAATGCCCCGGATGAGCGGGTCGGGGAGCGGATAGCGAATGTTAGAGTCGGCGATCCCGCTCTTATTGGTAGGCAATGCAAGCCCCGTTCGCTCGAAGCCGTAACGCGCGAGGAGGGAGTCTGAAGCCGGTTGGCCCTCGACTGCGATCACACCAAACGAATGGACTTGCACAGCACGCGTTGATCGTTGATTGTCAGATAGCGCAGGCAATACGGCCGCCACGGCCCAACTTGTCGCGATATCCAGCCGGGCAGCACGACGCGCGCGGGCTTCGCGGACCTCAGGAATGGCCATGCCGGCGTATTGTGTAAGACGCGCTGAGATCAGCTCCGGCAGCGCCATTGTCTCAACGCTGCTTGTACCTGACGTACCGAACCACGGGCAATCGTCGGCGGTGGGATGCAGTTCATTCGCATATACCGCGACGCAAACCGGCATTGGATAACCGACCGCACGACCGGCTTCATCGATTGCCGAGCGCCAGCGCCGGAGGCTACCCGTCAACGTTGCTTGATCATTTGCAGCGTCTGCATCGATCAGATACGCAACCGCATCGGGTCCTTGACCCCCGCGCCAACGTTTGAGCGAATCAGCGAAGTGCGCGAGGCGGCTCGGATCGGTCACACGTACCCAGATCGCCGTCTCGGTCACACGGATAGCTTGGTTACCGAACGCGCTGGCGACAACCGTGCTGGAGGTTCCGACCACAAGCACTAGCGGCGTGTTGCGTTTGATATCTGCAGGTAGCCCACTGAGCGCACCGTCGATCTTGAGCAGGACGTGATGGGTCGCACCCACGCGTGCAATCCCGCGCCGGGTCGCGACCACGATCGCGGCTGCGACGCCAAGCAGTACCAACACGCTCACGAATACATTCCAGCCAAGCGACCAGGGCGAACACAGCACCAACCACACAATGACCAATGCCGCGATCCACACACAGATCGATCGGTACGGGTAACCAGTGGGCGAATGAATCACCGAATGGATCACGCTATGTCCCGTCAAACCGGAATGCGCGCAATCGACGCGGTAAGCCATTGCCCAAGCGCCAGATACACGAGCCCAGCAACGACAACGGCACCGATCACCCAGCCAAGCGGCGACAGGTTTGCGCTCCAACGGCTCGTTGAGTTTTCCGTGAGGACCACGGTGCCGGAGGTATCGACACCGGCCGATTCACCTATGCGTTGATCCAGCGCGCGCATCAGTTCAAGACGTGCATCAGCGCCGCTCAGTGCGAATTTGCCCTTGAAGCCAAGGCCCAGCACGGATTTAAACATGTGCAGCAGCGCGAGCTTGGGTCTCGGTTCCGCGAGCCGCTGTTGAATCCTGTCGATGAGTTCGTAGCCTGCGTCGTTGCTTTTGAACGCCTCGACTTGAAGCGGCTCGCGCTCCCATGCGTCACGCTCGGGCCCTTTCAGTTGCGCAAGCGCCGTCTCATCCAGCAGCGCGCATTGAGCGTAAGTGGCATCTCGCACTACATCTGGAAGATGACCTGCCGCCCTGAGTTCGCGCCCGAGTGCATCGACTTGCGCGACGCATTGCGCCCGAAACGAGACAAAGCTGGGCGATGTCGCGTTATCGGCAAGGCTTGCGACGGAAAACGCGGTATCGCGAAACGCGTTGGGTAGCAATGCGGTGTATTTCGCGGGTGAAGCGGTGGTGTCGTTCATGTCGGCAGCACCGCGTAGAGTTCAAGGACGGCATCGGGAATGGACGACGGCACATAGAACTGGCAGGCGCGGGCCGCGATCATCCGTTTGAACGCCGGATGAGCACTGTCGAGCGCAAAATACTGGCTTTCGATGCGAACAGGAATGGCAGCCGGTAAGCGCGACATCACGCGCAACGGAATACCGGGCATGGCCGAGTTCACGATCTGCTCGACCTCGTCGGGCGCACCGGCCTTGCACAATCGCGGCAATTGCTCGAGCAACGCGTGCGCGGGCAGCGACGACTGCACGGACAGATAATAGTCGGCGCCATCGGTCAGACGTTCATCGTTGATCTTGCCTGCCCACATCGTGTGTTTCGGCCGTTCCAGCGTAATTGGCACGACACGTGACGGGATGACGGTATCGAGCAACACGCGGATGAGCGATTCCAGTTCCGCGAACATTGGTTCGGGCGCACGGTGATCGTAGGCTGGAATGGCTTGCAGCGTCTCAGTGGTCGAGAAGGTCAGTAGGGAGCCCGCTAACCGCGCCAGCACACCATAGAGCCGCTCCGGGTGTTGTTGCGGCGCGGCGCACAGTCTCGCGAGGTCAGGCCAGGTACTGTTCACGCTGTGTAGCAGCCAGAAGAGCGACACGTCGGACACCGCGTAGTCGGCGATCTGATCCGAACGTTCGCGGCGGCGCACAGCGAGACTCGCACTTTTCGCGCTGAGGATCT
This sequence comes from Caballeronia sordidicola, assembly GCF_000729995.1. Lineage (GTDB taxonomy): Bacteria > Pseudomonadota > Gammaproteobacteria > Burkholderiales > Burkholderiaceae > Caballeronia > Caballeronia sordidicola_A. The sequence goes on along the minus strand of NZ_JNFG01000020.1, from coordinate 120,281 downwards.
CAGACAAACGCTTCATGCGCTCCATCAAGCGATCGTTCGCCGACAGAAACAAACACGGCGGCACGAACGCTGCATCGAACTCAAACAATCCTTGCGTGTTGCGCAGAAGACGCCCAATTGGACACGTGACATAACTATCCGGCGCTTCGAAGTCAAAGAGCAATGCGAGTGCGTGCCGCTCGATGCTGAGTTCTTCATGACCTTCGCCGTTGATATCGGCGACGTTCAGATACTCGCGGACGAAACGGCGCGGTCGCGCGTGACGCTCGCCTTCCTCGATGCAATTTCCGCCTTGCGCATCGATCAGCGGTAATCCAATCGACACTACGACACCATCGACCGCCGTCGATATATCGCTGAGCTGACGCGGAACCGGCAAGCGATCTGCCGTCTCCGAATCGATAAACGTGCCGTCCGGCAAACGCACATCAATCGCGTTGACTTGCAACCGGTTGACGCCCAGCGCCTGCTGATCGAATACGACGCGACTTAAGCCCCACGGGTCTGCGCTGAACATTCTCGCAATGCGCTCATCGGCGAATTGATTCCACATCGCCTGTTGCTGGAAATGCTGGGGCGTCATGAACACACCCTTGGCCCACAGCGGTCTGGTTATTTTCATTCTTTCTTTTGTGCGCGCAGAGAGGCGCTGCACGGTAAGCACCGTGCAGCGTGACTTACTTTATTGATGGTGTTGCTGTCCAAGCCGTGAGCTAATGCTCAACGATTCAGCTTTTCGCCTTCGGCATCTGCGAGACCAGCGACAAATTCAGATCCATGCCTTCAATCTGGAAGTGCGGCACGATGAAGAGCTTCACGCGGAAGAAACCCGGGTTGTCTTCAATGTCCTCGACCGTTACCTTCGCTTCACGCAGCGGATGCGACGCTTGCAGCGAATCGCCCGGATCGGTCATTTCGGTGACGAGCGTCTTGATCCAGGTATTCAGTTCGAGCTCGAGCACGCGCCGGTCTTTGGTCGTGCCGATGTTCTCGCGCTGGATCAGCTTCAAATAATGCGCGATGCGCGAGAGCAGGAAGATATACGGCAGGCGCGCGTTTACGCGACTGTTAGCCGTTGCATCCTTCGTATCGTAGATCGCCGGCTTCTGTGCCGAGTGCGCCGAAAAGAAGCACGCGTGATCGTGATTCTTGTAATACGACAGGGGAATAAAACCGAGATTGGCGAACTCGAATTCGCGGGTTTCCGGGATCAACACTTCGGTCGGGATCTTCGCCTGATTGCCCGTTCCGAGGTCATACATGTGAATCGGCAAATCGGCAACTAAACCGCCCGCCTGCGGACCTCGAATCTGCACGCACCAGCCATTTTTGATGAAGCTCTCTACCATGTTCGCCGCGAATGCGAACGATGCGTTGGCCCAGAGATAGCGGTTGTGGTCCGGTCCCTTGACCGCTTCCGTGTAGTTGAATGCGCGCACGGGGACGGTGTCTGGACCGTAGGGCAAACGCACGAGGAAACGCGGCAGCGTCAGACCGATATAGCGTGCGTCGTCGGATTCACGGAAGCTCTTCCACTTGAGGTATTCGGCACGGTCGAAGTAGTTGCCGATGTCGCGAATGCTCGCCACTTCTTCCATCGACTCCTTGCCGAAGAACTTCGGCGCAACAGAGCCGATAAACGGCATGTGAGCAGCAGCGGAGACCTTCGAAATATTACGAAGCAACGCGATGTCTTGCGGACTGCGGTCGAACTCGTAGTTCGAGATCACGGAGCCAATCGGCTCGCCGCCCGGCGTGTCGTATTCCTGGATGTACGTGTGGAGATATAAGCCGCTTTGGATGATCTCGGGCGTGTCTTCGAAGTCTTGACGCAGCGCATCCTTCGATACATCCAGCACTTCGATCTTCACGTTCTTGCGGAAGTCCGTGCCGTCCACGAGGAACTTGAGACCACGCCAGGCAGATTCGATCTGCTGGAATGTCTCGTTGTGCATGATCGCGTCGAGTTGCTTGCTGATCTTGCGATCGATGCTCGCCATGTGATGGTCGATCAGGCTCTTGTCCAGACGGTCAACGTGCTGGGCTGATTCGGCGATCATGTCGAGGAACACGCGCAGCGCTTGCGTCACGCGTTCATCAGCGGACGACTCCGAAAGCGAATCCGGATTGTGAAAGGACGCAACCGAGCGCGCGGATGCAACTGTATTCAAATTGATCTTGTTAAAGAGGCTCGTGTAAACGTTTTCTTCGACGATAGCAGCCGGGGCAGCGGGTTTGTCGAGGACGAGCGTTTCCACCGCACCCTCGTGGATGCGGGATTCATTTTTAGCCATGGTGTGTCTTCTCGATAAAGCAGGTTATTGGACTGACGCGTCTGCCGACGGTGCGGATTCGGCGATGCCTTGAAGCTGGGTGCGCAAGCTGGCGGACATAGACGGGTCTAACAAGATTTTTTCGAGTTCGCGACGAAACGTGGCGTTATCCAGCAGATTCGATTTGAGGTCACGCAAGAGATTACGCGCCGACATCAACGTTCGAAGTTCGGGTACGCGAGCGGCGACCTGCTCGGGGCGAAAGTCGTCCATCGACTTGAAGTCCAGATTGACGGGAAGCTCGCTGCCGTCGTCGGCCAGCGTGTTTGCAACCGAGATTTTGGCTTTCGGGTTCAGGTCTGCTAAAACCGAATTGAAGTTATTCTTATTGACTGAAACCTTTGTTCGCTCACCGAGCGCCAAGTTGTTTTGGCCGTTGCTGTAGTCGCCCATCACCAGCAACTTCAGAGGCAGTTCGACCTTCTTCGATGCCCCGCCCGTATGAAGGTCCAGCTTGATATTGACGCGTGCTTTAGGCACTTCATTCTGAAAACTTTCGGCCATTTTGCTTCTCCATTTTTGGTCTTCTTTTGGTCAGTACAACCAATCTCGCGAAAAACGGTAACACGTGATCCATCTGAAACTCCATCGAAACCGTACTCAGAAAAATCCGATTTTCGGTTTGCGACCATTTGTGACCAAAAGCACTTCCCTCTTTACGCAAGTTCAACGAACATCCACGAGTTTGGCTGTTCGGCGAACCAATCGAGGCGAACGTTTCGCATTTTGCATGGGTGAACGCTGGTCAAAATGGCTCAGATGGTGACTTTGCGGGACATATCGAGGGTCTTAAAAGATGGCAGAAACTGATCAGGGAGCGGGTGGGCGGCGCTCGCTCGCCAAGCTGGTAACCGGCCGGCAGGCGTATCACGTTGACGTTCCGAGCGCGGCGAACGCCAAAGACCTATCCGTGGTGTCCTACCACGTGAGCGAGGGCATGTGCACCCCCTACAGGGTCACGGTCGAAGTGACTCACCCCGAGCAGCTCTCTCGCGCTGACTTCCTCGGACGCGATGCTCACTTCACGATCACCGCCGAAGACACCTCTGAGCCGCGCATATACCGCGGCCTGCTCGTGGGTTTAAAAAGGATCAAGAAGACCAAGGACTCGTTCCACTACACCTTCGTCATTGAGCCGCAGATCGCGCGTTTGCGCCTCGTGCACGCAAGCCGCGTGTTTCAGCACCAGAGCGCGCCGCAGATCATCGAATCGATTCTGCTGCGCAATAAATTCATGGATCATCAGTTTCTCTTCAAGCTGCGCCGTGAATATCCTGTCCATGACTTCCGGCTGCAGTACCAGATGTCGGACTTTGACTATATTCACCTCCTGTGCGAACAGGAAGGGATTTACTTCTACACCGAGCAGGGGAAGCACGGTGACCTAATCGTGTTCGGTGACGATATCGACCACTACATTTATACGCCCGAATTGAAGGTGCCGTATCGCGAGAACGCCGGGCTTGAGGCGGGGATTGAAGCGGTGTTCGCGCTTGAGACGCACGCGGAAGTGGTGCCGCAATCTGTTGTGGTCGCGGACTATAACCCGTTGATCGCATGGGAGCGCTTCAAGGACGAAGCGAACGCCGCGATCAACGATACGACGACTTACGGCACGCGCTATGTCTACGGCACGAATCATCTGAATCAGGACGGCGCGCAGTGGGAAGCACAGCTACGGCACGAGGCTGCGATCGCGTGGCAGGTGGTATATCACGGTCAAAGTAATGTGCTCGAACTGCGGCCGGGTCGCATTCTGCGCGTCGATGAAGCGCTGCCCGATGCGCCCAGCGGCCAGGTGATTATTGAGGTGACGCACTCCGGCGGCCGGGGCATGGCTTACACCAATTCTTATAAGGCGATTCCGTCTGACCGGAGATTCCGGCTTAAGATCGACGAGCGTAGGTGGCCGAAGATCAGCGGTGCGCTCAGTGCGCGCGTGACCTCGCCGAACAAATACCCGTATCCTTACGTCACGAAATACGGTCACTACGTAGTTCGGCTCGACCTCGATTTCGATGAGTGGAATCCGGGCGGGGAAAGCGTGCCGTTGCGGCTTGCGAAGCCCTTTGCGGGTGCGCTGCAGACGGGCTTTCACTTTCCCGTGCTTGACGGTACCGAAGCGGTCATCATGGCCCGCGATGGGGATCCAAACAAACTCTTCATTTCGCAGTTCCATCACACGAGTCTGCAGACCGACCTAATTACCAACCAGGATCGGTGGATGTCGCGCCACGCCATTCGCACGCAGAGCAATAACAAGCTGCGCATGGAGGACTGGAAGGGCCAAGAGCACGTAAAGCTGTCGACCGAGCATTCTGGCAAGAGTCAGTTAAGTCTTGGACACCTGGTCGATAACAACCGAAAAGAGCGTGGTTTCGGATATGAACTGCGTACGTCGGGCTATGGGGCGATTCGGGCTGGTAAAGGCATGTTTATATCCGCCGACGATCAGCCTGCCGCGAGCGGTAAACAGCTCGAAATGACCGCTGCGCAAGTACTGCTTGACCAGGCACTCCAGCAAATGCAAGCGCTCGCTGAAGCGGCCAATGCGGCACAGGCCATTGCCGCCGACTATGAGAAACAGAAGACGCTTCTCGACGGTACGCTAAAAGAGCTCAAAAAGGCTGGGATTCTCGTGAGTGCGCCGGCTGGCATCGCACTGGCCTCGGGCGAGCATCTGCAACTCAGCGCAACCGATAACCTGATTGCTACGGCCGGAGGGAACGCAGACATCGGAGTAATAAAACGCTTCACGGTGGCTGCCGGCGAAGCTGTGTCGCTCTATGCGCAACGGCGTGGCATGAAGCTATTCGCGGCAAAGGGAAAAGTTGAGATACAGGCGCAGAGCGATGAGATGCGATTGCTGGCTGACCAAAATATGACCATCACCAGCGTCAACGGGCGGGTGACAATCGAGGCGAAAGAAGAACTGCTGCTTAAGTGTGGCGGATCCTACTTCCGCATGTCATCCACTGGCATCGAAGATGGCACTCGCGGCGATCGAACCGTCAAGTCTGCTTCGTTTAGCCGGCAGGGGCCATCTTCGCTTGGCGAATCAATGAACGCGTGGAAGCACGCGAAGTTCGACGAGCAGTTTGTCTTGAAATGGCCTGTCGACAACGAGCCTGTCGCTAACCGCGCGTTTTCGGTTATTCGAGAAGACGGTAGCGTGATTAAGGGTGTGACTGACAGTGCGGGAATGACGGGCTTGCAAAAAAGCGTGTTCGTGGAAGGCGTTCGACTGCGCATAGACCCGAAGTAAGAACTGCAGTAAGTCGTCGCTCAAGCTATCCGACGTCATCTAAAGCCTATACAAAGCCAATGTACACAAAAGAACGAACCCTACAAGCGAAAATCGACGACGATGGGTCGGTTCATTACTCGTCCGTGACGTCTCCGAGCGACTGCAGCATTGCTGTTTGTCACATGGTTTCCGATCACTACATCCCTGTGATTTTCGTCCCGGGAGTCATGGGAACAAACTTGAGGTCAAACTCGGAACCTCCGACTCCTGTCTGGATGGTCGATAGCCAGTTGAAGGTTGTTTGGGATTGGGCTGGGAGAGGTTCCGAACGACGGAAATCGTTACTTGATCCCCAAGCCACGGATGTTTACACCGATGGGAAGCTTCCAAGCGGTATGAATTTGAACGATGACGAGCTAAAGAGGCGAGGATGGGGCGAGGTAGCATTTATGAGCTATGGGCCCTTCTTCAAAGCGTTGCAAACCGCTCTTAATGACGTAGGCGCATGGGAATCGGGCCACAGAGCAGAATTAATGAAAGAGACGGCCGTCGAGCCGTTGGGAGTTCCGCCGTTGACCTTAACAGAGGTCGCGTCCTCGTACCGATACCAGTTACCACTGCACGCTGTGGGTTACAACTGGCTCGGATCGAATACAGATTCCGCGCAACGCCTGCAGCAAAAGATCGAAGAATTTAAAAGCTATTACGTATCTAAAGGGTTCAAGTGCGACTCCGTAATCTTGTTAACTCACTCAATGGGTGGGCTAGTTTCTCGCTTCTACTCTGAGTGCCTCGGGGGTAACGCGCAAGTTGCAGGGGTTGTGCACGGTGTTATGCCAGCCACCGGTTCAGCAACGGCCTATAAACGTGTGAAGGCGGGAACCGAGCTCCCCGCAGGCATCGCGCTCGGTTTGAACGCTGCACAAATGACCGCTGTTTTTGCACAATCGCCCGGACCTCTCCAGCTGTTGCCGACTCCAGAGTATGGAATGGATTGGCTGAAGATCAGAGACGGGGAAAACGTATTCACTTTACCGAAAGCCGACCCATACGTCGAGATTTATGCGGCAAGGGGACGATGGTGGAGTTTGTGCGACGAGAATCTCATTAACCCCCTCGACGTGGAGAAAAAGAACTTAGATTCTGACTGGTCAGCGTTCGCCAGATTGATAACTGAGAGCGTGATGACATTCCACAAACGGCTCGCGGGCGAAGACGGGACGGGGCTATACCACAGAAACACTTATGCGTTTTATGGCGACGATGTCGATCACGCGACCTGGGGCGATGTCGTATGGGAACGCGATATACCCATTCTGACCAGAATGTTCGGGTCGTCTAGTGCAATTGACGATCCCGCGAGTGGTGAGGTCTTGAAAGACCGAGGTTATGGTTATCAGACACTGAGTCAAGTCGCCGGCGGAAAACTGATAAAAGCTATGTTCAAGATGCAGGCCGCCGGTGAAAACGGGGATGGAACTGTGCCAATACGCTCCGGGAAAGCCCCAACACCAAAAGCCGCAGTATGCCTTGGTTATTCCGGCGTAGATCATGAAGGGGCTTACAAAAAGCCCATTCAGCAGTCGTTTGCGCTATGGGCGATCACAAAGATTGCTGACAGCGTCCATTCGTCGGAACACGGATGCTAAGAATCTCGATATCGTCCGGCCTTTTTGTCACGACTCTAGCTATCTGCCTTGGTGCGTGCGGAAGCTCAATATCGATTACATACCCAAAGAGTAGTCTTATGAACGTAGAAAAAATAGATTTGGCTGCGCGCTGCATCGGTCGTTTTGTCGTCAACGCGCCGAGAGATGCATTAACGTTCGGTCGCGCGAAAGTGCAGGGAGTGTCTCTCGACGCGAAACAAATGAGCCGTGAAGATTTCGTTCGCGATATGCAGGCGACAGAAGCGAAACTGACGAACACAAAGAGCGTCTTCGGCTACAAGTATTTATACGAGCACGGGGTCGGCCCCACCACTAATACTCGATATTTCATTCACCTAAAAACCCCTAACGAGTCAAGCGATAGCAGCCGAACCATTGACGCATACAAATGGGCCGACGGCTATCGCCTGAAATTGAGCATTACCGGGTCTGACTTTACCGAATCGATCTACAAGAACACGCCATCTGTGATGAACCTTGACGTTAAAAACGACGTTCCGCAGAAGTCCCGGGTAGTGTTCGATTTATTAGGGCGTATCCGGGGCCGAGACGATAATGTCATTCCGACTGAGCCTGGCATGTGTTTTCTCGGAGGGTTCCTCGCGGGTAAAGCGCAAATCGACGAAAACGTGTCTTCACAATTCATCCTTAAGGCTGCAACTGACGTCAGTTTTGGCGTAGAAACGAACTCGGGGATAAGAGAAACAACGACGCTTCTACAACGGGGCGATCAGATAGCAGGCATGCTTAAAAATGCTGAAGGCGGCCGTACGATACGAAGCGGACCATTGTCGTTACCAGAAATCCAAGCAGAGGAATGGCTGATGGCCGGGCTCAGCCCGCTTTCAGTGCAAGGCACCTTTTTCATGTTGGAAGCAAACTCGACCACTAGTAGCGCTCAAACCCCGCTTGTCGGGGTGGAGATGCATAACGGATGGCCTGCTCCGGATGGCCTGCCAAAACAGAAGCTAGAAAAAGCCTCGCTCACCGAAGACAAGTCAATCGCCCTATGGGATGCGGTTTCGCGCACGCTGCGACCCAGGCCGAATGGCTTTTAGGGACGCGGCTATGGCTGTCGACCCTCTCCAACTGCCGGGTGAAGAACCTGAACCGGTGAATCTGCCATCGAAGCTCCTTTGGAGCGTCGTCTTCGCACTTCTGCTTACCGCAGGAGCCGCGGCAACGGTGCTACTTTGGCCGAAGAGCATGCCGACGAACGGCTGGTTTTTTGGGATGTCACTTACCGTTCTTCCAGCCGCATTTGCGAGCTTCGTCGTGGCGCGTCGGTTCAGTGCGTTTGAGGTGAGCAAGCTAGATGTACGCGCCAAGAACGAAGTCGTCAGAGCTTACAACCGGAGCGTTTTCGACGCCGCAAGCAAGCCGTTCACTGTGGTTTTCGCTGCTCACCGATTTTCATTCGATCGGGACGAGAACGCGCTGATAGGTGTCCACGATAGGTCCATCAAGCTTATTTCGCAGGCCGCGATTGCAAGCGACGCCCCGCCAGTGATCGCTCGGTGGATCGAACTGCCTTGCGTCAGTCTCGCGGCCGGCTCCCTAGCCGCCGACATGTCACGGCACAAAAACGTCACCAAATGGCTATTCGCAGAATTGATTGATGAGCTTATCGAGGCTATCAAAGCATTGCCACCAAGGGTTTCAGTCAACGTTCATTTCTTCATGTCGAGTCTCTTGCCGATTGAAGAGCGAGATCGGCTTTGGAATGACGCCTGGTGGGAGCGTGGCTTGAGGAACATCGACATCGCGGCCAGTGACGAAGATCATGGCCTTATGGCGCTCGATCGCTGGCTGGATGAGGCCATTGAGACCCCCGATAGCAAAGCTCGGCTCGTCCTTGCCGTTCAACTAAATGTGTTGCAAAGTGCCTCGCCACCATCGGGCGCTGCGGAAGCTGGTGTCGCATTGCTTCTTTTGCCTCACGGCGTAGCGACGCGACACAAAATGAAAGCGGCGGTAGCTCTCCATCGACCCGTCAGAGCGGGGTATGAACAAGCAAACGACGCGCTGCAACCTGCGCTGAAATGGGCCGACTCTAGCGCGGCTGACATTGAGGGCGGTTGGCAGACTGGTCTCGAAGCGGCCCAGTGGGGGCGGGTCTATCCGCAAGCCGCACTGCTTGGGCTCACCGAGGATGTGATCAAGATGGATCTATCGATCGGCAATACCCGTGTTGCCGCGCCTTGGCTGGCGATCGCGTGTGCTGCCAAATCGTTGTCCGACGATACCTCGAAGCAAATGGTATTCGCAGGTTCGAAATCAACGTTCGACTGCGCGGTGCTGGTTCGCCCCGTCGCGAACGACGTTTCCGCTTAGGCATGCGGAGCGCGGGAAACGCTTAGCTATTTAAGTGCTAACAGGCGCTCTTCGATGAGCGTTCACAGTCATCTCACAACGAGCAAACGATATGACAACGCGCTATGACCTGATGAAGGGCGATAAAACGCTCAACGGTGCAGTGATAGTGAGCGGAGATTCAACCGACATGCTGGGCAATCGCGAGCAGGCATACGAAGGCGATCCGGTGGTCTGTCCGGTATGCAAGACCATTGGACGGATCGTGTGCGTCGGACCCCGCCATTCGATGACTTCTCCAGACGGACGCGAGGCCGCGCTAAGCGACGACATCTGTCTGTGCCTTTGTCAGCCAAGTTCGCACTTCCTTCCGTCTCAGTACACGTCATACATGGACGTGTAACAGCAGCTCAACGCCAATCGGTTTTCGTACCGCCCGAGCGCAGGCGGTCCAGCCGGACTTCGCTGAAAAGAAACCACCGCACATGAAAAAGCTCTCCCTAGACATACTCGGAATCACGGCGCTCGCTCTGATTGTCTGCCTCGTCATCCTCGTGTGGGGTAAGGAGCTTGGCATCGCCACAGCGGACGCCCGAAGTATCTGGATACCGGCTGTAGCAATGTGCTCTTTGGTACTTGCCTTTTCCTTGACTTTCGATAATCGAGCGAGGTTAGGCAGTGCAGCGCGAAGCCTGGCAAGGTGGCTGCATATTCGTGCGCCTCAGACAGACGCAACCACACAAGGTGCGTTGGCTAAATCGAAGAACACCCAAGCGCCCTCGTCGAACGGGTTAAGTCTGCTTCGTGAACATTTGCGCGTCGAGAACGGCATGCGCTGGCGATATCGTCAATCGTGGCTTCTGTTGACCGGCGACGACGCGACGATCGAAAAATCGCTGCCGGATCTCGTCTTCCAAGGCTGGCTCGCCACGCAAGATGCTGTGCTGTTGTGGAGCAAGACAGACAGGGACGGCCGACCCGATGGAGCTTGGCTTCAGCAGCTCTACGCACTTCGCCGCAATCGCCCACTTGACGCCGTGATCCTGACGCTCGACGGCAACATGGATCTTTCGTTGCAACGCGCCACCACTAACGTATATGGCGTGATGCTCGCGCGCATCGCCAACGCGCTGCGCTGGTCCGCGCCAGTGTATGTGCTCGATGTCGCGCAAACCGACGCCTTCAACAACGGTCGTACGGCGGCGCTCGGGTGTGAGTTCGCACCCGGCGCCAACGAGCGTTCGATCGAATCGAGCTTGCTTCAGTTGCGCAGCCGTATCGGGCATATGAGCGTCGGGCAGTTGATCCGAAGCTACAAAGACCGATACTCCGCGCAGTTGTCGGAGCGACTCGATACCCGTAGCGCGCCGCTGGCCGCATTGATCGCATCGTTGGCAAATCGCAAGGAACGGCATCGATCTGTAAGCGGTGCGTTCTTCGCGCCGTTTCCGGTTGCCGTTAATACACGCACAGCCGCCGATTCAAACGAGCTCACCAGTGCCGATCTGCCGCTATGGCGCCACCTTGCCGCGATCGCACGCAAGCAACGCGGTCGACGCATGGGCTGGCATCCGGCAACAGTGTTCTCGACCATCGCCTTGACCGTGATCGGCATATGGACCGCTGGCATGCTGATCTCAGGTATGAGCAACGGACGCAGCTTGTCCGAAGCACAGCAGACTATTCAAACGCTCAAGACCGCGCCCGATCCCGCTGCCCGTCTGCAAGCCTTGCTCGCGCTACAACAGCAGATAGGCCGCTACGAAGATCGGGTCGCCCACCAGCCGCCGTTATGGACTCGCTTCGGCTTGAATCAGGACACGTCGGTCCTTGCCGCGCTGTGGCCACCATATGCTGCCGCGAGCAAAGCGGTCTTGGTGACCCCGATCCAGCAAAACCTCGAAGCGACGTTGGTTGATCTGAGCCAGATGCAAACCGATTCACTCGACGACCACGCCAACGCTGCCGCTTTGGACGGCCACAAGGCGCTCAAGACCTATCTGATGCTCGCCGATCCGAGCCGCGTCGATGCGAGTTTCATTACACCGCAACTGGTGCGTTTTTGGTCCACGAACGCAAACGTTTCCGTCGGCGCGAAGCTCGATATCTCCGAGCGATTGGCGGGGTTCTACGCACAACATCTCAAAGCCCACGACGCCTGGCGCATCCAGCCGCGCGCGGATCTGGTGAACGCGTCGCGTCAAACGTTGCTGTCGGTGATCGGCGTGCGCAATTCTGAAGACACCGTTTATCAAAGCGTGCTGGCGGGTATGGGCAACAAATACCCGGACCAGACGCTGGCATCGCTTACAGCAGGCACCGACACACGCGGACTCATCCGAACGAGCGTCACCGTGCCGGGCGTCTACACACGGCAAGCGTACGAAGGTCATGTCGCGGCGGCAATCGCCCAAGCCGCCAAGAGCCGCGACGTGACCCGCGATTGGGTGCTCGTCAACAATGAGCCTTCTGCGAACCCGGTCGACGCTGCACAAGTCTCATCAACCGATGCGCTCGAACTCGCTCTCACCACGCAGTACTTCAACGACTATGCCGAGCACTGGCAGGGCTTCATGAACGCGCTGCAGTGGCAGCCGGCACCGAACGTTCCCGCTGCCATCGAACAGATGAAACTCCTCACCGATGCGCGTCAATCGCCGGTCATCGCGTTAATGAAGTCGCTCGACTACCAAGGCACGGCCGGTACCCGTCAAGCGTCGCTATCGGACACACTAGTTGCCAAGGCGCAAAACATGTTCGGTAAGAAAGATGCCGAGGCAGCGGTCGCGACGGCGAATGCATCGGGGCCGCTGTCGGCGTCTTTCGGACCGGTGCTGCGGCTCATAGGGCGTGACGGTGATTCCACCGCCAAGACCGGTGCACCCGCCAGCGATGTCAGCCTGCAACGCTATCTCGAACGCGTCACGGCATTGCGGCTGAAGCTACAGCAACTGAGTAACGGCACCGATGGCGACGCCCAGGCGCGCCAACTCGCGCAAGCGCTGTTCCAAGGCAAGGGCTCCGAACTCGCCGATACCCAAGCTTACGCGCAACTCATCGCCGCGAGCCTCGGCGCGCAGTGGTCCGGCATGGGCGATGCACTCTTCGTTCGCCCCGTCGCGCAGGCCACGCAGATCGTGCTGCAACCGGCGCAAGCGAGCCTGAACGATGCATGGCGGCAGACTATCGTCGCAAACTGGAACAAGTCATTTACCGGCCGCTATCCGTTCAATAACACCGACAACGACGCATCCATTCCCGAACTCGCGCGCTTTATCCGGCCGCAAGGCGGGTTGATATCGACGTTCCTCAGTCTTCAACTCGCGGGCGTGCTGGAGCTTCAAGGTGACCAGTGGGTGGAAACCAACACACGCGGCGGCGCATTGCAGTTCGATCCGGCGTTTATCAAAGCCGTGAACATGTTGCAGCGGGTCGCGGGGCATTTGCTCGCGCAAGGCGAGCCTCAGTATCGCTTCGACTTCAAACCGATTCCGACACCGGGAATCACGGACACGGTTTTGACCATTGATGCGCAGAAGCTGCACTACTACAACCAGCGCGAAACCTGGCAGGGTCTGGTCTGGCCATCGAATGATCCTGAGACGAAGGGCACGCGCCTGCAATGGCAGACCGAGCAGGCTGGCACGAACAAGAACTTCGAGTTCGGCGGCCGATGGGCACTCGTGCGGATGCTCGAACGCGCAAAGGTCGAGCCCGTGGATAGCGCGACATTCCAGCTTACGTGGCAAGCCGCGCCTGACACACGAATGATGCGCATGGCCGCAGCCGCATCACCGAGCGCGGCTTCATCGACTTCACCGACTGCGCAAAATCCGTCGCATCGAGCCGGCGACGATTGGAACGGTTCCGTGCAGGAGCAAAGCGCATCGACCGAGCATCTGGCACTCGATAGCCTCGTCACGCAAGAACCGCTCACCGCGCCACCCACAAACCTGACGTACCCGTTGAGCTATCTGATGCGCACGGACGTTGGTAAAGGACCACTTGAACTGCTGGCATTGAAGGGATTTGTCTTGCCGAACCGCATGTTCATCGACAAGCCGGCACGCGTGGCGAACATCAGTACGTCCGCCAGCCCACCGCCGTTGCCTAAAGCCGCGCGTGACGCTGCGAAACACGCCGTGACGCCGCTGCCTGACGTTGCATTATGAATTCCCTCGCATCGCAACAGGCCGCTATCCCGGCTGCCCTACCGCAAGGAGCACGCACCGCATGATTACCTTCTCGAAGCTCCTAAACGCGCTGTTCGGCACACGAACCCCGTCCGATCTCGCGCGTTCGTCCCAATCGCAATGGGACGCGTGGCTGCAGCCGATCATCGAACTGCATCCTGGTGATATCGCGACCGAAGCAGCGCACGTCGGCGAAGACCCGGGATACGACGACGGCTTCCTCGCGATCAAGGAGCAAGTGGCGAAACTGTCGGACGTCAATGACACGCTGATCATCGAGACCGCCGAACATCTGCTCAAGCACACGGCCAAAGACGCGCGAATAGCCGTCTATTACGTCTATGGTCGCATGCGTCGCGATGGTGCCGAAGGTGTCGCTGCAGGCTTCGAACTGCTATCGGCGTTGATCGATCGCTTCGGTACTGAGTTACTCCCCGCACGTGCCGAATCTCGTAGGACGGCGCTCGAATGGCTCGCAGGCACAACCTTTGCAGAGCGGCTTGACCGCGTACAAGGACTGACGGGAGATCTGCTCGAACGCTCGCTTTCAGCACTCGCGCTCATCACCGAACGCACAGCAGAATGGCCGGACAACGCGAGGCCACAACTCAGCGGTTTGTACCGCCGGTTCGAGGGCCGCGTCGAGTCGCCGACAGCCGCCGACACCCCCGCCAAGACCACGGCGCCCAATGCGAGCACAGGAACCTCATTAACGTCCGCAGCCGATGTCTCCTCAACTCGCGACCTGCTCGACCGCGCCCGTCAAATGGCGGCGTTCCTACGCGAACAGCCGCAAGGGTATCTCGCTGCGTATCGCCTGATGCGCTGCATCCGTTGGGACACGCTCACCGAGGTGCCACCCTGCGACCCCACCAGCAAGACGCGACTCGTGCCTCCGCGCGCCGAACTTCGGGCTCAGCTCAAACGTTTGCTGATGCAAAAGCAATGGCTTGAGCTTCTCGATCGCGTCGAACTCGCGTTCGCCGAAGGCGCAAACCACTTCTGGCTCGACCTGCAATATTACGCATTCGTCGCCCAGGAGCAGGCTGGCGGCGAATACGCGCCCGTGCGAGATCTGGCGGCAACAGACTGCGCGTTAATGCTTGAACGCCTGCCCGGTTTCCACTTGCTGTCTTTCTCCGATGGCTCGCCTTTCGCGGACGATTCCACGCTCGAATGGATTGCGCGCTACGCGACTGTCAGAGACATCGATCGCGGCGAGACCCTGATCCCCGTCGCCGCGCAATCGGCACATACAGACTGGGCTGAAACCGAAGCGAAAGCCAACGATCTCGCCACTCATGAAGGACTGGATTCCGCATTCTCATGGCTGCAACGTTTGCCCGCGCAAGACGGCGATAGGGACCGCTTCGTCAGGCAGATGGTCATGGCGCGCGTCGCCGAACGCGCTGACCGTCCGGACACTGCGTTGCACCTTTTGTCGAGCGTTGATACGACCGCGCGCCGCTTCGAGTTGACGCGTTGGGAGCCATCGCTCGCGTTCGAAGCCAAGCAGCACCTGATGCGCTTGCTCAAAGTCCGTATGACGCGCAAGGACGCTGACAAGCCCGCGCTCGCCCAACGCATAGAGATGCTGACGGGCGAGCTGACAGCCATCGATGCCGCCCGCGCCGTTGCGCTCGACTAGACCATCAAAGCCCAGACCCGTGACCAAATCGAACAGTCCCAACGACAACGAAATCCTGCGCTACTACGAAGCCGAAATGCGCTATCTGCGCGAGGCCGGCAAGGAGTTCGCACAAGCGTTTCCTGACCGGGCGAAGATGCTCAACATCGACCGTATCGGTGACCGCGATCCGCACGTCGAACGCCTGTTCGAAGGTTTTGCATTTCTCGTCGGAAGGCTGCGTCAGAAACTCGACGACGAACTGCCTGAGTTGACGGAAGGCCTCGTCAGCATGCTGTGGCCGCATTATCTACGGATGATTCCGTCGCTTTCGATACTCGAAATCACGCCCACGGAAGGTTCGCTGCAAAGCCATGAAGTGCTCGCGGCGGGCCTTGAGGTGCTGGCCGATCCGATTCCGGTCGATGACGAGCGCGTCGAGTGCGTCTATCGCACCACGCAAGCGGTCGACTTGTATCCGGTCAAGCTAACCGAAGCGAACGCTTTCGCACGCGAAGACGGTCGCTCGGTCATTAGACTCAGGCTGGAACTGCAGCCGCAGATACCGAGGGGGCAAATGCACATACCGCGTCTGCGGCTATACCTTAATGCCGACCGACCGGTTGCGCTGAGCCTTTACACCGCATTGACCGCGGCACCGCTCGCGGTTCACGTTCGCATTCCGGGTTACCCCGAGGACCGGCCGGGACTGCCGCAAACCATGCAGGGCCTGCGCGTGGAAGCCGCGGGATTCAAGGCTGACGAACGCCTATGGCCCAAAGCCGACAACGCGTTCGGTGGCTATCAACTTCTGCTTGAGTACTTCACCTTCCCCGAGAAGTTCATGTTCGTGGATCTCGTAGGACTCGACATGCAGATGATTCCTCAAGCCGCGCCGTACTTCGATGTCGAGATCGTTCTTGCGCAGCCATACCCGGATGACATGCGCTTCACGGAAGAAAACGTTCGGCTCTTCTGCACGCCGATCATCAACCTGTTCAAGATCCAGGCCGATCCGATCACAGTCTCGCACTTCGAAACGGAATATCGCGTGCATACGGTGAAAGCACGCGGTGACTTTGTAGAAGCGTATTCGGTCGACTCGGTCGTGGGCTTTGAAACCTCAAACGGCTCGCGTTTCGAGTACGCGCCATTTGCGTCGTTCCGACATCGCGGCGGCATGTTGCGCCATGAGATGCCCGAACGATACTTCCACACGCGTGCACGACGCGGACCGTCAGGACGGTTCGACACGTGGGTTGTTCTGGGCGGACATGCATGGGAAAGCGAAACCACCCTGCCTGAGGAAACGCTATCACTTTCGGTGACGGGCACGAACGGCATGCTGCCACGCAAAGGCCTGCGCGAAGCAAGTATCAATCGCACGCGCGGCGGCTTTACGAACGTCGCATCGGTGCGAAACCTCACAGCGCCGACCTTGCCCGTTTATCCGCCGACAGGAGACCGCTTCCATTGGCGTGTGCTCTCGCATCTCGCCCCGAACTATCTATCCCTGCTGGATGCAGAGATCCTGCGCGGCAGTCTTGCGCTTTACGACTGGACCGATGGCGAGCTGAACCGGCGGCGTATCGATGCGATTATTGACGTCAAACATCAGCCCCTGCAAAAACTTGTCAAGGGCGGCTTGCTGCGCGGTGTGGAAATCGAAGTCACGCTTAACAGTGACAAGTTTGCAGGCGACGGTGATCTCGCGTTGTTCGGCGAAATGCTCAATCGCTTCTTCGCGCTCTACGCGACGATGAATATCTATACGAAGCTTGTCGTCATTTCGTTACCGAGTGGTCGCAGGATAACGTGGCCGGACAACAAAGCTGAAGGCGCACCGTTTTGAACGCGCCCCATCGAGAGTTTCCAATGCTTGAAGAGCGCGTCCTGTTGCCAGCTTTACTGCGCGACGCGACGCGCATGAACTTCCTGCGCTTTTGTGAACTGATCGAACTCTCCGCGCCAGATCTACCATCACTCGGCTCAACCGACTCACTGGCAAACGAGCCAATCCGCTTTCGCTCGCGCGCCCGACTCGGATTCCCAAATCGGGAAATCGACGCGGTCGAGTACGACAATGACGACAGATCGAAACCGCCGGCTATCCGCACCACGTTCCTCGGGCTCTACGGCGTCGATGCGCGCATGCCTTCGTATTTCATCGACGAAGTCGCGCAGAATCGTGACGGCGCTGAATCGTTGTCGGCGTTTCTGGACATGTTCCATCACAGAATCGCGACACAGTTTTATCGGACGTGGCGCAAATATCGATTCCCCGCAGGGTTTAAGAAAGGCGGCACCGATGACGTCTCGCGCTGCCTGGTCAGTCTGGTGGGATTGGGTATCGGACATGCCGATATCGAGCAGATCGTCGGCACACGCAAGCTGCTGTCGATGCTCGGACTTGCCGGCCAGCGGACCCGCACAGCCGAGGGGCTTGCTGGCGTCCTGCAACATGCCGTGCCCGATGCGACCATCACAGTCACCGAATTCCATCCGGTATGGATTCAGTTGAACCAGTTTGAGCCAACGGCGTTAGGTGAGAACTGCGTACTGGGGCGCGGCTTCTACGATCGAGGTAATTGTGCACGCGTAGTGATCGCACCAACGACAGCCGAATCGGTGTTGGGCCTGACGCCTGGTCGTCAAGTGCACAGCGAAATCATGGCGCTGCTGCGCTTCTACCTCGGCTACGAATCGAACGCGCATTTGGAGATGCATGTTGCGCCCGACCTAATGCCAAAAGCCGAGCTTTCATCGGACCAAGTGAGCCTTGGTTACACGAGCCAACTCGCGCAAGCTGAACTGCCCTATGCGACAGGCGCCACCACCCGTGTGCAACTTGGCACGTGGGACGGTCGCACCGCGAACACACGGTCAACACATTAAAACAATGGAACGCAAGTATGAATCGCACGATGATCCGACAGATGCAACTCGCCGTTGCGGCGTTTGCCATCCTTTCCATCGCGGGCTGCGGGGTGGGGCAAGCAGTAAAAAGCGGCACAGTGGATGCAGCGAAATGGGCGTTCACCACGCAGGTTAAAACCATGAACGTCGACTTCGTCAGCCGGTCGTCATCGAATACAAACGGCACGGGACAATCGTTATCGACCGTGGTGCGAATCTATCAGCTAAAGACGCCGCAAGCGTTCGATCAACTCGACTACGTGCAGTTGCAGACGAATGATATGGACGCGCTGAAGGCTGACCTGCTTGGGTCGACGGATCTCGTGCTTCGGCCTAATGCGAACGCCAGCGTCAGTGAGCCGATGAGCGAAGACGCGGAGTACGTCGGCATTGTCGCGTTCTTTCGCGATGACGGGCGGGATTCGAAGTGGAAACTGGTGATACCAAAGAAGCAGTGGAAAAAGACCGATCCGGTCAAAGTCGAAGTGCGGGACAGCTCGTTGAGTGTTGCTGGTATTGGCGACAGAATCGTCAAGCGGCAAACCGCACCCCAAACGGTGAATGCCCCGCAAAACACAAGTCCCGACGCGATACAACCTGTGAGGCCGGGTGCGCCGTCACCAGCAAAGCCAAAAGCAAAGGAAACCCCGTCCCACGATGACTGGGTACGAGCCGGCTAAACAGCTCGATTCGTTGAGCCGCAAAAGCGAAAGAGGTCTACCGAGCAAGCATCGACTTGCATCGTGTAGACCTCAGCATGAAGATCATTCTTCTACGCCGCTAACGCCCCCGCACTACCTGGGGCAGCAAATCACTTCGCCGTAGGCATCGCAAACTCCGCACCCTTCTCCGTGCTTTCCGGCCACCGCTGCATGATCGACTTTTGCCGCGTATAGAACCGCACGCCTTCCTCGCCATACGCGTGCATGTCACCAAACAAACTACGCTTCCATCCACCGAACCCGTGCCAAGCCATCGGCACGGGAATAGGCACATTGATCCCCACCATCCCTACTTCAATCCGCCGTCCGAACTCGCGTGCAATGTGTCCATCACGCGTATAGCAAGCAACACCATTGCCAAACTCATGCGCATTGATCAGATCAACCGCTTCAGTAAAGTCCTTCACCCGCACACACGCCAGCACCGGCCCAAAGATCTCTTCCTTATAAATACGCATCTCAGGCGTCACATTGTCGAACAACGTACCACCCGTGAAGAAGCCTTCTTCATGCCCCGGCACCTTCAGCCCACGTCCATCAACAACCAGCGAAGCACCCTCTTCCACACCCAGCGCGATATAACCTTCAATGCGTTCCAACGCTTGACGCGTGACGACCGGACCCATTTCGGCATCAGCCTCCATACCGTTCTTCACGATCAGCGTACGTGCGCGCTCTGCCAATCGCGGAATCAGCTTATCGGCGACATCACCCACCAGCACAGCCACCGAAATCGCCATACAGCGCTCGCCAGCCGAGCCATAACCCGCACCAACCAGTGCATCGATAGCCTGATCGATATCCGCATCCGGCATCACCACCATGTGATTCTTCGCGCCGCCAAGCGCCTGCACGCGCTTGCCATGCTGCGCACCGGTCTGATAGATGTAATTCGCGATCGGCGTTGATCCCACAAAGCTGATGGCTTTCACATCGGGATGGACGAGCAGCGCATCGACCACGACCTTGTCGCCTTGCACCACGCTGAACACACCATCGGGCAGCCCAGCTTCCTGCAACAGCCCCGCCATAAACAACGACGCCGACGGATCACGCTCACTCGGCTTCAGCACGAACGCATTACCCGCAGCGATAGCAACCGGGAACATCCAGCAAGGCACCATGCACGGGAAGTTGAACGGCGTAATGCCAGCCACAACGCCAAGCGCCTGACGCGTCGTCCAGTTATCGATACCCGTCGATACCTGCTCGGTGTAATCGCCCTTCAAAAGCTGCGGAATGCCGCAAGCGAATTCGATTACGTCGATACCTCGCGACACTTCGCCCTGCGCATCGCTGAACACCTTGCCGTGCTCGGCGGTGATGATCGCGGCGAGCTCGTCACGGTGTTTATTCATCAACTCCAGAAAACGCAGCATGACGCGCGCGCGCCGGATCGGCGGCGTCTCGCTCCAGCCCCTAAACGCTTTCTTTGCGGCGGCGACAGCGGCATCCACATCGGCCACATCGCCCAGACGCAGCGTGCGTGCTTCCTTGCCGGTCGCGGGATTGAAAATCGGCTGGGTACGCGTGCCCGTTCCAGGAACACGGCGGCCCTCGATAAAGTGGCCGACGTCCGCGCGATCGCTGAAGCTTTGCATGATGTGACACCTGAATGTGATGGGAGTCTTCAGAGTGTAAGAACGTCAGACGCGTCTGCAAAGGCGCTATGATTGAAATGATTGTTTTCTATGGTGAACAATGAAGATATGGAAACGCAACGCGTCGAGGCGCTCTGGACTCATCTGTATTGGCTGACCATTCTCGCGCAGCAAGGCAGCTATACGCGCGCCGCCACGCGGCTAGGTGTGAGCAAGGCTGCCATGAGCCAGCGGATTGCCGAACTGGAGCGCGCAGCGGGAGTGTCGCTGGTGCAGCGCACAACGCGCAGCGTGCGGCTGACAGAGGCTGGGCAGCGTCTGGTCGATCAAACCCGCGATCAATATGAAGGTATTGCACAAAGTTTCGCGGGCGTGCGCGATTCGGCGGGCGTCGCTCGCGGCGAGCTGCGTGTCACCGCCCCGGTGGCATTCGCGCGACAGCAACTCGTGCCGCATCTGTCGGCGTTTCTGCGGGCGAATCCGGAAGTACGCGTGCAGCTCGAAGTGTCGGACCGCATTAGTTCGCTTGCCAGCGAGGGTTTCGATCTCGCGATCCGTCATAGCGCCGTCGCACCGGAAACACATGTCGCCTGGACCCTGTGCGCGACTCACTCGGTAATCGTAGCGACGCGAGCGTATCTGCGCCGGCGCGGCACACCCGCCACGCCACAGGACCTGGCCGCGCATGACTGCCTGTTCTATCCCCGCGCGCAAGAGGCGCCCGCCTGGACCTTCGAACGCGCGACGGGACGCAAGAGCGCAGCCGAGCGCGTGACCGTGCCAATCAACGGGCCGTTTTCCGCGAACAATAGCGAGACCCTGCGCGACGCCGCACTCGACGACCTCGGTATCGCGCTGCTACCCGATTTCAGCGCGCAAGCTGCGCTGCGCGCCGGGCAGTTGATCAAGGTACTCCCGGAGTGGCAACCCAAGGGCGGGTTCGCTGAACAGCTTTATATCGTCCGGCCTTACGCGTCGCATGTGCCGCGTGCAGTGACAGCGTTTGTCTCCTACCTGCGCAAGACCTTCGAAAGCGGTTTCTCGGACTAGCCTCCGAGCCCGCTCACTACACACCGAGTTAACGGCTGGTCGCCCGATTGTCGATCCAGTTGACGATATCGGTGTGATAAGTGCGCGGCGCTTTTGCGACCGTTCGCACCGCCAGACTCGCCAGCGTCTGTGCTTCAAGCACCTCGTTCATGCGCTTCTCGGCGTCCAGCATCACTGCGTGAATAGAGCACGTGCCGCTCGTCGCCCATTTGGGCGCGGTATCCCCGAAGATTGCGCAACGTGCGCGAATTTCGCGGCAGTCGAAAAGCGGCTTCGGACCGTCGACAGCCAGCACGACGTCAAGCACGGTAATCCGCTCAGCCGGTCGCGCGAGCGTGAATCCCCCGCGCGCGCCCTCGGTGGCGACCGTCAATCCCGCCTTATGAAGCTTGGTGAAAAGCTTGGCGACGTAATCAACCGATAACCCTTGCAGCTCGGCCAGGTCACGCACGCTCGCCTCGCCCACGCCTGCGGGCGCGTCGGTCAAATACAAAAGACAGTGCAGCGCGTATTCGACGCCCGAACTGATGTGGCTCATCTTATCTCCGACTCTATATATCCTAGTTTTGACATTTTATATAGTCAGCCGATGGCGAGCAACATCAATCTTTACAGCAGGTATCCGAAACACAGACAGATGAAGTAGGTACTTGCCAAATCTAACTACGACAATTATAGTCGTAGTTACGCGACCGACAAAACTTCTTAATTTCGTCATGCAGTCCCAACGCATGACGTCGAAGTGAGATGACCTGATCAATGAATGGAATCGAAAAATGACTGATAGCGGCAAGAGAATATTGGTAGTCGGCGCCGGTTTTGCCGGTATGTGGAGCGCGCTTGGTGCGGCTCGCCTGCTGGACATCGCAAACAAATCGGGAGAGCGGATCGAAGTGGTCTTGATTGCACCCGAGCCGATGCTGCATGTCCGGCCGCGTCTTCACGAGTCCAATCCGCTTGGCATGAAAGCGCCCTTGTTGCCGCTCTTCGACGCAACCGGCGTTCGATTCATTCAGGGCAGCGTGAGCGAAATTCGTGCGGCGGCCCGCGAAGTCGAGGCCATCGGCGCGGACGGAAACACGTTCACAGTACGGTATGACAAGCTCGTGCTGGCGAGCGGAAGTTCACTCTTTCGTCCTCCGGTGCCGGGCCTGGCTACGGCCGCGTTCAGCATCGACCAGATCGGGGACGCCGCGCTTCTCGAGGCGCATCTCGGCAAGCTCGCCGATCAACCTGATACGCCGGCCCGCAACACGGTAGTCGTGGTGGGCGGCGGATTCACAGGCATCGAGATAGCGACCGAGCTTCCGGAGCGCTTGCGGTCTGTGTTGGGAAACACCACGTCCGTCAACGTGATCGTGATAGAACAAGCCGATGCAGTAGGCCCGGATCTTGGCCTCGGTCCCCGGCCTGTGATTGAGCAAGCTTTGACCGAACTCGGTATAACCGTGCATCTGGGCACCGCGGTGAGCGCCATCGATACCGATGGGATCGTCACATCGACCGGCGAACGCATCGATACAAAGACGGTGATCTGGACAGCGGGTATGCGCGCCAACGCGCTCACGAAGAAACTTGACGCCGAGCGCGACCGGCTCGGGCGCTTGCATGTGGATGCGGACCTGCGTGTATCCGGAACGCAAGACATCTTCGCCGCCGGCGATGTCGCCTTCGCCGCTACCGACGACCTAGGAAATCACGCACTCATGTCATGCCAGCACGCGATGAACATGGGCCGGTTCGCAGGCCACAACGTGGCGGCTGATCTGGTCAGCGTGGCGCTTTTGCCTTATCGGCAGCCGGTGTATGTGACGTGTCTCGATCTCGGATCGTGGGGCGCGGTTTATACCGAAGGGTGGGATCGCGAGATCAAGCTCGTCGGCACGGAGGCGAAGGCGCTCAAACGGCAGATTTGCACCGAGTGGATCTATCCGCCTGCTGCCGATCGCGCAGCGGCATTCGCCGCGGCCGATCCCGCGGTCACTGTTGTTGCCTAACTGCGAGCCGGCGCCGCTGCGCCTCTAGCACCTCATCGGCATGAAACCCCGCCAACTGCTGATACAACGCCGGCGCAGTAGCGCCCTCTGTGTTCAGCAGCAGGACGTTCGAGCGTTCATCGAGTCCCAGCGCAGCGCGATCTTCCGCGCTGCTGCCCGCCTGGATGAGTCCCGCAAGACCGGCTGCGCCCGACTCCCCCGACACAATCGGAACATCACGCTCGGCACCTGCTGCGAAGATCCGCATGGCATCGACGGCGGCATCGTCGGGAATGGTCATGAAGGCATCGGCGAGAACGGCCAGGAAACGCCACGCCAGCGGCGACGCTTCTCCGCAAGCAAGCCCTGCCATGATCGAGTCGACGGAGCCGGTGGCAAGCGCTGCCTGTCCTTTAACCGCGCTTTGGAACAGGCAATCCGCCTGGTCCGGTTCGACAATCACGCAGAACGGCCGCCGCTCGCCGAAGTGTTCGGCGAAGTAACTGACGACACCGGCCGCCAGTCCGCCCACTCCGCCCTGAATGAACACATGTGTATAAAGGCCTTCGCTACGTTGCTCGATTGCTTCGGCTGCGATTGTCCCGTATCCCTGCATCACATCGCACGGGATGGTTTCATAGCCGTCGTATGAGGTATCGGAGACGACGTGCCAGCCATGCTCGTCCGCCAAACGCGCGGCCTCCTTCACCGACTCGTCATAGTTGCCGTCGATCTGCACGATCTCCGCGCCCAACTGTTCTATCGCGAGTCGCCGTTCATCGTTCACGTGGCGATGCAGCACGATCACGCACCGGCAACCAATACTGCGCGCAGCTGCAGCCAATGCACGGCCGTGGTTGCCATCGGTCGCGCTGATGACCGTGAAATCCCGCAGCAGCGCCTTGTAATGCCCAGCGGTTAACTTCGCCGGGACGAAGTCCTGCTCGGGCCAAAGGCGTCGAATCAAACGGATCAGCGCGATCGGTGCGCCCAGCGCCTTGAAGCTGCCAAGCGGGGAACGACGGCCTTCATCCTTCACGCTGATCGATCCAACCCCCAGCCGGACAGCAAGATCCGGCAAGTCCCACAACGGTGTCGGACCGGCGTTCAATCCATCCCACGTCGATAACCACGCGCGGCTTTCATCGGCGGCTTGAATGTTCAGGATGTCGCGAAGCGATTCATCGTAACGCCCCCGGCGCGCGCCGGTGTTAAGTTGCAGCATCAAACTTTCCTCTGGTTCTGGATAGGGTTATGGCCATGGACGACCGGCAGTTTCGTGCGCACGATCTCGGCTAGATAACGCGCGCCAATGGGCAAGACAGCATCGTTGAAATCGTAGCGTGCGTTGTGAAGCGGCGTCGCACCCGGCTCACCCTCAGCGCCATT
Organism: Caballeronia sordidicola; assembly: GCF_000729995.1. Classification (GTDB taxonomy): domain Bacteria; phylum Pseudomonadota; class Gammaproteobacteria; order Burkholderiales; family Burkholderiaceae; genus Caballeronia; species Caballeronia sordidicola_A. The sequence continues at coordinate 95,244 of NZ_JNFG01000020.1, read as the reverse complement.
GCCAATGAACGCGAAGTTTCCAGGCACCACCTGAAGGAACGCGCCGAAGTCTTCCGAGATCATCATCGGAGCCACGTTGCCGTTCACGTTCGCCGCGCCCACAATCGCCGTCGCGGCCGTGATCGCTGTCGGAACGCATTCTGGCGTGTTCACCGTGGGAACAAACTCATGCGTGTATTCGAACGAACATTCGGCGCCGTGAGCCGCGCAAATGCCCTCGCTAATGCTGCGCATCCGGCTCTCGAGCAACCGCTGCACGTCAGGCGTGTAACTGCGTGTATCGCCCTTGATGATCACCTGTCCGGGAATCGCGTTGCGAATACCATCGGTGAACAACTCCGTGCAGGAGATCACCGCGGGAACACCGGGGTCGACACTCCTCGATACAACCGTCTGCAAAGCCAGCACTATCTCTGCAGCAATCACAATGGGATCAATAGTCATATGCGGTCGTGCAGCATGTCCACCCCGGCCATTGATACGGATAACGAAATTATCTTCGCTCGCCATGATCCCGCCGGCCCGCGTTGCGATGGATCCCGCTCGCATGCCTGGAATGTTATGAACACCATAGATTTCATCGATGGGGAACCGCTCGAACAGTTTGTCGGCGATCATCGCCTTCGCTCCCTTGCCGTGTTCCTCGGCGGGCTGGAAGATGAAACGCACGGTCCCGTTGAAATCGCGACGCTCGCTCAAAAGCTTCGCCGCGCCGAGCACCATGCTCATGTGACCATCGTGTCCGCAAGCGTGGGATTTGCCGGTGCGCATGGACGCGTGACTGCGCTCCGGCGCTTGCTCATGGATGTTGAGCGCATCCATCTCCGCACGCAGACCAATCACACCGGGACCGTCGCCGCAGGACAGGCTCGCAACAAAACCCGTTCCGCCGATACCCCGCGTCACCTCAAGCCCGAAGCCCTCAAGCACCTCCGCCGCGAAGGCGCTTGTCTCGTGTTCCTCGAAGCCGGTCTCGGGCACGCGATGAAAGCGGTGTCGCCACTGCGTCAATTGACGATCGAAGTCCAACGCTGCGCTGCTTGTGTCCATCGTATATCTCCCCGTGTCCGCTCGATTCCTGCTGTGCTCCAGTATAGGAACCATCGACTGAGAAAAAATCTCACTGAAGGCGCCATCTTCGATAATTTCATTCTATTTATAGGCCCGAACCGGCACGGTCAATTCGCGGAACGGTACAAGCAATCATCGCGCATCACAGTCCCTGCCCAATCACCGTTTTAAGCGCGGATCGAATGGCGCCGACAATAAACTCCTGTCGTGGGCGAGGCATCCGGTCGATAGGCGCAGCCACGCTCACGGCGGCGACAGGGTTTCCCAGACGGTCGCTAACCGCCATCCCCACGCCGATAGCGCCCTTGGCCGCATGATTGCCGATCACCGACCACCCGCGCTCCCGGCATGCCTTGACCAGAAGCCGCAACCGGTCCTGCGTCATGCCGCCGTAGCTCAACAACATGGCGTCGTGTTGGGCGATGACCGCCTCTGCATCGTCCTCCGGTAGAGCCGCGAGAAGCGCGAGGCCCGCAGCACCGACACCCAGTGGCTGCCGCGTTCCCACCTGCACGGCAAGTATCTGGATGGGGTAGGTTCCCACCTGCCGGGCGATGCAAGAGGACATGCCGCCCTCCCGGACAACCGCGAATGCGGCGTCGCCGCTGACGGCGCTGACATGCTGGAGCACAGGTTCAAGCCGTGCCGCAATGCCTGACTGCGTCAGCATGCTTTCGACTCGCCACTGGTTCACTTTTTTCCCCGGCACGTATCGATATCGACCGCTCGGTTCGACATAAGCTTCGTCGATAAGCGTCTGCAACAGACGGTATACGGTCGCCCGCTCCAGCGCGCAGCGGCGGCAAATATCAATGACACGAACACCTTCGCTGCCTGCGCTCAGAATCACTTCCAGCACATTCAAACCTCGGCGCAGCGTCCTTGAACTTGCATTGTCCGGCTCGCTCACAGTGTCCGTTTGATGAACGTTCTGGCCGGCGGCTCTTGGAGACATGAGAGGAATGAGGGTGTGGAGGATGGAAGGCAGTATGCCAGATTGAATTCCCTATTCAGCAGGGTTTTAAGACAAATCGACGCCGTCTCGATCTGAAAAATTTCTCCGCAAGCAGGGAAAACACCAACTCCTTGAGGGCTGACAAACCGCTCATAACGTCCACTCACCGGACGATCCAGTTTTCCCATAGTCCAGTAAATAGGGAGAATGGCGACTACTCGGAGGGGACATCGGCGCCACAGCAACATAAGTCGCCTATCGCTCCCGAACGTCAAGCCCGCACAACAAGGGACAGCCACGCGGCGTCTCGAAGGATTCCTTAGCATGTATCCAATCGATTTTTTCTGGCGCGCTACCCGGCGGTGGCCTACACGTATTGCAATCGACGCGCCCGACGGGAAGATCCGTTACGACGAACTTGGGCGCCAGGTTTCAGCACTGGCTGCGGCCTTTCAGGCGATCGATCCGAATCTGCAGAGCCGCGTCGGCATTTGTGCGGGCAACAGCACGGAACATCTGATCGCGCTGCTCGCCGTGCTTGCCAGCGGAAAGGTTTGGGTGCCGCTCAATCCGCGCAGCACTCAGCCGGAGATTCAACGGATTATCAACACCACGCAGCCCACCATCCTGATAGTGGATACGGCATACGTCGACTTGATAGCGGGCGCAACGGCACGCCGGATCTTCTGCCGAGGCTACGGCGATCATGCGAGTGAAACCGGGCACGGGGAAGAGAATCAGGAAGCCCTGGAACCTCGATTACACGATCTCGTTGCTGCTTACGCGGGCTTATCGCCAAGCAGGTTCGACCTGCCTGACAACGCCACGCAAGCCATCAAGTTTACCGGTGGCACGACAGGCACGCCCAAAGGCGTGATGCAGCCCTACCGTGCATGGATGGCCAACGTGACGAACCAGATCCAGGCATGGCGGTTCGATGAACACGACCGTTATATCGTAGGTGCACCGATCACTCACGGCACCTCAACCTACATCTTGCCCATTCTTGCCCAGGGCGGATGCCACGTCATTCTCGCGGAAGCAGGCGCACAAGCTGTGCGCAACGCCTTTCGTGATCGCGCCGGAACGGTCAGCTTCATGCCGCCCACCCTGATCTACATGTTGATGGCGCTCCCCGGTGTCTCGCGGGAGGATTTTCCGAAGCTTCGGCGCCTGATCTATGGCGGTGCGCCAATGCCTTCCGAAAAGATCCGTGAGGTGCGCGCATTCTTCGGCCCGGTATTGGGAACCACCTACGGCCAGACCGAAGCGCCGCAGATCCTGACGGTCATGCGCCCGGAAGATTTCGAAGATCCCGCGCGATGGTCGTCCGTTGGCGCAATAACGTGGTTCAGCGACGTCGCGATCATGTCGCCCGAAGGCCGGCTACTGCCTTCAGGCGAAGTGGGTGAGGTCGTGGCACGCGGCGACCTGCTGATGACGGGGTATTGGAATCTGCCTGAGAAAACCGCGGAAACGCTTGTGGACGGTTGGCTTCATACGGGCGACAGCGGGTTTATCGACGAGGCCGGTTTCCTCTACCTGAAAGATCGAATCCGCGACCTGGTGATCACCGGCGGCTTCAATGTCTATCCGGTCGATGTCGAGAATGCGCTGGGACAGCATCCGGCCGTGCACGAATGCACCGTATTCGGCATTCCTGACGATAAGTGGGGAGAGGCCGTACAAGCAGCGGTACAACTGCGCGCCGGCATGGTTGTCACCGAGGCTGAACTGACCGCGTTCGTGCGGGAAAAGCTGGGCCCGGTACATACGCCGAAACATGTTTATTTCTACGACGACCTGCCACGCTCCTCCATTGGGAAAGTGCTGAAGAACGCCGTGCGTGAAGACGTTTTATCGAACATCGCGTCAAATGTCGACGCCTAAGGAAATGCCATGACATCCGCTACGGAATCCACTGCCAAATCTGCTAAAGCATCTGACCGTGAGCCGCCTGTCACGCGACTTTGCACGCATACGCTGACGACGCTCCACTACGGCGACGCCAATCTCGTCGATGACCTGATCGGTAAAAAAACCTTTACCGAAGTTCTGTTGATGCAGATTCTTGGCCGCCCTGTGCGCGCGGTCGATGTCAGGATCGTCGACATGGTGCTGGTCGTGCTGATGGAGCACGGCCTCACGCCAAGCTCCATCGCAACACGTCTCGTCTACATGAGCGCACCCGAGAATCTTCAGGGTGCAGTCGCGTCCGGATTGCTGGCGGTCGGCAGCCAGTTTGTGGGTACGATGGAAAACTGCTCTCGCCTGCTCGATCATTTGCTGGCTTCTGACGACGCCTATGCGGAAGCCTTGCTTATCGCGCGCGAGCACAAAGAGGCGCGCAAGGCGATCCCGGGTTTCGGCCACCATCTTCACAAGCCCGTCGATCCGCGTGCTTACAAACTGCTGGAACTGGCCAAGGCCGAGCCCGATCTCCCGGGCGAGAAGGTCGCCATGCTCGAGCAGTTTTCCGCCGCTATCAACGAAGTATTCGGGCGCCCGATCACGATCAATGCGACGGGTGCAGTAGCCGCGTTGCTGGGCGAAGTGGGTGTGCGCACCGATGCCATGCGAGGCTTCGCCGTCATCTCGCGCGCGGCCGGCCTGGTCTCGCACATTGTCGAGGAACAAGAGTGTCCGTCCGGGCGTTTCATCTGGGACACCGTGGAGGAAGCGATTCCGTTTGTCGCTCCACAAACCGGCCGTTCCCAATCCCGGTAGCTGACAGCCGGTAGTGCAATCAAAGATAATCCAGACAATGGGGAGACGTGTCGTGAATTCTGTTTCAGTGGATGCTTTCGAAGAGGGGGTGAGCCAGGAGCGAACCATGGGGAAGGTCGCCCGTCGCATCCTGCCGTTCGTGTGTTTTTGTTTTCTTGTCAATTACATCGACCGGACGAATATCAGCTTCGCCGCGCTCACGATGAACAAGGATCTGGGCATTACGCCCACCGGCTTCGGATGGATGGTCGGCGTCTTCTTCATCGGTTATTGCATTTCAGAGATTCCCAGCAATCTTGCGCTGCAGAAGTTCGGCGCCCGAATCTGGATTGCCCGGATCATGATTACCTGGGGCATCATGACCGTCGTATGCGCATTCGCGCGCACGCCCACACAATTGACCATCGCGCGTTTTCTGCTCGGCGTGGCCGAAGGCGGGTTTGCTCCGGGCATATTCATCTACCTCGGATACTGGTTCCCAGCGCAGTGGCGAGCCAAGGCTATCGCCACATTCCTTCTCGGGGTCCCGCTTGCGGCGGTGATCGGCGGTCCGCTGTCCAGTGCGATCCTGAGCTTGCACGGCCTGGGTGGCCTGAAGCAGTGGCAGTGGCTATTCCTGCTCGAGGGCATCCCTGCGGTGGCGCTCGGGATATTTTGCCTTTTCACCTTGAAGGACTCGCCATCGAAAGCAACCTGGCTGAGCCCCGGAGAAAAGGCCTGGCTCGAATCGGAGCTTCAGCTTGAGCGCGCCCGGATCGAAACCACGGGTCACATGACCCTGCGCCAATCCCTCACGGACTTGCGCGTCGTCATCCTGTCATGCACGTATCTGACGGGATTGATCGGGCTCAACGGGGTGTATTACTGGATGCCCCAGATCGTGAAATCGCTGGGCCTCAGCAATGTCGAAGTGGGCCTCGTCAGCGCGATACCGAACTTCCTGGGTGCGGTCGCCATGATCCTCTGGGCCCGGAGTTCCGACCGCACCGGCAAGCGGGTCTGGCACGTCACGGCAACGTGTTTGCTCGGCGCGGTCGCCATGGCGGCCAGCAGTCTGGCGCACGACGGCATCTTCATCATGATCGGACTGACGGTCGCGCTGATTGGTGCATTCGGTTTTCTTGCGACATTCTGGGCACTGCCGTCGACATTTCTCACGGGCCGCGCGGCAGCGGGCGGCTTTGGCCTGATTCTATCGATAGGCAATTCGTCGGGCTTCTTCGGCCCTTACCTCGTGGGCTGGCTCAAGCAGACCACGCCGGGTTATAGCGGCTCGCTGTTGGCACTCTCCGGATTTCTGCTTCTCGCCGCCATGCTCACGATGGCCTTCGGACGCAGCGTCAGGTCTGCGCGTTGGTTGGTTCCGTCGCAATAAGCGCACGGATAAGCCAGCCGCCAGGCGAGAAATGGGTCGAACGGCGGCCAAATATCAGAAGAGGGTGATAAACATGCTTCGCGACATGAAGATCGGCAAGAGACTGGCCGTTGGATTCGCTTTGATTTTTCTCGTTTCATTGGCAAGTTCGCTCGTGAGCATCTGGCGTCTGCATGACGTGGCAACGACGACGCACGAAATGATGCATACCCCACTCGCCAAAGAACGAATGATCAGTGACTGGTACCGCGCAACCTACGGTTCGATCCGGCGGACCATGGCGATAGCCAAAAGCAACGATACGTCGCTTGACAGCTTCTTCGCAAAGGACGCCGCTGACGCCTTGCAGCTTGCGACTGACATGCAGAACAAGATCGCACCATTGCTGGAAACAGATCAGGAAAAGGCGCTCTACACTGCCCTGATTGATGCGAGGGGTAAGTATGCCAAATCGCGAGATGCGCTCAAGAAGGCAAAGGAAGACGGGAAGAACGAACTCGCGAGCAAAATGCTTGATGAAACCTTTGTTCCTGCGGCAAAAGAGTACGAACTACGCTTACGCGATCTGCTCGACGCACAAAGGACGAGTATCGACCATGTCTCCGATGAGATTGATGCGGCGGAGTTCAGGACGCGCAATGCGCTGATCATGATGGCGGTGTTGTCGATGCTCGCAGGCGGCCTCGTCGCCTTGCTGTTGACGTTGAGCATTACGCGGCCGCTAGCGTCGGCGCTACGGATGGCCAGGTTCGTGGCAGACGGCGATCTGACCGCGAGCATCCGGAACTCGGCAAAGGACGAGCCAGGACAACTGCTTGATGCGCTCGATCAGATGAGCGTCACGTTGCGGGGAATTGTCGCGCAAGTGCGTAGCGGTTCGGACATGATAGAAGTCGCTTCTTCGGAGGTTGCAGCTGGCAATATCGACCTGTCGGCGCGTACGGAGGAACAGGCCGCATCGCTGGAACAGACCTCCGCGACCATGGGAAGTCTGACTCAGACAGTCAGGAACAATTCGTCAAATGCGCGTGAGGTTGATCAACTCGCCAGGGTAGCCAGCGAAGTGGCACTGCGTGGCAGCATGGAAGTGGCGGAAGTCGTTGCGACAATGGCCGTAATCAGCAGTTCTGCCAAGCAAATTGTCAACATCATCGGTGTCATCGACAGCATCGCTTTTCAGACCAACATCCTTGCTTTGAACGCGGCCGTCGAGGCAGCGCGAGCCGGTGAGCAAGGCAAAGGCTTTGCCGTTGTGGCGAGCGAAGTACGGGGGTTGGCGCACCGCAGCGCGTCTGCCGCACGGGAAATCAAGGCGCTGATCGGTGATTCGGTCGGCAAAGTGGACACTGGGACTTACCTCGTCGAACGTGCGGGAAAAACGATCCTCGAGATGGTGGAGAACATCAAGCATGTCCAGCATCTGGTAGGCGAAATATCCTCTGCCAGCCAGACGCAGTCGATCAGCATCGAGGAGGTGAACCAGGCGATCCTGCAGATCGATACGGTCACGCAGCAGAACGCCGCTTTGGTGGAAGAGGCTGCGGCCGCCTCGAGTTCGCTGAAAGAGCACAGCGCCAAGCTTACGCAGATCGTCAGTGTTTTTAAAATCGGTACGATTGGTTAGTGTTCCATTCTTCACCGTCCGCATCAACCCCGCGTCAAGCCAGCAACAAACGCCGCGATGCGATCGCAAGCCTGCGCGAGCCGGGTTTCATCGACGACAAAACCCAGCCTCACGTAACCGTTCGCCGTCTCGCCGAACGCGCTGGCATCGAGCAGCGAAACGCCTTGCGCCCGGAATAGCTGCCAGCTGAACTCATAGGCATCGAGCCCCGTGCCGGTCACATCGACCATCATGAACATGCCTGCCTCGGACAACAAACAATGCAAGCCCGGCACGTCGCGAAGACGATTGAACACGACGTCGCGCCGCCGCCGGTAAATCTCACGCATGTCCGCCACGATCTGCGCCCGGTTCTCGAGCGCGGTCAACGCCGCTTCCTGAATGAAGCCCGGCAAGCCGTAGAGCATGCAAAGCGCAAGCCGTCCGAGATGTTCGATCAGCGTCTTCGGTCCAATCACCCAGCCCACGCGCCAACCGGGCATGGCATGCGACTTGGACAAGCTGCCGATCGTCACAGTCCGCTCGGCCATGCCCGCAAGCGAAGCAATGCTCACATGCTCGCGCTCAAACGTCAGGTCTGCATACACTTCGTCGGCGACGATCCAGAGATCATGCTTGCGAGCCAGTTCGGCGATACGTTCAAGATCTTCACGCGGCATAACTACACCCGTCGGGTTGCAGGGCGTGGCGAAGAAAATTGCCTTGGTGCGAGGGGTGATGGCAGCCTCAAGCGCCGCGCAGTCCAGATGAAATGCTCTCGCCGGATCGACGGCCACGGGCACCAGCGTGGCGCCCGATGCGCGGACGCTGGCCTCGTAGGTCAGGTACATCGGCTCGGGCACGATGATCTCGTCGCCCGCTTCGCACAGGCACAAGGACGTAGCGAAGAGCCCGTTCTGCGCGCCCGCGACCACGATCACATGGCCCGCATCCACGCTCGTGCCAGTCTGGCGCGAGTGATCCCGTGCGATGGCCGAACGCAACGGCTCGCGGCCTACCACTTCCGCGTAATGCGTGTCGCCGCCGCGCAGCGCGGCCACCGCGCGATCGACAATTACTTCGGGTGTCGCGAAGTCGGGGTCTCCAACGCTCAGGACGATGACGTCCTCGCCGTTCTGCAAAGCCTGCTGCGCCGCGTGATGGATTTCCCAGGCAGCCGTGCGCTTGCCCTGCAGGCGCTCCACGAGGTTTGAATACTTCATGCGCTCACTCCCTGAAGCGTGACGATCGACCCGGCACGCGATGATTTTTTAATTCGATCGCTTCGATTATAAAGTCCACCGGAATGCAGACGTCAAGCGGCTGCGTCAGCGCCCTTTTGTTCTTTCGCCGGTAGTTTCCGCGCCCAGATTCTCCACAAGATAATTCAACAACGCCTGGATGCGCAGCGAGCGCCCCTTGCGCGTAGGCACCAATGCGATGACCGGCGCGCTGCCGAAGTCCCACTCGCTCAGGAGCCTCACCAGCTTGCCGGCCGCGACCGCATCCGCCACATCCCATTGCGAGCGCAGCACGAGCCCCAGACTCTCTTCCGCCCATCGGCGCGCGACGCTGCCGTCGTTTGTGGTGAACGCGGGCGTGACGCGCAACGTGTTGGGTGACGACGGCTTCCTGCCAGCATCCGACTTTCGCCGGCGCACACGCCAGAGTGTCACATCCTCATCGTTTTCGCGGATGCAGATGCAGTCGTGTTCGAGAATCTCGCGCGGCTCACACGGATAACCCCGAGCCGCGATATAACCCGGACTCGCGCACAACCAGCGCTCGTTCGCAAGCAACGGCCGCGCGCTCCACGATGAGTCGCGGACGGTGCCGATCTGGATCACGATATCGGCGGCATGGCTGTGGGGCCAGGGCGTTTCGAGCAGATCGAGTTGCAGGCGAATCCCCGGGTTCGCGCGGGCAAACCGCGCAAGCAATGGTGCAATATGCACGCGTCCAAAACCGAACGGCGCGGCAATCCGAATATGCCCGGCGAGTTGCGCGGTCTGTTCGCGGAAGGTGTCGGGGAGTGCCTCGATGGCGCTCAGCAACCCTTGCGCTTCGCGTGCCAGTCTCGCGCCGTCCGCAGTCAGCGACATATGCCTTGCATCGCGGGTAGCGAGCGTCACGCCCAGCGCCTTCTCCAGCTTCTTGAGCCGCATGGAGAGCGCGGACGGCGTCACGTTCAGGACGCGCGCCGCCGCACTCAAGGATTCCGAGCGCGCAAGCATGGTGACGAGCCTAAGGTCAGCGAGTTCCATCGTTCAATTTTACTTAAGGATAGATGTGCCTGAATTTAAACACAGCTTAGGGTTTCATCAGTAAAGTCGCTTCCATCATGCCAAATCAATCTACCCTGACTTATCCAAAAGCGGTGCTGTTCGACCTGCTGACCGCCCTGCTTGATTCATGGAGCCTGTGGAATCGTGCAGCCGGCAGTGAACCCGCCGGCCGCGCCTGGCGCGCGGAATACTTGCGCCTGACCTACGGTTGCGGCGCCTACGTTCCCTACGAAGAACTCGTAAGCCAGGCCGCGGTGCAGGTCGGTTTGCGTGAGTCAGCCGCCCGCGTGCTGGAAGCGCAATGGCTGCAACTAGCGCCCTGGAGCGGCGCGAATGAAGTGCTGCGCAAGCTCGCGCCGCATTGCCGGCTGGCGATTGTGACGAACTGCTCAAAGCGCCTCGGCGAGCAGGCCGCCGGTCTGTTCGATATCGACTGGGACGTGATCGTGACCGCCGAAAGCGCGGGCTTCTATAAACCCGACCCGCGGCCGTATCAGATGGCGCTCGATCGTTTGAAGGTCGGCGCGGATGAGGCTGCATTCGTTGCCGGTTCGAGCTACGACATGTTCGGCACGGCAGCGACCGGCTTGCGCACTTACTGGCATAACCGCGTGGGTCTGGAACTCGTGCCGGGCGCGCAGGCGCCCGAGCTCGAAGCACCTACGCTCGACGCGTTGCTGCCTTGGCTGCGCGGTTTCAACTTATCGAAGGGAACGTCCACGTCATGATTCTTGATCAGATCGAAACCCCTGCCGCGTTGATCGACCGGCCGCGCATGGAGCGCAACATCGCTCGGATGCAGAACCGGATGGACACGCTCGGTGTCGCGTTCCGCCCGCATGTGAAGACGACGAAATGTGTGGAAGTCGCGCGGGCGCAGCGCGATGCGGGCGCGCGCGGCATCACGGTGTCGACGCTCAAGGAAGCGGAGCAGTTTTTCGCGGCGGGCTTTCACGACATCCTGTATGCGGTGGGCATCATTGCATCGAAACTGCCGCGCGCGCTGGCGTTACGGCGAGCGGGATGCGATCTCAAACTGATCGTCGATAACCTGGAGGCCGCGCAGGCCGTTGCCGAATTCGGCCGCGCTCATGGTGAAACCTTCGAGGTGTGGATCGAAATAGATACCGACGGTCATCGTTCCGGCGTCCAGCCCGATGAACCTCGCTTGCTCGATATCGGGCGGACGCTGCATGGCGATGGCGATCGCCGTGGTGCGCGTCTTGGTGGCGTCATGACCCATGCCGGGTCGAGCTACGATCTCAACACGCCCGACGCCCTCGCCGCGCTAGCCGAACAGGAACGCGCGGGTTGCGTGCACGCCGCCGAGCGTTTGCGCGACGCGGGTCTGCCGTGCGATGTCGTTAGCGTTGGTTCCACGCCAACGGCGCTTGCCGCGCAGCATCTTGAAGGCGTCACGGAGGTACGGGCCGGCGTGTATGTGTTTTTTGATCTCGTCATGCGCAACGTTGGCGTCTGCACGACCGGCGATCTGGCGCTCAGCGTGTTGACGACGGTCATCGGTCATCAGGTGGACAAGGGCTGGGCTATCCTCGATGCCGGCTGGATGGCGATGAGCCGCGATCGCGGCACGGCGAAGCAGACGCACGACTATGGTTACGGACAGGCTTGTACGCTCGATGGCGCACCGCTTGATGGTTACATGCTCACGGGCGCGAACCAGGAGCATGGCATTCTCGCGAACGTGGATCATCCCGACAAGGACATCTCGGTCCATCTGCCGGTTGGTACACGGCTGTTGATCTTGCCGAATCATGCATGCGCTACCGGTGCGCAATTTCCCGTTTATCACGCGCGCTCGGAAGATGGCGATGTGGCCGCATGGAACCGCTTTTACGGCTGGTAGATCAGCGACGACCTCACTCACGACGAGTGTCCGAACAGCAGGCAGGATCAAACGCGCGGGCGCATGACGCGCCCCGCGACGTGTAGCAAGCAGATAAAGCACCCGCTTCCCCGCGCTCACGCCGTCAATCACTGAGACGCGGCGTCCGGCGCGACCGCTACAAACTCAGCCTGAATCGCCACGTGCACGTCGTTACCCACGGCCGGATACCACGTCGATAAACCGAACTGTGCGCGGCTGAAATGCCCGTCGGCGGAAAAGCCCAGCGTCTGTTGCTTGGTCAGCGGATTCGGCGCGTGCCCCTTGAACGTAACCGTGAGCGTGACCGGCCTGGTCGTGCCATGGATGGTCAGGTCACCGGTGAGTTCGCCCTTGTCGTCCGCCGTACGCTTGAACGCCGTACTCGCAAAATGAATCGTCGGAAAACGCTCGACGTCGAGCATATCCGGGCCCTTGACCATCTTGTCGAGAATCGGGACGTTGGTGTCCAGGCTGGTTGCATCGATATCCGCCGTCACCGTGCTCTGCTCCATGCCGGCTGCATTCCAGTTCAACTGCGCGGTCGTCTTGTCGAAGCGCATGACGAAGCGCGAATACTTGAAGTGATCCACATCGAAACTGACGTTCCAGTGATGCGGGTCAAGTTGATAACGCCCCGCAGGAACACTTGCTTCATCAGGCGACACTGAATGTGTCACCACGCTCAATGCCGTGCAAGCCGACATCGACAAGGCAAACGCAATCAGCAAACCCGTACGGAGTGCACGAAGCGCACGAAAGCGAGGCAACAATCTGGAGTCACGCATGATTGTCCTTTGAAGAGATCGACGCTTGTAGCGCAAGCCATCACGGCCGCCTGTGCTACTTGTAGAAAATGTAGTTAGCGATATAAGGCGAGCTGCCAAGCTCATGTTCGGTCGAACACGGCGAGGCCGGCATCACGCCGCCTACGGTGTTCACGCGCTGAACATAACGAATAGCAGACAGCATGCCGCTCGCCGCAGTGCTGTGGGTTTCAAGCAATAACTGCGGCACGCTTGCGGTGGTCTCGCTCGGCGTTTGCGCTATCACGTGGCCCACGATCCGGCTGCCATCATCCGCCTCCCACGATGGCCCCGCCGAGTGCCGGATCGACGCCTGGCCGCTTGTATCGTAGAGCGTTGCCTGCGGGTTCTTGAACACCCAACCCAAATGATGTTGCGCATCGTATTCGCATGAATACACTTGCACGCCGGAAGCGGTCGTCGTCACGACGCGTTCCGCCTGAGGAGGATCGATAGAGGACGCGGCGGACGCGGCAGTACTGGCAACGCTGAGGACCATCAAAGCCGCCACCCGGCTCGCGCGGTCGAAATGAGTGAACATGAAACTCCTGCTTGAATGGAATTGGTGAGCATGGATTGTGCGCCTGCGGCCACGCTGCGGGCATATCGGTCCAGTCCTGCTCAGACGCGGTCCAGATTCGCTGACGCAAACGCCCAGTTCAAATGCTGTGACACGGTAGCGACAAGGTAGTCCGGACGGCGATTTTGATAGTCCAGGTAATACGCATGTTCCCATACATCAACCGTGAGCAACGGCGCAAGTCCCCGCGTGAATGGTGTCTCCGCGTTGCTCGTCTTGACGACCGCAAGCTCGCCCTGGTCGACGACCAGCCAGCCCCAGCCGCTGCCGAACTGCGACGCCGACGTCTTCACCAATGCCTTCGTCAACGCATCGGTTGAACCAAACTTGCGTACGATTGCCGCCTGGAGTTTTTCACTCGGCTGGGTGGTAACCGGGCTCAGCGAATTCCAGTAGAAATTGTGATTCCAGGCTTGCGCGGCGTTGTTGAAGACATCGGCGAGAGCGGGTTGATCGTGCGATTGCATGATCACTTGTTCAAGCGATGCCTGCTCCAGCGGCGTACCGGCCAGCAGCTTGTGCAGGTTATCGAAATACGCGCGATGGTGCTTGCCGTAATGAAATCCGATGGTGCGCGCCGAGATCACCGGTTCGAGCGCGTTGTCAGCGTAAGGCAAGGGTGGCAGCGTTTGCGGCGATGAACCGAGGTAAGCGGGCACAACGCCGAGCGTCGGTTTTGCATCGGCGGGAGATTGGGCCGATGTGTCTTGCATGGAAGCGCCGAACGCGAACTTCGAGAGCGCGACGCTGGCCGATGCCATTGTTCCGCCTGCAATCAGGCGACGACGGGAAATGAGCGAGTTGAGCATGAAGAAACCCGTAAGTGTGGAGTGATTGCAGCCATCACCGGTTCACCGGTCTGTTCGGGCTGCATTCACACAACGCTTCGGGTTCGACATCTATTCCATCGGCTCCGCAAGTTATTAACGGGCGGCGGAAACAAGCTGAAGAATTCAGCAACATCTGCTTCGATACCGATGGCTTCGGGGCGAAGACATAGTGTCGTCATATCCCCATGGCCGTAGCCGCGAACGAAACGCCCTGCATCCGAGCGCTTTTCGTCCGCGCATTTACTCGATCAGCCTTCGCGAAACAGGAAGCTATAGGCGTTCAACGCCGGCACGCCGCCAAGATGCGCATAGAGCACCTTCGAGCCTTCCGGGAATTCACCGCGTTTCACTTTATCGATCATGCCGTGCATGGACTTGCCTTCGTACACGGGATCGGTCAACACACCTTCCAGCTTCGCGCACAAGCGGATGGCCTCGAGCGTGCCTTCATTCGGCAAGCCGTATTCGGGACCGCCATAGCGTTCATCCAGCACGATATCGTTCAACGTGATGTCGCGTCCGAGCTCTACCTGCTCGGCCGTTTTCCGCGCGATCCGGAGGATCTGCTCGCGGGTCTTTTCAGGCTTGGCCGATGCATCAATACCGATTACCCGATCCGCACGGCCGTCCTCCGCAAAACCCACGACCATGCCCGCCTGCGTGCTGCCCGTAACCGAACAGACCACGATGTAATCGAACTTGAAACCCAGCTCCGCTTCCTGCTGGCGCACTTCTTCCGCGAAACCCACAAAGCCCAGGCCGCCTAGCGGATGGTCCGAACAACCAGCGGGAATCGCATAGGGCTTGCCGCCCGCTTTCCGTACATCGTCCAAAGCGTCTTCCCAACTCTTGCGAAAGCCGATGTCGAAACCGTCCGCGACCAGGCGCACATCGGCGCCCATGATCCGGGACATCTGGATATTGCCCACGCGGTCATACACTGCGTCCGAGTAGTTCACCCAGTTTTCCTGCACCAGCACGCATTTCATGCCGAGGTGCGCGGCAACGGCGGCGACCTGACGTGTCTGGTTCGACTGAATCCCACCAATGGACACCAGCGTGTCGCAGCCTTGCGCGATCGCTTCCGGGATCAGGTATTCGAGCTTGCGGGTTTTATTGCCGCCGAATGCTAGGCCGCTGTTGCAGTCTTCGCGCTTGGCATAGAGCTCGACCTTGCCGCCAAGATGTTCCGACAGCCGTGCGAGCGGCTGGATCGGTGTTGGCCCGAAAGTGAGCGCGTGACGGGGAAATTTCTTGAGGTTCATGTGTCGCTCCGGTAGACAGCCACTTCGTCGCATTAATTTGCGTCGATGAGAAGTATGGTAAAAAACTTTGGCTGAAACAGGGTTGCGAATAAATTGTCGCTTGTTTAATTCTCACTGAACGAATGACTGAACGGCGTAATTAACGTGTGGAGAAATAGTCATGAGCGCAACAAAAGTTCGTGCCGGCTCGCGTGTAAGCGAGCAATCCGGCGTTGAGCTGGACCGCGTCGACCGCGCGATCCTCAGGCAGCTTCAGCGTGACGCCTCTATTTCCAACGTCGCGCTTGCGGACAAGGTGAACCTGAGTGCACCCGCTTGTTTGCGTCGTGTAGAGCGCCTTAAACAAGCGGGCTTGATTCGCGGGACGGTCGCGTTGCTGGACCCGAAGAAGCTCAACGCGGGCATGCTGATGATCATCGGTGTGGTGCTCGACCGTTCGACGCCGGAGTCTTTCGCCGCGTTCGAGAAAGCCGCGCAAAAGGTCTCGGGATGCATGGAGTGCCACATTGTGACGGGCGAGTTCGACTGCTTCATGCTGGTACGCACGCGCGACAGCGAGAGCTTCAACCGCCTTCACGCCGAGCAGTTGTTGTACTTGCCCGGTGTGCGCCAGGTCAGGACCTTCATGGTCCTGAAGGAAATCCTGTCGACAACCAGTTTCCCTATCTAGGGTTCCGCGCTTAGCCGCCGGGTGCATCGCGCACGCGCCGAATCATTGCCAAGCTGAAGGATAATGATTATGTTTCGCCGGGCGCCAAACCACGCTTCCAGGATCGGCGATCCCTCGCCTCGCGATACGATTACGACAGATCAATGCGCCGACGGCCTGAGCCCCATGCCGTCGGCCAACAACCCGGACCATAGGAATTTCCACGCATGACAACGACTGCACAATTCGACAACGTCTCGATCATCAAGCACGCCAACATTTACTTCGATGGCAAATGTGTCTCGCATACCATCCTGCTTGCCGATGGCACGCGCAAGACGCTAGGCGTTATTTTCCCGGCGCTGCTGACGTTCTCTACGCAAGCGCCGGAACAGATCGACGTCAATGCCGGACGATGCCGCGTGCGTAATCCAGGAGAAGAAGCGTGGCGTGAATATGGCGCCGGCGAGTCCATCACCGTGCCGGGCAACACCAGCTTCGAGATCGAAGTGATTGAGACCGTCGACTACGTGTGCCACTACTTTTGAGCTCAGGCTGGATCGTCGTGGGGTGTGCCCGCCGCGCCTGACTTGAACAAAAAGATGATTAATTGACGACAGGGGTTTGTAGTGCCGTCAGTCCACCGTCTTCGGGCAACGCACGTCGCATGCGCATTAAGCACATTTCCTCGACGCGATCTGCCGACGCGCCGCCGCCGGATGGAGCTCTGCGTATAGCTGAACCATCCACGCGTGCGGGCAGTCGTCGCTGATTGAAATGCCGTTCGCGTTGACGTCGCTTAAGCGGATCTGCCGCGCCTGCAAAGCTGCGTTGAACGCGCAGCTTGCCCTATGCCGCACATAAAGCGCGCCGAGCGCCGCGATAACGAACACTGTCGCCCTGAGTCCGAACGTGCCCTGATGATCCAACGGCAGGTGCAGCAACAAGACGATGCATAGACACATCGCCGTCAGCACCGCCACCGATGCCGACAAGAGCACCGCATGGGCGCGCAATGCGATCGACAAAGTGGTTTGCATGACGGTTTCTCCGGTCTCGCACCAAGCGAAATTTGCTTTCAATCTTGAACAAGGCCCCGCTTCCATCCGATGCTGGGCTCAATGTCCACGGCAAGGCGGAACGCGGAACGCGTTGCCGCGGTAAGCCGGCGAAATCCGCCCGCCGCACAACCGACCGAGCCCACAGTGCAGATAGAGTGCACGGGACATGCTTAAGCGACGCTTATCCGCGCGCGGAGCGTTCAGTTACCAAAAATTGTTTTGAAAGCTTCGGCACCGCTGCAGGCCGCCGCCAGGCTGTCGCCCAGGCTTTATTTGCTGATGGAGGCCATCTGCCTGAGGCGCCGTGCAAGCGCCTTCGATACCACCGGCTTAGCTCCTCCTTCGGCACTGCTGGCGGCTTCGCTTTCCTTGAGGAACACGGCGGTCTCGCGGGCGACGATTTCCCGCTCGTTGTCGGAGGTGATCATGTGGTACGAATCGTCGAGATAGATGGTGCGCAGAACCGGCGATCCAATGTTCGACGCAACGAATTGCGCGTTGCGCGGACTGGAGGTCTCGTCGTCGATTGCATGAATCAGCAGGCAATCGTTCTTGAGCGCCGCCAGTGTTCTTTTCACGCTCGCGGCAAGGCGGCTCGCTTCATGCAACGCAGGAAGCGAGATGCTCGACGGGCCTACTTCGCTCAAGTCGTTACGCTGCATCGCGCGGCCGACCTTCGCGCGCAACGCCTCGTTGCGCAGCCCGAACGGCGCTTCCTCGCGATACCGCCAGCGATGGCGCAGCGGCGTGTAATACGCCCAGCCGAGCAGGAAGCGATACCACGGCATCGCCCAACCGTCGTAGTCGAGCGTGACAGACAGCAGCACGATAGCCTGCGCGCTGGGCCGCTCACGCACGAGCGCCAGTGCGAGCGCTGCGCCCATCGAAAGGCCGCACACGGAGACTCGCGAGTAACGCTCGCTCAGCGCATCGAATTCCCTGACCGCGGCCGCAACCCATGCTTCCATGCGCAGTTCCGGCGTGCCTGCACTGTAACCGTGGAGGTTGGGCGCACAGGTGGTGAGCCCTTCGCTATTCAAGTAGCGCGCGAGATGGCGCATTTCGAGCGGTGAGCTGGACAGGCCGTGCAGCATCAGGACTGCATGGTCGCTGCCGGAGTAGAAGGTCGACGCGGTCAACGCGGAGGTTTTCTTGGTCACGCTAATCAACCCTGCGCAAGATCAGAAACTCACCGGCGTGGGTGGTAAAGCGCTCACAAATGCATTCCACGAGTCTGTGCACACCGTCGCCCGAACTGATGCGCACGCGATGCCGCCCCGGTTGCAAACCACGGTGTAGCCTTTCGATATCGTCAGGATGCGCACTGGCAAAAAGCCGCCCCGGCGCCATTTCCTTGGCGCCTGGCGCCGCGTTGCGATCGACGGCCTGCAGCAAGATGATGGCGTCGTGGTAATGCGGAAGATGCCGCACCAGCCGATGCGTTTCGTCCACCGCCCGGCGCGACAGCGCACGCTCATTATCGGCGCGCAGCAGCATTTCGTAGCGTGAAAGCGCCACTGCCGCGATCAGTTCTGTACTGAATTGCGAGCGCCGCAGCCGTTCGATAAGTGTGATAGTGGACAGCGTGACGAGCGGATACGAAATCGCGAGCATGACGTCAGCGCGATCGATGACCGCAATCTGGCCGTAAGGTGGAACGAACAGGAAATCGGCAATGCCCAGTCCAAGCAGCATGACTGTCAGCGAAGGAATGAGGCCAAAGAAATATTCGACCATGGCCGCCGCTATGCAGAAGGCGACACCTGGCATGACCGGGCCGAGGAATGGGTGCAAGGCGAGTCTGACCCCGCTGGCGACACAAAGTGCGAGCGCGCTCATTACCCA
The DNA here is from genome assembly GCF_000729995.1 of Caballeronia sordidicola. Classification (GTDB taxonomy): domain Bacteria; phylum Pseudomonadota; class Gammaproteobacteria; order Burkholderiales; family Burkholderiaceae; genus Caballeronia; species Caballeronia sordidicola_A. The sequence goes on along the minus strand of NZ_JNFG01000020.1, from coordinate 76,307 downwards.
CACTCGCTTGCCTCGCGGCGCCCAGCGGCGGGCGTTTTGAATATTCATTAATGCGGATTGTTTCAGCGAGATAACCAGAACGAGGGTGGATTATTACACACAGTTACAGCCAGTGTCGCATGCATAAGCTTAAGCGATGCTTAAAGACTTCCGGGCATTGGACTTGTCACGGAGAAGGGCCGGCCCTGGATAAAGACATGGTAAGGATTACTGTGAATTCGAAAGATTCATGGCACAAGCGATTGATTCTGGGAAGCCCGTGCTTAAGGAACGCTTAAGCAGCTGCCGCAGACAATTCATGCTCGATATTTTTTGGTAGGACCGGGGAGACTTCACGATGCGGCTATTACTGGTAGAAGACGACGAGATGATTGCCGAGACCGTGCTCGACTCCATGCGCCGGCTGGGTTACGCAATCGACTGGGCGGCGGACGGACGCGCCGCGGAACTGTCGCTTGGCAATGGCGTGTACGACCTCGTGCTGCTCGACCTCGGCTTGCCGAAACGCGATGGCATCCAGGTGTTGAACACATACCGCAAGGCCGGCGGAGCGGCGTCAGTCATCATCCTGACTGCGCGCGATGCCGTGGACGACCGCGTCCGCGGGCTGGATGCAGGTGCCGACGACTACCTCATGAAACCCTTCGATCTCGACGAACTGGCCGCACGCGTGCGCGCGGCGCTGCGACGTCGTACCGGACAAAAGCAGCCCATCTATACGCATGGCGAGCTTGCCCTTGATCCCGCGTCGCACGAAGCTAGCAAGGCGGGTGTGCCGTTGCCGCTGGTGCCGCGCGAGTTCGCGTTGCTTCAGGTGCTGATCGAGGAGCCAACACGCGTTTTCAGGCGTGCGGAACTGGAGGAGAAGCTGTATGGATGGGGAGAGGAAGTGGGCAGCAATACCATTGAGGTACATGTCCACAGTCTCAGACGCAAGATTGGCGCTGAGCAAATATTGACGGTCCGGGGCGTGGGCTACCGGCTCAAGGGTATCGAATGACATCTATCCGCCGCTGGCTGCTCGGCTGGCTGATCTTCGGACTGGCCGCGACGTCGCTGGCTGCGGCCTATGGCATCTTTAACACCGCGCGCCGTGAAGCGAGCGAGTTGTTCGACTACGAGCTGCGCACCGTCGCGCTGTCGTTGCCGGCAAATATTGCTACCGCCGATGCTACCGAACGGGCCAACCACGACTTCAGCGGCATAGCCGACGACCGGATTGCTATCGATATCTGGGACAAACAAGGCAAGCTCGTTTACCACTCGCTCAAGGAGCCGGCGTTGCCGCGCATCGCTGAAGGATTCCGGTCGATTGAACGCGATGACTACCGATGGCGCGTGTTTGGCCTGCAGCAACCTGAGCGGTACATTCAGGTGGCGCAACCGTTCTCGGTTCGCGAGGATCTTGCGCTGCGGCTCGCCTGGCGCACCTTGTGGCCGCTAGCGCTGGTGGTGCCGGTGACCATTGCGCTGGTGTTGTTTGTCGTCGCACGGGGGCTTGCGCCGATCGGTGGGTTGTCGCGGGCGTTATCGCGGCGCTCGCTCGACTCGCTTGAGCCGTTGCAAGCTGGCGCTCGCGTGCCGGTCGAGATCCGTCCACTGGTCGATGCGCTCAACGACTTGCTGCGCCGGTTGAACGATGCGTCGCAAGCGCAGCGAGTTTTTGTTGCCGATGCGGCGCACGAATTGCGCACGCCGCTGACCGCGTTGAAGTTGCAGCTTCAGGCGGCCCGGCGTGACGGCACTTTGCAAGGCGACGGCCAGATACTCGAGCGTCTCGAGGGACGGCTCAACCGGATCATTCACCTTGCACATCAGTTATTGGCGATGGCACGCGAGGATGCGAATCGTGCTGCGTCGATGGCGCCCGTGAGTCTGCGCCGTCTCGCGGAGAGGTCAGTCAGTGATCTCTCGTTGCTGGCGGAGGCCAAACGCATCGATCTGGGACTGGAGGAGCGCACGCGCAATGCATCGGACGAGTATGTCGTGCTGGGCGATGAACATTCGCTTGGGATCCTGCTGAACAATCTGATCGATAACGCGATTCGCCATACGCCCGAGGGCGGCAAGGTCGATGTGATCCTTACGCGTGATGTACAAGGCATGGGCGTTGAAGTCGTGGATACAGGGTCGGGCATTGCGCCCGATGAACTGGGCCGGGTTTTTGACCGGTTTTATCGCGGTACGGGTGCGCAGGGGGCGGGTAGCGGGCTTGGACTCGCGATAGCATCAAGCATTGCGGGGCGGCATGGGGCTACGCTCGAGGTGCGCAATCGCGAGGATGGGGGTGGGTTGACGGTGAGAGTGGGGTCGTTGGCGCCGGGGAAGTAACCGGCTAAGCCCTTAGTCCACCAACGCCCCATCGTCATCGAAGAACGGATACGGGCCGTCAAACTGCTCGACGTATTCATGATGCGACACGAGCCCCACGTCGTGCGTCCAATAGTGCAAGGCAAACGCCCCCGGCTCGAGCACGAACGCCGACGGTGCGTCGACATGCAGATCAAGCACCACCTGATGCGCGGTCGATGGCGCAATAGAAGCGATCGTTCCCGCGAAGCGCTTAAACACCGGCCGATGCACATGCCCACACAAAACACGCTCCACATTCGGATACCTCGAAATCAGCGCCTCGAGCTTCGACGCGGCCTGCGCGTCAAGCGCCATGTCGTCCATATGCCCGATACCGGTAGCAAACGGCGGATGATGCAACGCGACAATCACCGGACGACCGTCAGCGGCCTCCAACTGATGCTCAAGCCACGCAAGACGCGCATCGCATAACGTGCCCGGGCTTTCCTGCGGCTTCTGCGAATCCAGCGCGATGATCCGCATATCTTGCAGATCGAACGCATATTGCACAAAGTCGCTACCTGTACCGCTTTCGTGCAGATAACCGGCATCGAAAACTTCGCGCAATGCCGCGCGATCGTCGTGGTTTCCGACCATCAGATACACCGGCATTTCCAACGGCTTCAGGCACGCTGCCAAGTGCCGGTATTCATCGACGGTTCCAAAATCCACCAGATCGCCCGTCACCAGCACCGCATCAGGACGCGGACTCAGCGCGTTCAACCGTTCGACACAAGCACGCAGACACGCGGCGGTATCGACTTTCTTATACGCGAGCACACCGGGAAGCTTGATATGCAAATCCGTGATTTGAGCGAGCAGCATGGCATCTCCTTGGTTTGGCTTCAGGCGAACGAGAGAACGTGAAGAATCAACGCAACGCGACCCAGCCCTCGTCGCGCACCGATATCCCCACCGCCGTTCCCTGCGCCAGTTCAACGCGGCCGGGCACATCGACAATCAATGCATCCGGCGCCGCGTCCCTGATTTTCAAGCGGGTACGTTCACCCAAAAACAGCGCCGACTCCACCGCGCCGCGCAGCTGCGCAGATTGCGGATCGACAAGGACAGCATCTTCCGGCCGGAAGAAAACTTCCGTCCGCGCACCATCCCGCGCACGCAATTGCGCAACGAGTCCCGTCACGCTAATCGTACCGCCAAGCGTGACGAATACGTCATCGCGGCACTCTCCCGCCACCCGATTCAATGTACCGATGAATTGCGCCACCGCGCGGCTCGCCGGCTGGTAATAAATCTCGCGCGGCGTGCCACACTGCTCAATGCGCCCTTCGCTCATCACCACGATCCGGTCGGCCAAAGCCATCGCTTCGGACTGGTCATGCGTGACGTAGATACTGGTCACGCGAAGCTCGCGCAGCAACGCATTCATCTCGGCACGCAGGGTTTCGCGCAGGCGGGCATCGAGTGCGGTCAGCGGTTCATCGAGCAACAATACACGCGGCCTCGGCGCCAGTGCGCGAGCCAATGCAACACGCTGGCGCTGACCGCCGGACAACTCCGTAATCGGCTTGTCGGCGTGGGCGTTCAATTCAGTCATCTCGAGCAATTCATCCACCCGCCGACGCGCCGCCGATGCCTCCACCTTCTGGATCCGCAAGCCATAACCCACGTTGCCGCGCACGGTTAGATTGGGAAACAGCGCGTAATTCTGGAACACCATGCCGACCTGACGACGCTCGATGGGCAATGCCGTGACATCGTCGGCACCGAAGCTCACGCGGCCACCGGCATCGGGCTTTTCCAGCCCCGCAATCAACCGCAGCGTGGTGGTCTTGCCGCAGCCTGACGGTCCGAGCAGCACCAGCGTCTCGCCGGGTTCGATGCTGAGATCGACAGGTTCGAGCACACGCTGCCCGCGAAACGTTTTCGCACAACGGCTGAGGGTGACGGGAACGGCTTCGAGTCTCATCGTGCGGTCTCTACGGGTTGGGTAAGGGTTTGCTGCCCCGGAGCGCTGCTTCGCGACAATGCGCGCTTGCGTTTTGCTGCGGCGCGGGCACTTTGCGCCCCAGCCGGATCGACGCCCAGCCACTGCATCGCTATCAGCAACGGCAAGGTCATCAGCAGGAAAAGAATAGTGTAGGCGCTGCCGACTTCAAGACGCATGGACGCGTATGCATCGGCGAGTCCGACCGGGAGTGTCTTGGTGTCGGGCGTATGCAGCATCCATGTCAGGTTGAACTCGCCTATCGATAAAGTCAGCACCGCGAGCGCGCCGGCAACAATGCCGGGACGCGCATTCGGCAGCACGATCGTCAGGAAGCGCTGCGTGAACGACGCGCCCAGACTCGCCGCGCCTTCCTCCATGGTCCGCAGGTCAGTACCCGCGCAGACGGCGGCGACCGAGCGCACCATGAACGGCAAGGTGAAGACCACATGCCCGGCGACGATGAACCACATGCTCGATCGAAACGCGCTCCAGCCGCCGTACACGGACAACAAAGCCAACGCGGTAGCGAGCCCTGGCAACGCAATAGGCAGCACCAGAAGCTCTTCCACGAACCGTGCCCAACGCGTGTTGCTGCGCGCCAAGGCGTACGCTGCAGGCACACCAATCGCGAGCGTGATGGCGAGCGTTGCGAGCGCGATCTCTATCGATAACCAGACCGAACCCTGATACATCTCCCACACTTGCTCGAGCCATTTGAGCGTCAACCCGCTCGACACGCCGCGAAAATAGTTGACGGTCAATCCGGCCATCACCGACATCACCACGGGCACGACCATGAACGCAACCAGCGCCAGCGTCAGCAATAATTGCCCGGCAACAAGCAAACGACGCGGTCTCAGGAACTCAGGCATCGGCGTCCTCATGCGGTAGCGGCGACAGTCGCGCCGGTGAGGCTGCGAGCGACCGCCAACACGGCCCACGTAACCAGGCCGAGCACGATCGACAACGCTGCTGCCGTCGCAAGATTCGCGTTCAGCGTGAACTCGGTGTAGATGGTCATCGGCAATACGTCGAGGTCGGTGGCGAGTGTGAACGCGGTGCCGAAAGCGCCCATCGCGGTAGCAAAGCACACTGCACCCGCCGCGATCAATGCAGGCATCAGGGCGGGCATAACAACGTCGATAAAGATCCGCCACGGCGATGCCCCCAGCGAACGCGCCGCTTCTTCCAGCGACGCATCCAGCTTCGTTGCAGCCGCCATGACGGTGACGATCACGCGCGGAATCGAGAAATACAGATAGCCCAGGAACAAACCGCTGAGTGAATACGCGAACACCCAGCGGTCGCCCGTCAGCCGTGTGGAGATGGCGCCGATCAACCCTTGGCGCCCGGCCAGCATGATCACCATGAACCCCACCACCACGCCGGGGAACGCGAGCGGAAAGGTCAGCAACGCGACCAGCAAGCGCTTCGCCGGCAGGTCCCGGCGTGCGAGAAACAAGCCCGCGATCGTCGATAACACCAGCGTCGCCGCCGTCACCGCCAGCGACAACGCAATCGTCGCAAGCAAGCTATGCAGATAACGCGAGTTGGTCAGGACCTCGCGATACGCAGTGAACGCGTCCGGCACCGCGCTGGCCTGCAGCAACGCGACCAGCGGTAGCAACCAGAACGCGCAGAACACGGCCAGCGCAGGCGCCAGCAGGAAGACCCGCGCGCGGGTGGAGAAGGTGGAATCTTGCATCGTTGAAAGATCAGTGCATGACGCGCAAATACTCTTCGCCGAACGCGCTCTGCTTCTTGGCCATCTCCGCGAAGTCGACGTCCTTGGCGCGCTCATACTCCGACGCCGGCAGGAACTTCGCGGCGATGTCAGGCGGCAACGCTCCGCCGCGCACCGGTCGCAGATACGCGTTCGCCCACAGACGCTGGCCTTCATCCGACAGCACGAAATCCAGCACCTTCTCACCGTTCGCCTGGTGCGGCGCGCCCTTCACGAGGCTCATCACATACGGCACCACGATCGTGCCTTCCTTCGGAATCACGAACTCCACGTTCGCATGATCCTTGTATTTCGCACGATACGCGTCGAAGTCATAGTCGAGCAGGATCGGAATCTCGCCCGACATCACGCGCGCATACGCGGTCTGCTTCGGCACGATCGGCGCGTTGGCCTTCATCTTTGCGAACCAGTCGAGACCGGGTTTGAAGTTATCGAGCGTGCCGCCCAACGCCTGGTTCACGGCCACTGCCCCCGCATATCCCACGAACGCCGACGACGGATCAAGATAACCGACCATGCCCTTGTATTCCGGCTTCAGCAAGTCCGCCCACGAGCGCGGTACCGGCTTGCCATCGAGCGCGTCCTTGTTGACGAAAAAGCCCAGCGTGCCCGAGTGAATCGCGAACCAGTAGCCGTTGGGATCCTTCATGCCGGCAGGGATATCGTTCCAGTGCGCAGGCTTGTATGGCTGCACCAGGTCCTTGTCTTTTGCCTGGAACGCCGATGAAACGCCGAGATACACCACGTCGGCAATCGGGCTCTTTTGCTCGGCCATCATCTGCGCGATAGCCTGGCCGGAGTTCTTGTTATCGAACGGCACGCGGATGCCGGTCTGCTTCTGGATGGCAGCAATCTGGCTCGCCCAGTCCGCCCATTCCGGCGGGCAGTTGTAGCAGATCGCGGTGCCATCGGCATAGGCCGCGCCGGCCGCACAGAAGGTAGCCGTTGCTGCTAGCAGCGTGGCGAGGACATGACGAATTTTCATGCAGGATTCTCCGATACGAGGGAGGCCGTTCTGGCCGCAGGATCGATCAATGGCGCGATGGTCGCGCCGGTTCTTACGCTATGAGGCAACTTGAAAGGGACGGGGCCACTGGTTGTATCGCCGGGCAAACCAAGCCGGGCCGCGAGATGAAGCCATGCGCACCGGCCAATCTCGCGGTTCGGCGTGGCGACGCTGGACAGCGCTGTCGATAACCATTCGCCAAGCGGAATGCCGTCGAAGCCGAGCACCGAGATATCGTGCGGCACGGACAAACCCGCATGCCGCAAACCGCGCATCACGATGATCGCCAGGCGGTCATTGCTGCAGAAAAGCGCAGTGGGCCGGCGAGCGGGATCGGAAAGATGTGCGAGCAGCGTAGGCGGCAGATCGTCCGCGTTGAAATCGAGTTCGATAGGCGGATGAGGCGTATGGCCGGCGTCGAGCATTGCGTCTTCGTAACCGCGATACCGCAAGCGCGCACGGTCCGATTCCGCGAACGAACCGGCCAGCATCAGGATCCGCCGATGCCCGCGCTGCAGCAACGCACACACTCCGTCACGCGCCGCCCGCCGGTTATCCACCGATACCGCCGCACGGTACGCCGTGTCGTTATGCGCCAGCACATAAGGCAAGCCGATGCGATCGAGGTCGTCCAGCAAGGGGTTGGATTCGGCGTCGGCCACCGTTGCAATCAGGCCATCCACGCGTTGCTCGCGCAAGGTCTCGATCGCGCGGCGCTCACGCGCGCTGTCATACGCGGTGGTCATCAGCATCAGGCGGTAGTCACTGGCGGATGCCGCTTCATCAATGCCTTGCAGCGACTCGGCGAAGACGGGATTGGCCAGTGTCGGCACGACCACGCCGACCAGCCGCGTGCGTACGCCGCGAAGCTGGCGGCCTCGTGCACTGGGCATGAAGTCGAGTGCTTCGATCGACTCGCGCACCTTGGCGAGCGTCTCTGCATTCAGCAATTGCGGGGCGTTAAGCGCACGCGAGACGGTGGCGATAGACACGCCTGAATGCGCGGCTACGTCCTTGATGGTGGAGTGCATGGGCTGTGGCAAGAGCTTGGGCAAGAATTCGCTGAAAACGTTTACAGCCGCGATTATCGAAGGGCTCTGTGACGTGCTCGTGAAAGCTTGAAAGCTTGGTGGCTCATGCGGATGAATCGCACCACCCTTCTCTTTTCATGCGCAAAAAAAACTTACCACCCGACACTCGGTCCAGCGCTCGCGTCACGGGCATCGAAGCGTCAGCCCATACCGTACTTCGACCTTCAACCTTACCGACTCTTTCTGCTTGTTATTTACACGTAACCTCAGCGAAAGCAGACCGTCTTTTAGGGTTCATACGTAAGTGTTCCAATGCGCTCGGATCGAAAGAAAGGTCTTTTAAAGTCCGCATCCTAGTCCGCACCCGTCCCCCCAAAGGCCACGCGGCCACACAAGCACTGAAACAACGACATCGGGAGCTTCACACATGTTTCGTCGAGCCTTAATGGTTGGCGTACCCACTGCAGCAATGGCTATCGGCCTATATGCCTGCGGCGGTGGCAACAACAGCAATCCTAGTTCGTCGCAATCCATCCAAAACCGGTTGGCGACGGCTACCCCCATCAAGCACGTAGTCGTGATCTATAACGAGAACGTCTCGTTCGACCACTACTTCGCGACCTATCCGAACGCGGCGAACCCGGCAGGTGAACCGGCATTCACGCCGGCAGCGGGCACGCCGGCAGTCAATGGTCTGACCGGTACGTTGCTGACGGCCAACCCGAACTTCACGAACACGGCCAACGGCACGGGCGCTGCCAATCCGTTCCGCCTGGACCGGACGCAAGCCGCAACCGCCGACCAGAACCACGCGTACACGGCCGAACAACACGCCTACGATAACGGCGCAGCCGACCTCTTCCCTAAGTACACGGGTAAGGGCACGGCAGGCGGCGCAGGCGCATTCGGTACCGCAGGCCAGGTCATGGGTTATTTCGACGGCAACACGGTCGGCGCCCTCTGGAACTACGCGCAGAAGTTCGCGATGAGCGACAACGCGTACACGTCCACCTACGGTCCGTCCACGCCGGGCGCACTTGAAGTTGTGTCGGGCCAGACCAACGGCCTGCAGCCGGTCAAGTTCAGCACGGGCCCGGTCAGCGCGACGGCCACGGGTTCGTACTACGTGAATGACGGCCAGGGCGGCTTCACGCTGATCAACGACGTTGATCCGGCCAGCGACACTTGCTCGAGCACGACCGACACCGCTTTGCTGAACGCGAAGAACATCGGCGATTTGTTGAATGCTCAGAACATCTCGTGGGGCGGCTTCATGGGCGGCTTCAACTTGCAGACCGTGAACAGCAACGGCACGACTGGTTGCAAGCGCAGCACGTTGTCGCCGGTGGTGGGTCAGACAACCGCCGACTATGTCCCGCACCACAACTGGTTCCAGTACTTCGCATCGACGGCTAACCCGACGCATGCACGCCCGAGCTCGGCGGCAGTGATCGGCTTGTCGCTCGAAGCGGACGGCAAGACGCCGGAACCGGCGAATCACCAGTACGACACCGACGACTTCTTCGCCACCGTCAAGGCCGGCAACTATCCGTCGGTCAGCTTCATCAAGGCGCCGGCGTTCCAGGATGGCCACGCAGGCTATTCGGATCCGCTCGACGAGCAAGCCTTTACGGCGAAGATCGTCAACTTCCTGCAGCAGCAGCCGGATTGGGCGAGCACCGCTGTGATCGTGGCGTGGGATGACTCGGACGGCTGGTACGACCATGCGTATGCAGTGCCGACCTCGTCGTCGTTCGACGCGATTGCCGACCAGGTGAATGGCGCCGGCACGTGCGGCACCGCTACGGCTCCGCTGGGTGTGAAGGGCGCGCCGGTGAATGGCCGCTGCGGTCCGGGCACGCGTATTCCGTTCGTCGTGATCTCGCCGTGGGCCAAGGTGAACTACGTGGACCACACGCAGATCAGCCAGGCTTCGGTGACTCGCTTCATCGAAGACAACTGGCTCAACGGCACGCGTCTCGGTGGCGGTTCGTTTGACGCGACTGCCGGCAGCATCAACGGATTGTTCAACTTCAGCGGTGCGGGTAACAACCCGACGCTGTTTGTCGATCCGAACCTGGGTACGCCGGTCGCATCGGTTCCCACGATCTGATTGTTGCCTGAATGCCCGCGTCGGATCACTGACGCGGGCGGTTACTCTTGCCGCGTCGCCGCCGAGAAATTGGCCGGCGGCGTTTTCCATACTGCCTCTGCTTCCTGGTTAACATGTCGCACACCGTCATACCTCCGGTAACGCCTGCCACCGGCGAGAAGCCAAACTTTCTTCGCCCCAGACACATCCTGCTCGGATGCCTCGCCGCCGTGGTTCTCGGCGCCGCCGCATTCAGCGCATGGGCCGTCGCGTTCCCTTCGCAAGTACCGGCCCGCGTGGGCGTCATCGTGGAAGACCTGACGGGTGCCAATCCGAATCCCGTTGTACTCTCGCGTCCGCCGGTCGCGCCGTTGAGCGCGGTCGCGCAACTGGGCCAGAAGATTTTCTTCGACGAGTCGCTGTCCGGATCCGGGAAACAGTCGTGCGCGTCGTGCCACAGCCCGGACCATGCCTATGGGCCGCCGAACAAGCTTTCCGTGCAGTTGGGCGGACCGCACATGAACCTGGAAGGCTACCGTCCGCCGCCTTCCCTGATGTACCTGTATCTGCAGCCCAACTTCAGCATTGGACCCGATGCCGGTGAAGCCGAAGCGCCGCCCGATTTCGCCGCCCTCGCCTCGCAAGCCGCAGGAACCGCCAAGGCGCAAAAGAACGCGGGCGTAGCGCCCGCTGCGCCGGCCATGGTGCCCCAAGGTGGTTTCTTCTGGGACGGCCGCGCCGATACGCTGCAAGCTCAAGCGTCCGGCCCGATGCTCAACCCCGTGGAAATGGCGAACACCAGCGAAGCCGATGTCTCCGCAAAATTGCAGCGCACGGCTTACAAGGCCGACTTCACGAAGCTGTTCGGCCCGCAGATTTTCCAGAGCACGCAGCTCACCGTCTCTGAGGCGATGTTTGCGGTTGCGCGCTATCAAGTCGAAGAGCAGTCGTTCCATCCGTACTCGAGCAAGTACGACTACTGGCTCGAGGGCAAGGCACGGCTGACGCAAGCGGAGTTGCATGGCTTGCGCCTCTTCAACGATCCCGACAAGGCCAACTGCGCCGGCTGCCATTTGTCCAAGCCCAGTTCGGACGGCGTGCCGCCGATGTTCACCGACTACCAGTACGAAGCACTCGGCGTACCGCGTAACACCACGCTTGCCGTCAACCACGATCCGAAGTTCTTCGACATGGGCGTATGCGGCCCGTTCCGTGACGACATCAAGGACCAGACGCAGTATTGCGGCATGTTCCTCACGCCCACGCTCCGGAACTCGGCTACACGGCAAGTGTTCTTCCATAACGGCGTCTACCATTCGCTCGACGACGTGATGTCCTTCTATAACGACCGCAATACGGCGCCGGAGAAGTTCTATCCGAAGGGCCCCGACGGCAAGGTCAATAAGTACGACGACCTGCCCGCGAAGTTACACGCGAACATCGACGTGACGGATGCGCCGTTCGACCGCAAGTTCGGCGACAAGCCCGCGATGACGGATCAGGAGATGAAGGACATCATCGCGTTCCTGCATACGCTGAACGACGGTTATCACAAGGGCAGCTAACCCACTCGATCAGCTTTTGATGAGCTTGATGCTGGAGGCGTCCGCGGTCAGGTAACCGACCGTGGCGCCGAAACGGTCCTTGTAGTTGGCCCGCACGAGCGGATCCAGTGCGGCCTTCACCTTGTCGTGTACCGGGCTCTCCCAGTCGCCCGCGTGCTGGAAGTTGCTCATGATGTAGGTCCAGCCGTTGATCTCGTCAACCGCGTGAAGGCCGGTCGATTCCGCACCGGCCGGACACGACAGCACCCGCGACAAAGTCTGCGTGTCCACGTTATAGGCCCACAGGAAGTTGTTCACGTGCATGCCCGAATCTTCGCCAATGAAGAGCGTGCGCAACTTCTCCGAGAACTTCAGGTTGTCCGGGTTCGCGATCTTCGCCGCGTTCGCGGTATTGCCGAGTGCATCGGGTGGCGAGAGGTCTTCGCCCACCAGCGCGGCCGGTGCTGCCATGTCTACCGGCACCCATTCGCTGTTGATCGCTGTACCGCTCGTATCCCTCTGCCCCGCTCTCAGGTTCAACGCATAAACTGCACCGGCGTTGATGGCTTTATCGACGGCTACATCTGTTGATGCCGCGTTGCCCTTGACCATCGACTTCTCGACGCGTGACATTGCGGTGTACACGATCTTGTCCTTCGCGTTGATCGTCGTGCCTTCGAGCTTCGTAAAGCCCATGCTCCCGCCGATATACGCCGCATAACGATGCGTCTCCAGGAACGCCGCGGCCTTCTCCATGCCCGGCTTGATACGAATCCAGTTGAACGTGCCGTTGAAATTGATCTTCGTGAAGCTCGCGTCGAGGGGGTCCTTGGTGCTCACGTCCATGATGTCCGACGCTTTCAGCTTCGCGGCCATCGCTTCGATCTCGGCGCTCGTTGCGCTGCCGATCCTGATCCACGTCAGGTTGGCCGAGCCCGCGCCCGCCGATGATGTCTGCGCCCACTTCGCCACATACAGCGTGCCCGACGACAAGTCCTCCGCCCGATCCGCGATGAACATGAAGAGGCCGCCGTTGGTCGCGTCGTCGCCCATCATGACGGTGCGTTTGTCGGGCATCACCTGCACCAGTTCGTGCGAGATGCGCCCGAGGTTGTAGTGCTTCTTGATCGAGCCCGTGCCGTCCGGGTTCACCGTGACTTCGGGGAGGTGACCATAGTTGTACGGGTTCGCGCGGCTCGCGTCGCCGTAGAGGCTCGTGCTGAACGCCTTGAACTGGCTGTTGGTCGCAATGACCGTTGCGTCCGGCTCGTACTCTTCGCTCGACAGATGCGTGTTCCACGGTGACAAGCTCGCGCCGCAGGTGATCCACAATCCGTTCGCCTTCGACGTATCCACGTTGTGATACTTCACGAGCGTGAGTTTGCCGGTCGTCTGGTCCTGGTCGAGCGTGAGCACGGCGATAGGCGAAGGCAATTGTCCATACGTCGACACCAGGCTCTGGTCGCGCGTTGCGTATTCGAACTGGACGACTGCGAATACGGCCTTGCCCTTGATGCCGGCAACCGTCGGTTTATCGAGTGACAGCAGCGACGTGCCGTCCGGGCAATCCGAGAAGAACTGGCGCTCTTTTCCTGCCACCGATTGGTCGATGATCGGCTGGTTGTTGATGTCGTAATAACCGCCGGCGAGCGTCGTGCCGCCGCTGCCGTTCGGCACCCTGTCGCCCGTCACGAAGAATGGCTGGTAGGCGAGTTTGTACGCTTGCGTCGTGCCGTCGCTGTAGGTCACCGTGAGCGTGGAGCCGACCGTGGTGGTCGCCATGGCAGCCGTGTCCGCGAGAGACGGCGCGGCCATTGAAGCGAATGAAGCGGACTTGAACGATGCCGACGTGACCGGAGCGGTTGCACTGTCACCGCCGCAGCCGGACAACAGCGTGGAAACGGAGAACGCGCCCAAGGGCAGCATGGGTGCGCCCACGAGCAATTTGAGGGCTTTGCGGCGCGATACGTTGGGCTGCTCTTGCATGTCGTCTGGTCCGGTTTTCTGTTGGGTGGGGGCCAGCGCACCCTGTCATTTAAACGTCTGAGCGTTTAGGTCATGGGTTCCGGGGTGCGCGATGAAGGCGAAGTGTAAGTTTCATTAATGAAAGCCATATGACAGTTAATGGTATTGAATATGGAAGATTTCGCAGACGTGCTTTGGCAGCCGATAAGGCAGCAGTTTTTTCAACGCGATTAGGGAGAGCTTTATCTGACGTGCGCCGGAGCACGGGCACGTAATCAGAGAAAGAAATCGCTGCCATGGAAGCGTTGCCGTTTCCACGCAGCGATCCTGTTGGAGGACGCGAAGGTCCGTTGCTTGAACATTGGACCTGAATTCATGAGATCAGATTAAAACGCCCCTGCTATTCCATGACGATCTGAACCTTCACGTCGGTGGGGTTGCCGCTTGCGGCTTCCTCGAACGCCTTGATACCGTCCGCGAAGGCAAACGAGCGCGAGATGAACGGCTTGACGTCGAGCCGACCCGATGCGATCAACTGGATCGCCCGCGGGAACATGTTGGCGTAACGGAACACCGATTCAATCCGCACTTCCTTGATCTGGACGGCGACAATATCGATAGGCACGGCTTGTTGCGGCATCCCGACGAGGACGAGGCAACCGCCGGGACACAGCAGATCGACAATACCCTCGAACGCTTTTTCATTGCCGCTTGCTTCGAACACCACGTTCGCGCCCCAGCCGCCGGTGAGTTCCGACACCACGTCCTGTACGCGCTGGTCACGAATGTTCACTGCGGTCACGCCCTGCACGGCGCCAATCAACGCCAGCTTCTCCGGCACGAGATCGCACACGATCGCGCGGCTGCATCCCCCGGCGAGTGCGGCGAGCGCACACATCATGCCAATCGTGCCGGCACCCAGAATAACGGCTACGTCCCCCGGTTTTATCGCCGCCTTCGTGGCCGCCTGCATGCCGATAGCCAACGGCTCGACAATCGCGCCTTCCGCGAAACTCACGTTGTCGGGCAGCTTGAACGTGAACGCCGCCGGGTGCACGACGAACGGCGTCATGCAACCATGCACCGGTGGGGTGGCCCAGAAGCGCACGCTCGGATCGAGGTTGTACATGCCTTCTCGCGACGCGCGTGACTCCATGTCGGGGACGCCGGGCTCCATGCAGACGCGATCGCCGACTTTCAGGTGCTTCACTTCATCGCCGATCTGGATCACGGTTCCCGCCGCTTCGTGACCCAGGACCATCGGCTCATTCACAACGAACGGCCCGATCCGGCCGTGCTGGTAGTAGTGGATATCGCTGCCGCAAATGCCGACCGTGTTGATGCGAATGCGTACGTCGCGTGCGCCAACCACTTGCGGCAACGTGAACGGGCGCAAACTGATGCGGCGCGCTTCTTCGAGAACCAGTGCTTCCATGATTGAAGCCCTCTGCTATGAGTAAAAGTAGTGAAATCAGCCGGCCTGAAAACCGCCGTCTACAGCGAGGCTTACGCCGTTGACCATGCTCGAGTCGCCGCTGAGCAGGTAGGCGATCGTGCGTGCCACTTCATCGGGCTGCACGAATCGTTGCAAGGGAATGCGGGCAAGCATGGGCGCGGATTTCGCGGGCTCGCTCCAGACCTTCTCGGCCATCGGCGTCAGCGTGATGACCGGGTTGACCGTGTTGACGCGAATACCATGTACGCCCAGCTCGACCGCCATCACGCGGGTCAGCGCGTCGAGCGCAGCCTTGGACGCGCAATACGCTGCGTGCAACGGCGTGCCGACCTGCGCGGCCATGCTCGATACATTGACGATCGCGCCGCCCGTGCCTCGCGCGATCACACCACGCGCGTATTCCTGCGCGATGATCATCGCGGCGCGCACGTTGACCGCCATGGTGATATCGAAGGCATCGACTGATGTTTCGAGAAACGGCGCCAGATCCGCAATGCCTGCGCAGTTCACCAGCAGATCCACGGGCTGCAAAGCACTGGTTTGCTGCGCCGCTGCGAGCGTGGCGGCAGCATCGGCGAGATCGACGGCGATCGTCTTGCACGAGATCGTGTTGCTCAGCGCGTCGAGATCCGACTGCGACCGGCTCAACGCAACCACGTGTGCTCCACGCTCCGCCATGAGGATCGCGGTTGCGTAGCCTATGCCCTTGCCCGCCCCGGTGATGAGGACAGTCTTGCCGGCGAATTCGCGATTGCGGTCCACGTTCATCGTTCTCTCAGGGTTCGTTGCAAAGACGCTGTGCGGTGTCTTCGTCAGTGACGAGCACCGACGGATAACGGCCGCGCAGCGCCGCTCGCGTGACGGAAAATTTCTTCGCGCCGCCGCTGACCAGCACGACACGCCCAATCTTGCGCAGGTCGTCCAGCGTGATGGCGACCGTGCGGCGATTGAGCGGGTGATCGATTGCTTCGCCGTCGGCATCCATGAAATGCCCTAGCATGTCGCCCACTGCACCCGCCCTTTCAAGCGTGCGCACTTGCTCCGGGTCGTTGATGCCGTAGGTCACCACCAACGACTCCGTCAGATCCCCGCACGTCAGCAACGCCAGATCGGATTGGCGTGCGCGTTCGTAGGTCTCACGCACCGCGTCCTCCTGCAGGAGCATGTCGCGTACTTTTTGACTGCTTACATAGATCGGCGCCGCGAACAGGAAGCCATCGGCCTGACATAGATTGGCGAAGTCGGACACGATGTCGAAGGTGTTGATGCTCGGGCAATGCGACAGTCCACCTTGCAACGACACCGCCGATACCGGTCCATACGAGCGCTGCGGCAGTGCCCGCAGCACGGCGCGAATGGTGCGTCCCCAGCCAAGTCCAATCGTCTGCCCCGCCTCGATCTGCCGCGACAGATAGTTAGCCGCGCCAATGCCGAGCGCGGCCATGTTGGCGTCGGTGTCGGCCCCTGTCGGCACCACCACGGCGGCCTCCAGGCCGAAGCGTTTTGTAAGCGCTTCCTCCAGCGCAACGCATGGCGCGATCCGGCTATTAATGGTGATCTGCACCATCCCGGATTCACGGCTTGCGGCCAGCAGCCGGTTGACGCGCACGCGGTTACTGCCAATATGCTGCGCGATTTCCTGCTGCGTGAGGTTGCCGACGTAGTAATGCCAGGCCACCCGCGCCTGCAGTTCCTCCTCGGGATCGGCGGATGAGTCGACGGAGGGTTCTGCAAGCGAGGGGACGGCAGTCGGTGCGGATTTATTCATGAGCTTCATCTATTTCTATAGGGACGGACGGATCTTAGTTCACCCGTCATTTCACCGCGCCCATGGTAAGCCCCTGCACCAGCCGGCCCGACACCGCCAGTGCGAACACGACCATCGGCAGCACGATCAGCGTACCTGTCGCCATGATTTCGCCCCACGGCAGTTCGTACCCGCTCATGTAGCTGGTCGCGGCCACCGGCGACGTGATGGCGTCGGTGCGCGTAAGAACCAGCGCATACAGCAGGTCATTCCACGAAAAAATGAACGCGAAGATTGCCGAGACAACAATGCCGGGCATGGCGAGCGGCAGATTGATACGCCAGAAAATACGCCACGGCGACGCGCCGTCCAGGCGCGCGGCTTCATCGAGTTCAACGGGAATGCTGCGGAACTGATCGGTGCAGATCCATACGACGATGGGCAAGGAAAATGTCAGATACAGCAGGATCAGCACGATGTGCGTATCGACAAGATCCAGCTTGGTGGCGATCAGGAAGAATGGCACCGCCAGCACGACGGGACTCACCATCCGGTTCGAGATGAACCAGAACCAAAGGTCCTCCTTGCCGCGAAACTCGAAGCGCGCAAGTGCGTAGGCAGCGGGCGTGCCAAGCAGCAGCGACAGGAAAGTCGCACTGCTCGCCACGATCAGCGAGTTCAGCAGGCTATGCGCCACGTCATGCTCGAACAGCGCGTCAATGTAATGGCTCAGCGTTGGCGTGAACACCCAGACCGGCGGCACGGCGAGCGCGTCGGCCTGGCTCTTGAGGCTGGTCGTGACCATCCAGTAGAACGGAAATACCGACGCGAGGAATACGATCAGCAATCCTATAAAATGCCATCCCGTTGCACGACGCCGGGCGTTTCTCGCACGACGCGCACGAGGCGACAAGGGCGTGGAGGACGGGTCCAAAGCAGCGCCGGTATCCGTTGATGTGCTCACACAGCCTCCCGATAAACAAAACGAATGTAAAGCCGCGACAGCACGATCGTGAGGATCAGAAGGATTACTGCCTGGGCGGACGCCATGCCTTGATCGAAGAGGCGGAACCCGACACGCTGGATATAGATACTGATGAATTCAGTCGCCGTGCCCGGGCCGCCGCGCGTCATGGTGAATACTGCGTCGAACATCTTGAGCATGTCGGCCGAACGCAGGATCAGGATGGCGGTCAAGCCCGGCAAGAGATACGGCAGTTGCAGATGCCACAGGATCTTGCTCCATTTCGGCGTCTCCAGGCGCGCGGCTTCCTCTGCTTCCTTCGGCACCATCGAGAGCCCCGCCAGCAGGATCAGCGCGCAGAACGGCGTCCATTGCCAGATGTCCATGATCATCACGGAGACGAACGCGAGTGTGGGATCTGCGAGCCAGTCGAGCGGCGCAATGCCGAACAGGCTCAGCAAATAGTTGACCACCCCGAACTGGCGGTTGAAGATCAGCCGCCCGATCAGGCCGACCACGGCGTAGGTGGTCGCCATCGGAACAACCAGGCCTACGCGGGCGGCCACACGAAACCACGCCAAGCCCGAACGATGCAGCATCAACGCGGCGAACATGCCGAACGCTATCTCGATTGGCAACGTCAGGCACAGGAACACCACCGTGCGGCCGAGCGCACCCCAGAACGAAGGATCGGTGAGGGTGGCGATGTAGTTATCGAGTCCGACAAATGGCGTGCCTGCAGCGACGTCGGCTAGCTTGTACAGATGAAACGAGTTGTAGACCGCAAGCAGCAGAGGATAGATGCCGATGATCGCCAGCGCCGCGACTGCCGGAAACAGAAACCAGAACGCGGGCGAACGCGGCATGAAACGAAAGCGTGCGCGCGGTCGCGGCCGCATTGCGCCGGTCGCCGGGGGAACCGTGGTCTTGAGCATGAACCTTCTCCGCGGGGGATGTCCTGACTGGGAGCGCAGCGAGGCGGCACCAATGCGCCTCGCCGCGCTTGCTTTACTTAAGCAAAGGCTTCTTGCCGTCGTAATAGCCCGCCTTGCTCAGGATCTCTTCCGTCTTGTCGCCGATCGTCTTCGCACCGTCTTTCACCGACACCTGGCCCAGCATGATCTTGCTGCCCCATTCGCCGATCACTTCAGACACTGCCGGCCATTCCGGGAAACGCGGCCGATAGTCAGGCACGCCGCCCTGCCACGATTCCACCATCGGTTTCACGAAGGGAAATTTCTGTTGCACCGCCGGGTCTTTGTAGACCCCCATGCGGCCGCTGACACCGCCCGCGTCCAGATAGGGCTTCGCCATTTCCGCAGACGTGATCCACTGGATAAAGAGCCACGACGCCGCCTGCTTCTTCGCATTCGACTTCGCGTTCACCGCCAGCGAGAATCCACCGAGCGCCGGCTTCAGTCCTGCAGGCCCCGTTGGTTCGGTCGTGATCGCGAGACAGTTGCCGATCTTCGACTTGCTCGGGTCCGTGAGCGTTGGGTAGAACGCCGACCACTCGGTGATCATCGCGACCTGTCCTTGCGCAAGCGCATTCACCGCCTCCGCGTGGTCGTAGTCGACAATGCCCGGCGGCATGTATTTCATCAGCTTCTGCCGATATTCAAGGCCCGCTTGCGATTGCTGCGACATCAGATTCGATTTGAATTTGGCATCGAGAAGCGAGCCGCCGTTCGGCCAGAGCATGCGCATGAAGCTATCGGCGGATTGCGTTTCTCCACGACGCGACTGCAGTGCGTACGCGAACTGGTTCTTGTCGGGCTTGGTCAACTTCGGCGCATAGACGTTGAGCAATTCGTCCCAGGTCTTCGGCGGCTCGTTAAACCCTGCGTCTTTCAACATGCACTTGTTGTAGAACATCAGGCCCGAGTAGTTATCGAAGGGCAGCCCGTACGTCGTCTTGTCCCAGGTGCCGAACGAGTCGAGCAGGATCGGGAAAAAGTCCGGCAGGTTGAGCTTCGGGTCGGCTAGCTTCGGGTTGTCGGTGAAGGTCTTGATGGGTACGAGCCACTTGTTGCTCGCAAATTCACCGATCCACACCACGTCCACCAGCACGACGTCCTGGTCCCCTCCGCCCACGAAGTTGAGCACTTCCTTCTCGCGGGTATTCTCGTAAGGGACCACTTCGGTGCGCACTTTGATGCCGGTCTCTTTCTCGAATTGCGGGATCAGCGCCGAGGCCGCCTTGTAGCCGGGGCGGTCCAGGAAAACGGCCTTGATGGTGGTGCCCGAATACGGCTCGGCCGCTTCTTTCAGCGTCCAGGCGGACGCATTCGATACAGCGAGCAACGATGCCGTAACGCCCAGCACCGCGAATGCGGTGGCCTGCGTGTAACGCTTCTTCATGACTGTCTCCTGGGAAGTTCTTTTTAAAATGCCCAATAACGATCAGGGCCGGTTGAGTTGCTCGAAGCAACGCCTCACGGCCGACGCTCATCACCTTTCATGACGATCCTGCAATTCGCTGCCTCGCTTCCACCGATTCCGTTTCCGCGTTCTGTTTCACTTGTAATTTCAGTTTTACAATTGTATATTTGGACGCGAGCGGGTTGTCAAGAACAAATTATCTAAGGCGTTGCATGCTGCATCGCAAGGCAAAAGCAGGTGCCAACACCCATTCCATTGCTCGCCGGCATGCGGCACGAGCATCTGAAGGAGACATGCATGAGTGCAGTTCAATTGCATCAAATCCGCAAGGCGTTTGCTGGTACGGAGGTGTTGAAGAGCGTGGACATTGCGGTGACGGACCGTGAATTCATGGTGTTTGTCGGCCCTTCTGGCTGCGGTAAGTCCACGCTGCTTCGCACCATTGCCGGCCTGGAACGCAGTGATTCGGGACAAGTACTGATCGGCGGTGAGGACGTTACGGACCTGGAACCGTCGCAGCGTGGCGTGGCCATGGTGTTCCAGTCGTACGCGCTGTATCCGCATATGTCGGTGTACGAGAACATTGCGTTCGGACTCCGGATGATCAAGCTGCCCGAAGCGCAGATCAAGGAACGCGTGCAGCGCGCGGCGCAGATCCTGCAGATAGAACAGTTGCTTGAACGCAAGCCTCGCGCATTGTCTGGCGGTCAGCGCCAGCGGGTGGCAATCGGACGCTCGATCGTGCGTGAACCGAAGGTGTTTCTCTTCGACGAACCGCTATCCAATCTCGATGCGGCGTTGCGTGTACAAATGCGGCTCGAACTCATCAAGCTGCACAAGCAGCTCAATGCAACGATGATCTATGTCACGCACGACCAGACCGAGGCCATGACCATGGCGGATCGGATTGTCGTGTTGAATCAGGGCAAGGTCGAACAGATCGGCTCGCCGCTGGAGCTTTATAGAACGCCGGTGAATCGATTCGTGGCGGGGTTCATCGGCTCGCCGAAGATGAATTTTCTGCCTGTCACCGCGCAGCGTGCGGACGCAACCGGTGTCACGATCGGCTTGCCGGGCGGCACGCCGATCACGCTGCCGTTCAGTGCGGAGGGCGTGAAAGCCGGCGATAAACTGACCTTCGGCATTCGTCCCGAGCATCTGGCGGAAACCGCGGCAAGCGGTGCGCAGGGGAAGTTGTCGGGGAAGATCGTAGTCGTCGAGCACCTTGGAGGTGAAACGCTGCTGCATGTCGATCTGGACGGCGACGCGACGATCCAGGTGAAAGGATCGGGCGAATCGATGGCGGTGGACGGGCAATCCATCGACGCCGGTTTCGGCGTGAGGCATGCCCATCTGTTCCGCGAAAATGGCGAAGCGCTGAAGCACTCACAGACAGTGGCAGCGAGCGCGACTGCGGCTTAAGGCCTCGTCATTCCCTCATGTTTGGATAAACCCGGGGCGACCAGCCTCGGTGCGCGCGAATAAGCGCGCTTCAAACGGTGATCGGCGATACCTCGTCGTATCCCCCACTCCTCGTTCGAAATACACGGCCGCGCTGCCATTGTCTTGTGCATGACGGCACTTTATCGGTGCCTGTGCGCGTTCAAATCCCACTCCGGTGCATACAAGCGAGGCCAAAACATCTCGCGGCAAGCCTTTTTCATATGGCACACTTCATGCATAGTGAATTTTATTCAAGTAACTTGAATACACTCACTAACCCCACTTTGCGGCGTGGCCGCACGGGAGCATCATGCATAAGTCACTTCGCAGGTTTGTTTTGTCGATGGCCGGCGCGCTTGCGCTGTGCGCGTCGATCGCAGGTCACGCGCAAAGCGGCGACCTGCTTGCCCAGATCAAAGCGAACAAGGAAATCACGGTGGGAACGGAAGCGCGTTATGCGCCGTTCGAATCCGTCGAAAACGGCAAGATAGTCGGCTATGACGCTGACTTGCTGCAATACGTGCTGAAGTCGTTGCCCGACGTCAAGCTCAAGCAACTCGACCTGCCGTTCCAGGGCTTGCTGCCGGGCCTCGACGCAAAACGCTTCGACATGGTGATCACCGCCGTCACCGTCAACAAGGACCGGGCGAGCCACTTCGCGTTCACGCTGCCCATTGCCGACGCAACCGCGGGCGTCCTGGTGCGTTCGAACGACGCGTCCATCAAGTCGCCCACTGATCTGAACGGGAAGATCGTCGGATCGCAAACAGGCTCGGCGCAGTTGCAAGCGCTGATGACGCTCGACAAGAACCTGAAGGCCGCCGGTGGTCCGGGCATCAAGCAGATCAAGCAATACGTCGCCTTCGATGAGGCCTACGCGGACCTCGCGGTCGGCCGGCTCGACGCGGTCGCGCAATCTGTCGCGAATCTCGGGCCGTTGCTGAAATCGCGTCCGGGTGTATTCGCCGTATTGCCGCAAAGCATTGGACCGAAGAGCTATTTCGCGTGGGTCGCACGCAAGGACGCGGACAGCGCAACGCTGCTCAAGCTCTTTAGCGACGCGATCGCTCACGCGAATCATGACGGCACGATGAAGGCACTGCAAATGAAGTGGTTCGGCACGACCATGGACGTCCCCGCCGACGCCATGCCCGAGCCGTCAATGTATGCAGCATCAACCCCTATGAACCCACCCGATCTCCTCGCGCGTTGTCTCGGCTATCTGCCGCAACTGCTGGACGGCGCCATGACGACACTGTGGCTCTCGGCTATCGCGGTGGCATGCGGCTTCTTCGCGGGCATCTTCATCTACATGATGTCGGCGAGCAAGAGCCGTACGCTAGCCGCCGCCTCGCGGGTCTATGTGAGCATCTTTCGCGGCACGCCGGTGCTCGCGCAATTGCTGTTGTTCTACTACGTGCCCTCGGGACTCGGGTGGGCCATCCCCGGCGTGGTCGCAGCGGCAGTGGGTCTGTCGATGAATACGGCGGCGTACCAGTCGCAAATTCTGGGTACCGGCTTTCGCGCGATTCCGCGCGGGCAGATCGAAGCGGCGCAGACCTTCAATCTCACACGCCGCCAGACCTTGTGGCATGTGGAGATTCCGCAAGTCGTCGCGTTGACGCTGCCGGCGCTGGTGTCGGAAATGATCGATATTGTGAAGGCGTCGGCGGTGGTCTCGGTCATTGCGGTCACGGACCTCATGCGCGTCGGGCAGCAACTGTCTTCGGTCAGTTACCGGCCGCTCGAGGTCTATACGCTCGCTGCCTGCTTTTATCTCGCGATCACTTCGCTGCTGTCGCTGGCTGGCCGGGGAATTGAACGGCGTGTGGCGGGTCGAGGGTGAGCCGAACATGAACAGTTTCCTCCCGCTCATACCGCGCTTCGCCGAAGCCATCCTGGTTACGCTTGAGGTCAGCTTGCTCGCGGCCTTCATTGGCGCGATGGTTGGCTTCGCGCTGAACGCGCTGCGGCTGCGGTTTCCGCGCCGGCTTGCGGCACCTTATCGGTTCTATGTGTGGCTCGTGCGCGGTACACCGTATCTGTCACAACTGGTGATTGTCTATTTCGGCTTGCCGGTGATCGGCATCACCATGACCGCTGTGCAGGCCACTATTGTGTCGCTTGCGTTTTATTCAGCCGCGTACTTCGCGGAGATTTTTCGCGCCGGCTGGGCCAGCATTCCGCGCGGACACGGGGAAGCGGCCCGCGCATTTGGCATTAGCCGATGGTCTGCTTTTCGCAGCATCGAAATGCCTCAGGCGATCGCTTTCGTCATTCCGTTGCTCGCCAATCAAACCATTCTCGTCATCAAGGAAAGTGCGGTGGCGTCGATCATCACCGTGCCTGAATTGACGATGACGGCAAGCGACATCGTCTCGTCGACTTATACGTACATCGCTCCGTACGCGATGTTGATCGTGTGCTACTGGCTCCTTACGCAATGTATCGCCCTCGCCGCCCGCTGGGCACAGGTGCTGATTGCTCCCTCGCGGAAAACCTCATGAGTTCATTGCCCATTCTCGAACTGCGTGCCGTGGGAAAATCGTACGGCGCTAACCGTGTGCTCAAGGGCATCGATCTCGCCATAACGCGCGGAGAAATCGTCTCGCTGATCGGGCCGTCGGGTTCCGGCAAGACAACCGCTTTGCGCTGCATGAACTTTCTGGAAGCCTACGATGAGGGCGAGGTGTGGATCAAAGGCCAATTGCTCGGCTATCGCTCCGCAGGCCGTTCGGAACGCGATCGCGATAGTGAAAAGAGCATCGCGGAAGTGCGTCGGCCTGTGTCCATGGTGTTCCAGCAATTCAATCTCTGGCCGCACATGACCGTGCTCGGCAACGTGGCCGCGCCGCTGGTGTTATCGAAGAAAACCGGCAAGGCCGATGCCCATAAACGGGCTCTGGCCGCACTGACGCGGGTTGGCCTTGCCGAGAAGTCCGATGCGTACCCGGCATCCCTGAGCGGCGGTCAACAGCAACGCGTGGGCATCGCGCGGGCGTTGGCAATCGAACCCGAAGTCATGCTGCTCGACGAGCCGACTTCCGCCCTCGATCCGGAACTCGTGGAAGAAGTACTAAGCGTGATCCGCTCGCTCGCGCAAGACGGCATGACGATGGTCATGGTCACGCACGAGATGAGCTTCGCCGCCAAGATCTCGGACCACGTGGTGTTCATGGAGGCCGGGCAGATCGTTGAAGCCGGACCGCCCGGGCAAATCTTCGGCAACTCTCGCACGCCGCGCTTGCAGCAGTTCCTGAAGCCGTGGTTCGACCGCAGCCTTACCTCTGTCACGGCGGCCGCATGAACCCGAATGACGCACTTGAGGCCGCTTCTTTTATCGATGCATCGCGTCTGCTCCAATCGATAGAAACGCTCGCCCGCTTCGGCGCGCGTGATGACGGTGGAGTGGATCGCCCCGCGCTGTCTTCGGTCGATATCGACGCGCGGCGTTTTCTCGTTGAACACGCGCTCGCGCTCGGCTGTACGGTTCATACCGACGCGTGCGCTAACTTGTTTTTCCGTCGGCCTGGTCTTGAAGACCTTCCACCTGTGATGACAGGCAGCCATGTAGATACCCAGCCGACCGGCGGCAAACTCGATGGCTGCTATGGCGTACTCGCGGGCCTCGAATGCCTCGCCGCGCTCAACGACGCCGGTATCCGCACGCGCCGCCCGCTCGAAGTGGTGGTATGGACCAACGAAGAAGGCACGCGCTTCCAGCCGGGCGCCATGGGATCGAGCGCGTTCGTCGATCCCGCATTGATGGAGCGCTACGGCCAAACGAAAGACGCCGATGGCATCTCGCTCGACCGCGCGCTCGTCGCGCATCGCGAAGCTTTTCCATCGCTCGAGGAACGCGTTACAGACAAGGCCGCGCACGCGTTCATCGAGTTGCATATTGAACAAGGGCCCTTATTGGAACTCGCCGATGTTCCGCTGGGCGTGGTGAAGGGAATTCAAGGCGTGCGATGGTATGCGGTGCGTTGCAAGGGAGTCGCGGCACACGCCGGCACCACGCCAATGCATGCCCGCCACGACGCCATGACGCTCGCCGTATGCATTCGTGCCGAGATCTCGGCCTTTGCGCACCAACTAGGCGGCGACGATACGCGCGTCACCTTCGGCCGCTGGACTGTGCTGCCGAACTCGATCAACACAATTGCATCGGACGTCACGTTCACCATCGATTTCCGTCACCCGAACCCGGCGGTGCTCCACGCGTTCGATCGGCAGTTGGCGGCTTGCCTCGCCCATCACGCCGTGACATCGGAAGCGCTGTTCATCCATCCTCCCGTCGTCTTCGCGCCCTCCGTAGTCCAACGCGTGGCCGACGCATGTCACGCGCTCGGCACGCATTCGCTCAACATCACGTCGGGCGCATTCCACGACGCCATGTATCTCGCGAGACATTGCCCCAGCGCGATGCTGTTTGTTCCGAGTCGCGGCGGCATCAGTCACAACCCGCAGGAAGCCACCGACGACGATCACCTCGTACTGGGCACACGTGCGCTAGCGCATTGCCTGGTTCATCTCTGTAACGAAGCACCTTGAAACCGATACGACTGAAGGAGTCACCATGAGCACGCCGCACGTTGAACATCATCACGACAACAGCCATGCACTCGGCGAGAACGCCACGCTGCGCGAACCCATTTCCGCCGATGGCACCCCGGAAATCGGCAAGACCTACACAGTGCCGGCTCGCAACGGCCGCGCGGTGCGGGTGCAGTCGGGCCAGACAATCCGTATCACGAACACGCACGGTACCCAGGTCTGCGATACGTGGATCTTCAACGCCGCCCACCTCGACGAATTCCTGTCATTCGAACATGCCCGAGCATCGCTCGACAAGGTCATTCCCCAAGCCGGCGATCCGCTGATGACCAATCATCGCCGGCCGATTGCCGAGCTGGTCACGGACACCTCCCCGGGCGTGCATGACACACTGATGGCCGCATGCGATCTGTACCGTTACAAGAACCTGGGCGTCACCGGTTATCACGACAACTGCGCCGACAACATGCGGCTCGCGCTGAAAGCGATCGGCCTGCGCGCCCGCGAAGTGCCACAACCATTCAACCTGTGGATGAACATCCCGATCAAGCCGGACTATTCCATTGAATGGCTCGCGCCGGTATCGAAGGCGGGTGATTACGTGGAGATCAAGGCGTTGATGGATTGCGTCGTGGTCATGTCGGCTTGCCCGCAGGATATTATTCCGATCAACGCGCTGAATCCGCTGGAAGTCGAGTTCACGGTGCTCGCGTAGATCCCTTTACTTTTAGGAAGAGCCTTCCGGTGGCCACAAAAAAAACCGCAGCACGCAAATCAGTGAGCCCACGCCGGTCCGTAAGCTTGCCGCCCGAGGCCCAGCCCGATCCGGCCGCCACGCTCGGCGTGCGCCTGAAGCACGCGAGGATGGTCAAGCAGTTGACGCTGAAAGCGCTCGCAGCGGAGGCCGGTTGTTCGGAGAGCATGTTGTCCAAACTCGAGGGTGGCCACGCGCAGCCCTCGCTGGCGACGCTGCACAAGATCGCGCTGGCGTTGTCCACCAACGTGGGCGCGCTCGTCTCGGGACCGGACATCAATACGTCGCCCGTGCAGCGCGCGAACGAGCGTCCCACCACGGAATTTCCGTCAGCCGGCAAGCGCCTTTCGATCATGTTGGAGCGGGTGATTGTGCCCGCCGCCGGACAGTTGTTGCAAAGCGATATCCACGTGATTGAACCGCTTGCAAGCAGCGACGAGCAGATCAGTCACGCTGGCGAAGAACTCGGTTACGTGATCGAGGGCCAGTTTGAACTGACGCTTGGCGACGAGTGTTATCTGCTTCATGCCGGCGACACCTTTTATTTCCCCAGCACCGTTCCGCACAGTTACCGGAACCCCGGCAAGACTGTTACGCGCGTGCTGTGGACCAATACTCCGCCTACCTTCTGACGAGAACATCATGCCCGGCACCGATCGAAGCCAGATGGCGCTACCCCGTTTCAGCGGCATTCCTACCTTCATGCGGGTGCCGTACTGCACGGATATCAATGAACTCGATATTGTGCTGGCCGGCGTGCCGTTCGACGGTGGCGTCACTGCCCGTCCGGGTGCTCGGTTCGGCCCGCGCGAAATCCGCAACATGTCGAGCATGACTCGCGCGATCCATCATGTGACGCGTTTCAATCCCTTCGATGTGTGCCGCGTTGGCGATATAGGCGATGTCCCGTTCACCGACCTCTATCATCTCGAGCGTTCGCACGAGGACATCCGGCGCTTCTTCGAACCCATTTTCGCGGCCGGCAAAATTCCGCTAAGCGCGGGCGGCGACCATTCGATCACTTACCCGATCTTCCAGGCGATGGCGCCGAAGCAGCCCATCGGCATGGTGCACATCGATGCGCACACCGACACGTGGGATAGTTTCAAGGGATCAAAATTCACGCACGGCGCACCGTTTCGTCGCGCGGTGGAGGCGGGCTTGCTGGACCCGAAGCGAACCATCCAGATCGGTATCCGCGGCGCACAGAATTCCGACGAAGGCTGGCGCTATTCGCTCGAAAGCGGCATGCGTGTGGTGTTCATCGAAGAGTTTGAAGCGCGTGGAGTGGGCGCGATCATCGATGAAGCGCGCAAGGTCGTGGGCGATGGTCCAACCTATCTTTCACTCGATGTGGATGGCCTTGATCCGGTCTTCACGCCGGGTACGGGAACGCCTGAAATAGGCGGGCTGACGACGCGCGAAACGCTGGCGCTACTGCGCGGGCTTGATGGTTTGAACTGGGTCGGCGGTGACGTGGTGGAAGTATCGCCGCCTTATGATCCGAGCGGCAATACGGCGCTTGTCGCCGCCACGCTCATGTATGAAATCCTGTGCCTGCTAGCACGGCGCTTTGGGTAAAAGCCCAGCGATTGGCGGGAGGTTGTCCGCGGATAGCGCGGGGTGCACCTTGGGCAGGTTCAGTCACTGGTGGCGAAGCGTGTGGGTATCCGTGTTCGGAGAAAGAGGGGTTCACACATCCGTGGCTCTGGCGAGCACCGTGCTTTTGGGCTAGGCGGAAACGTAAGCGGTACTGGAAGCGGCGGCGCGGGCACCGGAGGCAATCCGAACCTTATTCAATCATGGGAGACTTGAACCGCGAACTCTATGACGCAATCAACTTGCTTCGTATCGCATTGGGATTGGATGCAACGGGTCGGTATCGCGCCACCAGCCGCGCGGATCGTCGGAACCATCAGGGATTACGTCATCGGCTCGCGCTTGTCGGTCGGTAAAGAGGCTGTTAAGCATCGCGGTTTGAGAGGTCGTTTTCGATCTGCAGCGGGGGCCGATCAAATGCCAATCGCCGCGCGAATTGGGGATATCCCAAAGCGTTGCGGTGTCGGTCACGGTTGGTCTCTGGCGCGTCGATGCCATCCGCGCGTTGCTGCAAAGTCCCTGACGCAAGCCCCCGTGAGAGTCACCGTCCGCGCGTCCGTCCGTTTATTGAGATGGACGCGCGGAAAAGTGCGTTAGCGTCCGGGGTGTTGTAACTACAAAATAACTGAGATGACAGCCGAATTGATGCGGTATGGCCGCTATCGCTTCCTACTTTATAAAAAGTGGGACTACGCGCGAAACATGAGAACGAAAGAGCAGCAGGAGGCGCTGGATGCCGGAAAAGCGCTGTTCAAGGCCGCTAATATCGAGCATTGGGCGAGCCAGCCCGATCTAGTCGAGCGCGTGCAAAAGTTTCTTATCGATTCGTTCCCAGCTTACCGGCCTAGTCGATACGGTGAAAGCCCGAAGAACATTATCGACGCGCTTTGCCGGGAACTGCGCAGCGGGGACGTGGTGATTGTGCGAGCGGAACCCGCCTACATCGCTCATGACGGTTTCGTTCCGACGCGCGAATTCGATTATGACGCGTATGAACGTGACATTGCTGAACGCGCCAGCAGTTACGCGGCCCGGTCGAAAGCATACCGAGATGACCTGAAGGCGTATAACCAGGAAATCGACGAGCGTATCGCACGGGAATCTCGGGCACTACAGAAACCGTTCCGACACGTGGAAACAATGGCGGAAGCGCAAGCGCGTAACATTGCTGCGCGCGCCGCCAGTGAAAAGATAAGCGCGCTTGCGGCGTCGGTTGTATCCGTAGTTTCCGCTGTTGCGGCGGCGCTGCCATCGTCCGGTGACGATGACGCTTTCGATCTTGGCGATGTGACCGAGATTGGCGGGCGAAGCACGTCGCTAGGTGACGCCGCGCCGTTTAAGCTTGGCGATATGCCGAGCTTTGGCGAGAGTTTTGACATTGCGAAAACGCCAAATTACGGCGATCCGGGTACGTGGTACACGAACCCCGGTAGCGGACAAATGCGGCTATACGGCGATACTGGTGCGCCCGTCGTGGACTTCGACTTCGATCATGACCACGGCCAAGGAATTCCACACGCGCACAACTATGGACCGGTTAGCGAAGACGGGAAATTCAACCGAGAAGGCGGGCGGAGCTTTTCGCTTTTGCCTTGGTAGCGCGAACGCGATGGAGCAAAAAATGAAACAGGCAAAAAACTTTCACGACGCCGAATTTATCGGACTGCACTTCGCGCGAGACACGCAAACGCTAATGCTGAGTTTCCAGCTTGCGAGCGGCGATCTTGCCGTCGTAAGGTGTGAAGGGGTAACCCATTTTCGACTTGGCGAAATGGGATTACAAAACGTCCTTTCCCGGTTGTTGATTTCGTCCGAGCGGGAATTTCCACCGGATGATATCCGTAAAAATATTAATTGGGCGTGCAGTCGGGATGGCTACGAGCACGCCATGACCGACGCAAGGGCTGCATACTTTCTAAGCGGAATACAGCATCGACGATTTAGTATTCTTGTTTTGGAGCCGTCAATAGGCGCGGAGTTGGTCGTGGTCTGCGAGTCAGTCACCCACGTCGAGTAAAGAGGCTTCGCGTAGTCGCGCCGTTGCACGTCGCTTGCGGCGTGGCCGGGCGTATGCCGCATTGCTAACGCTATCGTCGTTAGCGCGTTGCCTCTCAAACCGCCGTTCCCATTCTTCATCGCTGCGGCGCGTAATCAACACCTTGCGCGGCCCGGCGCCAAATTCGACCAGGACTTCGCAGCTCGATTGCAGCGCGTAGTAGTGCGTGTGGCACTGACTCAGACCGGTAAAGCCAAGGCCACTCACTCCAACACTGCCCACAACCGCGAGCTCCCTAACTTGGTAAATCCTGCCCCTTAGTTTCCGGCGCAAACGGAATCACCGCCAACCCAATCACGAACGCAACAGCAGTCAGCGCAATAGGCACACCAAGCGTCTTCATATGCAGCACCATCGCGCCGATCCCGAAGTTGACGATGGCACCAAAGAAGCGTCCTATCGATGTGCAGAATGCAAATGCCGTTGCTCGAACGCGGGTCTCGAACTGCTCCGGCAGCCACAGGCTGAACAGCGCAAAATTGCCGCCAAAGAACCCGAGCACGACCAGCAGTGCGATGAACGGCACAAGCCCATTCTCCAGATAGAACGCCCATCCGAACGCCAGCGCAATCGATACAGCCATGCCCACGAAATAAACCGCGAGCGTAAGCTTACGGCCGATACGCTCGGCCATTGGCGGCAACGCAAGACACCCGATGATCGTGCCGATCGACAACAACCCGGTAGCAATCGATGCGGTCCTGGACGCGTCCGCCTTCGTCATGCCCGCCTTCGTCGCAAGCTGAATGACCGCCGACGGTTCATAGACCGCGCCCGCCCACAGTCCAATAATCGCAACCGTCAGCAACACGGTCGCAACGATGGTGCGCTGCCGGTACTGCGGTGAAAAGATCAATCGCAGCGAACTCGCCTTCTTGACCACGGTCGCTTCGACCTTCTGCCACTTGTCGGTTTCCTTCACGCGCAGCAACACGACAATGGAGACGATCACCGGCACGATCCCGACGAGGAACATCGCGCGCCAGCCGAAGGTCGCGCCAATCGTATAGTTAAGTGCAGCGGCCATGAAGAAGCCCGCGTAATAACCCGTCTGCAGATAACCCGCGCCCATCTTGCGACGATCTTCCGGCCACGCTTCCGCTACATAGGTCCCGGCCAGCGCCCACTCCCCGCCGATCCCCACGCCCGCAAGAAAGCGATAGATGCCCAACTCCCACACCGTATGTGAAGTTGCGGCGAGTCCGGTAAAGATCGCGAACGTGAAGATGGTCGCGGCTAGTATCTTGGTGCGCCCGAAGCGGTCAGCGAGCGGACCCCAAATGAACGACAGTCCCCAACCCACAAGGAACAGCGCAAACAGGATCGACCCTGCCAGACCGACATTCGCGGGCGTGGCCGCATAGCCGGACTTCGGCAGCAACTCGGTCAGCGCGGGCGCCAGCACCAATGCATAGATGAACGAGTCCATGCCATCGAGCGTCCAGCCGGCCCAGGCACCCCAGAAGCCTACTATCTGGGTTCGGTTAAGGGGCGTACGGGTGCGCCGGGCGGCGCCTATCGAAGGTTCCAGCGTGCTTGGCATGACTGTCTTCCTGGTAGGTGTAAACCTGTATGAGCCGGATATGAACGACGCGCTGTGTTCTGAGATCCGGGCATCTGTCATTAAGCACCGGGTCTGCGTTACAAACCCCAAATGTGCATTTTCATATATAATATTTGAAAACGAGGTGTTGACCACTCCGCACTTGTACCTAGCTTCGGTAGGAAAAAGCATGAAAAGTGAACTGAATCCCCTGTTTCGCGAGGCGCACTTCGAGCCGCGCCAAAGCACGTCGCGCTATATAGCGGACGCGTTGCGATCGGCGATCGTCGAAGGCACGCTGTTGCCAGGCGAGCCGCTGCGCCAGGACGCTATCGCCAAACAGTTCTCCGTCAGCGCAATTCCTGTGCGCGAGGCGCTTAGGCAACTGGACACCGAGGGCTGGGTCACCATCGAACAGAATCGGGGTGCGTCGGTGAGCCTGCAATCGCCCGATGAAGCACGCGAGATCTATGAGATCCGTGCTTCGCTGGAAAGCCTGGCGATCGGCATCGCGATCGAGCGTCATACAGATGCAACGCTGGCCGAGGCGCGCGAATTGTTGGAGGCCGCGGCCAACGAACAGGACCAAGCGCTCTATGTAGTACGCAATGAACAGTTCCATATGAGCCTGTATGCGCCTGCTGAGCGCCCTCACCTGATGGAGCTGATCGGCACGATGCATCGGCGGGGCGAGCGATATCTTCGGCTGAAGTTCGGCATGCCTACCTTCAAGGGACAGTCCGACGCCGAGCACGAAGCCATTCTCGACGCATTGCATGCCCGCGATACCGAAGCCGCGCAAACGCTGGTCGCGCGCCATCTGCTCGCGACCGGCGAACTGGTTTATGGTTTTCTCCACGACGCACAAATGCAGGCTCAAGCCTCGCAGCCAAAGAAGCGCCGCCGTCCCTCCACTTCGCGATCAGACTAAGCGCTGATTTCGTTTCGCTGATTTTGCTCACCACCGAGGTCACCGCATGAATCCTCCCGCACAAGCCGGCACCCCCCCAGCACCGCGCCAGTGGAACACCCGTGCGCTGGAAAAGGCACGGCGCCTGAAGGGTATCGAAGGCTGGCTCGACAACGGCGTGCTCAAGGCAGAACGCATAGTCGACGCCCTCGAAGCACTGATCAAATCCGGCGATCGTGTCGCGCTGGAAGGCAATAACCAGAAACAAGCTGACTTCCTCTCGCGCGCGTTCGCGAAGCTCGATCCGTCGCGCGTGCATGATGTTCATCTGCTGATTTCCAGCATCAGCCGGCCCGAGCACCTGACGCTGTTCGAACGCGGCATCGCGCGCAAGGTGGACTTCGCGTTCGCAGGGCCGCAGAGTTTGCGCGTGGCGCAGTTGCTCGAGGACGGGCAACTCGAGATCGGTGCCATCTATACGTATATAGAACTGTATGCGCGCATGTTCATTGACCTGACGGCGCAAGTCGCGCTCGTCTGCGCAGTGCAGGCAGATCGTCACGGCAATTTGTACACGGGTGCGAACACCGAGGACACGCCGACCATCGTGGAGGCGACCGCGTTCCGTCATGGCATCGTGGTGGCGCAGGTGAACGAGATCGTCGACGAACTGCCGCGCGTCGATATCCCCGGCTCGTGGGTCGATGTCGTCGTGCAGGCCGACCGGCCGTTTGCCGTCGAACCGCTGTTCACGCGCGATCCGCGACATATCGGCGAGTTGCAGATCCTCATGGCAATGATGACCATCCGCGGTATCTACGAGCGTTATGGCGTGACAGCGCTGAACCACGGTATTGGCTTCGACACCGCCGCGATCGAATTGCTGCTGCCGACTTATGGCGCAGCGCATGGGCTGAAGGGCAAGATCTGCACGCACTGGGCGCTCAATCCGCATCCCACGCTGATCCCCGCCATCGAGAGTGGGTGGGTGGAAAGCGTGCATTGCTTCGGCAGCGAAGTGGGCATGGAGGATTACATCGAAGCACGCTCGGATGTGTTTTTCACGGGCCGTGACGGCAGCCTTCGATCAAACCGCGTGTTGTGCCAGCTTGCGGGTCAATACGGCGTGGACCTCTTTATCGGCTCGACGCTGCAGATGGACGCCGACGCGAATTCATCGACCGTTACGCTCGGCCGTCTTGCCGGATTCGGCGGTGCGCCGAACATGGGGCACGATCCTCGCGGGCGTCGTCATTCGAGCGCGGCATGGTTGAAGTTGATGAAAAACGATGGACCGAACAGCGCAATCGGACGCGGGCACAAGCTGGTCGTGCAAACCGCCGAGACCTTCAAGAAGGGCGGTGAGCCGACTATTGTCGATGCCCTCGATGCCATCGCCGTCGGCAAGCAAAGCAACATGCCGATAGCCCCGGTCATGATCTACGGCGACGACGTGAGTCATGTCGTGACGGAAGAAGGGATCGCGTATCTGCACGCCGCCGAGGGTGTGGAAGAGCGCCGTGCAGCGTTGCGCGCCGTCGCAGGGGTTACACCCATCGGCATGCGCGCCGACCCCGTCAAGACGGCGGAATTGCGGCGGCGTGGCATTGTTGCGTACCCGGAAGATCTCGGCATCAGGCGCGGTGAAGCAAAACGCTCGTTGCTGGCGGCACGGAGTATCGACGATCTGGTCGCGTGGTCGGGCGGGCTGTATCAGCCGCCGGCGCAATTCCGCAGCTGGTGAACGCGATGGCCTGCACTCAACCCGTGGTAATCGATGTTGCCTGCGACCCGTCGGCCCTCGCGGATCTTGCCATCGCTGCGTTGATCGATGAGGCGTGCCTCACGCCGAAACCCGCGCTGGTGGACCGGCGTGGCAGCGGTGCGCATCATGATCTCGACCTCGACACCATGCTGCGTTCAGCGCATTCGTTGCGGCCGACGTTTCTCGCGCTGGCTCGCGCAGCCGTCAATCAAGCTCCTTCGCAACGGTTGCGTGAACAACTTGCGCGTATCGGCCGCGAAGGTGAAGTAGCAATGCTGCGCGCAACGAATGGCAGCAATGCTCATCGAGGGGCGATCTGGATTGTTGGCTTGTTATGCGCCGCGGCTGCAATGTGTTCTTTGCGTGAACCCCTGGAACTCTGTGAGCAAGCCGCCGCCATCGCCCGCTTTGAGGATCGTTTCGCCCCGGCGCCCAAAGCGATGAGCAACGGTGCGCGTGTTGTCCAGCGCTTCGGCGTGGCCGGCGCACGCGGTCAGGCAGCGGAAGGTTTCCCCCACGTGCTCGAGGCCGGCTTGCCCGCGTTGCATCGCTCGCGTGCGAGCGGCGCAACGGAAGATGAAGCGCGGCTGGACGCACTGCTGGCGATCATCGCGACACTCGACGATACCTGCCTGCTGCATCGCGGCGGCCAGGTCGCACTCGAGGCCGCGCAAACCGGCGCGCGCGAAGTGCTGCGGGCTGGCGGCACAGCACAACCGCGAGGCCGCGCTGCGCTCTCCCGCCTCGACCAGCGTCTGACCGAATTGAACGCATCTCCCGGAGGCGCGGCGGACTTGCTGGCCGCCACCCTCTTCCTCGATACCCTGCCGCACGTCGGCTGACGCGGAGAAAAGACCATGGAAAACTTGCGCTACGAATACCCCGCCACCCGCCCTGTGCCGCAACGCGCGCATGTGGGCGTGGTCGGCTCGGGCGACCTGGAAATTCTGCTGTCGCCGTCTGAGAGTCAACACGCGGAGGTTGTTATCCGCACGAGCGTGGACGGTTACGAACACGTTTGGAAAAGCGTGCTGGACCGTTTCTTCTCGCGCTACGATGGCGCCGCGAAACTCGAACTCAACGACTTCGGTGCAACACCCGGCGTCGTCATGTTGCGCCTCGCTGAAGCGGTGGAAGCGAGTGAAGGAGACGCATCATGAGCGGTCACGAAACCTTCATCGCGCAGCGTAGTTTTATCGAACTGACCGCGCGCGAACGTGCCCGCGCGTTACTCGATGCCGGCACCTTCCGCGAGTTGATCGGACCGTTCGACCGGCTCGAATCGCCGTGGCTCGCCATGCAGGATGTGGTTTGCCAGGCCGATGACGGCGCGGTCATTGCACGCGGTACGCTTGGCGGCGAAGCGGCGGTCATCGCGGCAATCGAGCCAGCATTTCAGGGCGGCAGCATCGGCGAAGTGTCGGGAGCGAAGATTGCCGCGGCGCTTGAAATGGCCGTGCGCGAGTTCGAAGCAGGCCGCAAGATTCGGCCGGTGATTCTGTTCGAAACCGGTGGCGTCAGGCTGCAGGAAGCGAATCTCGGTCTCGCGGTGATCGCGGAGATTCAGGCAGGGATCGTCGCTTTGCGCCGCCACGTCCCGGTGGTTGGTGTGATCGGCGGCATGGTCGGCTGCTTCGGCGGGATGTCGCTGGCGGCGGCGTTGTGCAGCCGGCTGATCATGACGCGGCAAGCGCGGCTCGGGATGAACGGGCCCGAAGTCATCGAACAGGAAGCGGGCGTGGAAGAACTCGATTCGCGCGATAAACGCCTCATCTGGTCGATGATCGGGGGCGAGCAACGCGCAGCCGTGGGCCTGGTCGACACCCTCGTGGAAGACGACACCGCTCAGGTTCGCGACGCCGTGCTCAGCGCGTTCCAACGCGGCGTGCCGGCGAGCCATCGGACCGAACAGGTCGATGCACAACTTGAACGGCTTGCACGCGTGGACCCGTCGGCAATCGATCCCGTTGTGTTACGGACGCTTTGGCAAGGAGAAGTTTGATGAGCGCATCACGTGGGCAAATCTGGTTCGACGCGTTGACGTCGAACGAACGCTCGGCTTCGATTAATGAAGGCCCGATCCGCAGCGCCGATGCGCCGCTTGGCGACACGAGCGCGCGTTTCATCGCGATCGTGCCGGATCCGGATAATCGCTTTCCGCGCGCGACCGATAACGTGGTCGGCCTCGAACAGGGCTGGTTGGTCGCACGCGCCGTGCGGAACGCGATGGATGCGGACCGCGATGCATCGGTCAAACGCCCGATCGTGGCTATTGTCGATGTGAAGAGCCAGGCGTACGGCCGTCGAGAAGAACTGCTTGGCGTTCATCTCGCGTGCGCGGCCGGCGTCGATGCGTATGCAAGCGCGCGGCTCGCCGGTCATCCTGTGATCGCGCTGATTGTCGGCCCGGCGATGTCCGGTGCTTTTCTCGCGCATGGATATCAGGCGAACCGGATTATCGCGCTCGACGCGGACGGCATCGCCGTGCACGCGATGGGCAAGGAAGCCGCCGCACGGGTCACCCGCCGCAGTGTTGAAGGACTCGATGAACTCGGCGATCGCGTGTTGCCCATGTCGTACAAGATGAGTGCTTACGCGAAGCTTGGGCTGCTGCATGAGCTGATCGGCGGCATCAATGCGGATACGCCCGGGCACGAGGATATCGACCGCGTGCAGTCTTCGTTGATCGCGGCTATTGACGATGCACGCAAAGGTCCGCGCGATCTCTCGTCGCGGTTGCAGTCAGCGGATGCCAAGCGGATTCGCGCGGCATCGATAGAAGTCCGCAAGCGCATGGCGGAGCAATGGGACGCGTCGTGAGTCCACACGACCTGCTGCAACTCTCGCCGGGTACGCCTGATTTTTCCGATGCGCCGTCGTGGGTTGCAGCATCGCTGAAACGGGCACCGTTCGTGGTGGTTCGACGGGCGGTGTCGGTGAACGGGTTGATTGCGGTCGGCATTCGTGGCTCGACACGTAGCGAACGCTTTGGCTCTTGGCTTGATCCGCGTTACGTGGAGCAGGTACTTGAACCCGAAACGCTGCTTGCGAAGTTAAAGCCCTCAATGACGCGTGCAAAGTTGCCCGCGTTTGCGTTGCTGCAAGCGGTTACCCCGGTCTGCGATTTGAGCGGCTACGTTTGGGGGCCTACGGGCAGCGCCGGCTTTGAACTCGCAAGCGGTTGTCCAACAGTCACGCAAACAAGCGACCTCGATCTGTTGATGCGTGCCCCCGATCCTCTCGACCGCGCGACAGCTAAAAGCTTCTTTGATGCCCTCTCCCAAACCGCGCTAGACCATGGCACGCGCATCGATATGCAAATGCAGACGCGTGAAGGCGCGTTCTCGCTGGCAGAATTCGCGCATCCCGGCGCACGCGTAATGATGCGTTGCGCCGATGGACCGAAGCTCGTCGTCGACCCGTGGCAGACGAGTCAAGCAGCATGATCGCTTTCCTCTTCCCCGGTCAGGGCTCACAATTCGCGGGCTTTTTGCACACGCTTGGTGGCGCGACACCGGATGCGCGTTTTGCTGAAACCATCGAAGAAGCATGCGATGTGCTGCATGTCGACGTGCTCTCGCTCGATCAGGCCGATGCATTAGAGTCAACTGTCGCCGTGCAACTCAGCTTGCTCGTTGCGAGCGTCGCGACTGTGCGTGCGTTGCAGGACGAAGGCATCGCACCGGAGGCGGTGGCGGGTTTATCTGTCGGCGCGTATGGCGCTGCGGTTGCATGCAAGGCCGTATCTTTTAGCGATGCCTTGCAGCTCCTTCACCTACGCGCTCAATTGATGGAGCGTGCTTATCCGCACGGCTACGGGATGTTGGCGGTATCCGGCTTAAGCGAGCGTGAACTGGACGCTGTGATCGCGAATGCCCATACGCAGGCCGCTTACATTGCGAATTTGAATGCGCCGCGACAGATCGTGGTGGCAGGCGCCGACGCGGATCTCGACCTCGTTCGAGAACGCGCGCTGCAAGCCGGCGCGCGCAAGGCGGAGCGGCTTGCCGTGAGTGTGCCGTCCCACTGCGTACTACTCGACGATGCCGCTCGCGAGCTCACCGAAGCCGCGAGCAAGATCACGTTCCATGCGCCGACGGTTCCGTATATCAGCAATCGCGGCGCACGGCCTTTGCGCCAGGCTGACGCTATCCGTACCGACCTCGCGACAAACCTGCGATATCCCGTTCGCTGGCATGACTCGACTATCGTGCTGGGTGAACTCGGCGCGCAGGTGTTTGTTGAAATGCCGCCGGGGCGCACGCTGACGCAACTCGCGGAAGACGCGCTGCCCGACATAGCCAAAGTCGCGATAGAGCAGACATCGATCCCATCGGCCGCCGCGCTGATCCGGGCGCGCGCCGCCGGATAGCCTTCCATTTGCACTTTATCGCTCCCCCCCACACGTTTCATCAACCCGCTATTGCAAAGCGTTTTCCCCGATCACTATTCGCGGGTTCGCTTGTTATAATCATTTCATCTAGCGAACAAAATCTAACAACCACATCCACGACGCGCAGCTTGCGTCCACTGTCCTCAGCGAATGACCAAAAGCGATCGTTTGCGTGTTCTTGCCGATGCTTTGCGCGAGCAAAGTGTGATGCGTCTTCGCGATGCGGCTACGTTGCTCGATGTATCGGAGATGACGGTTCGCCGCGACATAGCATCGAGTCCGGGGACGTTTACCTATCTTGGCGGTTATATCGTTCGCGCCTCGGATGTCCCGAACGGCGCGGGTTATACGATCGATGAAGAGAAGGATCATTTTGCGCCGGCCAAGGCGGAGGCATCGGCGGTGGCTGCAAGGCTGCTTGCTGACAACGAGACCATTTTCATCGATTGCGGGACGACGCTGACCACGTTGGCGCGGCTCATTCCGGCTGAAATGCATTTGACGGTGGTGTGTTATTCGCTGAATGTGGCTGAGATTTTGCGGCGCAAGGCCAACGTGCGGATGATTCTATTGGGCGGCGTTTATGCGCCTTCGTCGGATTCGTTTTCCAGCGATGAAAGTATCGAGACGTTGCGGCGGATGGGGATCAACAAGGCATTTATTTCAGCCGGCGGGGTAGATGAAGCGCGTGGCGTAACGTGCTGGAATTTTCACGAGGTCGCGATCAAGCAGGCTGCCATGGAGAGTGCGGTTGAAAGGCATCTGGTAGTCGATGCCAGCAAGTTGGGGAAGGTCAAGGCGGTGCGATTTTCTCAGCTCGATCAGTTTGATTCGCTAATTACCGAGAAGGGGATGGAAGTCAGGAAGTGACTAACACCATGAATATTATGAGCATCGACAACTATCGCGCGGCCGTCACTTATGACCCCGATGCCGATATGCTGCGCGGCGAATTTCTCGGTTTGAACGGTGGCGCGGACTTCTACGCCAGCGACATTCCCGCGCTCAAGGCCGAGGGCGCCAAGTCCCTGGCTGCGTTTCTCGAGGCCTGCAAGGAGAACGGCATCGACCCTGAGCTACACGCGGCAAATTTGCCGCACACTTCAACCGGCGACCGCGCGTAACTGAAATCAGCCACCCCTACGCCGCCCGTCTCCCCAACGCGAACAACGTCCCCGCCACCAGAATAAACGCCCCGATAATCACCTTCTGCCAAGTACTGGGCACACCGATCAGGATCAAGACGCTGTTAATCAGCGTCACCAGCACCACGCCGAGCAACGTCCCCATCACCGTCCCTGTCCCACCGGTAATCCTCGCTCCCCCAAGAATCACCGCCGCAATCACATCCAGCTCAGTCCCGACCAGATCGAACGGATTCGCCAGCCGGTTCGTCGATACATGCAAGATCCCGGCAATCCCCGCCAGCATCCCCGTGTACCCAAACACAAACAGGTGAATAGCCCGCAGGTTATAACCAAGCCGCTCGGCGATCGGCAAACTGCCGCCCATCGCATACACGCCCCGCCCCATCATCGTGCGATTGAGCAGCCACCACGTCACCCCGGCAGCAAGAAACAGCGCAATCACCGAGACCGGCAACACTGCCCGAAGCCCGTCCTTCGTGTGATAGAAAAACAGCGGCAACTGCCCGAAGCTATCCATGCTGTGCGGGATATTCATGAAAAACTGCGTTCCCACGAACGTCAGCAACAACCCTCGATACAGATACTGCGTGCCAATCGTCACAATCAACGAAGGCGCCTTCAGCCGATGCACCAGCACGCCGTTGATGAGCCCAAGCAACACGCCACCCACTGCGCCGCAAACCAGAATCACAAAAAACGGCGCATCGGGCCACCAGGCGAACACCGCCTTCGTGATCGAATACATCGTAAACGCAGCAATGGCAGTGAACGACACATCGATACCGCCCGATGCCAGCACAACCAGCGTGCCCATTGCAAACAACGACACCGTCGTCCCTGAATGCAGCAAATCGAAGAGCGTCGCGAACTGGAAGAAGCGTGGATTCAACGTGCCCACCACCAGACACGTCACGAGAATCAAACCTGCTGTGAACCATTCAGGATTGCGCATCAAGCGCGCGGTAAAACTCAGTTGCCGCACCTGCGGCACAACCTCGGCCAAAGCCGGACCGGCAGCGGTTGCGCCTTGCGATGTCTGAGCAACGCGATGAAGTGACTCGCTCATGCTGCCTCTGAAAGTAAAGCGTGATAAAGATCGGCTTCAGTCAATTGCCCCGCACGATATTCGTTCGAGACGCGCCCCTTCTTCATCATCAGGATTCGGTCGCAGTTCTGCAGCAACTCGGGCAAGTCATCGCTGATCAGAATGATCCCGATCCCCTGCTCCGCCAGCCGCTGCATGATGCGGTAAATGATGTCCTTCGATCCCACATCCACGCCCACGGTCGGGCCATGCAGGATCAACACGCGTGGATCGATAGCCAGCCATCGGCCGATCAACACGCGTTGCTGGTTGCCACCCGAAAGCGATTGCACCGGCTTGTCGATGTCAGGTGTCGCGATCTGCAACTCCTTCACCGTGCGCTCGGCAAGCTCGCGTGTGCGCTTGCGGTCAACCTGTCCAAAGCGATCGCGCAAGCTCGAGATCATCGCGGTGATGACGTTGTCGCGAATGGATTTATCGAGGAAAAGCCCTTCATTCAAGCGGTCTTCGGGCACGTAGCCTATGCGCTGCCACTTCGCATCAGACGGCGTTTTAAGCCGCACGATAGAACCGTCCAGCGTGACCGTGCCGCTATCCGCAGGTGCCACGCCTGCCAATGCCCGCGCCAATTCGTTGCGCCCCGAGTCGAGCAATCCCGTCACGCCAAGAATCTCTCCGCGATGCAGCGAGAACGTGACATCGGCGAACTGACGCGACCGCGACAACGCCTTCACATCCAGCACAACTTGCTGCCCATCCATCACTTCGGCCTGCCGATATCGCTCGTTCGATAACTGCTTGCCCGTCATCAATTCGCCAATCTGCGCCTTCGTGTAATTCTCGATCGGGCCTTGCGCCATCTTCTGACCATCGCGCAGCACGATCACTTCACCGCCAATCGCGTAGCACTCATCCAGCTTGTGACTCACGAACAGCACGGCGACGCCATCGGCCCGCAGTTTCGCCAGCACCGCGATCAGGTTGTCGACTTCCTTTTGCGTAAGCGATGTAGTCGGCTCATCCATGATGACGAACTTCGCCTCGCTCGCGATCACACGCGCGATAGCCACGAGTTGCCGCGTCGCCAGCGGCAATTGCTCGACCAGCGTGGCCTGGAAATCCGCATCGCCGGGCAAGCCCACCGCTTCCAAAGCGCGCGCCGCCGTTTTAGCCAGCGCGCGGCGATCGAAGGTCCGCGCAAGCCGCCCCGCGTGTTCAGCCAACTCCGACGTCAACCCCACGTTCTCTGCAACACTCATGTTGGGCAGCAGCGAAAGGTCCTGATACACCGTTTCGATACCCGCCGACAACGCCTCCAGCGGCGCAAGCCGCGCATGCCTGACGCCTTCAATCACTAGCTCGCCCTGATCGGGCGGCTGCGCACCGGAGATGATCTTGATCAGCGTGCTCTTGCCGCAACCGTTCTCGCCGAGCAAGTGATAAATCTGCCCGCGCTGGAACGAAAGGCTCACGCCACGCAGCGCATACACGCCGGTAAAGCGCTTGTGGATATCGACGACTTCGAGAAGCGGCGCTGTACTCATCATTGAACCTTCTACCCTTTCAACTTCCTGAAGACAGCGCGCACGGCTGCCGTGCGCGCTTCACTGCTTTCGTGAAGACAATCAGAACGGATACTGCTTGTAGTTGGTCTTGTCGACGTCCACCCAGCCGGTGCCGCGCACGATGATGCCCTTGCCCGGACCCTTCTCCACCGTGACCTTGTTATAACCAACCAGACCCAGGTCCGCGCCGTTCTCGACCGTCTTGCCATCGATCAGCATTTTTGCGACCTTGTTCATCGCGATACCGGCGAGCTTCGGATCCCAGAACGCAATGCCGTTGATCGCGCCGCTCTCAAGGAACTTGCCGGCTTCCGTCGGCAGGCCCGTGCCGTACACGCAGATCTTGCCAATCTTGCCGGCCTCTTCCACCGCACGCCCAATGCCGATCACGTCAAGCGACGACGACCCTTGAAAGCCCGTCAGGTCCGGATGCTTGCGCAGCACTTCCTTCGCAACCTGATAAGCACGTTCGCCGTCGTTGTTGGTTTCAAGCTTCGGCTCGACCAGATCCATCTTCGGGTACTTCTGCTTCGCATTGCCGATACCGCCATCCGCCCACTGCACCTGCGAACGGCTGCCGAGCGAGCCCACCAGCACGGCCCATTTGCCCTGGTCGCCCATGCATTTCGCAAGGCGTTCATTCAGGCCTGCGCCGTACGCGGTGTTATCGAAGGCTTCGATGTCGACCATCGTGTTCTTCTCGTTGTCCGCTTCATGCGTAACAACCTTGATGCCGCGATCCATCGCTTTCTTCAGCGCCGGTTCGAGGGTCGGCGGATCGTAGGGAACGACCGCGATCGCCGTGACTTTCTTCGCGATCAAGTCTTCGATGATCTTCAGTTGTTGCGCAGCGTCCGCGCGTCCCGGTCCTGTTTGATACGCGTTCACGCCGGGGTTGTCCTTGGCGAATTCCTTCACGCCGTCGTCCATCCGGTTGAACCAGTTGATACCCGTGACCTTGACCACCGTCACGATGGTTTCGTCAGTCGCGGCCTGCGCGACAGCAATGGCTCCGGCTGCAAGTGTGACAGCGGTAAGCGCGATGGCGATTCGATTGAGTTTCATGCGTTGTCTCCGTTATGGTTTGTCTGTGCTGCACATGAGGTGAAATTTGAAGCCGGGAAAGCTTGGTTATCCGCGTGATTATTTGACTACGCCGCCGGTGGTTTTGGCACCTTCGAAATGGGAGTGGCGCCGCCCAGGCCGAAAATCGCGCGCACGCGTTCTCCGCCCGCCAGCGCCAGAGACGCTAGCAGCAGGAAGCCCCACGCGCAGTCACCGAAGAACTGCGAAACGCCGAGTAGATTGAACAGGCTCGACAAGAACTGGAGCACGGTCGCGGCGAGGAAGACACAGATGATCCGGCCATAACCGCCCGCCGGATTCACGCCGCCCATCACCGCGATCAGGATCGCAATCAGCAAGTACGAGTTGCCGTAGTCCCACTTCGCGCTAGACGTATGCGACGCGCTGATGAGTCCGGCAAGCGACGCGAGCACGCCGCACATGCCGTAGGTCAGGATCAACATACGGTCGCGGGGAATGCCGGCGTAGAACGCGGCTTTCGGATTCGTGCCCATGAGATAGAGCCGCAAACCGAAGGGCGTGCGCTTCAAGACCCAGCCGAGCAGCAACACCGTGACTACAAAGATCCACAGCGAAATAGGCACTTGCAGGAAGGTACCGTTGCCGATGTCGGAGAGGGCATCGACGTACTCCACCCGCACCGATGCGCCGTTGCTCAACACCACGGCAATGCCGGTG
Source organism: Caballeronia sordidicola (assembly GCF_000729995.1). GTDB lineage: Bacteria > Pseudomonadota > Gammaproteobacteria > Burkholderiales > Burkholderiaceae > Caballeronia > Caballeronia sordidicola_A. The sequence goes on along the minus strand of NZ_JNFG01000020.1, from coordinate 31,531 downwards.
AACAGCAGCGACGTACCGAGCGTGCAAAGGATAGGCGTGAGCTTCAACCGCGCGATGATCACGCCGTTCATCAAGCCGCCGATCGCGCCAAGCACCACGGTAGTCACGCAGAACACAGCGGTATAGAGCGACGGGGAGTTATCGGCGGAAACGAGCATGGGCAGCAGTTGCGCGGCCACCATGCCCGAGAGGTTGGCGAGCGCAACACCCGACAAGTCGATGCCGCCGTTACCCGACACCATAGAGAGCATGATGCCGAGCGCAAGCAGCCCCAGTTCGGGTAACTGGCTGCCCATGGACTGGAGGTTGTCGATATCGACGAACTGGCCACGTGACAACGCGGTCGCGACAATCACGACCAGCAGGTTCACGCCGACCAAAAAATTCAGTTGCCGGTCGGCGAACCATTTCGATGGGTTCATCGCGGCGCTCCTCCGTTCAGGATTGGTGGGCCGACGCACTGCCGGACTTCACGGGTTCACCAAGAAGCACCGCTTCAATTTCGGCGAGCGTCGGCATCGACGGCGCGGTTCCGGGACGCGTGACCGACAAGCTCGCCAGCGCACAGCCGAAACGCACGGCGTCCAGTGGGCTTTCGCCACGCGCAAGCGCCGCGGCGAAGCCGCCGGTGAAGCCGTCGCCCGCGCCTGCGGTCTCGACCACGCGACCGCAATTGAAGGCCGGCACGAGCACTGACTGCTCCTGGGTATGCAGCAACGCACCCGCTTCGCCCAACGTCACGATCACGGCGCGCACGCCCTTCGCGAGCAGCACATCAGCTGCTCGGCGCGCGTCATCGACGGAAGCAACCGCGATACCCGTCAGAGCCGATGCTTCGGTCTCGTTCGGGGTGATGTAATCGCAGAGCGGGAAGATGTCGTCATCGAGCGACGCTGCGGGCGCCGGATTGAACACGGTCGTCACACCATGACGACGCGCAAGTTCGAGTCCACGCCGCGCAGCGGGAACGGGTTGTTCAAGCTGCGTGACGAACACGGCGGCGGTCGCGATATCGGCTTCTATCGCTTCAACGTCTTCGGGGCACAAGCGTCCTGCTGCACCCGCTGCAACGATGATCGCGTTGCCGCCCGTTGCGTCGTCAACGAAGATATGCGCCGCGCCAGTCGCCACGCCGTCCGTTGTTATCGCCCGCGCCGTGATGCCTTCCGCGGCCCACGTTGAGCGTGCGATGTCGCCGAATGCATCGGCGCCGAGGCGCGTGCAGAAGATGACGTTGGCACCGGCGCGCGCAGCGGCCACGGCCTGGTTCGACCCCTTGCCGCCGGGTCCCATCGCAAACGCCGATCCGGCGATGGTCTCGCCAAGCAGCGGCATGCGCTCGGCGCGGAACGTGAGATCCGTCACGTAGATGCCGAGGATGACGACGCTGCGGTTCATCGTGCGCTCTCCGAATCTGAAGCGGCAGGCGCATCGGGCGCCAGGTTCACGCCCTTCTTGAAGATGAAGCAGCCATACCCACGCGCTTCGCCGGTCGCAATCACGCAATACGCCTGCTTGGCGCGTTCATAAAATGCGAAACGTTCGATGGAAGCAAAGGGCGTCGCGCGCCCTTCGGCGGCATCCACTTCGGTTTGCGCTTCGCGCTGCACGGCAGGAAGCGCGTTGGCGTCGCCGACCACTTCCATGCGCTCGGCCGGATGATCGACGAAACTATCCAGCGGCAACACCGACAACACCGCGCGAATCGCACGCGGCGAATTCACGCCATCGAGCCGAAGCACATGGCCGAGCACCGTTTGGCGCGCGACGGAATCGGCCGGGAAATTGGCGTCGCAGATCACGACTTCATCGCCGTGTCCCATTGCGCACAGCGCGTGCAGGACTTCGGCGTTCAGCAGCGGATCGAGGTTCTTCAGCATTGCGTCTCCTTCATGTTGAGCGTGCCTCGCTGCATTGCGAGGTCATCGCTCATGATTCTATGTGACCCGGGCTCGAACGTTCAATCTCCGTACGGGATCCAGATGTTTTTCACTTGCACGGCCTGACGCAGGAACGGCAGGCCTTCGCTCGCGGCGTCGAACCAGTCGAACACGCGGCCATAGTCCACGAACGTGCGCTTCAGGTTGCCCACCGATTCGCGCTCGGTCAGCGTCGATAAATCCGCGCCACCGAAGCACCACAATGCATCGACATCGTCATGTTTTGCCAGGGTCGACGCCAGCGCTTTACGCTCGCCGGTGACGATGTTCAACGCGCCCGCCGGCACGTCCGACGTCTCGACTACCTGATAAAAATCGGTCGCCATCAGCGGACACGTTTCGCTCGGCACGGCGACCACGCGGTTACCCAACGCAAGCGCCGGTGCGATCAGCGAGACGAGGCCAAGCAGCGGCGCTTCGTCCGGGCACACCACGCCGATCACGCCAAGCGGTTCGTGCATCGCCAGCGCAACGCCTCTTAGCGGCGGCGAATGCACCGCGCCATCGAACTTGTCGGCCCACGCGCCATAGGTGAACAAACGCGTGATCGATGCTTCGACTTCGCGCTCGGCGTCGGCGGCGGAAACGCCGGTCCGTGCCACGAGTTGCCCGGCAAATTCATCCGCACGCGCCGACAGGTTTTCCGCGAGGTAATACAACACCTGGGCGCGGTTATGCGTACTGGCTTGCGACCACTTTTCAGCGCTGCGCGCAGCGGCTACCGCATTACGAATGTCCTTGCGATTACCCTCGCCCACTTCACCGACGATTGCCCCCGACGGTGCATGCACCAGCCGTGAATAACCGCTATCTGGCCGAACCTGCTTGCCGCCGATAAACAGCTTCGCGGTACGGTCGAGCGCGCTGATGTTGGTGTCCGCTTCGAAAGCCGGAGGCTGCGCAACATGCTCAGCGCGAACGGCCAGCTTAGTCCACGCACGTGGCTTCAGATACTCGTAAATCCCCTCGCGTCCGCCTTCACGGCCAAAGCCGGATTCGCGATATCCGCCGAAGCCGACACCGGCATCGAATAGATTGGTCGCGTTGATCCAGACCACGCCGCATTGCAGACGCGGCGCGATATCCAGCGCGCGGCCGATAGTCTCGCTCCACACGCTCGCGGCCAGTCCATAACGTGAATGATTCGCCAGCGCGACTGCTTCGTCAGGCGTGCGAAAGCTCATTGTCACCAACACCGGCCCGAAGATTTCCTCTTGCGCGAGCAAGGAAGCGGGCGCGACGTTCGTCACCAGAGTGGGCGGATAAAACGCACCTTGCTCGGGCATCCGCAGCCCTTTGGGCTGATGAATCTCGCAGCCTTCCTGCACACCGCGCTCGACCAGCGAACGGATGCGTTCAAGCTGCACCGTATCGACGATTGCGCCCAGATCGATGCCCTTGTCGAGCGACGGCCCAACGCGCAGCGTGTCCATGCGGCGTTTCAATTTATCGATGAAGCGCTTCTCCACGCCTTCCTGCACCAGCAGCCGCGAACCTGCGCAGCAGACCTGGCCCTGGTTGAACCAGATCGCATCGACGACGCCTTCCACGGCGCTGTCGAGATCGGCGTCGTCGAAGACGATGAACGGCGACTTGCCGCCGAGTTCAAGCGTCAGCGACTTGCCCGAGCCCGCGGTCGCCACGCGAATCTGGCGGCCCACTTCTGTCGATCCGGTGAACGCAATCTTCGCCACCCGCGGATGCTCGACCAGCGCGGCGCCCGTGCGGCCGTCGCCGGTGACCACGTTCAGCACGCCTGCGGGCAAGCCTGCACGCGCTGCTAACTCAGCGAACAACAACGCGGTGAGCGGCGTGTATTCAGCGGGCTTCAGCACCACGCAATTTCCCAGTGCAAGCGCCGGTGCGATCTTCCACGAGAGCATCAGCAGCGGAAAATTCCACGGCACGATCTGACCGATAACACCCAGCGGCGCCCAGTCGGCGAACTCGCGATCCTGCAACTGCGCCCAACCGGCGTGATGCAGGAAATGCCGCGCCACAAGCGGGATATCGATGTCGCGCGATTCGCGGATCGGCTTGCCGTTATCCATCGATTCGAGCACGGAAAACAAGCGCGCATGCCGCTGGACCATGCGCGAGAGTGCATACAAATGCCGCGCACGACCCGCGCCGCCCAGCGCTTGCCACGCAGGCAGCGCGCGATGCGCAGCATCAACCGCCGCGTCGATATCCGCCTGATCCCCCTGCGCGATGCTCGCAATCACGCGCCCGGTCGCGGGTTCCAGCGACTCGAATTGCTCACCGGCGACAGGCGCGCGAAAGGCGCCGCCGATGAAATGGCCAAAGCCTGTCGCATGTTGTTCCAGCCAGGCGCGCGCGGCGCCGTCGTCTTCCGGTGCAGGTCCGTAATCCATCGAGTTGAAGTAGTCGGCTACGCTCATTGGGGAGCTCGTGTAAGAGATGATGCGGTGCTGAATCAAGCAACCGGATGACGATGGAAAGCCGAATAGCGGCCGGTGACGTGATGCTCGAGTTGCCGTTCGATATCGGCGAGAAGGCTCGACGCGCCTATGCGAAACAACTCCGGTTCGAGCCATTCGCGGCCGAGCTCTTCCTTCATCAGGATCTGGTATTCGAGCACCGACTTGGCGGTGGACACGCCGCCCGCTGGTTTGAAGCCGATCATCACGCCCGTGCGTTCAAGGTAGTCGCGGATCATGCGCACCATCACGAGCGAGACGTCGAGGGTCGCGTTGACGCCTTCCTTGCCGGTGGACGTCTTGATGAAGTCGGCGCCTGCCATCATGCAGACCATGGACGCCTTGGCGATATTCGAGAGTGTGCGGATGTCGCCAGTAGCGAGAATCGCTTTAATATGCGCCGGGCCGCACGCTGCGCGAAAGTCGCGCATTTCGTCGTAGAGCGCTTGCCAGTTGCCCGTGAGCACGTGTTCACGCGTGACGACGATATCGATTTCCGCCGCACCGTCTTTCACCGATGCCTCGATTTCCTTCAACTTCAGCGGATGCGGAATCAGTCCGGCGGGAAAGCCGGTGGAAACGGCCGCGACCGGGATGCCGCTACCGGCAAGCGCCGCGACGGCCGCGCCGACGAAGCGGTGATACACGCACACGGCGCCGGTCTTGATGGAGCCGGGCGGCATGCCCAGCGACTCCAGCAGGTCGTCGCGAATCGGACGGCGAGCTTTGGCGCACAGGCGTTCGACTCGTGCAGCGGTGTCGTCGCCATTGAGGGTCGTCAGGTCGATACACGTGATGGCCTTGAGCAGCCACGCAGCTTGCGCGTCTTTTTTAACCGCGCGGCGCGTGCCTAGCGTGCTGACTCGCCGCACGACTGCCGGCTGGTTGACGCGCAGGCCATCTAACCATGAGAGATCTAGCGGAACGCCGGGATTGCGCTGCTGATCATGATGAGAGAGCGGTTTGCCGCGCAAGGGGAGAACAGGTTGGGAAGCAACATCGAGCATGAGCATGGCCGGTTGTGCAGCGCACAACATTTTCCGGTTAATCGATGCATTATTCTAACACCTTGTTGTTACGATTATAACATTCGGGATTATACCGAGAGAGGTCGTTCGCGCTTCACCGGCGCGAAGGAACTCACGGCCAAATAAGTGGCCTTTTAATCTCCACGGTTAGAATTGACGCGTGAACACCAATCGCCGGAAAAAAAGCCTGGGCGACACCGCGGTCAAGGAGAACCCGATGGATGCATTGCCACCCGAAGAAACGATCCGCAGTGCCGTCGACCGGTCCGTAAGCCGTCTGCGCCTGCAGCACGAGATCGCAGTGCAGTTCGCGACGTCGGTGTTGCGCGTACACAGTGCCGACGTGCTCCTCGATGAAGCCTGCAAGGCGGTATCGGCTGGAGTGCACTCGCGCTTCGCGAAGGTGCTGCGCTATCAGCCCGAAAGCGAAAACTTCGTGCTGGAAGCGGGCGTGGGCTGGGACCCGGCGGACATCGGCACCACGGAGCTCGGCGCTGACGACGCCAGCCCCGCCGGCCACGCGCTGGTCAGCGGCCGCCCGGTGTTGTCGAATCACCTGGGTACCGAACACCGTTTCCGCACGCCCGAGTTGCTTGCCCGGCACGGCATCAAGCGTGCCATCAACGTCCCCATTCGCGGCATTCCCGAAACCTTCGGCGTGCTCGAAGCCGATAGCTCCGACGACGAAGACTTCACCGAAACAGACATCGTCTTTCTTGAAGCAATCGCGAACGTCATTTCCATGAGCCGCGAGCGACTGGCCGCGGAATCGCAAACCGACGCTGACGAACTATTCTCCACCAGCGTGCTGAACGCGAGCACTGACTGTATTCAAGTGCTGTCGCTGGATGGCGGTATCGAATTCATGAACGATAACGGCCTGACGGCGCTGAGCATCGACGACTTCGCGGAGGTCGGCGGCACGGCTTGCTCCGACCTGTGGCCCGACGATCAACGCCCGAAGGTCCTGCAGGCGCTGGCGAAATCCGCGAGCGGCGAACCGGTGCGATTCGAAGGTCCCTGTCCGACCCGTGCGGGCGATGCGCGCTGGTGGGATGTATCGGTGGCGCCTATTCTCGATACCGATGAGCGCGTGAAGCGCATCGTGCTGACCATGCGCGATGTCACCGATCGGCACGAGAACGAGGAGAAACTCGCCGCGCTCGTATTGAGCCAGGAGACGCAGCTTGGCAATTCGGCGCTGATGATGAAGGAGGTTCATCACCGGGTTCGCAACAGTCTTCAGCTTGTGCAGACGTTGCTCGCGCTGCAGGCGAATCTCGCCGGCGATAAATCCGTCGCCACGCATTTGCAGGCGGCGGCCACGCGCGTGCGCACGGTGGGCTCGGTTCACCACCGGCTCTATCAGGACGACGGCGCGGAAGCCACGGATGCAACCAGTTACCTCCGCGGCCTGACGGCCGATATGGCCGAATTGGCTGCGGGGCGGGAAGTGTCGCTGGAGGGAAAGTCGATCGTGCTGCCCGCCGCGCGGCTGGCGCCGCTCGGGCTGGTGACGGCGGAGCTCGTGACCAATGCGCTCAAGTACGGGCGCGGGACGGTGCGCGTGACGCTGGAACGCTCTGATGATGCCGTGCTGCTGACCGTGGAGGACGAGGGAGACGGATTTCCCATCGACTTCCCGAAACCGCAGGGTACAGGCCTCGGCATGCGCCTCGTGACGACTTATGCGGGCAAGGGCGCGGGGGCGGTGACCGTCGACAGGTCGGTGCCGTTCAGCCGGATTGTGGTGAGGTTTCCGGCGGGGTGAATCGGCCGATAATGTTGGTTGGCTTAGCCGTTGGTTTTCTCGCGAGCCTGGCGGAATTGCGCAAGGGAAACAACACGGGTCTCCGCCTCATGCTCGTCGTCCGCCAAGGGAGCAATTTCTGCGAGCAGTGCGCGGGTCATGTGCACGGACACGGCAATATCATTCAATGACAAGCCCAGTTTCTCTCTGAGCACAGCCAGTGCGTGATGAAGAAGCTCCGGCTTTTCATGCGGAATGGAGACGTCTTCGTGTTCGATGTGGCGCTCGCCTTTTTCAAACAGATGTCCTAGCAGCGCGCGCTTGTATTGATCTTCACCAAGAATGTTCAGTTGCCGCGCGCGATACAGCATCGCAGCCTTGCTCACGCGCCACCGCATTTTCAGTTCCGACAACGCAATCCAGTTAACCTGCGTGCCGCCTCTCAAGGCGGGAAATTCCTTGACGAAGCTGCTTCGAGGAAGCAGAAAAGCACTGGCGAATCGATTAGCCTCGGACTCCGATGCTTTGTCCCCCGTCTTGCGGCCGACATGCCCAACGAAGTGACCGCACTCGTGTGCATATCCGAAGCGCACGCGGCACGCTGACGCGTCGCTGCGGTTGGTCACCACGATTGGCCGCGATGACGCAATAGATAGCGCATCAATATCTTTCGCCGAATGTTCAAACGCAGTCACAACGGCGCCTGCGTTTTCAAGCACGCGGACCATATTGCCGATCGGTCCCACGCCCAATCCCCAATGCGCCCTGCATTTCTCGGCGGCACGCTCCGCCGCCTCCGCGCTGTCGATTGGGAATTCAGGAAAGTCCAATTGGGGAAGCCGCAACCGGGCATCAATCGAAGCGACGAACCGGCGGAAGAGCTCGCCTTTGGCGATAACGGTCTGCTTGTCGCTCAGCTTCGCCGTCGTCAACTTGCGGAAATGGAATGCCTCTTCGGGCAACGCTTGCGGTGCGCCCGGGAAAAAGAACTGCCGCTGCACGCGAAGCACAGATGCCAGCGCATCGACGAGTTCATCAGTGGGTTGAGCCATTCCAGACTCGACCCGCTGGATGAATTGTTTCGACTTGCCGACTGCGTCCCCTACATCAGCAAGCGAAAGGCTTTGAGCGCAGCGGACCAATCTCAGATTGGCCGCATCGAATTCAACTGTCATTTACCGGTATCGGCGTGAGGTTGGGAAATGCCGTCGTCAGTGTGCAGAAGGTCGGCTTGAGGAGCGTCCTGATGAACCGCATCCGGCAACTGGTCGTCCGTGCTGCTGAGGACCCGGACATCGCCAAATCGCCATTCGCATAGCGCATCTTCCACCGCGTTATAACCAACGAAATAGATCTCGAGTTCGTCGTTTTCAGTCAAAGGACGTTGAACAATAAACCGAAAGACCACCGCCTCGGCATCGGTGGGCGCGAACAACTGGTCCGTCTGGTTGCGACGCCAAAAGCCCTTCTTCTTGGGCGACTCATGATCGTCGCGAAAAAACCGGAAGGGAACGCCCTCGATTTCGAGCGTAATATCCATCGCAGCATTGGTGAGCTTCAGCCACTCGTGCTCACCTGAGGTACCCAGTCGGATGAGCCGTTGTCGAGAACGACCGAAAAACAGGGTCCCGCGTCCATAGGAACAGTCGTCTTCTGTATCGAGCAGCGACTCGACGCCGTAATAAATATCGCGAAGATCACGGGCGATCACGTTAAGACGTTCTTCCGTGAGTACAGGCTTCGACTTCCAAGGCAGCGGCAAATCCATAACACCATCTCTTTTTCGGTTTTTGACGAATTCGTCAACCGCATATTGTCGGAGATATAGGGATTCGTCAACCGGGATCGATCGCAAGAGTCTGGGGCGAAAGGCGACGAATAGCCCCCCCTAAACCACCTTCTTCCCCCGCAACCTCTCGACCAACTCACTCGGCACATTCCAGTCCCGCAAAATCGCGTCAGTATCCTGCCCCGGACTCGACGGCGGCGAACTCACCTCCGGCACCGTGCGGCTAAAGCGCGGCGCCGGGCCCGGTTGCGTCACCCCCTCTACGTCGATAAACGTCCCCCGCGTCCGGTTATGCACATGCTCCGGTGCTTCGTCCATATCGAGCACGGGCGCAAAGCACACATCCGTGCCTTCCATCAATTCGCACCACGCCGCTCGCGATTTCGTCGCGAAGATGGCCGCTATTTTCGTTTTCAGCGACGGCCATTGCTCGCGATCCATCTGGTTATCGAAGGCCGCGTCATCAATACCGCAGAGCTTGAGCAGCAAAGCATAAAACTGCGGTTCGATCGCCCCAACCGACACGAATTTGCCATCCGCGCATGCATAGGTATTGTAGAAATGCGCGCCGCCGGCAAGCATGCTCGTGCCTCGTTCGCCCGACCACGCGCCGAACGCCTTGTAGCCGTAGATCATCGCGCCCAGCAGCGCGGATCCTTCGACCATCGCGGCATCGATCACCTGGCCCTTGCCCGACCCGCGCGCTTCCAGCAGCGCGCACAACACGCCGAACGCGAGCATCATGCCGCCACCGCCAAAATCGCCGAGCAGATTCAGCGGCGGCACCGGCGGTGCATCGCTACGGCCAATCTCGTGCAGCATGCCACTCATCGCGATGTAATTCACATCGTGCCCTGCGGTCATAGCCAGCGGGCCATCCTGCCCCCAGCCCGTCACGCGGCCGTACACAAGCTTCGGATTGCGCTCCATGCATGCATCAGGCCCGAGGCCAAGCCGCTCCATCACGCCAGGGCGAAAACCTTCGATTAGCGCATCGGCCTGAGCAACAAGATGCAGCGCCAGTTCCCGCGCTTCCGGTTGCTTGAGATCCAGCGCGAGCGAGCGGCGCCCACGTGCCATCACGTCGAATTTCGTGCCTTGCATGGGATACGGCGTCTCGCCGCCGGTCGGCTGACGATCTATGCGGATCACGTCCGCCCCCATGTCAGCGAGCATCATCGCGGCGAACGGACACGGCCCAAGCCCGACCATCTCAACCACGCGAATTCCCTTGAGCGGCCCGCTCATCGCAACGTCTCATGCGATAAACAATCCCGGCTCGGCAACGCATGAATGGCGGGAGATTTCATATTGGTTTTCCCTAGCGGAAAGGTTGGTCGAGACCAGCATTTCTCTTAAGCACCAAAATTCCAGATGCTCTTCGATTCGGGAAACTCTACACCTCACCGGATCTTCAGCGGACAAGGGCTCTCCACCTTATGGTTAATACCGCTTCCTCGCGCCAATGTCTCCCATTTATCTTTTCTAGCCGGGTACCATTGAATAGAATTGAATAACAACGAATTGACTCGAATGCTGCTCGTGCAGCACGAAGACCAGGCGGTCCGCGATCATGTCCATGGGAGTCTGCTAATGAGTCTTCAGGAAATAAAACGAGCGAGCGTAAGCGCCGCTTGTGCCCTTCTTTGCTTGTGTGTAACTGCCCAGGCTCAATCGGCCAGCAGCGCGGTCACGACGCCCGGACAAGCAGAGACTGTTGCGCCGGTCAGCATCGTGGTAACGCCCGGTTTCACCGGCGATGATCCGGCGGCCGTCAGGGACGCGCTGGCGCGCAAATTCACCGATAGCAAGACGCGCACGTTCACGCATCGCGTAGAAGATCTGATTGGCGACGCGCTGCCGAAAACGTTGCACGACTCAGCGCTAATGGACGCCAAGCTAAGCCGCGATCTGGCTTTCGTGGTGCCCGCACCCTATGGAATTCGCTATCGGTCGAAAGTGCGCGTAATGACGGTGGACGTGGATCTGTCGGACAGCGACCACCCCTACACGATAGTCCTCAAGAAGACCATCACCGGACCGCGTGGGCGGAAGCTGGTGGTAGCGGCCGAAGCGAAATCCAAGGGCTATATACAGAACATCGATATCATCGAGCTGGATCCCGTCAACAAGCACAACAAGACGACGGTGCATGGGCGCTTCGTGCTGTCGCCGGACGCGTTTTCCGAGGAAGACGGCGATCTCGCGCTCGTGTTGATCTGTCGCGTGGTGCCGCCTTATCTGACACAAACCAAGGACCATACCGATCCCAGCAACGAGGAGCCCACCGATATCACCACACGCACGGCAACAATGCACGCGAACGTCGGCGATATCTGGCTGATCAACCGCGAGAAGGGCATCGTGCTGGCCAAGGGACTGCACTTGGTGAAATAAGCGCGGGCCTATGCACGTGAATCGCATCCACCGGCTGCCGCGCTGTTTCTTGCCTAGCTCGGCAGCAAGGTTCCAAGCTGATCACGAAGCCGGTCTGTCGCTTGCGTCATCGGCGCACGAAGTTCCTGTCGAATCATCCCCAAGACATCGAGCGCACACTTCACGGGTGCCGGATTAGGCTCGGACCCGAGTGCTTGTATCAACGGCACCAGCCGATGAAACCGCGCACGCCCTTCATCAAGCCGCCCGCCCTTGATGTCGTTATAGACCGCAACGAAGTCAGCCGCGCGCACATGCGCACTTGCCGCGATCGCACCGTGCCCGCCAAGACATAGCGTGTTGAACATATTCAGGTCCTCACCCGCCAGCACCGACAAACGTCCATCGAGGATCAGCGCTAGGGTCGTCTCGAGCGATCCGGCGCAATCCTTGATGGCGTGAATGTTGGGATGACCCGCGAGCGTCAACAGGGTCGCGAGGTCCAGCCGTACACCCGTCCGATACGGAATGTCGTAGACAATCAGAGGGACCGTGCTGATATCGGCGAGGGTGGTGAAGTGGCTCGTTAAGCCGGCCTGCGAGGGCCGGACATAGTAAGGCGAAGGAACGAGCAAACCGGTAATCGGAAGCTCGTTCAAGCGAAGTGCGCGTTCGCGAAGCTCCGCCGCGTTATTGCCGGCCAGCCCCACCACGACGGGAAGGTCCTTCGCCTCATCCAGAATGGTCGCAAGCACCTGTTCTTGCTCGGCGTGATCGAGCGACGAAGGTTCGCCCGTCGTTCCCAACGCAACAAACCCTGCAACCTTTGCATCGATGTAAGACCTGACCAGCCTTCGCAGCGCGTCGTGATCGACACGTCCGTTTGAAAACGGCGTGACCAGCGGAATCCAGATACCAGAAAAAATCGACATTCCCTACTCTCCATGTTTGACCGATAAAAACCGTCAGGGCATCGGAGAACAGGGATGGAAATCGAGTGACCGCATCTGTTCCGTCGCACCTGACGGAACAGCGCTCCGGTCAGATGAGCGACGTTTTTTTGCTTTTGGAACCCGCGTGCGCAACTGGTCGGATCACTCGGAAGTGATCGGGTGCATTGCGCGGAAATACGTCAAGCAGGTTCATGACGGATAGTTGCCGGGAAGCTTGTTAATACGAAAAGATGACTGGTTATTCGAACGCCGCACGTTTTCGCGGCATGAGTTCCCAACCCAACGTTGTTCCGGCGGCCGCCAGCAGAATCAACGCCGCGCCAACAATCTGCAGCCATCCTAAGCGTTGTCCGAACGCGACCCGGTCCACAATGATCGCCACGACCGGATAGATGAACGACAACGCGCCAATCACCGCAGTCGGCAGTTTCTGAATGGCGCCATAAAGCAGCACGTACATGATGCCGGTGTTGACCACGCCGAGCACGACGAGATCCGCCCAATGGTTCGGGGTGGTAGGCAGATGCCGGAAATCGACAAACGGCGCAAGCATGATGATGCCAAGCGCCACATGCAACAGCGCAATCAAATGGGGCGGCGTTCCCTTGAGTTGCTTGGTCACGATCGAACAGATCGCATAGAGAAATGCGGCGCCGAGCGCATAGGCAATACCTTCCAGATATTCACCGGGCCTGGCCAGCACCGCGGGTTCCACTCGCACGACCAGCACAAGGCCTAGAAACGCAACGACCAGCCAGAGAATCGTGCGCAGGGTGATCCGTTCGCGAAACACTACCGCGCCGAGCAGGACGAGCATGAAAGGCTGGGTGTTATAGACGGCGGTCGCCATCGATATGGAAGCTCGCGAATAAGCCGCAAACAGCAGCACCCAGTTGCCGACAATCGTCGCGCTGCCGAGCGCAACCAGTCCAAGCATGCGCCAGGAAAACAGGCTTTTGCGCAGCATCCCCTTGAATGCGCAGATCACGAACAGCGTCGCCGTGCCGAACACGCAACGAATGAACACCACGTTCAAGGGAGTTTGCTGCGACGACACGACGAGCCAGCCGACCGTGCCGGATATCAGCATCGCTACACTCATTTCTACGCAACCAACGCGCATTTCTCTCGAGCTCATCGCCTCGCCTTTCAAGTGGTGCCAGTCCTTCAGTCTAGTAAGTTTAGTGGGCGGCCGAGTGTGATTCCATGTGTAAAATGAGCGGACATTGACGTTTTAACTTCAAATCGAAGGTCCATTTGAAGAATCGCCTTTCTTCCCTGCCGGGTCTTGTATCGCTCGACCAGACCGACCGCGAATTGCTCGCCGTTCTATCCGAGGACGGCCGGATCGCGATGAGCGAGCTTGCGCGCCGAATCGGCTTGTCGGCGCCAAGCACAGCCGAGCGCGTGCGTCAGCTCGAAGCGCGTGGCGTGATCCAGGGGTTCGGGGTCAAGCTCGATCCGCGCGCGCTGGGATACACGCTTCAGGCCATCGTTCGAGTCAAGCCGCTGCCAGGTCAACTGCACTTGGTGGAAGAAGCCATCCGGCGCATTCCCGAATTCGTCGAATGCGACAAGGTCACCGGCGACGACTGTTTTGTCTGCCGGCTCTTTCTCAAGACAATCGAACAACTCGACGAGATTCTCTCGAAGGTCGCGGAGCGAGCGGAGACAAGCACGGCAATCATCAAGTCGACGCCGGTCGAACGCCGCTTACCGCCCCTGGATTGACCGGCGCGCCGAAACGTTCAACCTGAGCGACGTCACCGCATCCTGCAAACAATCCAGCAGCAACGAAGCCGCGGGCGTCAGCGGGCTGTCGCGGCGCGTCACTACGCCGATTGCTATCGGCGGCGGCAGGTTGGCTACAGGCAACACGGCGATTCCCTCGCGCACCCACGGTTGGTCCAGCAAGGGCTCGGGCAACATCGCAACGGTATCCGAGCCGCGCAGCAATCCGTGCGCAATCACGAAGCTCGGGCATTCGATAATTTTCTGCGGCACCGGCAAACCATTCGCGGCGAAGAAATCGAGTAGTCCGCGTGTCGAGCTTTCGGGCGACGGATTCAACAGCCATTCCGCATCGACGAGTTCAGCCAGGGACGTACAGTGCGCCAGCGGATGATCTTGCCGCGCGACGACCACCGAACTGATTTTGTATAGCTCGATGTAATCGAACGCCGGACCCAGATGCTCCGGCACTACGACGGCCACGACGAAATCAAGTGACCCGTCGCGCAAACGCGGCAGCGCCACGCCCGGAAATCCTTCGATAAAACTCACGCGCGCATGCGGCATCTTCTTTCGAAATGCGCTGAACGCTTTAGGGAGAATCGACAACGCGGCGGTCGGCGTGACGGCGGCGGCCACGCTGCCGGTCACCGCGCCCTTCATATGCGCGATGTCGTCTTCGGCGCGCCGCATCTCGCTCACGACCATCTGCGCCCGAATCCGCAACTGCGAGCCGAACGCGGTCAATTGCACGCCGCGCGCGGTACGCAGGACCAGCGGCACGCCCAGGTCCTGTTCGAGTTCTTTCAACGCCTTCGTCAACGCCGCCTGCGATAGATGCAGGCTACGCGCCGCCGCGCGGATGCTGCCCTGCTCGGCGACCGTAAGGAACGCACGCAACTGATGGTATTTCATCGGGGATTCAAGGGTTTATACCGACAACTGATAGTAGTCAGAAATTTAATTAACTGTCTTTTGGTTTTCTTTGTGACTTTATATGCTTGACCGGAAGCAGTCACGCTGAATTGATCCCGCCGAATATCCAAGGAGTTAGTCATGCTGTCAGTCGATCCCGTCATTCCCGGAATAGCAGCCATTGCGCCGGACCTCATCGCCGTGCGGCGCCAGATCCACGCCAATCCGGAACTCGCGTTCGAGGAACGCGCGACCAGCGACCTCGTCGCCAGCCTGCTCACGCAATGGGGCTACGAAGTGACGCGCGGCCTCGGCAAGACGGGCGTGGTGGGTGTAATGAAACTTGGCAGCGGCAGCCGGCGCATCGGCCTGCGCGCCGACATGGATGCGTTGCCCATCGAAGAGGCGACCGGCCTTCCCTACACCAGCGCGGTACCTAAGACCATGCACGCCTGCGGTCACGACGGCCATACCGCCATGCTCCTGTGCGCCGCCCGCTACCTCGCAGAAAGCCGGCAGTTTTCCGGCACGCTGACGCTGATCTTCCAGCCGGCGGAAGAAAGCTACGGCGGCGCACGCGCAATGATTCAAGACGGTCTATTCGAGCAGTTTCCGTGTGACGCCGTGTTCGGCCTGCACAACATGCCGGGCTACGAAACGGGCGGCATGAACTTCTGCACCGGCCCCGCGATGGCCTCAGCCGACCGCGCCACCATCGTGCTGCGTGGGTTAGGCGGACACAGCGCGCTGCCGCATCTGTCGCGGGATCCCATGCCCGCGGTGGCGGGCATTATCCTCGCGCTGCAGAGCATTGTGGCCCGGGAAATCGACTCGCAGAAGTCGGCAGTGATCTCAGTTGGCAGCGTGAAAGCCGGCGATACCTTCAACGTCATTCCTCAAACCGCCGAGATGAAACTGTCGATCCGCGCGCTCGATCCCGCCGTGCGCGATCTCTTGCGGCAACGCATTACGGCACTCGTGCAGGCGCAGGCGGCGTCGTTCGGGGTGGAGGCGGAGATCGACTATGAATGGGGTTATCCCGTGCTCGTCAATCACGCTGAACCCACCGCGTTCGCCGCGGAAGTCGCGCAGAAGATGCTCGGTACCCAACGTGTGGATACGCAAGCGCATCCGCTCATGGGCAGCGAGGACTTCGCGTTCATGGCCGAAGTCGTGCCGGGTGCGTATGCGTGGATCGGCAATGGCATCGAGGGTAAGGGCAGCTGCATGGTCCACAACCCCGGCTACGACTTCAACGACGACATTCTCGCTATCGGCGCGAGCTACTGGGTCCGCCTGACCGAAGCGTATCTGGCCGATTGAACCATTCAAAACCTGCAGAATCCACCGCGTTCCGAGAGAAGACATGAGCATTCCTACCGTATCAAGCCTCGACGTTCCGCCGAGCGCTGCTCAGGGCCTGCGCAAGCAAAGCCGCATGCGGCTCGTCACGGCGGCAGCAGTAGGTAATGCGCTCGAGTTCTACGACTTCACGGTCTACGGGTTCTTTGCCTTGCTGATCGGCAAGCTTTTCTTTCCGGTCCACGATCCGGTCGGGCAGTTACTGCTTGCCGTCGCGAGTTTCGGTGTCGGCTTTTTCACGCGGCCCGTGGGCGGGCTTGTGATTGGCATGTACGCGGATCGCGCCGGACGCAAGAAGGCGATGATTCTGACGCTAGGGCTGATGGCGGTGGGCACGGCGATGATCGCCGTCGCGCCGACCTACGGACAAGCCGGGTTCTTAGGACCCGTCATCCTGGTGATCGCGCGGCTCATTCAAGGATTTTCCGCGGGCGGCGAAGTGGGGGCATCGACTACGCTTCTGCTCGAACAAGCGCCGCCGAACCGGCGTGGCCTGTATGCGTCGTGGCAATTCGCCAGCCAGGGTCTTTCGGCGCTTGCAGGCGCATTGACCGGTGTCGCGTTGACCGCTTCGCTTTCGACTTCACAACTCGAAAGCTGGGGATGGCGCGTGCCGTTCCTGATCGGCACGCTGATCGTGCCGGTCGGCTGGTGGCTGCGCAAGACGCTCGAAGAAGAACCGGTGCACACGCCCAAGCAGAAAGCGCCGAAGCTACCGCTGATTGATGTACTCCGCGATCATCGGCGCGCCGTGCTCACGGGACTGGGACTGACGATTGCCGGGACATCGGCGCATTTCATCATCGTGTTTTATCTGTCGATCTACGCTGTCAAAACGCTCGGCCTGCCGCCGGGAATCGCGATGCTGTCAGGCTGTATATCGGGCGCGATTATTTTTGTGCTCTCGCCGGTCGGTGGATACCTGACCGACCGCTTCGGACGCAACGCGCTCGCGCAAGGCACGCGTATCGTCCTGCTGCTTGCCATCTATCCGGCCTTCGTTGCATTGAACCGATGGCCGACAACCAGCACGCTGCTCACGGTCGTCACGCTGCTTTCGTCGGTACACGCGATCAATATTGGCGGCGTTGGCGCAATGCTCGGTGAACTCTTTCCGCGCTCGGTGCGGGCAACCGGCGGCGCCGTGGTCTACAGCCTCGGAGTCGCGATCTTTGGCGGCTTCGCGCAATTCTTCGTGACGTCGCTGATCGTGACGACCGGCAGTGTGCTCGCGCCCGCATGGTATGTGATCGGCTGTGGTCTGTTGGGGTTGATCGCCGTCGCATTCATGGATGAAAAATCGCAGAAGGCGCTGGATTGATTTGGCGGCATAGCGGCCGCAACGCTCAACGCTCGAACACCAGCAACGTCGATGTCGCCGATGCATACAAACGCCCGGTAGCATCGGTCAGTGTGGCTTCCGCGAATGCGGCGCGCCGGCCAATCGAGATCACGCGGCCCTCGGCGCGCAGCAATCCGGAGTCGCGCGTGATGGCCTTGTGATACGCGACCTTCAACTCTAGTGTGGTGTAGGCCTGCGCGGCCGTGAGCCGTGAATGCACGGCGCAACCACAGGCCGAATCCAGCAGCGTGGCTGCGTAGCCGCCATGAACGGTGCCAATCGGGTTATACGCGTGATCGCCCGGTATGCCGGCGAAGACCGCGCGACCCGCATCGACTTCAACGAAATCGAAATTCAGCGACTCCAGAATCCCTGGCTTGCGTCCCGAGGACATCAGCGCCCGCAACTGAGCGAGGCCGTCGAGACCCGCGCCGGTTTCATCGATAAGGCTCATCGTTTCCCCTCCGGTTGGTCTGGAAACGATGATACTGTGAATATGCACAGTTTGCTGGCGCGGGAGCGATTCCTGACTTAGGCGACGTTATCCGGCCAGCGCTGCATGACGCTCTTGTAGTGCGTGTAAAAGCGCACGGCTTCCTGGCCGTACGCGTGATGATCGCCGAACAGCGATCGCTTCCAGCCGCCAAACGAATGCCACGCCGCCGGCACCGGACTCGGTATGTTGATGCCCACCATGCCCACCTGAATCTGCCGGGTGAACGTGCGTGCCGAGCGGCCGTCGGATGTGAAAAGCGTTACACAGTTCCCGAGTTCGTGCGCGTTGACGAGTGCTATCGCGCTCGCAAGATCAGGCACGCGGACAACCGACAGGACCGGCCCGAAAATCTCTTCCCGATAGATAGTCATATCAGGCTTCACGTCATCAAAGAGCGAGCCGGCGAGAAAGAAGCCCTCTTCGTGCCCCGGAAAGGGTTGGCCGCGACCATCGACGACGAGCCTGGCGCCTGCCGCGACGCCCGCATCGATATAGCCCAACACCTTCGTGCGATGCGCGGCGGAGATGAGCGGCCCCATGTCCAGATCGGGCTCCATGCCGCCGCCGATCTTGAGCGAGCGCACACGCGGCGCGAGGCGTTCAACCAGCTCATCGGCAACATCCCCTACCGCCACCGCGACCGAGGTCGCCATGCAGCGCTCGCCGGCCGAGCCATACGACGAGTTGATCAGCGCATCGACGGCTTGGTTCAGATTGGCGTCGGGCATGACGACCAGATGGTTTTTCGCACTGCCCAACGCCTGCACGCGCTTGCCCCGCTTGGCGGTTTCGCTGTAGATGTATTCAGCCACCGGCGTCGAGGCGACGACCGACATCGCGACCACGTCGGGGTGCTGGATCAGCGCATCGACGACAGCCTTGCTGCCATGCACGACATTGAAGACACCCTTGGGAAAGCCGGCCTCGATGAACAGCTCGGCAAGGCGAATGGATGCCGACGGCGTGCGCTCCGAGGGCTTGAGAATGAACGTGTTGCCGCACGCGGCCGCCATCACGAACATCCAGCACGGCACCACCATGGGGAAATTGAATGGCGTGACGCCCGCGGCCACGCCCAGCGGCTGACGTAGATTCCAGGCGTCGATGTCGTTGGCAGCCTGATCGGTGAATTCGGTCTTGAGCAGGTTCGGAATGCCGCACGCGAATTCGACGATTTCGATACCACGCAGCACCTCGCCCTTCGCGTCCGAAAACAGCTTGCCGTGATCGCGCGTGATGAGCTCAGCGAGTTCATCGGTATGCGCGTCGAGCAGTTCCTTGAACTTGAACATCAGCCGGGCGCGCGTCAGCGGCGCGGTTTCGCTCCAGGCCGCGAACGCGGCTTTCGCAGCAGCGACGGCGGCGGCAACTTCAGCTGTGCTTGCGACCGGCACGCGGGCCGTCACTCGGCCTAGCGCCGGATCGTATACATCGGCGAACTGCCCGCTCGCGCCAGCGGCACGTTGACCGTCGATGAAATGACTCAGCTCGCGCACGCGCGCGCCTTGATCTGCTTCGCTCATATGTCCTCCCGTGGTGGAGGCGGGCGCCGCCCGCGCCACGCCGCCTCATGTCTTCGAACATGGGTTTTTCGGCTTCGTCGCCGATCGAGCCAACGAATCCAATAGAGGCAAATGTAGGCGCATAGAGCCGGATTTCGAATACCCGCAGCTAACAAACAGTCTTGCACAGCGGGAACAAATCGAAATCTGACGGGAAGCCGTGGACGGCTGATTGATGAGTAAGCTTATTGCCGGGCGGGCCAGTGAACGACTGCTTCTTGCAGCCGCTCACTGTCGAGTGATGAGATCCAGAAATCAACGGCGAAGCGCCATTGCGATCCCGAAGTCACATTACGCTTCGGTCAGAATCCGTCGAATGGCTTTCTCGAACGCTTCTGCGGGTTGTGCGCCAGTCAGCAAGTAGCGGTTATTAAAGATGACCGACGGTACTGAATTAATGCCCATTGCCTGGTATTTCTCTTCTTCTGCGCGAACCTCATTGGCGTAGTCGTCTCCTTGCAGAATAGAACGCGCCTCAGCGCCGTCAAGCCCTGCAGATTGCGCGGCTTCGACCAGAACGTCATGGCTGCTCGTCGGCTTGCCCTCGCCGTGATAAGCCTTTAGCAGCGCCTGTTTCAGCTCTACCTGCTTACCTTTGATACCGGCCCAATGCATCAGGCGGTGCGCATCGAAGGTGTTATAGATGCGTGTGCGCGTGCCGAAGGTGAAACCAACATCCGCGCCGCGCTGCCGGAGCTCGGCCTGCGCCTGGGCTATCTGTTGCGGAGTACGCCCGTATTTCTTTGCGATATGTTCGACAAGGTCTTCACCCTCCTCGCCCATCCGCGGATTCAGTTCGAAGGGATGCATGACGAATTCGGCGTCGACCTCATCGCCAAGTCGTGACAATGCAAGTTGCAGCGAGGACAGACCGACAGCGCACCACGGGCACGCTACATCGGAGACAAAATCGATTCTGATTGGTTGTTTCATTGCTTTCCTGATGATGATTTCCTGTCGCGCCACCGGTTCGACACGAGGGCAACAGCCGCACACAGCGTAGCCGGATTTGCAAATGCTTGCCGGACCGACCGCTGCGCCCGGACGTTTAATCCTGATTGGAGATGGGTTCTATTCTGGACGAGTTTCGACGCGACATGATCATGGCCCGCGGCAATTCAGTTGTTCCTGTAAGGCATGCGTGCGTCAGCCCTTTTGCGAATCCGGGTAGCGCTGAATTCGCCGCATCAGGAACGCTAATCGACCCTACTTGAACTCCCCCGCTTCATTCCGAAGATCATGGGCGATAAAGTCAACGAAAGCGCGAATCCGGTTGGACATCTGGTGCCGCTGCGAATACACCGCGAACAGTCGAGGTCAACCCGAAGTAGCCGCTCGATATGGTCGAAGGCGGACATCGGAAAACGAGTGCCAGGCGATGCGTGGTGCATGCGAGTCTCAACGGCTTGCATCATCCGTCGACAGCGGCAAATGCAGCCTGCTGGTTGCGAGCATCACCGTTGCCAGCACGACAATTCCAGTGAGGATGCCCGATAGCCGCATGAGCGCCGGTACCGGATCGGCCGACCAATGATGGTCCTGCACAAATACCATGATGAACGCGATCGTGAATTGCCGGCCGACGTAGCTCGCGCCTTCCCGTCCCGACTGCACGTGACATCCAATCCATACGCCGGCAGACAGCGCGAGCATGCACAGGATCGCCTGGCCCCGCATCAGCGGCAGTAGCGCCACACCCAGCGCGCCGGCCAGCAAGCAGCCCGCCACCCGCTGCACCATCTTTTCGATGACCGGTTGCTGGGTCCCGTTTGCCGGCAAGCCTACCTGCAACACCAGCACCGCGATCGCCGTGACCATCGCTTGCGCGAAACCTGGCAGATGCAAAACGTACGTTAGCGCTGAGAGAATCACGATTGCCAGTGCGCCCTGCAAGCCCAGCAGCATGCGAGTCGGGCGCAATGTTTCCAGTGGCGGCGAAGGACTTGACGCGTCAGGCGTCCCGGCTTCACCGGCTGCGCGGGCGGTTGCAGACATCGACGGTTGCCGCGTCTTCCTGTACCACGTCGGCCCGAAGTGAAATACGCTCGCCACCAGCAGGCAAGCGAGCGTTCCAACCATGACCTCGGCGACTCGCAGCGCTGCAAATAATGCGGTCGCACGGAATGATACGAGCGCATGCGCTTCGTACGTCACCATCAGCGCCGTGACGCCGCCCAGCACCCAGGCGTAGGCCGCCCTGGGCCCGTTGGCCTGATACACCGCAACGCCGCCGATCGCCCCCAGCACGGGCACGAACAGCCACGGCCGGTCGCCGATCCACGGTCCCGCCAAGGTTCCAAGTGCGGCGCCGATCACCGTGCCGATGATGCGGTGCGCAGCGCGCTGCACGGAGCCGGCGAAACTGGTTTGCATGACAGCGTAGCCGCTGATGGCCGCCCACCACGTGTCTGACAGATGCAACGCGTTGGCGAGCGCGACCGAAAGCGCGACCGAGAGCATTGCTTCAGTCCCGAATGTCGCGCGCTCCCTGGAAGGCTTCCAGGCCGCCAATTCGCGTCCGAGCGACGACACGGCCGCCCGGCAGGTCTGGACCAGCGTGCCGGCGAGCGTCATCCGCGCCTCCGCAGTCGCGTTTGGGTAAGGCGCGGAACATCGCTCATCGGATCTGCCGGCCCGATGTACAACGCGCCCGGCAGAGGATCATCGCAGATCATCGTTGTTGAACTCCACGTTTGGCTTGAGACGCGTTTCGTCCAGTCGCTGCCCGCGTCCTCGCACGACAGTTTATTCCGTGATGAGGCGACCCGACGTCGAGCTGAGGTGAAAGCGCCGCTAAGCGTCCGTTTCGGACTCCGGCTCGATGCGCTGCAACGATGTATCGGAAAGGAGGAAAAGAGGCCGCATCCCGGCTTGGCTGCATGCCTCAAAAGATCGTCACAATGAACCGCGGGTAGCGACTGTGAAAGCAAGCTGCGACAGCGCCCGCGATGAACCAATCAGCGAATGCGCCTTCAACCTCCCCCTACGCGGCGAGTCGCCGCGTTTTATCGGGAGGCCGGTTCAAGCCGTCGCATCCGCCTCGGCGATATGCCGCACGATGATCGCGTTGACGTTGTCGGCGTGTGTGAGCGGCCCCATGTGTCCCGCGCCTTCAACGATTGCAAGCCGTGCCGCTGGCAGAAGCATTGGCAGCCGCTCGGCAATCGCGCGCGTCGGGACGGGCGCGTGCTGGCCGCGCATGATCAGCGCCGGGACACGCAGGCCCGTGTACGCGCTTGCGGGCATGCGTTCGTCGAGCAGCGCGCGGAAGTCGAGCGGCGCCTTCGGCGCCCAGCGCGTGAGCGCGGCCTGCACCGAGGGCCGCAGCGCTTCCCATGCGCCCTGGCCGCCCCAGTAATCAACGAACGAAGCCGCCGCGCCCCGATAATCGCCACAGCTCACGCCATCGGCGGTGCGCTTCGAGATCGCGAGGATTTCCGCGAGCGCGTGTGCTCCGTGCGCGCCCATCACCTTCAACAGATGAAACGCCGAGGGCTCGTAAAGCGTCAGGCTCGCGATGCGCTCCGGCCGTTCGACGGCCGCGCGTAACGCCACGCCACCGCCATACGAGTGGCCGACGAGATGCACCTTGCCGCACGAGGCGTCGATGATGCCGATGGTCCTTGCGGCCTCGTCGGCGAGCGTGAATGCGCGCTCACCGCTCCACGGGCCCGTGCTATCACAGCCGTAGTGCTCGGGCGCGACGAACGCGTGGCGCGAGCCCAGCGCCTCGCCGAGCTTGCGCCATTGCGACGCTCCCGAACCGGAGCAATGCAGTGCAATCACCGATGTTACGGATGAGAAGGCTTGCGACGCGATAGTGTTATTCATGTCGTTCATGGTACTCAAGAGGTGGGGGCGCGGATGCCGGACCGGAGAAGGCTCACTATCGGCTCGGCGCGGGTAGCTGGCTATGATCGGGACACCGGCGCGCTTGTCCCGGAGTCCGAACTGATTAGTTCAAGGCGCATTGGTTTGTCACACCCTCAGCGGTCAGTCTCCATCGAATGCATGCGACGTTCGAGCTCGCCCATGTCGACGGCGGACGCGAGGTACGCGTCACGACGACTGTGTTCAGCACGGTCAAGCGCCTTTCTGAAAAACGGCAACAGATAGATAAACAAAATCAACACAACATCCTCCGGTCGGCGATCTGGTCAATTGCGTATCGGCACGAACGGGGCGCGACACGCGGATTCCAGGCGTGCATCCGGTGCGGGACATCGAATTCGATGGATGGGCGTGTCGTGCTACGGCTGGACGCTGGGTAGAGCAGAGTCCATGCCATGTTGCAGCGAGCCTTGACTGGCGGTAATTTCAGCGGTCTCTGAGGGATGCGGATGGGGCGAAGTGTTGCCGCGGGGCCGACGAATAGTCGAGCGGAAGTCGGTCCGTGACAAACACCTGTTGAGTGGGTGTCGCGTTATATCGAGCGCTACGTCTTGGGAAGGGGTATTCGCCGACGCCGTCATCTGATGGTTCTGCCGATACCTGCGATCACAAAGGACCGCGTCCCGGCGCGCTCGAATGAGTCTGATCGATCCGCTATGGGCATTTGACCGGATATGGATCCATCGGCGGTCTCTACCCACAACTGCCGTTCGGACTCCTGGCGCCGCACCGGCAGCTACCGGAGTGCAACGGACGCTCGCCGCGCCGAGTTGGTCGGCAAGTTATCGGCCGAAGCCGACGCTCAAGAAACGATGTGGGTGAGGCAGCTACCGCTCGGTTTCCTGCGGTTCGCACGACGATGGCTCCCAATGTCAGGTCTCAAGGTCAGCCAACGCGTGCTCTCGACCCGTTTCGGACAATGATCGGGAGGCCACGTCAACGGCAGCTTCCGTGAAAAACTTGGCACCGAAGTCGATCCGCAATCGCCGAACGATCATAGACGCCTCGATGACCATTTTAAGAGCATTGCGGCGATACAAGGCCCAGGTTCCTCCGAACGGCTTCTGGCTCAGTCAGCGGTCAAACCACTTAGGGTGCCTAATATATCGAAAAACGATCAACGCGGCTCCTCACGCAAATGATCGCGTCCAGAAGATGTGACTGCTACTTCGATGAAACCGCTACCGTCGGTTAGCCCGCAATATGTTGTCACCGAGAGAAGAAAAAGGAAAACGTCAGCATTAGAGCCTAAAACGCCACCCCCAGACAGAGTCTACAAGCGGGTTCAGTCCCTAATGCCAACGTGCCTACGCTCTACTTACTCTCATTTCGCGGCTTCTTCCCATGCTTCTCCGATGCTGGGTGTCTTCTTTCGCATTACGTCTTTCCGATACGACGCGACAAGCGCGTTCACCAGACCAACCACATATTCGCGATCTCGTAGCTTGCCCCGATAGTCAAAGTCGTCTGCAAGATCCTGGGTTTCCACATCCAAATCTATGACAAGCGCTGAAATGATTGATTCCATCATCTTTCGGAACCTCTGCCGCATCTCAGGGCTTCTAGCGAATTTTTTAGGCGTGGAAATCATTTCCTTGCCAACAAGGTCCTGCTCTAGTATCCGACGAACAGCCAGAAGCATGTCAAACGTCGTCAATACGTATTTTCCAATAAGCTGGTTTTTAAGCTCCGGGAGCTTCTCGCGTAGCACTTCCGCTATCTCGTGCAGGAGCACAATTCTGTCAGCGGTCACATCCGGTCTGCCAAATATTTCCGCGTAACGGTCCTCGAAAATTTGGTACTTTCGATGGGTTGTCCACGGTTCCTCCAGATCAAATGCGATCAGCAATAGCCCGGCGTCCTCATTCGAAATTGAGATCGTATCTTCCGCTTGAGGCTCCCCTCGTTTCACCTCATACGAATAATCAGTGGCATAGAATTTATCAAATTCTTTTTGAAGCCTCGTTTGGATCGGATGATTTGATTTGAAGTCTCGCGCCTTAACCCCGTTTTGGTTATTTGAATATGTGGTGATCAGTTCTGAAAGATCGGAGTCGACTTTAACCTGAATAAATTTGGTAAGGACACGAAGATCGCCAGAGATGAATTCTCGATTGAGATGGAGCGCGTTTAAGCTCTGACAACCATTGACAACATAATAATCTTTAATCGTTAGTTTTTTATCATCGTGGGCTACCGATTTTGCCAGGACCGTAATCCCATTGTGAAACAACGGAAACGCCTTATGCAAGGCCGGATTCCGAATGCTATTTGCAATATCTTTGTTGACCTTTGTGTTCCCTAGTGATGCCCGCACATTCGCCGAGAAGAGCGATTGGTCCGCAATCCCGCCTAGTTTCACCAGATCCGACGCTAGTACGGGTCCGATCGCGGCTTTTGTCTCTCCATCGACTGCGTAGTCGCTGACAGTGACACCGAAAATATCGAACTCAGCCTCGCCGGTGTGCATCTGCTCTTTCTGGTCGGAAATGTAAGTCTCCTCCATCTCACTGCGCCCGACGAATTTTATCGTTGCCGTCTTTAGGTAAGCTGAACCATTATGATCGATATCCAGATTCGCAACGAAGACACCACGAACGTCGTAATCCTCAATTTTTTTAAGAAGATCCAGCCGCTTTATGAGTGACGCAACCTGAACGTCGCCGGCACTGTTTATTAAGTTTTGAAGAGATTCAACCGACTGAAATTGAGCCAGGGTTCCATGAAATTCTTTTAACTGGGTGTCACCGATGCTGGAATTGGCCTTCTGACTGATTTTGCTTTGGAAGATATCAATAGTGCCGGCGCCTTCATTAACGTAGATGCCATCCACCCCCTTGTCGCCTGGTTGGTCACAAATGCAGTCAATAGCCTCGAGATTGTCAAGCCTATAATAGTTCGCAAGGTACCAAGCCAAGAATGCGGCGCTTTCTGTCCGCTTATTACTTTTGTACGGGGCGATAATTTCAAGGATAGCTGGGTAGCTCAGATCTGGTTTCATACCTTTAATCGCAATTGTATGTTCGCAAACATCAGGACTATGTGAAGGCCAAAACGGACCGCACGATTTGTGCACTATAACAGGGACAAATGTCAAGAGAACCCGATTTTCGTCTAAGAAAGCGAGTCGTTCCCGTCGAATCGCGAATGGATCGATGTAGATGTCCGTGAGAGATGCGCTGAGCGAGTATTGCTAGATTCCCGTGGCCTCTAGGCTCGCGTATCTTTCACACGAGGCAGTTACCGTGACGGGAGCGTGAAATCCAGCCGCAACTGCTGTCCCTGTCTGTGCGCAAAATGTTCCTTCACGCGTCCAAGGCAAGGGCAACGGCTATTGTGGTGGGCCATCGTGGTTATGTGATGTGGGGTTCAATCGAATTAAACGAAACATGTACTGCGGGGGGCCGCGCCGTTTGAAGCTACTTTGGAACGCAGTTGCTAACGCGAGGCGCAACGTCCGCCGCTTCGAATTCATGCAACACCAACTCGTCGGGGAAAAATGAGCCCGGATAAGTCCGCACAGGCAAGAATGCGGCCCAAGGCTGCTATTTGACGTGTTTCCATACTGGGCGTGGGGGAAATCATGTTTGTCACGGTAACCAGACGTCGCTAGATTTCATTCAAAAACTAACCGAGCTAGCCCTAAAGCGGCTCTTCAGCGTCATTTTTACCGTGCCGCCGCTGCTTGTGGAGTTCTCGACAAAATAAAATTTATCTCGGCCAAAACGTTGGGGAGCGCACATATTAATGCAGGCTTAAGGGCTAAGTTTTCCTATTTTCAACATTTTCAAAAGAACGAGGTTGGGAGCAACGCTCGACTTCTGCGTTCGTTCGTGCATCGCGCGCCCTTCAGCAGGGAGACACATGCGTCGATTATTGAAAGCCCTTTCCTGTATGGTTCTTCTCGGCGTCCGCTTGCAAGTTTCAGAGGCCTCCGACGACTCAGTCTTTCCTTTGACCGACACAGCTGCGACCTTCCTCATAACGTCTACATGGATAAGCAAAAAGGACGATGATGAAGTTGGGAGACCTGATAACGAACGGTGCTTGGCGGGCAATCAGTGTCAATCCTCCGGCACAGGTATTGAAACAACTTCTGGCGGCACGATTCTGACGGCAAAGCACTTGTTTCCCGGGCACGATATGGCGGATGCCGTTGAGATTAAGGCTCAATCAAGCACATTCCCGCCCAGTGAATTCACCTTAGCCTGTACACCAATTGAGAGCGTGGATCTCGCTTACTGTGCCCCAGTTGGTGAAAACAAGCCCATTCCTTTGCCGGCGCGTGTCTCGCTAAGCGGAAGCGTTTCCGAATCACAGAGAGTGTGGATTCGCGGATTTCCAAAGGGCGGGGCGCTCGAAGGGGCCGGAGGGTATGTTGCCGGAGTCGAAACCCCGTTTGCAAAAACCGATGTCTTGCTGCTCGCAGGGTTCAGTGGTGGTCCTGCTTACGTAAATGGAGTTGTAGTTGGACTAGTTCATGATGGAGAAAAAGTTGCAGAGGTCAGTGATCCTTACGTTATGGGAAAGGGACGGATTATTCTGTTGAGCGAGGTCCGTCAATATCTGCCGCCCACGCTCGTCTCCGAAATGGAGAATCCGCCCGAGACAACACGCGAGAAATGGAAGGCCCTCGCTGCACAGTACGCTGAGGCAACGAACTCAGGCGCCTCTGTCGGCCTCGGACTTCCAACTTTGCCGACTAATCTGGACGCGAGTTTTCCGGACACTTTGAATGTCGCCTACAGTATCGACGAGACACTTTCGGACCACGATGCGTTCGCAACCACAAAACGAAAATTTACTTTAGGGCCAATCAAGGCAACGCCAGGTTACCGAATCGTTAAATACGATGTCCAGACGCTGAGCGCGACGAGGGTATCAAACGACAGGGGCGAAATTGCGCCAGATGGCTTTTCGATTGTGTATCGCTATACCCTAGAAAGCGGGCCGCTATTCGATCAGTGGCGGGGTTGGCTTAAGGCGAGACTGATCCTAACAGAAGTTAAGCTAAATTGAAGAGGTGTCGCATGTTACGACGTGACTTGCTCAAGGCGGGCCTTATTGCCGGCGCAACACCTTCGCTTTTTATTCCGGGGAGGTTGTTTGCAATTGGGAATCCCGCCGATGACGACTATGCCGACTACCGAGCTAATCCTCCCGAACAGCCTCAGCCGCTTGGTACGCACCCTGCGACGGACGAAGAGAATCAGAAAGCTCTAGACATATGTGCGGCCGCCAAGGGCAATTCTCTTATCGAACTAACCGATTGGTTTGAATCCTTAACCGAAAAAAACGTGGACGGACACGCTTACAACGCTGCCTGGCCGGATCGTTGGAATCCTGTCATCGTCCAGTTTTATTACGCCACTTCGCTTGATCATAAGCAGGTGTATGTGAAAGGTGACACGATTCCGTGGTGCGCGGCATACCTAAACTGGGCTTTGAATCGATTGGGTCGTGAGGGAACGGGGCGCGCTGACTCGGGCTCGTTCCGTTCCATCAATGGTAATGGCAAAGGGCTTGGGCATGAGACGCAACAACCTGTCACCGGGGACCTTATAGTGTTTAAGATACGCGGCGCAAACCCGGACGTGGGCCACGGTCACGTGGCAATCTACTTGGGGGAAACGCCTGCGGCCTATGAGGTTGCGGGGGGCAATCAGTATCACGGGAAAAAATATTCGTCCATTAATAGAACTTCCATTCCGAAAGATGGGTATATTCTCGAAAAAGCTTCATTCAGGGATTACAAAACTATACCGACTCGGTCGGCGGATACCTGACTCAATCCGCGTTGCTCTCGATCGAGACAACCGATTCATTGCGATTGGTTCTCCTAGTTCCCGGGTCGCGCCGCTGCAGCAATAGCAAGTGTCACCCCCATCGCGCCAACACTTGCGAGTGTCACCTTAAATAAGGTCGCTGAGATAAGGGAAATACGCGCCGCGCCGTACCGCATAGGCGTTTCTGCACACAGCGTACTTCCGCCTACTTAGCAACACCGCTTGATGCGGGCGGGACTTGAAACTCCGGCGATGTGCCGAAGCATCGGTTCTGCGCAGCGCAGTCTCCATAGACGCTCGGATCGATTTTCGCCCTCTCCTGTCCTGGGCCGCAGTGAAGCGCGTCCCGGGCACGGACGGAAAAGTTGATGACGAGGTTGAACAGGTTATCTAACTGGGGTGGCACACTCATTCCCCATGCCTTCTCATACTCCTCGCGATAGATTGGCAGCAAAACTGCGTAGCGCTCGATGCCGTCGGGATGTGTCGCCACAGCCTCATGCGAGCAGTCATAGCTATTCCCAATAATCTGGAGTAAGTGCATCATGTCTATGATTGCAACATCAACATCAGGGCCATACGTTCTTAGATACTCGCGATAGCCCCAAGCATCGGCCTCGAACTCCTGATTGCGCGAGCGCGTTAGCTCAAGCAAGACTTGCGGGTCTGCGCTTCCAACCGATGAGGCGTGTACCGCATCCTCGGTGATACCGGTGTGGTGGAGTGCGAAGTGACCTAACTCATGAAGATAAATGAATGCCAGCAAATGTGCTACTCGTTCGTCTCGTGCGGGTCTCCAATCTTTCCGGAGGGGAAAAGTCTTTTCGAAGCCGTGGCAAAGTGGCTGGGCAAGGGCGATGAACTCCTCCGGCGCAGCGATGTAGTCCAAGGGTTGGTCGTCTACAAAGCGCGGTTTGTTTCGCCAGATCGCCGATATTAAATAATCGTTATATGCCGCTTCGCATTGATTGAACTTTGCATCCGCCTTCTGCTCGATTGCGACGTCGGCGAGATAAAGCAACATCACGTGAAGGCTATTCGATATCCGAATTGTCCCGGAATTCTCTGACGCATTCGGCAAGGGTGACTGATCTACAATAAACGTGATGTGCGTGTCGGCTCCTCTGGCGTCGGGACTCCCCGCTTTAACGATATTCGAGCGCACCGACGAGATAATCGCTGCTACGTTTATAGTGGACGCGCGTAATTGCGCATTCCGGTCGTAAACGTCGGCGGCATGAACAGCAGTGACGATGATCAGCAAGGCTGAGACTATAGGGGTCAACCGGGCTGCCGGCACGATTTGTCTCCAACAAAAATATCGGTTTCCAAAGCGACTTTCGAGCAGCGTCACGTTCTAGAAATTGTTCGATCTCGCGTATTAAGGTTAGGATGAATTCTGTAGTTTGTCACTGCCGCTTGTACACCAGCTTTGTGTCCCAAGGACCGTCGAGAGCCAATGTAGGCATTTAGTGCAAAATTAGTGCCCTTGGACTTTCGCGCCAACGGGAGCTACAAATTAGGATGGCTCTTCGACGAGCAAGCCTTCTCCGTCGCACGGGGGAAGGCGCTGACATGGTGCTACGAGAAAGGTGCCTTCTATAAGGCGCTTTCATGCTCGGAAAATTCTCGGATTGATACCGCGCATCCCAAGGCCCGACACAAGGGATACGTTTCGGATGAGAGGGCGTCGATCATGCTCATCCGAACTTCGCCGAAGCGGTTGTCCACGTTCACCCGACTTCGCCCCCATACAGGTTAAGACTTCGCCTCGAGACCTGCCGGCACTCGCAGGCGCACCGACGAGCGTTGAACTTCGAAAGCTACTGTTCAGCTGGTGAGGATTCCAATTGCACGTGTGTGCGGGCTGCGATGCTAGGCTTGCTAATAAGCAGCCACTCGTTGGGCACGGAGTCCGTTAGCGTGTGAACGACCGCAAAGGCCGATGAAGGAGCGCTTGTCTTTGACAATCGAATGGCCGGTTACGGGGCGGAGCCGACGCCCGAACGTCCGATCGACGACGCGTGTGAGCGGCGGCTCATGGCCCAGACCGTGTCAAAACGCGTAACGGCACAAACTCCGACGACACCTGCTCTCGCAACGAAGTGCGGATTATTGAATGCGGCATGTGGAACATCAATTTCATCAAAGAGGATGTGGTCAAGTCCC
>NZ_JNFG01000019.1 GCF_000729995.1 Caballeronia sordidicola | reverse complement strand
TTCCGGCTTGCTCTTCATCTGCGTGAACTTGTAGGTCAACTCGCGCAGCGCGAGGATGGCACAGCGCACGCCCCAGTCGCTGGTACGCTCGGGCACCGGCAACTGGGCGAGCGTGAATGCCACGTTCGCGATCTTTGTGGCGAGCAGCGCCCGCCATGCGGCGCGCGCGGCTTCCGTGTAAGTCTTTTGATTGAAACCGTCCTGCTTGCCGAGGCCGACCAGCAGGATCCGAGACGCGCCAATCCCCGTCACTTCGGTCAGCATTAGGGTGGAACCGGCCTTGCCGCTCATGTCGCCGGCTTTCACCGTGCGCGTGAGCAGTCCCTTGGTCACCAAATCCATCTCGCGGGCTGCGCCCGTCAACGTCTGCGCTTCGAACACTCCGAGCACCACTACATCGGCCTTCCCGTTAAGGAAACCATTTGCCGAGCCTTTGCTCCAATCACAGGCTTTTATGCTAAAGTCCATCGCGCTTATCCTCGGATAAAATCTGGGCTGAAGGATGAAAGCCGCAATTATCCGCTATTTTTTTCCGAGGCGGTCGCGGGCAGCGATACCCGGATTGAATGTCTCGCACATGACTCGTTCGTGACTCGTTCAATCGGCACGTTTGTCATGGCGTGCGGTCCAAACGCGGATCCAAGCGCGGATCCAAACGGCGGACCCCACATAATCCAACCGCCAATCCAACCGCCTCGCCGCCGGTTTCCACCTGACAATCAATGATCTTCGAACGCTCCCTTCAGCGTGAACTCGCGTATACGGCTGGCGCCGTATTCATGGTTCTGCTCACGATCATGCTGACCACGATGATGATCCGCATCGTCGGCTTCGCAGCATCGGGGCAAGTCGATCCGCGCGACGTCGTCGTGCTGATCGGGCTTACCGTCATCGGCTATCTCGCCGTGATCATGATCGTGACCCTGTTCGTGTCCATCCTCTTCGTGCTGACGCGCTGGTATCGCGACTCGGAAATGGTGGTGTGGCTCGCGTCGGGCATCAGTCAGACTGCGCTGATCAAGCCGATCGCGCTGTTCTCCACGCCCATCATTATTGCCATCGTATTTTTCGCGTTCGTGGTCTGGCCATGGTCGAATTTGCAAAGCAAGCTGATCAAGGCGCGGTTCCAGCAACGCGACGAAGTCTCGCTGCTCGCGCCTGGCCAGTTCCGCGAATCGCAGACCAGCCACCGCGTGTTTTTTATCGAAAAGATGTCGCCGGATCAGGGGCACGTGCAGAACGTGTTCGTGACGAGCACGGAAGGCGGCAAGGTCAACGTGGTGGTATCGAAGAACGGTCATACTGAAACGCACGCCAATGGCGATCGTTTCGTGGTGCTGGAAAACGGCCGGCGCTATGACGGCATTCCGGGCCAGCCGAACTTCCGTATCATGGAATTCGAGCGCTACGGCGTGAAGATCCAAAGTCAGCAATTCGTGAACACGCCCACCACGACCGGCATGTATACGGACGAATTGCTGGCCAATCCCACTCGCGACAACCTTGCCGAAATTGCGTGGCGCGCGGGTCTGCCGCTGATCGCGATCAACCTGATGCTGCTTGCCATTCCGCTGTCTTATCAGAATCCGCGACGCAGTCGCACAATCAATCTCGTGATGGCAGTGCTGATCTACCTGACGTATTCCAACCTGCTGAACGTGGTGCAGTCGTGGATCGAGCAAGGCCGGGTGTCGTTCGTCTTCGGGCTCGTGGGACTGCACATACTCGTCTCGATCATGGTTGCGGTCATCTTCTGGATGCGCATACGCAATCGCCCGCTCTTCAAGCTGTCGGCGTTCACCCGCTCGAAAGGGGCCTGACGCAATGCGCATTTACGAACGGTATTTCGCGCGCCAGATCTATCTCGCGTTCATCTTCATCCTGTTTGCGTTCTCGGGCCTGTTCTTCTTCTTTGACCTGATCAATGAGCTGAATACGGTCGGCCACGGCAACTACAAGTTCGGGCTCGCCGTGCTGCGGGTGGCCTTGCAGACGCCCTCGCGCTTCTACGAAATCATTCCGGTTGCCGCGTTGATCGCGGCCATCTACGTGTTCGCGCAAATGGCCGCCGCGTCCGAGTTCACCATTTTCCGCGTGTCCGGATTGTCCACGGGCAAGGCGCTGCGCTCGCTGCTCAAGATCGGCATACCCATGGTGTTCCTCACGTATGTGATCGGCGAAGTGGTCGGTCCCTACTCCGACCAGCTCTCCGAGAAAGTGCGGCTCGAGGCGCTGGGGTCATCGGTGTCCATGAACTTCGAATCAGGCGTCTGGGTGAAAGACACGCTGACCGCGCGCGCGGACGGCGAACAGGTCACACGCTTTGTGAACGTGGGCACGCTGAATCCGGATACGACCATTGCGAACGTGCGTATCTACGAATTCGATTCGCTGTTCCGGCTGACGAATGTGCGGATTGCGAAGAGCGGTGTGTTCCAGCCGCCGGGCCACTGGAAGCTCACCGATGTGACGGACACCGAACTCGTCGATGCGCCGCCGCAAGCGGTGAATCCTGGCGATGCGCTTAACCCCGTTTATCGCGCGAAACAGATCACCGTTCCCGAGTACTCGCTGCGCTCCGAACTCACGCCGCAGATATTGTCGGTGCTGCTGGTGTCGCCGGACCGGATGTCGATGTTCAGCCTGTTCCGCTACATTCAGCATCTGACGGAAAATCATCAGGACACGCAGCGTTACCAGATCGCGTTCTGGCGCAAGATCCTGTACCCGCTCGCGGTGCTCGTGATGCTGGTGCTGTCACTGCCGTTCGCCTACCTGCATACGCGCGCCGGCGTGGTCGGTGTGAAGGTGTTCGGCGGCATCATGATCGGTATGAGCTTCCAGCTGATCAACACGCTGTTCTCGCACATTGGTACGCTGAACACCTGGCCCGCGCCATTGACGGCCGCAGCGCCGGCGCTGGCTTACCTGGTCGTCGGCTTGATCGGGTTGCGGTGGGTGGACCGGCACTAGGGGCTTCATGCGTCGGGGCTTTGAAGACAGCGGAGAACGCGATGAGCAAGCACGGCATGATCTTGTTTGGCCACGGCGCACGCGATCCACGCTGGGCCGAGCCTTTCGAACGGCTCGCCACGAAGCTGCGCGCAATGCGCAGCGTGCCTGTATCGCTGGCGTTTCTTGAACTGATGACCCCCGATTTACCCACGGCTATCGAACGCCTGGCGGCGGATGGATGCGATGCGCTCACCGTCGTGCCCGTGTTCTTCGGCCAGGGCGGCCATATACGACGCGACCTGCCTGAATTGCTGGATCGATGCCGGGTGATGTTTCCATCGCTGACCATTCACTGTGCAACAGCGGTCGGTGAAGACGACTCGGTGCTGGATGCGGTCGCGCAATATTGCATTCGGCAGATTGAATAGGTGTATCGCCTCGCACTGATGTGCTGACGAAAGCACGACCGTGTTCCACTCTGCCCCGCGAGTCATGGACTTCCGGGGCATTGTCTTGTCCGAGGGATTGTCTTGGCCGACGCCGCTGCGCCTGCTCCCACAAGACGGCCGCAGGATGAGCTTCGGCAAACGCCGATGTGGACATTTCACCGATCAAACGTCTTTTAAATAGCCAAAAATAGTCATATCTGAATAATTAAGTAGGTTATTTGATCAGATATGGATAATTTTGCTATTCCGAAACATTGACGATCTGCGAATTTTGTCTATACTGACCAATTAAGTGGGTTTATATGTCAGATACGACCAAATGAAGCGCAACAACAAGGATTTTTCTTCGCCAGAACTTGGTTATCAAGCCACGGGGCTGGGACGCGCGGTCGCCGCTGCCCGCATCGCGCGCAACATGACCCGGAAGGATTTTTCCGAGCGAGCCAACATCAGCCCGAGCACCCTGATACGCATAGAAAACGGCGATGTTTCGGTCAGCTTCTCGTCGTGGCTGCACGCGTTCGAACGTGCCGGCCTTCTCGGATTGCTCCAGCCGCTCGCGAATCCGCAAAACGACGTGGTAGGCGAAGCGCGACGCAAGACGGAATCTCGTGTGCGTCCCCGCAAGACCGCTTCGAAGACAGGCGAATATGATTTTTAATACGACGACATGGAGCAAATACGTCTTCATCTCCCTCGAAGGTGCAGCCGAAGCGGTTCCTGCCGGCAAGCTCGAACTACTCGAAGAAGGCATCAAGCCCGTCGGGTCGACTTTCGTCTACGGCAACAAGTACCTGCAGCGTGCAAACGCCGCAGCCGTGGATCCGGTCAGCATGCCTCTGGACGAGGCGAAGCGGTCCAAAGAAGCGGTATTTCAGCCACCTGCCGGATTAGCGCTATTTGGCGCAATTCGTGATGCTGCCCCGGATTCTTGGGGACGGCGCGTGATCGAGAATATGTTGAGGGCGGCGCCTGATGGTTTGCCCGAAACTGAATATCTGGCTCATGCGGGCCCGCACCGGACCGGCGCGCTGGATTTCAGGGACTCCCCCACCGCCCCCGCGGAACCCGGCAAGTTACCGGATGCAAAAGAGCTCTCCTATCTGCTCGACGCAGCAGCCATGATCCAGGAGGGCAAACCGGTACCGAAAAAGCTGCAGTTACTCTTTAGCGTCGGCGCAACTTTCGGAGGCGCGCGGCCCAAAGCCGTGCTGCTGGACAATGGGCGGCAATGGGTTGCCAAATTTCCCGTCGCCCGGGACGGGTTCAACGTTCCTGTTGTGGAGCGCGCCACGCTTGAACTCGCCCGCGAGTGCGGTATGCGCGTTCCTGCCACCAAGCCCGTTCACTTGGCCGACGGGCGGGATGTCATGTTGATCGAACGATTTGACCGCATGCCGTTGTCCGGAGGCGCATTCGGCAAACGCCACGTCGTGAGCGCGCTGACCATGCTCAAGATGCATGAGAGCGATACCGCATCGGCCAATTACACGGACTTGGCGGACCTGCTTGGTGAACGCGGCGCGACGGGCTTTGTGGCGGCCGACAAGGTCGAGTTGTTCAAGCGAATGGTCTTCAACATCCTGGTGACGAACGACGACGACCATCTTCGCAATCATGCATTTGTGTGGGACGGAGCAAACAAGGGTTGGCGCCTCAGCGATCTTTACGACGTCGTACCGAAGCCGCAAGTCGGCACCGAGCGCTTCCTCGTGCTGGGCGTAGGTCCGGCAATGGGCCGACTGGCGACGCTCGACAATGCGCTCTCCGCGGCGGGGCGATTCGGTCTGCTCAAGCACGCGGCCGTCGAAATCATCCAGCATTTGTCGGCTGTTGTGAGGGAGTGGCGGATTTACTTCGAGGAGGTCGGCGTTCCCCGGGCCGAGTGCGACAAGATCGCCTCTGCATTCCGCAAGCCGCAGGCCATTGGGCTGCGTGAAGTGGAGAAGGCATAGTTCTTCAACGCTTGCGGGACGGGACGGTGCAGAACCTAATTGTGCGGGCATCAAGAAACCGGCACAGGTGTAAGAAAGCCCCGTGGGTCTATGACCCACGGGGCTTTTCAGACGACGAATCGCAACGGACGTTAAGCCGAAGAACTCCACGCGCAGCGGCGCGGTTTCGCCGCGTCAACGTCAGCCTAAATCAGGCCGCAGCCTGCAATGCCGCATCCGCGCTTTGCACGGGGACCAACACCGACCGCTCCGCAAACGCCTCACCGATCATCAACAAACTCGGCTGCGATGCGTCGAGCCAGTTCTGCGCATCACCAATCGCCATTTCGCCCAGCGTCAGCGTCAACGAACGCTCACGTTCGGTACTGCACGCCTCGACGATGGCAACCGGCGTCGACGCTGGCCGCCCTGCATCGATAAGCTGCTGCGCAATCTCCGGCGCGCTGTCGCGGCCCATGTAGAACACGAGCGAATCCGCACTCGCCTGCTGGCGGATTTCATCGCTGTCAGGGGCACGGCTGTAGGTCGCCAGGGCAACACTACGCGCGACCCCGCGCAAGGTCAGCGAGCGCTTCAGCGTCGCGGCGCTCGCCAATGCAGCCGTAATCCCCGGCACCACTTCGTACTCAATACCCGCCGCTTCGAGCGCGCGCATTTCTTCGTCGGCGCGGCCGAACAGCATGGGGTCTCCGCCCTTCAAACGCACGACGACATCATGTTCGCGGGCGGCATCGACGATCTGCTTGTTGATGAAATGCTGCGCGGTCGAGCGCTGTCCGCAACGCTTGCCGACCGCGATCTTGCGCGCTTCGGGCGCGTAATCGAGCATGGCCGGCTCGATCAATGCGTCATGCAAAACCACATTCGCCTGGCTCAACAACCGGGCGCCACGAACCGTAATCAGGTCGGCAGCCCCCGGCCCCGCGCCGATCAAATACACCTTACCCATAGTCAATTCTCAGGCTGAATACGCGCGAATCATCCCGGCCGCAACCGTGTGATGCGTCGCTTCATCGATAAGAACAAACGCGCCCGTGCCCTGATGCGTGTCGTAGGCATCGCAGACGATCGGC
Organism: Caballeronia sordidicola; assembly: GCF_000729995.1. GTDB lineage: Bacteria > Pseudomonadota > Gammaproteobacteria > Burkholderiales > Burkholderiaceae > Caballeronia > Caballeronia sordidicola_A. Next base: position 108,390 of record NZ_JNFG01000019.1, on the reverse strand, counting down.
TTTTGCAGCGTCAGCGCCACGCGACCGATGTCGTTCATCGTCAGGTTATGGCGGTCCACCGAATGCAGCAGCGTATGCACGTCGAGGACTTCCTTGATCGCGCCAATCCGCGCGAACACCGTGTTCGTGGTCTGCTTCAGCAAGTACTTGCGCTGCGGCGAGAGCGGTTCTTCATCGAACCAGCAGAGGTCCGCGTCCAGCTTCTTCGCCGGCTCGATCTTCGTGCCGCTTGTGTTACGCGGCACGAAAGTATCACCGCGCGACACATCCACATCTTCCGTCAGGCGAATGGTCACCGTCTGGCCCGCGAACGCACGATCCACTTGCGCCACGCCGCCCGGAACCGGCGCGATGATCTCGGCAACGGTTGCATCGCGATTGGCCGGCAGCACGGTGATCGTGTCGCCCAGTTTCACTTCACCAGACTCAACACGGCCCATGTAGCCGCGGAAATCGTCGGCCTGGCTACCATCCTGGCGTGCGACCCATTGCACCGGGAAACGCAGCGCCTGATCGACAGGCTGCGCAACCGGCAAAGCTTCGAGCAGATCAAGCAGCGGCTCGCCCGCATACCACGGCATGCGCTCGCTGGCGGTTACGATGTTATCGCCCTTCAACGCCGACACCGGCACGAAGCGCACATCGGCAATCCCCAGCCGGCGCGCGAGTTCGACATACGCATCACGGATCTCGTTGAAGCGCGACTCGCTGAACTCGATCAGGTCCATCTTGTTGATCGCGACGATCACATGCTGCAGCCCAAGCAACTTGACGATCGCGCTATGGCGCACCGTCTGCGGCAACAGTTGCGCGACGCCATCCTTGAACGTCACGCGCGTTGCGTCGACGAGAATGATCGCGGCATGTGCCGTCGATGCACCCGTCACCATGTTGCGCGTGTACTGCTCGTGGCCGGGGGTATCGGCGATGATGAACTTGCGCTTCGCAGTCGCGAAATAGCGGTATGCAACGTCGATCGTAATGCCCTGCTCACGCTCAGCTTCAAGACCATCGGTCAGCAGCGACAAATCGATTTCATCGCCAACAGTGCGCTTATTCTTCGCCCGCGACAACGCGGACAACTGATCCGACAACACGGCCTTGCTATCGAACAGCAGGCGGCCGATCAACGTGCTCTTGCCGTCGTCCACACTGCCTGCCGTGATGAAACGCAACACGCCGAGGTCTTCGGGTTGATGAATACTCATGATGTTTCCCTGTTCCTTGTTTGCGGCGTGATGCTTAGAAATAACCTTGTTTCTTGCGGGTTTCCATTGCGGCTTCGGACGCTTGATCGTCCATGCGCGTGGCGCCGCGCTCGGTGATTTCCGTCACGGCCGTTTCAGCGATGATCTTCTCGACATCGTCGGCATCGCTGGCAACGGGGCACGTGCAACTGATGTCACCGACGGTCCGGAAACGCACTTGCGCCACTTCCGACACTTCGCCTTCCTGCAACGGTGTGATCGGCGTCAGCGGCACGAGCAAGCCATTGCGGCGGATGATCTCGCGATCGTGCGCGTAGTAAATGGACGGCAGTTCAAGCTTCTCACGGCCGATGTATTGCCAAATATCCAGTTCAGTCCAGTTCGAAATCGGGAACACGCGCAAGTGCTCGCCGTTATGCAGGCGCGCGTTATAGATGCTCCACAATTCGGGGCGTTGCGCTTTCGGATCCCACTGGCCGAACTCATCGCGGAAAGAGAAGATGCGCTCTTTCGCACGGGCCTTTTCCTCATCGCGACGCGCGCCGCCGATCAACGCCGTATAACCGTATTCTTCGATGGTTTCGAGCAACGTCACTGCTTGCGCAGCATTACGCGAATCGGTTTCGCGACGCAGGCGCACGGTGCCTTTCTTGATCGAATCTTCGACATGACCCACCACGAGTTCCGCACCAATTTCAGCGGCACGGCGATCGCGGAAGTCGATCACTTCGCTAAAGTTATGACCGGTATCGATATGAACCAGCGGGAACGGCAGCACGGTCTTGCGACCCGAGCCCAGGCCAAATGCCTTCAACGCGAGATGCAGCACGACGACCGAATCCTTGCCGCCGGAGAACAGCAAAGCAGGCTTGCTGCACTCGGCCACGAGTTCGCGCAGGATATGAATGGACTCGGCTTCGAGCCAGTCGAGGTGGTCCATCCGGTCACCGCGATTCGCGATCGGGGCGTTGACTGTTGAATCGAGCGTGCTGCTCATATGCGTCGTTCCTTGGTTGCTTTGCATGACACCTAGCTTGCGGCGACATGCGTCAATATCAATGCGTTCAGAGCGCCGAACTTGGCGCTGCGCTGCGGTCTTCCACGAGTCTGATATTCGTCACGTGCAAGCCGCATTCCTTCGTGTCCCGCGATTCCCACCACCAGCGTCCTGCCCGGCTGTCTTCGCCTGGGCGAATGGCGCGCGTGCACGGCTCACAGCCAATGCTCGGATAACCGCGCGCATGCAGCGGGTTGACGGGGACGTCGAAGGCCTTCAAATAAGCCCAGACATCCGCTTCGGTCCAGTCCGCGAGCGGATTGAACTTGGCTATTCCACGCGGTGCGTCCTGCTCTTCTTCATGCAACTCTACGCGCGTTACGGATTGCTCGCGTCGCTGCCCCGTGACCCACGCGCTCACTTCCTTCAGCGCGCGATTTAGCGGTTCGACTTTACGAATGCCACAACAGCTTTTACGCAGATCCACGCTTTCATAGAACGCGTTCAGACCGTGATCCCGAACATACTCTTCCACCGCTTGCGGCTGCGGATGAAACTGTTCGATGTCGTAGCCATACCGCTCTTTCACGCGATCGATCATGCCCAGAGTTTCAGCGTGCAAACGGCCGGTGTTCAGCGAGAAGATGCCGATTTTTACGCTGCGCGAAAGAATCGCGTGCGTGAGCAACATATCTTCGGCGGCGAGACTGCTGGCTAGCTTGACGTTCGCATGACGTTGCGCAATGGAATCGAGCAGCGCGTCAAGACGTTCGACTTTGGCTTGCAGTTCGGCATTCATGCAGACGCTCCGACAGCCGCTTTTTCACGACGGCGAAACAGCGGTTCCGGATTGTCCACAGCGCCCTGATACGAGATGCTCAATTCGCCGAACGCGTTCAGCGCGTCGTGAATGTCTTTATCGGCGCGAACGGCGAACGCGTCGAAGCCGCAACGTGCGTGAAAACGCAACTGATCGCGTAGTACATCGCCAATAGCGCGCAGCTCACCCTTCCACTGATAACGCTCGCGCAGCAAACGTCCGATGCTGAAACCGCGGCCATCGCTGAACTTGGGGAAATCGATGGCGATCAGTGCGATCTTGTCGAAGTCTTCGACAAGTTCCGCGGGTTCATCATCCGGGGCAAGCCACACGCCGATCAGTTCTTTCTTGTGCGCCAATGTCAGCGCGTTCTTGTGCTCTTTCCACCATGTGAACGGCACGAGCACCTTGGCCGGCAATGCATCCACTGCGGGCAGCGTGCCATCTTCGGTGGCGCGCACCACGGTCCAGTCGTCTTCAACCACTTCGCGATTCTTGATAATCAAAGCCATGTGCTTTTTTCCTTGAGCGATCAAGCATGCGCCGGCTGGCGCGACGCGTACACGCGTTCCTTGAACGGTGCGATGCCGATACGGCCATACGTCTCGATGAACCGCTCGCCTTCAATGCGATTCTCGACGAACGTATCGATCACTTGCGACACCACGTCCGGCATCTCTTCCGCCGAGAACGACGGGCCGATCACGCGGCCAAGATGTGCGCCGGTTGCGCCCGAGCTTTGCTCGCCGCCGAGCGTGACCTGATACCACTCCGAGCCGTCTTTATCGACACCGAGCACGCCGATGTTGCCGATGTGATGATGACCGCACGCGTTGATACAACCCGAGATGTTGAGCGTCAGGTCGCCGAGGTCGTACACATAGTCGAGGTCGCTGAAACGCTCTTGAATGGCTTGCGCAATCGGGATCGACTTCGCATTTGCCAAAGAGCAGAAATCGCCGCCCGGGCACGCAATGATGTCGGTGAGCAAACCAATATTCGATGTCGCGAAACCCAGCGCCTTTGCACGTTCCCACACAGCGAACAGATCACGCTTCTCGACGTTCGCGAGAATCAGGTTCTGCTCGTGCGAGACGCGGATTTCACCGAACGAGAATTCATCGGCGAGATCGGCGACTGCTTCCATCTGCACGTCCGTTGCGTCGCCCGGCGCAATGCCTGTCGGCTTCAGCGACAACGTCACCGATGCATAACCCGGCACCTTGTGCGGCCGCACGTTGCGTTCGATCCAGCGCGCGAACGGCTTGCTATCGATGAGATGCTTTTCATATGACGCATCCGTATCCGGCAGCTTCTCATACGCCGGTGGTGCGAAGAACTGCGACACGCGGTCGAGTTCTTCTTGCGTGAGCGTAGAAGGACCGTCCTTCAAATGCACCCACTCTTCTTCCACTTGCTGCGAGAATTTCGCGGGGCTCAGCGCCTTCACGAGAATCTTGATCCGCGCCTTATACATATTGTCACGACGGCCGTAGCGGTTATACACACGCAACACGGCTTCGCAATACGTCAGCAGATGCTGCCAGGGCAGATCTTCCTTGATGATCGCGCCGACGATCGGCGTACGACCCAGGCCACCGCCCGCGAGAATGCTCGCGACCACTTCACCGTCCGCGTTCTTCTTCAGATAAACGCCCAGATCATGCACTTGCACCGCTGCGCGATCTTCCACCGAGCCGTTCACCGCGATCTTAAACTTGCGCGGCAGCCATGCGAACTCGGGGTGAAAAGTCGACCATTGGCGCAGGATTTCGGCCCAAGGACGCGGATCGACGAACTCATCGGGCGCCACGCCCGCGAATTGATCGGCGGTGATATTGCGGATGCAATTGCCTGACGTTTGAATGCCGTGCATTTGCACCGATGCCAGCTTGCGCAGGATTTCGGGTGTCTCTTCGAGCTTGATCCAGTTGAACTGGATGTTGGTCCGCGTCGAAAAGTGGCCGTAGCCGCGGTCGTGTTCACGCGCGATCGTGCCGAGCATGCGCATTTGGTCGCTGCGCAAGTTGCCGTACGGAATCGCGATGCGGTGCATGTACGCGTGGCGCTGCAAATACAGACCGTTCTGCAGGCGCAGCGGCCGGAATTCTTCTTCGCTCAACTCGTCCGACAAACGGCGGCGCACTTGGTCGCTGTATTGAGCGACGCGTTCGTCGACGATTTTCTGGTCGATCTGATCGTATTGATACATTCGGGGGCCCCAGTATTAGTAGTTCCTTCAACACGGCGTCCTAGCCACGCCGCATCTCGAAATTAGTAGAGTCGTTGACAGGAACGCCGTTCAGACCATGCGTTCATTTGCTTATGACAAATACAGATATCGATATTGGAAAAATTGCCTCGATGGTAATAAACTTCCTATATATTGCAAACGACTGATAAATTACTTTGATATGCGGATGGGTTATATATGAATCTGCACCAGTTCCGCTTCGTGCGCGAAGCCGTCCGGCAGAACTACAACCTCACCGAAGCCGCTAAAGCGCTGTTCACGTCGCAGCCGGGGGTATCGAAGGCGATCATCGAGCTGGAGGATGAACTCGGGGTCGAGATCTTCACGCGTCATGGCAAACGGGTTCGTTCGCTGACGGAGCCGGGGCGAATTATCCTGGCATCGGTGGAAAAAATCTTGCAGGAAGTGGAAAGCCTGAAGCGCGTCGGTAAGGATTACGCGGCGCAGGATCAGGGCAATCTCGTGATCGCGGCCACGCACACGCAAGCGCGGTATTCGCTGCCGAACGCCATCGCAGAGTTCAAGAAGCGCTTTCCGAAGGTCCACCTTTCGATTCTGCAAGGTAGCCCGACGCAGGTTGCCGAAATGGTCATACATGATCAGGCTGATATCGCCATCGCCACGGAAGCGATCGCCAACTATAAGGAACTGGTGTCGCTGCCGTGTTTCCAGTGGCATCACGTGGCCGTGGTGCAGCCGGACCATCCGCTGCTCGAACGCAAGCTGCTGACGCTCGACGACCTCGCGCAATACCCGATCATCACCTACGACAACGCATTCGCCGGCCGCTCGAAGATCAACCAGGCGTTCGCGCTGCGCCACCTGACGCCGGACATCGTGCTGGAAGCTATTGATGCCGACGTGATCAAGACCTATGTCGAGCTTGGGCTGGGGGTGGGCATTCTCGCGGATATCGCGTTTAACCCGGAACGCGATAAACATCTTCGGGCGATGCCCGTCGGCCATCTGTTCGGCACGAATGTCACGCGGCTCGCTCTGAAACAAGGCGCGTATTTACGCAGCTATGTGTACACGCTGGTCGAACTGCTTTCGCCTTCCATGAACCGCAAGCTGATCGAGCAGGCGCTGTCGGGCGAGCACGAAACCTACGAGCTTTGATTGAGCGCTTGGATCGACAGCTTTGATCACGACGCGGGCAATGCTCGCGTCGAAACTCTCGCTGCGCGATCGTACCGCGCGATTTTTGTCAGCCCCACACTTCAGCATTTTTAAACCACACCTCTTCGCGGAGACCTTCCAATGAAGTTGTCGAAGTTCATGCGTCCGGCGCTCATGTTCAGCGCACTCGCATTTTTCAGCGTAGCGGCCAATGCGCAGTTGAAAGTCGGTATCGATTTGTCGAGCACCGGCCCGGCGGCCGCTATCGGCATCACGAGCAAGAACGCCATGCTGATGTGGCCGAAGACGATTGCCGGTCAACAGGCTGAATACATCATCCTAGACGATGGCTCCGACCCGGGCGCAGCGGTACGCAATATCCGCAAGCTGATTACAGAAGATAAAGTCGATGTGATCGTCGGACCGAACATCACGCCGGCAGCGCTCGCGGCGCTCGATCCGGTAGCCGAATACCAGACACCGATGATCACGCTGATCGGCTCGGCATCGGTGGTCGAGCCGCAGGAAGGCAAGAAGGTGTGGGCGTTCAAGATGGCCCAGACCGACCGCGCAATGGCCGATGTGATGACGCGCACGATGGTCAACCGGAACGTGAAGACGGTCGGTTTCATCGGTTTCGCCGATAGTTACGGCGATAGCTGGTTCAACGAGTTCTCGAAATTTGCCGAGTTGCGGCATATCAAGGTGGTCGCGAGCGAGCGGTTCAATCGCACGGACGCGAGCGTGACCGGGCAGATTCTCAAGCTGATGGCGGCGAAACCGGATGCTGTTCTGATCGCGGGCGCGGGGACGCCGACGGTGCTGCCGGAACGCACGCTGATCGAGCGCGGTTATAAAGGCGCTATTTATCAGACGCACGGCATTGCCACGCCGGAGTTCATCAAGCTCGGCGGCAAGGACGTGGAAGGCACGCTGTTCCCGACCCAGCCGGTCGTGGTCGCGCGGACACTGCCTTCTGATCATCCGTCGAAGAAAGCAGCGCTGGCGTTTGTTGACGCGTACGAGGCGAAGTACGGTAAGGGGTCGGTCACGCAGTTTGCCGGCGATGCGGCCGGGGTCTATCCGCGACTGCAGGATGCGGTCGGACGCGCGCTGAAGGCCGGGCAGCCGGGGACGGTGGCATTTCGAGTGGCGCTGCGTTCGGAGTTGGAACACGCGCATGAATTGGTCGTGCCTAACGGCGTGGTCAATACCAGCGCCACCGATCACGTCGGGTTGGATCAGCGGGCCAGTGTCATGGGCATCATCAAGAACGGCCAGTTCACGTATTTGAGCCAGTGAGTGCGGTTGTCTGCTCGGAGCGTCCAAGGGCTTGCCCGCGGAAACGATTTTCGGCATAATCGCTGACTTGCCGGTTGGCGTCGGAATTTTTCCGCACCTAGTCGGCTGGTTCAAATGCTGTTTGCCCGGGTGGTGAAATTGGTAGACGCAGGGGACTCAAAATCCCCCGCCGCAAGGCGTGCCGGTTCGATTCCGGCCCCGGGCACCACGCAAACTTCTGAAGTCCTTACGCAGCAAGCCTCCCCGGCTTATAAGGTCGTGTTTCTGTGGTAACTTAAGTGGTAGTTACCCAATGCAGATACGAACCATCACCTTGAGATGTTCCTACTCAGGCAGAAGCGCTTTCTACTTCCAGCGTCCTGTTCCGATTGACCTCCAGCCCCACTACGGGAAGAAGTTGATGAAGGTGAACCTTCGCACATCTGACATGGGCGTGGCAGCCAAGCAGATATCGCGCGTGCCCCCCGATGGGCGCATTAAGGCAGACGGATGAGCACGCGTGGAAACCGAGGGGGCAGGGGGGGAACGTGACTGACAGGCTGGCTTTATCAGATACCCTTTCATAAATTTGCCTCAAATTATTCGGCCCGCCCCCCACGCGTTCCCAGGAAACAATGAAAACGAACGAAGAGTTTATCCAAGAGGAAAATCTGCAGTTTTATGCTGCCAATGTCGCGGCGTGGTTCAACACGAGGCTTGAATACGACAAGAGCCTACTAGTGCTCTCGACAGGCGGAGTGGCGCTGCTCCTCACTCTGTTTACATCGCTAGGCGCTAGCTCAATAACCGTGCTCGTTTTATATGCGCTAGCTGCCATCTCATTTTTAGGTGCGGCGGTTAGCCTCCTGTTTGTCTTCAAATTGAACTCGCGCCACATTGAAGAAGTACTGCAGCAAGCGCATAGCGACGCCTCCGCAGAAAGCGACTCCCCGGACTCAGCAAAAGCTGAAGCGTTGACTAGCAAGGTGCTCCAACTTCTTGACTGGTCCGTAATAGTGTTTTTCGGTGTCGGCCCCAGCTTCAAGACGCAGTAGACCTAAGAGAGCTGCTGATTGATGAACTTCATCTTAAGATGAAAGAGCTAGAGCGCGTAGATGTCGATGAACTTCCTGATGCAGCGCTGCGCAAACATGTAAAGCTTTGCAGGTTGCTCATCAGCCATCTCTTCCGGCCCCGGGCACCATTTCCGAAAAGCCGTTTCTGCGTATGCAGAGACGGCTTTTTCGCATTGAGTCCGGGCTCAAAGTCGATTACCGCATCTGCGACCGGCAGACTGCCGAACCCGAACATCCCCCCGCATCACAACGCGTCGGTTGCCGGCATGCGCGAGGCTCTGACAGCCCCTTCCCCGCCACGATTGTTTCTCTCCTTTAAAACCCCAGCCCACAAACAGATATCATGTGCGCTCGTTAATACTGCCGTGCACACCCGGCATTCCTGCTGGAGTTTCTATGGCCTCATCCCCTGATAGCGTCAGCATGGCGTTGTTTTGCGACTTCGAAAACGTCGCCCTCGGCGTGCGCGACGCAAAGTACGACAAGTTCGACATCATGCCGGTGCTCGAACGGCTGCTGCTCAAAGGCAGCATCGTGGTGAAAAAGGCTTATTGCGACTGGGATCGCTACAAAGGTTTTAAAGCCGCGATGCACGAAGCGAGTTTCGAGCTGATCGAAATTCCGCACGTGCGTCAGTCGGGCAAGAATTCAGCGGACATCCGCCTCGTCGTTGACGCGCTCGATCTCTGCTACACGAAATCGCACGTGGATACGTTCGTCATCATCAGCGGCGATTCGGACTTCTCGCCGCTCGTGTCGAAGTTGCGCGAGAACGCGAAGAAAGTGATCGGCGTGGGCGTGAAAAACTCGACCTCCGACCTGCTGGTTGCGAACTGCGATGAATTCATTTTCTACGATGACCTCGTACGCGAGCAGCAACGCAGCATTGCCAAGCGGGAAGCGCGCGAGGCCCGTGAAGCACGCGACGCACGGGATGCGAACGCGGTGGCATCGTCGGCGAAGCGCTCGCCCGACGACGACCGCCAGCCGAAGCAGGAACTTGAAGCACGCAAGGCCAAGGCCATCGCGATTGCGGTGGAAACGTTCGATGACCTCGCCTCCGAGCGCGGCGAAAGCGGCAAGATCTGGGCCTCAGTGCTCAAGAGCGCGATCAAGCGGCGCAAGCCCGATTTCAACGAGTCGTACTACGGCTTTCGCGCATTTGGCAATCTGCTGGAAGAAGCGCAAGTGCGCGGTCTGCTCGAAGTGGGACGGGATGAAAAGTCGGGTTCATTTGTGTTTCGCGCGCAATCTGTGGCCGCAACGGAACCGGTGAGGGACGTCGAGGCGCCTGTCGTGTCGAAGGAAAACCGGCAGACGGGTGGCTCGGGTAACGACCGGAATCGTAGAAAGGGCCGCAACCCGCGTCCGCAAGTTTCCGAACCGCTCTTCGATGAACCGCGCGAAGCCCAACCCGCAACGCATGCAGAACCGCGCTCCGAATCGAGTGGCGAACCTGATCGCAGGGACGAACCGAACCCACGATCGCAGGTAGCGGAACCGCTGCTCGACGAAGCGCAAGACGCGCAACCTGAGGCCCGCGCCGATGCGCGACCGAGGCAGGGCCGCGACCGCAATCGCAGGAACAATCGGAACCCAAGACCGCAGGTTCACGAACCGGTGTTCGATGCAGCACAGGAACTGCCACCCGAAGCTCGCGCCGAAGCCGCCGACGAGCGACCGTTCTTCACGCTACCGCCGAAGGCCAAGGACGAATTCGTGTTCGTGGAACGCACGGAAGAAGCCCTTGCGCAACCGAGCGAAGTAGGTGAACCGCCGTCACCTAAACCCGGCGTAGCGCGGCGTGGGCGTCAGGCGGCAGCGAAGAAAGTCGTGGCAAAGACGCAGCCGGAAGCGCCGGTTGAGACTGCCGCTGCAGCTGACACCGTCGACAGCACGGACGAGTCTCAAGCCAAGAAAACGGCTGCAAAGAAAACAGCCGCAAAAAGGACGCCACGTAAAACGGCGCCGGCTAGCCGGCGTCCGCGAAAGACAGCGGCCGCAACGAGCGAAGAGTGAACGTATGAAGACGCGTCATCGCCGTGACTTGGTTGTCATGGCGATGACGGCTTGTGCAAATTTGCTTGCGGCCAAACGACTGGAACGTGTTGGCGACGGCCAGGAGTTGAGAGTTCACATATAGCGTCCGGCTCGCCTTAGCCAGTCCATCTCAACGCAAGAACGCAACGCCTCAAGGCTCCGGAATCTCCAGATCCATCAACGCCGAACTCATCGATTTCCCGTGCGCATCGAGCGCGAGCGATCGTGTCACGCCACCGCCCAGTGCGCGTCCGAGTACGAAATTCATCGCGGAAATTTCCGGCAATTCGAAGCGTGTTACATCGCCCTTCACCACATCGCCCAGATGCGCCTTAACACGCTCCGGCGTGACATGCGCGAGCAGATGATCGTAGTGCCGCGCGTCGTAACAGATCACCGATACATTCAACGTATTGCCCTTATCACCGGTTCGGGAGTGAGCAAGCAAGCGTAGTTTCATCTCAAACCTCCACCATTTCAAACGATGGCCGCACGAGTTCTCGTGGCATCAAAACCGACTGCACCGCGATCACCTCGCGTGCCGTCTTTGTCACCCCACCGCCGCCAGCCGGACCGTTGGTATAAAGGGTCTCGACTTCATTGCCGATACGAACCGCCTGCTCCATCGAATCGGTGCGGCCAGCGACACGCAAACGAACTTCGTACGGTTCTGCATTACGCTCACCCAGCGTCGCGCCATGCAGCGAGTCGATACCGATCAAATCGAAGCGCAGTTCGCTCGTCGCAACGCCAGTTATCTCCAACCGTTCACGCACGATCTCAAGCGCCAGTTTCGCTCGCGCGACCGCGCCCGGGCCGCCATACGAGATCTGCCCCTCGCCGATAAATCCATCCACGTAAGCCACGGTCACCTTCAACGTCCCCGTACGCGATGTCCCGCGCCCACCGCTCACGCGCACACGATCCGGTGCTTCCTCCACCACGCGAACCTGAGTGAAGTCGGCGACTACATCGGGCTGCAGGTATCGACGGGGATCGTGGATTTCGTACAGCAGTTGCTCCTTGCACGTGGCCTCCGTCACTCGTCCGCCGGCGTGCGCGACCTTAGTGATCGTGACGGCGCCATCGGCGTCGACCTCGCCTATCGGGAAGCCGAGGCGCGCGAGCATCGGCACATCCTTGAAACCGGGATCGGCGAAATAACCGCCCGTGATCTGCCCCGCGCATTCGAGGAGATGGCCCACCACCGTCGCCTGGCCAAGCGTGTTCCAATCGTCCATCGCCCAGCCGAACGCGTGGATCAGCGGCGCCGTGAACAACGACGGATCGGCCGCGCGACCGGTGAGCACGATATCGGCGCCGGCCCTCAACGCATCCACAATCGGTTCCGCGCCCAGATACGCATTCGCCGATACGAGCCGGTTGTCGTAGTCGGCAACACTGACGCCCGACTCCTCGAATCGATACGTCCCTTGCCTCACGACATCGAGTACATCGTCGCCGCTGACTGCCACGATTTTCAAACCGCTCAAACCCAATTCATGCGCAATCGATGCCGTCTTGCGCGCCGCCGCTAACGGATTCGCCGCTCCCATGTTCGAGATAATCCGCACACCATTGCGCACAGCGGCCGGCAACACCGCGCGCATCCGGGCTTCGAGCAACGGGTCATAACCCAGCTCCGGATTCGCTCTGCGCGCCTGCTGCGCAAGCGCAATGGTCCGCTCTGCCAGGCACTCGAACACGAGATAGTCGAGCGCCCCGTGTTCGGCCAGTTCGACCGCGGGTTCGATGCGATCGCCCGAGTAACCCGCGCCCGCGCCGATCCGCATGCGGGTGGCTTGGGTCACAGCGTTAAATGCAGCAGTCATAGCGATTCCTTGCGTTAGAAAACGCGCTCAAAGAGGAAAGATGCCCAGCACGACGCACGCGATCGTCATCACGATCGATGCGCCAAACAACAGCGGAAACGTGAATTTCTGATGATCGGCGAGATCGATGCCGGTCAGTCCGACGACCAGGAACGTCGCGGGCGTGAGCGGGCTGACCGGGAACCCCGTCGTCATCTGCCCAAGCAATGCTGCCTGGCCGACATGCACAGCAGGCACGCCCAGCTGCCCTGCCACTTCCGCGATCACCGGCAGCACGCCGAAGTAAAACGAGTCGGGATCGAAGAGCATGCTGAGCGGCATCGATAAGAAACCGAGCGCAACGGGGATGTGCGTTGCCATAGAAGGCGGCACGAAACCAACCGCGGCTTGCGCCATCGCCTTGAGCATGCCGCTGCCTTGCATCACGCCCGTGAACACACCGGCTGCGAGCAGGATGCCCGCCATCATCAGTGCGGCGCGTGCGTGGGCGTCAATGCGCTGACGCTGCATGTCCACGTTCGGATAGTTGACCAGCAACGCGACGCACAGGCCGACCATGAACATGATCGCCGGCGGAATTTTCTCGCCCATCACCACCATCGTGCCGAGCACCACCAGCGTCAGCAGGATGTTGAACCAGAAATTCTTCGGTCGACGCAGCGCTTTCTGTTCATCGGTGAGTTCGCGCTTCGGCATCGGGATTGCGCCGTCAGCGCCCGTGTATCCCAGCCGTTTCTCCTCGCGCCGGCCGAGCCACCAAGCCATGCCAAACACAAACACGAGGCCGACGATCTGCACCGGAATCAACGGATTGAACAGCGCCGATATCGGCAGATGCAGCGACGCCGACGCGCGAATCATCGGCCCGGTCCATGGCAGGAAATTGATCCCCGCTGCCATCGATGCCGCCGCGGCCAGCACCCGCCGATCCATCTTGAGACGGTCGTAAAGCGGCAGCATCGCGGGAATGGTGACGAGGAAGCAAACCGCGCCCGAACCATCGAGGTGAATCAGCAGCGCGAGCAGCGTAGTGCCCATCACAATCCGCGTTGGCCGCGTACCGACCGTGCGCAAGATGCGGTCGATGATCGGATCGAGCGTGCCGGCGTCCGTGATGGTGCCGAAGTACAGGATCGCGAAAACGAACATGCCGACGACGGGCGCAAGGCTCTTCAGACCGTCGATGACAAACTTGCTCGTCTGCAAGCCGAAGCCGCCGATCAGCGACGCCGCTATCGGCACGATGATCAGCGCCACCAGCGGCGACATCCGTTTTGAAAGAATCGCCGCGAGCAGGACGACGATAGTGGCCAAGCCAAGTAAGGGCAGCAAGGTTTTGTCTCCGATCTTTTTAATCGATTGTTTTATGACTGAACCAAGCGTAGTTTCAAGACGTCGATAAAACAATTGAAATGATTTGATGACAGCAATCACGTTTCGTAATAGACGAAAATAAGAGTCGAAAATCATGGACCTGAATCTCCGCGATATCCGCGCATTCATCGCCGTGGCGCAGGCGGGCAATTTCACACGCGCGGCGGTGCGGCTGCATCTGTCGCAGCCCGCGTTGACCGTGCAGATCCGGCGTCTTGAAGAAACGATCGGCGCGCGGCTGTTCGACCGCAATAGCCGCAGCGTTGCACTGACGCCGGTCGGACGGGATCTGCTGCCGGTCCTGCAAAAGTCGCTCGGCGACATGGAACAGGTTCTTCACGATGCCCGCGCGCTCAGCGACGGTTCCGCCGGCACGGTAAGGCTGGCGTGCCTGCCGTCATTCGCCGCGAGCTTGCTGCCCGACCTGATCCAGGATTTCAGACGCGCGTTGCCGCGCGTGTCGTTTCAAATCCGCGATGTGGTCGCAAGCGTCGTCAACGCGCTGGTGCGTAACGAGGATGTCGACGTGGGACTGACCGGTGGCGATGTCACCGATGCCTCCCTGGAAGTGCTGCACGCGGGCGAGGACCGGCTGTGCGTCGTGTGTCCGGACGGGCATCCGTTGGCAGAAGAGCGGCGTGTCGGCCTGGAGGAAATCGTCCGCTATCCGCTGGTGTTGACGGCGGCGGGAACGAGTGTGCGAGCGGTTGTGGATGCCGCGTTCGAGCACGCCGGTTGCGCCCCCGTGCCCACCTGCGAGCCGACCTACATGATGACGGCGGTGGCCATGGTCCGGGCCGGGCTAGGCGTGACTATCCTGCCCCGCTTGGCGCGCGAGGTGCGCGCGGAACCGATGCTGGTGTCGCGGGTTATCGATGAACCGGGTTTCGTGCGCCCCATCGCGCTCGTGAAGAAACGCGGACGCACACTGCCGCCCGTGACGGAGGCGTTTGTCGGGGTGATCGTCAAGGGGCTGGGGCAGCGCGGAGACTAAGGGCGCGGCTGCCGACTCAACGCAGATTCAACGCATATAGGCGAACACCGCGAGCGCGGCCATCACCGTGATCGCGCCGCCAATGCGCGTCGCGATTTGCGCGAACGGCATCAGTTCCATGCGGTTCCCCGCCGTCAGGATGGCGACGTCGCCCGTGCCGCCCAAACCGCTGTGCGTTGCGTTGACCATGGCGGCTTCCACCGGATGCATGCCCATCATCCGGCCCACGAAGAAGCCCGTCACCACCAGCGTCAGCACGGTCACTGCGGCGGTCACAATATTCGCCCAATGGAACGCGGTGACGATCTCTCCCCACGGCGTCATGGCGACGCTGATGGCGAACATCAGCGGGTACGTGACAGCGGTGGAAAAGAACGAATACATGAAGCGCGCGCCGCCGCGCACGCGAGGCGATACCGCTTGCAGCAATTGCGCCGCGACCACCAGCAACAGCATCACGACGGGCGCAGGCCAACCGAACCATTGATGACTCAACTGCCCGACCAGATACAGCGCAATGGCGGTTGCGCCCGCTGCGGCAACGGAGCTGACATCGAATTCAAACGCAACAGGCGCTGCCGGCGATGTATCCGCCTGCGAGCGATCGTCGTTGCGCGTCAATTGGCCGTTGCCGGTCCATGCCGGCTTCTTCGTGCCCACGTAGTTCAGGAAACCCGCACAGCAAATTGCCGCGATGTTGCCAAGCATGACCGCAGACAACACTTGCGCGAACAACGGGCCTTGATCGACACCGAGCGTCTGCGCGTACCCCATCGACAGCGGCAATGCGCCCTCACCCACGCCGCCCGCCATGATTGGCACGACAACGAAAAACAGCGTGTGTTTTGCGCCTAGTCCAAGCAGTGCGCCCACACCGGTCCCCACCAGCGCCGCTGCCAGGGAACCGGCGCACACCGGTACGAAGATCTTGATGAAGCCTTTGATCAGCGTCTGCCGGTCCATGCTGAGCACGCTGCCCACGATAATCGCAGCGATAAAGAGATAGAGAAAATTGGTGCTCTTGGTAAACGAGGTCACCGACTTCACGACGCTCGGCGGCATCAGGTGGTAATAGATTAGCGCTGACGGCAGGAAGGCCGCGAAGATGGACGTTGCGCCAATGTGCCGGATCCACGGAATGCGCCGCGCGAGTTCGGCGCAGGTAAAACCGCCTACGGCGACCAGCGCGATACCCGTCGGCAAATCGGAGTCGAGTTTGCCGCTTGCAGCCATCGCGGCAAGCACCAGCAGCAACACGATATACACCGGCAAGGGCAACACGCCGATACGGACATCGAATATCACCCACCAGCGATCTCTCCATACCGTCGCGCTTGAGGGCGCAGCGGCGTGGGCATTGCGTGTTTCAGACGTCTCCATTCAAGTCTCCGTGACTTTGGTTTGACTTTGGGCGGGCACCTAAATCAGCAACAGCAAGGCCGCGCCATACACGACGGCGCCGAGCAGGAAAGTCATGACGGTAAAGCCGAGCACGCGCTGCACGCCGACACCCGCCATGGCGACCACCGGCGCGGCCCAGAATGGCTGCAGCATGTTGGACACCTGTTCGCCCATGGCGACCGCCATGGTTGCGCCAGGTACCGATGCATGCAGCGCCACCGCCGCCGGCACCACGAACGGTCCCTGCACCGCCCAGTGCCCGCCACCGGACGGCACGAGGAAAGTCACGATCAGCGAACACACATAACTCCAGAAAGGCAGCGTGTGCGCGTTCGAAATAGCGATGAAGAAGTGCGACAGCACGTCGGGCAAACCGGTCGCCTCCATGATCCCCATGATGCCGCCGTAGAGCGGGTATTGCAGCATCATCGATCCGGTCTGGCGCGCGGCGTTCTTGATGGCATCGGCGTACGCGAGGGGGTAGCCGTGCAGCACCACGCCCGCGATGAACATCACGAAGATCACCGCGTTCACGCCGCTGAAGCCGGTCTTGTGCGTCCAGGCAATCGCCAGGAACGACACCCCCGCCGCGCCGATAAACGCACTGCCCACCCACGAATATTCGAGCCACTTCGCCGGCGTGAGTTTGCCGGTGGGACGGGTCTTCACGGGCGGATCGGGATTCTTGTCGAGATCGAGTACGACGATGTCTTCATCGGCGGGCTTGAGGAAAGCCAGCACGATCGGCGTGGCGACCAGCATCACGATCGTCGGCACCAGGTTGAACGCGGTGAACACCGTGCTGCTGAACGGCAACACCTGCCCCGTCAGTTTTTCGACGACGTTCATGGCGCTGCCGTGCGTCGCCTGGGCCAGTGCGATCGAACTCGAGATGCCGCTCGCCCACACGACCCAGCCGGAGAAGCCGGCCGCGACAATCCACGCAAAGTCCACGCGCATGCGCTTGGCGACTTCACGCGCGAGCAGCGCTGCAACCACGAGGCCGAAACCCCAATTGAAAAACGATGCGAGCGCTACTGACACAAACGTGAGCGTGGCGGCCTGGACCGGCGTGCGCGCGAGAGAAACGACCGCGCGAAAAAGCCGCTGCACCGGAGGCGCGTGAGCGAACGCGTGGCCTGTGACGAGGATCAGCGTGATCTGGAACGCGAACGTGAGGATATCGAAGAAACCCTTGTACCAGCCGCCGACAATCCCCATGAACGACGCATGCGGCGCGAACAACGCGGACACGACCGCGACGAACGCGGTGATCAGGATGGCGAGAACGAAGGGGTCGGGGATTACTCGCTCAAAGAGCTCGATGGTCGCGTTGGTGAAGCGCGTTTTACCGCTGCCGCCCGAAGGTGAAGCGCTCGCCGGTTTCATATCAGTCTCCTTGTGATTGTTGTTGGATGTTTTAGCGTCGGGCGGAGTCAGAAGTCATATAACCTCGCGGGGTTATCGACGAGAATTACGCGGCGTTGTATCGGGTCTTGAACCCAGTGCGAAAGCAGGTCGAACAGCGCGGTATCGTCGGGCTTGGCAGCCTCGGTCGTGTGCGGCCAGTCGCTGCCCCACACCAGCCGCTCAGGCGCGGCATGAACCCATGCATGCGCCGCGCGGTCCATGTCGCTGTAGCGTTGCGCTTCGCCCACGCGCGAATCGAGATACGGACCAGACAACTTCAGCCACGCACGGCCACCGTCCAGCAACGAGCGCACGATGCCGAAGGCGGGATGATTAATCCCCTCGGGCAAAGACAAACGCGCGAGGTGATCGAAGACGATCTTCGACGGCATGCGTCGCAGCAAAGCCTCATGTTCAACCATCTGCGCCGCTGTCCAATGCAACTGGACATGCCAGCCAAGTTCATGCACTCGCTGCGAGAGCGACTCCACCATCTCGAAGCCGACCACTGCCTGCACCGGCGTGTACAGCGTGAAGCGAATCCCGCGGATACCGCCCGTATGCAGCGTGACTAGTTCGGCGTCGGTCACGTCCGGTCGGAGCACAGCCACGCCGCGCGTGCGATCGGCGCCTAGTTGCCGGATCGCGTCGAGTGTCACGCGGTTGTCGACGCCATAGATACGCGGCGTCACGACCACCGTGCGTGTAGTGCCGATGCGCGCCTGAAACTCACGTCGATAATCATCGGCGGTGGCGTCGTTCACCATCGTGCCGTCGTGCGGAAAGCGGGCATCGTAGACATGCATATGCGCATCGCAGGCAAGCGGTGGCGCCAGGGTGATTGCGGGCATGACATGTCTCCTTCTTGCTGGTTTTAGCCACTTTTATTCAATCACGCGCTTCGCCCGCAGCGCTTCGATGTTATCGGCCGACATGCCTTGTTCGCTCAGCACTTGCTCTGAATCCTGTCCGAACGTAGGCGCGGCAAACGGTTCGGGACCGGGTGTGCGGCCGAAGCGGATCGAGCGCTTGAGCCCGCGATATCGCCCGACCACCGGATGTTCATACGTCGCGATCATGTCTTCGGCCAGCACCTGCGGGTCGTCGAACATGTCTTCGACGGTACGCGCGGCGGCGCAAGGCACGTCCTCGCCGAACAGCGCTTCCCATTCCAGCGCGCTCTTCGCGGCCAGAGCGGCGTGAAGCTGCGGCACAATTTCATTCACGTGAAGCGCACGCTTCCTGACGGTGTCGAAACGGGAATCGGCCGCGAGTGCGTCGAGGCCCGTCTTGCGGCATAACGCCTGCCAGAAATGCGGCGTATTGGCGGAAATGTAGAGGTAGCCATCGCGCGTCGGATGAATCCCCGTGATGCCGCCTGAACGCATGTCCCGACCAACTTCGCGGGGCTCGCTGTCGGCCCAGACGAGTCGCGCCGACTGCATGGTGAGCGCGCTGCGCAACAGCGACACGCCCACGTATTGCCCCTCGCCGCTGCGCTCGCGCTCGAACAATGCCGACGCAACGCCCCCTGCCACCATCGCCGCCGCGTAATAATCCACCACTGATCCGTACAGCACCTCGGGTGGCCCGCCGCTCTTGCCTTGCATCGTGCACATGCCGGTCATCGTTTGTAGCACCTGGTCGTAACCGGCCTTGTCCTTGAGCGGCCCGGTTTCGCCATAACCGGTCACGGCGCAGTAAATGAGCCGTGGATTGAGCGCTTTCAACTGCTCGTAATCGATACCCAGCCGCGCCGGCACACTCGGCCGGAAGTTGTGCACGAGCACGTCGGCGTTTGCCACCAGCGCCTTCAGCGCGGCCAGTCCATCAGGTTGTTTCAGGTCGAGCGCGAGGCCAAGTTTGCTGCGGTTCACGCCGAGAAAGGCGCGGCTTTCGCTCTCGAGCGTCGACGGATATTTGCGCAGGTTGTCGCCCGCGGGCGGCTCGATCTTGATGACTTCGGCGCCCTGGTCAGCGAGCAGGCTGCACCCATACGGCCCGGCGATATAAGCGCTCAGATCGAGCACCCGGATGCCGCTCAGCGGACCGCGCGCGCCATCGGGTCTGCGGGATGACGTGCTCATGACTTTGGCTCCTGCTCCTGCTTTGAGGTAGCGCCGACGGCCAGATTCGAAGCCGCCTGCGCCACGATCGCCCGTGCCCGCGCGACGAATGGGACGTCGATCATCTTGCCGTCGACCACATATGCGCCCCGGCCCGCCGCGTCGGCTTCTGCAGCCGCTTCGACGACCCGTTGCGCGTGAGCGAGCTCATCGGGTGTCGGCTGGAATACTTCATTGGCGAGCGCGACCTGGCTAGGATGAATGCAGCTTTTGCCGATAAAACCAAGACTGCGCGCAAGCCGTGCTTCCGTCTGGAAACCGGCCTGATCGCCGATATCGGCGAAGGCGGAGTCGTAGGCGAACACACCCGCCTCGCCGGCCGCCATGCTCAACGCGAACATGGCCTGCTGGATGGCCGCAGTTTCCCGCCGCGCAATGCCGAGCGGCTCGAACAAGTCACCCAGCCCAAGCTGCAAGCCTTTCACGCGAGGATGTGCGCTGGCCAGTTCAAACGCGCGCCGCAACGCACCCGGCGACTCGATATTCAGCAGCAAGCCAATCGGCTCGGTCACGCCGTTGGCACGTTCGGCGGCATCGAGCGCGTTCGCGGCTGCCTGAACGTCGTCGGCGTTGCGCGGTTTCGGCAAGTTGATCAGATGGACACCCGTCTGCACGACGGCGGCGAGATCGGCTTCGAAATGAGGCGAATCGATAGCGTTCACACGCACGATCATCGTCTTGCCGCGAAAGCGGTCCGAGGCGCCCGGGTCTTCCAGAGAACCCAGCAGAAAATCGCGCAGATGCGCCCGGGCTTCGGGCTTGCGCGCCTCCGACACTGAGTCTTCGAGATCGAAAGAAAGGGCGTCTGCCTGGCTCGCCAGCGCTTTAGCGAACAGTTCGGGCCGTGAGCCCGGAACAAATAATTTGCTTTTCATGCCGCCAGTCTAGTCATCAGCACAATGAAGATAAAGCGATAGAATGTGCCTTCAAAATCAACTAAAAGTATCTTTATGGAGACCTCGTTCCTGACCAGCTTCCTGCTAGTCGTCGATACCGGTTCAATGGCCGAAGCCGCGCGCCGCCTCGACCTGACGCCCGCTGCGGTGGCACAGCAGATCCGCACGCTCGAACGCGAATTCGGCGCACCGCTGTTCGCGCGCGCCGGCCGGACGGTGTCGGTCACGCCTGCAGGCAGCCGGATAGTCGCGCAGTCGCGGGGTTTGCTGCGCGAACTCGCCGACCTGAGGATCCTCGCCAACGACCAATATGCGACCGGTGAGCTCAGGCTCGGCACGATCAATACGGCGCTGCATAGCCTGCTGCCGGATATCCTCGCGCGTTTTGTCAGCGCTCATCCGCATGTGAAAGTGTTCATCCAGTCGGGGACTTCGAGCGAATTGTATGAAGCGTTGCAGCAGGGCGAAGTCGATGCAGCGGTCTGCACGCATCCCGCGTTCGCCATGCCGAAGACCTTCGTGTGGGAACTGCTGCGTGAGGAACCGCTGGTGGTCATTGCGCCGCAAAACCTGGCGAACCGCGAAGCGCATGACCTCCTCGCGCACGAACCGCTGATCCGCTACGACCGGTCGCTCGCGGGCGGTAAAGAAGCGGAGCGATATTTAAGGCGCGTCGGCATTGTGCCGAACGAGCGCTTCGAACTAAGCTCGCTCGCCGCCATCGCGATGATGGTGGATCGTGGACTCGGTGTATCGCTTGCGCCCGATGTCGCCTCGCCGATGACCAGCGCCTTGCGGATCGCGCGGATCAGCTTGCCGATGGAGTCGGAGCCGCGCCGCTTTGGTGTGCTCTGGAAACGGGCGTCGGTACGCGACCGGCTGATTCGCGGCCTGGTGGACTGCGCGCTGCAATGCGTGCGCGCTCAGAGGGTATGAAAGTACCGGGCACTTCGCGCGGCCCAATAACAATACGGCGGCACGCTTAACGCATGCCGCCGTATGCAGCGCTTCGGACATACCGTCCCGAGCGCCTTATTCAAGGCCTTGCCGCTTACTGCGGTTGACCCTTGTCGTTGGTACCCAGGGCTGAAGCAGCTGCGGCCGCCGAGGCGCCCTTCAGGTGCGATGCCTTGTCTTCTTGATGCAACGTCGTACCGCCTACGCCCGATGCTGCTTTCTTATGCTTGAAGTGCGGCAGGTGCGGTTTGGGTTCCTTCGGACTGACTGCAGGCTTGCTTGTGTCCGTCTTCGAACCGCCACCACCCGACTGTGCCATTGCCGTGCCTGCGAACGCGAATGCGAGCGCACCAACCATTGCAATTTGCGAGAACTTCTTCATTGCCAAATCTCCCTGGAGTTGTAAATTGATTGCAGCATCGCATTGTTGTTCGAAATGCATGGAATTTCAACGAATTCAGAATGTTCCTAGCGAAAATTGGTCTTCGCGAGTTCCACGATCTCGTCGCCGCGGCCGTTCAAAATCGCCCGTAGCATGTAGAGGCTGAAGCCTTTTGCTTGCGCTAATTCCACTTTTGGCGGCATCGCCAGCTCGTGCTTCGACGTCACCACGTCCACGAGCGCCGGCCCGGGATAAGCGAAAGCCTTCTGCAGAGCCTCTTTGATATCTTCAGACTCTTCTACCCGGATGCTGAAAATGCCCGCACCCTGGGCGATGGCCGCGAAGTCGGTTTTGGCCAGATCGACGTTGGTATCCAGGTACCCGGCAGCCTTGAGCTCCATTGAAACGAAGCCGAGCAGACTGTTGTTATAAACCACCACTTTGATCGGCAAATCGAGTTGGCGGGCGCTGAGCAAGTCGCCGAGCAGCATCGATAAACCGCCATCGCCCGAGAGCGAAATCACCTGCCGCCCCGGATTCGCGCCTTGGGCGCCGAGCGCCTGCGGCATCGCGTTTGCCATGGAACCGTGGTTGAACGAGCCGTGAAGCTGGCGTTTGCCGTTCATCGTGAGGTAGCGCGCGGCCCAGACCGTCGGCGTGCCGACATCGACGGTAAAAATGGCGTCTTCCGCGGCTGCCTCGTCGATGAGCTTCGTCAGGTATTGCGGATGGATCGCCTGCCCCGGCCCTGCCGGCGTGGCGAGCTCGTCGAGTCCCTTTCTTGCCTCCGCGTAGTGCTTGCGGGCGGTATCGATGAACTTGCGGTCAGGCTTGCGCGTGAGCTTCGGCAGGACCGCCGCGACCGTCTCCTTGACCGTGCCGACCAGTCCAAGCGCAAGCGGCGCTCGCGCGCCGAGCTTCGAGCCGCGCCAGTCGACCTGGATGATTTTGGCGTCGGCGGGATAGAACGGCCGGTAGGGAAAATCGCAGCCGAGCAGCAGCAGCGTGTCGCAGGACATCATCGCGTGATAGCCGGAACTGAAGCCGATCAGTCCCGTCATGCCGACGTCATACGGGTTGTCCCATTCAATGAACTGCTTGCCGCGCATCGCGTGGACGACCGGTGCGCCGAGCATGTCCGCGAGCGCAACCACTTCGTCATGTGCGCCCGCGGTGCCGCTGCCGCACATCAGCGTCACCGCTTCCGACTCGTTCAGCATGGCCGCGAGCCGGTCGATATCGATCTCCGAAGGCAGGATGGTCGACGGCCCCGTAGCGGACCAGCCCGGCTTTTCCGCCGGCGCGTCGCTCAACGCGACATCGCCGGGCAAGACGATCACCGCGACGCCGCGCTCTTCAATCGCCGTGCGCATCGCGCGGGCAAGCACGCGGGGGAATTGAGCCGCGCTCGACACCAGCTCGACGTAATGGCTGCACTCCTTGAAGAGCGCAGTCGGATGGGTTTCCTGGAAGTATCCGAGCCCGATTTCCGTCGATGGAATATGCGCGGCAATCGCCAGAACCGGCTGCTGGTTGCGGTGGCAGTCATACAAGCCATTGATCAGGTGCAGGTTTCCCGGGCCGCAACTGCCGGCGCACACGGCAAGCTTTCCCGTCGATGCTGCGTCGGCGCCTGCCGCGAACGCGGCCACTTCCTCGTGGCGCGTGTGCATCCAGCGGATGGAGCCGACTTGATCGAGGCTGTAGGCGAGCCCGTTCAAGCTGTCGCCGGTAACGCCCCAGATACGTTCGACGCCTGCTGCCGCCAGCGTCCTCGCCAAATATTCCGCCACCGTGTTTCTTGCCATGTCCTGCTCCTTGGATGAAAAGAGGGATCGGAGTGGTCGATTGGATGCCGGGTTGTCAGCGTCCAATCGTCATACGCGTGAGACAGGTCAAAACGAGTTCAAGCCAAAAAGCATAAACGCCATGCGGGGGATCAATGATGAAAAAAACTTAATCAGCCTGCTTTACGAATGGCCGACGGCCGATGCAGGCAATGCTTGAGTGTGCGTGCGCGGCGCCCGTTCAGGCTATGTGCCGCAAGGGATAAAACCATGCCGGTTGCTAGAATGTCCATCCCTACTTCCTGTTAGCCGCGAACCGCCCTGATGGATCTCGAACGTATTCTCTTCACGCAGGGTTTCGGCTCGCGCCGCCAATGCCGGGCGCTCATAACCGATGGCCGCGTATCCATCGCAGGCTCAACCTGCAGCAATGCCGCGCTCGACATTGCGTCCGACACGCTCGCTTCGTTCGAGTTTCAAGTCGATGGCGTGACATGGGGGTATCGCGAGAAAGCGTATCTGGTGCTGAACAAGCCGCCGGGCTACGAGTGCTCACGTGATCCGCAGCACCACCTGAGCGTCTTTCACCTGTTGCCGCCGCAATTGACGGAGCGTGGCGTGCAATGCGTGGGACGTCTGGATCAGGATACGACCGGCCTGCTGCTCCTCTCCGATGACGGCGCGTTCGTGCACGCATTCACATCGCCGAAACGCAAGGTGCCGAAGGTCTACCTTGCAACCACGCGCCATCCACTGGACGACGCCCAACTCTCGGCACTTCGCAACGGCGTCTTGCTGCACGGCGAATCACAGCCCGTTGCAGCGGTTAGCGCCGAACAGCGCGACGAACGGCAGCTCGAGCTTTCGGTGCTCGAAGGCAAGTACCACCAGGTGAAGCGGATGGTCGCAGCAGCGGGGAACCGGGTGGAGAAATTGCATCGGGAGCAGATCGGCGGCTTTGCCCTGCCCGATGATCTCGCCGAAAGCCAATGGCGCTGGCTGGACGATGCAGACCTCGCCATGCTCGGGCATTCCTGATGCGCCTGGCGCATGTCATGTTCGTGCGACAGCACGCTGAGTTACGCCCTCGCAAGGTCTAACGTCTCATCAGGCCAACCCGGCGCGCTGCATCCATCCGGTTGCTTCGAGCGTAGAAGTGGCATCCCCCAGCTTTTCGACATTTATGCCCACACAACAAAAACGCCGCATCGTGACATTCGGTCTTGCCAGTCTTGGCGCTGCGGCGCTCGCCGCTTGCAGTCCCGTCAAACTGTTAAACGCCACTATCCCGTCGAGTGGTTATCGGAAAACGTCGGGTATTGCGTACGGAAGCGATCCGCGCCAAGTACTCGATGTGTACGTGCCTGCCGCTGCGGCGAGTACCGAGCCGCGCCCGGTTGTCGTCTTTTTCTACGGCGGAAGCTGGCAGAACGGCGATCGCGGCAATTACCTCTTTGTCGCACAGGCGTTGACGTCACGCGGCTACGTGGCAGTGCTGCCAGACTACCGGACGTATCCGGAAACGGCGTTTCCCGGTTTTGTGAATGACGCGGCCGCCGCCACCCGCTGGACCCGCGACCACGCGCATGAATTCGGCGGCGATCCGTCGCGGCTGTTTGTCATGGGTCATTCGGCAGGCGCTCATCTTGCCGCGCTGATCGCGACCGATCCACGCTATCTCGGCTCTCAATCGATGTCGAAAGCCGACTTGCGCGGAGTGATCGGTCTGGCTGGACCTTACGATTTCCTCCCCATCACCGATCCGACGCTATTCGACGTCTTTCCGGCAGACACGCGCGCCGAGAGCCAGCCGATCAACTACGTCACGGGCCACGAGCCGCCGATGTTCCTCGCAGCCGGCACCGACGACTCCGTCGTCGATCCCGGCAACACCGACCGCTTGGCGGCCATGCTGCGCAAACACGGTGACTCGGTCGAGGTGAAGCACTACGACGGCTTCGGCCATATCCGGATTGTTTCGGCGCTGGCGTTGCCCTTGCGGGGACGCTCGACGGTGCTCGCGGACGTTTCGGCGTTTATCGACTCGCGTTAAGCGGCCGGTAACTATTCAATAGGTGTTAACACAATACGCTGGCGTCGCACTGCAGCATGCCTTTCTTACGACGGAAATCTATACTCCTTACACGACTATTAAAAGAAGCAGGAGGGCCATCATGGCCGCTCACATGACCATTGCAATGATTGCGTTCGTGGCGATCAGCGTGTTGTTTATCGTCGGATTGCTGGTGACGATGCATCTGCGCCATCGCTATCAACCCAACCTGATCGGTGCGCTGATCGGGGCCTTGCTGTGCTTCATCCTGCTGGAGACGCTGCCGGTACTGATGTGACGGCCGGATGAACGTCCGTCTTCTTGCGCGGGGAGTCACGCAGGAAGTCGTCGATGCTCGGATAACGCAGCGCGTAACGCATTTCGTCTCGCAGCCGGGTGTTCTGCAGACGTCGCGATTCGCGCATGAACGAGAGCATCATCGGCTCGAGTTGCGCCTCGGCTTGCTCGCGCGAAACGCGGGGCGCGCGCGGCAAATCGAACGCATCGGCGATCAGGTCGAAATAATCGCCCATGCGCAAGTCGCTGTCGTCCGATGCGTGGACCACTCGCTGCGGGCGTGCTCGCCGGATCGCGAGCACGAGAATGGCGGCGAGATCGTCGGCATGGATATGGTTGGTGTAGACATCGTCGGCTGGAGCGAGCGCGGGCGTTCCCTTCTGCAGCCGTGCCAGCGGCAGGCGGTTGCCGGCGTAGATCCCGGGAATCCGCACAATCGATGCGCTCAGCACCCCGCGCCGCGTAGCGCCCCGCAATTGCGTTTCCGCCGATACCCGACGTTTCGCGCGCGCGTTGTCCGGCCTGACCGGGCGCGTTTCATCGATCCACGCGCCGCCGCAATCGCCGTAAACCCCGGACGTGCTCGCATAAATCAGGCGAATCCGCGCCCGGCGCGCGGCGGCGCCAGAAACCCGGTCGGGTACAATAGGCGCTCTTTTTGTGGCTTTGACGTGCGTAGCGGCGTGCATTCTGATGCCCGCCGGCATGCTGCTTTTGAAGGTCGCGCGAAACCATCCGCGCCACGCCCGCTGTCGGGCCACAGCACTGGTCGCCACGCGCGCAACGGAGCGTCGCGGTGCACTCAGCGCGGCAATCAGCGCACGAGTCCTGTTGTCGTCGTCGCCGGTTTTCTGCGGGGGCGCCAGATGCAGCACCGTGGACGCCAGACCGGCCAGCCGCCGCAGGCTGCGGCGCTCGTCAAGGTCGCCGATCAACGGTGTTGTGCCGGCTGCGCGCAGTTCGGCTGCGCGCGCGGGTTGACTTGAAAGTGCGATCACGCGAGGCGCGGCGGCACGGTGGGCGAGAAGCGGCACGCAACGCAGGCCGATATCGCCGCAACCGGCAATCAGCACACGCGCGCGGCGTAGTTTTCGAGTGGCGATCATGCTGTCGATTGTAGCCGCGACAGCTTTTGCATTTGTTTCATCCAACTGATTCAGGATCTATGGCTTTCAACGTTACGCTCCGGCAAAGCGGCCGGCAGTTTCAGGTAGAACCCGACGAAGCGGTGCTGCTCGCCGCCCTGCGTCAGGGCATAGGACTTCCCTACGGCTGCAAGAACGGAGCCTGTGGTTCATGCAAGGGCACGGTCGTCGCGGGCGAAGTCGAGCAGGCGCCGCATTCCTCGTCGGCGTTGTCCAACGACGAGAAGACCCGCGGCATGGCGCTGCTGTGCTGTGCGACGGCCAAGGGCGATCTAACGGTCGATATACGGGAGGTCGCAGGCGTAGGCGACATCCAGGTCAAGAAGCTGCCTTGCCGCGTGAACGCGCTGGGACGCAAGGCAACCGATGTCATCGAACTGAAGCTGCAATTGCCGGCCAACGAACGGCTGCAATACCTGGCCGGCCAGTACATCGAATTCATCCTGAAAGACGGCAAGCGTCGCAGCTACTCAATGGCGAGCCCCCCGCACCACGAAGGCCCGATCGAACTGCACGTTCGTCACATGCCAGGCGGCACTTTCACGGACCACGTGTTCGGCGCCATGAAAGAGCGCGACATCCTGCGCTTCGAAGGTCCGCTCGGCACGTTCTTCCTGCGTGAAGATTCAGAGAAGCCCATTGTGCTGCTCGCTTCCGGCACGGGCTTCGCGCCCATCAAGGCAATCATTGAACATGCTGTGTTCAAGAACCTGAACCGGCCCATGACGCTTTACTGGGGCGGCCGCCGCAAGCAAGACCTGTACATGATGGACATGGCTGAACAATGGGCGAAGGACGTGCCTAACTTCTCGTTCGTGCCGGTGCTGTCGGAACCCGATGCAAGCGACGCGTGGACTGGCCGAACCGGCTTTGTTCATCGTGCTGTCATTGAAGATCTGCCAGACTTGAGCGCGTATCAGGTGTACGCCTGCGGCGCGCCGGTAATGGTGGAATCCGCGCAGCGCGATTTCACGAATCACCACCGTTTGCCGGAGGACGAGTTCTACGCCGATTCGTTCACCAGCGCGGCGGATCTCGCCAATCCGGTCTAGCCGCCCTCAAGCCGCCGAGTGTGGCGGCTCGACAAAAATCGGGCCGCCATGGTTTACACGCAGGAACTTCGTATCGTATTCTTCGCGAATGCTCAAAATTTACGCCACTCTTCGACGTCGCTCGCCGCTCCCCTAGGGATGCCGCTGGCTCGTCACGGATTGGCGCTTGAGTTTTCGAACCAGCGCACATTTCGCCACCATGAAGCCACGGAATTCCGTGGCTTTTTGCATTGTTGGTTCGGTTTTTTATCTCGCCACTTTTTTTACTTGCTGTTTTCGTGGAGCCCGCCGTCATGAATTTCCAAGAGTACCCCGTCGAATCGCTGATGTTCATCACGAACCGTCCTGAGATCGTGTTCACGCACGGCAAGGGTTCATGGCTCTACGACAACAACGAGAAGCGATACCTCGACTTCATCCAGGGCTGGGCGGTGAATAGTCTCGGTCATTGCAACGACGGCATG
This sequence comes from Caballeronia sordidicola, assembly GCF_000729995.1. Classification (GTDB taxonomy): domain Bacteria; phylum Pseudomonadota; class Gammaproteobacteria; order Burkholderiales; family Burkholderiaceae; genus Caballeronia; species Caballeronia sordidicola_A. The sequence goes on along the minus strand of NZ_JNFG01000019.1, from coordinate 79,425 downwards.
ATCGAAGCCATGGAAAGCCAAGCTCGCACGCTGATCAACCCGTCGCCGGCTTTCTACAACGCGCCGATGGCCCAGCTCGCCGGCTTGCTCACCGCGAATAGCTGCTTCGACAAAGTGTTCTTCGCCAACAGCGGCGCCGAAGCCAACGAAGGCGCCATCAAGCTCGCGCGCAAGTGGGGCAAGAAGTTCAAGGGCGGCGCGTACGAGATCATCACGTTCGATCACAGCTTCCACGGCCGGACTTTGGCGACCATGTCGGCTAGCGGCAAGCCGGGTTGGGACACCATCTACGCACCGCAAGTGCCGGGCTTTCCGAAGGCTGACCTGAACGACATCGCATCGGTGGAAAAGCTCATCACCGATAAAACCGTCGGCGTGATGCTCGAGCCTATTCAAGGCGAAGGCGGCGTGATTCCGGCCACGCGCGAATTCATGCAGGCTTTGCGTGCGCTGACGAAGAAGCATGGGTTGCTGATGATCGTCGATGAAGTGCAAAGCGGTTGCGGTCGCGCCGGCACCTTGTTCGCGTATGAATTGTCGGGCGTGGAGCCGGACATCATGACCCTGGGCAAGGGCATTGGCGGTGGCGTGCCGCTGGCCGCGCTGCTCTCGACCAAGGAAGTGGCGTGCTTCGAACCCGGCGACCAGGGCGGCACGTACAACGGCAATCCGTTGATGACGGCCGCGGGTTTTTCGGTGATTTCGCAACTGACGGCGCCGGGCTTCCTCGAAGGCGTGCGTGAACGTGGCGAGTATCTGAAGGCGCAGTTGTTGCAGCTTTCGGAAGAACGCGGTTTTAACGGCGAACGTGGCGAAGGTCTGCTGCGCGCGTTGCTGCTCAATAACGACAACGGTCCGAAGATTGTTGAAATGGCGCGCGACATGGGACCGGACGGTTTGCTGCTGAACGCAGCGAGGCCGAATCTGCTGCGCTTCATGCCGGCGCTGAACGTGACGAAGGACGAGATCGACCAGATGATGTCGATGTTGCGGTCGATATTGGACGCCCTGTGATTATTCGAGTCTTCGACGAGCGCGACACGCAGGCCGTGCTCGCGCTCTGGGCACAAGCGTTTCCGGAGTACGCCACGCCTGGCAAACCACAGCGCGATCCACGTTTATCGATTCGAAACAAGCTCGCCATGCAGCCGGAGTTCTTCTTCGTCGGCTTGTTGGAAGAGCGTCTGATCGGCACGGTGATGGTGGGTTACGACGGGCATCGCGGATGGATGTATTCGCTCGCGGTCGCCGAGGATGAACGCGGCAACGGTTATGCCCGGGCGCTGGTTGAGCACGCGGAACGCGCGCTCGCCGCTATCGGATGTCCGAAGCTGAATCTTCAGGTCATGGCGAACAAACCGGAAACGCGGGCGTTTTACGCGAAACTCGGTTATCAGATGGATGAAGTGGTGAGCTTCGGCAAGCGGCTTTAATCGCGGATTAAAAAAGCCGCATGCCCTTCAAAGGCATGCGGCTTTGTCATTCATCAAACTACGATCATTCACCCACTCATTCACCCAGATAAGCAGCCCGCACCTTCGGATCATCCAGCATGGTCTTCGCGTCACCCGACATGGTGACCAGACCCGAATCCATCACGTAGCCGCGATTCGCCGCCTGCAACGCCAGCCGCGCGTTCTGCTCAACCAGCAGCACCGTCAGCCCTTCGCCCGAAATCTCACGCACCACTTCGAAGATCTTCTCGACCATGATCGGCGAGAGACCCATCGACGGTTCGTCGAGCAGCAAGAGCTTCGGGCGCGACAACAGCGCACGCGCCATGGCCAGCATCTGCTGTTCACCACCCGACAACGTGCCCGCATACTGCGACGCCCGCTCTTTCAGCCGCGGAAAGAAGCCGAACATGCGGTCGGTGTCCTTGTCGATTTCGTCCTTGTCGTTGCGCAAGTAGGCGCCCATCTGCATGTTTTCAAGAATCGACATGCGCGCGAAAATGCCTCGCCCTTCCGGCACCATCGCGAGGCCGCGCTTGAGCAATTCATGCGACGGCACGCCCTTGATCGACTCGCCCATGTATTCGATATCGCCTGCCGAATACGCCTTCAGGCCCGTGATGGCTTTCATCGTGGTCGTCTTGCCGGCGCCGTTCGCGCCGATCAGCGTCACGAGCTCGCCTCGGCCAACTTCCAGGTCCACGCCCTTGACGGCGTGAATGCCGCCATAGCTGACCTGCAGCCCCTTGACCTTCAACATTGCGCCGTTTGCGCCATTAGCGTTCGCGCCATTCGTCGTAGCCATCAGTGAACCCCTGCACCAAGATATGCCTCAATCACCTTCGGATCCTTCTGCACGTCCTGCGGCAGACCCTGGGCGATCACCTTGCCGTAATCGAGCACTGTCATGTTGTTGCACAGGCCCATCACCAGCTTCACGTCGTGTTCGATCAAAAGGATCGTGCGGCCGTCGCTGCGAATCTTGTCGAGCAGGCGCGTGAGCTCGACCTTCTCCGTCGCGTTCATGCCGGCGGCGGGTTCATCGAGTGCGAGCAGCTTCGGATCGGTGGCCAGCGCACGCGCAATTTCCAGCCGGCGCTGGTGCCCGTACGACAGATTGCGCGACGTGTAATCCGCGTATTGCAGCACGCCCACATACTCCAGCAACTCCAGCGCGCGCTCCTTGATTTCCTTCTCTTCGCGACGCTCGGACGGCGTCTGCAGCACCGCGCCAATCAGGCCGTGCTTCGTGCGCACGTGGCGTCCAACCATCACGTTCTCGAGCGCCGTCATGCCGCCGAACAGGCGAATGTTCTGGAAGGTCCGCGCAATGCCTGCCTTCGCCACCTGATGAACGGCGGTCGGCGTGTACGGTATACCGTCGAGCACGAAATCGCCCGAATCCGGCGTGTACAGACCCGTGATCACGTTGAAGAACGTGGTCTTGCCCGCACCGTTCGGGCCGATCAGGCCATAGATCTCGCCTTCCCTGATTTCCAGGCCAACTTCGGCCAGTGCCTGCAAGCCGCCGAAGCGTTTGTTCACGCCCTTCACGGACAGTCGAATGGGTTTTTCGCTCATTGTGTTTTCTCCGCTCTCTCGGGGGCTCAGGCGCGCACCGGCTTCTTGCCAGCGCGCTTCGCAATTTTCGCGATCTTGTCTTCGTGTTTCGGAGACGGCCACAGGCCTTCCGAGCGATACAGCATGATCAGCACCATCGCGAGACCGTAGAGCAACTGGCGAATGACTTCCGTATCGACAATTTCATGGCCGAAGATGAAGTTCTGCAGCGGACCCATGGTCGAGCGCAGGAACTCGGGGAACACAGCCAGCAGCACCGCACCCAGGATCACGCCCGGAATGTGGCCCATGCCGCCCAGCACCACGCACGCGAGCACCACGACCGATTCCCAGAACGTGAACGATTCCGGCGAGACGAATCCCTGGAACGCACCGAACATGGCGCCCGACAATCCGCCGAACGATGCACCCATCGCGAAGGCCAGCAGTTTCACGTTACGGGTGTTGATGCCCATCGCCTTGGCGGCGATTTCGTCTTCGCGGATCGCGGCCCACGCGCGGCCAATACGCGAATGCTGCAAGCGTATGCACACGAAGATCACGAACAGCGCACACAGCACGAACAGGTAGTAATAGTTGTAGACCGAGGGAAAGGTGAACCCGAACAACGAGTGGGTCTTCGACAGATCGAAACCGAAGAACGACACCGGGTCGATGCCGGTAATCCCTTTCGGCCCGTTCGTGATGTTGACCGGCCGATCCAGGTTATTCATGAAGATCCGGACGATTTCCCCAAAGCCCAGTGTCACGATAGCGAGGTAGTCCCCGCGCAAACGCAGCGTTGGTGCCCCGAGCAGCACGCCGAAGGTGGCAGCCAGCCCCATCGCACACGGCACGATGACCCAGATCGGCGCATGCAGGCCGCCTGGGAACAGATGCGCGATCCACTCGAACTGCGTGGTCAGTTGCGGCGACGACAGCAGCGCAGCCACATACGCGCCCACTGCGTAGAACGCGATGTAGCCCAAGTCCAGCAGGCCGGCAAAACCCACCACCACGTTCAGGCCGAGCGCCAGCATCACGTACAGCATCGCGAAGTCGAGCACGCGGACCCAGTAATTGCCGCCGGCCGCGCCGATCAGCATGGGGGCGAGGATCACCAGCGCGGTCACCAGCACCGTGACGGCGTAGTTCTTCGCGGTCTTTCTTTCAGGGATGAGCGTGGTTGACGGCTCGATCGGTTGAATTGAAGTCATCTTGGTCTCCCCTTTTAAGCGCGATCTGCGACACGTTCGCCGAGCAGGCCGGACGGACGGAACACCAGCACGATGATCAGCACGATGAACGCGAACACGTCCTGGTAGTTACTGCCGAACACACCGCCGGTCAAATTGCCGATATACCCGGCACCGAGCTGTTCGATCAGGCCGAGCAGCACACCGCCCACCATCGCGCCGCCCAGGTTGCCGATCCCCCCCAGCACCGCCGCCGTGAACGCCTTCAACCCGGGGATGAAGCCCATGTAGAAGTGCGCGTTGCCGTATTCGGAGGCGATCATCACGCCGGCAAGCGCGGCAAGTGCGGAGCCGATCATGAAGGTCGCGGAGATCACGAAATTAGGGTTGACCCCCATCAGGCTCGCGACACCGGGATTCTCGGCAATGGCGCGCATGGCGCGGCCGAGTTTTGTCTTGTGCACCAGCAACAGCAAGCCGCCCATCACGAGGAACGCGACCACGATAATCACGATTTCCGTCATCGAGATAACGGCGCCCGGACGATCGGCGGTGGCCGTAATCACGTTGATCGGATCGGTCGGCAGCAGTTGCGGGAAGGCCAGCGGATTGCGGCCCCAGATCATCATGGCGATGGTCTGGAGAAGAATCGATACGCCGATAGCCGTAATCAGCGGCGCAAGACGCGGCGCCTTACGCAAAGGCCGGTAAGCCACGCGTTCGATGGTGTAGCCGACCAACGCGCAGACGACTGCGGCAACCAGTAGCGCGATGACCAGCACCAACGATAACGGCATGCCCGGGAAGTGGTTCTGCATGACGCCGATGGCAGACAGAGCGACCATGGCGCCGACCATCAGCACGTCCCCGTGTGCAAAGTTGATGATGCCGAGAATCCCGTACACCATCGTGTAACCCAACGCGATGATGGCGTAGACGCTGCCAAGCACCAGCCCGTTGATAATCTGCTGGATGAAGATATCCATTGAAGGCTCCTTAGCCCGTGCGACTAGATTTACGCTTTATCGCTGGCCGATAAACCGAAGGGAAGTAAAAAACGCAACCGCACCGCTCGTACTTGAAAAAAAACTCTAAAACGTCCGAAAGTGACTACGTATCGAGGGGTTGCTCAACCTGATGTGCATTCGCCGCGCGGCGCCGCAACACAGGACTACGGCGTAATGACGTCAATGACGTTCTTCTTGTTATCCTTGAAATCGATTAGCGTAATGGCTCCGCCGCCCTTCAAATCGCCTTTGTCATCGAATGCAATGTGCCCTGTCAGGCCATTGAAATCCGTCGACGCAATCGCGGCAAGCACCTTTGGCGCTTCAATCGAATTCGCCCGCTTCATGGCGTCGACAATCACATAGACAGCGTCATAGGTGAACTGCGCGTAGCTCTGAACCGGGATATGGAACCGCGCTGCGTAGCGCTGCGCGAAATCCCCGCCTTTGTCCAGCTTCGACACGTCCACACCCAGTTCCGAGCACACCACGTTCGGCGCTGCGTTGCCCGCGAGCGTGGCCATGTCGGTGGAACACATGCCGTCACCGCCAAGAATCTTTGCCTTGATACCCAGCGCCGCAGCCTGCTCGGCAAACGGTCCGCCGGTAACGTCCATGCCCCCGAACATCACCGCGTCCGGCTGCGTGCGCTTGATCTTGTTCAAGATCGCCTTGAAATCCCGCGACTTTTCGCTCGTGACTTCGTGCCCCGTGATGTGCCCGCCGCCTGCGACCACGGCTTTCGCAAACTCGTTCGCGAGACCTCGGCCGTAAAGCGTAGCGTCATCGACGACCACGATTTTCCGCGCGTGAAGCGTCTTGAGCGCATAGGTCGCAAGCACCGGCCCCTGGCGCGCATCCGTCGGCACCACACGGAACGTCGTTTTGTACCCTTGCTGCGTGAACGCGGGGTTGGTCGTCGCACCCGAGATCTGCGCCACGTCCGCGTCGCTATAGATCTTCGATGCGGGAATCGACACGCCCGAATTCAAATGCCCGACAACCGCTACCACGTGATCGGCCACCAGTTGCTGCGCCGCTGCAATCCCTTTCTTGGCATCGGCTGCGTCGTCCTGCGTGTCCAGCTCGAGATGAATCGCGTGGCCGTCAATGGTCAGTCCCTGCGCGCTTATTTCCTCGATAGCCAGTCGTGCGCCGTTTTCGTTGTCCTGCCCAAGGTGAGCCAGCGGTCCGCTAACCGGAGCAACGTGGCCGATCTTGACGACGGTCGCGTTGCTGGCCGGTGCGGGCGCGGAGGCCGCAGCCACCGATGCCGCCGATGCCGGCACGGCCGGCGCACTTCCCCCCACACTCGCCGAGGCTGCAGCCGTTGCTTCCGGCACCACCGATGCCCCCGCGGCCGGCTCGTTATCACTCTTTTTGCCGCACGCCGTTGCCATCGCAACCGCAGCCGCGATGGTCACGGCAAAGCCAAACTTCATTCGCATTCAGTAGGTCTCCGGCGCCTTGAAAAGCTGATGTTTCCAGCCCATCCGGCTTGGAACGCGCGCATTGTAACTCGGTTTTTGAGACGTGCAATATTGTTCTGCGACAGGGGTTTTCCTCCATTGCAACCCTCTCTTCGGCCTCCAGTGGAGGTCTTGGAGCAACCTGGTTGCACCTCGCATCGGTGTGCAAGTTGCACCATCGGTTTGCGTCGTGGGTAAACACCGATGCGCGTGCATCCCTTCGGCGACGCTGCGGACTCTCATAAATGAATTTCATGGTGCGAGTGCAAAATCAACCGGTCAATCCGGGCGTTCTCGTAGCGACCCTGGCGGCGTGCTCGCGGGCGCAACATTCGGGCGCAATATTTCTGCAGCGCGCAAATGAACAAAAGGCCGCGTCAACACAAGTTGGCGCGGCCCCTCAACACACTTTCGACTGTCACCTCGAATTCAGGAACGAGGGACGACACTTCCCGGACGGTGCGTCACCCCGGCAGCGTCAGTCCACGCGGCAGCGGAAACGAGACCGTCTCCTCGATCCCTTCCAGCGGACGCACGTTCCGCACTCCCAGCTCCCGCAACCGCGCGATCACGGCCTGCGCCAGCACTTCAGGCGCCGACGCGCCCGCCGTCACGCCGATGCGCTTTTTTCCTTCCACCCATTTCGGATCGATTTGCGTGGGCGAATCCACCATATAGGCGGGGATGCCGCGCTTTTCAGCGACTTCGCGCAGCCGGCTTGAATTCGAACTGTTCGGGCTCCCCACTACGATCACCACGTCGCATTGAGGCGCGAGAAACTTCACCGCGTCCTGACGATTCTGCGTGGCATAGCAAATATCCTGCTTCTTCGGCTCTTTCACCGACGGGTATTTCGACTTCAATGCACCGATGATCGCGGAGGCGTCATCGACTGACAGCGTGGTTTGCGTCACGTAGGCAATCCGGTCGGGATCGGCGAGCGCGAGCGCTTCCACGTCCTCGATATCCTCCACCAGATGCATGCCTTCGCCGCTCTGCCCCATCGTGCCTTCCACTTCGGGATGGCCCTTGTGGCCGATCATCACGATATCGAAACCCTCCTGGCGCATCTTCGCCACTTCCATATGCACCTTGGTCACCAGCGGGCAGGTGGCGTCGAACACGCGCAAGCCGCGGGTTTCCGCTTCCGAGCGCACCGCCTTCGACACGCCGTGCGCGCTGAAAATCAGCGTACTGCCTTCAGGCGCATCCGCCAGGTCTTCTATGAACACCGCGCCTTTCTTGCGCAAATCCTCGACCACATAGGCGTTGTGCACGATCTCGTGGCGTACATAGATAGGCGCGCCGAACAGCGCGATGGCCCGCTCCACGATTTCGATTGCACGATCGACGCCGGCGCAAAAGCCACGCGGCTGGGCGAGAAGAATTTCGACATCGAGAAGGGTGTCAGTGGAGCTCATGGCTACAGAATTCCGATGATTTTCACTTCGAACGCCAGCGCCTGGCCGGCAAGCGGATGATTGAAATCGAACAGCGCGGAGGTCTCGCCGACCTCCTTGAGCACGCCCGCGTAACGGCCACCGCCCGGCGCATTGAATTCGACAAGGTCGCCGGGAGAAAAATTCTCGCCGATCATCGCGTTCTCTCGCAACGTGGCAAGCGACACCCATTGCAGCATGTCCGGATTGCGCGGACCGAACGCCTGGCCAGGCATCAGCCGAAAGGTCGAGTGGTGGCCTACCTTCAGACCCAGCAGAATGTCTTCCAGCGGCGGCGCGAGATGACCGGCGCCCAACAACAGCGTGGCGGGCTTGTCGGCGAACGTGCTGACAATGTCCGCCCCATCCTCAAGCGCAAGCCGGTAATGAAGCGTGACGTGCGAACCGGGTTTCACCTCGGAAATATCAATGATGCTCATGTTTGATCGTGGTAGCCGTAAAAGCCGTAATTACCTTCTCAGCCGGCCCCGCCGTCCGATAAAAGGCCGGGCGTCCAAACAGGACGCGGTCATGTCGAAAGCTTGGCCGGCATCCGGGCATCGCACCGCCGGGACCAACATCCTCGTGGACCAAACAGGCAGGCGAGCGCTCGGGGAAGTGCCAAACCTCCATTGTAAGCCACAGTGCGGCCGCCCCGCCTCGGTCCGAGCAATGCCCCAGCGTGATAGGGAATGGGCCGGGCGATCGCCGCTCTCGACGCTATTTTCAACGTTGTCTCCGCCCTTGCGCGCGGACGGGAGCGAGACATGAATGCCCGGCTCGAGCTGGTGCACAACAACGCGCCCTATCCCGTCAACGCCCTGCACGCAGTAGAGCCATCAGCACCGATCGCGCCTGCTGTCATGCGCATGCTCGACTGGCCTGAGCGTGACCGTCCGCGCGAACGCCTGTTGAAACTGGGCGCTCAGACGTTATCGGACGCCGAGTTGCTGGCGCTGTTCCTGAATACAGGCCGCCCGGGCATGACGTCCGTCGACGTGGCGCGCGACCTCCTGGTCCGGTTCGAATCAATTAGAGGCGTGCTGGGTACGACTGCGACGGAATTACGCAGATTCGACGGTATCGGCCCGGCCAAGGCGGCGCTGCTGCTCGCTGTCTCGGAGTTGTGCCAGCGTTCGCTCGCGGAGAAAACCCGCGACCGGCCCTTGCTCGACGCCCCGCAGGCGGTGGAAGACTATTTGAAATGGCTGATCGGCACGCGGCCCAACGAAGTGTTCGTCACCCTCTTTCTAGATATCAAACATTGCCTGATCACCGTGGACGAATCGTCGAAGGGGTCGATCTCGCGCGTTGCCGTCTATCCTCGGGAAATCGTGCGGCGGGCGCTCACATTAAATGCGGCCAGCCTGATCGTCGCGCATAATCACCCCTCTGGCGGCGTTGAGCCGAGCGCAAACGACCGCAGGCTGACGCGAGTCCTGCAAGACTCGCTCGCGCTGATCGACGTCCGGCTGCTGGATCATCTGGTGGTAACCTCGAATGAAGTCTTCTCTTTTTCGCGACATGGATGGATTCCGGCATGAAGTGAATCCCGGCGTAGCCGAATTTGCAGCCCAACGCTGATTTCACTGATTTAATAGCGGGCCGGGGGCAAAAGCGGTGAAACCAAGCCTGATTGGGGCTGCGCGAGCCGAAAACCGATTGAAACCTGTTCCGGACCAGATAGCCGGATACCTCGTCCGGAACCAAAAAGAGTTGATTTTGCTGGTTTTTTGCGGTTAGAATCTCGGTTTGCTTCTTTCAACCAACCTGTTCCGAGCGTACGCGGTCATCATTTCGGGCAAACCTCTCCGGTAGCCCGAAGCGGTCCAAAATGTATCTGGCGTTCGAACTCAGAATTAAAGCGTATTAGGAGTGCTCTCATGGCACGTGTATGCCAAGTAACCGGGAAGGGGCCGATGAGCGGCAACAACGTTTCCCATGCGAACAACCGCACCAAGCGTCGTTTCCTGCCCAATCTGCAAAATCGCCGCTTCTTCGTTGAAAGCGAAAACCGCTGGGTTCGTCTGCGTCTCTCGAACGCCGGCCTTCGCCTGATTGACAAGAACGGCATCGACTCCGTGCTCGCAGATTTGCGCGCACGTGGCGAAGTCTAAGGAGCACGAACATGGCCAAGGGCGCACGCGACAAGATCAAGTTGGAATCGACCGCAGGTACGGGTCACTTCTACACGACCACGAAGAACAAGCGCAACATGCCGGAAAAGATGGCGATCAAGAAGTTTGATCCCGTTGTCCGCAAGCACGTTGAATACAAAGAAACCAAGATCAAATAAGATCCGGTCTCTTTCGCTCCAGTTTCACAAAAGCCTCGCTCACGCGAGGCTTTTTGCTTTGGCGCTGCGGCTTTGGCGCCTCGTCCGCCCACGCCTGCGCGCGCCCTGTTCGCCCTACTGGCCGAACGGCCAAGTGGGCCGCGTAGCGTGCCGCGCGTTATCCTTACCGATCAGGCTTTCCCCATGCCACCGGCGTGAATCCCGAAAGTCGCAGCGGACAAAATTGACGGAGACGTGGCAGGATGAATTTCGACGTGGCAATCATCGGCAGCGGGCTGGCGGGCTTAAGCGTGGCGCTGAGTCTGGCGGACACGCGGCGCGTTGTCATTCTCGCCAAGCGCAGCGTAAGCGAAGGCGCCAGCGACTGGGCCCAGGGCGGTATTGCGGCCGTCCTCGACTCGGCCGACTGTGTCGACAACCACGTTCGCGACACGTTAATAGCCGGCGGCGGCTTGTGTGATGAAGCCGCTACACGGTTCATCGTCGAAAACGGGCGTGCGGCCATCGAATGGCTGATCAACGAAGGCGTGCCGTTCACGAAGGATCTATCCGCTGAACTCGGCTTTCATCTGACACGTGAAGGCGGCCATAGCCATCGACGGATCATTCATGCCGCCGATGCAACCGGTCACGCCGTGGTCACCACGCTCAACGAACGCGTGCGCAATCATCCGAACATCACGGTCCTCGAAGACCACTATGCGATCGACCTGATCACGTCCGAGCGGCTCGGGCTGCCCGGGCATCGCTGTCATGGGCTTTATGCGCTTGATCTTGCGAGCGGACGTACTGTCACCATCGAGGCGCCGCATACCGTGCTCGCGACCGGGGGCGCCGGCAAGGTGTATCTGTACACCACGAATCCGGATACGGCGACCGGCGATGGTATTGCAATGGCGTGGCGCGCCGGTTGCCGGGTATCGAACATGGAGTTCATCCAGTTCCATCCCACTTGCCTGTTTCATCCGTACGCGAAGTCCTTCCTGATTTCGGAAGCAGTACGCGGCGAAGGCGGCATCCTGCGCCTGCCCGACGGCACGCGGTTCATGCCCGCCCATGACGAACGCGCCGAACTTGCGCCCCGCGATATCGTCGCCCGGGCGATCGACTTCGAGATCAAGAAGCGCGGGATTGATTGCGTCTATCTCGACATCAGCCATCAGCCGGAAGCGTTCCTGCAGGAACACTTCCCCACCATCCTTGCGCGCTGCCGCGAGTTCGGTATCGATATCACGAAGCAGCCCATTCCCGTGGTGCCGGCCGCGCATTACACGTGCGGCGGCGTAGTCACCGACCTGGCCGGCCGCACGGATCGCGCGGGCCTGTATGCCGTGGGGGAAACATCGTGCACGGGGTTGCACGGTGCGAACCGGCTGGCAAGCAACTCTCTGCTCGAATGCCTGGTGGTCGGGCGTGCAGCGGCGCAAGCCATGGAAGAGGAAGGCTTTGCGGCGAGCGGCCATGCGCCGCTGCCCGCCTGGGATGAAAGCCGCGTCTCCGATCCGGATGAGGAAGTCGTGGTCGCGCACAACTGGGACGAATTGCGGCGGTTGATGTGGAATTACGTGGGGATTGTGCGTACCGATAAACGGCTTGCACGCGCACAACATCGGATAGCCCTGCTACGTGACGAGATCCACGAGTACTACGCGAACTTCAAGGTGAACCGCGACCTGCTTGAATTGCGCAACCTTGTTGATGTCGCTTCGATGATCGTGGAAAGCGCGTGCTCACGGCGCGAGAGCCGTGGTTTGCACTTCAGCCGCGACTGGCCGGAGACGTTGCCCAAGGCGCTGCCGACTGTGTTAACGCCGCCGGCAGTGAGGCGGCGGGAGATTTAAACTGCGTCCGGTTACGCCGAACGCACCGCATCCAGCGCGCATTGAACCAGATCCCGCATCAGCGGCGCGACCCGTGCGGCGCGCGCTTCGTCGTAGGCGTACGGCCGCGTCTCTTCCATGTAAGTCACCTGCGACAACTCCAGTTGCACCGCGTGAATGCCATCCTGCGGCGCTCCGTAGTGTCGCGTGATGTAACCGCCCTTGAAGCGCCCGTTAGCTACCGCCGTGTAAGCACCCTGCCCGACCACTATCGCTTCGAGCTTCTCTGCAAGACCCGCGACCGCGCTTTCGCCGCCCGCCGTGCCGAAGTTAAAGTCGGAAAGCTTGCCATCGAAGAAGCGCGGCACGTGTGAGCGGATGGAATGGGCTTCCCAGAGCAATGCCTTGCCATGCGCGACTTTCAAACGCGCCAATTCTTCGGTCAGCGCATCGTGGTAGGGCCTCCAATATTTCTCACGGCGCTGGGCGATCTGCGCCTCCGAAGGCGCACCGCCCGGGGGATACAACGGCTCGCTGTTGAAGGTATCGACGGGACACAGGCCGGTCGTATCGCGCCCTGGATAGAGATTCGCGCCATCCGGCGGACGGTTCAAATCGATCACATAACGCGAATTCGCGGGCACGATGATCGATGCGCCCATCTCTACCGCAAAAGCGTAGAGACGTTCCAGATGCCAGTCGGTGTCATCGACTTCACGGGCGATCGGCGTCATGGAGGCGGCTATGTCGGCGGGAATCTGAGTACCGGCATGGGGAATCGAAATCAGCAGCGGCGCAGTGCCGCGCTTCAACGTAAAAACTTGATCGGTCACAAGCGGTGTCCTTTATTTGAGCAATCCGGCCAGCGTGTTCCGATACCGCCCGAACGACTCTCCTTCATCGCGATGCCGACGCGCCTCGACCACGAGCTTGCCGCCAACACTCACATCCAGCACGGGCGTCTCCCCGTGTTCGCAAAACACCACGCCCGATAACCACGCATCCGGCGCATGCCCTGCGATAGCCGGATGATCGGGATCGAGCACGATGAAATCCGCCCGTCGCCCCGCTTCCAACGCGCCGGTCGCGCGGCCAGTAGCGCAGGCGCCACCCTGTACGGCAGCATCGAAAAGACGATCCGCGACGTGCACTTGTTCAGTCGATGCCAGCACATTGCGCTCGCGTCGCGTCAGCCGTTGTCCGTATTCCAGCAAGCGCAACTCTGAGCGCCAATCGACTGCGATGTGGCTGTCCGAGCCAAGCCCAAAGCGTCCACCGTCGTTGAGATACGCATGCGCGGGGAAAATGCCATCGCCGAGATTGGCTTCGGTTGTCAGGCACAGGCCCGCTACGGATCTACTCGCGGCCATTGCACGGACTTCGTTTTCATCGACGTGCGTAGCGTGCACGAGGCACCAGCGTTCGTTCACGTCGAAGTTATCGAGCAGCCAGCGTACGGGCCGGGCTTTCAGCGTCTCGAGACAGGCGTCGACTTCGGCCGTCTGCTCGGCGATGTGGATGTGCACCGGCGCGCCCGGAAAAGCGCTGTCGAGTCCGCTGAGCAAACGGCCCAGCGATTCCTTCGATACCGCCCGCAGCGAATGCGGTGCGACGCCGTATCGGAGGTTGCCGTTTTCGGGCTGCGCCGAGCGCAATGAAACGAGAGCATCGAGCAGGCTTTCCGGCGTGTGGACAAAGCGCGCCTGACCGGATGTTGGCTCGCGTTCACCGAAGCCGCTGTATTGATAAAGCACGGGCAACATCGTCATGCCGATGCCGGTTTGCGTTGCGGCATCAACCACGCGAGCGGCCATTTCAGCGAGATTCGCGTAGTGCCGGCCATCCGGCGCGTGATGCACGTAGTGGAATTCGCAGACTGACGTGTAGCCTGCCTTCAGCATTTCGATATAAAGCCAGCGTGCAATATCGCCAATGCTGTCCGGAGAAATGCGCGCGGCAAACCGGTACATCAGGTCGCGCCAACTCCAGAAGCTGTCAGTAGGATTCGCGCGATATTCGGTGAGCCCCGCCATCGCGCGCTGGAACGCGTGCGAGTGAAGATTCGGCATGCCAGCGAGCACCGGACCCTTGGCTTTGTTCACGCCAGCCGGTTGCTCGCTGTCCGGCGTGACGGCGACCAAGGTTCCTTGATCGTCCCATTCCAGCAGCACGTCACGGCGCCAGCCATCTTGCAGACGCGCGTGGTCGGCGAACAAGCTTTTTGATGTCATCGGATAGTCCGTTTATTTACGGTTACGGCGCCGTGACGCACGACCAGCGCGCAACGATCGAGGCCGGTCCAGTACGCCAGCTCCGCCAGCGTTTCGATATCCCACGCAACAAAATCGGCCTTCGCGCCGACGGTGATCTCGCCGTTCACATCGGCGTGGCCGAGCGCTTTTGCACCGTGACGCGTCACGCCCGCGAGCACTTCCGCCACCGACAAGCGGAACAACGTGCAGCCCATGTTGAGCATCAGCAGCAGCGACGTGCTCGGCGATGTCCCCGGATTGCTGTCCGTGGCAAGCGCTATGAGTACGCCGTGGCGACGCAGCAAGTCGATGGGCGGCAACTGCTTTTCGCGGATGAAATAGAACGCGCCGGGCAACAACACGGCGACTGTGCCGGCTTCGCGCATCGCGATGGCGCCGGCTTCGTCGAGGAATTCGAGGTGATCGGCCGATAGCGCGTGATGCTTCGCCGCGAGCGCCGCACCGCCCATCAGCGACAACTGCTCCGCGTGCATTTTCACAGGCAGATTCAGTTTCGACGCCGCGTTGAACACGCGCTCCGCCTGTTCGAGCGTGAACGCGATGCGCTCGCAAAACACATCGACGGCATCGACCAGACCTTCCGATGCGAGCGTCGGCAACATCTCGTCGCAGACATGGGCGATGTAGTCATCGGCGCGGCCGGCGTACTCGGGCGGCAACGCGTGCGCGCCAAGGAACGTCGTGGAAATGGTCACCGGCCGCGCCGCTGCAAGCCGCCGCGCGACGCGCAGCATCTTGCGTTCTGTCGGAAGATCCAGCCCGTAACCGGATTTGATTTCCAGCGCGGTCACGCCTTCGGCGAGCAACGCGTCCAAACGGCGCAGTGACTGTGCGAACAACTCGTCTTCGCTCGCTGCGCGCGTGTTGCGCACCGTCGAGACGATGCCGCCGCCGCGTTTCGCGATGTCTTCGTAACTCGCCCCTTCAAGGCGCATCGCGAATTCTTCAGCGCGGTTTCCCGCGTAGACGAGATGCGTGTGGCAATCGACGAGACCCGGCGTCACGAGACGCGCTTCAAGATCGTAGCTATCTGCTTCGGCAAATGTTGAAGGTAGTTCAGCTTCTTTACCGAACCATTCGATACGCCCGCCGCGCACGACAATCGCCGCGTTTTCCAGGACATCTGCGGGATCGGCACGCGCTGCAAGACGTGCATTGCGCCAGATCTGCACGCGGTTATCGGTCATGTCAGCGTTTCCTTTGAAACAATACGGGCGTCGATGAGAACCGCGCCCTCCGAAACCGGTTCGACGTTTAACACGTGGCTGCCGCGCGAGGCCTCAAGAACAAGCGCATCGCCTTGAGACAAACGCTCGTCACCAACCGCAAATTCGCCAAGCGCGCAGACGAGCACGACGCTGCCCTGCTCTACGCTCAGCGTTACAGCATCACGCCGCACGGTCACACTTCCCGACACGCGACTCCGCCTCAACATCAGGTTGAAATCGCGCGTCGGACCGTTCGGCAACTCGGCCGTTATCTTCGTTTCGCCAGCGAACGCGAGCGAATCCCAGCGTGCAAGAACATGCCGAGGACCGTCTGCATCGATGAGCACCATCTCCGTGCCTTCGATCAACGCCAACACGCGGTCGATGCCCTCGAACACCGAGAACGCCCCCGCCTCCGATACATCCGCAACGCTCACGCGCCAATCGAAGGCATCGAAAGCCGCACCCGGCGGCGACGCGGCGATCTCGCGCGTCGCGCCGCCGCCGTTTTTCCACGGCACGGCCTTCAAATCGGCCGCGCGAATAATGCTGAAGGCCGACGCCATGATCAGGTCGTAATGAACGGCAGATCGAGACCGAAGTTCTTCGCGCATTCAATGGCTTGCTCATAACCGGCATCGCCATGACGCATCACGCCGGACGCGCAGTCGTTCACCAGCACGCGCGCAAGACGCTTTTGCGCTGCATCGGTACCGTCGGCAACGATCACCATGCCCGCGTGTTGCGAATAGCCCATGCCAACGCCGCCACCATGATGCAGGCTGACCCACGTCGCGCCGCCCGCTGTGTTCAACAGCGCGTTGAGCAACGGCCAGTCCGACACAGCATCCGTGCCGTCCTTCATGCTTTCCGTTTCGCGATTCGGGCTGGCGACGGAACCCGTATCCAGATGATCCCGGCCGATGACGATCGGCGCTTTCAGCTCGCCGCTCTTCACCATTTCATTGAATGCCAGACCGGCGACATGACGCTCGCCGAGGCCCAGCCAGCAAATCCGCGCCGGCAGACCCTGGAACGCGATGCGGTCGCGCGCCATATCGAGCCAGCGGTTCATGCCTGCGTTGTGCGGGAACAGTTCTTTCAGCTTGGCGTCGGTCTTGTAGATGTCTTCCGGATCGCCGGACAACGCGACCCAGCGGAACGGCCCCTTGCCTTCGCAAAACAGCGGGCGGATGTAAGCCGGAACGAAGCCGGGGAAATCGAACGCGTTCTTGACGCCATCGTCGAAAGCGACCTGACGCAGGTTGTTGCCGTAGTCGACGGCGTGAATGCCCATCGCGTGGAAGTCGAGCATGGCCTGGACGTGCTGGGCGCACGAGCGTTGCGCGGCGGCCTTCAGTTCAGCGTGCTGGGACTCATCCTGCGACGCCGCGCGCCACTTCTCGAGGCTCCAGCCGGCCGGCAGATAGCCGTTGATCAGGTCGTGCGACGAAGTCTGATCGGTGACCAGATCCGGCTTGATCCCGCCGGCCTTGGCGCGGCGCACGAGTTCCGGCAGCACTTCGGCTGCGTTGCCCAGCAGCGCGATCGACACAGCGTCGCCGGCGGCCGTGTGCTGCTTGATCAGCTCAAGCGCGTGATCGATGTCCTTTGCTTGTTTATCGACGTAACGCGTACGCAGACGGAAATCGATACGCGTCTGGTCACACTCGATGTTCAGCGATACCGCGCCCGCCAGCGTCGCCGCCAGCGGCTGCGCGCCGCCCATGCCGCCCAATCCTGCGGTCAAGATCCAGCGGCCCTTCCAGTCGCCGTTAAAGTGCTGCCGCGCGGCTTCGACGAAGGTTTCGTACGTGCCCTGCACAATCCCCTGGCTGCCGATATAGATCCAGCTTCCGGCCGTCATCTGGCCGTACATGAACAGACCTTTGCGGTCGAGTTCATTGAAGTGTTCCCACGTCGCCCATTTCGGCACGAGGTTCGAGTTCGCGATCAACACGCGCGGCGCGTCGGCATGCGTCTTGAACACGCCGACCGGCTTGCCGGACTGAACCAGCAGCGATTCATCGCTTTCCAGGCGTTGCAGCGTTTCGAGGATTTTGTCGAGACATTCCCAGTTGCGGGCAGCGCGGCCTATACCGCCATAGACCACCAGCTTGTCGGGGTTCTCGGCGACCTCGGGGTCGAGGTTGTTCAGCAGCATCCGATACGGCGCTTCGGTGAGCCAGCTCTTGCACGTAAGCTCGGTGCCGCGCGGTGCGCGCAGGGGACGCGGGTTGTGGTTTTTCATCAAAGCACTCCTCGGACGGGATGGTGAACATTCGGTATCTTGCAGCCAATTCCTCGACGCGTTTCGGGCAACGATGGAGCTTGGTCGGCGAGTTGTATATACAAGTCTGAATTAAAACAAATCGGAGTGCAAGCGGTGTGCAGGTCGATTCGGCTAGGGGTTTACTTGAATGAGGCTGACGGGCTGATGCAGATTGGGCCACAGCCGTCGACCACGCGTAAATACGGCGCGATCGACGACAACGGAAGGCGACAAATCTGTCTATACAAGAGCCCCGGTGGATTAAAACCCGGGGTTTGCGTCGTGGACAAACGCCCATGCTGCAGCGATATCGCCTGCTAATGGCCGGTCGTCCCGGTATCGGGAAACAACAGCACGGACGCTTCGATAAATTGCATCGGTTTTAGGCGCGCGCGACAGCTCGGCCGGTTGGAGGTCATACGCCTGGGTCGCAGCCAGCAGCTCGATAGCCAGGATCCGCTCAGCATTGGCGATGATTTCCAAAGCCTTCAACGCAGCCGGTGTCGCGTGACACAGATGGTCCTCCTGCAAGCCGGAGGTAATTCCCCCGTCCAGGCTCGCCGGCATCGCAAGCCGGCGGTTGTGCGCAACCAGGGACGCCGCCGTGTATTGCGCGATCATGAAACCGGAACAGGTGCCACCGCTATCGGCGAGAAAAGCGGGCAAGCCGCTGACCAGCGGATTAACCAGCCGGTCGATGCGCCGCTCGGCCATCGCGGCAACCTCTGCCACGGCGGTGCTCAGGCTATCCATCGCCAGGCCGATCGACGCGCCCACCGCATGCGCCTGCGAAAACACCCGCGGCGACGCGAGCGTGCCGGCGACGACGGGGTTATCGGTGACCGAAGCCAACTCGCGATTCACCACTTCCGCCGTCGTCGCGAACACGTCGCGCGCCGCGCCGTGCACGTGGGGAATGGTTCGCAAGCTCAAGGGGTCCTGCGTCTTGCGTCCGAACGACGCCGCAATGATGCCGCTGTCGGCAAGAAGCGCCCGCAGATGCGCGCCCACCACCGACAATCCCGGCGATATGCGCAGCGCAAGCGAGTCGGCATCGAAGGCGGCAGCTTGACCGCGCAGGTTCTCGAAAGACATCGCCGAGATGGTGTCGGCCCATTCCAGCAGGCGCTCGGTGCGCGCGAGCGCGAGCGAGGCGAGTCCCGTCACGCATGGCGTGCCATTGACCACGCTCAAGCCCTCCTTCGCCTCGAGCACGAGCGGTTCGTGCGCCAGCCGCTGCAACGCGCCGGCGGCGCTCATACGGCCGCTGTCGTCGCGGACAAACCCTTCGCCGATCAGCACCAGCGCGATATGCGCCATATGGCTCAGATATCCGACCGAGCCGAACGCCGGGACTTCGGGCGTCAACCCGCTGTCGAGCAACGTGACGAGCAGCTCGACAAGTTCGAGGCGAACGCCGGAATGCCCGTGGGCGAAGTTGTTGACGGCTGCCGCGATGATCGCGCGCGTCTCTTCGCGCCGCAGCGGCTCGCCGACGCCGACCGCGTGACTCATCAGGATATTGCGCGACAAAGCGCGCTGTTCCGACGGCGACACGACCACGTCGCACAGCGCGCCCACGCCGGTGTTCACGCCATACGCGCGAATCCGGCGCTCGACGATCTGCTCGACCAGCGCTCGCGCATGGTCGATCCTCGAGCGCACGCCCGGCGACAAAACCAGCTTCGCGCCATTCGCAATCCGGGCGACACCACGCCAGTCGAGCGGCTGGTCGATACACACCGCTGCCGGCGAGCGCTCGTTGTCGCGGCTGTCACTCAAGTCCGCGCCGATGACGATAGGATCAATCGGATCAATCGATGGCGTCGGTAAAACGGAACTGGCAAGCACGGCAACCTCGTTGATTTAGTTAGCAGTACGGGAATGATGACTCGATACAAACTGCTGGAAACGTTCCGAGCAACGGCCGTTGAACAGGTCGTCTGGAGCGCCCTGCGCGTCGACTTGTCCCTGGTGCAGGAACATCACGCGATTCGATACATGCCGCGCGAAACCCATCTCGTGCGTGACGACCAGCATGGTCCGGCCTTCCTCGGCAAGCGCGCGCATCACGCGCAATACTTCACCAACCAGTTCCGGGTCGAGCGCGGACGTGGGTTCATCGAAGAGCATGACCTTGGGGTGCATGGCCAAAGCACGCGCGATAGCTACACGCTGTTGCTGACCGCCCGAGAGATGCGCGGGGTACGCATCGCGCTTCTCGTAGAGACCCACCTTCGTCAGCAACTGCTCGGCCTCTTCAACACACTCCGCACGCGTGCGTTTCTGCACGCGCAGCGGTCCTTCGATCACGTTTTGCATCACCGTCATGTGCGACCAGAGATTGAAACTCTGGAACACCATGCCGAGCTGCGAACGAATCCGGTCGACCTGTTTGCGGTTGCCCGGCTGCAGGCGTCCATCGCGGCCACGCTTCATTTCGATCGCTTCGCCCGCGAGTTTCACTTCGCCGTCATCGGGCGTTTCCAGCATGTTGATACAGCGCAGGAAGGTGCTTTTGCCGGACCCGCTCGCGCCGAGGATGGAGATCACATCGCCTTCGTGCGCGTCGAGGGAAATGCCCTTGAGCACGTGCGCGTCGCCGAAGGACTTATGGATGTTGGTCGCGGACAGCGCAATGGAGGTGCTTGTGTTCATGAGGTTTTCTCCCTTGGATTCAGGAATCGATGTGCTGGCTGTCGGGGACGGTCGCCGCTTTGAGCGTGGCCTGTGAAGACTTCTTCGGTGCAGTCGCGTTGCGATCCCGCAGGTGCGGCGAGAGCTTCTTTTCGAGCATGCCCAGCGCCCGCACGATGATGAAATTCAGCACGAGGTAGATAGCGGCCGCGCAGATGAAAACCTCCATCGTCCGGTAGGTCCGCTGGATGATCTGCTGCGCGACGCCTGTCACGTCCCATACCGTGACAAGACTGGCCAGCGCCGTCGACTTGACGAGCAGCACGGCTTCGGTCGAGTACGCCGGCAGTGCGTAACGCAGCGTGATCGGCGCGATGATCCGACGCAACACGGTCCATCGCGACATGCCGACCGCGAGCGCCGCTTCAATCTGTCCGTGCGGTACCGACTGCAAACCGCCACGAATGATCTCGGCGGTATATCCGGCCGTGCACAACGCGAGCGAGACAATCGCACACACATACGGCACGCGCAGCAGCGGCCAAAGGAAGCTCTCGCGCACGGCCGGGAACTGGCCCAGGCCGTAGTACACAAGGAACATCTGGATCAGCAGCGGAGAGCCGCGAAACACCAGGATGTAGCCACGCGCGAAACGGTTGAGCGCCCAGTTCGGGCTCACCCGCATCGCGACAATGACAAGAGAAAGCAGGCCGCCCACGATCAGCGAGGCGAAGAACAGCCCGAGCGTGGTGGGGACGGCGGCTAACAGTTTCGACAACGTATCGCCGAGAAATTCGAAATCGATATTCATGGTCGGATTCGCTTGGGGAACTTACTAGTGGCTCAGTGACTCAGTGGCGCGCGAGCGTGCCGCGAAATGATCGGCCGATACGTGCTTCGGCGCGGTCGAAGACGCGGTTCGACAGGCTCGTGAGGATCAGGTACAGCGCCCCACCGACCATATAAAACGTGAAGTATTGATGAGTCGATCCGGCGGCGACCTGGCTCGTACGCATCAGTTCGGCGAGTCCCGTCACTGCGATCAACGCTGAGTCCTTGAGACTCAATTGCCAGACGTTGCCGATACCCGGCAACGCAAAACGGATGACTTGCGGAATCAGCACGCGCCGCCATAACGTTGCCGTCGGCATGCCGATGGCCCGCGCCGCCTCGATCTCGCCACGCGACACCGCGAGCACAGCCGAGCGATACACCTCAGCTTGATACGATCCGGAAATCAGGCCGATGGCGAGTGCGCCGACCACGAAAGGCGGCACGCCGATGAACCCGTCGGCACCAAAAAAGTGACCGACGGCGGTCATCACCGACGAGCCGCCGAAGTAAAAGAGATAGATGATCAGCAGCTCGGGAATGCCGCGAAAGAGCGTGGTGTAGGCATCGCCGATAATTCTTAGCGTGCGGCTGCGCGACAGTTTCGCGGCGGCGACCATTGCGCCAAATACTGCACCTACTGCGAGCGCGGCGATCGTCAGCACCACGGTCATGAGCAGCGCAATCAGCAAGGTGGCGCCCCATCCTTGCTCGCCGAAGCCGAGTAGTTGAACCAGACTCATCTTTTATCTCCAACGGTGACACATCGTCGAGCGCACCCGCTTAGAGGCGTGCGCTCGCCAGAGCTTCTTGAACTTCTTGAATCAGCAACGCATCAAGGCGTGGCGTCGACCTTCAGCCACTTCAGCGAGAGACGCTTGACGGTGCCGTCGGCGAGTGCCGCCTGGATGCCCTGGTCGAATTTCGCCTTCAGGTCCTTGTCGGACTGACGAAATGCCAGCGCTTCGCCGGGACCCCAGACCGTTCCTGCAATCTTCGGACCGGTGAACGCGAGGCCCTTGTTCTCCGGCTTGGTGAATGCCGACGCCCAATAGGTGCTGTCGTCGAAAGCGACGTCGATGCGGCCTGCCACCAGATCGAGGTCATGCTCCGGCGCAGTCTTGTATTCGCGGATGGTCGCGACGTCCTTGAAGTTCGTATCGATGAACTTGGTGTAGACCGTGCCCGACTGGATGCCGATGGTCTTACCCTTCAGCGAAACGCGCAGTGCGTCGACGGTGGCTTTGTCGTGGGCGGCGTCGCCGGTCAGCTTGACGATCTGGCCTGCGCCGGGTTGCTTCGCGAGCGTGGCGGGGCTTTGATCGGCGGACACGAAAGCGGCGGGCGTCGATGCGTACGGTGTCGAGAAAGCGATGATTTTCTCGCGTTCCGGCGTGACCGAGATGGCGTCCATGAGCACGTCGAACTTGCCTGCTTGCAGGCCGGCGATCATGCCGTCCCAGTCTTGCGTAACAAGGTTGCACTGGATCTTGATGCGGGCGCAGACGTTCTCGATCAACTCCGGCTCGAAACCGCCGAGCTTGCCACCGGGAAGCGTCAGGTTCCACGGTTCGTACGCGCCTTCAGTGGCGATCGTGACGGATTTCCAGTCTTTAGCCTGGGCGCTGGCAGCGCCGAGAGCGATTACACCAACGGCCACCGATGCAGCCAGCCGGGCGAGCAATTTCATTTTGCCTGTCATTGT
Organism: Caballeronia sordidicola; assembly: GCF_000729995.1. Lineage (GTDB taxonomy): Bacteria > Pseudomonadota > Gammaproteobacteria > Burkholderiales > Burkholderiaceae > Caballeronia > Caballeronia sordidicola_A. Next base: position 56,258 of record NZ_JNFG01000019.1, on the reverse strand, counting down.
TGAGCCACTCTTCCACGAAGGTTGTTGGACCAAGTGGCGAATGCCAACTTGTATATACAAGCATGGAGTGAACAAAAAGGACTGGCAACGTTTTTTTCGCCTAAGCAGGGGAAGTTAGGGAAAATACTGATTAGCTTGATGGATAAGGCTTACGGAGGCTTTACTGTGGTGCAGGCGGGGGATTTGACGAGCGGTCGTTCGTTTTTTTATAACGTTTAATGAAGTTGTCTAGACACGACGGCGGGGATTAGAAGTTTGGGTGGTTGCTGCCCAGTCGCTGGTGGCCTGGGTCAGTGGCGGGGTCGGGTTGATGCTTTCAGTGTCCGCGGTCCGCCGGTTTCCGCTAAAACGAGAAAACCGGCTCAGCCAGACCACCTAGTTTGAAAGCAGCGCCCCTTGGCCCCTACTCGAGCCGCATCGAATAATCGGTGGCCCGCACATCCTTGGTCAGCGCGCCGATGGAAATCCGGTCCACGCCCGTCTCGGCAATCGTCTTCACGGTATCGAAGTTCACGCCGCCCGACACTTCCAGCACCGCCCGGCCTGCAGTTAGCCGTACGGCATCGCGCATGGCGTCGAAGGCGAAATTATCGAGCAGGATCGATTCCGCCCGATGCGCCAGCGCCGTTTCAAGCTGCTCGAGCGTCTCCACTTCAATCTGGATCGGCACGCCAGCGTTCAACGCAAGCGCCGCGTCCATAGCCGCGCCCACGCCACCCGCCGCAGCAATATGGTTTTCCTTGATCAGAATGCCGTCGTAAAGCGCCAGCCGCTGGTTCGCGCCGCCGCCCACCCGCACCGCGTACTTCTGCGCCAGACGCAAGCCCGGCAAGGTCTTGCGCGTGTCCAGAATCCGCGCCCGCGTCCCTTCGATCGCATCCACATAACGGCGCGTCGCAGTCGCCACTCCCGACAACATCTGCAGGAAATTCAACCCGTTACGCTCTGCGGTCAACAGCGCGCGCGCGGGGCCATGCAGCATTACCACGGGCGTATTGGCGATCATCCGCGCCCCTTCGCGATACAGCCATTCAATGCGAATCGATTCGTCCACCCGGCGCATCACCGCCTCGAACCATGGAACGCCGCACAACACCGCCTCTTCGCGAACCGTGATACGCGCAGTACGACGCGCGGTGGCAGGCACGAGAAGCCCGGTCCGGTCGCCGTCGCCGATGTCTTCCGCCAGCGCATCGGTGACGTTGCGCTGAAGCGCCTGATCGAATGCCTCCCCGTACAAGGCCCGGATTTCTTCAAACAAGGGAGAAACCAACTGACTTGCCGCCATCGACTCCTTCGCCACGTTCTCCACCTTCGCCACCATTACGCCGCTCCTACGTTTGAAAACAACGAAACATCCTTCGCGAGGTCCCCGCTCGCCTGGACGCGCTTCTTGTGGCGGGCAGCGAAATCGAGCATGCGGTCAATCGGCAACCGCGCGCGCGCCGCGATCTGTGCATCGACGAAAATTTCGTTGTGGCCGCGCTCCAGCACCGCCGCCAGATTCGCCAGCCCGTTCATTGCCATCCACGGGCAATGCGCGCAGCTCTTGCAGGTCGCGCTGTTCCCGGCCGTCGGCGCTTCAATGAACTCCTTGCCCGGCGCCGCTAGCCGCATTTTGTGCAAGATCCCGAGATCCGTCGCGACAATAAACCGCTTCGCATCAAGTCGCACCGCCGCGTCGATCAACTGCGTCGTGGAACCGACCACGTCGGCCAATGCGACCACCGCTTCCGGCGACTCCGGATGAACGAGGATCTTTGCATCGGGATACTCGGCGCGCAGCAGATCGAGTTCGATGCCTTTGAATTCATCGTGGACGAGACACGAGCCTTGCCACGACAACATGTCGGCACCGGTTTTCTTCTGGATGTAACCGCCGAGATGCCTGTCAGGCGCCCAGAGGATCTTTTCACCGCGTGCGTGCAGATCCGCAACGATCTCCAGCCCGATCGACGATGTCACCATCCAGTCCGCCCGCGCTTTCACCGCAGCGCTCGTATTCGCGTAGACCACGACCGTGCGGTCGGGATGGGTATCGCAGAAAGCGGAGAACTCGTCGGCGGGGCAACCCAGGTCGAGGGAACAGGTGGCGTCGAGATCGGGCATCAACACGCGCTTTTCCGGGCTCAGGATTTTCGCCGTCTCCCCCATGAAACGAACGCCGGCCACGATCAGCGTCTGTGCCGCGTGATCGCGCCCGAAACGCGCCATTTCGAGCGAATCCGCCACGCAGCCGCCGGTTTCATCGGCGAGCTCCTGCAATTCGGCATCGACATAATAATGCGCGACCAACACCGCTTTCTCACGCACGAGCAACGCTCGGATGCGCTCCTTCAACTCGCGCTTTTCCTCGCCCGACGGGGCGTCCGGCACTTTCGCCCACGCCTGGCCGATGCCGCATGTCAGTCCCTGCGGCCGGTCGTATTCGACGCTCTTAATCGCATGCTCCATCGCTTCCTCGTCTCCAGTCTCGTACATGCGTCGTGAAATACGTCGTGAATACTGCGTCCCAAAACGCAAAAACCCCGCCAGAGCGGGGTCTTGTGACGTCATCAAATTTTAACGGATATCGATGACGTAGGTCTGCGGTGTGAAACTGTCAGGCGTAGCGTCGCAGGCGTGACGCAAAGTCCTGCAGCGCCTTGATCCCGCTTTGCTCCGCCCGATGACACCAGTCCTGCAGTTGCGCGAGCAGTTGTTCACGCGACGCGTTGGAGCGGTCCCACATGGCCGACAAGTCCTCGCGCAATTCAATAAACGTGCGCAGCTTGTGGTTGTCGGAGAAAAGCGCCGGCAACTGCTGGCGTTGCGGTTCGTCCAGACCCGCCTCTTCCTTATGCGCCCACTTGCGGGCACCGCGCATCAGTTGGTACTTGTCGGCGGAACCGCCTTCTTTCAGCTTCGACAATTCCTGGCGATACGCACGCTTGAGCGTCTTCCCATAACGCGCCATCACTTCGTAGCGGTTCGACAGCACGGCTTGCAGCGTGTCGTGATCGAGCACCGGCTTGGACGCCGACAGACGCGGCGTGGGCGCGATCTTCTTGACCTTGGCCAGCTTGAACGCCGACATGATGCGGATATACATCCAGCCGATGTCGAATTCGTACCACTTGTTCGACAGCTTCGCCGACGTGGCGTACGTATGGTGATTGTTGTGCAGTTCTTCGCCGCCGATCAGGATGCCGAGCGGGAAGATGTTCGTGCTGGCGTCAGCGGAATTGAAGTTCCGGTAACCCCACCAGTGCGCGAGTCCGTTGACCACGCCGGCTGCCCAGAACGGAATCCAGATCATCTGCACGGCCCACACCGTCAGCCCGACCAGGCCGAACAGCGCAACGTCGATGACCATCATGATGCTGATGCCGAGAATGGGGTAGCGCGTGTAGACGTTGCGTTCCATCCAGTCGTTCGGCGTACCGTGACCGAACTTGCGCATGGTTTCTTCGTTCTTGGCTTCCGAACGATAAAGTTCAGCGCCTTGAAGCAAGACTTTCCAGATGCCGCGCGTTTGCGGGCTGTGCGGATCTTCTTCGGTCTCGCACTTGGCGTGATGCTTGCGATGGATTGCCGCCCATTGTCCGGTCAACATGCCGGTGGTGGCCCAAAGCCAGAAGCGGAAAAAGTGGCTGACGACCGGGTGCAACTCCAGCGCGCGGTGCGCCTGGCAACGATGCAAATAGACGGTCACGCCGATGATCGTGATGTGCGTCATCACGAGAGTGAACACCAAGATCTGCCACCACGAAAGGTTGAGCAATCCGTTGGCGAGAAATTCAAGCGATGAATTCAGCAAGGCAATTTACCTGAAAGGCGGAAAAAATAGCCGAACGAAAACAGGATCGACGGCTGTTGTGTGCATGTAAGGAATATGCACTTGGTTCGACGGCATTTTACTTCATGCGTTCCAAGTCTTTGTGTCTATTAGGGAAAATTTTGATTTCGCGCAGGGTCAGCAGGAAATTTGACCGCGAAATCGCGCTGTTGTTTAGTGCGGTAAACACGAATTTCCCGCTTTTGAAAGCTTTGGCCGAGGATCGCTTCCGATTCCGCCGGCCAAAGCGAGCAAATATTGCTTATTCCTCTGCGGGTTCTTCAACTGCGGCTTCTTTTGCAGCAACGGGCAACCGTTCGAGCACGGCGGCGAAGAAACCGTCCGTGCCGTGCTTGTGCGGCCAAAGTTGCAGATAGTCGCCTGTGTCCAGATCGATGCGCTGTTCAGCCAGCACCTCGCGCGCCGGAACCAGCTTGAACCCCGGATGCGTCGCCAGGAACTGGTTGACCACGCCCTCGTTTTCCGCTTCCAGCATGCTGCATGTTGCGTAGACGAGACGGCCGCCCACCTTCACGAGCCGTGCGGCGCTGGTCAGGATGGACAGTTGCTTGGGCGTCAGTTCCGCCACCGATTCCGGCGACTGGCGCCATTTCAGGTCCGGATTGCGGCGCAGGGTGCCGAGACCGGAACACGGAGCATCGACGAGAACCCGGTCGATCTTGCCGGCCAGGCGCTTGATCTTGGCATCGTGTTCGCTGTCGATCAGCACCGGATTGACATTCGACAATCCGCTGCGAGCCAGGCGGGGCTTGAGTTTGGCCAAACGGCGGTCTGACACGTCGAAGGCGTAGAGACGACCCGTCGAACGCATCATTGCGCCGAGCGCCAGCGTCTTGCCGCCCGCGCCCGCGCAGAAATCGACGATCATCTCGCCGCGCCGGGGCGCAACCAGCGAGCACAAAAGCTGGCTGCCTTCGTCCTGCACCTCGATCCAACCGTCCTGGAACGGCTGCAAGCGCGTCAACGCCGGCTTGCCGTCCACGCGCACGCCAAACGGAGCAAACGGCATTTCGCCTGCATCGATACCGGCTTCGGTCAGCGTCTTGATCACCAGTTCACGCGTGGCCTTGATCGGGTTCGCGCGCAGATCGAGCGGCGCCGGGTAGTTCAGCGCGGCCGCGAGCAAGGCGAGCTCTTCAGTATCGAAGCGCTTCGTCATGGCGTCGTAGATCCACTGCGGCAAATTGGTCCGCACCCGCACCGGCAAGCTGCCCGGATCGATCTTCGATACCTGGTTGAGCCACTGGTATTCATCGGCGGAAATGAACGGCTTGACCGCCGATAACCCCGCGGTCTGCATCAGGCCCAGCAAGGCAAGACGCCGCGCGAGGTTGCCGCTGCCGCTTTCGGCGAGATGCGAAAACTCCATCTTGCGGCGCAGGACGGCAAACACCGCTTCGGCGATAACCCCGCGCTCGTTGTGGCCGAGCTTCGGATGCGCGCGGAAAAAGCGGCTGGTGGCCGCGTCGGCTGGGCCGCTGAAGCGCAAAACGTCAGCCAGCAACGTTTCTGTTTGTCCTATCAAAAATCCATGAAGCCTCATACGCCCTCCCCGGCAATGTCGGCAAAGAGCCATTGCGGCTCTGGTGGCGTGAGCACGACACGCTCGCCGTCGATGGCAAGACGCCCTTCGACGAACCAGCGCACCGCGCGTGGGTAAATAATGTGTTCAACTGCAAGCACCCGCGAAGCGAGCGCTGCGGCGTCGTCGTCGGCCAAGACCGGTACCGCCGCCTGCGCGACGATAGGACCATGATCCAGCGTCGGCGTGACAAAATGGACGCTTGCGCCGTGCACGCGCACGCCGGCATCGAGTGCTTGCTGGTGGGTTTTGAGCCCTGGAAAGCACGGCAGCAGCGACGGATGAATGTTGATCATGCGGCCTGCGTAGCGTTCTACGAAGGCATCAGTCAGTACGCGCATGAAGCCCGCGAGCATGACCAGATCTGGCTCGAAGCCGTCGATTACGCGTGCAAGCGCCTGATCAAAGGCGTCGCGCGTGGTGAAATCCCGGTGATCTATAACAGTCGCCGGAATGCCGTTTTCCGCCGCGAACGCAAGCCCGGCGGCGTCCGGCCGATTCGATATGACAGCGGCCACCCGCGCCGGCCAGCCGTCGCGCGCGCAAGCCCGCACGACGGTTTCCATATTGGTTCCCCGCCCGGAAATCAGGATGACGATTTTTTTCATCCGCGGATTTTATCATTCGATGCTGTCAAAACCCGGCGAATCCGCCCGGCCCGCAGTGGGCTCAGCCTCCGTCCCGTGCTGTGAGCGTTTATAATCGAACGCTTTGCGGCGTTGCCAGCCTCGCGCTGCATCGGCCCTGCATGACTGTATACAAGCCAGTGCATTAGCCCTTTCAACCGCCAACCGCCGACCCAACCGATATCGTGAGAGTCTTTCGCGGCCTACCCAATGCCGAAAGCCGTGCGCCCTGTGCGCTGACCATCGGCAATTTCGACGGTGTCCACCGTGGCCATCAGGCGCTGCTCGCCCATGTGCGCGCTGCAGCGGACGCCCGCGGACTGCCGGTCTGCGTGATGACCTTCGAGCCGCATCCCCGCGAATTCTTCAACCCCGCCGGCGCGCCGCCCCGTATCGCCATGCTGCGCGACAAGCTCGAAGCGCTGCGCACGAACGGCGTGGATCGCGTCGTGGTCGAACACTTCAATCGCACCTTTGCCAGCCAGCCGCCGGATACGTTCGTCGAAAACGTGATCGTGAACGGCCTGCACGCGCGCTGGGTGATGATCGGCGACGACTTCCGCTACGGCGCGAAACGCGCCGGGGATTTCGAATCGCTGCAAGGTGCCGGACGCAAGCACGGCTTCGAAGTCGAACAAATGGCAACCGTCGCGGATCTGAACGGCGCGCGCATCTCAAGTTCTGGCGTGCGGGCATCGCTGGTAGCAGGCGATCTCGACGCCGCTCGTCTTGCACTCGGCCGCCCTTATGTCATCAGTGGGCACGTGGTCCATGGGCAAAAGCTCGGCCGCGATCTCGGCTTTCCCACGCTCAACATGCCGATCGCCCACAAGCGGCCGGCGCTCGCAGGCATCTTCGTCGTGCGCGTGCATGGACTCGGACCCGAGCCGCTGCCCGCCGTGGCGAGTCTCGGACTGCGCCCGACTGTGGACGATTCCGGCCGCGTGCTGCTTGAAACCTTCGTGCTCGACTGGCATGGCGACGCGTACGGCAAGCTCGTGCGCATCGAATTCCTGAAAAAGCTGCGCGACGAGGAAAAATACGTGGACCTCGAAACCCTGACGGCAGCCATCGCGCGTGACGTGACCAACGCGCGCGCCTATTTCGCTTCAGACGTGAACTCAAGTGGCCGCGACAGCGGTTTCGCCACCTCGGCCACCGACCGAATTAGGTGAGCGCGTGGCGCCGGGTGCTTGAAGTTTCCGATCAAGCTCCCGACGCGCTGCCCGCTGCCTCGCCAAGCACACACCTTCGAGCCCGTTCCCGAGCTTGCCTGCCCGGAACCGCCGCCTCATCGAACACATATCGAGTTATCCATGAGCAACAAGAAAGAAGCCAAGCCCCAGTCGAAATATCCGGTCAATCTGCTGGATACGCCGTTCCCCATGCGGGGTGACTTGCCCAAGCGCGAGCCGCAATGGGTCAAGGAATGGCAGGACAACAAGATCTACGAGAAGATCCGCGCCGCCAGCAAGGGCCGCAAGAAGTTCATCCTGCACGATGGCCCGCCGTATGCGAACGGCGACATCCATCTCGGCCACGCGGTGAACAAGATCCTGAAAGACATGATCGTGAAGGCACGCAATCTGGCGGGCTTCGATGCGGTCTATGTCCCCGGCTGGGATTGCCACGGCATGCCGATCGAAATCCAGATTGAGAAGCAGTTCGGCAAGTCGCTGCCGGCACGTGAGGTGATGGAAAAAGCGCGCACCTACGCGAGCGCCCAGATCGAAAAGCAGAAGCTCGGCTTCCGGCGCCTTGGTGTGCTCGGCGATTGGGACAATCCATACAAGACGATGAATTTCACCAACGAAGCGGGCGAAATCCGCGCGTTGGGGAAGATCCTCGAGAAGGGTTATGTGTATCGCGGGCTGAAGCCGGTGAACTGGTGTTTCGACTGCGGTTCGGCGTTGGCTGAAGCCGAAGTCGAGTATCAGGACAAGGTCGATCCGACCATCGACGTGCTGTTCACTTTCGCCGATCCGGAAAAGACCGCGCAGGCGTTTGGCTTGCCTGCGTTGCCGAAGCAAGAAGGCGGCATCGTGATCTGGACGACGACTCCGTGGACCATCCCCGCGAACCAGGCGCTCAATGTGCACCCGGAGATTGTCTATAGCCTCGTCGATACGGAAAAAGGCCTGCTGATCCTGGCCGAAGATCGCGTGGAAGAATGCCTGAAGCAGTACGAGCTCACGGGGTCGACCATCGCGACCACGACGGGCGAGAAGTTGAGCGGCCTGCGCTTTCATCATCCGCTGAGCGCGGCGCACCCCGGCTATAAGCGCACGGCGCCCGTGTATCTCGGCGACTACGTGACGACCGAAAGCGGCACGGGGATCGTGCATTCATCGCCGGCGTATGGCGTGGAAGACTTCGTGTCATGCAAGGCGCATGGCATGACCGACTCGGACATCATCAACCCGGTCATGGGCGATGGACGGTATATCGAGTCGTTGCCGTTGTTCGGCGGACTTTCCATCTGGGAAGCGAATGACCAGATCGTGGAAGCGCTGCGCGGTGCGAAGTCCCTGCTGAAAACCGAGAAGTACACGCACAGCTACATGCATTGCTGGCGCCACAAGACGCCGATCATCTATCGCGCGACGTCGCAGTGGTTCGCCGGCATGGACGTGAAACCCAACGATACGTCGCGCACACTGCGTGAGACGGCGCTGGAAGGGATCGAGAACACGGCGTTCTTCCCGGCCTGGGGCAAACAGCGGCTGTACAGCATGATCGCGAACCGGCCGGACTGGACGCTGTCGCGGCAACGCCAATGGGGCGTGCCGATGGCGTTCTTCGTCCACAAGGAAACCGGCGAACTGCATCCGCGTACGCTGGAATTGCTTGAAGAAGTGGCCAAGCGTGTGGAAGTGAGCGGCATCGAAGCGTGGCAAACGCTCGATCCGGCCGAACTGCTCGGCGATGAAGCCAATATGTATGAGAAGAATCGCGACACGCTCGATGTGTGGTTCGATTCCGGCACGACGCATTGGCACGTGCTGCGCGGCTCGCACAAGGATTCGCTGGAGTTTCCTGCTGACTTGTACCTGGAAGGCTCGGACCAGCATCGCGGATGGTTTCATTCGTCGTTGCTGACCGCCTCCATGCTCGATGGCCGCCCGCCGTATAACGCGCTGCTCACGCACGGCTTCACCGTCGATGGCGAAGGCCGCAAGATGTCGAAGTCGCTCGGTAACGGTGTCGACCCGCATGAAGTGTCGAACCGGCTGGGCGCGGAAATCATCCGCCTGTGGATTGCATCGACGGATTATTCGGGCGAACTCGCGATCTCCGAAGAGATCCTGAAGCGTGTGACGGAGACGTATCGGCGGATTCGCAATACGTTGCGTTTCCTCTTGTCCAATCTCTCCGATTTCGACTTCGAGAAGAACGCGCGCCCGGTGGAAGACTGGCTCGAGATCGATAAATACGCCGTCGCCCTCGCGCAAAACCTGCAAGACGATGTGCTCGCGCATTACGAGAAGTTCGAGTTCCATCCGGTTGTATCGAAGCTGGCTACGTTCTGCTCGGAAGACCTCGGCGGTTTCTATCTGGACGTGCTGAAGGACCGGCTCTACACCATGACGCCCGATTCGCGCGAACGCCGCGCGGCGCAGACGGTGCTGCATCACATCGCGCATGGTTTGCTGCGGCTGGTCGCGCCGTATCTGTCGTTCACGGCGGAAGAGGCGTACAAGGTGCTGCAACCCGGCCGTGACACCATTTTCACCGAGGTGTATCACAGCTATCCGCAAGTGCCCGAAGCCGGTGAACTGCTCGACAAGTGGACGTTGATCCGCTCGGCTCGCAGCGACGTCACGAAGGCGATGGAAGAAGCGCGGACGGCCAATCTGATCGGCTCGTCGTTGCAGGCCGAAGTGGATGTACGGGCGAGCGGCGCGCGGTACAACGCACTGACCAGCCTTGGCGATGACCTCAGCTTCGTGCTGATCACATCGGCGGCGCGGGTGGTGAAGGTAGCGAGCGAGGCGGAAGAAGGCGTCGACGTGTTGGCATCGACGTATCTGAAATGCGAGCGCTGCTGGCACTATTGCGACGACGTGGGGGCATCGGCGGAACATCGCGGATTGTGCGGCCGCTGCATCACCAATCTCTTCGGCAACGGCGAATCGCGGAGCGCAGCATAATGGCAAGAACCATGTCGAAACAAAATCAAAGCAGTGGTTCACTCGCGCCGTGGCTGGGCGTGGCGTTGATTGTGATTCTCTTCGACCAGTTGTCGAAGATCGCGGTCGCGCGCGTGTTCACGTATGGCGAACCCCACGCGCTTACGCCTTTCTTCAACCTGTTCCTGATCTACAACCGCGGCGCGGCGTTCAGCTTTCTCGCCACCGCCGGCGGCTGGCAGCGTTGGGGATTCACGGCGCTTGGCGTGGTCGCGGCTATCGTGATCTGCTACTTGCTGAAAAGGCATGGCACGCAGCGATTGTTCTGCACGGCGCTGGCGCTGATCATGGGCGGCGCGATCGGCAACGTGATCGACCGGATTGCGTATGGCCACGTGATCGACTTCTTGGACTTCCACGTCAACACGTGGCACTGGCCGGCGTTTAATCTCGCCGACAGCGCGATCACCATCGGCGCCGTGCTGCTCGTATTCGACGAGTTGCGGCGCGTGCGCGGAGCGAAGTAACCCGCTTGAAGGAGGCATCGTTGGACACGGCAGAACTCGCAGGAAAGCATCTCGTACTTGGGCTGTCAGGCGGTATTGCGTGCTACAAGATCGCCGAACTCACGCGTCTGCTGGTGAAAGCCGGCGCGACCGTGCAGATCGTGATGACCGACGCCGCCACGCAATTCATCACGCCCGTCACCATGCAGGCGCTGTCCGGCCGTCCCGTGTACACGTCGCAATGGGACGCGCGGATTGCGAACAACATGGCGCATATCGATTTGTCGCGTGAAGCCGATGCAATCGTGATTGCGCCGGCGTCGACTGACTTTATCGCCAAGCTCGCGCATGGCAATTGCGACGACCTGCTCTCAACGCTGTGCGTCGCGCGCGATTGCCCGCTGCTCGTCGTGCCCGCGATGAACCGCCAGATGTGGCAGAACGCGGCGACACAACGCAATGTCACGCAACTGCGCGGCGATGGCGTGCAGGTGCTTGGGCCCGATTCCGGCGCGCAAGCGTGCGGCGAAGTGGGCGATGGCCGGATGCTGGAACCATCGGCAACATTTGAAGCGATCTGCGCCTTTTTCCAGCCGAAGATTTTGCAGGGACATCGCGTATTGATTACGGCCGGTCCGACCTTCGAACCGCTCGATCCCGTGCGCGGCATTACCAATCGATCATCCGGCAAGATGGGCTTCGCGCTTGCGCGCGCGGCGGCTCAGGCGGGTGCGGATGTGCATCTCGTGGCCGGGCCAGTTGCGCTGGAAACGCCTTGGGGTGTGGTTCGCGAAGATGTGCAAACTGCGCAGCAAATGCACGACGCCGTGATGCACGCGACGCCGGATGCGGACATTTTTATCGCGGTGGCGGCCGTCGCGGATTGGCGCGTCGATCATCTGAGCGAGCACAAGATCAAAAAGACCGCCGGTCAGCCGATGCCCACCTTCACATTCGTCGAAAACCCGGACATTCTCGCGAGCGTCGCGCGTTTGCCGAACCCGCCGTATTGCGTGGGTTTCGCGGCGGAAAGCGGCGATCTCGAAGTGCATGGCGAAGAGAAACGCGCACGGAAGAACGTGCCGCTGCTGATCGGCAATCTCGGCCCGCTGACGTTTGGCCTCGACGACAACGAAGTCGTGCTGTTCGAGGCGTCGGGTATCACGCGTCTGCCTCGCGCCGATAAAAAGCTCCTGGCGAAGTTGCTGATTGGCGAGATTGCGAAGCGGGCCCCGCGCGGCGGTTCGCTGCTGTCTTAGCCTGCTGGCTTAGCCCATTGCCATTGCCATTGCTGCTGCCAAGACCATGACGACGAAACTCTCCGTACTCGATCAAACGCCGGTCATTCACGGCCATAGCACCGCCGACGCAATCGCCGCCACGCTGGATCTCGCGCGCCTGGCTGACGACCTCGGCTACACGCGATACTGGTGCGCCGAGCATCACGGGTTGCGCGGGGTATCGAATCCGTGCCCTGAGGTTTTGCTCGCGCGTATTGGCAGTATTACGCAGCGGATCCGGATCGGCTCGGGCGGCGTCATGCTGCCCTACTACAGCTCGTTCAAGGTCGCCGAGCAATTCCTGATGCTCGAAGCGCTGTTCCCGAATCGCGTGGACCTGGGCGTCGGGCGTGCACCCGGCGGCGATATGCGCACCGCGCAGGCGGTTGCGGCAGGTGACTACAATCGCGGCGATATTTTCCCGCAACAAGTGGGCGAACTCGTTGGCCTGTTCGACGGCACGCTGCCAGAGGATCACCTCGCGCATGGCGTGTTGCTGCAGCCTGAAATCGCGACGCGTCCCGAGTTGTGGATGCTCGGCTCCAGCGATTTCGGTGGCCTGCTAGCGGCGCAGCTCGGCATTCGTTTCGCGTTCGCGCATTTTATTAACGCGCAATATGGACACGCGGTGGCGGAGGCGTATCGCGAGCGGTTTGTATCGCGGAACGGCTCGCAGCCGTATCTCGCTGCCGCCGTATTCGTGATTTGCGCCGATACCGAAGCGGAAGCCGCCGCACTGGAACGCGCGGTTGACTTACGCCGCGTGCAGATGGCGTACGGGCTGAACATGCCGATTCCATCGATTGCGCAAGGTGCGGGCCAAGCATTCGGCGAACGCGAACTGAGCGTGATTGCCCGGGAAAAGAATCGCAGCATCATTGGCACGCCGGAACGCGTGACCGAACAATTGCATGAACTCCAACAACGTTTCGACGCCGACGAACTGATCGTGTTGACCGTTGCGGGAAGCTACCCTGCGCGCATGCGCTCGTATGAACTGCTGGCCGAAGCTTTCGAACTCAACAAACAGACCTCATGAAACTCGACATCAAGATCCTCGATGCGCGCATGCGCGACTATCTGCCTGCCTACGCCACGACAGGAAGCGCCGGACTCGACCTGCGTGCGTGCCTGGACGAAGCCATTACGCTTGAACCCGGCCAGACAGTGCTGGTGCCCACGGGTTTGGCGATTCATATCGAAGATCCGGGGTATGCTGCGGTGATTCTTCCGCGTTCAGGTTTGGGTCATAAGCACGGCGTGGTGCTCGGGAATCTGGTCGGGTTGATCGACTCGGATTACCAAGGCCAACTGATGATCTCGACGTGGAATCGCGGCGCGACCGCGTTCACGCTGAACCCGCTGGAACGTCTCGCGCAAATGGTGATCGTGCCGGTGGTGCAGGCAACGTTTAATATTGTCGATGAGTTCCCAGACAGCGACCGGGGAGCGGGAGGATTTGGAAGTACTGGACGGGGTTGATTTCATCGGTTGGGCCACGACTGAACTGCAGCATATGCCTGCTTTTCGATTGCATGTAATCGCGAAAACTGGATAACACACAGCGCAACGCGGTTTGGATCCAAGCTGGCCCGCTAACCCTTCGTGCGAGGGTTAGCGCCTCAATTACATGAAGTAGTGCCAAGCGTATTCCCGCCACTTGGATTAAGACGAGTATTAAGCCTTGCTTCGCACTTCGGATGCGCCATTCACTTCGACCGCTTAACCACCAGCTTAGCTTCACTTCTACGACTTCGTAACATTGCGCTTCAACGTGGAACCCATAAGAATCGCACCGTATTAACTAAAACGACGCAACTCGGGAGCAAAACGTTGCACTTTTATTCGATCAAATCAGACAAGATAAAAAAATATGGTCTAGTCAATCGGGGCAGCATAGAATTTGTGAGAGATATGCAAATTCGTAGAGCCAGCGGACAACGCGATGAATACTAGTTAGATACGTTTCAGAAATAATTCGCCAATCGGGCGAATATGGTACGTGAAAGCCAACACCAGGCGCTCTACGAAGAAACGCTGAAAGAGATTAATTCAACGAAGCGGGAACAGTCCCTCCGACAACGAAGTAACAGTAAGCTCGGTGATGGGATGACGTGAACGAAACATATTTGTTAATAAAGTTCCCTCCGGCAGCGAGCTGACAAGCCGCAGCGTCGGGCACCATGCTTTGTGAGGTAGCGCTTCTCATGTTGAAAATTGGTCCGTCAATCGTTTTTTGCCTGCTTCAAGTAACAGTTGGAGCATCAGTTTCACTTGGCGCAACTACGCCCTGCACTATCGGAGGCGCAGTAAATTTTGCGCCTGCAGTCGCCGATAACCTGTTTCCCCGCGACGCTCCCATAGGCAAGGAAAGCCCGCCTTATTCCACAATTGTGGAGATCGACTGTATTGCGGATACCGTAGCTGTGAAGCTCAGTTTTTACGTAAGAGCGCCCGATGGCGTTAATGTGCCAGGATCCACATATAATTTCCAAACGAACGTCCCGAACGTTGCTGTTCGATACGATATTGAAAATGGGCCATCAACGAGTTGCAGTCCCTATTCGGAAGGTTGGCCGTCCCACGTGAAGCAGGTTAATCGAACGATTAACTGCACACTCACGGCTTCCGCTCAGCCGAAGACCCAAATATTCAATCTGAAAATGAGTGCTTATTTCTTGAAAACCGGTAACGGCACAACCGGCAATCTAACGACCATCGCGCCAGTCGTCATTAATGAATATACTCCAGACGTTAGTGCTACCGCTAACGTATTTTCCGGGGCGCGACCGGCAAATTCTCCATATCCGCATGCACCGTCACAACAACGTCAATAGCGGTGACCATGCCGAAGACCTACACCTATCGGTTACCGAACGTCGGGTCAACTGACGGCGAAACCAGTTTGAACATTGGCCTGAATTGCGATCCGGGCGTGAAGGTGTACACCACACTCACCGACGTAAGCACACCAACGAATCAGACGACGATCTTGTCCCTCAGCCCTGACTCAACGGCCCAAGGAATTGGTTACCAGATTCTGTTCGGCGGAACCCCGGTCACCTTCGGTCCAGATTCAGCGGTAGTCGCAAATACCGGACAGTTCATGACGACACCTGCGCAAACAACGGGCGGCCCACTTACCGTTCCGCTAACCGCGCGATACATCCGCACTGGCAAGATCAACAGCGGATCGGCAAATGCCAAAGCCACCTTCACCATGTCGTATCAGTAGCCACGCGTCCACAACACGTACTGGACGAGCAATCTAAAGCCTACCGGCATGCCGCAGCGTAGTCGCGCACAACGGATCTCACCCGGTCCATGACCAACGCCAGAGGTTCGTTGCGCAACTCGCCGCGCCGCACCGCCCAATACTGCTCGGGCAAGAACTGGCTGAGCAGATTCTCCGGAATCTTCAGAGCGCTCAGGTTGTCGAGTAGCGTTTGCGCAGCCGCGCCGATTTCCGCATCGGCCCAGTAATAACGCACGCGGTCGCTATAGCTGTAAGTGCGCAACACGCGTTGCTGCTCAGCATCGCCGTGATAATACTTTTCCCAATAGCCAGGTTTGCTCAGCATCACGCGCTCGACTACTTCGCGTAGATTCGATCGTTTATGCGCACCGATCAATTCTGTTTCGATATCTGCCAATGCGTACAACGCCTCGCGCAATGCGAACGTCACGCCCGGGCCAACCTTGAGAATGCGAAAGCCATCGCGGACTAAAGCGCTTAGCGCCTCGGGCGTTTGATAATCGGTGGAATGTGCTTCGAAGACCATGCCATGCAGATCATCCAGCGCACTCTTCAACGACTCGGCGCGCGCCGGCACGTAGTCGATCACCTTCGTATGATCAAACTCCACACCCGGTTGCACGACCAACGCGATCACACGCGGCCACGTGTCCTGCACGCCGTGTTCCTGCCACGCCTTCTTATGAACCAGAGCCGTTTCAATCGCTGCCTCACGGGAGGTGGGCTCGACCACATCAAGCTCTTCCGCCGCACCGCCCGGCACCGGTACTTCAGTGCCGATCACATAGACCGGGCTCACGCTCAAACTGGCGCGCTTCACCGCTGCCTCGGCTACCGCACACAAGCGTGCAGCCCTCGCCGCCACCACCGCATCCGACAAGCGCTCGGGGTCATCGGCGCACGACATGCTCGTATCGAGGTGAATCTTCGTGAATCCCGCCGATGCATACGCGTCAATCAACGCATCGGCGCGTTGCATGGCTTCTTCGGAGGGAAGATCTCGCCACGCGTTCGGCCCGAGATGATCGCCGCCAAGAATCAGGTGCTCGTGCGGGAAGCCAACGCGCTCGGCAATAGAACGAACGAAGTCCACAAAATCAGCCGGCTTCATGCCCGTATAACCGCCGTATTGATCGACCTGATTCGATGTCGATTCGATCAGCAGTGGCGTCTCGTCTTCCAGCGCCTGCCGCATGGCCGCTTCCAGCACCCACGGATGCGCGGAGCAAATCGAATAGATGCCGGCCAACCACGCCGACGCCGGATGTGCATTGCTCAAACGCGAGACGATCGAGTTCATGACATCACTCCGTGGTTGCCGTTGCCATAAACGCGTCGAGTTCAGCGAACGTCGCCGTGCCTTCCATCGGGCCTTTCACGCCGACCGCTCGCGCTCCGCTCGCGCTCGCATATTTGAGCGCGGTCTCCACGTCCTTCCCTTGCGCGCGGCAGCTGATATACGTTGCGCCGAAGCAATCGCCGGCACCTGTTGGGTCGAGTTCCTCCACCTTGAAAGCGGGCCGGTGCGTCTCGCCGTTGGCATCGAAGAAACTGCAGCCTTGCGCGCCGCGCTTGACGACCACCTCTTTCACGCCGCGCTTGAGCAGTTCATCGATCGCGCCGCGCTCCGACGTCGCGCTGGCGAGCAAGGTCACTTCGTGGCCGCTTGGCAGGAAAACATCGGTGTAGTCGAGAATAAAATCGAGCGCATCGCGCATCTCCGGAATCCGCAGCATTTCCTTGCGGATATTCGGATCGAAACTCACCGTGCCGCCGTTCGTCTTTACCGTTTCGATAGCCTGCTTCATCGCCTCAATGATCCTGAAGGAGAACAGCGACGACCCCATCACATGGAAATTGCCGCACTGCGCGAGCAAATCGTCACGCAGGTTCGCCACCGACAACTGCGCCGACGCGCTGTTCGTAATGTTGTAGATAAAGTCGCGATCGCCGTCGTCCCGATACGTGACGAATGCACTGCCGGTTGTCGCGTCTTTCAGCACCGCGATGCCGGACACGTCCACGCCGTCGCGGCGCAAGCGCTCGACGTTGAGCACGCCGAAATCGTCGTCGCCCACGCAGCCGATCATCGCGCACGGGCTGCCGAGCTTCGCGACCTGATCGATGAAAATGGCCGGCGCGCCGCTCGCGAACGGGCCAATGAGCGTGCCCGGTTCGCGAAAACTCTGACCTATGCGCGTGGCCATGATCTCGACCAGGATCTCGCCCATCGCGATGATCGTGCCGGGCTTCCTGGATGTAACAGGGTTTGGATTAGGCATGACGTTTCTTCGTTTGAACATCGATACACACCGCGACCAGGATCACGATGCCTTTCACGATGAGTTGATAGAAATAGGGAACGCTGAGCAGGTTCATCCCATTGTTGATGACGCCGATAATCAGCGCGCCGATCAGCGTCCCGGTGATGGTTCCGTAACCTCCCGAGAGACTCGTTCCGCCCAGCACGGCGGCGGCGATGGCATCGAGTTCATAGCCGATTCCCGCATTCGGCTGCGCGGAGTAAAGCCGCGAAGTCATCAGCACGCCGCCAATACTGGCGAGCAAGCCCGAGATCATGAAAATCATGATTCGCAGCCTGTTTACATCGATACCGGAATACAACGCCGCCTCGCGATTTCCTCCCGCCAGATACGCCTTGCGTCCGAATACGGTACGCGAGAGCACGAAGTGATTCAACAACAGCAGGACCGCGAGAATCCAGATCGGCAGCGGGATGCCCAGCACGAGGCCGTTGCCGAGGAAAGCGAAGCGATCATCGTCGATGGAAATGGGCACGCCGTTCGACGTCAGGTAGGCTAAGCCCCGGAAAACGCCCATGGTGGCGACCGTGACAATAAACGAGGGAATCGTCAACAACGCGGATAACGAGCCGTTCACAGCCCCGAGAACGAGCCCTGTGACCATGGCGGCGAGGACAGCCACGAACGGCGACGCGCCGTGCTCCAATGCAAACGCACAGACGGTGCCGACCAGCGCCATGGTCGCGCCGACCGACAGGTCGATATCGCCGAGCAACAGTACGTACGTCATGCCAAAACCGAGTATGGCGATGATCGAAACCTGCATCACCACGTTCACAAGGTTGTTGACCGACATGAAGTTGGGCGACAACGCCCAGAAGAATCCGCACAGCACGATCAGCCCGACGACGATCCCGCCGTAGTGCCTGAGCGCGCGTTGCAGCGCACCGCTTGCGTGCGAGCGGCGCGTGGCTGCGGCGCCGCTGAGTTGAGTCGGGTTCATGCTGTTTTGGCTCCCGTTGCGTACGACATTACTTCTTCTTGCGTAGGACCACTTGCATCGAATTCATGGACGACGCGCTTCTCGCGCATCACGACAAGCCGATCGCTCATGGCAAGGGCCTCCGGCAGTTCAGACGAAACGAGAATGATCGCGGTCCCGGTCGAAGCCAACTCACGGATCACTCGATAAATCTCAAACTTGGCACCAACGTCGACGCCGCGCGTGGGTTCATCGAGGATCAGGACTTTGGGTTTCAACGCCAGCCATTTCGAGAACACCACTTTCTGCTGATTGCCGCCACTCAGGTTTCCAACCGCCTGAAATGGCCCCGATGCGCGGATGTTCATGCGCGCGATTGCGTTCGCAGTCTCATCGCGTTCGAAGCGGCGGTTCAGGATGCCGAAGCGCGAACCGTGTTCTTCGAAACTCGCCATCGTCACGTTGTTGGCGATCGAATGCATGAGCACGAGGCCCTCGTGCTTGCGGTCTTCCGTGACGAACGCGATGCCCTCCCGGATAGCATGCGCGGGATTACGCAATTTCAGGCGCTTGCCGCTCATAGTGATCTCGCCGCTGGGCCGGCCGATGCCAAACAACGCCTTCATCACGTCCGAGCGTCCCGCCCCAATCAGCCCGAAGAAACCGAGGATCTCGCCGGCGTGAATCTGGAAATTGATGTCTTCGAATTGACCAGGCAACGTGAGATGGCTGACCTCGAGCAGTGGCTGCGGCGGACGAACGTAGGGCGTCTCGCGGCGCGGATACAGATCGCTCATTTCACGGCCGACCATCATGGCGATCAATGCGCCAATGGTCGTCTGGTCCTTCTGCAACGTCGCGATGTAACGGCCGTCACGCATGACCGAGATGTCGTCGGAGATGCGCATGATCTCGTCCATCCGATGCGAGATATACACGACCGCCGCGCCCTTCGCCGTCAGCTTCGTGACGATATGAAACAGGATCTCCGCTTCACGGTCACTCAGCGAAGACGTGGGTTCGTCCATGATCACGAGCGATGCATCGCGGCTCAGTGCCTTGGCAATTTCAACGAGTTGGCGCTGCGCCATGGACAGCCGCGAGACGGGCGCGGTGGCGTCAATATCGATACCCAGGTCATCCAGCAGCGCCTGGGCTTGTGCATACAAGCGCTTGAAATCGACGACACCAAAACGTCGCGGTTCGTGCCTCGCGAACATGTTCTCGGCCACGCTCAGGTTCTTCGCGAGACTGAGTTCCTGGTAAATGATCGCGATGCCCGCCTTCTGCGACTCACCGGGATTTGCAAATGTGGCGGGCGATCCGTGCAGGAATATCTCGCCACGCGTGGGCGTGTGAACGCCCGCGAGAATCTTCATCAGCGTAGATTTGCCCGCGCCGTTCTCGCCGAGCAGCGTATGCACGCGGCCCGGCAAGATTGAGAGCGAGACCTCTTTGATCGCCTCGACCGGACCGAACGATTTCGCGATACCGCGCAACTCGAGCAGCGGGTCGGCCGGGCGAGGTTTCAAAACCGTATTCATTTCACCGACGCATTCAGATACTGACCCGGCGTCACCGGTTGCAGTTTAGGCACGGCTTGCTTTTCCGCGACCTTGACCGCGGTATCAACAGCGAGCGCACCCATCTTGTCCGGGTACTGGCGGATCACGCCGACAAAATTCGGGTTCTTGTCCACCGCTGCACGCGCTTCCGGCATGCCGTCGAAGCCGATCACCTTCACGTGATTGCCCGCCGACTTGCCTGCCACCGCAGCGGCCATTGCAGCATCGTCGCCGAAGCCGAAGATGCCCGCGAGGTCAGGATTCGCCTGCAGCATGTTCTGCGCAGCACTCAACGCATCAGCTCGCGTGATGCCCGGCTGCACCGCGACGATCTTCACATCGGGACATGCCTCCAGTGCCTTCTTGAAGCCCGTCACGCGGTCGATCACCGATTGAATCGTCGGATAGTCGATCACGCCGACCTTCCCCTTGCCGCCCAGGACCTTGCACATCAACGCGCCGGCTTGCAGGCCGCCTGCGTAGTTATCGGTGGCAATGTGCGACGCGACTTCAACGCCTTGCGCGCTGATATCGACGGTGATCACCGGAATCCCCGCGCGCTGCGCCGTCAGCACGGCGGCTTTTACGCCTTTTGAATCGACCGGTGAAATCACAATCACATCGACCTTCTTCGTTACGAAATCCTGGACGTCGGCGATCTGCTTGCTCAGGTCCTGGTTCGCGATCGCGATATCGATCTGCGCGTGATCCTTTGCGGCTTCCGCCTTCATCGCGTTGGCAAGTTCGACGTAAAACGGGTGTTGTTGCGTGAGCAGGGATGCGCCAATTTTTACGTCGGCGGCGTGAGCAGCCGATGCCGTGATAGCGGTGACGAGGACAGCCAAAAGTGAACGACGACGAAACATGCGATTGTCTCCAGTTATTGCTTAGGGTTACTGACTACGAAATTCAAGAATTCCTTCTTCTCGTCGATGCACGTCCAGCCCAGCTTTGAGAATCAGGTCGAGTGTCGGCGGGTCGATCGCGTCATCCAGCACCAGTCCGCCCAAACGGCTGACGTGGCAGAAAGCCTCGCCATCGCCTTGCAGCGCGGGCTGGTAAGCCACGACCACACATCGCTTCGCATTCTTCAACGCGGCTTTGAACACACCCGCCAGCCGCGGATCGGCGCACAGCAAATTGCCCTCGCGATCGATACCGCTCGCCTCCAGCACCACCAGATCCAGCGACAGCGCGGAGAGCGAGCGTTCCGCGTCCGGTCCGAGTAGAACCGTAGAATCGTCATCCAGCGAGCCGCCAGTGAGGCGCAATTCGCAGCGCATGAAACGCTGGACGGTCGGCACCATCGCGATGTCGTTAAGCGTCAGCGCGAGGTTTGCGCGATCCGCGAGCAGCGGCAGCAGCTTGTGGGTGATCAAACCGGCGCCAATGAACGCCGACGCGTGGTCATCGATGAAATCTGCGGCCATGCGCGCAATCGCCATGTCCGCGGCCTGCCGCGTCGCGCTCGGGGGCACCGCCGCCAGCAAGTTCTCGCCGGGCCTCTGCGCGACGTAGCGCGCCTTGCCAAACGCTCGGATCAGGTAGCGTTGCTGCTCCAGGTAGTTCAGATCCGAGCGGATCGTGACGCTGGAGACGTCAAACGCTGTCGCGAGTTCGTCGACCGATACTTCCCCGCGCTTGCGGACAAGTTCGACGATACGCAAACGCCGATGAAGCGAATTCTTGTTGGCCAACACAGGCAGCACCACCTTTGCTCTTTCGTTTCGAAAGAGTTTAGTTTCGAAACGAAAGACATGCAAAGGAGTTTATGGTCGGTGTATACCCGCGCCCGCTAACGTTTTCTATACCGGAGCAGGAAGGTCGCAACCAGAACGACCATAAACGCAAAGCCGTAGACGAGCGTCATGCGGAATTCTTTGGTGAACGCGGTGGTGATCATGATCGCCGCCATCAAACCCGCGCCCAGCAAACTTCCGAACGGATGCAGCACCATCCGGAAAGAAGGCGCAGGTCCCTCATAGCGGGCGCGAAAAAACAGGTGCGTAACGAAGATCATCAGCCACGCGAACATCGCGCCGAAGATTGCCAGCGACATCATCAAACCGAACGCCATCGCCGGCCAGAACGCGGTCAGGATCGTGGCGAGTGCAATGCCGCTGGTCGACAAGGACAGCGCAGCGGTGGGCACGCCGTTCACGCTCAGACGCCCGAAGCGCGCCGGTGCGTAACCGGCCCGCGACAGGCTGAACATCATGCGCGTGGTGATGTAGAGCTGGCTGTTCATCGCGGAAAGCGCCGCCACGAGCACCACGAAGTTGATCACGCCCGCGGCGAACGGGACGTGCGTGGCGGCCATCACTTTGACGAAGGGGCTTTCGTCAGTGCTCGCCTGTGTCCACGGGACAATCGCGAGCATCAACGCCAACGTGAGCAGATAAAACAGCACCAGCCGGAACACCGTCGAGCGAAACGCCCGCGCCACGGCACGTTGCGGGTCACGCGCTTCGCCGGCAGCGACCGCGATCGTCTCGATGTTCAGATAGCTGAAGATGGAAACGATCACCGCGGACCACATGCCCTTCACGCCATGCGGAAAGAAGCCGCCGTGGGTCGTGAAGTTATTCAGCCCGACGCCAGATGACACCGGCGCGCCATACACGAACACCGCACCGAGCAGAATGAACGCGACGATCGCTACAATCTTCAGCATCGAAAACGCGTATTCGATCACGCCGTACACCTTGACGCTCGCGGCGTTCACCCCGATCAGCGCGGCGGAAAAACCAACGATCCAATACCAGCCCGGCACGTTCGCGAACCAGTACTTCATGAACACGGCGACCGCGCTGACTTCGGTGCCGACCGCGAACACGACAGCCGACCAGTACGCGTACCGGACGAGATATCCCGCGAGGGGCCCGATATAAAACTCCGCGTACGCGCCGAACGAGCCGGAGGTCGGATGCGCGACGGTCATCTCGGCGAGCGCTCCCATCAGCAACAAGGCGATCAGCGCGCCGATCGCGTAGCTCACCAGAACACTCGGCCCGGCAAAACCGATCGCGAAACCGCTGCCTAAAAAAAGCCCCGTCCCAATCGCCCCGCCGATAGCAATCATCGACATCTGTCCGGCGGTCAAACTCCGGTGCAGCCCCTTCTCCCGTTCGACGATGGTCTCGAACGACCCACGTTTAAAGCTCAAATCAACCTCTTGAAGTCAATATCCGCAACAAACGCGGACGCAAAAAAGCGAGGCGGCGCGGAAAACTTCCCCGCGCCGCCTCGCCGATGATGACACACCTCAAGCTCGTGTCATCTGACTTCAGTCATCGCTTCCTACCCAGTCATTCAACCTCGACCGCTTCCGGATTCGGATTGCGCGGCACTGGACTTTCGTCGAACGTGAGCGCCACCTTGTCGTTCTCGTCGACGTCCACCGTCACCCTGCCACCCGACATCAGCTTGCCGAACAGCAACTCGTCCGCCAACGCACGACGGATCGTGTCCTGGATCAGGCGCTGCATGGGACGTGCACCCATCAGCGGGTCAAAACCGTGCTTCGCCAGATGCGCGCGCAAGCCGTCGGTAAAGACCGCGTCGACCTTCTTCTCATGCAACTGATCTTCCAGTTGCATCAGGAACTTGTCGACCACACGCATGATGATTTCTTCATCCAGCGAGCGGAAGCTGATGATCTGGTCCAGACGATTGCGGAACTCAGGCGTGAACATCCGCTTGATATCGGCCATTTCGTCACCGGTTTCCCGACGATTCGTGAATCCGATCACCGACTTCTGCATCGCTTCGGCGCCCGCGTTCGTCGTCATGATGATGATGACGTTGCGGAAATCCGCCTTGCGACCGTTGTTGTCGGTCAGCGTGCCGTGGTCCATGACCTGCAGCAGCACGTTGTAGATGTCTGGATGCGCCTTTTCGATTTCGTCGAGCAACAGCACGCAATGCGGCTTCTTCGTGACGGCTTCAGTCAGCAAACCGCCCTGATCGAACCCAACATAACCCGGCGGCGCGCCAATCAACCGGCTGACTGCATGACGCTCCATGTACTCGGACATGTCGAAGCGCAGCAATTCGATACCCAGCGTGAACGCCAGTTGCTTCGCCACTTCCGTCTTGCCCACACCCGTCGGGCCCGAGAACAGGAACGCGCCGATCGGCTTGTCCGTCTTGCCGAGACCCGCCCGCGCCATCTTGATGGCGGCAGCGAGTGCATCGATTGACTGATCCTGACCAAACACCACGCTCTTCAGGTCACGATCGAGCGTCTGCAACTTGCTGCGATCGTCCTGTGACACGCTTTGCGGCGGGACACGCGCGATCTTCGAGATGATCTCTTCGATCTCGTTCTTGCCGATAGTCTTCTTCTGCTTCGACTTCGGCAGGATGCGTTGCGCCGCGCCCGCTTCGTCGATCACATCGATAGCCTTGTCCGGCAGATGACGGTCCGTAATAAAGCGTGCCGACAACTCAGCCGCCGCGGACAGCGCGCCCGACGAATATTTCACGCCGTGATGTTCTTCGAAACGCGACTTGAGACCGCGCAATATGGCGATGGTCTGCTCGACCGTGGGCTCGGCAACGTCGACCTTCTGGAAACGACGCGACAAAGCAGCGTCTTTTTCGAAGATCCCGCGATATTCCGTGAACGTGGTCGCGCCGATGCACTTCAACTGACCCGACGACAACGCCGGCTTCAGCAGATTCGATGCATCCAGCGTGCCGCCGGAAGCCGCGCCCGCACCAATCAGCGTGTGAATTTCGTCGATGAACAGCACCGCATGCGGGCGTTCCTTCAACTCTTTCAGCACCGTCTTGAGGCGTTGCTCGAAATCACCCCGGTATTTAGTACCGGCGAGCAATGCGCCCATATCGAGCGAATACACCTGGGCGTCCGCAAGAATGTCCGGCACTTCGCCGCGCGTGATGCGCCAGGCGAGCCCTTCGGCAATGGCGGTCTTGCCCACGCCGGCCTCACCGACCAGCAGCGGATTGTTCTTTCTGCGGCGGCACAGCACCTGCACCACACGCTCGACTTCCAGTTCGCGGCCAATCAGCGGATCAATCTTGCCGTCTTTCGCGAGCTGGTTCAGGTTCTGCGTAAACTGCGCAAGTGGCGTTTCCTTTTGCGCAGCCGCGTCTTCCGCTTCGGGGTTCGCGTCGCTGCTGGCCTTCGCGGCGTCGCCCGTATTGGTCTTCGCGATGCCGTGCGAGATGAAATTGACGACGTCGAGGCGCGTCACTCCCTGCTGTTGCAGGTAGTAGACGGCATGTGAATCCTTTTCACCGAAGATAGCGACAAGCACGTTCGCGCCGGTCACTTCCTTCTTCCCGTTCGATGTTGATTGCACGTGCATGATCGCGCGCTGAATCACGCGCTGAAAACCAAGCGTCGGCTGGGTATCGACATCGTCAGTGCCAGGCACGGTCGGGGTGTTGTCGTGAATGAAATTGCGCAGGTTTTGACGCAAATCTTCAATATTTGCTGCGCATGCGCGCAACACTTCAGCCGCGGTCGGGTTGTCCAACAAGGCCAGTAAAAGATGCTCGACCGTAATGAACTCGTGCCGCGCCTGACGTGCTTCCATAAACGCCATGTGCAGACTGACTTCCAGTTCCTGGGCAATCATGCTTCCTCCATCACACACTGCAGCGGATGACCCGCTTGCCTCGCGTGGCTAACGACTTGCTCAACTTTGGTCGACGCGATGTCCCGCGTATAGACCCCACAAACTCCCCTGCCTTCGCGATGAACCTTCAGCATGATTTGCGTCGCAGTCTCACGATCTTTATTGAAATGTTCCTGCACGACGAACACGACGAATTCCATCGGCGTGAAGTCGTCATTCAGCAGCACCACTTTGTACATGGACGGCTGTTTCAGCTTTTGTTCCTGCCGCTCCAGTACGGTGCCATCCTGCTTGTTGGGATTGATCGCCATACGCCCATTCTAAACAACTCGGACAGGCTCGCCATCTCGCCAAAACTCCGCTCGCCGTGAGAACCGAACGGTGTCGCCGCACACTTCGCGCAACCTGTCGCTTGCTGAATTCCGCCGGCCCTTGTGACGCGGGCCAG
Source organism: Caballeronia sordidicola (assembly GCF_000729995.1). GTDB lineage: Bacteria > Pseudomonadota > Gammaproteobacteria > Burkholderiales > Burkholderiaceae > Caballeronia > Caballeronia sordidicola_A. Next base: position 30,172 of record NZ_JNFG01000019.1, on the reverse strand, counting down.
CCCTCTTGAAACATCGTTGAATCCAGTATCGCACAGCTCTTAAAAAAACAAATTTTCCGCTCGGCTGCGGCCTGGCTTGGGAACCGCATTGGCCCCATTCCACGCTACGACTGACTAGGTGATCCACTCGTGCGAAGCAATTGTTCATCCCTTCGTGCAACCGGCTCCCGCGGGTGCTTGTAGCCGCCCGCTGCCGATACTCCTCATGTGCGTCGATTATGCGACTTTTCAAGATGGCGTGCTTGTGCGGCGGGATACGCGCAAAGCGGGAAAAACCCTTGAAATGAGGTCTTTACAACGTCTTTACGACCATCTCAAAATTTTCTTGACACTTGATTTAAGAGATTAAACAATCAAATTGGCACTTTTTTCCGAAGCGTTTCAGGTGAAGAAAAGGCCGCGGTGAGCTTGTGAGGAGGGGGCGGTCCACATTGTGGGTTGCCAAGCTTTTCGAGCGTGCTCGTGGTAGCGACGAGAGAGAGGGGAAGTGATGTCAACTGGTACGGTCAAATGGTTCAACGACGCGAAAGGCTACGGATTCATCACGCCCGATGAAGGCGGCGAGGATCTGTTTGCTCATTTCTCGGCGATACAGATGAATGGTTTCAAGACTCTCAAGGAAGGCCAGAAGGTCAGCTTTGAGATCGTCCAGGGACCCAAGGGCAAACAGGCATCGAACATCCAGGAATCTGCTGCCTGACCGTTCGATAGCGCGCTGTCCTCAAAACCCGGCATTGCGCCGGGTTTTTTTATTTGTGCATCATGAACAAGAAAAGCCGGGACGCGTCCTGGCTTTTTGCTTATTTGTGTTTGCCAATTCCGACATTGCTCAATCGGAACTCCATGGCCGGATGGGAAACCCGAAATTTGGCCGCCATTACATTGATAAAACTCGTCAGCGGCATTTTTTCGGTATTGTGCTCCGCCTTATATGCGTCGATTACGCGCCGTCCCATTGATTCAATGAGCTGTTGCGGCATCAACAGTTCGGCAGCAAACCGGTTTGCCTCGGACTCGTAACTGTTCCAATAGGATTCACTGCGATTCATGGTGCTTTTGTCGTCAATAAATTCGTGGCGGTCGGTGGATCTGTGCATGCAAAAGTGCGCTATTTCGTGAGCCAGGGTGAATCGACGCCTTGGACCATAGGCATTTTCCGCCGGATTGATCCAGACCTCTGCCGGCCCGTCTTGACTTAGCGTTATTTTGCCGATGGTGTTCGCGGCGCCGGGATCCGCATGCTCGGTCACCTTGATCTGGAGCAATCTCGTGATTTCGTCGACGTCGATGGGTGGTGCGAACTCCACCATGTCGTAACGGCGCTCGGCCATCAAAAATGCCGCCAACGCTGCAGTGGTACGCAAGATAGGTACAGGCGAAACGATCGTCATATTCTTCCCTCCCAAACGGTCTAGGCGCTTTCCAAATCACTGGCGATGCGCGACAGCGCATCACGTTCGCTACGCGCACGCGCCTTACGCTGGTCCGCGTTGTCCAGTTGCGCACGCATCACTTCTCTGAGCTTCTCCTTTACCTGATCTTCGAAATGCTGGACCACTTCGGCGTTCTTCATGACTTCCTTCACGACCGCTACAGCGCACCCGTTGGCGCGGGACATTTCGGCCACCAGCGCGGCAAAGGCGTCCGCGACGTGACGTTCTTTCTCCATGGCGAAATGCTGCGTGAATATCAAACCCGCCATGGTCAGGAAAACGGCAACGGCCGCGATCATGAGTGTTGAATAGACGATATAGGTGTTTGCAATGGAAATTGCATCGACGCCGTTCGCCTGGCTAGTTGCACTAAAACGGTTTATCAGCGTGAACGCGACGACACCCCCGATCACGCACCCGCGAGGCCGCCAAGCAAACCGCGCGTTTCTTTCGCGAGCCAGCGGGCGAACAGGCTATTCAGGCGCGAATTTTGGTGAGACATAGGCGTGTCCAGCGAGGCAAACTGTATAAAAACACATAGGTTGTCCAGCAATTCGAAGGTATCACTCCGCCGCAGTGAAACACTCGCTTGCGACAACTTTTGACAGAGCTGTGCGGAATGGCCCCAATCGCGCTCGCACTCCCCATGAAAAAAGCCCCGGTGCGAGTACTCGCACCGGGGCGTTCCTTGAAGCTTCGCCGAACTTACATATTGTCGATCAGCACCTGCCCGAAGCCCGAGCATGAAACCTGCGTCGCGCCTTCCATCAAACGCGCGAAGTCATATGTCACGCGCTTTTTCAGAATCGACGCTTCCATCGACTTGATGATGATGTCCGCCGCTTCAGTCCAGCCGAGATGGCGCAGCATCATTTCCGCCGACAGGATTTCCGACCCCGGATTTACGTAGTCCTTGCCCGCGTATTTCGGCGCAGTGCCGTGCGTCGCTTCGAACATGGCCACCGAATCCGACATGTTCGCGCCCGGCGCAATGCCAATACCGCCAACCTGAGCGGCGAGCGCGTCCGACACATAATCGCCGTTCAGGTTCAGCGTGGCGATCACGTCGTATTCAGCCGGGCGCAGCAGGATCTGCTGGAGGAACGCATCTGCAATCACGTCCTTCAGCACGATGTCTCCGCCCTTCGGGCTCTTGATCTTCATCCACGGGCCGCCGTCGATGAGTTCCGCGCCGAACTCCTTCTGCGCGAGCGCATAACCGAAATCACGGAACGCACCTTCCGTGTATTTCATGATGTTGCCCTTGTGCACGAGCGTGACGGTGTTGCGATTGTGGTCGATGGCATACTGGATCGCCTTGCGAACCAGGCGCTCCGTGCCTTCACGCGACACCGGCTTGACACCGATACCCGACGTGTCCGGGAAGCGGATCTTCGTCACGCCCATTTCTTCACGCAGGAATTTGATGACCTTCTTCGCCTCTTCCGACTCGGCCGCCCATTCGATGCCTGCGTAGATGTCTTCCGAGTTCTCGCGGAAGATGATCATGTTGACCTTTTCCGGCTCGCGCACCGGCGACGGCACACCCTTGAAATACTGCACCGGGCGCAGGCAGACATACAGGTCGAGTTGCTGGCGCAGCGCGACGTTCAGCGAACGGATGCCGCCGCCAACCGGCGTGGTAAGCGGCCCTTTGATGGAGACGACATATTCCTTCAGCACGTCGAGCGTTTCATCCGGCAGCCAGACGTCCGGGCCGTACACCTTGGTGGCCTTCTCGCCCGCGAAGATTTCCATCCAGTGGATCTTCTTCTTGCCTGCATAGGCTTTTTCCACGGCTGCGTCCACGACCTTGATCATCACCGGCGTGATGTCCAGACCCGTACCATCGCCTTCGATAAAAGGGATGATCGGCTGGTCGGAAACGTTGAGCGAGTAATCCGCATTAACGGTGATCTTGTCACCGCCCGTCGGAACCTTGATGTGCTGATACGGCATGGTCGACTCCAAAGATGGCTGGGCTAGCTAACTACAGAAATGCGCAGATTGCGTTCGGAAATTCGGCGAAAAGCGGATGAGCGAACGGTGGTCGGGCCAACAGCGCCAATGCCGGCGCGGCGCCCGAGGCGACCAGAACGTTATTCTAGCCCACGGTGCAGACCGCCTGCCCTGCCCCCGTTTCGCCGCATTGCAACAAAACAGTGCATGCAAGCACGGTTCGAAGATCGCCCGTTGATGCTGTTGCTGCAACTGTGGCCGCGACAGACTGCTACTCGATTCATGTCTTATGTCTTATATAAGACTTGGGACTTGGTGTTTCGGATTATGCATTAATATCGCGTCATCCGCCATAGCCGGATTCCCGCGCTGCGCTTGAATGCAGCCTCGTTTCCTTAGCGCGTTTCCTCATTGATTCCCCGCCATGCCGCTGCTTGCTCTTAACAAACCGTTCGGCACGATCTGTCAATTTTCGCCGCACGAGAAGCACCCTTCGTTAGGCGTTTGGGTCAAGACGCCCGGCGTTTATCCGGCCGGCCGCCTGGACACCGACAGCGAAGGCCTGCTGCTGCTCACCGACGATGGCGCGCTTCAGGCGCGTATCGCCGAGCCGCGTCACAAGCTGGTCAAACGGTATTGGGCACAAGTGGATGGAGCGCCCGGCACGGCCGCTCTCGAGCATCTGGCCGCGGGCGTGGACCTGGGTGACTTCGTGACGCGGCCGTGCGGCGTGCAGCGGGTTGAACCGGTGGAATGGGTGGACCAGCTTTGGCCACGTAACCCGCCTATCCGATATCGCGCCGCTATTCCGACCACCTGGATCGAACTGTCGATCAGCGAGGGACGTAATCGGCAGGTGCGTCGAATGACCGCAGCTGTCGGATATCCAACACTGCGGCTGGTGCGCGTCGGTATCGGTGCGCTGGATATATTCAGTCTCGGACTGGCACCGGGCGCATCGATCGAACTGCCGCCGCGCGCGCCGTGGAATGGCATCGTTTAAGCGTAACGTTTCATCCAAACCCAGACATTACAAATTCATTTCGTCTTGCAAACAATCATCGCTGCTCGATTGCCGAAAAAACACGTCAACGGACTTCCGGCATGCGGCGTTATTCGCTGCAGATGCCTTAAAACCGCCATCCGGCATTAGCGAAGGACCGCAACACACAGCCAGCATGCGAAGGCTTTATGTAAGGTTCAAGCGCTCGCAGCGGGATCGAAGTTTTGTTCGATTCCCCTGTCAACCAAAAGGTGGATGGCTCGTTTACCGTCATGACTCCATCGACCGGGTCACAAGGTTAAATCAAACTAAAGCTGAGGATTTACAACATGAACAAACTGATCGCTGCTCTCGTCGCTGGCCTGTTCGCAACGGCTGCATTTGCACAAGCTTCGGCCCCGGAAGCATCGGCTCCTGCAGCTGCTTCGACCGCTCACAAGGCAACGCACAAGAAGTCGACCCACAAGAAGGCTACGCACAAGAAGGCAGCTTCGGCTGCTGCTGCTTCGGCCGCGTCGGAGTAAGTTGGTAATAGATCGCGGTAACGCGACGCTACACCAAGCAGTGCCGCCGCGAAAGCGGCATTGAAAGGCAGACACCCGCAAGGGTTTCTGCCTTTTTCTTTGGGTCTTTGAAATATCCGCGGCTTGTATCCGCACGCACTTTTTGTCGGCATGCGCCCGCTCAAGTAACATGCGCCAGTCTTCACTGATTCTTTAGCTAACCGGCTTCATCTCACCAGGAGTTTCGCCGTGCGTCTTTCATGGCTCTCGCCCCGTTCGGTTTCATCGTTTGATCTTGGGCGTCTCGTGCGCCGCACGCTTGTTGCGTTCTCTGTTCCGCTCGTTTCGCTGATGGCAGTCGCGCCGCTGGCCGCACACGCTCAACCGCTGGCAGCGGCACCCGGAGAAATGCCGGCCGGTGCGAAAAAGCCCGCCGATTTCCCGCACACGAAACTCACCGCGGGCATGTATGTGATCGACGCCGCCGTTGCCGCGAACGATGCCGATCGCGAACAAGGCCTGATGTATCGCACGAAGCTCGAGCCCAATGAAGGCATGCTGTTCGTCTTCAATGAAACGGCCGTCCACTGTTTCTGGATGAAAAACACCCTGATCCCGCTGTCGATCGCGTTCATGCGCGCGGACGGAACGGTCACGGATATCGACGAAATGCAGGCGGAGACGGAAAACAACCACTGCCCGCGCAATAACGGTGTGTACGCACTCGAAATGAGCAAGGGCTGGTTTGCATCGAAAGGGATTCAGCCGGGCATGCAGATCAAGGGGTTGCCCGCAGCGCAATAACGTTTGCCTCGGGCGGGGGTGGTTAGCGTCATCACGCCCCGCTCATCTGGCGCCAGTCCTTGTCGCTTGAGCCCAAAGCCGGCCGCCCGCTTTTTGCGCGCGCCGGCTTTTTGTTTCCGGAACGCGCGCGGAACGCACGACGGCGCCCTGAACACCGCCCACGCGTCACCAAAGATTCATCTTTTTCGCCGAGCTGGCAAGAATCCTGCAAAGACCTTCTCGACGCGCTATCCTGATAAACCAGCGAAGCGCTCACCAAGCACGACAGCGCTTCGCTCCGGAGCCGCCGGCCAGGCCATCGTGCCCGGTTCGGGCTACAAAGCTCCAATCAATCAACAGGAGGTTCAAGTGCCCCGCAAGACTCCCATCGACCGCTATCGGAATATTGGTATCAGCGCTCATATCGATGCCGGCAAGACCACCACCACCGAACGCATTCTTTTCTATACCGGTGTGAATCACAAAATTGGTGAGGTTCACAACGGCGCGGCCACGATGGACTGGATGGAGCAGGAACAGGAGCGCGGCATCACGATCACCTCCGCCGCCACCACGGCCTTCTGGAAAGGCATGGCGGGGAATTATCCGGAACACCGGATCAACATCATCGATACGCCCGGACACGTCGATTTCACCATCGAAGTGGAACGCTCCATGCGCGTGCTCGACGGCGCCTGCATGGTCTATGACTCGGTCGGCGGGGTTCAGCCGCAATCCGAAACGGTCTGGCGCCAGGCCAACAAATACAAAGTGCCGCGCATTGCGTTCGTCAACAAGATGGACCGCGTGGGCGCCGACTTTTTCCGCGTGCAACGTCAGATCGGCGAGCGCCTGAAGGGCGTCGCCGTGCCCATGCAGATTCCCGTGGGCGCTGAGGAACACTTCCAGGGCGTGGTCGACCTGGTCAAGATGAAAGCAATCATCTGGGACGAAGCCAGCCAGGGCGTGCTGTTCGAATATCAGGAAATCCCTGCGAACCTGCTCGCAACCGCCAAAGAATGGCGCGAGAAGATGATCGAGGCTGCAGCGGACGCGAATGAAGCGCTGATGGACAAGTACATCGGCGGTGAACCGATCAGCGAAGACGAAATCAAGGCCGCTATCCGCGCGCGCACGCTCAGGAGCGAGATCGTCCCCATGTTCTGCGGCAGCGCATTCAAGAACAAGGGCGTGCAGGCCATGCTGGACGCGGTGATCGACTATCTGCCGTCGCCGGCGGACATACCCGCCATCAATGGCGTGGACGAGTATGACAAACACGCGGAACGTCATCCGACCGATGAAGATCCGTTCTCGGCGCTCGCGTTCAAGATCATGACGGACCCGTTTGTCGGCCAGTTGATCTTCTTCCGTGTGTATTCGGGCGTGGTGAATTCCGGCGACTCGGTCTACAACGCGATCAAGGAGAAGAAGGAGCGGCTCGGCCGGATTCTCCAGATGCACGCGAACGAGCGTCAGGAAATCAAGGAAGTGCGCGCCGGCGATATTGCCGCGGCAGTGGGTTTGAAGGAAGCCACGACTGGCGACACGCTGTGCGATCCGGCCCATCCGATCATCCTCGAACGCATGATCTTCCCGGAACCGGTGATCTCCCAGGCCGTCGAGCCGAAGACGAAACCCGACCAGGAAAAGATGGGTATCGCGTTGAACCGGCTGGCGCAGGAAGATCCGTCGTTTCGCGTGCAGACCGACGAGGAATCCGGACAGACGATCATTTCAGGCATGGGCGAGCTGCATCTGGAAATTCTTGTCGACCGGATGCGGCGTGAGTTCGGCGTCGAAGCGACGGTCGGTAAACCGCAAGTTGCGTATCGCGAGACGATCCGCATTCCGGTCGAAGATATTGAAGGCAAGTTCGTCAAGCAGTCGGGCGGGCGCGGTCAATACGGTCACGTGGTGCTGAAACTGGAGCCACAAAAGCCGGGCACGGGTTACGAATTCGTCGATGCCATCAAGGGCGGTGTCGTGCCGCGCGAATACATTCCGGCGGTCGACAAGGGTATTCAGGAAACGCTGAAAGCCGGCGTGCTGGCGGGGTATCCGGTGGTGGACGTGAAGGTGACGCTGACCTTCGGTTCGTACCACGACGTGGACTCGAACGAAAACGCGTTCCGCATGGCTGGCTCGATAGCGTTCAAGGACGGCATGAGGAAAGCCAAGCCGGTGCTGCTCGAACCGATGATGGCCGTGGAAGTGGAAACGCCTGAGGATTTCATGGGTAACGTGATGGGCGATTTGTCGTCACGCCGCGGGATCGTGCAGGGCATGGAAGACATTGCGGGCGGCGGCGGCAAGATCGTGCGCGCCGAGGTGCCGCTGGCTGAAATGTTCGGCTACTCGACCACGCTGCGCTCGCTGACCCAAGGCCGCGCCACATACACGATGGAGTTCAAGCACTACGCCGAGACGCCGAACAACGTCGCGGAAGCCATCGTGAATTCGAAGAGCAAGTAGACGTTGTCAGGCTCGAAAATCGAATCGGGCGAATGAAAGAAGTCCGTTGTTGCCTCCCGGCGGCAACGGACTTTTTTGCTTTTTGCCAGAGTCACTGTGACGTAGATTGACGGCAGCCTTTTCATGGATCGGCGGAGACGAAGACAATGAGCGACGAACATCAGCACGAGCACACCGACTGGCGCGAGAACGGCGTCAAGGTGATCAAGGGCGATCAACTCGATACGAATACCCCACAGACGCCCGGAATGAATCGCGCAGCCGCCATCAACGCTGCACGCGTAGGCGCCCAGAAGATCTGGGCGGGCACGGTCACGATCCATCCGAATGCGAAAACCGGCGCGCATCACCACGGCGCGCTTGAAAGCGTGATCTACATCGTGCGCGGCCAGGCGCGCATGAAGTGGGGCAATCATCTGGAATTTACCGCTGAAGCCGGACCGGGTGATTTCATCTTCGTGCCGCCGTACGTGCCGCATCAGGAAATCAACGCGCTCACCGACGAACCGCTCGAATGCGTACTCGTGCGCAGCGACAACGAGGCGGTGGTGGTGAATCTGAATATCGATGCGGTGGAGGAGCCTGAAGAAGTGTTCTGGGTAGATCCGATTCATAAACATCCACATCAGCATTGAAGACTAGGGCACAAATCAAATGAGGTGCGGAATTTTCTACCGCCCTCCTGAAGCTCCGTCCACAAGCTTTGAGCAAGCTTTTCCGCAACGTAGCGCCTGTCCCACAGCACGGGCAATTAATTGGCACGTGAAACGCGCGTCAGGAATCCGAACACTATTTGCTCCGCTAAACTGAAAGCGCATCCGATTCCGTCGCTGCCGCTGTCCCTCGTGGGTGGCGCAGTATCGTCGAGTCAAAACAACAACCGAACCCTGAACCGGACAGCCCGATGAAAAAGACCGCAACCGATCTGGACTCCCTCATCCCCTTCCATTCAGCGATGGAACAGTCGAGGGGAACGGCGGGAGAACTCGGCAATCATGCCATCGATGAATTCAAGGCCGGCCGGCTGTCGCGACGCGAGTTGCTGCGGCACGCGAGCCTGCTGGGTTTGTCGATGGCCGCGGGCGGTTTGATCGGCATGCCGCACGCACGCGCGCAAACGCCTGCCGGGAAACCTGGCGGTACGATCCGCGTGGCACACCTGACGCCGGCGGGCGCGGTCGATCCGCTCACCGTCAACGACGCCGCCGGCCTCGCGCTGATCAATCAGACCGGCGAATTTCTTATCGACGATGACGGTCAGGAGCTCAAGCTTCGCCCTTCCCTCGCGCTCTCCTGGAAGCCGAACGAGAAGGGCGATATATGGACGTTCAAGCTACGCCCGAACGTCAAGTTCCACGACGGTCAGTCCATGACCGCCAAGGACGTGGCCGCCACTTTCAACCGGCTCGCCGATCCGGCCAGCGGGTCATCCGCGCTGTCGGTGCTGAAGGGGGTGTTGTCGAAGGGGTCGGTGAAGGTCATTGACGACATGACGGTCGAGTTTCATCTCGACGCGCCGAACGGCAATTTCCCCTACTACGTTTCATCGGATACGTACAACGCAGTGATCCTTCCGGCGAATGTCAGCGGTACGTATGAGAAGGCGTTCCCGGGCACTGGCCCGTTCAAGTTCGAGTCGTACACGCCGAAAGTGGGCGCGGCGTTCGTGCGCAATCCCGATTACTGGGGCGAAAAAGCGCTGCCTGAGCGCGTAACGTTCGCGTTCTACGCCGACCAGCAGTCGCAACTGCTCGCGCTGCAAGGCCGGCAAGCCGACGTGATGAGCGACTTCACCGTGCAGGGTGGCGTCAGCATGATGACGAACCCCGAGTTCAAGGTGCTGGGTGTGAAGTCGAGCGCGCATCGGCAAATGCATATGCGTACCGACACCGGTCCGTTCAAGGACAAGCGCGTGCGCCAGGCGCTGGCGCTGGCGTTGAATCGCGACGTGATGGTGAAAGGGCTGTTCAAGGGTCACGCCGCGCTCGGTAACGACAGCCCGTTCTCGCCGGTGTTTCCGTCGAGCGACTTGTCGGTGCCGCAGCGCAAGCTCGATGTCGCGAAGGCGAAGCAATTGCTCGCGTCGGCAGGCGTGCCGAACGGTTTCGACGTCACGCTCACGACCGAGAAGTACATGGAGATTCCCGATCTCGCGGTGGTGATCCAGAACGCAGCGAAGGCGGTCGGCATCCGCATCACGCTGAAGGTGGAAAGCCAGGAGCTGTATTACGGCGCAGGCACGTATGGCAAATCAGACTGGCTCGACTCCCCGCTCGGCATTACGGACTACGGGCATCGTGGCGTGCCGAATGTGTTTCTCAACGCACCGCTGACCAGCGAGGGCACGTGGAACGCTGCGCATTTCAAGAACCCGCAATACGACAAGCTGGTGGCGGATTTCGTGGCGGCGCTCGACGTGGCATCGCAGAAGAAACTCTCGGGCCAGATCCAGACCTTGCTGCTCGATGAAACCCCGGTTGTGATTCCCTATTTCTATGATCAACTGATCGTCACGCGGGCGAACGTGAAAGGCGTGCGCTTCAATGCCATTTCGCAGTTGTATTTCCAACGCGCGACTATCGGCGCGTAGCCGGTTCTTTGAGTCTCGCGCATTGAAGCCTGACCCGAGGACGCTCCGAAAATGAACACGGTCTATCCTCCCGCCGCGCCGGGCGCGCCGAAAATTAGCTCACGCAGCCACGCCGGAAGCGCCGCGCGCATTGCGCGGTTTATCGGCGTGCGGCTGTTGCTCGCGATCATCACGTTGTGGCTGTTGTCGGTGATCGTGTTCGCGGGCGGCCAGTTGCTTCCCGGCGATGTCGGCCGCGCAATCCTCGGGCCGCTGGCCGACGCCCGGGCAGTCGCCGCGCTCAATCATCAACTGGGTGTCGACCGGCCTTTGTTCACGCAGTACGCCGGCTGGATCAGCCACTTTGTGCGCGGTGACATGGGTCAGTCGTATTCGTATCGCGCGCCGGTGGCGCCGTTCATAGGCGACGCGTTGCTGAACTCCGCCAAGCTCGGCGCGCTGGCGTTTATCGTTGTCGTGCCGCTCGGCATTGCCGGTGGCGTGTATGCCGCGCTGCACGAGGGCCGCTGGATCGACCGGACGATCAGCATTGCGGGGTTATCGGCGACGGTGGTGCCGGAGTTCGTCTCGTCCATCGTGCTGATTCTCGTGTTCGGTATCTGGCTGCAATGGCTGCCGATTGAAGCGACGTTTCCACCCGGGTCGAACGTGTTCATTCAGTTGCAGCATCTGATCCTGCCCGTGTTGCCGCTGGTGCTGGTGTTCTTCGGTTACATCGCACGAATGGCGCGCGCCGGAACCGTCGAAGCGCTCGATGCCGACTACACGCGCACCGCGATCCTCAAGGGCCTGCCGCGCCGCGTAGTGATCATGCGTCACGTGCTGCGCAATGCGCTGCTGCCGACCGTCACCGTCGCCGCCACGCAACTCGGCTATATGATCGGCGGCCTGGTGGTCGTGGAAACGCTGTTTCACTACCAGGGCATTGGCTCGCTCATTTATAACGCCGCCAAAGGCAAGGACTTCCCCATGCTCGAAGCCGGTGTGCTGACCATCGGCGTGATCTATACGGCGGCTAACCTGATCGCGGATGCGTTGTATGTGGTGCTGAATCCGCGCTTGCGGGTGAGGAACGCGCAATGAGCACTGCAACCGTTGCGCCCGTGCCGCACAAGGCGCCGCGTTTTGAACGCGGCAAGGCCTTGCTGCGGTCACCCACGTTCGTGGTCGGCATGCTGATCCTGTTGTTCTGGGTCGCGTGCGCGCTCTTCGGACATTGGGTCGTGCCACAGGACCCGTACGCGACCGATCCGTTGAACTCTCTCACCCCGCCCGACGCCACGCATTGGTTCGGTACCGATCAACTCGGCCGCGATGTGTTCGCGCGCGTGATCGTTGGCTCTCGCGACATTCTGACCATTGCGCCGCTTGCGACCCTGCTTGGAACACTAGCCGGGACGGCGGTCGGCTTGATCGTCGGTTATTTCGATGGATGGGTCGACAACGTGATCGGCCGGCTGATCGACGCGGTGCTCGCGCTGCCGCTGGTGATCGTCGCATTGCTTGCTCTTGCTGCGGTCGGCGCGAGCAACGTCACCGTAATCCTGGTGATCGGCATCACCTTCACGCCGATCACCGCGCGCACCGTGCGCGCGGCCGTGTTCGCCGAGCGCAATCTGGACTATGTGCTGGCTGCGCAATTGCGCGGCGAAAACGCGTTCTACATCATGTTCGCGGAGATCCTGCCGAACGTGCTGCAACCGATCATCGTGGAAGCCACCGTGCGGCTCGGTTACGCCATTTTCGCGGTTGCCACGCTGTCGTTCCTCGGCTTCGGCATCCAGCCGCCGTCGGCCGACTGGGGCCTCGCCCTCTCCGAGTGCTACACGCTGATGGCGGGCGGCGCATGGTGGACCGTCGTCTTCGACGCCGCCGCTATCGCCTCGCTGGTCGTGGGCGTGAACCTCGTCGCCGATGGCATACAGGGAGTGCTCGATCGATGAACGGACCGCCGCCATCGGCCTTCCCCATCTTCGATGGCTCGAAGAGCGCCGACACCGACGCACTGACCCTGGTCGGCCTGACGGTCGCGTACCGCTCGCGCGGGCGTGACCGCGAAGTGCTGCAGGATATATCGCTGCGGGTAAAACGCGGCGAGGCGTACGGGCTGGTCGGCGAATCGGGCTGTGGAAAGTCGACCGCCGCACTCGCCATATTGCGTTATCTGCCGCGCAACGGCCGCGTGAAGTCGGGGAAGATTTCGATCGCCGGCCACGACATCGCTTCGATGAACGCCGACACGTTGCGGCACATGCGCGCCAACGCGGTATCGATGGTTTATCAGGACCCGGGCCGCGCGTTGAATCCGTCGCTCACTATCGCGCGGCAGGTGTCCGAAGCGTTCGAGCTCGCGGGCGCGTCGGTGAATGAAGCGCTGGAACACACCATCGACATCTTGCGGCGCGTGCGGATCTCGTCGCCCGAGCGCGTGATGGATAGTTATCCACATCAATTGTCGGGCGGTATGCAGCAGCGCGTGGTCATCGCGATGGCGCTCGCGTGCAACCCGGAGTTGCTGATCCTCGATGAACCCACTACCGGGCTCGACGCCACGGTGGAAGCCGAGGTGCTCGATCTGATCGCGCAACTGCGCGAAGAGCTTGGCACAGCGGTGCTTTTCATCAGCCACAACCTGGCGGTGATCGGACGGATGTGCGATCGCGTCGGCGTGTTGTATGCGGGAAAGCTGGTCGAAGAAGGCACCACACGCGATGTATTCGCGCGGCCGCGGCATCCGTACACGGTGGGCCTGCTGCGCTGTCTGCCTACCACGGGTCGAGCCAAGGACACGGGCCGGCTCGACACCATCCCCGGTTCACTGCCTCTGCCGGGATCGGTGACGCAGGGGTGTATCTATGCACAGCGCTGCAAGCTCGCCGATGACCGTTGCCATCGTGACGCGCCGCCGCCGTATCGGGTATCGGCCGCGCATGGCGACCAGATGGCGCGCTGCCATTATCACGAACGTGCGATCGATTTGCCGCGCGCGACGCCGGAGGTCCTGAGCACGGCTATCGACCGGACAGATGCACCGGTTGCGTTGCGCGCGGCGAATTTATCGAAGACGTTTCATGTCGGCGGCGAATCACTGCGGGCCGTGCACGATGTATCGCTTGAACTGGCGCTGGGTGAAACGCTCGGGCTGGTCGGCGAGTCCGGCAGCGGCAAGACGACACTCGCAAAGCTGTTGCTGGGCTTGCTCTCGCCGGATGCGGGCGGCTCCATAGAACTCGACGGCGCCGCTCTGCCCGCACGCGTGACGAACCGCAATGACGAGCAGGTCAAGTCGCTGCAGATCGTGTTCCAGAATCCGGATTCCGCGTTGAACCGGGCGCACTCGGTGCGTCGGCTGATCGCACGGTCGTTGTCGAAACTCGGCGCGTTGCGTGGCGCGGCGAAGGAAGCGCGACTGCAATCGCTGACTGCCGCCGTGCGCTTGCCCGAACGCTACCTAAGCTCGCGCACGCGGCAGTTGTCGGGCGGGTTGAAACAGCGCGTGGCGATCGCGCGTGCGTTCGCCGGTGATCCGCGCGTGGTGGTCTGCGACGAGCCGACGTCCGCACTCGATGTCTCCGTGCAAGCCGCCATCCTGAATCTGCTTGCCGACCTGCAGCGCGAACGCGGTGTGAGTTACGTATTTATCTCGCACGACCTGCACGTGGTGCGTTATTTGTCCGATCGTATTGCGGTGCTGTATCTCGGCCGGCTGATGGAGATTGGCCGCGCAACGGACGTCTTCGACGGACCGCATCATCCTTATACCGAAGCGTTGTTGTCATCGATTCCGGCAATTGGCGATGAACCGCAAGCGCGCGAGCGCATCCGCCTATCAGGTGAGTTGCCGAGCGCCGCGAACCCGCCGTCGGGATGTGTGTTCCATACCCGGTGTCCGCGCAAGATTGGAGCGGTCTGCGAGCAGGAGGAGCCGCCCTACGCCCACGCCGCCGATGGACACAGGATTCGATGCCACATTCCCGTGGCCGAACTGAGGCGCTTGCAAAAGCCTGAGTAAGCCGGCGCGCAAAAATCAAGGTCAAAAACCATCCGGCGCTCGTTCCACCATAGCTTGAGCGCTTAAAGCATTTCCAGCGGCCGTTTTGATTTCGGCGGTTTGAACTGGGTGTCGATAAGACTCAGTTCTTCCGTCGATAAAATCACCTCTCGCGCTGCCGCGTTCTCAATCACATGAGCGACAGTCGCGGCTTTCGGAATCGCCATGACCTGCGGTTGTTGCAAGACCCACGCGAGCGCGACTTGCATCGCAGACAGACCGCGGGCCTTCGCTATGTCGTTCAGGACGCTTTGTTTCGGCAGGCGCGCGTGATCGACGGGGCTGTATGCAATCGCCGGCATATTGTGTTCGCGCAGCCACGGCAGGAGTTCGAATTCGGGACCACGCCGTGCGACGTTATACAGAATCTGGTTGGTTGCACACCGGTTGCCGTTTTCCAGGGCAAAGAGTTCGACCATGTCCTCGGTGTCGAAATTGCTCACACCCCAGTGGCGGATCTTGCCCTGCGCTCTCAAGGCCTCAAAGCCGCCGATCACCCCTTCCAGATCTTCACCCCCGCGCCAATGCAGCAGATATAAATCGATGCGGTCAGTCTGTAGCCGCTTGAGGCTTCGTTCACACGCGGCCTTCACGCCGGATTCGCTACCGTTATGCGGATAAACCTTGCTGACGATGAAAAGCTCCTCACGCCGGTCTTTCAATGCTTCGGCGATCAGCTTTTCACTCTCGCCTTCGCCGTACATTTCCGCGGTATCGATCACGGTCATGCCAAGGTCCACGCCGGCCTTCAACGCGGCGATTTCCGCGTTGCGGGTTCTGGCGCTGTCGCCCATTTCCCAAGTGCCCTGGCCCAAGGCTGGGACGTGCTCTCCGGTCCCATGCAGGGTTGCTGCCGGAAGATGAACGATCTTTTGTTGCGACGTCATGGGCGGTCCCCTTTCATGCTGAATGTCGTTGGGCTCAAGCCCTTCGCTTCAGTTCAAATTTTTTTGAGTGCGCATGATTTCACTCAACCGTGCGCACTCAAACCATCGTCAAGCCATCATCAGACCAATCCCACCACCAGTGGCCCCAGCAATGTCAGCAAGACATTGGCCAACGCATAGGTAATCGCGAACGGAACCGTCGGCACCGCGCTTTCCGCCTTATCAAGCACGCCGCCAAACGCAGGATTCGCACTACGCGATCCGGTCAGCGCACCCGCCAGAAGCGCGGCGTTTGTGTATCGCAGCACGTATCGGCCGAAGAGCATCGTGAGAACGAGCGGCACTATCGTGACGATCGCACCCAGCAAAAAGATCGTCAGGCCGCTGTTCTTCACCGTCACCACGGCCGCCAATCCGGAGTTCAAGCCAACTGCCGCCACGAACGCCGCGAGCCCGAAATCCTTCATCAGTTGCGATGCCGCCGATGGCATCACGCCATACATCGGATGCTTGCCCCGCATCCAGCCGAATACCAGCCCAGCCAGCAAACAGCCTCCGCCGGACCCCAGGGTCAACGGCACGCCGCCCACATTCACCACGATCAACCCGATCAACAAACCGAGCACAATCCCGACGCCCATGTAGATGAAATCAGTCTTGTTGGTAACCGGCAATTCATAACCCGCCGCATCCACGGCACGCTTCGTATCCTGCGGCGAACCGTAGAACGTAATGACATCGCCGTGTTCGAGCTGGGTCTCGGGAAGGATCGGCAACGGCTGGTCCGCCCGGCGAATTTCCTGCACGAACACGCCGTGCCGCAAGTCACGATCCACGGTCGTGCGCACCGCGGCAATCGTCATGTGATTCATGCCCTTGCGCGTGAACACGCCCTGCCGGTTCTGCATCACGACGCTGATGCCGTCGGTGTCCGCAACCTCTTCACCAATGTTCGACGCCGCCGTCACCATCACTTCGCGCCGGCCGACGACCAGCACGATATCGTCGACTTGCAGCATTACGTCCGGCCGCGGCTCCATCGCTTTGCCGGCCCGGCGGATTCGCTCGATGGTGATCATGTCGGACTCGGCCATCTCGATCTCGGCGACTGTCCGGCCCGCAGCACCGCCCACGCCCGATTCACCCAATCCGCCTGGAGCGGCCTTGATCGCCAGCGACCCGGCGTCAGCGCCACCCGCGCGCGCCGCCGCACCGCTGCCGCCTGTCACGCGATAAGCCCGCCCGACCAGCTCCGGGAGCGCCGCTGTCTGACCGGCCCCATGCGCGACCGTGCCGCCCAGCAAACTTTTCTCCGCTTCCGCTGCGGCCTCCTTCAAACCTTGCCCCATGAACTTCGGCAAGATATTCACGCACACGATGATCGCACCCAGCGATCCGAATACGTACGTCACGGCATAAGCGACAGCCACGTCGCCCTGGAGCGCCTTGGTTTCGGCAACCGGCAGTCCGAGCCGCGCGATGGCATCGCCTGCTGTGCCGATGATCGCGGACTGCGTCAACGCTCCACCGGCCAACCCCGCCGCAATGCCCTTATTCAAGCCGAACAGCTTCGCGCACACCAGCACCGTCACCAGTGCAGACACCGCGAGGAACACCGCCATCGCGATCTCACGCAGGGTCTTGCGCGACAGCGAGTTGAAAAACTGCGGTCCTGAGTCGTAGCCCACTGCATAGATGAAGATCGCGAACATGACAGATTTCACGCCGTTGTCGATCTGCACACCGAACTGACTGATGACGACCGCCGCCAGCAACGACCCGCCAACACCGCCGAGCTGGAACTTGCCGAAGTTGATCTGGCCGATGAAGTACCCCACCGCCAGAGACAGGAAAAGCGCAATCTCCGGTGACTTCGTGAAAACCTGATGTATCCATTCCATAGTGCCCTCTCGAGTTTGGTATACCCTGCCCGACCTGCTAAAACTGACGCTCCTGCCTACGCGCCTATCCTGCTTTTATGACGTAAACCTCTTCATCCCACCTTGCCTGCAAGCCCGACGATCACCGGCCCCATCAGCGGCAAGAGAACGTTCGATAACGCGTACGTGATCGTGTAGCCGATCACCGGCGTCGCATTGCCCGTCACACCGACGAGCGCGCTGATCGCGGGTGTGCTGCATTGCTGGCCGGCGATCGCGCCGAGCAGCATCGGCACTTCGAGTTTCAACAGCCAGCGTCCGACCGCGAGCGACACCAACGCCGGCCCGAGCGTGATGACCACGCCCGCCAGCGGCAGCGCAACGCCGTACTCGCGGATCAGGC
The DNA here is from genome assembly GCF_000729995.1 of Caballeronia sordidicola. GTDB lineage: Bacteria > Pseudomonadota > Gammaproteobacteria > Burkholderiales > Burkholderiaceae > Caballeronia > Caballeronia sordidicola_A. The sequence goes on along the minus strand of NZ_JNFG01000019.1, from coordinate 12,205 downwards.
GGATCGCATCGGCGCCTGCCCCCAGCCCGACCGCGGCGATAAACGTGCACAGTCCGAAATCCTTGAGCACCTGCGCCGCAGCGGAAGGCAGCGAACCGATCACGGGATAGCGCGAGCGAATCCAGCCGAACAGCAGCCCGGACAACAAACAGCCGCCGCCCGTACCCAGGGCGACCTGCACGCCGCCAACGCGTGCGCTCAGATGCCCGACGACAATCCCCGCAATCACGCCGATGCCGAGAAACACGAAATCGGTCTTTAACGTCGCGCGGATCACGTAGCCGAGCTTCGCCGCGCCGCGCCGCACGTCATCGGCCCCGCCGATCAAGGTCAGCACATCGCCGCGATGCAGTTCCGTCCCCGGCAACGCGGGGATCGTGCTGTCCAGCCGCGTGACGGCCGAGATATAGACACCGCGGCTATCGGCGGACGTCGCGCGGGCACGCACCTGCGCGACCGTCAGGCCATGCACTTCGCGCCGCGTAAGCATCACATCGAGCGCGGTGGCATAGACGTCGGCGACATCGCGGCCGGTGACTTCTTCACCAATGGACGGCAGCGCCTCCACGAGGGCCGTGCGACGGCCGCCGATCACGATCCGGTCGCCCTTTTTCAACACGAGATTCGGCTGCGCTTTCACAATCGAGCGGCCGCGCACCACGCGCGCCACGGTGAGCTCGTTGCCATAGCGCTTTTCGAGGGTATCGATGCTCAGATCCGCCGCGCCCGTGACGCTGACCTCGCGCGCTACGAGTGATGGCGCCGCCAGTCGCTGGCCCTCGGCCAGCGCGCTGTCGCCACCGAGCGCGCGCCACAGGCGCTCGGCTTCGTCGCGCAGATTCACGCGCAACATCAGCGGCGCGATCTGGCTGGTGAACAACACGATAGTGACGAGCCCGAACAGGTAACTCACGCTGTAGGCAGTGACAATGTTGGCCTGCAGCCGGGCAATCTCGGCAGCAGGCAGCGCGAGCTTGCCGATTGCCTCGGACGCCGTGCCGACCACGGCCGATTCCGTCGCGGCGCCGGCGAGCAAACCAGCGGCCGTGCCGCGATCGAGCTTGAAGAGGGCGACGGCTCCGAGCACGAGCCCAATTACTACCACCAGCTCGACAACTGAAAGGAGCCCATATCGCCAGCCGCGCCCGATATTCGCGAAGAATTGCGGTCCACCGGTGAAACCCAGTGCGAAGATAAATAGCGCAAATGCAATATTCTTTAGATCCGGCGACAGACGCGCACCGCTTTGTCCGAGAACCAGCGCCACAATCAACGTGCCGCATACCCCGCCGAGCTGGATCGGTCCTAACTTGAAAGAGCCGATGAAAAAGCCGAGTGCCAGACTCGCGAACAATGCAATTTCGGGTTGACTCGCCAGCAGATTCCAGATCATGAAATTATCGCCTCTATTGATTATTTAAACGCAACTATCAAACGACCTTGAATGACGGAAATTAAGGATTCGATTAATTATGATCGTGATTCCGGAATCGTTGAACAATGTACCTTGTAAATGTCAGTTTGCCAGCCGGCAAGTTGGGACGGTATGAATTTAACGCCCATCTTCATTTTTGACGTGCCGGTATCGTTTCCACTCAATAAACACCTGTAATCGGAACGCCTGGCAGAGCTTATCGCGGTTCGATGAGAGTCGAACCGTCAGATTGCATGCAATAGACAAGTCGTTTATCGATCGCATCAAAAGTCGAATTCCGTAACACAACTCTTGAAACAAAAATCTGCATAAATCAGACGATCCATTCCAAAATCCGTGGAAGTGTAATTTTTCATTGCAATGAATTAGCAAATGTGAAAGTCTTGCGGTTAATGCGGAATGCAGACAAGAAATGGCCCAGATATTGCAATTCCGCATAGGTGTCAATACGCTTTTTGGCGCTGATCAAAAAATGCTGTATGCGCGGTGACGCGTAATACGGCCCCACACTGTTTTGCACACTGAGAGGTAAGAGACAATGAATCAAATTCATGCCATGCGTGTGTTCGTACGGGTGTCGGAAACCGAAAGCTTTCGGCGAGCCGCACAACAACTCGACGTCTCAAACGCGCTTGTTACTCGCGCAATTGCAATGCTGGAAGCGCATTTGCGCACCCGGTTAATCAATCGCACTACTCGTAACCTCTCACTGACAGAAGCCGGCACGCGTTATCTCGAAGGCTGCCGCGCATTGCTCGAAGAACTCGATCATCTCGAGTCAATGGTGGCGCATACCGAAGGCGACCCCAGCGGCACATTGCGTGTGGTGGCTTCAGGATCGCTTTCGCTCATGGCGTTGACGCCGCTGATCGATGGCTTCCGGCAGGTTTATCCGAAGGTGAATGTGCGCCTCACTTTATCCGAGCGTCATGTGGATCTGGTGGAGGACGGATTTGATGTCGGGATTGTCACGGCATTCATGGTGACGAGTACGGCGTTGGTAGAACGCCCGGTCGCCACCAACACGCTGATTCCCGTCGCCACGCCCGCTTATCTGGAAGAGCACGGCTCGCCCAGCACGCCGGCCGATTTGCTGCATCATGCGTTCGTGGCATTACCCAGCGAAATGCGCAGCGCCACCTGGCACTTCCGGCATCGCAATAACGGCAGCGCCGACCAGGTCACGCTCGCCCCCGTCTATACTGTCAACAGCGCATTGATGGTGCGGCTGGGAACGCTTGCGCACATGGGCATTTCGATCATTCCGGAAGGCATTGTCGCGGCAGATCTGGAAAACGGCTCGCTGGTACGAGTATTGGGTGACTACGCTATTGATGATCCGGACGTGAAGGTGTCTATCGTTTATCCGGGACGACAATATCTGCCGGCGAAGACGCGCGCCTTCATTGACTACACGCTTGAACACATGGGCCCGGGCGGAGAAGTCGGACTGCCGCAGCCGGAAACCATCCTCTCGCGGCTTTCAATGGTGCCCCCGGCGAGCGCGATCGCTAGTTGATTCATTTACCTGGCTGGCAGGGAGACCATTCGATGTCGATTCACATAATCGTCTTCAGCAGCCGGCAATATGATCGCGACGTCTTTAGCGAGGCAAACGCGGCGTTTGGTTACTCTCTGCAGTTCCAGGAATCACAACTTGACGCGCAAACGGCCATTCTTGCCCACGGGTGTGCGGTGGTATGCCCGTTTGTGAATGACATCCTTGACGAAGCTGTCCTGGAAACACTTTGCGAGGGCGGCACACAACTCGTGGCGCTGCGCTCGGCAGGTTTTAATCACGTTGATCTGGCAGCGGCAGTCCGGCTCGGAATCGGCGTGGTGCGTGTGCCGGCTTATTCTCCGCATGCGGTGGCGGAGCACGCCGCCGGGCTGATCCTGACGCTGAATCGCAAGTTGCATCGGGCTTATGCCCGCACTCGCGACGGCGATTTTTCGCTCAACGGCCTGCTGGGTTTCGACCTGCACGGCAAGACGCTTGGCATTATTGGCACGGGTGTAATCGGGCGGGTATTTGGCCGCATCATGGCCGGTTTCGGCATGACGCTGCTGGCGTTTGATCCTGGAACGCCGGCAGCCGATCTTCTTCAAGCCGGAGCGCGCTATATTCCGCTCGATACTCTCCTGTCCGAGTCGGACATTGTCAGCCTGCATTGCCCGCTTTTACCCTCCACCTATCACCTTATCGACGCCGCCGCACTCGCCCGCATGAAACGTGGCGCCATGCTGATTAATACCGGCCGCGGCGGTTTGATCGATAGCCGGGCGCTCGTCGGCGCGTTGAAAAGCGGGCAACTAGGCCACCTTGGCCTCGATGTCTACGAGGAAGAAGGGGGACTCTTTTTCGAAGACCATTCGAATCACATGCTGCAAGACGACGTGCTCGCGCGGCTATTGTCGTTTCCGAATGTTATCGTTACCTCCCATCAGGCTTTCTTCACACGCGAAGCCCTCAGCGAGATCGCCAATACCACGCTCGGGAATGTAAAAGCCTGGTTTGACGGCTCTCCGCGCTATCAAGTACTTCCCCTGACAATCTGATTTCACGCTTCGAATGCGGAGTTTATTGGCGGGATGTTTTTATACTTCCCGTCCGATAAATCAGCTTTTCGGATAATCAATGTATTCTTCATACAAATAAAACTTACAAAACTATTGTGGTTTTATTACTCCAGGGCGGCATGCCGTTTGCTGTGATCCAATGCGGCATCGCAAGCTGTTGCCATTTTCGAACCAGTTTGGCGCCACTTTCATCTGTCGTTATCTTTAACCGCGAGTGGGGAACGGTTGGACACATCGCAAGACCTGATCGTCGCCAGGCCGGAGGGCCTTTATTGCCCGCCGGGGGATTTTTATATCGACCCGTGGCGCCCCGTTGATCGGGCAATCATTACTCACGCCCATGCCGATCACGCCCGCTTAGGACACGCCAGTTATCTCGCCGCTGAGGCGAGTGTCGGCGTGTTGCTCTCGCGCTTGCCGGGTATCAACCTTCAAGGCATTCCCTACGGCGAGCGCGTTGTTGTGAATGGCGTCGCCGTCTCACTGCATCCGGCCGGCCACGTTCTCGGCTCCGCGCAAGTGCGTGTGCAGCATGCCGGTCGCGTCTGGGTCGCCTCGGGCGACTATAAGGTCGAGCCCGATCCTACTTGCACACCGTTTGAAGCGGTTCGCTGCGATACCTTCATCACGGAATCCACGTTCGGCCTGCCGATTTATCGATGGGAACCGTCCCCCACGGTTTTCGACGGCATCAATTCGTGGTGGCGGCATAACGCGGCCGAGGGCCGGGCTTCCGTGCTGTTCTGCTATTCGTTCGGCAAGGCGCAGCGGATTCTGGCCAGCGTTGATCCCGCCATTGGGCCGATCTTTTGCCATGGCGCGGTGGAACCGCTGAACCGCGCATACGCGCAAGCCGGCGTGAACTTGCCGCTGACGCGGCCGGTCAGCGCTATCGCCGCGAAAGACAAGACCGCGTTCAAGGGCGCGCTGATCATTGCGCCGCCGTCGGCGCAAGGGAGCACGTGGATGCGCCGCTTTGGCGACTATAGCGACGCGTTTGCGTCGGGCTGGATGCGGCTTCGCGGCACGCGGCGACGACGCGGCCTGGACCGCGGCTTCGTGCTCTCCGATCACGCCGACTGGCCGGGTTTGCAGACGGCGATTGGTGCGACGGGCGCGCAACGCGTGATCGTGACGCACGGACAAATCGAGCCGATGGTGCGCTGGCTCCGCGAACAGGGTCTGGAAGCGGGCGCGTTCACGACTGAATACGGCGATGACATGATAGAAGCCGACGAAGCGGAAAACGACCAGGCGAGCCGGTCCGGGCAGCAAGCCGTCGAACCCGCTCCGCCGCCCGAGGCCGACTCGCGATGAAACGCTTCGCCGCGCTGTACACCGCCCTGGACGGCACCACGTCGACAAATGAAAAGCTCGAGGCGCTGATCGCGTATTTCTCGGCGGCCGAACCCGAGGACGCCGCGTGGGCGTCGTACTTTCTCAGCGGTGGCAAACCACGCCAATCAGTACCAACACGTCTTCTCACCGAGTTCGCCCGCGAGCGCGCCGGCCTGCCGGAATGGCTGTTCGAAGAGTCGTACCAGGCGGTCGGCGATCTGGCTGAAACTATCGCCCACATCCTGCCGCCCGCGCAGCACACATCCGAACTCGGCCTTGCGCAATGGATCGAGGGGCGTGTGTTGACCCTGCGCGGCTTGGAGCCGGGCGAGCTTCGAACCCGTTTGCTCGGCTATTGGGACGAACTCGACTGGAGCGAACGTTTCTTGTTGACCAAGCTGATAGGCGGCGGTTTTCGCGTGGGTGTCGCGCGTCAGCTCGTCGTGCGCGCGCTTGCCGAAGTCGCGGGTGTGGATCACAAACGCATTGCCCAACGCATGGTCGGCTGGACCGATTCGCAGCAAGCGCCGGGCGCGGCGCGTTATCTGCGTCTGATCGCACCGGAAAGCACGGACGATGAAAACGCCGCCGCGCCGCATGAAAGCGATCTCGGCCTGCCGTACCCATTTTTCCTGGCTCATCCCTTGCAAGCCGATCCGGCGACGCTCGGCGCGCCGTCGGAGTGGGTGATCGAATGGAAGTGGGATGGGATTCGCGCACAGCTCGTGAAGCGCTGTGGCCGCGTGTGGTTCTGGTCTCGCGGCGAAGATCTCATCACCGATCGCTTTCCCGAACTCGCGTCGCTCGGCGCCGCGCTGGCGGACGGCACTGTCATCGACGGTGAAATTCTCGCGTGGGAACCCGGTGGCGATGCGCCATTGCCGTTTGCGCGGCTGCAACCCCGGATCACGCGCAAGACTTTGTCGAAGAAAGTGCTCGCCGATTCGCCCGCCACGTTTCTTGCCTACGACTTGCTCGAAACCAACGGCCGCGATCTGCGAGTCACGCCGCTGATCGAGCGCCGCGCGCAACTCGATGCCTTGGCCGCCGCGCTGGGCGAAACACTGGCGGTGGACTTGCTGCGAGTGTCTCCAATGGTTGAAGCACCCGATTGGGAAACCCTTGCCGCGTTGCGCGACGAAAGCCGCGGCCGAGGTGTTGAAGGCCTGATGCTGAAGGGACGTGAATCGCTTTATGGCGTCGGGCGCACGAAGGCTTCCGGGACATGGTGGAAATGGAAGATCGACCCGTACGCCATCGACGCCGTTTTGCTTTACGCCCAACGCGGCCACGGCCGGCGCGCGAGTTTGTACACCGACTTCACCTTCGCCGTGTGGGACGAAGCCGATGGCGTGCGCACCCTCGTGCCCTTCGCGAAGGCGTATTCCGGCTTGACCGACGAAGAGATGCGCAAGGTCGATGCAGTCGTGCGCAAGACGACGATCGAAAAATTTGGGCCGGTGCGCAGCGTCACGCCGACGCTCGTGTTCGAGATCGGCTTTGAAGGAATCCAGGCGAGTCCGCGCCATAAGTCCGGCATTGCCGTGCGGTTTCCACGCATGTTGCGATGGCGTACGGACAAGCAGATTGACGACGCGGACACGCTCGGCATGCTCAAGGGTTTCCTCGAAGGAGCGGCGCCATGAGCACGCCGGCCGAGGACGACGATATAGACAATCAGGATACCCAACCAAGTAGCGATACAAAACGCCGATCCCCGCGTCCACGCCGGGTACCGAGAACACGCGCGGCGCAGGCAAAAGCCGATGCCGTTGCCGAGCTGTTTCGCCCCGTGCCGATCGTCATCGATCAGGACGTGGTGAACATACCGTTCGATGCACGTCTCGCTGCGTGGTTCGAACGGCACGGCTGGCAGCCGTTCCCGTTTCAACGCGAAGTATCGAAAGAGATCCAGGGCGGCGCGAGCGGCCTGCTTCACGCGACCACGGGCTCCGGCAAGACGTGGGCAGTCTGGCTGGGCGCGCTGTCGGCATACCTTCCCGAGCACCCGATGCGCACGCTACCGGCACCGCTTACCGTGCTATGGATCACGCCCATGCGCGCCCTCGCCGCCGATACCGCCCGCGCCTTGCAAACCGCGGTGACGGAGCTGGCGGTGCCGTGGAGCATCGGTTTGCGTACCGGCGATACCCCGTCCGCCGAACGCGCTCGGCAAAACAAGCGCATGCCGACGGCGCTGGTCACCACGCCTGAAAGTCTCACGCTGATGCTCACGCGCGCAAACGCCGAAGAGGAGATGAAGCATGTGCGGCTGGTTGTGATCGATGAATGGCATGAACTGCTTGGGAATAAACGCGGCACGCAAACCCAGCTCGCCCTCGCTCGCCTTGCGCACTGGCGGCCTGAGCTACAGGTGTGGGGGTTATCGGCGACGCTCGGTAATCTCGAGCTCGCCCGCGATGCATTGCTTGCACCGGTGAAAACGCCGCGCGTCGTGGTGCGGGGTGCGCAGCCGAAAACGCTGATCGTCGATACGCTCATTCCCCACACCATCGAGCGTTTTCCGTGGGGCGGCCATCTCGGCACGCGCCAGGTCGGACCCGTTGCCGCAGAAATCGAGCACGTGCGCAGTTCGCTCGTTTTCACCAACACGCGTTCGCAGGCTGAGGTCTGGTACCAGGCGTTGCTTGAATCGCGTCCCGATTGGGCGGGCGTGATCGCACTGCATCACGGGTCACTCGATCAGGAAGTCCGCGAGTGGGTCGAACTTGGCCTTAAAAGCGGCCAGTTGAAAGCGGTGGTCTGCACGTCAAGCCTTGATCTGGGCGTCGACTTCCTGCCGGTCGATCGCGTGTTCCAGATCGGTTCGCCCAAAGGCGTTGCGCGTTTGATGCAACGCGCCGGACGCTCAGGACATGCGCCGGGGCGGACATCACGGGTGACGATCGTGCCGACCCACGCACTCGAACTCGTGGAAGCCGCCGCTGCGCGCTGGGCCGTCGAGGAACGGCGCATAGAAGGCCGCGAGATGCCCACGAAGCCGCTCGATGTGCTTGTCCAGCATCTGGTGAGCATTGCCATAGGCGGCGGCTTCAAGGCGCGTGAACTCTTCGACGAAGTGCGCACGACCTACGCGTATCGCGACCTGACGCAGCAGGAGTTCGACTGGGCGCTCGCGTTTGTCGAACGCGGCGGCACGTCGCTCGCGGCGTATCCCGACTATCACCGCGTGACGCTCGATGCCGACGGGGTGTATCGCGTGCCGCGTGAGGACTTGATCCGGCGCCATCGCAACAATGTCGGCACGATTGTCGCTAACGCGACCATCAGCATCGCGTATATGACGGGGGGCCGCATTGGCTCAATGGAAGAATCATTCGTCTCGCGGCTGAAGCCCGGCGACGTATTCACGTTCGGCGGCCGCGCGCTCGAACTCGTACGCGTGCGCGAGATGACCGCATACGTGAAACGCGCGACGTCCTCGCGTGGCGCCATGCCTCAATGGGCCGGCAGCAAGATGCCCCTGTCTTCCGAACTCGCCGACGCCACGCTGATGATGCTCGCGCGCGCGGTGAACGGCGTCTACGACGAACCCGAGATGCAGGCCGTGCGGCCGCTGCTCGAATTGCAGGCGAAGTGGTCGGCGCTGCCCGAGCCGGGCGTGTTGCTGGTCGAGTTGATTCGTTCGCGCGAGGGGCATCATCTGTTCTGTTATCCGTTTGCCGGACGGATGGCGCACGTCGGGCTCGGGTCGCTGATCGGCTGGCGCGTCGCACGCGATCAACCGAGTACGTTCTCCATATCGATGAACGATTACGGCTTTGAGTTGTTATCCGCGCGACCCTTCGACTGGGAGACGCTTATACAGGACGGACTTTTTTCGCCCGATAATCTCGAACACGACATTCTCGCCAGCCTCAATTCATCCGAGCTTGCCGCTCGGCGTTTTCGCGAGATCGCGCGGGTGTCCGGGTTGATCTTTCAGGGACATCCCGGACAACAAAAAAGTGCGCGGCAATTGCAGGCGTCGAGCGGACTTTTCTATGAAGTTTTTCGCCGGCATGACAGCGGGAACCTGCTGCTTGCGCAGGCCGAGGAAGAGGTCATGTTGCAGGAACTTGAACTCGACAGGATACGAGCCGCGCTCAAGAGCATGAGCACGAGCCGGCTGGCGCTGACGCGCCCGAAGAAGCCGACGCCGTTTGCGTTTCCACTGATCATCGCGCGGTTGCGGGAGAAAGTGAGCACCGAGAAGTTGTCCGATCGCGTCGCGCGCATGCTTGCCGATCTGGAAAAGGCGGCGCGCGCATGATGCTCGAGGCGTTGACGGTGGATATTGGCGGGCATGCGCTGGTGTTGTCGGCGGCGCGGGCGGCGTTCGATCCGGTGCGGCAAACCTTGTTCATCGCCGATGCGCATATCGGCAAGGATGCGGTGTTTCGCGCGCGAGGCATTCCCGTACCGGAAGGTTCGACGGCGGAAACGCTTGCGCGCCTGGATATCCTGATCGCGATGCATCGGCCGGCGACGATCGTGTTTCTCGGCGATCTGCTGCATGCGCGCGAGTCACATGCGTTGACTACGCTCGGCGCGTTGGCCGAGTGGCGCGAACGGCATGCCGGTTTGCGGCTGATCCTCGTGGAAGGCAATCATGATCGCCATGCAGGCGGGTTGCCCAACGCGCTCGCGCTCGAGGTGGTTAAAGAGCCTTACCGGTTCGGGCCTTGGGCGTTGTGTCATTACCCGCAGCGCGTGGCGGGCGCGTATGCGCTGGCGGGGCATGAACATCCGGTGTATCGCGTCGCCACCCGGCTCGATAGCGCGAGATTGCCGTGTTTTCGTTTTGGTTCCGATGCCGGCGTGCTGCCTGCGTTCGGCGCGTTTACCGGTGGGTTCGAAGTGAACGCGAGCGCGCGCGGCGAGCGGATCTTCGTGGTTGCGGGGGAACGCGTGATGGCAGTGCGGACTCAGTGATAAGTCATCTTCGATGACGTCAGTTTCGTCAGCGTCCCGCGCTGGAACCTGTACCAGCCATCGGCACTTTTCAGCACCACTTCATCGCGCTGCCAGAACACGCCGGTTAGCTTCAGGCGCTTTGTCATGCGCTCAACCGTGGGCGGCCGCTTGGTGAAATCGTAGAAAACGAGTTCGGGTGCGCCGGTATCGAATGCCTCGACAATCATCCGCGCGCCGGACGGCTCCTCGAAATGCGCAATGCGGCGTGCGTGCAGCTGATCGAACGGCCTGCCATCGATTTGAGCTTCGAAGGTGGCTCCTTGCTGAACGAAGACCACGCTGCCGCCCGTGGTACGTATCGGTCCCGCGCTCGTGTCGGCGTCCTGAGCAAACACCCTCGGCACGACCGCGAATGCGAGCAGCGCGGCAACCATCAACGGGAAAAATTGCCGGAGCGCAGTCATGAAGGTCCTTGGTCGTAAAGCAGGAACCCGCAACCTAGTCCGCCCGATGGCAAAAAGCAACACAGATCGCCTCTCGACAGGCTGAAGACAGGCTGAAAACCCAACTCGTTGAATCAACTGCACAAATCTCAGGGTTTTCACCAAGCAAACTCGACAACGTTCGGTACAATTTGATCCCTTCAGCTCGCCCGAGCCTGCGTTCTTCACCCCGATAACGCGCGACCGGCCAGCACTCAGTCACCGCTTATCCCATGCCTCTGCCCCTTCTCGCCCTCGCCATTGCCGCGTTCGGTATCGGCACGACCGAATTCGTCATCATGGGCTTGTTGCCCAACGTCGCGCGAGATCTCGGGGTGTCTATCCCCGCGGCGGGCATGCTCGTGTCGGGGTACGCGCTGGGCGTAACCATCGGCGCGCCCATTCTCGCTATCGTCACTGCGAAAATGCCGCGCAAGAAAGCGCTGATGAGCCTGATGGGCGTATTCATCGTTGGCAACCTGCTGTGCGCCGTCGCGCCGGGTTACTGGATGCTGATGGTGGCGCGCATTCTGACCGCGTTCTGTCATGGCGCGTTCTTCGGTATCGGCTCGGTGGTGGCGGCGGACCTGGTCGCGCCCAACCGCCGCGCGCAAGCCATCGCACTGATGTTCACCGGCCTCACGCTCGCGAACGTACTCGGTGTGCCGCTTGGCACCGCGCTCGGTCAGGTTGCGGGCTGGCGCGCAACGTTCTGGGTGGTGACGTTGATCGGACTGGGCGCGGCGGGTGCGCTCGCCGTGTGCTTGCCGAAGCACATCGAGATGAGGGAATCGAGCATCCTGCGTGAATTCAACGTGCTGAAGAATCCGCAAGTGCTGATGGTGCTGGGCATCAGCGTGCTGGCATCGGCGAGTCTCTTTTCCGTGTTCACCTATATCACGCCGATCCTTGAAGACGTGACCGGCTTTTCACCGCATGCGGTCACGTTGGTGCTGCTGTTGTTCGGGCTTGGATTGACCGTGGGAAGCACGCTCGGCGGCAAGCTCGCGGACTGGAAACTATTGCGCTCGCTGCTGACGTTTCTCGTATCGATCATTGTGGTCCAGGCCATTTTCGCCGCCACGATGCACGCAGCCATTCCCGCGATGATCACCATCTTTGTCTGGGGCGTGCTCGCTTTCGCGATCGTTCCACCCTTGCAGATGTTGATCGTGAACCGCGCAAGCGATGCGCCAAATCTCGCGTCTACGTTGAACCAGGGCGCGTTCAATCTCGGCAACGCGACGGGTGCGTGGCTCGGCGGGATGACGATTGGCGCGGGTGCGGCGCTTAGTGTGCTGCCGTGGGTGGGCGTGCTGATGGCATGCGGCGCGTTTGGGTTGACGCTGCTGTCGGCGTCGATGGATCGCAGGGCGCGGCGCGCGAGCATCGGGCAGGCGGTTTAGGTTCGTTCGCACCGGTGGACGGGGTTTAAGGTTGGTCGGGTTTTGGG
>NZ_JNFG01000018.1 GCF_000729995.1 Caballeronia sordidicola | reverse complement strand
GGGCAGCGTCGGCGACCGGGATGATCGCGGGAACGATTTCGCAAGCGCACGCGGACACGTCGTTCCTGAACGTGTCGTACGACCCGACGCGCGAGCTCTACCAGGAGTTCAACCAGGCTTTCGGCAAGAAATGGAAGGCTGAAACGGGTGAAACCGTCACGTTCAAGCAATCGCACGGCGGCTCCGGCGGTCAGGCGCGCTCGGTTCTGGACGGCTTGCAAGCCGATGTGGTGACGCTGGCGCTGGCCTACGACATCGATGCGCTCGCAGCCAAGGGATTGGTCGCCCAGGACTGGCAGAAGCGTTTGCCGGACAACGCGTCGCCTTATACATCGACGATCGTGTTCCTCGTGCGCAAGGGCAACCCGAAGCAGATCAAGGACTGGCCAGACCTGCTCAAGCCGGGCGTGTCCATCGTGACGCCTAATCCGAAGACGTCTGGCGGCGCGCGCTGGAACTACCTCGCAGCATGGGCGTATGCAGAACATTTGCCGGGCGGCAACGAGACGACCGCCAAGGACTTCGTGACCAAGCTCTACAAGAATGCCGGCGTGCTGGATTCCGGCGCTCGGGGAGCCACCACCAGCTTTGTGCAGCGTGGGCAGGGCGACGTGCTGATCGCTTGGGAAAACGAGGCGTTCCTGTCGTTGAAGGAATTTGGCTCGGACAAGTTCGAGATCGTGGTGCCGTCGGTGAGCATCCTGGCTGAGCCGCCAGTGGCAGTTGTCGACAAGGTCGTGGATCGTCATGGCACACGCAAGCTGGCTGAGGCTTACCTCAAGTATCTGTATAGCGAGGAAGGTCAGGAGATCGCGGCGCGCAATTTCTATCGGCCGCGTTCCACGGCAGTTCCCGCCGCGCTGACGAAGCAGTTCCCGAAGATCAAGCTTTACACCATCGACGACTCGTTCGGTGGCTGGACCAAGGCGCAAAAGACGCATTTCGCCGATGGCGGCGTGTTCGATTCGATCTATCAGCCGCAGTAAGTGTCGCGATAAGCATGGCGGCATGAAGGACAGCATCGCCGGCGCTCATGCGCTCGCGATGCTGTAGTCGTAAAGAAGCTTGAAACAACACTACGGCCGCATAGATGGCCATGAAACCAACCCGAAGCTCGACCCCGAAGCGCCGTCCCCGCGGCGCGCCGGAACTGGATGATTCACGCATGACGACTTTCACTTTCCGCAAGCCCAGCGCACTGCCGGGCTTTGGCCTGACGCTCGGCATCACGGTGGCGTATTTGAGCCTCGTGGTGCTGATTCCGCTCGCCGCGACGTTTGCCAAGACGGCCACGCTCGATTGGGCGACGTTCGTGCGCGCGGTCACGTCGCCGCGCGTGATGGCGTCGTATCGGCTGACGTTTACGGCGGCTCTCGGCGGCGCGCTGATCAACGCCGTGTTCGGCTTCCTGGTCGCGTGGGTGCTCGTGCGCTACACATTCCCGTTCAAGCGCGTGGTGGACGCTGTCGTCGATCTGCCGTTTGCGTTGCCGACGTCGGTTGCCGGCATCGCTCTCGCCGCGGTATATGCGCCCAATGGCTGGATAGGCCAGTTTCTCGCTCCGCTCGGGATCAAGGTGGCGTTCACGCCGTTGGGTGTGCTCGTGGCGCTGACGTTTATCGGCTTGCCGTTCGTGGTGCGCACCGTCCAGCCCGTGCTGGAAGATTTCGAGCGCGAGCAGGAAGAAGCGGCTGCGTGCCTTGGCGCCACGCGCTGGCTGACGTTTCGCCGCGTGGTGCTGCCGTCGCTGTTTCCAGCGATCCTGACCGGTTTCGCGCTCGCGTTCGCGCGTGCGCTGGGCGAATACGGGTCAGTCATTTTCATCGCCGGCAATGTGCCGATGAAGTCCGAAATCACGTCGCTGCTGATCATCACGAAGCTCGAACAATACGACTACGCCGGCGCGACCGCTATTGCCGTGGTGATGCTGTGCGTATCGTTCCTGATGCTGCTGCTGATCAACACGCTGCAATGGTTCCTGCAACGGCGCACGAGCCGCGGCGGAGCCGGACCCGCGCCTGCTTCGGCCGGTGCACTGCATATTGACGGGGCGAAAGCATGAGCACCGTCAACCAGAAAAGTGTCGATGACACCACGCCCCGTGAGACCGAGCACAGGCTTGATCCGGTTACCGAACCGCGCGTTGTGCGCTGGGCGCTGACCGCCATCGCGCTGATTTTCCTGGCGCTGTTTCTCGTCGTGCCGCTCGTTGCCGTGTTTGCGCAAGCGTTCGCCAAGGGCGTCGACTATTACTTTGATTCGCTGAAGGATCCCGATGCGTGGTCCGCCATCAAGCTCACGCTGATCGTCGCCGCCATCGCCGTGCCGCTGAACGTGGTGTTTGGGTTGACGGCGTCCTGGTCGATCGCGAAGTTCGAATTCCGCGGCAAGGCCTTCCTCACGACGCTGATCGATTTGCCGTTTTCGGTGTCACCGGTCGTCTCGGGCCTGATCTATGTGCTGATGTTCGGCGCGCAGGGCTGGTTCGGCCCCTGGCTCATCGACCACAACGTGCAGATCATCTTCGCGGTGCCCGGCATTGTGCTCGCCACTATCTTCGTCACGTTCCCGTTTGTTGCGCGCGAGCTGATCCCGCTGATGCAGGCGCAAGGCAACGACGAGGAAGAAGCCGCTCACGTGCTCGGCGCGTCAGGCTGGCAGATCTTCCGTCGCGTGACCCTGCCGAACGTGAAGTGGGGTTTGCTATACGGCGTGATTCTCTGCAACGCACGGGCGATGGGCGAGTTCGGCGCGGTATCGGTGGTATCGGGCCATATTCGCGGACAGACCGACACCATGCCGCTGCATGTAGAAATCCTCTACAACGAATACAACTTTTCGGCGGCGTTCGCCGTGGCGTCGCTGCTTGCGCTGCTCGCGCTGGTCACGCTCGGCCTGAAGCTGCTCGCCGAACGCCGCATGTCGCAGTCGATTGAAGCGGTGCAGGCAAGGCCCGCCGATGTGTCCGCTGCGTCAGTGTCACTCCAGAACTAGAAGGCGAAGATCACCATGAGCATCATCGTTCGCAATTTGCAGAAGCGCTTCGGCGATTTCGTCGCGCTGGATAACGTGTCGCTCGACTTCCCGTCGGGCGAGCTGGTCGCACTGCTCGGTCCGTCGGGATGTGGCAAGACCACGCTGCTGCGCGTGATCGCGGGGCTGGAATACGCGGACGCCGGTTCGGTCGTGCTGAACGGCGAGGACGTGGCGGCCGTGGGCGCGCGCGAGCGGCAGGTCGGTTTCGTGTTCCAGCATTACGCGCTGTTCCGCCACATGACCGTGTTCGAGAACGTGGCGTTCGGCCTGCGCGTGAAACCGCGCAAGGAGCGGCCGTCCGAAGCGGTGATTCGCGAGAAAGTGCATGAATTGCTGAAGCTCGTGCAGCTTGACTGGCTGGCGCAACGGTTTCCATCGGAGCTTTCGGGTGGACAACGGCAGCGGATAGCGCTGGCCCGCGCGCTGGCCGTCGAACCGAAGGTGCTGCTGCTCGACGAACCGTTCGGCGCACTCGACGCCAAGGTTCGCAAGGAACTGCGTAGCTGGCTGCGGCGTTTGCACGACGACCTGCATATCTCGACAATTTTCGTCACGCACGATCAGGAAGAAGCGCTTGAAGTTGCTGACCGGATCGTGGTGTTGAATCGCGGTCATGTGGAGCAGGTAGGCAGTCCGCAAGACGTCTACGACCATCCGCAGACTTCATTCGTGTACGAGTTCCTTGGCGCTGCAAACCGGCTCAAGGGCAGCGTGGATGCGAACGGTTTTGTGGCGCAGGGCGCCGCGCAACCGATCGCGACCGAAGCAAATTTCGCGGGTCCGGCGTTCGCTTATGTGCGCCCGCATGACCTGACGCTGTTCCCTACGGCTTCTGGTCATCGCGATGGCATCGTGGT
This sequence comes from Caballeronia sordidicola, assembly GCF_000729995.1. Classification (GTDB taxonomy): domain Bacteria; phylum Pseudomonadota; class Gammaproteobacteria; order Burkholderiales; family Burkholderiaceae; genus Caballeronia; species Caballeronia sordidicola_A. The sequence continues at coordinate 193,462 of NZ_JNFG01000018.1, read as the reverse complement.
CGATGTCCGCCGTGTCGTGACGCTGGGCGGTTCGGTGCGTGTGGATCTGGAAGGCGCTGAAGGCAACGTGCTGGAGGCGGAACTGGATCGCGAAACCTGGCGTGGATTGAATCTGAATATCGGCGATGGCGTGACCGCCGTGCCGCGTGTACTGCGCGTGTTCCCGGCGCATTAAGCAAACTGAAAAAGAGAGGCTGACATGAACTTCCAGCAATTGCGTTTCGTGCGCGAGGCCGTCCGGCAGAACATGAATCTGACGGAAGTCGCAAACGTGCTTTACACATCGCAGTCGGGTGTGTCGAAGCAGATCAAGGATCTCGAGGACGAACTCGGCGTCGATATCTTCATTCGACGCGGCAAGCGTTTGACGGGCCTGACCGAGCCGGGCAAAGAGGTGCATCAGGTGATCGAGCGCATGCTGCTCGATGCCGAGAACCTGCGCCGCGTGGCGCGCCAGTTTGCCGATCAGGACAACGGCCATCTGGTGGTCGCGACCACCCACACGCAGGCGCGTTACGCGCTGCCCAAGGTGATCCGCCAGTTCACGGAAGTGTTCCCGAAAGTCCATCTCGCGCTGCGTCAGGGCAGCCCGCAACAAATCGCGCAGATGATCATCAACGGCGAGGCGGATATCGGCATCTCGACGGAAGCGCTTGACCGGTATCCGGATATCGTCACGTTCCCTTGCTACACGTGGCATCACACGGTGGTCGTGCCGAAGGGGCATCCGCTAGTCGGCCGCCAGAACATCACGCTCGATGAGATCGCCGAATATCCGATCGTCACCTATGACCATGATTTCACCGGCCGCTCGCATGTCGACCAGGCGTTTGCGAAAGCGGGCGCGCTGCCGGACGTGGTGCTGACCGCTATCGATGCCGATGTCATTAAGACGTATGTTGAATTGGGCATGGGCATCGGTATTGTGGCGGCGATGGCCTTCGACGAGAAACGCGATACCGAACTCGTCGCGCTCGACACGCAGCATCTGTTCGAAGCCAGCACCACGCGCGTGGGTTTGAGGAAGGGCGCTTTCCTGCGGGCGTATGCGTACAGGTTGATCGAGATGTTCGCGCCGCAACTCGACGAAGCGCAGATCGCGGCGCAATTGCGGGAAGCTGCCTAAGGTCTGAAAAGACGGCTTAAGAATCAGGCAGCCGCCGCTCCGCTACAATCACGGCCATGAACTCCTCACACACTTCATTGCCGCGGATCGCGGTGCTGGCTACCGGCGGAACCATCGCGGGCGAGGCCGGCGATGCCGCGAAAACATCGGGTTACAAGGCCGGCGTAGTCGGTGTCGATAAACTGCTAGGCGCAGTGCCTTCGCTCTCGCAAGTCGCGCAGATCCAGGCCGAGCAAATAGCGAGCATCGACAGCAAGGATATGACGCCGGCGCTGTGGGCCACGCTCTGCGAGCGAGTGAATGCGTTGCTGGCGCAGGACGATATTGACGGCGTCGTCATCACGCACGGCACCGATACGCTCGAGGAAACCGCCTACCTGCTGCATCTCACAGTTAAAAGCGAGAAGCCGGTTGTGCTGACGGCGGCCATGCGCCCGGCGACGGCTTTATCCGCCGATGGTCCGCTGAATCTTCTCAACGCGGTAACGGTCGCGGCAAGCCCGACGTCCTGGAAGCAGGGCGTGCTGGTCGCGTTCAACAACCAGATCCACTGCGCCCGCGACGTTACGAAGACAAGCACCTATGCCGTCGATGCCTTCCGCTCACCCGATAGCGGTGCGCTCGGCTGGGTGCAGGACGGGCAGGTGGAATTCCAGCGTTCAGTGGTGAAGCCGCACACGGTGCATAGCCCGTTCCAGATGTCCGCTGACCTGCCCGCGGTCGAGATCGTGACGAGTTATGCTGGGGCGTCGCGAGCGGCTATCGATGCGTTCGTTGCCTCGGGTGTCAAAGGGCTCGTGATTGCAGGGACGGGCAACGGCTCGATTCATTCGACGCTGCAACACGCCCTTGCCGATGCCGCCAAACACGGCGTGGCGGTGGTTCGGTCGTCGAGGGTGGGAGCGGGACATGTGATGCGCAACGGCGCGGCGCCTGACGATGCGCTCGGCTCGATCACCGCAGGCGCTTTGAACCCGTATAAGGCGCGCGTGCTGCTGATGCTGGCGTTGGCGGCGGGCACTGCCCCGGCAGATTTGCAAAGCGTATTCGATACATATTGATCGTAGAGATGCGCCGGACCTCCGGCGTCAGCTTTCTATCATCCCAGCATTTTCCGATACTGCACAAACCCCGACCGGTCCGCGATGCGGTCATACAACTGCATCGCGTCGGTATTGGTTTCATGAGTCAACCACCAGACTCGCGAGCACTGCGCTTCAGCAGCCTTGGCATAGACATGTTCGATGAGCTTGCGTCCAATCCCGGCTCCGCGAATATCCGGTTCCACGTATAAGTCCTGCAGATAACAATAGTCGCCTGCGGTCCAGCACGACCGATGCATGATCCAGTGCACCATCCCGACTACACGGCCATCCATGACCGCCAATGCGCCGAATACCGGCTCCGCGGGATCGAGCATGCGTACCCATGTGCGCAGGGTCGTATCCATGGGGATATCGGTTTTGTAGAACGCCTGATAACCGCGCCATAACGCCAACCACGCATCGAAGTCGGCAACGGCCACCGATTTGATCTCAATAGGAGTTGTCGATGTCATGGTCGTGCGTTTCCTGAATGTGATTGGAATATTGCGAAATAGTGTTGGAGATCATAGATCGCTTCAACAAAAGCAAAAAGATCCAGCGGGGCTTGTTTTCCAGGAGCCACGCGACGGAGGCGTCCGGGAGTGAAATTGACGGCGAAGGCAACGGTGGGTTCGCGCGTTTCGATGTCGATGCTGCCAGGAGAACATGGGCGCATGGGCGGCATGTCACACAAGGATTGATGGGTGATTCAGGAAATGCAATTAAAACCCGCAAACAAGGGTTTTTCGTTAGATATACGAACAAGTTTTTAAACGTCAGGATCCAGTCAATGAAACCATTGTCACGATGACATTTCGATGCACCGAAATGGTCGTTAAATTCCCTTTGAGAGTGCGCATCCATGCACTAGACTTGAGCCAGAATTTTCGAGTGTGATAGTTCTTAAGATCAGTCGGAAAAGCGAAGCGGTTTGCTGGCGGTGACATAGATCACGACTCGTCAGGATTTGAGATCTGTTTCTATCGCTTTTACATATTTCGGTATCCTATTTAATGTTTTGATTTTTAGAAATTAAAAATAGGTATCGTCGGCTCGCAACCCAGATGGACGGGATAGGTGATGAAACATCCCATGGCTGTGTATTCGCTGCAGGAGCTACATCGGTCGCTCGCGCAAACAACGCTGGGAACCGACAGTCCCGACTCTTCCGTGGGCGGTACTCCACTTAGGCTATTCATCAGGCAACCGTTCACCGAGTCGGGTCAGACGCAGCAGCGCTTGATCGAACAGATACTGCAAATTATCGACACCGCCAATGACTCACGCTGTCCCTTCAACTATCTCACCGGCACCAGCGCTGAAAGTGCGGATACCTTCAGAGAATCGTTTGAGCGTGATCGTCAACTGCCATTTACGCCGAAGAACTTTCGTGACTATCGGCTGAAACTGTTGGATCAGGCCGATGTCATGATCAATATCAGGGTGGGTATGAGCGAGAGCAGCGCCTTTGAACTCAGCTACCACATTTTCAAGGGGCGATGCTCCCCGATCCTGTTTCTTGTCTGGAAGCATGCTCCGATCAAAACGACGCTGATTCGGGAGCTCGATGATTTATGTGAGGTAACTTACCTGGAGTTCGAACACGCGGACGAGTTGAGGGCAGGCATACACGGCTTTTTCCAGATGCTGTCGATCAGCCGGACGGTCCAGAACGCAACGCTTCGACAACGGATCATTCGTTAAGGCCACACGGCGAATCTTGGCGGTACCTGTTGACCCCGAAACAAAAACGCGACCCTCGGGTCGCGTTTCTATTCAAGCATTCAACCTGTCGTCAAGCCAGCGCGGGAATCCGCAGAACCTGTCCTGGGTAGATCTTGTCCGGGCTCTTGAGCATCGGTTTGTTGGCTTCGAAGATCACGTCGTTCTTCGCGCCGTTGCCGTAGTACTTGTCAGCGATTTTCCAGAGATTGTCGCCGGAAGCCACCGTATGAAATTGCGAAACGGGGGCGGGGGTCGGTACGGTGAGTTGATCGTCGACCTTGTCCACATGCTGCACGTTACCCGCTGCCACGAGGATCTTTTCCTTCGTCGCCTGATCGGCGGCCTGGCCGCTCACCGTGACCGTATGCGACGCGCCGTCGAAGCTGACTTGCAGGTTGTCGGCGTTCAAGCCTTGCGCGCGGATATACGCTGCGATTGCGTCGCCAGCCGTCTTGTTGAGCGCGGCGATATCAACCGGTGGAGTGGCGCCGGCGGGCGCTGCTTTAGCTGTGGTCGAAACAGCGCCGAATAACTTCTCGCCAGCGTCCTTGATGAAACTGAGAATGCCCATGTTGCAACTCCTGTAATAACCGGGTAGATCGGCTTGATCGAGCCGAGCCATTTAGTCTCCAGAACTAAGCGTTAGTTCTCGGATTCCACCGATGGAATTGTCATACTTTGTGGATGGGCATTTCTTGAGCAAATAAACGAAGAAAGATCCGGCAATGCGGACACCCGGCAATGACGTCTGACCGACCAAGGCTTCCACGTCATTACCGGGCGCCGCTTGACGGACCCCGCTTTATTGCTCTTTCTGCAACCGGCAATGCGTATAGCAATACGTAGGCGTCAGCCGGCTTTCAAGCAGTTCATTCGGTAACCTGATGATTCGACATCAGTTCCAGCGCCTTCACCATTCCTGAGTGATCCCACTCGCGGCCACCGTTCGCCACGCACACGCTGAACAACTGCTGCGCGCTCGCCGTATGCGGCAAAGCGACACCCAGTTTCTTTGCACTTTCCAGCGCGAGGTTCAGATCCTTCTGATGCAATTCGATTCGAAAGCCCGGATTGAACGTACGTTTCGTCATGCGTTCACCATGAACTTCCAGGATCCGCGATGCGGCAAAACCGCCCATCAACGCACGCCGCACCCGCTCGGGATCCGCGCCGGATTTGGACGCAAACAGCAACGCTTCGGCCACCGCTTCTATGTTCAGCGCCACGATGATCTGGTTCGCGACTTTGCAGGTTTGTCCTGCGCCGTTATCGCCGATGAGCGTGATGTTCTTGCCCATGACATCGAAGAGCGGCTTTGCTCGTTCGAACGCCGCTTCCGGACCGCCGACCATGATCGTCAACGACGCTTCACGCGCGCCGACTTCACCGCCTGACACCGGTGCGTCGAGATAATCGCAACCGAGCGCATTGATTTTCTTTGCGAACGCTTGCGTTTCGATCGGCGAGATGGAGCTCATGTCGATAACGAGCTGCCCCTTTTCCAGACCTTGCGCCACACCGTCGTCGGCGAACAGGACGTTAGCAACGTCGGGCGTGTCCGGCACCATGATGACGATGATTTCACTGGCTCGCGCGACGTCCGTCGAGCTCGCGACCACCTTGCCAAGCGAGCGTAGGTCGTCCGGCACGGGGTACGCGCCGTTCAGCACCAGCGAGTGGCCGGCTTTCTTCAAATTGCGCGCCATGTGCGCGCCCATGATGCCCAGGCCGATAAATCCGATTGTTGCCATTACGTGTGTCTCCTCCAGTTATGCCACTGCTCGCGCAGACTTCCAGCCAGCCAGTTCCTGCAACCAGCCAAGGCCGGCTTCAGTCGTGCCGCGCGGTTTGTATTCGCAACCGATCCAGCCGTCGTAGCCGATTGAGTCCAGCAGCGAGAACAGGAACGGATAGTTGATCTCGCCCGTGCCCGGCTCGTTGCGGCCCGGGTTATCGGCCAGTTGAATATGCGCAATCGACGGCAGGTTGCGCTTGATCGTCGCAGCCAGTTCGCCTTCCATGCGCTGCATGTGATAGATGTCGTATTGCAGGAACAGGTTGTCTGAACCCACGTCGCGAATCACGTCGAGTCCTTCCTGCGACCGGTTTAGCGCGAAGCCGGGGATATCGAAGTGATTGCACGGCTCGACCAGCAGCCTGATGCCTTCTTTCTTCAACGCGGCGGCCGCGAACTTCAAATTTTCGACGATGGTTGCCCGCGCTTCCTCGCGGCTCACCGAAGCCGGCGGAATGCCGACGAGACAATTCAGCTGCGGCACGTTCAGCGCTTTCGCGTACTCGATCGCCCGCGTTACGCCCTCACGAAATTCTTCCGTTCGATCGGGCAAGCACGCGATGCCGCGCTCGCCGCCTTCCCAATTCCCGGCCGGCAAGTTATGCAGCACGAGCTGAAGGTTGTTGGCGTCGAGACGTTGACGCAAATCAGCCGCCGAGTACGGATACGGAAACAGGAACTCAACCGCTTCGAAGCCCGCTTCAGCTGCCGCCGCAAAGCGGTCGAGGAACGGTACTTCGTTGAACAGCATGGTCAGGTTTGCAGCAAATTTCGGCATGATCTTGGTTCTCTCTCAGGCGTTGTGCGCGATGGCCGTCGGTGCGTCCTGCTCGCTTTCGGCAAGCGGTTCGAATTCGTTGATCGCATCGATCTCCGTGCCCATCGCGATGTTCGTCACACGCTCCAGGATCACTTCAACGATGATCGGCACGCCGAATTCCGCGAGCATTCCCTGAGCCTTGCGAAGAGCGGGCGCGAGGTCTTCCGGATTGAAGACGCGCACGGCCTTGCAACCGAGCCCTTCGGCCACCGCGACGTGATCAACGCCATAACCGTTCAAGTCAGGCGCGTTGATGTTCTCGAAGGCGAGCTGAACGCAGTAGTCCATCTCGAAGCCGCGTTGCGCCTGACGGATCAGGCCGAGGTACGAGTTGTTCACGACCACGTGGATATACGGCAGACGGAATTGCGCGCCAACGGCAAGTTCTTCGATCATGAACTGGAAGTCGTAATCGCCCGAGAGCGCGACGATCGGCCGTTGCGGGTCCGCTGCGCGAACACCGAGCGCCGCCGGAATGGTCCAGCCGAGCGGGCCGGCCTGACCGCAATTGATCCAGTTGCGCGCTTTGTACACATGCAGGAACTGCGCACCGGCGATCTGCGAAAGACCGATCGTCGAGACGTAGCAGGTATCGCGGCCGAAGACCTTGTTCATCTCTTCGTAGACGCGTTGCGGTTTCATCGGAACGTTGTCGAAATGCGTCTTGCGATGCAGTGTGCGCTTGCGTTCCTGGCACTCGCCGACCCACGTGCCGCGATCCTTCAGCTTGCCCGCGGCCTTCCATTCGCGCGCCACTTCGACGAACAATTCGAGCGCGAATTTGGCGTCGGACACAATGCCGAGATCCGGGCCGAACACGCGGCCGATCTGGGTCGGTTCAATGTCGACGTGCACGAACGTACGGCCCTTCGTATACACCTCGACGCTGCCCGTGTGACGGTTCGCCCAGCGATTACCTATACCGAGCACGAAGTCGGATGCGAGCATCGAAGCGTTGCCATAGCGATGCGCCGTTTGCAAACCGCACATGCCGGCCATCAACGGATGGTCGTCGGGGATCGCGCCCCAGCTCATCAGCGTGGGGATCACCGGCACGTTCATGATTTCAGCGAACTCGACCAGCAGATCCTCGGCCGCCGCGTTCAACACGCCGCCGCCGGAGACGATCAACGGGCGCTCGGATGCCGTCAGCATTGCCAGCGCTTTCTCGACTTGGCCGCGTGTTGCCTTCGGCTTGTAGACGGGCAGGGGTTCGTACGTGTCGATATCGAATTCGATTTCCGCGAGTTGCACGTCGATCGGCAGATCGACCAGCACCGGACCCGGACGGCCCGAGCGCATCAGGTGGAATGCCTGCTGGAACACGCGCGGCACGAGCGCCGGTTCGCGCACGGTCACGGCCCACTTGGTCACGGGCTTCGCGATCGATTCAATATCGACGGCCTGGAAGTCTTCTTTATAAAGACGCGCACGCGGCGCCTGACCCGTGATCGCGAGGATCGGGATGGAATCGGCCTGAGCGGAATACAAGCCGGTGATCATGTCCGTTCCCGCCGGGCCCGACGTGCCGATACACACACCGATATTGCCCGGCGCCGCCCGCGTATAGCCTTCGGCCATATGCGACGCGCCTTCCACGTGGCGCGCCAGCACGTGGCCGATGCTGCCAGCCCGTTGCAGGGCGGAGTAGAACGGGTTGATTGCCGCGCCCGGAACGCCGAACGCCATTTCGATGCCTTCTTTTTCCAGCACGAGAACGGCTGCGTCGACTGCTCGCATCTTGGTCATGAGTGTCTCCTTCCATTGTGTTCTGCTGCATCGCGCCCTTGCGCAATGTCGTTAATGGGACTTTATGCGTATGCCGGAGTGTTGATAAGATCAGCCAGAGTCGTTTGATCCGATACAAAAAGTATGGAACGGAGGCACCAAAAATGGACCGCTTCAGGCAGATTGAGACGTTCGTGAAGGTCGCCGAGGCCGGCAGCCTGGCTGCGGCGGCGCTGGAGGAGGGGGTGTCGCCAGTCATTTTGGGGCGGCGTATTGATGCGTTGGAGAAGCGTCTGGGCGTCAAGCTGATGTACCGCTCCACGCGCCGTCTAGTGGTAAGCGAGGAGGGCGCGGCGTTCCTCGAGCGCTGCCGTGGACTGCTGGCGGACTGGAATCAGGCGGAAGACGAACTCGCCGATGGCCAGCGCACTGTCGATGGCCACCTGATCGTCTCGGCGCCGGCGGCATTTGGCCGAATGCACGTGGCGCCGCACGCGCCGGGCTTTCTCGTCGATAAACCCGCGCTACAGATGTCGTTCAACCTGAACGACCGTGTAGCCGATCTGATCCGCGAGGGTTACGACTTGTCGATCCGTATTGGCGGGGCGGTCGACCAGAACTTCGTTGCCGTGAAGCTCTCCGATAACCGCCGGGTGGTCTGCGGCACACCGGCGTATTTCAAGAAGCACGGCAAGCCGAAATCGCTCGATGACCTGCCGCGCCACAACTGTCTCGCGTTCAATTTGCAAGGCGGCCAGAATCGCGGCTGGTATTTCCGTCGCAACGGCAAACTTGCGACGGTGCGGGTTTCGGGCAACCTGGATTGCAATGACGGCGAATTGCTGCACCGGTGGGTATCGGAAGGTCATGGGCTGGGCTGGCGCTCGACCTGGGAAATCCAGCGGCAATTGGCCAATGGCGAACTGGAAACCGTCCTGGACGAGTTCGCGCTGCCCGATTACGACATCCTCGCGGTCTATCCGCAGCAGCGCTACGTGCCGGCCAAAGTGCGCTACTTCATTGATTATTTGAAGAAAATCTACGCGCAGCCGGATTATTGGAGCCGTGAACGGTGACTTTCCGGGCCTATCAGGCCCGCATAAGCGCTAAGCCATTGAAAACACAGCGGAAGTAATACGCGAAATGCGTAAATCAGTTGTGTGGCCGGCCGTATCTCGCTATAATCGCTGGCTTCTCTCTTGCCGCACCGGTCCGACGCCCGGGTGGCTTTATATCCTCAAGGAGTAACAATGCGTCATTACGAAATCGTATTTATCGTGCATCCGGATCAGAGCGAGCAAGTGCCCGCCATGATCGAACGGTACAAGACCACGATCACAACTCACGGTGGTTCGATCCATCGCATCGAAGATTGGGGCCGCCGTCAGCTGGCTTACATGATCGAGAAGCTTGCGAAGGCTCACTACGTGTGCATGAACATTGAATGCAGCCAGGAAACGCTCGAAGAACTGGAACACGCGTTCAAGTTCAACGACGCTGTGCTGCGTCACCTCATCGTCAAGCTGAAGAAGGCCGAAACCGGCCCGTCGCCGATGATGAAGGAAGTTCACCGCGAAGAAGCCAAGAAGGCGGCCAGCCAGCCGTCGACTGAAGCTCATGCAGCTCCGGCCGCAAGCTCGCAGGCAAACTAATCGAGTAGGCGACTTTTAAAGTCGTCGCGTCACCAGGAATCAAGTGAACCGGCTGCAACTGACAGCAAGCGTTGTGGAGCGAGAACCGGTGCGGTACACCCCCGCCGGCGTCCCCATAGCGAGTTGCACGTTGCATCACCGTACGGAAGTCGTCGAAGCGGGCATTGCCCGCCAAATCGAATTGACTCTCCCGGCGGTCGCGGCCGGTGCTGCGAGCGGCAAGCTGGAAGGCCTCGTCATGGGCGTAGAAACGCTCTTCACGGGCTTTATGGCGAAGAAAAGCCGCAACGCGCGAACCCTGGTGTTTCACATCACAGAATTGCAGGATATTGGAAAGGACTGAACATGCCCCGCCCGACTGGTAAGAAATTCGACAAACGTCGTCAGCAACAAAACCCGCTCTTCAAGCGCAAGAAGTTCTGCCGTTTCACCGCGGCTAATGTCGAGACCATCGACTACAAGGACACGGAAACGCTGAAGGACTTCGTTGGTGAGAACGGCAAGATCACGCCGGCTCGTCTGACAGGAACGAAGGCTCACTACCAACGTCAGCTCGATACGGCTATCAAGCGCGCTCGTTTTCTCGCGCTGCTGCCGTACACCGACCTGCACAAGGCCTAATCAGACGACGCAATAAGGAAAAAGCCAAATGCAAATCATTCTTTTGGAAAAAGTCGTCAACCTGGGCAACCTGGGCGACATCGTTCGTGTCAAGGACGGTTACGCACGTAACTTCCTGATCCCGGGCAAGAAGGCCCGCCGTGCAACGAAGGACGCAATCGCGGAATTCGAAGTGCGCCGTGCTGACCTGGAAAAGGTTGCTGCTCAAAAGCTGGCAGCGGCTACGGCCTTGGGCGAAAAGTTGAGCGGCGCAACCGTTCAGATCTCGCAAAAGGCTGGCGTCGACGGTCGTTTGTTCGGTTCGGTGACGAACGCGGACATCGCCGAAGCGCTGAAGAAGCAAGGCCTGGCTGAAGTCGAAAAGTCGCAAGTGCGTCTGGCCGACGGCCCGCTGAAGCTGGTTGGCGATCACGCCGTCCAGGTTGCACTGCACACCGACGTGGTTGTCGACGTGACGGTGTCGGTGCTCGGCGAACACGCTTAAGTGTTTCGTCCGCCGGGCTTAGTCCTGGCGCGAGGCCAAAAGTAATGCGGTAAAAGAAGGGCGGGAACCCTCAACGGTTCCCGCCTTTTTTGTTTTTCCGTCTCCCTTCGCTCCGTCATTTCGCCGATAATTCCTCCCCATGAACGCACCGTCGAAAGATCCCCAACTGGATGCGCTGAAGGTCCCGCCGCATTCCATCGAAGCCGAGCAGTCCGTCATTGGCGGCTTGCTGCTGGATAACGCCGCATGGGACCGTATTGCGGATGTGATGTCGCACGGCGATTTCTACCGCTACGACCATCGGATCATTTATGAGGCGATCGGCAAGCTGATTGCGACCACGCGCCCGGCCGACGTGATCACCGTCTACGAGGCGCTGACGAACACCGGCAAGGCCGAGGAAGTGGGTGGCCTGGCGTACCTGAACGCACTCGCGCAGAACACGCCGAGCGCCGCGAATATTCGCCGGTATGCGGAAATCGTCCGGGATCGGGCGGTGTTGCGCCGTCTGGTGTCAGTCGCGGATGAAATTTCCGCCGATGCCTTCAATCCGCAAGGCAAGGAAGTGCGCCAGTTGCTGGATGAGGCCGAGGCGAAGGTGTTCTCGATCGCGGAAAGCGGCGCGCGCGGCACGCAGGGTTTTCTCGAGATCGGGCCGTTGCTGACGCAGGTGGTCGAGCGTATCGACACGCTGTATCACACGGCGAATCCAAGCGACGTGACCGGTACGCCGACAGGTTTTGTCGATCTGGACCGCATGACGTCGGGCATGCATGGCGGTGAATTGATCATCGTGGCGGGCCGGCCGTCGATGGGTAAAACCGCGTTCTCGATGAATATCGGCGAATACGTGGCTGTTGAATATGGCCTTCCAGTGGCCGTGTTCTCCATGGAAATGCCGGGCACGCAACTCACCATGCGTATGTTGGGCTCAGTGGGCCGCCTCGATCAGCACAGGATGCGTACCGGCCGTCTCACCGACGAGGACTGGCCGAAGCTCACTCATGCCGTGCAGAAAATGAGCGAGGCGCAGATTTTTATCGATGAGACGGGTGGTCTGAATCCGATGGAACTGCGCTCGCGCTCGCGGCGCCTCGCGCGGCAATGCGGCAAGCTGGGCCTGATCATTGTGGATTATTTGCAGCTCATGTCCGGCTCCGGTTCTGCCGGGGAAAACCGGGCGACCGAAATTTCGGAAATCTCGCGTTCGCTCAAAAGTCTCGCCAAGGAACTCGATGTTCCCGTGATGGCGCTATCGCAGTTGAACCGCGGGTTGGAGCAACGTCCGAACAAACGCCCGATCATGTCCGATCTGCGAGAATCCGGCGCTATCGAACAGGACGCGGACGTGATTCTGTTCATTTATCGCGACGAAGTTTATAACCCGGATAGCCCGGATAAAGGCACGGCCGAGATCATTATCGGCAAGCAGCGTAATGGTCCGATTGGTCCCATTCGTCTCACGTTCCAGGGTCAATATACGAAGTTCGAGAATTTTGCCGGTGCGCAGAATTTCTACGGCGACTAGGCGCTGAGCGGGAGGCTTATTTGCCACTCTCCCCGCGATTCGACCCTGGTACGGGCGCCGAGAAGCGGTCCTACCGGGCGAAGCCGGCTTCCCGGATATCCTGCGCGCGGCGAGGCGCGCGGTTCGCGCACTCGGCGACAGGCACTATTCCTTCGGTTTCTCACCAGCAGCGACTAGCACCGGCGCTGCCGCCGTGCTCGCGAGCTCTTCGCTCGACCAGCCGCCGCCCAGCGCCTTGATCAATTGCACGTTCGCGCTTAGCTGACGTGTCTGGATATCGAGGACGCCCCGCTGAGCGTCGAGCGCGGCAGTCTGCGCCTGCACGACATCGAGATAACCTACAGCGCCTTGCCGATACCGGTGCAGCGCCAGATCGACGGAATACTGCGCCGAGTTGCTGGCATCGCGTTGTTGTTCGAGCGCCGTGCCCAAGTCCTGCAGCAGCGACAGGTTGTCCTCTATTTGCTGGAACGCCGACAACACGACACCCCGATAACGCGCGCCGGCTTCATCGGTCGCCGCTTTCGCCGAATCGAGTTGTGCGCGGCGCAAGCCGCCATCGAAGACGTATTGCACGAGTTGCGGACCGATTGCCCAGAACAACGTTGGAGCACTAATCAGATTCGCATAAGCGGAGCTCTGAAATCCAGCTTGCGCGCTGAGCGTGATGGAAGGGAAGTAGGCGGCGCGCGCTACCCCGATCTTCGCATTGGCTTCTGCCACGCGGCGCTCGGCCGCGGCAATGTCGGGGCGCCGCTGCAACAAGGTCGAGGGCAAGCCGGTCGGAATCACAGGTAAGGTGATATCGGCGGTTTGCTCTTGCAAACTGAACTCGGACGCAGCCGCGCCAACCAGTTCCGCGATTGCATGTTCGATCAACGCGCGCTGCGCGAGGTTCTGCGACAACTGCGATTTCGCCGATGACAACTGCGTCTGTGCACGCGATACATCGAGCCCTGAAACAAGTCCTCCCCCATGCAGCGTTTGCGTGAGTTGCAGCGCGCGTGCGAAGGCCGCAACCGTGTCGTTGAGCAACTTCGTCTGCTGATCAAGGCCGCGCAGGCGGATGAAGCTATCGGCGAGCTGGATCTGCAGGCTCAGTTGCACCGATGCAAGATCGGCTTTCGATGCTTGCGCCTCGTCCTTGCCCGCCACCACGGAGTCCCGCACGCGGCCCCACAGGTCGAGGTCGTAATCGATCTCGCCGCCGAGCGTGGCGGAGTTGTAATCGTTGGGGCCGCCCACGCGCAAGGGCCGCCGGTACGACTGCCGGTCGCGTTGCGGAACGGCGTTCGCACTGATCTTCGGGAACAGTCCGGCTGAAACCTGATCCACGAACGCCTGCGCCTGCCGGTAGTGCGCGAAGGCCGCTTCAAGATCCGTGTTGTTTGCGAGCAGGCGTATCTCGAGATCGTCGAGTTGAGCGTCGTTATACATCTTCCACCAGCCGGCCCGATCCAACTGATCGGCGGGCTGCGCGCTGATCCACGGCCCGACCGTGTGATATTGCGCGACGACAGGCGTTGCAGGCACCTTGTAGTCCGGCGCGAGCGAGCAGGCCGCCAGTGCGATGGTGCCGGCCAGCAGCGCCGGGACACCTAACCTAAGCCTCCTAGCCATTGGCGGCCACCTTCTTGTCGGTGCTGGCGGCTTGCACGTGATCGCCGTCAACGAGACCATCCGGCGGCGTATCGATCACGTTATCGCTCGCGACGAGCCCCGAGCCAATCTCGACCGAGTCGCCGAAATCGCGATTGATCGTCACCTTCTTGAAGACGACCTGGCTGTTTGCACCAAGGGTTGCGACCGTCAGGCCGCGCGCGTCGAATACCAGTGCGCTGGCGGGAACCCGGACCGCATTTGCCTGCACCGGCAGCTTGAATTGCAGGCTGGCAAACCCACCCGGCAAGAGCTTGCCGTCGGCGTTATCGACGAGCAATTGAACCAGCGTGGTCCCCGACGATGCGCTGACCGAATCCGCCGATGCAATCACGCGCGCAGCGAAACGCTGGCCCGGATATTCCGGCACGGAAAGCGTTGCTGTCGTGCCGCTGCGGACATCGGGGGCGTAGCTCTGCGGCACCTGGACATACACGCGCAACTGCTTCACGTCGGAGACGGTGAACAACTCCTGTCCGACGCCGCCGCTGCCCGCATTGATCAGCGCGCCGACATCCGTGTCCCGCGCGGTCACCACGCCGTCAAACGGCGCCACGATGCGCTCGAAGCCCTTGGTGGCGAGCAAACGATCCACGTTGGCCTGCGCGGCCGCCACGGTGGCTTTCTTGGCCGTGTAGTCGCCGGTGCGCTCATCGACTTCCTGCTGGGCGACGGAATCCGTGCCGAGCAGTGCCTGCCAGCGTTTCGCGGTCGTACCCGCGAGTGCCGAATTGGCTTGCGCGCTGGCGAGGTCCGCACGGGCTTGCAACAATTGCTGGTCGAGCTCGGGCGACTCGATCACCGCGAGCAGTTGCCCGGCTTTCACCGGTGCGCCGATATCCACATTCCACGACTTCAGATAACCGCTGACGCGCGCGAAGATCGGCGCGCGTGAATACGCTTCGAGATGCGACGGCAGGTCAAGCGTCGGACCATTTGCCGCGCTGACCGGATGGATCACGTTGACGGTCGGGACGACCTGCGCGTTGGTCCAGGTCTTGAGGTTGCGGGCATCGACCGCGCGCAGCGTGACGCCGGCAGCGACCACGAGCACGGCAACCGCGATACCCACCACGCCGATCACGACAAGTCGACGGCGCGGCACGGGTTCATTATTCACAACAGGTTCAGACGACATGAGCAGGACCTCCCGTCACGGGTGTCGGGGCAACCGCGCGGCCAGGGCGCGAGTGAATGATGCAGAAGATCACCGGGACCAGGAGCAGCGACGCGGTGGTAGCGAAAATCAGGCCGCCGATCACGGCGCGGCCAAGCGGTGCATTCTGTTCGCCGCCTTCGCCCATCGCGAGGGCCATCGGCGCCATGCCGATGATCATCGAGAGAGCCGTCATGAGCACCGGGCGGAAACGGGTGAAGCCGGCTTCGAGCGCCGCCTTGAACGGGTCGCCGTGAACGGCCAGGCGCTCGCGGCAGAAGCTGACCACGAGAATGGAGTTGGCGGTCGCCACCCCCATGCACATGATGGCCCCCGTCAGTGCAGGCACGGACAGCGTGGTATGGGTCGCGAACAACATCCAGACGATGCCGGCGAGCGCCGCCGGCAACGCAGTGACGATCACGAACGGATCGGCCCACGACTGGAAGTTGACCACGACGATCAGGTAGATCAACACGACCGCGCCGAGCAGGCCGAACAACATGCCGGCGAATGCGCTGTTCATGGTCTGCACCTGGCCGAGCAGGGCGATGGACGAACCCTTGGGCAGGGTGGCGGCATTGTTTTTGACCACGCGCTGGATGTCGGAGGCGACCGCGCCTAGATCGCGATCCTGCGTGGTCGCGAAAATCTCGACCATCGGCTGGATGTTGTACTGGCTGACGACCGCATTGGTGTTCGTACGCTGGACGGTCGCGAGGCCGCCCAGGATCTGACCACTGCTCTGCAGGCTCGATGTGATCGGCAGGTTCTGCAGCGAGGCAAGCGAATCGAGGGTGTATTGCGGCGTCTGCATCACGATCGGATACGACACGCCGTTCACATTGTTCAGCCAGAAAGTCGGCGCGACCTGACTCGAGCCCGCGAGATTCACGACCAGACTGTTCGTGACGTCACGCTCGTTGATGCCAAGGAGTTGTGCGCGGGTGCGATCGACATCGACGTTGAACGTGGGTGAGTTTTGCGCTTGCTGGATCCGTGCATCGACTACGCCGGGAATCTGGCGGATTTCGCGCAGCAGCCGGTTGGCGTAAGCGAAGTTGGCGGGCAGGTTGTTGCCGCGAACCTGCAAGTCAACAGGCGCCGGCGAACCGAAGTTCAAGATCTGGCTGATGATGTCCGCCGGCGGGAACGAGAACGTCACGCCCGGATAAAGGCGCGGCAACTTCTCGCGCATCTGCCGCACGTACTCCGCGGTCGGTCGGTGATCTTCGTTCAACGCGATCTGGATGTCGCCGTCCTGCGAGCCGATGGTCCCGGTGTTGTTATAAGCGAGGTTGATTCCGCTGACCGGCAGGCCGATGTTGTCGACCATCGTGGCGAGTTCGCTTGACGGGATCATCTGGCGAATCGATCCTTCCACATCCGCAAAAATTTGCGCGGTCTTCTCGACTCGCACGCCGACGGGCGCGCGTACGTGCAACAGGATTTGCCCGGCGTCGACATCCGGGAAAAAATTGCGGCCGAGCAGCGGCACCAGCGCAAACGAGATCAGGACGAAGCCAAGGAAGCAACTGACGAATGGTGCGCGATGGTTAAGCGCCAGTTCGAGCAAGCCGTGATAGCCGCTGCGGATCTTTTCGAAGCGTCGTTCGAAGCCTTGCTGAAAGCGTCCAAGTGGGCCAGGGCGCTTCTTCGCATGTGCGTCTTCATCGAGATTGTGTGGATGCAGCAGGTATTTCGCCATCGTGGGAACGAGTGTTCGCGACAGGATGAACGATGCGACCATCGCGAAGATCACGGCCTCGGCCATTGGCACGAAGAGGAAACGCGCGACGCCATCGAGGAAAAACATCGGCACGAACACAATGCAAATACAGAGCAGCGCCACGAACGCCGGCGTGACGATCTGCGCGGCGCCATCGAGGATGGCTTCTTCTACCTGCTTGCCTTGCTCAAGATGCCAGTTGATATTTTCGATGGTGACGGTCGCGTCGTCGACCAAGATCCCCACCGCGAGCGCCAAGCCGCCGAGCGTCATGATGTTGAGCGTCTCGCCGAGCGCAGACAGGGTCGCTATCGAACCGAGAATGGCGAGCGGAATCGACGTCGCAATGATCACGGTCGAACGCCAACTGCCGAGGAATAACAGGATCATCAGGCTCGTCAGCGCGGCTGCGATCACGCCTTCGCGGGCCACGCCGCTGATGGCCGCGCGCACGAACAGCGACTGGTCACCGATCGGTGCAATTTGCAGCGCGTCGGGCAATGAAGCCTTCGCGTCCAGCACGTGCTGCTTGATGCCGGCGATGATGCCGAGCGTGGACACCGAGCCGTTCTTCAGCACCGACATCAGCACCGAACGCTTGCCGTCCACATGCACGATATTCGTTTGCGGCGGGCTGCCGTCGCGGACGTTGGCGACATCGTGGATATAAAGCGTGGTGCCATTGACCGCCTTGATCGGCAGGTCGCCTAGCGCTTTAAGCGCGAAAGGCGCGTTATTCAACTGCAGCGTGTATTCGTGATCGCCGATTTTTTCCGTACCGATTGGCGTCAGCAGGTTCTGCGCGGCGAGCGCATTGGCGACGTCCTGGGCAGACAGGCCGCGCGCCTGCAATGCAGTTGGGTCGATGTCGATCTGTATCTGGCGCGACTTGCCGCCGAACGGATAGGGGATCGACGCACCGGCCACCGTCACCAGCGCCGGACGCAACTGGTTCAGTCCAAGGTCGCCGAGGTTTTGTTCGGTGAGACCTTTACCCGAGAGGGCGAGCTGGATGATCGGCACCGTCGACGCGTTGTAGTTCAGGATCAGCGGCGGCGTGGTGCCCGGTGGCAATTGACGCAATTGCGTCTGCGAGACGGCGGTCACCTGGGCGTTCGCGTTACTGATGTTCACGCCCGGCTGGAAGAAGATCTTGATGATGCCGAAGCCATTAACCGATTCAGCTTCTATGTGCTGGATGTCGTTCACCGTCGTAGTCAGCGAACGCTCGAACGGGGAGGTAATCCGTCCGACCATTTGATCCGGCGGCAAGCCCGTGTATTGCCATACGACGCTGATCACGGGAATGCGGATATCGGGAAAGATATCGGTCGGCGTTCTGATCGCGGAAAGCGGCCCGATGATCAGGATGAGGATCGCCAGGACGACAAAGGTGTATGGCCGTCGGAGAGCGATACGTACTAGGCCGAGCATGAGAGTTCCAGGACTTGGGGTTTAACTGAACGTTGCCTTGATGCTGCGAGTTTCTGATCCGGTCGGCGTTGCACTGCTGAGTCAAGCTCAAACCCATGAGCACTTTCGAATTGCTTTCGAAATCGTCAATAAGAAGTCGACTTGAAATAAAGCACCGAGCT
The DNA here is from genome assembly GCF_000729995.1 of Caballeronia sordidicola. Taxonomy (GTDB): domain Bacteria; phylum Pseudomonadota; class Gammaproteobacteria; order Burkholderiales; family Burkholderiaceae; genus Caballeronia; species Caballeronia sordidicola_A. Next base: position 174,759 of record NZ_JNFG01000018.1, on the reverse strand, counting down.
CGCGTGATTTTGTCTGCAACGAAGACAATGCGGCAATGTACACAAAGGAAAACAAAGCTGCAGCGCGCAGGAGCGGTTTGGAATGACGATTGAAGCCGTTCTGGCCAATGTTCAGTAGGGGATTGAGGACAGCAAATAAGCGCCCGCACCATAACTTGTAACGGTCTGAGGCTTTTCTCACGAGTCAGTGCAGGCTTGTTTAGTAAAGCCGAAAGACGCGCGGATTCTTTTTATTACTGTCGTTTACGGCATGCGTCGCTTGACGCCGCATTCGCTCACGAAGCGTTGGGTCAGGGTTCAGCGTGGGGCACTAACGTCTGGAACACGCAACTCAGTTTCCGGACCGTCAAACCGAGATCGAGCAGACGCTACGCTTGGAGGTTGTGGCGGTCTGACACGCCTGCCTGAGAGCGGACGCTTTCCGATAGAATCGCACCTGTCACGGGTTTGTCATATCGGCTCGCACTAGTCAGGCATTTCATGCAAGTCGGGTACGGTTCTGATCTTAATCGTGCGTGTTTCGGTAAACAGTTGATTTAACGCAGAAAAATTACTTTTCGGGATTTTCATGTTCGGTCGATTCATGCCCACCGAGGGCAAATTTTTCGAAATCTTCAATGCGCACGCAAAGTGCATCGTTGACGCCAGTCACGAACTCGAACTGCTGATCGACAACATGGACCAGATGGAGGTCCATAAGCAGAACGTCCAGACCAACGAAAAACGTGCGGACAAGCTCACGCACGAAACCATCGACCTGCTGCACAAGACTTTCATCACGCCGCTCGATCGCGACGAAATCCACAAGCTCATCACGACGATGGACGATATCCTCGACCTGATGGAAGACGTCGCCACTGCCATCTCGCTCTATGACGTGCGCGAATCGACCGCGGAAATGAGCCAGCTCGCGCATATCAGCACGGCCACCTGCGAGCGCGTGCAACACGCCGTCAAGCTGCTCGCCGACATGAAACGCGCGAGCGAAATCCTCAAGATCTGCGAAGAAATCGACCGTCTGGAATCGGATGCCGACCGGGTGCTGCGCTCGGCCATGTCGAAACTCTTTCGCGAAGAGGACAACGTCAAGACGCTGATCAAACTCAAGGCAATCTACGAGTTGCTCGAGACCATCACCGACAAATGCGAGGATGTTGCGAACATCATCGAAGGCATCGTGCTGGAAAACGCCTGATTTCAGCCGCGCCACTCACTCGATAAACGATGCATTCGATTCAACTCGCCCTCTGGGCTGTCATTACGCTCGTCGTGGTCGCACTCGTGTTCGACTTCATGAACGGCTTCCACGACGCCGCCAACTCCATCGCAACCGTCGTGTCCACGGGCGTGCTGAAACCTCAGCAAGCCGTGGCGTTCGCTGCCGCGTTCAACGTCATTGCGTATTTCGTGTTCCATTTGAAAGTTGCCGCCACTGTCGGCAGAGGAACGATCGACCCAGCTATCGTCGATCAATATGTGATTTTTGGCGCGCTGGTTGGCGCGATCGGCTGGAACATCATCACGTGGCACTACGGCATTCCGTCGAGTTCGTCGCATGCGCTGATCGGCGGTCTGGTCGGCTCGGCGTGGGCGAAGTCGGGCTGGGGCTCGCTGAATATGGACGGCTTGCTCAAGACCGTCTCGTTTATCTTCATTTCGCCGCTGCTGGGTTTCGTCCTCGGATCGCTGTTCATGCTGATTGTGTCGTGGATGTATTTCCGCACGCCGCCCTCCAAGGTGGACCGGCGGTTCAGACGCTGGCAGCTGATATCGGCAGGGTTGTATAGCCTTGGGCACGGCGGTAATGACGCGCAGAAGACCATCGGCATTATCTGGATGCTGCTGATCGCGGCGGGGTATTGGTCAGCGGCAGCGGACGCGCCACCGATCTGGGTGATCGGCGGATGTTATCTGTCGATGGGGCTCGGTACGCTGTTCGGCGGCTGGCGCATCGTGCGCACCATGGGACAGAAGATCACGAAGCTCAAGCCGGTCGGAGGGTTTTGCGCGGAGTCGGGCGGGGCGATTACGTTGTTCGTCGCGTCGTTCCTCGGTATTCCCGTGTCGACCACGCACACAATCACAGGCGCGATTGTCGGCGTCGGCGCGACGCAGAAGTTCAGCGCGGTGCGATGGGGCGTGGCGGGAAACATCGTGTGGGCGTGGATATTAACCATTCCGGCGTCTGCCGTGATGGCCGCCGCCGCTTGGTGGCTCGGACATCGCTTTCTTCCTTAAACGCCGCGAGCAGTTCGCGGGTGACCTGGTTATAAGTCACCCGCGCTTCGTGTGTCAGATCAACGGCGCGCCGACCCCGTCCATCGGAATGATCGCGCCGGATACATAACTCGCCCGGCGGCTCGCCAGGAACAGCGCGACGTCCGCAATTTCCTCGGGTTTCGCGTATCGGCCGAGCGGCACTTTTGCCTGGCTTTGCGCCAACGCTTCATCTCGCGTGACACCCAGTCTCTGCGCCTCGAGCGCCAGCGATTCCTCAACCCGTTCCGTCAACGTCGCGCCCGGATTGATCGCGTTGATGCGAATGCCGAGCTTCGCGTAATGATGCGCGAGACCAACGGTTGCCAGCATCAGCGCTGCATTCGCCGCGCCGCCCGCGATATGAATATCGCTCGCAATCTTCCCACCCATCCCGATGATGTTCACCACCGCGCCCGGTTCGGCCTTGGGGTTCGCTCTCAGCCGTTCGGCCATTTGCTTCAGCACGGCTTGCTGAGGGTAGATACACGGGAAATATTTCGCTTCCATCGCGGCCTTGTAGGCGGCGGCATCGAGGAGATCAGGGTCGTAGCGTTTAGCGGCGCCCGCGCAATTCACGAGGATATCGATCGGGCCGAGCGCGCCCGTCGCTTCTTCCACCACGTCTTGCGCGCTGTGCGCTTCGTGAAGATCGGCACGCGCCAGATGCACGTGGAAGCCATCTTTCGCGAGTTCTTCGCGTGCACGGGCGAGATTTGCCGGATCGCGTGAAACAATCGCGACGCGCGCGCCTTCCGCTGCAAATGCTCGCGCGCACGCGAAGCCGATACCCTTGCTGCCGCCCGTGATGAGCACGATCTTGCCGGCGAGTCCCAAGTCCATGAGGTTCACTCCTTTCGAGGCCGATGGTCGATTCGATGATGCGTTGAATCGTTATCGAGACACGATAGCAGACGCTGGGAAGTGTGTGCGGTTCAGAAAACGCGCTGAACGTGATAGCCGGGTGACGGCTCAGTAGCTGCCGTTGGCGAACTTCGCGATGGGGTCGTCGGCGGTAGCGGGGTGCGTAGGCGTGCGTGGAATCGTGAGCGAATTCGTGGAGGCGCGCATCACGTGGGCGGATGGGTCGGCGGCGGGAATGCGACCGACTGAGGAAGGTTGTTGTTCTCGCACGGAGCGCACCTGCTGCGCCGCCAGCCGGGCGGTGGGCGGCGGGGGTTCGAAGGCATCGGCAGCGGCCGCGATGGGGTCGGGCGCTGCCGATGCCGCCGCGACAGCATTCGATCCAGCCTGCGATTCGCGTGGTGGTGACATCGCGTTTGCGGTCTGCGATTGACGTTGTGCGGCGGAAAGCGATGACGGCGGCGGTTCGAACGGATCGGCACCCGAGCGGGCGGTAGTAATGGCTGGTGACACGGCACCCGCCGATTGCGCCTGCCGTTGTGCGGACGACAATGCGGACGGCGGTGGTTCGAACTGATCGGCGGCGGTACGGTAGGAGCCTACCGGCGGTGCCGTCGTTGGCGCAGCGCTCGGCGGTTCATAGCGATCGGCAGCAGGGGCTGCGTTGGCCGTCGCGGCAACTTGCGGCGGTGAACCGCCTGGGACCGGTGCCGGAACCGGCGACGCCAGATACGTTGGTGCATCGAACGGAGCCGGATCTGCTTTCGGTGCCGCGACGCGCCGGATGCCATCGAAACGCTTGGCCCAATATGGATTGGTGAGGTAATCGAGCCGCACGGTGCCCCCAGTCGAGGGCGCGTTCACAAAGCGCAGTTTCCCCACGTAAATCCCGACGTGCGAATGCGGCCGGCCCGTCGTGTTGAAGAAAATCAGGTCGCCGGGAGCAACTTCGTCGGGTTCAATCGATTCACCGCGAACGCTCATGTCCGCCGTCGTGCGCGGCAGGTTCACCGATGCCGCCCGATCCACCACATAGCGCACCAGCCCGCTGCAATCGAAACCTGCCTCCGGCGTATTACCTCCCCAGCGATACGGCACGCCCACGAGCGACATCGCCTGAATGGAGATTTCCTCGCGTCCGACGCTGTGATCGACGAAATTCGGGAAACCGGAGGGTGTGGCGAAGGTGCGATTGGAAGCGGTAGCGTTCGATCCGGCCGGTGCGCGCGACACCCGCGTCGGCGCGCTCGAGCACGCGGCAACGAGGAGGGTGAGAAGCAGCAGTGACCAGAGTTGACGCATTCGGAAGGGCGAGCCGAGGGTGAACATGAGCGCTCGCCATGATGGCGGTCTCGCGATACTAGCCCGTCAGACGGGGCTGGAGCAAGTTTTCTTGATAAGTCACTTGAGGTTTACGCTGTAAGTGTTGCTTCGGAGGGACGTGTTTTCAGACCGAAAACACGCTGAAAAGGCGCAAAAAAGCCCAGCAAGCGATGCTTGCCGGGCTTTCAAAGCGTGTCGAAAATCTAAAGAATTTAAAGAATCTCGGACGCGTAATCCGCCAGACGTGAGCGTTCGCCACGCGCGAGCGTGACGTGGCCGCTATGCGTCCAGCCCTTGAAGCGGTCGACCACGTACGTCAGGCCTGAACTGCCCTCCGTCAGATACGGCGTGTCGATCTGCGCGATATTGCCCAGACACACGATCTTCGTGCCCGGACCGGCGCGCGTGACGAGCGTTTTCATCTGCTTGGGCGTCAAATTCTGCGCCTCGTCGATGATCACGTATTTGTCCACGAACGTCCGTCCGCGCATGAAGTTCATGCTCTTCACCTTCAGGCGTGATCGGATCAGTTCCTGCGTGGCGGCACGGCCCCATTCGCCGGCGGCGTCGTCGGTCTTTTGCAGGACTTCGAGGTTGTCGTCGAATGCGCCCATCCACGGCTGCATCTTTTCCTCTTCCGTACCCGGCAAGAAGCCGATGTCTTCGCCAACAGGCACCGTCGCACGCGTCACGATGATCTCGTTATAGCGCTTGTCGTCGAGCACTTGCGCGAGGCCGGCGGCCAATGCCATCAAGGTCTTGCCGGTACCGGCCTGACCCAGCAGCGTGACGAAATCCACGTCCGGGTTCATCAGCAGGTTCAGCGCGAAATTCTGCTCGCGATTGCGCGATGTGATGCCCCACACGTTGTTCTTGTGATGGCTGTAATCGCGCAGCGTTTGCAGCAGCGCTGTCTTGCCGTTCAACTCGCGCACGATGCCGTAGAACGACGGTTCGCCGTTCTGCGGTTCGAAATACACGAACTCGTTGACCAGCATGGACGCGCACTGCGGACCGGTGACGCGGTAATACGTCGTGCCTGTCTTGGTGTCCTGCCAGCTTTCCATGCCCTTCGCGTGCTTCGTCCAGAAGTCGGACGGCAACGCGCGTACGCCGGAATAGAGCAGGTCCTTGTCTTCCAGCACCTGGTCGTTGAAATAATCTTCAGCGGGCAGGCCGAGCGCGTGGGCCTTGATGCGCATGTTGATGTCTTTCGACACCAGCACGACCTGGCGATCCGTGCGCTCCTTCTGCAACGCGCGAACCACGCCGAGAATCTGGTTGTCGGCCTTGCCGACCGGCAGGCCTTCAACCGGCTCAATGTCGGTCAGCGTGGTCTGGAAGTACAGGCGGCCGGTGGCATCGCGATTGCCCAGCGCGGACAAGGGCAAACCAGCCGACATCTCGCCGACGTGCGCCACCAGCGCATCCAGCGTGCGGCTCACCTGACGCGCATTGCGCGCCACTTCCGACATGCCCTTCTTGTGGTTATCGAGTTCCTCGAGCGTCATCATCGGCAGATAGACGTCGTGTTCCTCGAACCGGAAAAGCGATGACGGATCGTGCATCAGCACGTTCGTGTCGAGCACGAACAATTTGCCGATCTCGTTCTCCGGCTGGCCACGCTGACGGCGTTTCTGCTGGCCACGCGGTTGCCCTGCGGCAGCCACGGGCGCGGCCGGTGCTTCGGCGCGCGACGGCGTGCGCGCTTCGACCGGCGTGCGGGCGACAGCCGGCGTGGTTTCGATCTGTTCGGCCGGCGTAGCAGCGGGCTGCAGCAACGCAGCGGTTTGTTTCGCGCGACGCGTGCGGGCGGCGGGCGCTGCGTCAGAGGCTTCTACTGCTGAGCCTTTGGCCGCGTTCGCCAATGTCTCGCTTGCTATAGCGCGCAGCGTATTGGCGGTGTTCGCGGCGGCAGGCCGTGAACCGCCGACGCTTGCGCCAAAGTCGGTCTCGGTTTCAGCCAGATCACCGTCGCTTGCCTGCTTTTTCGATGTTCGGGCAGGCCGGGCTTTGGCTTTGTATTCTTCAGACGGCAGGAGGTTGCCGAGCTTGACGGGTGCGGTAGGCAAAGGCATGGTTTTCCTCGATAGGATTCGGATCGTATGTCGTGCGTCGCCTGTCGCATCCTGCGTGAGCCGACGTTCAGGTCTTCAGGCCAGAAGGCCGGACGTCGATGCAGTTTGCGCCCGGAGACGCGCTTCGGTTTCGAAAACGCCGGTTCGCCTAGATTTCGATCGGCTCCTTGGAAGTTGCGTCCTGAAGAAAACGGGGATGAAACGCACGGACGGCGCGGGACGCCCAGGGCGCACACGCTGCAGGTGAGGGAGCGTCCGCAAACAAAAAAGCCGCCGTCCCGGACGATGGGACCAGCGGCTCGACAGCGCCTGCTTCAAAGCGCCTTTCAACTTCCGCCACGCGCGAGGATTGCCGGCGTGGCGTGTAGCGGGACCCCGTGCCGGTCGCGGGGGAAACCGCGAAACACCGGACGCTACGCAAAGAGAAATGGAGGGAAGGGCAAGCGCTCATTGCGAATCAATATAACGTGCCTCAAAGCGCTTGTACAGCTTCCACAATCTGTTCAACGTGACCTGGAACCTTTACGCCACGGAACTCCCGGCGAAGCACGCCGTTCGTGTCCAGCAGGAAGGTCGAGCGCTCGATTCCGCGTACTTCCTTGCCATACATTTTCTTCATTTTGATGACACCGAAGAGCGTGCAAATAGCTTCGTCGGAGTCGGACACCAGCGTGTACGGCAGTTCAAGCTTCGCCTTGAAGTTGTCGTGCGATTTCACGCTGTCACGCGAGATGCCGATCACCTCAGCGCCTGCCTTCTTGAATTGAGCATAGAGATCACGGAACTGCAGGCTTTCCGTGGTACAGCCCGGCGTGTTGTCTTTCGGATAAAAAAACAGCACGACTTTCTTGCCTCGCAGACTGGACAGCGAAAAGTCGCCGCCGGTTGCGGGCGCGGTGAAATCGGGAACGGATTGATCGACTGCGATCGGCACGAAGTTTCTCCTCTGTCGACCGGAGTTGGCGCTTCAGCGCTTACTCCGGTCCCATGCAGGTTGTTTGCGGTCGACCGGAGTTGGCGTGTCGACCAGAGTTGGCACTTTAGTGCCTTACTCTGGTCTCATGGCGCTCACTCCAGTCCCATGAAAGTTGTTGCTGTTATCGGTAGACGCGTGGCTCGTGCGCCATTTCTGGAGAGCGAGCACGTTGAAACGGTAGTGCGAATCAGGGAAGGGCTGGGCACCGTCCGACCGGGCCTGCGACAGATGCCAGTTGCGGGAACGGTCGCAAAAAAACGCGAACCTAGCTACAAAAACAGGCCCAACCAGCGTCAGTCCGGCTGCAGGATCAACTCGCCAGCGCGACCTGGAATCTCGCCCCACGCGACAGGGTACGTGGGCAGCGTCGTGCGGTCCAGCGTCGCATGATAGTCGCCCATCGTGCAGAAGCTGTGACCTTGCGCGCTCCAACCGGCCAGCAATTGTTCGAATACCGTGGCCAGCTTTTGTCCTTCCAACTCGGCGTGCAGCGTGAAGACCTGGTCGTGCGCCTGCTTCGACGTAAGAGCCAGCAAATGCGCGGCAACATTGCCCACGTCCACGCCATCTATACCGAGGATTTCATCCAGCGTAGGCAGCGTGGTGGGCATCTGGATGTGATTCAGCGTTCGGCCGTCGAGCACCGGAATGTAGGGTGTGTGACCACGCCCATCAGACGCGTATTTCATGCCCCAGGCATCGATCTGTTCGAACGCGTAGCCGTTCATCTGCCAACCCGCCGCGCCGTGCGTAACCGGCGGCGTGCCGAAGATTTCGACGAAACGTGCGTGGCTGCGCTGCATTTGTTTGGCTGTCCACTCACGGTTTCCCGCCCGGACATTGTCCTGCCAGTACACGTGATCCCACGTGTGGATGCCGCACTCGAAACCCGCTTCGTGAATCGCGCGCATTTCAGCCACTGCGCGGCGGCCGATATCCGGTCCCGGCAGAAGCACACCGTACATGAGCGTCTTGATGCCGTAGTGCTCGACCACCGACGTCCGTGACACCTTCTTGAGAAACCCCGGGCGAAACACGCGACGCAACGCCCAGCCGGTGTGATCGGGTCCGAGGCTAAACAGGAACGTGGCGCGGGCGTGATATTTGTCGAGCAGGCGCGCGAGATTCGGCACGCCTTCGCGCGTGCCGCGCAGGGTATCGACGTCGATTTTCAGAACGATGCGAGCCACGCGCCGTCCTTAAGACTGATCTTCGACAAGGCGTCGCGCCGTGCCTACATCGCCGCGATAGGCTTCGAAAATCTTGCGCAGCGCGTCGTCCATGGTCGCGACCGGTTTCCAGTCGAGTTCCTCGATCGTGTTGTCGATCTTCGGCACGCGGTTTTGCACGTCCTGATAACCGGCACCGTAGTAGTCGCCCGACGACGTCTCCACGAGCTGAACCGTCTTCGCGCTTTCCGTGTATTCGCTGATCTCATTGGCGAGCTTCAGCATCTTGTGCGCGAGTTCGCGGACCGAGAAGTTGTTGCTCGGATTGCCGATGTTATAGATCTTGCCCGTTGCCACGCCGTTCTTGTTTTCGATGATCTTCATCAACGCGCCGATGCCGTCGTCGATATCCGTGAACGCACGCTTTTGCGCGCCGCCATCGACCAGGCTGATGTTTTCACCGCGCACGATATGACCCAGGAATTGCGTGACCACGCGCGAGCTGCCTTCCTTCGGCGTATAGATGGAGTCAAGACCCGGGCCGATCCAGTTGAACGGGCGGAACAGCGTGAAGTTCAGGCCTTCCATGCCGTAGCCCCAGATCACGCGGTCCATCAGTTGCTTCGAGCACGCGTAGATCCAGCGCGGCTTGTTGATCGGGCCGTAGCTGAGTTGCGATTCTTCGGGATCGAATTGCTCGTCGGTGCACATGCCGTACACCTCGGACGTAGACGGAAACACGAGATGCTTGCCGTACTTCACAGCCGAACGCACGATCGGCAGGTTTGCTTCGAAGTCGAGTTCGAACACGCGCAGCGGCTGCTTCACGTAGGTCGCCGGCGTGGCAATGGCCACCAGCGGAAGAATCACATCGCACTTCTTGATGTGATATTCGACCCACTCCTTGTTGATCGTGATGTCGCCTTCGAAGAAATGCATGCGCTCGTGATTGGCGAGGTCGCCGAGGCGGTCGCGTTGCATGTCCATGCCGAAGACTTCCCAGTCGGTCGTCTCGAGAATGCGCTTGGAGAGGTGGTGGCCAATGAAGCCGTTGACACCCAGGATCAGGACTTTTTTCATGAATGAGGAAGTGATTGAGTGAGTCGGCCGAATTCGGCGGGACTGACGACGCGTTCGCCGCCGGCTGGAGTCTGGCTTTCGTCCACGAATGGTTGCCGTAATTCACGGATGGCGACCACGCGGCTGTCGCCGCATACGCCAAACAGCGCATTATCCTTCACGTGCAGCCCAGGGGGCAAATTCGAAACCTCACGCAGGGTCTCGGCGTCGATGCCCGGCAGGCCGTTTTCGGGCATGAGACGAGCCCGCGCGACGATAAACCGCGCCTGTCCAATGTCTGTAAAAGCCCCCGGATACGGCGGCGCGACGGCGCGAATCAGGTTGTAGACCTGCTGCGCGGTTTGCGACCAGTCGATGCGGCCATCCTCCGGCTTCCTGCCGCCGAAGTAGCTGCCTTTCGTGAGATCGTTCGGCAAATGCGGCGCCTCGCCCGCGATCAACGCCGGCAAGACGCGCCACAAGGTTTGTTCCGCGGCGACGGTGGTTTTGTCGAAGACTTGCGCGGCGGTGTCGTCGGGGAGAATGGGCACGGGTGTCTGGGCAAGGATTGCCCCGGCATCCGGTTTGGCTGCCATCTCGTGCAGCGTCGCTCCCGTTTCGGTTTCTCCGTTCAGCACGGCCCAATTGGTGGGCACGCGCCCTCGATACTTCGGCAACAACGAACCGTGCATGTTGTACGCGCCGCGGGCGGCGAGCGCGAGCAGGCCGACCGGCAGCATGTGCCGGTAATAGAACGAGAAAATGAAGTCCGGCGCGAGTTCGCTGATTGCGTCGTGCAATTCGGGCGACTGGGGATCGGCGGGCGTGATGACCGCAATGCCATGATCCGCTGCCACCGATCTCACGCTGCCGAACCAGATGTTCTCGTCCGGATTATCTTCGTGCGTGACAACCAGCGCGACCTCCACGCCGCGCGCGAGCAGGACCTGCAGGCAGCGCACGCCGACGTTGTGATACGCGAACACGACCGCACGAGGCTTCACGCGCGGAGCGCTTATAGCGGTTGTGGCATTCGTAGCATTTGCATTGACCGGCGCCGGATTCATAGTGACCTCATAGCGGATCGACTTCCCGGCTGATTGCTGCTACCGCTTCCTGGCGTGGCATGGTTCGCGCAAGCTTGCCGTCGCGCTCTTCCAGGATGGTCTGTACCAGGTAACGCGGCCGCGCGCGCACTTGCTGATAGATCCGGCCGATATATTCGCCGAGCAGCCCAAGCGCGAAGATGATCACGCCGAGCATGAAGAACGTGATAGCGAACAGGGTGAACACACCCTGGACTTCCGCGCCGAACATGAAGCGTCGAACCAACAGCAGCAGGAACAAGCCCGCGGACCCCACGGAAAGGATCACGCCGATAAACGACAACCACTGCAGCGGCACGACCGAGAATCCGGTCACCAGGTCGAAATTAAGGCGGATCAGGCTGTACAGCGAGTACTTCGATTCCCCGGCGAAGCGCTCTTCGTGCGCGACATCGATTTCGATCGGATTCTGCGCGAACGTATAGGCCAGCGCCGGAATGAAGGTATTGATTTCACCGCAGCGGTTGATGGTGTCAATGATGTGCCGGCTGTAACCGCGCAGCATGCAGCCCTGGTCGGTCATCCTGATGCGCGTGATGCGTTCGCGCAGCCGGTTCATCAGACGCGACGCCTTCTTGCGCCAGAAGCTGTCCTGGCGTTGCTGGCGAATCGTGCCGACGTAGTCGTAACCGTCGCGCATCTTCTCAAGCAGCTTGGCAATTTCCTCGGGGGGATTCTGCAAGTCGGCGTCGAGCGTGATCACGCTTTCCCCGCGCGATTGCTCGAAGCCCGCAAGAATGGCCATGTGCTGGCCATAGTTGCCGTTCAGCAGGATCACGCGGGTGGTGTCCGGCCGCGCGCGAAATTGCTGGCCGAGCAATGCCGCCGACTTGTCGCGGCTGCCGTCGTTGATGAAGATCACTTCATACGTTGTGCCGAGCGCGTCAAGCGCGGGATACAGCCGGGAGAAGAGGGCGGCAAGGCCTTCTTCTTCGTTGTACACCGGGACCACGACCGTTAATTCCGGGCCGGTCGGCAAAAAATCCGTTTGACTCATGTTGGCGATGGTTCCGCTAGGTGTCCGTGGTGAAAAATGTCGTTCTTGTTTTGCTGTGTCAACTGCGTGGCGTGCTTGCCTGCCTGCAGGCGTTACGTTGGTTAGTTAGTACCTTAAATGGCGTGTGCCGCGCAGATTTCGTTGACTGCATGCACGACGCGCGTCACGTCGTCCTGGGTCATCTGCGTGAACAGCGGCAGCGTGACCGTTGATGCGCCATATTTTTCCGCGTGCGGGAACATACCCTCGTGAAACCCGCGACCGCGATACAGCGTGAACAGGTGCAGCGCCGGGTAGTGCACGCCCGTGCCAATGCCGCGTTCCTTCATCAGGCCCATGAACGCCGAGCGCGTAAGCGACAGGCGCTCGAGCGGCAGCGCGATCTGGAACATGTGCCAGTTGCTGTCGGTGAAGTTCGGCACCGGCAGCTGCACGCCCATTCGCACGGCCGCGCTGTTTGCGAAACTCTCGAAGTATGCGCGCGCCAGCTCGCGGCGTTGTTCCGTGAAACGCTCCACATGCTTGAGCTGTCCGAGGCCGACGCGGGCGGCGACATCGGTGAGATTGTATTTGCCGCCGAGGAGATCGCAGTCCATGCCGTCAAAGCCGGTGCGCGTGATGCCTTGCAGCCGGTACTTTTGTGCGAGCACGGCTTCTTCCTCGTTATTCAGGACGAGCGCACCGCCTTCGATTGACGTGACGTTCTTGTTTGCATGAAAGCTAAACGAAATAATGTCGCCGAAAGCGCCGATCTTCTGGCCGCGCCAGGACGAGCCAAACGCCTGGGCCGCGTCTTCGATCACGCGCAGGCCATGTTCGCGCGAAATGCCGTAGAGCCGGTCCATATCGACGGGAAGGCCCGACAGATACACCGGCAGGATTGCCTTGGTACGTGGCGTAATGGCCTTTTCGAGCAGGTCCAGATCGATATTGCGTGTCACCGGGTCAATATCCGCGAACACCGGCGTAGCGCCTGTTTCAATGATCACATTGCTGGTCGAGACCCAGGTCATGGGTGTGGTGATGACTTCGTCGCCTTCGCCCACGCCCGCGATACGCAAGCCAATCTCCATGGTCGCCGTACCGGAATTGAACGTGCGCACAGGGCGGCCGCCGCAATAGGCGGACAGTTCGGCTTCGAACTGCTGGTTTTGCGGACCGGTCGTGATCCAGCCTGAACGCAGAACGTCGGCGACGCCCTGAATTGTCTCTTCGTCGATCTCGGCGCGTACGAAAGGCAGAAAGGGATGCGTATTGGAAGGCGCGTTCTGGGTCATGGAAGCTCTGCGAAGGAAAGGAACGGTGAGATCTTTAATGCACAGTCTTTGATACACGGTCTTTGATACATAGGGTCAGCCGGGTTCCGGTTCGCTCATGCGCACTTCAGGTACGCCCGAGCGCGCCCGAGCCGCTCAACCGCGCGTCAGTACCACGACGCCGATCAGGATAATGCCGATACCTACCAGTCGCTGCAATGTCAGGACTTCGCCAAATAAATACCATGCTGCGAACGCGTTCACTACGTAGCCGAGCGAGAGCATGGGATAAGCGATAGAGACGTCGACCCGCGACAATCCCACAATCCACACGCCTACGCTGATCACGTAGCATGCCAGACCGCCGATGATCGGCCACTGCGTCGCGATCTTGAAACCGATCGGTACGATGTTTGCCGGGGTGAATTCGAAATGGCCCACGGCGTTCACGCCCGCTTTTAGCAACAACTGGGCGCCGGCGTTCAGCATGACGCCGGTGATGATGCAAATGAAGGATATCGGGTTCATCGTTGGCCGTAATAGGGTTTTTTTAGCGGAGCAGCTAAGCGGTAAGGCTTGGCGGCGTCTCCGGATTTTGTATTCGCTGGCGGGCGGTGCCCGGTTCGAGCCCGGTTCAAGCTCGGGTCAACACGCGGCGCCATTGTTTCAAGGCTGAGGCTTCTCGACAATTATCCTTCGGTCATCCCGCGCAATGACCTGCATGGGCACGTGCTTCGCCAGCAACTCGTCATACCGGCCGGGCGGCATCAGCGCAAGACCGTAGCGTTGTGCGTCCCAGCGCTGGATCCACTCGTTGATGGTCGGCACCCACTTCTGCGGTTCCGTCGTGACCCCGAACTTCAGTTCGTCGGGTTCCTGGACCATGATCATGGTGTGGCCGAGATAGAACGGCATGGTGTGATCGAGCTTGGCGACCGAGTAGAACGGCGTGTCGGCGGGCAGCCGGGCCATGGCGGCTTTTACCGCGGGCACCAACTGCACGCCCGAGCTTTCGCGGCCGAACACATCGTGGCCGGTGCCGGCGATCGTCCCCATTAGCAGCCAGGCCGTTCCCAGCAGCACCACGCCACCGATCGAACTGCGCCGGTTCAGCCAGATGGCAGCCAGCGTGACCACGAAGGCTACGGCGAGCGCGGCGTACACCCAGACCTGGAATTCCTTGTACAGCGCATTGGGCGTGTGGCCACCGCCCATGCGGCCCAAAAAGATCGCGCCAAACGCCGCCACGACGAGAAACACAGCGTACCCGGTCAAGTGCTTGTGCCATTGGGCGCGTGTGAGCAGTGGCAGATAGATAGCGATCAGCAACGCAATGGAAGGCGCGATCGGCAGCGTGTACGACAGCAGTTTCGAATGCGACACGCTGAAGAACAAGAAGATAAACGCCGACCAGACGAGGAGCAGCGTGACCGGCGCGAAGCCGTTCGGCTGGCGCGGCACCTTCAGCGCATGCCGGGTGCTCTGGAACACGACCGAGAGCCAGGGCAGGAATCCGACAATCAGCACCGGCACGAAGTAATAAAACGCACCCGGACGGTTCTGTTCGGGGGTCAGGTATCGCTCGAACTGCTGGACGATGAAAAAGAAATTCAGGAACTCGGGGTTCCTGATCTGGACCAGGACGAACCACGGCGCCGCGATGATCAGGAATAGGATCAGCCCGCTGCCAATATAAAGCCGACGCCACAGCGCCCAGTCCCGCGCTATCAACGTGTAGAGCACCAGCACCGCGCCCGGCAGGATCAGGCCGATCAGCCCCTTCGACAACAGCGCGAGCGCCATGCCGGCCCAGCAAAGCCACATCCAGAGGCGGACCTGGGGCACCGGCAGGTTCGGACGTTGCGCCAGCAGCAAGCTGCAGAGCGTGAGTTGCATCCAGAACGACAGGCCCATGTCGAGCGTATCGAAATGGCCCATCAGGTTCCAGTACGGCGAAGTCGCGAGCACGACGGCCGCGCAAAACCCCGTCACGCCGTTGAACACCCGCGCGCCTGTATAGCCGAGCAGCAGCACGCCGGCAAAGCCCGTCAACGCCGTATAAAGGCGCGCCTGCCACTCGCCGATGCCGAACCACGCGAATGTCAGCGCGTTCGCCCAGGTTTGCAGCGGGGGTTTTTCGAAATACTTGTAGCCGTTGTAACGCGGGGTGATCCAGTCGCCGGTCACGAACATTTCTCGTGCCATTTCGGCGTAACGGCCTTCGTCGCTTGGGATGAGATGGCGCAGGCCCAGCGGCGCGAACCAGATCACGGCGAGTGCTGCGATCAGCAGTAAAAGCGAGAGGCGGGTGAGCGGTAGCCGGTGAGGCGTATCGTTCATGGGAGTCGACCTGTCCGATGCCGCTTTAGCGGCGCTAGCAAAATTCATGGGGGCCCGAGTTTGGCGCATTGGGGCTTAAGGCCGGCTTAACGGGCACGTTTAGGGCAAGCTTCGCCGCGTATCCGGCGTGCGGCCAGCCCATGCAGGTTCCGCTGCTTTGACAAAGCGTACAAGCCAGCCAAAAGGCCAGTCCTTGTGTGGTTCGCCGTGCTGTGTGCGGCCGCGGGCCGGTCCTTTATCCTTCGCTGCTCAGAAAACAGGCGTTACCGATGCCGATAGCCGTACCAGCCGTACCGATATCGACGCCGGGCGGCAGTTTAGCGCACTGGCGCGCGGAAACCGCGCCGGAGCGTTACCGCGGCGGCCGTGCCAGCGGCCGCCGGTAAGCCGGGCTCACCGAACTCACGCCTCGATCAGCAGCGCAGCCGCCACCCGGCGGCCTTCCGACATGAGAATGTTGTAAGTACGGCATGCGGCGCCGAAATCCATTGTCTCCACGCCAATGCGCTGCTGGGAGAGCTTGGCGATCAGCCGCGGATGCGGAAAACGCAGGCGCGTGCCGCTGCCGAACACGACGACTTCAGGTGCGATCGCGATGAGCGCGTCGAAATCTTCCTGCGTCAGCGCCTCGAATGACGACACGGGCCACGCGATCACCGGCGTTTCGGGCATCACGATGATGCTGCCTTCATGGCGCTGCAGATTGATTGCGACGTAATCGGCGCCGTAACTCGTGATGGTATTGAGCGCGCCGCTAGCTTCCTGATGTAATTTCAAATCGGTATTCCGACAGGCAAGTTGATGGCGAGAGGTGACTCCGCAAGAGGCCTGTAACAACGGGACGGCCTGGCGCGCAATGCAGCTTTCATCGGCTCGCGCGGCACCGGGATGAGGCCAATGTGCACGCGTTTTGCCGGTGGCGCATTGCGAAAGTCACAGATAATCCGCTAAATTATAACTTTTCAGCCGTCAGCGGGTTGCGAGCCCGGGCGGCGCGATGCATCGCGTGCCGCCACAAGCTGCTTGCCGACACGCAACCGGGCGTTTTGCCTTGGCCTGATGGCCATAAGCTCACACGATTCCGCCCAAACCTGCCTCTATCCGGCGCATTTTCGCTAGACTGCCTGTTCCGCGTCGCTACTTAGGGTTTCTGCGCGGTGTCCGGTCCGTTTTGACGTGTTTTAACCCTCCGCGCCTGAAGCGCCGAGTCTGTGGACCTGACTTGTCAACTTTGTTTGCCGATTTTCCTGATCCAGAGCCTGATTTCCAGTAACCCAGTGAGCTTTCCCGCCGTGAAACCGATTCTCAAATCCAATAAATTACAGAACGTCTGCTATGACATTCGCGGTCCCGTGCTCGAGCACGCGAAGCGGCTGGAGGACGAGGGCCACCGGATCATCAAGCTCAATATCGGCAATCTGGCGTCGTTTGGTTTCGACGCGCCGGACGAAATCATCCAGGATATGATCCGCAACCTGCCCACGTCGTCGGGTTATTCGGATTCGAAAGGCGTGTTTGCCGCCCGCAAGGCGATCATGCATTACAGCCAGCAAAAAGGCGTGGCGGGCGTGGAACTGGACGACATCTATATTGGCAACGGCGCGTCCGAGCTGATCGTGATGGCCATGCAAGGCCTCCTCAACGACGGCGACGAAGTGCTGCTGCCGGCGCCGGACTATCCGTTGTGGACGGCTGCGGTGAGCTTGTCGTCGGGTACGCCGGTGCACTATCTCTGCGACGAATCGGCCGACTGGATGCCCGATCTCGACGACCTGCGCTCGAAGATCACGCCGAATACGAAGGCGCTCGTCATCATCAACCCGAACAATCCGACCGGCGCGCTGTATTCCGACGAACTGTTGCTCGAGATGATCGAACTGGCGCGCAAGCATGGCCTGATCATTTTTGCCGACGAGGTCTACGACAAGATTGTCTATGACGGCCGCAAGCACACGGCGGTCGGCGCGTTGTCCGAAGACGTGCTGACCGTCACGTTCAATAGTCTGTCGAAGAGTTACCGGGCCTGCGGGTATCGCGCGGGCTGGATGTACATTTCCGGCCTGACGGGTGAAAACCGTCGCATCGCCCATGACTATATGGAAGGGCTCGGCATCCTGGCCTCCATGCGCCTGTGCGCGAACGTGCCGGGGCAGTACGCCATCCAGACGGCGCTCGGCGGTTACCAGAGCATCAACGACCTGATCGTGCCGGGTGGACGACTTTTCAAGCAGCGGGAACTCGCCTACGACATGCTCACCGCCATTCCCGGCGTGAGCTGCGTGAAGCCGCAGGCGGCGCTGTACATGTTCCCGAAGCTCGACCCGAAGATGTATCCGATCGTCGATGACCAGCAGTTCATTACGGACCTGCTGCTCGAAGAACGCACGCTGCTGGTCCAGGGCACCGGCTTCAACTGGCCGGCGCCGGATCATTTCCGCGTGGTGTTCCTGCCGAACGTGGACGATCTCGCTGACTCCATCAACCGTATCGCGCGCTTTCTCGATGGTTATCGAAAGCGTCACTCTGTCTAAAACCTCTCTTATAAGACTCACGCTGCAATGGAACCGATCAAAGTTGGCCTGCTGGGCTTCGGCACCGTCGGCAGCGGCACCTTCACGGTGCTGCGCCGCAATCAGGAAGAAATCAAACGGCGCGCCGGACGGGGCATCGAAATTACGCGCATCGCGGTGCGCACGCCGTCGAAGGTGCAGGGCGCCGAAGGTATCGACGTCACGACCGACTTCAATGCGGTCGTCGACGATCCTTCCATCGACATCGTCGCCGAGATGATCGGCGGCACGGGCATCGCGCGCGAACTGGTGCTGCGCGCCATCGCCAACGGCAAGCACGTGGTGACGGCGAACAAGGCGCTCCTCGCCGTGCACGGCAGCGAGATTTTCGAAGCGGCGAGCAAGAAGGGCGTGATGGTGGCGTTCGAAGCGGCGGTCGCGGGCGGCATTCCGATCATCAAGGCGCTGCGCGAAGGGCTGACGGCGAACCGGATCCAGTACATCGCTGGCATCATCAACGGTACGACGAACTACATTCTCTCGGAGATGCGTGACCGCGGACTCGACTTCGCGACCGCACTGAAGGCGGCGCAGGAACTGGGTTATGCGGAAGCTGATCCGACCTTCGATATTGAAGGCGTAGACGCGGCTCATAAGGTCACGATCATGAGCGCGATCGCGTTCGGCGTGCCTGTGCAATTCGACCGGGCTTATGTGGAAGGGATCAGCAAGCTCGACGCCATCGATATCCGCTATGCCGAGGCGCTGGGCTATAGGATCAAGCTGCTGGGTATCGCGCGGCGCACGGAGAAGGGCATCGAGTTGCGCACGCATCCCACGCTGATTCCGGCAAAACGCTTGCTGGCGAACGTGGAAGGTGCGATGAACGCGGTGGTGGTGCACGGCGACGCAGTCGGCACCACGCTTTATTACGGCAAGGGTGCGGGCGCTGAGCCGACTGCGTCGGCGGTGGTGGCAGACCTTGTAGACGTCACGCGCCTCCATACGGCCGACCCGGAACATCGCGTGCCGCACTTGGCGTTCCAGCCGGACAGGCTCGCCAACACGCCAATCCTGCCGATAGAGGAAGTGACGAGCAGCTACTACCTGCGCCTGCGCGTGGCGGATGTTACCGGCGTGCTGGCCAATATCACGCGGATTCTCGCGGACAAGGTCATTTCCATCGACGCGTTGCTGCAGAAGGAATCCGAGCATGTCGACGGCGAGGACAAGGGTGAAACCGACATCATCCTGCTGACGCACGAAACGGTCGAACGGGAAATCAACGCGGCGATCACGCAGATCGAGGCGCTGTCCACCGTGGTTTCGAAAGTGACGAAGCTGCGCATGGAAGGATTGAACTAGGGCTATGAAATGAACTACATCTCCACGCGCGGCGCCGGTTTCGGCGAGCGCCATACTTTCTCCGACATCCTTCTCGGCGGTCTCGCCAAGGACGGCGGCCTGTATTTGCCCGCTGAATATCCGCGCATCACGGCTCAAGAACTGACTGCGTGGCGCTCGCTTTCGTATGCGGATCTCGCCTACGAAATCCTGCGCAAATTCAGCGACGACATTTCCGACGAAGATCTGCGCGCGCTCACGCGCCGGACTTACACGGCGAATACGTACAGCAACGTCCGCCATCACGAAAGCGCGTCGCAGATCACGCCTCTGAAAACGTTGGGCGAAGAAGGCGGCACGACGGTGTCGCTGCTGGAATTGTCGAACGGTCCTACGCTCGCGTTCAAGGACATGGCCATGCAGTTGCTCGGCAACCTGTTCGAGTACACGCTCGCCAAAGAGGGGCAGACGCTGAATATTCTTGGCGCGACATCAGGCGACACCGGCAGCGCGGCCGAATACGCGATGCGCGGCAAGCAGGGCGTGCGCGTTTTCATGCTGTCGCCGCATCAGAAAATGAGCGCGTTCCAGACGGCGCAGATGTTTTCGCTGCAGGACCCGAACATCTTCAACCTGGCGGTGGTCGGCAACTTCGACAATTGCCAGGACATCGTCAAGGCGGTGTCGAACGATCACGCGTTCAAAGCGGCCAACAAGATCGGTACGGTCAATTCGATCAACTGGGCGCGCGTGGTGGCGCAAGTTGTCTATTATTTCAAGGGCTACTTCGCCGCGACGAAGTCGAACGCCGAGCGGGTGTCGTTCACGGTGCCATCGGGCAATTTCGGCAATGTCTGCGCCGGGCATATCGCGCGGATGATGGGTTTGCCGATCGAGCAACTGGTCGTCGCTACGAACGAGAACGACGTGCTCGACGAATTTTTCCGCACCGGCATTTATCGCGTGCGCACAGCGGCCGAGACGTATCACACGACCAGCCCGAGCATGGATATCTCGAAAGCGTCGAATTTCGAGCGTTTCGTATTCGATCTGCTCGGCCGCGATCCCGCGCGCGTGCTGCAGTTGTTTCGCGACGTGGAGGAAAAGGGTGGATTCGACCTCGCGGCCAGTGGCGACTTTGCGCGCGTGGAGGAATTTGGTTTCGTGTCGGGACGCAGCAGCCACGCGGACCGGGTGGACACCATTCGCGACGTGTTCGAGCGTTACGGAACGATGATCGATACCCACACGGCTGACGGCCTGAAGGTTGCGCGCGAACACCTGAAGCCGGGCGTACCGATGATCGTGCTGGAAACCGCCCAGCCGATCAAATTCGGCGAAACCATCCGTGAAGCGCTCGAGCGTGAGCCGGAGCGGCCGGCGGCGTTTATCGGTATCGAAGAATTGCCACAGAAATTCGATATCGTGGCGGCCGAGGCGGGACTCGTGAAGGCGTATATCGCGGAGCGCATCTAAGCTCGGGACGGGCGGCATCGGAGGATTAGGGCAGATTCAGTCAGCCCGGAACGCCCGGTGCGGCGGCATTTGTGGCGTCACTCGCGGCGCCATTTGTGGACCGCCGGAAGCGCGGTCTACGCGCCCGCGCGTGCAGCTTTCCGCTGCATTGCCGCAATTCGTCCCAAAAACTGCTAAAATTGCAGGTTTTTCGCCGTACACCATTCAAAAGGACGCGCTGTGCTGTCTACTGCCAACATCACCATGCAATTCGGGCCGAAGCCCCTCTTCGAGAACATTTCGGTCAAGTTCGGGGAAGGAAATCGCTATGGCCTGATCGGGGCGAACGGCTGCGGCAAATCCACGCTCATGAAGATTCTAGGCAGCGACCTGGAACCGAGCTCCGGCAACGTGATGCTCGAACCGAACGTGCGTCTCGGTAAATTGCGTCAGGATCAGTTCGCGTATGAAGACATGCGCGTGATCGACGTCGTGATGATGGGCCACACGGAAATGTGGAACGCGATGTCCGAGCGCGACGCGATTTACGCGAACCCCGACGCCACCGACGACGACTACATGCACGCCGCCGAGCTCGAAGCGAAGTTCGCTGAGTACGACGGCTACACGGCTGAAGCACGCGCTGGCGAATTGCTGCTGGGCATTGGCATTGCGATTGAAGACCATAACGGCCCGATGAGCAACGTCGCCCCGGGCTGGAAGCTGCGCGTGTTGCTCGCACAGGCGCTGTTTTCGAAGCCCGACGTGCTGCTGCTCGACGAACCGACCAACAACTTGGACATCACCTCCATTCGCTGGCTCGAGGACGTACTGAACCAGTACAACTCGACCATGGTGATCATTTCCCATGATCGACACTTCCTGAATCAGGTCTGCACGCACATGGCAGACATGGATTACGGCACGTTGAAGGTCTATCCGGGTAACTACGACGACTACATGCTGGCATCCGCTCAGGCGCGCGAACGTCAGGCAAACGCGAACCAGAAGGCGAAAGACAAAGTGGCTGATTTGCAGGACTTCGTGCGCCGGTTCTCGGCCAACAAGTCGAAGGCACGTCAGGCGACCAGCCGTGCAAAGCAGATCGAAAAGATCAAGATCGAGGAATTCAAGCCGTCGTCGCGGCAAAACCCGTTTATTCGCTTCGACTTCGAGAAAAAGCTGCACAACATCGCGGTGGTTGCGACCAACATCACGAAGAAATACGACCGCACCATCTTCAACCACTTCAGCGTGAGCGTTCAGCCGGGTGAGCGGATTGCGATCATCGGTGAGAACGGCGCAGGCAAGACCACGTTGCTGCGCGCGTTGAAGGGTGCGATCGAATTGGACGGCGGCACGGTAAAGTGGGCAGAAAACGCGCTGGTCGGTTACATGCCGCAGGACACGTACGAAGAGTTTCCGAAGGACGAGACGCTCACCGATTGGGTCGACCAGTATCGTCAGGAGGGCGACGACGACCAGATGGTCCGTGGCACGTTGGGCCGTTTGCTGTTCAACGCCGACGACATCAAGAAGTCGGTCAAGGTGCTGTCGGGCGGTGAGAAAGGCCGCATGATCTGGGGCAAGCTGATGCTCGGGCGCCCGAACGTATTGTTGATGGACGAGCCGACCAACCACATGGACATGGAATCGATCGAATCCCTGCAGATCGCGTTGGAGAAATACGAAGGCACTCTGATTTTCGTTTCGCATGACCGGGAGTTCGTGAATGGGCTGGCGAACCGGATCATCGAAGTGAAGAACGACGGTACGCTGCGCGACTTCGGCGGCACGTACGAGGAATTGCTGGCGAGTCAGGGTATTCAGTAACTGGGCGCGCGTATCACCCCGCGCAACACAGCAGTTAGCCAATAGAAACAAGCAGCAACGCAAACGGCCCGCTTCGTAAAGAAGCGGGCCGTTTGCTTTCTGGGAACGGAGCACGTTTGGAAAACTGAAATACAGCACAGTCGAACTTGCTTGATAAAACGCAACGTGTGTTTGTCTAACCTCCTGCAAGCTCAAAATTTTGACTCTGGAGATGATCCTTTCATGACCCCTCTTACCCCCCTGACCATTCGCGGCCGCACGTTGCTTCCTATTGTGCAGGGAGGCATGGGTGTGGGTGTATCCGCGCACCGGCTGGCCGGCGCCGTAGCCCGGGAGGGTGCAATGGGAACAATCTCGAGCATCGACTTGCGGCATCACCATCCGGACCTGCTTGAGATATGCAAACAGAATCCGGATCAGGCGACGCTGGAAGCCGCCAACCAGACGGCGTTGCGGCGCGAGATCATTGCAGCGAAGGCTCTTAGCGAGGGCCACGGCATGATTGCCGTGAATGTCATGCGCGCGGTTTCGTCCTACGCGGCGGCGGTACAGACGGCGTGCGAAAGCGGCGCCGACGCTATCGTCATGGGGGCAGGGCTGCCGCTGGACCTGCCGGACCTGACGCAAGGCGTCGATATCGCGCTGATCCCGATCTTGTCGGATAGCCGTGGCATTGCGCTGGTACTGAAGAAGTGGCTCAAGAAGAATCGTTTGCCCGATGCCATCGTGATCGAACATCCGGGGCATGCGGGAGGCCATCTAGGCGTGGCAAGCGTCGCGGACATTCCAAGCGAGCGCTTTGACTTCGCCCGCGTGATCGAAGAAACCATGCTGACTTTCGATGCCCTCGGCATCTCCCGCACTCAGATTCCGCTGATCGTGGCGGGTGGCATCGACGGGCATGCGGCGGTGCGTCGCTGGCTGGCGGCAGGTGCGTCCGGCGTGCAACTCGGCACGGCGTTCGCGGTGACCGAGGAGGGTGACGCGCATCCCGAATTCAAGCGGATTCTCGCTGATGCAACGCCGGAAGACATCGTCGAATTCGTGAGCGTGACCGGCCTGCCGGCTCGCGCGGTGAAAACGCCATGGCTCGATCGCTATATGCGCAATGAGCAACGGATTCGCGACAAGATCGGTTCGCGCGTGCAAAAGTGTCCCACGGGCCTGAATTGCCTGGTGGCGTGTGGTTTGCGTGACGGCATCGAAAAGTTCGGGCACTTTTGTATTGATACCCGTCTCGCCGCGGCCCTGCGTGGAGATCGCGCGAACGGGCTGTTTTTCCGGGGACGCGAGGCGCTGCCGTTCGGATCAGCGATCCGCAGCGTGCGTGAATTGCTCGACTTGCTGGTCGCAGATATCCGGCCCACGGCGGCGGCTTGAACGGCGCGAGTTCTGCAGATTAGGCTGAAGCTTGGGTTACAAGTTGGCTTGTGACTCGGGCCCGCCACAAGCCCGCCACAAACCGGTCGCTACGCGGCACGGAAATCATCGGTTTTCCGGGGCTTCCCGCGGAGTCAAAAGACCGTCTGCGCACGGACAGACAGGTGTCCACACCTGACCTCACGCGCAACTCACGCGCCGATCAAACCTTGTCGCGGGTGAAGCGCATGGCGGTGCCTTCGCGCGTAATACGTTCCCAGATCACGGCCTTCTCGGCGTCGCTGAGAAAGACCCAGTTGGAGACTTCTCCGGCCATGCGGCCACAGCCTTTGCAGACGTCGTCGAAGAGGGTCGAGCAGACGCCGATGCACGGGCTGTCAGGTAAATCATGAAGGTTCGATGCCATAAAACGCCTGTAGTCGGGCGCGGCATGCAGTGAAAGCTGCAGCGC
Source organism: Caballeronia sordidicola (assembly GCF_000729995.1). Taxonomy (GTDB): domain Bacteria; phylum Pseudomonadota; class Gammaproteobacteria; order Burkholderiales; family Burkholderiaceae; genus Caballeronia; species Caballeronia sordidicola_A. Next base: position 150,362 of record NZ_JNFG01000018.1, on the reverse strand, counting down.
CCGCGCAAAAGGCCTAAGTTTAACTTTAACGGGCGATGCTGTAGCCGATCCGAGCGATCCAGTGGTTACGCTGGTTGTAATCGAGAATATCTTCGCCGTAGCCGTTGAAATACCCCACCCACAAATAGCCGCCCCACGCGCTGCTGATCAGCTTGGCAAGCGGATACGTGAATTGGGCGTCAACGCTGCCGTATCCCCCTTTGGTACCCTTGCGCAATGTCGTGGCGAGTTGCCAGCCGTCGGGGCTACCGTACTTCACGAGCAGGTCGACGTATCCCCGATAGTCCTGGATGTCCTCATTGCCGCTCTTCGTGATGTAGTAATAGATTTTCGGCGATATGGTCAGGTGGTTCGAATTGATATCGCCGAAATCCCAGCTCGGACGCACGAACGCGATGTTGATCCCGCGCGAATCCGCGCCCGCCTTCCCGTTCGACTCATGCCCAATACCGGCAGTCACGCCCATCCGCGAAAACAGCGAGCTTTTCCAACCCGTGTTCTCCAGGTAGTAGAACAGTTGCGGCTCGTAACTCGTGTCGCGGAACGGCGCTGATTCAGCCGACAGGTCCCAGATCGACGTTTGCGTGTAGGCGAAATACAGGTTGTCGAGGAGGCTGCGCGAGCGGGGATCGTCGGGCAACAGCAGGCGGTACTTGAAGCTGAACTGGAATTTCGCGAGGTTGTCGCCGTTCTGGCCGTCGGCGAAATACATGGGCTCAAAGGTCGACAAACGGCCGCTCAACATACGGTCGCTCGTTGTCGTAGGCACCGCCGATGTGTTCGCCGCGGCCTCTGCGCTCGCCAGTTGCTGCGGTGTCGTGGCCTTCGTCTCAGCGGTCTCAGCTGCCACCACTTGCGTTTGCGACTTGCCGCGGTTCAGCGTGATCAGCATGGGCGACGAATCGAAGCCTACCGGATCGACCTTCATCACACCACGCGCTGCTTCGGGCCACGGGGCCGCATAACGAACCTTTCGATATTGTCCGGGGCGCAGCGTCAGCTTGTCGGGAACGTTGGGTTCGCGTTGCAGCGCCAGCGGCTGCGGCGGCAGATCGCCGTTGGTCAGCGTGACGTTGAGCGCTTTGGGCACATCGATGGTGAGCGGCTGCTTGTCGTCGTCGCTATAAAGCAGCGTCAGTTCGAGCGGTTGTTCAGAGGCGGCTTCGCGCACGGGCTGGAGCACGGAAACCGTCGCGTAGGCGGCGTTGGTCCAGCCGAGGCCGATAACGCACGCGAGCATGGCCAAGCGGGAAGCCGTCGCGACATCGCGTCGCCGGAAGGGCGTGGTGGAGCGGGTGGGAAACGGCAAAAAGCCTCTGGCCATGAATCGATAGTCCTTGTTGCGTTGAGTAGCGTCGGGCGTGGACCCGCTCGGCAGGAACACATGTCCCTTGCCGTCCCGATTGCGTCGTGCGCGACCCCTTGTTTAGCGACTAACCGAGGCGAATAACATCCCGCCCACTCACGCGCGACATTCGCGAAACGCGAAATTGTAAGCGTGCGGAAGGATCACTTCGAAAAGCTGAGTCGAACGGGCAGGCATCGCAAAAATCGATCCCGGCCAGCAACGATTCACTCATTGCTTCACAAGCGAGCCGGCGGGAACGAGATGTTTGCTTGTTCGTTCGACGCGTGCGCCTGGAGATCGCAACGGGACAGTTTGGAGAGCGGGCGGGGCGCAAGCCGAGGTGAGCACGGTTCCATGAGCAAGCGGAGATCAGCGGCCAATCCAGACAGTTCTTTGGATTCAACAACGGTGGTGTGGTCTTTGTGGCTGGGACCACCAGCCTGGAACCCCGCAAAAACCCATACCCCCTCCGGATCGGTCGAACGCGCCCTTGTACACTTCACGCGACAAATCTCGCCGATTGTTTTTTGCGAAGCACCCTTTTGATGATAGTTTTCGTTTTTTTAAGATCGTCTCGATCAAGTAGGGGAGTAAAGGGCGAATCGAGACAGGGATACCAACGGTCGGCAAGTCGAAAGGACGGAGAAACTGAAATGACAGAAAAAGTGGCGGACCGGTTGTCGAAGCGTTCGAGTGCATCGGGCGCGGTTGCACGGATACCGGCGTGCGTAGTTTCGATCACCATGGCTATTGCGGGCGTGGCGGTTTTATCGGCACCGCTGGGGGCATCGGCGAAAGACACTCAGCTCAACGTTTACAACTGGTCGGACTACATCGCGAAAGACACGATTCCGAACTTCGAGAAGCAGACTGGCGTCAAGGTCAAGTACGACAACTACGACAGCGACGACACGCTGCAAGCCAAGCTGCTTACCGGCAATTCGGGCTATGACATCGTGGTGCCCACCAGCAACTACGCCGGCAAGCAAATCACGGCAGGCATCTTCGCCCCGCTCGATAAATCCAAACTCCCCAACCTAAAATACCTCGACCCTGACCTGATGAAGCTGGTCGCGGGCGCCGATCCGGGCAACCAGTACACGGTACCGTGGGCATACGGCACGACGGGCCTTGGCTACAACGTGACGAAGGTTCAGCAGATCCTCGGCAAGAACGTGCCGCTGGATAACTGGGACATCCTGTTCAAGCCGGAAAACATCTCGAAGCTCAAGGCCTGCGGTGTCTCGGTACTCGATGCCCCCGACCAGATGTTCGCCGCCGCGCTGCACTACATCGGCAAGGATCCGATGAGCACGAACCCGGCCGACTACCGCGCCGCCCTGGCGATGCTCAAGAAGATCCGCCCGTACATCACCCAGTTCAACTCGTCGGGTTATATCAACGACCTGGTCGGCGGTGACGTCTGCTTCGCCTACGGCTGGTCGGGCGACGTGGTGATCGCCAAGCATCGTGCGGAAGAGGCGAAGAAGCCGTACAAGGTCGAGTACTACATCCCCAAGGGCGGCGCGCCGGTGTGGTTTGACGTGATGGCGATTCCGAAGGACGCGAAGAACAAGGAAGCTGCGCTCGAGTGGATCAACTACATCGAGACGCCGCAGGTTCACGCCGCGATCACGAACGAGGTGTATTACCCGAGTGCGAACCTGGAAGCACGGAAGTACGTATCGAAGGATGTTGCCGACGATCCGGCCGTGTATCCGCCGCAAGACGTGATCAAGACGCTGTTCCTGCTCAAGCCGTTGCCGCCGGAAATCCAGCGTTTGCAAACGCGGCTCTGGACGGAACTGAAGTCCGGACGCTGATCCTGGTTCCGGTAAAGTTGCGAAGCTTGCCAATTGCATCAGGCAGTCGATAAACGCAAAGCCCCTGGTCCTCCGGGGGCTTTGTTCGTGGCCGGCGATTTTGCCGGTAGCCGCGTCGAAAGAATAAAGGTAAAAGTGCGGCTGGAAAAAGCAGCACAAACGCGCGTAGCGCAGGAGCCGGGCAGCAGATCATGAGTGAGCAGCAGTCGAGCGCAGTGTCCGCCGGAGCAGGCAATCAAGGTAGTCCGGGCGGTCCGGGCGGTCCCAATGGCCGCAGGCCGGAACCGGGTTTGCGGGACCCGGACTGGGCGGCCGAGAATTTCGTGCGGATCGTCGATGTCGTCAAGAAATTCGACGAAACCGTCGCGGTGAAAGGCGTGAGCCTGTCGGTGAAAAAGGGCGAGTTGTTCGCGCTGCTCGGCAGTTCCGGCTGCGGCAAGTCCACCTTGCTGCGCATGCTCGCGGGGCTGGAGTCGGTCACGGCGGGGCAGATCGTGATCGATGGCGAGGATCTCGCGAGCATGCCGCCGTATCGCCGGCCGGTGAACATGATGTTCCAGTCATATGCGCTGTTTCCGCATATGACGGTGGAATCGAACGTGGCGTTCGGGCTCAAGCAGGAGGGCGTGCGCGGCGCGGAACTCAAGGAACGCGTGCACGCGACGCTCGACCTCGTGCAGATGGCGAAGTATGCGCAGCGCAAGCCGCACCAGTTGTCGGGCGGCCAGCAGCAGCGCGTGGCGCTGGCCCGCAGCCTGGTCAAGCGTCCAAAATTGCTGCTGCTCGATGAACCCATGTCCGCGCTCGACAAGCAGATTCGCCAGCGCACGCAGATCGAGCTGGTGAATATCCTCGACAAGGTCGGCGTGACCTGCATGATGGTCACGCACGATCAGGAGGAAGCAATGACCATGGCCGGCCGGATCGCGGTCATGAGCGAAGGCGAGATCGTGCAGATCGGCACGCCGCACGAGGTCTACGAATATCCGAACAGCCGCTTCACCGCTGAATTCATCGGCTCGACGAATCTGTTCGACGGCATCGTGGTGGAAGACGAACCGGATCACGTGTTCGTGGAAACGGCGGAGCTGCCGTCGCGCTTGTACGTGAACCACGGCATCACAGGACCGCTCGGCATGCCGGTCACCATCTCGGTCAGGCCGGAGCGCATTGCGTTGACGCGCAAGCCGCCCGACGGTGCGTACAACTGGGGCCACGGCACGGTGGCGAATATTGCGTACATGGGCGGCTATACGCTGTATCACGTGAAGCTGGACAGCGGCAAAGTGGTCGTGGCGAACCTGTCGAGCCTTGCGATTGGCGAGATCGATTCGCCCACCTGGGGCGACGAAGTCTTCGTGCGCTGGACAGCGTCGGCAGGCGTGGTGCTCACGGCATGAAGACGCTGCATTTACAGAGCTTACTGAGCTTACTCAAGCAACGCTTCGGCCTGTCAGGCAGGACGGCGGTTATTTTCGGGCCGTATCTGTGGCTCGTGTTGCTGTTCCTCGTGCCGTTCCTGCTGGTCGTCAAAATCAGTTTCTCCGACTCGCGTCTCGGGATTCCGCCTTATACGGAATTGACGGCGATGAAAGACGGCGTGCTGAGTATCGCGCTCGATTTTTCGCATTACGCGTTTCTCGTCACGGACAGCCTGTACTTCGCCACCTACATGAATTCGCTGTTGGTGGCGGGGGTGTCCACGCTGTTGTGCCTCGCGATTGGTTATCCGATGGCGTATTACATCGCGCGTTCGAATCCGGCGACTCGCAATCTGCTGATGATGGCCGTGATGCTGCCGTTCTGGACGTCGTTCCTGATTCGTGTGTATGCATGGATCGGGATTCTGAAGAACAACGGCTTGCTGAATAATTTCCTGATGTGGACGGGGATTATTCATTCGCCTATCGAGCTGTATCACACGAATATCGCGGTTTATATCGGCATGGTGTATTCGTATCTGCCGTTTCTCGTGATGCCGCTTTACGCCCATCTGGTGAAGATGGATCTCACGTTGCTCGAAGCCGCTTACGATCTCGGCGCGAAACCGTGGAAGGCGTTTTTGCAGATCACGCTGCCGTTATCGAAGAACGGGATTATTGCGGGCTGCCTGCTGGTGTTCATTCCAGCGGTGGGCGAATACGTGATTCCGGAATTGCTGGGCGGCGCGGATACCCTGATGATCGGCCGCGTGATGTGGAATGAATTTTTCGATAACGCCGACTGGCCGATGGCTTCCGCCGTCACCTGCGCGATGGTGTTGCTGCTGCTCGTTCCCATGGCGCTGTTCCAGTACTACCAGGCGAAGCAACGGGAGGAAAAGCGATGATTGAACCCAGTCGCTCGCTCCGGTTCACGTTTCTCGGTTTCGGATTCCTGTTTCTCTATATTCCGATCGTGAGTCTGGTGGTGTACTCGTTCAACGAGTCTCAGCTCGTGACCGTATGGACGCAATTTTCGTTGAAGTGGTATGCGGCGTTATTGCACGACGAAGAACTGATCAATGCCGCGTGGTTATCGATTCGAGTGGCGGTATTCACAGCGTGCGCGTCGGTGGTGATCGGGACGTGGGCGGGTTACGTGCTGGCGCGAATGGGGCGCTTTCGCGGCTTCACGCTTTATGCCGGCATGATCAACGCGCCGCTCGTGATACCTGAAGTGATCCAGGGGATTTCGCTGCTGCTGCTGTTTGTGGAAATGGCGAAAGTATTTGGCTGGCCGGCAGGGCGTGGCATTTTCACGATCTGGATCGGTCACGTGATGCTGTGTATTTCCTACGTCGCGATCATCGTGGAATCGAGGGTCAGGGAATTGAACCCGTCGCTTGAAGAAGCCGCGCTCGATTTGGGCGCGACGCCATTGCGCGTGTTTTTTGCTATTACGTTGCCGCTGATATCGCAGGCGCTGGTGGCCGGGTGGCTGCTGTCGTTCACGCTGTCGATCGATGACCTCGTGTTATCCGCGTTTTTGTCGGGACCGGGGTCGACTACGTTGCCGCTCGTCGTGTTTTCACGCGTCCGGCTCGGCTTGAATCCGGAGATGAACGCGCTCGCCACGTTGTTCATCGCGTTCGTGACGGTCGGCGTGATCGCCGCGAACTACTTCATGCAGCGCAGCGAGCGCAAGCGGCTGACGAATGTGCTCTAGATGCGGCCAGGCTCAGTCGTCTTGAGCCGCCATCGCGATATGTTTGCCGAGCGTGGCCGAGTCGGTGTTCGTGCCGCACAGCAACACGCCGACGCGCTTGCCCTGCAAGGTCTCGCGTAACGGTCCCAGCAATGCGGCAGTTGCCGCGGCGCATGCCGGTTCGACTGCCAGCTTCAGCTCGTTGAACAGATGCAGCATGGCGTGGCGCAACTCGGTGTCGGACACCGTCACCAGACGGTCGATATGCCGCCTGCACAGTTCGTAGCTGTAGTCTTCGGTGTGTGGCGCCATCAACGAATCCGCAATGCTGTGCATCGCGCCCATCTTCACGGTGTGATTGGCGGCGAAACTCTGGCCCATGGCATCGGCGCCCGTGGGTTCAACGCCATACACGTGGATCGATGGATTCGCGAGCCGAAACGCCAGCGATACCCCCGCCGCCAGTCCACCGCCGCCGATCGGCAGGATCACCGCGTCCAGATCGGGCGCTTGGGAGGTCCATTCGTATCCGAGTGTCGATGTGCCCACGATCGTCCGGTAGCTGTTGAACGGATGCACGAAGTAGCGACCTTCCTCGGCTTCTATGCGGCGCACGATCTCGAACGCTTCGGCGCCGTTTTCCGCCATCACTATCTCCGCGCCGAAACGACGGGCAAGCGCCAGTCGTACCGGACTGGCCGTCTTGATCATCACGACTTTCGCGCTGATCCGAAGCCGCATCGCGGCATAGGCGACCGCTACCGCGTGGTTGCCCGCCGATACGCACGTCACGCCCGCGTCGCGTTCGCCTTCAGTGAGCGCGAGCAGATGCGAAAACGCGCCGCGCGTCTTGAACGTGCCGCCGACCTGCAGCAGTTCGAACTTGAAGTTGACCGGTGTACCTTCCAGCGTGGGAAAGTCGTGACGCTCGAAGGTCGGCGTGCGCGCGACCCACGGCGAGAGCGTCATGTGCTGGCTGGCGATATCGTCGAGTGTAGGAATCGGCGTGCCGTCGATGGTGTTATCGGAGTGATGGGCGGTGGACATGGGCAGTGGTTGACGGCGTAACGATTAATGAAGCCAAGCAACAAATTCGGTTCTTATGCAACTGACGGCGCACGCGAGCGCCATCGCTCATACCGGCGCCGCTTCGGCTAGCACGCGCTCCCGAAACCGCGGAGGCAGATCGCCCGGCGTCAGCAAATCGACCGCTACGCCAAGCATGTCTTCCAGTTCCATCTGCAAGCCGCCCAAGTCGAATAGCGTTGCGCCGGGCAATGCATCAACCAGCAAGTCCAGGTCGCTGCCATCCTGATCGGTGCCATGCAAAACCGAGCCGAACACGCGTGGGTTCGCAGCACGGAAGCGGCTTACCGTTGCGCGAACCTTGTCACGTTTGAGATCCAGAGCGGCTGAAGGTTTCACTCAAGTTGCATTAAATCAACGCACCTGCGCTTCAACCGACATGCTGTGAATGAACTTGCCCAAAAACGCTTCGCACGCCGCAAGCTGCTCCAGCGAAACATATTCGTTCGCCTTATGCGCCTGCTCGATATTCCCCGGCCCGCACACAATACTCGGCACGCCCGCAAGCTGGAACAAGCCCGCTTCCGTCCCGTAAGCCACCTTGCGTTTTTCCTGATTCGCCGTCAGCGCGCGCACCAGTTGCGTGATCGCTGCTTGCTCGGACGCATCGAGCCCGGGCGCTGCAGCAATCTTCGAGATCTCGATTGCCGCGTTCGCGTGTTCCTTCTGCATCCTCGGCAACAACTCCTCCCGCGCGTATTTCTCGATACGCTGATAAATCGGTTCAGGATCGAGCGTCGGCAAATTGCGGAATTCGAACGCGAAATTGCATTCCGCGGGCACGGTGTTGATCGCGTTGCCGCCACTGATCGTGCTCGTCTGCGCGGTCGTGAAGGGCACGTCGTACTGTTCGTCGAACGGGCCTTGCGCACGGAATTCATCGGCGACGTCGCGGATGTAGCAAATCAGCCGCGCTGCGTACTCGATCGCGTTCAATCCCTTCGGCGTCAGCGATGAATGCGCCGCGAACCCGCGCACGCAGCAGTTGTACGCGTTGATACCCTTATGCGCGATGACCGGCCGCATGCTGGTCGGCTCGCCGACAATGCAGCCGTCCGGCCGCAGCCCGCGTTTTTGCAGGTCCGTGATCATCAGCGGCGCGCCGGCGCAGCCGACTTCTTCATCGAAGGAGAGGGCGAAGTGGATCGGTCGCGCGAGCTTCGTGGCCTGCATCTTCGGCAACAAGCTCAGCGATGCGCCGATAAACCCCTTCATGTCGCACGTCCCGCGACCGTACAACAGGCCATCGCGGATCTCCGGCTTGAACGGATCGCTGTCCCATTTCTGACCGTCTACCGGCACCACGTCCGTATGCCCCGACAGCACGATGCCGCCGTTCGTCGCGCCATCGTGTGCGGGCACGGTTGCGAACAGGTTGGCCCATTTGCCGGAAGGATCGGTGGTGAGCGTGCTTTCCACACCGGCGGCGCGCAATTCATCGCGCACGGTTTCGATCAGGCCCATGTTCGGGTTGCGGCTGACGGTGTCGAAGGAGACGAGCTTCTTGATCCACGGCAACGACGCCGGCTCAGAAGAGGATGTTTGCGCGACGGAAGCCGTCGATTCAGCGATCTGGGACATGACGCTCTCCTTGGAATTATTACTTTCGATAATACCGAAAAAACTGGCCACGCACCGCCGGACAAGGCAGTGCGCGGGTTGTGTATCTATTTAGCGGGAAGGCACAGGCGCGACGGCCGGTTTCTGCTGCCGCAGCGGTGCGCCAAGTGCGCGCAGCGTGTCTTTAACCGTCGAAATCCGCACGGCAAGATCCGGACTGCGCACTTCTATGCGCAGCTTGTCCTGTCCCGCGAGCTTGATGTGCTTGTTCTTCTGCACCATCTCGATGATCTTCATGGCATCGACAGGCGGGTTCGGAATGAATTGCAACGCAATTGCATGTTCGGCCGCGTCGATCTTGATGATGCCCAGCGGCTTGGCCGCGAGGCGCAACTTGTGCGTCTCGACCAGTGCGCTCGCCTGGGGCGGCAGCTTGCCGAAACGGTCGATCAGCTCTTCGAGAATGCTGTCGATGGAATCGCTCGTTTCGCAGTTCGCCATGCGTTTGTACAGCGATAAACGTTCCTGCACATCGCCGCAATAGTCGGCGGGAAGGATGGCCGGCGCGTGCAGGTTGATCTCGGTCGTTGCGGCGAGCGGCGAGTTCAGGTCGGGCTCGCGGCCTTCCTTCAGCGCCCTCACGGCGTCGTTGAGCATGTCGGTGTAAAGCTGGAAACCGATCTCGTGGATTTCGCCCGATTGTTTGTCGCCGAGCACTTCGCCCGTGCCGCGAATCTCCAAATCGTGCATGGCGAGATAGAAGCCCGAACCGAGTTCTTCCATCTGCTGGATGGCCTCCAGCCGCCGCTGCGCCTGTTTCGTGAGCGCAGCCGGATCGTGAACCAGCAAATAGGCGTATGCCTGATGATGCGAACGCCCGACGCGCCCACGCAATTGATGCAACTGCGCGAGGCCGAATTTATCGGAGCGATGGATCAGGATCGTGTTGGCGCTCGGCACGTCGATCCCCGTTTCGATAATCGTCGTGCACAGCAGCACGTTCGCGCGCTGGCCAACGAAATCGCGCATCACGCGTTCGAGTTCGCGCTCGTGCATTTGCCCGTGCGCAACCGCGATACGCGCTTCAGGCACCAGCGCTTCAAGCATTGCGCGCCGGTTGTCGATCGTCTCGACTTCGTTGTGCAGGAAATAAACCTGGCCGCCGCGCTTCAGTTCTCGCAGCATCGCTTCGCGGATCACGCCGTCTTCTTCACGTCGAACAAAAGTCTTGATCGCGAGGCGCTTTTGCGGCGCGGTGGCGATGATCGAGAAGTCGCGCAACCCTTCCAGCGCCATGCCGAGCGTGCGGGGGATGGGCGTAGCGGTGAGCGTCAGCACATCGACTTCCGCGCGCAGCGCTTTCAACGCCTCCTTCTGACGCACGCCGAACCTATGCTCCTCGTCGATGATCACCAGCCCGAGCCGCTTGAACACGACATCGGTGGAGAGCAGCTTGTGCGTGCCGATCACAATATCGATGGTGCCTTCGTTGATTGCCTGAATCGATGCCGCCACTTCCTTCGTGCTCTTGAAGCGCGACAACTCGGCAATCTTCACCGGCCAGTCGGAGAACCGGTCGCTGAACGTGTTCGTGTGCTGTTCGGCAAGCAGCGTGGTCGGTGAAAGAATCGCGACCTGCTTACCGCCCATCACCGCGATAAACGCCGCACGCAGCGCCACTTCCGTCTTGCCGAAACCGACGTCGCCGCAGACTAGCCGGTCCATCGGCTTGCCGCTGGTCATATCGCCGATCACAGCGGTAATCGCTGCGGCCTGATCGGGCGTTTCCTCGAAGCCGAAACTCTCCGCGAACTTCGCGTAATCGCGCGCTTCGAGTGGGAACGAATGACCCTCGCGCAGCGCTCGGCGCGCGTAAAGATTGAGCAGTTCGGCGGCGGTATCGCGGATTTGCTGCGCGGCCTTGCGCTTCGCTTTATCCCACTGGCCGGAACCGAGCGCGTGCAACGGCGCGCTTTCCGGGTCCGCGCCGCTGTAGCGCGAGATCACGTGCAACTGGGCGACCGGCACGTACAGCTTGCTTTCGTTCTGGTATTCGAGATGCAGGAACTCGGTTTCGCCTTCACCCAGATCCATCGATACCAGGCCCATGTAGCGCCCAATACCATGCTGCGTATGCACGACCGGATCGCCGATTTTCAGCTCGGAGAGGTCGCGCACCATCGAATCGACGTTGCTCGCCTGCTCCTGCCGACGCCGTCCCGCACGTCGCGTGAGCTGCCCGTATAGCTCCGTCTCGGTGATGATCGAGATGCCTTCGCCCGGCAGCGCAAAGCCGTTCGCGAGCGGCGCTACGCCGAGCGAGAATTTGTTGTCGCCGGTCAGCCAATCCTGGAAGGTATCGTCGAGCGTTGCGCGCAGGCCGTTATCGGAGAGCAGTTGCTGGATCGTCTCGCGGCGGCCGGCAGATTCGGTTGCGAACAACACGCGATTCGGCGTCTGCTCCAGATAGTGACGCAGCGCGAGCAACGGCTCTTCGGCGTGACGATCGATCGCCATACCGGGCAACGGGACTGCCCAGCCACCCTCGGGCGTGGCAGGAAACTTGATCTGCGCGAACGGTTTGGCGAACGAGAAAAAATCGTCGTCGCTGAGAAACAGGCGCTGCGGTTCGAGCAGCGGCCGCTCGCGATCGTGCGACAAAAAGTTGTAGCGCTGCCGTGTGTCGTTCGTGAAGCGCTTGATGGCCGCGTCCATGTCGCCGACGAACGCCAGTTGCGCGTCTTGCGGCAAATAATGGAACAGCGTGGCGGTTTCGTCGAAGAACAGCGGCAGGTAATACTCGATACCCGCTGCCGGCACGCCATTGCCGATGTCCTTGTAGATAGACGAACGGCTTGGATCACCCTCGAACACCTCGCGCCAGCGGCTGCGGAACGCGGTGCGCGCGGGTTCATCGAAGGGAAATTCGCGGCCGGGCAGCAGGCGCACATCGCGCACGGGATACAGGCTGCGCTGCGTGTCGGGATCGAAGGCGCGGATGGAATCGACCTGATCGTCGAATAAATCGATCCGGTATGGTAGCGGCGAGCCCATCGGATACAGGTCGAGGAGCGAGCCGCGCACGCAATATTCGCCCGGACGCACGACCTGGCTTACATGCTCGTAGCCGGCCAGCGTCAACTGGCTTTTCAGTTTCGCCTCGTTCAGCCGCTCGCCTTGCGTGAACGAAAACGTATACGCAGCCAGAAACGATGCCGGCGGCATCCGATACAGCGCGGTCGTCGCGGGCACTAGCAGGATGTCGCAGCGGCCTTCGCCCAAGTCGTGCAGCGTCGCCAGCCGTGCCGAAACCAGGTCCTGATGGGGCGAAAAAGTGTCGTACGGCAGCGTTTCCCAGTCGGGCAAAAGCCTTACCCGGGCCTCCGGCGCGAAAAACGGAATTTCGACCGCGAGACGTTGCGAATCGACGGCGCTCGCGCACATGACGACCAATAACGGGACTTTTTCGCGAAAAGCCAGGTGGTAGCGTGCCAGGGCGAGCGCGTCGGAGGAACCGGTGGCGCCATCGAAGGCAAAGCGCTGACCGGCTTTGACGAGTGCGATAGGGGACGTTGACTGCAAACTGACGGCTTTTGAAGGCATAAAGTGTGCGGGGAACCGTTCGCGTGCGAAAGTGCACGCGGGACCGGCATGGTCGCGATGGACCTATTATAAAATCCGGGCTTCACTTTTGACTTGGGCGTTTTCAACTCGTGACTTCCCGCCTGTTCGCCCTCATCCCGTGCGCCGGTTCCGGCAGCCGTTCCGGTGCACCGATGCCGAAGCAATACCAGACTATCGGCCGCCATCCGATGCTGCGTTATTCGCTCGCCGCTTTCGACGCCTGTTCCGAATTCGCCCAGACGCTGGTCGTGCTCGCGCCGGGCGATCATCATTTCGATGACCGCCGTTTCGCCGGCTTGCGCTTCGCCGTGCAACGCTGTGGCGGCACGACGCGGCAAGCGTCGGTGTTCAACGGCCTGGCTGCGCTGACCGGTTTCGGTGCGCGCGACGACGACTGGGTGCTGGTGCACGACGCCGCGCGCCCCGGGCTCACGCCTGAGATGGTCCGCAGGCTGGTGGGTGAGTTGAAGAACGACCCAGTCGGCGGAATTCTGGCGCTGCCGGTGGCTGACACGCTCAAGCGGATCGAGGCTGAAGGTGTGGCACACACAGAAGGGCGCATTGCCAGCACCGAGTCGCGGAACGGCTTGTGGCAGGCACAGACGCCGCAGATGTTCCGCTTGGGGATGTTGCGCGATGCGATCACGCGCGCGCAGCAGGACGGCCACGATCTCACCGACGAAGCCAGCGCCATCGAGTGGCTCGGGCATGCGCCGCGGCTGATTCAGGGAAGCCTGCGCAATTTCAAGGTGACGTATCCGGAAGATTTCGCGCTGGCGTCGGCTATGCTCGGCGGTGCTTGACGCAGCAGTGCTTGAATCAGCGGTTTGATGCAGTTGCTTTCTACTTTCTAGGACTATCGATGGATTTCAGAATCGGACAAGGCTACGACGTTCACCAATTGGTCGAAGGCCGGCCGCTCATCATCGGTGGGGTCACCATTCCCTACGAGCGCGGGCTGCTCGGACATTCGGATGCCGATGTGCTGCTGCACGCGATTACGGATGCACTGTTCGGCGCTGCAGCGATGGGCGATATCGGCCGGCATTTTCCGGATACGGATGCTGATTTTGCCGGGGCGGACAGCCGGGTGCTGCTGCGCGAGGCTTTTTCAAGAGTCTCCGAAGCCGGCTTCGCGATCATGAATGTCGATTCGACGGTGATTGCGCAGGCGCCGAAGCTTGCGCCGTTTATCGAAGCGATCCGGGCGAATATTGCTGAAGATCTCGAGTTGCCGCTGACTCGCGTGAATGTGAAAGCCAAGACGAATGAGAAGCTGGGGTATCTGGGGCGCAAGGAAGGGATCGAGGCGCAGGCTGCTGTGTTGTTGATGCGTACGGGTATCGACGCCTAGATTGTTTGAGGGGTGGATTTGCTCGCGCCGGCCGATAGGCACGGTTTGCCGGCGGTGAATGCGATCCGGTAATGGCGCTTGTGTGGTCGCCGCAGGCGCAGCTCGTGCCAAACCGTTTCTTTAGTGCGCAGTACTGCTCTTCGCCCGCGTACCGCTCAGACCTGCTCCGCTACCAGATCAAAAACATAAAGCGTTGCATTTTGGAAAATATTGTCGCGGTGAGAATGCTGACGGTCGTGCTTGCGGTATATGTCTTCTCGCGTCTACGAGATCGTTGTTGCTGCGATTCGAAGTCGAAAGGACAAGTCGGCAATGTTTTCAGTCATCGCCGGTTCCTTTTCGCAAATCTCGCTTTGGGTTGAAAGGCTGAAATATCGTCTAGGACGCGGCCACTAGATAATTTCCAGTAGTCAGCACTGCAGAAATTTACAAAAAGAGAAATTAAAAATGGATTCCAAGAAACTGGTTACCGTCGGCATTGGGGCCGCTATTCTCGCGATCGCCTTGTTCAATTGCGCGCACGTGGTTCCGGCGGGACACGTGGGTGTCGTAAAGTTGTTTGGAGCCGTTCGCCCGGAACCGTTGAAGCCCGGTTTTTACGTTCTGAACCCGCTGACATCGGTATACGACTTCAACGTACGGTTTCAATCCGCAGGGGCTCAGAAAGCGGAAGGCGGCACGTCAGACCTTCAGGAAGTATTCGAGGATCTGACGTTGAACTATGAATACGACGCGGCCTACGCGCCGTACCTCTATAACAACTTTGGCGGTGATGGGGACATTGAAGCAAAGTTCATCATCCCTGCGCTCTACGAGTCCTTCAAGGCGGTAACTTCCCGGTACACGGCTGAGGAACTGGTGACCAGACGATCCGCGGTATCAGGCGATGTAGTGACTGTACTCACCCAAAAACTCGCCAAATATCACATTCTTGTATCCGATATCAACGTGCAGAATTTTCACTTTGATCCACAGTTTGCGGACGCGGTGCGTCAGAAAGTAGTGGCCGGTCAAAACAAGCTGACTGCCGAACAAACGCTCGAAACAGCCCGGATTCAAACAGACCAACGGGTCGTGGAAGCCGAAGGACGTGCGAAGGCGTCGGCGATCGAAGCGAAGGCGCTGGAAGAGCAGGGCGGAGACAAGTTTATTGCGCTCGAAGCAATCAAAAAATGGAACGGCCAACTGCCTGCGCAATGGTCTGGAACGGCGATCCCGTTCTTGAATTTGGCAATGCCGAAGTAACCCGGTACGTCGCAACCGCAATTTCCGCACGCAGGATCTGGAGTCGAGTGGATCAGGAGGTGCTGGCTGAATTGCATAACTCCAACCACTCGGCCCGGCTCCGTGCAAAGCGCTGTGTCGAAGCCCATCGTGCTTATATTCGACAGCAACGCTCAGTTTCGACGCAATGCGCGACCGGCAGAGCCTGATCTGTCTACCGGCGCGAGCGCTCCCGCTTACTTCCCTTCAGCAGTAATCGCCAGTTGAGCCGCGTTGATCACGGCAGCAATTCGCCCGACATCCCGCAATTGCGTCGTGCTCATTCCCTCACCAACGAGATTCTCGTAGTGCGACTTCACGCAAAAGTGGCATTTTCCAACAATCGATGCGGCCAGCGCATACATCTCGAAGCGCCGCTTATCGACTCCGCCGTGCGTTGCGTACGCATTCATCCGCAACGCGGCGGGCTGCGTCTTCAGATCGCCGTTATCGGCCATTTCCAGGTACGGATACCAGACGTTGTTCATGCCCATCAACGCGGCTGCGGTCAACGCGCCATTCGTTTCCTCGGCCGACAACACGCCCGCCGCGCGAATCAACGCGACAATCTTTGTAGCCTTCGCCGCGTAGGCTGCGGCCAGCGCAACGCCCACGGCGTCATTGCCTTCCAGCGAGGAACGCGCGATCGTTCCATCCACGTTCAGGCGGATGTCTTTGGCATAGTCAGGAATCAGTTCTTTAATCGATGCGAGGAATTCCATAAATTTCTCCTATCTGATCAGCGATAAAAAAGCCCGCCGGCTCGAGCTTGACTCGGAAAGCTGACGGGCTAGCGCGAAGGCCATCAGGCCCTCCGCCGATACAACTTACAGCGTCGAACCGCCGACAGCGCGATTGCACGGGCACAGTTCGTCCGTTTGCAGGCCGTCGAGAATACGCAGGATTTCTTCCGGATTGCGGCCCACGTTCAGGTTGTTCACCGATACGTGCTGGATCACATTGTCCGGGTCGATAACGAACGTTGCGCGTAGCGCCACGCCCGCTTCCTTGTCACGGATGCCGAGCTGGTCGATCAACTCGCCCTTCACATCGCCGAACGAATAGTGGTTCAGCTTGCTCAGGTCCTTGTGCTCCCGGCGCCAGGCCAGTTTCACGAATTCGTTGTCTACGCTGCCGCCGAGCAACACTGCATCGCGATCGGCGAAATCGCTGTTCAGCTTGCCGAATTCGACGATTTCCGTCGGGCAAACGAACGTGAAATCCTTCGGGTAGAAGTACAGGATCTTCCACTTGCCAGGGAACGACTGTTCCGTGATGTCTTCGAACGCCGACACGCCATTTTCTTCGTGATGATTGAAACCCGGCTTTGCAGCAGTAACGGTAAACGCTTCAACTTTATCGCCCACGGTCTTCATATGAATACTCCTGTGTTCGTTGGAAGAGGAAATCAAGACTAACGGATCGCTGTAACGCTCACATGACGCAGCATCAAACTTGCATGAGAAGCTGATGACTGCGTTGAGCGATCCTTACTATACCTCTATTAAATATTCATTTCAATAGTTTTTGACTAATGAGATGGATAGCTTTTAACGAATAGACCGATAGCATTTTTGTGAAACGATCGCTTTAGCGGAAAGTGCGTTTTTCCATCGCCGGGAAGTCGATGGTCACTTCGAAACCCGCATGCGGATGGCGGTTGCGCAAGCGCAGCGTGCCGCGCTGCCGGGTGACGAGCCGCTGCACGATCGCCATGCCGAGCCCGGTGCCGTTGGCCTGCGTGCGGGCCGTGTCCACGCGGTAAAACGGCCGCGTAATCAGCGCAACCTGATCTTCGGGAATGCCGCGCCCTTCATCCAGCACGGACAGTTCAACGCGGCCGTGATTGACCCGCGTTTGCAGGGTGATCCTGGCGATATCGTCGACCGCGCTGCGCCCGTATTTGCGCGCGTTCTCCAACAAATTACCAATCACGCGCCGAACGTCAGTGGGGTCGCCTTCAATGTTCGCACCCTGGGCCAGGTCGGTCTTCATCAGCACACCGTCTTCCGCGTAGAAACGCGCGGCCATTTCACCGCCGATCAGCGAGAGATCGACGGTTTCTGCCATGCGCTGCATCGGCCGGGCGTAGTCGAGAAAGCGCCCGATAATCATGTCCATCTGTTCGATGTCATCGACCATCGCAAGTTTCGTCGCTTCGTCCGAAGGGCTCATTTCGGTTTCGAGCCGCAAGCGTGCAAGCGGCGTGCGCAAGTCGTGCGAGATGCCCGCGAGCATCAGCGCGCGGTCGGCGTCGAGTTGCTCGAGGTCCTGCACCATCTGGTTGAAACTGCGATTGGTTTCGGCGGCCACGCCCATGCCGCGCTCAGGCAACGGCTCGGGCGATTGCCCCGAGCCGACCCTGCGCGCCGCCAGCGCAAGCCGCGCGAACGGCCGGTTCACAAGACTGGTAATGAACGCCGCGCCGAATAGCGACAGCGCCAGCGCAAAGACGCCCCAGCCGGCCCATTGCAGGCCGGTGACGTTATCGAGTTGATCTCGGTCGAGCGCGACCCAGTAATCATCGTCGTCGATCTTGAAGCTGATCCACACGCCCGGGATATCGTTGACCGATTGCGCGATCACCGTGTCGTTGCCAAGCCGGCCGCGCACGTCGTGCTCGATCAACCGGTTCAGCGACTCGTCGGGCTGCAGGCGATATTTATCGGTGGTTTCGCGCGGGTACACACGCACGCCTTCATTGCTTTCCAGATCCTGCAGCAACGCGCGTCGCAGGTCGGGATCGGAATAAAGGAGGGCGGTACGTGTGAGCTTGACGACTGCGACGAGTTGAAGCGCCACGCGCTGTGCACGCGGTTCGCGTTCGATCACGCGAAAGCTCTGGAACCATGCGGCGATGCTGACCGCGATCAGCAGCGCGATCAAGGCGAAGGTCCGCCAGAACAGGCCGCCGAACGCGAGCGTCAGTAGCCGCCTGTCAATCCGCATGGTTCGTTGATACTTTTCGCTTGTGGCGCGCACACGGCGCGTTTGCCAGTATTCGATCAGAACTCAATCAGGCTGCGCCATCGGGGATGAAGACGTAACCGAGACCCCACACCGTCTGGATAAAACGCGGGCTGCTCGGGTCCGGCTCGATCAGCTTGCGCAACCTTGAGATCTGCACATCGAGACTGCGGTCGAAGACTTCGTATTCACGGCCGCGCGCCAGTTCCATCAGCTTTTCACGCGACAGCGGCGCACGCGGATGTCGCGCGAATACTTTGAGCACTGAGAATTCGCCGGTGGTCAGCGGAATTTCCTGGCCATTCTTGGTCAGCGTCCGCGTGGCGAGATTTAAAGCGAACTCGCCGAATTCAAAGACTTCGGTGGTTTCAGACGGCGCACCCGGCAGTTCCGACGGTGACTGGCGACGCAGCACCGCATGAATCCGCGCGACGAGCTCGCGCGGGTTGAACGGCTTCGGCAAATAATCGTCCGCGCCCATTTCCAGGCCCACGATGCGGTCGACGTCTTCGCCTTTCGCGGTGAGCATGATGATCGGCGTACGGTCGTTGCTGCCTCGCAGACGGCGGCAGATCGAGAGTCCGTCTTCCCCCGGCAACATCAGGTCGAGCACGAGCAGGTCGAAACGTTCTCGAACCCAGAGCTTGTTCATTGACGGCGCATTTTCCGCGACATAGACATTAAAGCCCTGTTCGCCGAGATAACGTCGCAAAAGATCGCGCAAACGGGGATCGTCGTCGACTACGAGTATTTTTGAGGGATTTTTGGTTTCCATGCCCGCATCTTAGCGCGATTAGAAAGAGCTGCTAGTTTGCTCCATTTATAAGGTAACAGATAGTTACAAAATTTACGGCGACTGTGGCACGACATAAAGGTTCTATGCGTACACTCCTTTACCTAAGCCCGTCATTCGGTGGATACTCCATTAGTACAACGATTGCGCGTCAGTATCATGGCGGCATTAACCGTCGATACTGGCATGACACGCAACCACGCCAAAGAGCCTGAGACTGTCCGGTTGTCGAGCAACGAAGGGAACAACATGAGGGGAGCGCGGCGGCGCATACCTGTGCGCACCAAGCGCATCATCCGACTAACGCTAATCGCTAGCGCGTTTTACGCCGTGTTTGCCGCACGCACCGCTCTTGCGCAAGCATCGCAATCCTCCACTCGCAATTCATCGGCGCTCGATCGCCCTGATTCGTCGTTGTCTTCGTCTTCATCTTCATCATCATCTGCGTCCCGCTATTCGAATCCCGAAGGCGACAGCTCTGATTTCAATTCGCAACAGCCTAGAAAACGCTTCGATGGCCGTTTCATGCGCGCTCAACATCGCATGCAAAAGCCGCTCAACGGTAATCGCGACCAGCAAGCGATGCAGCCCATACCGTCGCCGCCCGATCCGCAGCCTCCAGAACGGGTTCCGCGGCATGCTGTGATGACAGCGGATGAACGGCGTCTGCTGCGCCAGCATATTGAGGAAGCGGTCAGGGATCTTTATAAGCGTTGAGTTGAGGCTCAGCGTGGTCGAATAGCTTGCGGCGCGTTGCGCGACCTGACGCTTAGGCTTTGTAACGCTGACGGGATGCCTAAGTGACATCGGCGGTCAACGGGCCCCGGCAGCGCGCCGTTGATTGACATAGCACGGCCACCGGACTCGCTCCTCGATGCAACCCTCCAGGTTTCCTGATGTCCACATTGCTCGCGGTTTGCTGGATCGGCGCGAGCGTGGCTTGAATATCGTTACGCTCGTCATGGCGTTGTGTTTGATGCTGACCAGCGCACTGACGGCTCAGGCAGCGCAAAACACTACGCCGCGTCGGATGCGCAATGTGCATCGAACGGAAGCGGCGGCAGTCGATGCCGATCCGCTCGATCCCACCGATGCCCGCTTCCTGCTCACGCGCACAGGTTTCGAAGCGAACGCAAGTGAGGTCGCGCCGTACATTGGGATGACCCGCGAGCAGGCCGTTGACGCGTTGCTTGCCGGCGCCCGAACTGAAGCCGAAACGCCGCCGCCGGCATGGGTCATGGAGCCGATCCCTTCAGTTGACGTTCGCCGTGCGTGGACGCAGGACGAACGCCGCGACGACCAGCGCGAACAAAGCCGTCGCTACGATGAGTTGCGCGGCTGGTGGGTACGCGAAATGGTGACCACGCGCTCGCCGCTCACCGAGCGCATGACGCTCTTCTGGCACGACCACTTTCCGTCTGGCGAAGACAAGGTTCACTATCCGCAGTTGATGTTCCGGCAAAACGCGCTATTGCGTCGCGACGCGCTCGGCAATTTCGGCGACTTGCTGCACGCTGTCTCTAAAGATCCGGCCATGCTGCAATACCTCGATGGCGCCGGTAGCCGCAAAGGCCGACCGAACGAAAACTTTGCGCGCGAAGTCATGGAGCTGTTCACGTTAGGCGAGGGACATTACTCGCAGCGTGACGTGACTGAAGCTGCACGGGCCTACACTGGCTGGACGCTCGATCCGAATACGTTCGCGTATCAATTCAATCCAAAAATCCACGATGACGGCGACAAGACCGTTCTCGGGCAGATGGGCCCTTTCGATGGCGATCAGGTGCTCGACATCCTCCTGGCTCAACCGGAAACGGCGACCTTCATCACGACCGAACTGTGGCGCGAGTTCGTCTCCGAGACACCGGACCCGGCTCAGATTGCACCGATCGCCGAGCGTTTTCGCGCGTCGCATTACGACATCAAGACGGCGTTGCGAGGACTGTTTTTATCGGAGGCGTTCTGGGATGAGCGCAACCGGGGCGTGCTGGTCAAGTCGCCCGCGGAATTCGTGGTCGGTGCTGTGCGCGAATTCGATATCGGTTATGCCGATCAGGATGCAACGCCGCTCGCTGGCCAGGTGCGCAACTTCGGTGAAAATCTCTTTTATCCCCCGAACGTGAAGGGCTGGCCGGGCGGTGAAAACTGGATCAACAGCACCACGCTGCTCGCGCGCAAGCAGTTCATCGAACAGTTGTTCCGGGCGACCGAAGCGCATGGCATGCACCCGGCGGCGACCAATGCGAAGACGAGCGCGATGTCAGGTCCAACGCCGATCATGATGACCAACGCCGCCATGAAACCTGCGGCGATGCCAAAGCCGCATCCCGGCTTGCGCTTCGATCTCGATGCATGGCTCGCGCGATACAACACGACGCCTGACGCGCGCCCGGACCTGTCGACGCAATTGCAACTGCAGCGGGCGGTGCTGGCGGTCTCTCCCGCCGATGCCATCGAACCCGACGTCACCAGCAGCGCTTATCTGCGGGTCTTGCTGATGGACCCTGCGTACCAGTTGAAATAGGCGGCCCCATGAACCGACGCGACTTCCTTTCGATGACCGGCGCAGCCGGCGCCATCGCGCTTGCTCCCTCGGCATTTGCCGCGGCAAGCCCGCTTCCAGTCGAGATGCGTTCGAGCGGCTACGGCAACGTGTTGATCCTGGTCGAACTGAAGGGCGGCAACGACGGCCTGAACACCGTGATCCCATTCGCCGACCCGGCTTACGCGGCATTGCGCCCGGGGATTGGCATCAAGCGCGAACAGGTCATCCAGCTTGATGAGCGCACGGGCCTTCATCCCGCCATGCAGCCATTGATGCCGCTCTGGAAGGACCGGCAACTCGCGATCGTGCAGGGCGTCAGTTATCCGCAACCGAATCTGTCGCACTTTCGATCCATCGAGATCTGGGACACCGGCTCGCGCTCGGATCAATATCTGCATGAAGGCTGGCTCACGCGCACGTTTCGCGCGCAGCCCGTGCCGACAGGATTTGCCGCCGACGCCGTGGTGATCGGCAGCGCGGAAATGGGACCGCTCGCGAACGGCGCACGCGCCGTCGCGCTCGTGAATCCCGCGCAGTTCGAAAAACAGGCACGGCTTGCGACGCCGGTATCGCTGAAGGAACGCAACCCCGCGCTCGCGCATATCCTGGATGTCGAAAACGAGATCGTGAAGGCGGCCGACCGGCTGCGTCCACGGGCCGGCCAGTTCGCACTCAAGACGCAATTTCCGGGCGGTGCATTCGGCACATCGATCAAGACGGCCATGCAAGTGCTGGCCGCGACGGATACCCCAGGCGGCGTGCCGCAGACGGGGCAGGGCGTCGCGGTGATCCGCCTGACGCTCAATGGTTTCGATACTCATCAGAACCAGCCGGGTCAGCAGGCGGCGTTGCTCAAGCAGTTATCGGAGGGAATGGTTGCGATACGTTCGGCGCTGCTCGAATTGGGCCGATGGAACGAGACGCTCATCATGACCTATGCCGAGTTCGGCCGGCGGCCGCGCGAGAACCAGAGCAACGGGACGGATCACGGCACGGTCGCGCCGCATTTCGTGATGGGCGGCCGCGTGAATGGTGGCCTTCATGGTGTTGCGCCGGAATTGGCGCGGCTGGACGGCAACGGCAATTTGCCGGTCGGCGTGGACTTCAGGCAGATGTACGCAACTGTACTTGGGCCGTGGTGGGGCATGAACTCCACCGTAGTGCTCGGGCAGAAGTTCGAGACGCTGCCTTTACTGCGCGCCTGAGGCCTGGCGCGTCAAAAAGCGGTGTTATCGGACGCGCCAACTGATCCACAGTTTGCGGACAGGCGTCAGCGCAATCCGCTGATGAAGCACCTGGAAGTTTTCGCGTTCAATTTCGTCGAGCAAAGCCAGCGATAAAGCCGCTTGCGTACGCAGCACGCGCTGCGTCGCACGCTCGTCTGAGGGGATCGCCGCCAGCGACTGCTTGAGCGCTTCACGTGCGCGGCCTGTCTGGAAGCGCATGAGTTCAGTGAACCCATCGCTGTATTTGCGGTTGATGAGATCGGCCGCGGTGACGTTGAAGCGCTGCATCTCATCGATGGGGATATAGATGCGGCCGTGGCGTGCATCGTCGCCAATCTCCGCGATGCGCTCCGCCAGCGTGAGCGCCGTGCCAAGAGAGTTGGCCCAGCCCGGTGCATCATCGGGACGGCGTGCGCTCGCGCGGGCGACGATCAACGCAAACGCGCCGCCGACGTTGTCCAGATAGCGCCGCAGACCCGGCCAGTCGAGATAGCGCGCCTGATCGAGGTCCATGCTGAAGCCATCGACCAGATTGTTGATTGACTCCTGTCCTTGCTCGTCGAGAACCGGGGTGTTCGCCTGATGCGCGGCGATCGCCTTCGTCACGGGATGGGCGGGTTCGCCGCCGAACAGGCTGGCCAATTCCTTTTGCCACCAGGCGTGTTTGGTGCGGCCGATGGTGGGATCGCTCGTTTCCTTGACGGTGTCTTCCAGCTCGCGGCGCAACGCGTAAAACGCTGTCAGAAGCGGCTGTCTGGCCGAGGGCGCACGGCGCAGGGCGTAGTACGTGCTGGAGCCATCGGGCGCGGCTTTTTGCTGGCAGTAGTCGTCGAAGTTCACGGCAATGGAAGGTTGTGACGGCGTAAGCCGATCGGTCCGGGCCAGAAAAAAAGCCATTGAAACTCAATGGCTCGCGCGTGCTCTGGAGACTGGACAGGTAAGGGAGGATGCAGCCTTGTCTTTTTCGGTGCAGGTTGATTCTGGGCCACTGCGCCTGGCTCACTGCAGCGATATTCAGGCCGAATTATATCCCCCGGATGAAAACGTGCTGCAAGGCGAGGCGAAACAGGCGTCGCCACGCGGTCGTCTGAGCCTGTTCCGCGTGGCGTGATTTCAGTTAGATATCCGAAGTGAAAGCGCTCGTTATTGCGCTTCGCAAACGACATCGAATTTGAGCAGCTTGGTGGGGCCGAAGGTATTGCTGATCGCGACATCGGCGGCGTCGCGGCCTCTCGCCATCAACACGCGGCCCATGCGTGGCACGTTGTTGCGCGCATCGAAGGTCTGCCAGGTTCCGCCGATAAACGCTTCGAACCACGCAGCGAAATCCATGGCGGTGTAGGGCGGCGGCATACCGGCGTCGCTGATATAGCCCGTGCAATAGCGGGCCGGAATGTTCATCGCGCGACACAGCGTGACGGCCAGATGAGCGAAATCGCGGCATACGCCTTGACGCTCGTTATACGCTTCCCACGCGGTCTTGGTCGGCCGCGCGTGGGCGTAATTGAACACAATGTGGTTATGCACGAAGTCACAGATTGCCTGTACGCGCGGGCGCCCCAGCGGCGTATTGCCGAACGTTTTCCACGCGAAGTCGGAAAGCAGGTCCGTTTCGCAATAACGGCTGCCGAGCAGAAACACCAGGGATTCACTGGGAAGGTTTTCAACAGGATGTTGCTCGCCTTGCGGCCCGGGCTTTTCGAATTCATCCGACACCTCAAGCAATGCCGAAGTCGACAGCGCTATCTGGCCTTCAGGCGCGACAATCCGGCTGCATAGATTGCCGAAAGCATCGCGATACTGCGAGATCGGCACCGGCGGATTCACAACCAGCAGATCGGCGAGCAAGACCTGGGGAGCGAACGAGAAGTGCGTGTTCAGCATGAGAAGCATGGGTGTCGGCTGCAGACACTCGTAGACCAGCTCGTAACCAACGCGGAGTTTCATGGGAGTGGCCTTTCTATGGAAGAGGATATCAGCGGTTCTCGGTCACCCTGACCTCGACATCGAGGCCGCGAAACGAGCCGGGTTCGCCGTTCCAGGTTCCCCATAGCGGGAGGGCCTGATGGTGGTCCCATGCAACCGCGACGCGGATGAGATGACGGTTGCCGATAATGCTGTTGGTCGGGTCGAAATCGACCCATCCGGCGCCGGGAAGAAAAATTTGCAGCCACGCGTGTGTGGCGCCGCCGCCGCGTGTGGTGTCGGGCTTGGGTTCGGGCTTAAGTTCGGGCTTGGATTCTAGTTTGGGTTCAACCGGGGGCTCAACCGGGGGCTCAACCGGCGGCTCAACATCAGGCACGAAGATGTAGCCGCTGACGAACCGCGCGGCCAGACCCAGCGAGCGCACTACGTCCATCATGAACACGGCGAAGTCGCGGCAACTGCCGGTGCGCAGGCGCAAGGTATCGGCGGGACGATTCACGCCTTTTTCCGTGCGGCGAACGTACTTGAAGTCGTCGTTGATCGTCTGGTTGATCTTGCGCAGCAGCGCCATCGTGCCCATGGGTTCGCCGGGCGTGACGAAACGTTTTGCCCACGCATCGACATCGCCATCCGGCTCCGGCCGGTTGCGCGCATTGACCAGGTCCGATGCTTCTTCGTTCGTGTACGCAAACGGAAACGTGGCCGCGTAGCGCTCTAGCGCGTAGTCGGGATGCGGCGTTTCGAAGTGCTCTAGCGTGACTTCGCTTTCGAACGTCAGCTCCGCTGCCTGGCTATCGAACGTGGCGACGGCCACCGAGTTGTCGAAGATATCGTGCAGCCAGCGCAAGCGCGCCGGTTCCGGCGTGATCTTCAACTGCATGGTGACGAGGCGCAGATCGTGGCTGGACTTCGGCCGGAACATCATTCGATGTTCGCCAAAATCCACCGGTTCCGAATACCGGTAGATGCTCGTGTGGCGTACGGTAAAGCGTTGTGGCTCGTTCACCTGACTGCCCCGTGCAAGCGAAAACCAACAGGCAGGAGGCCGCTGGTAAAAATGCTCCGCGACCCTACCGCGACTGTCGCGGCCTGATTGTTGAAAGCCATTGTGGATCCTTGATCGAGATGTCTGGACCCTCCAGACACCCAGTTTTCAGGATACACGAGACGGTTCGAGTGAAAGAATTCGTTTGCGGCTTGACAGGCGGCCCCGTGCGGGGTTTCGCCTGCTGATGGGCCGTGGCGGTCTTAGGCTGCCGCGAGGGAGGATACGCGTTCGCCAGCGACGGATGCCGGCAAATCGATGCGTCCGATCCGCAGTCGCGCGATCAGCGCGTGCGTCAGCAGCGCCGCTTGCTGTTCGGCGATTGCCATTGCCATGGCCATCGGCATCGCGGAGACCGGAGCGGCCGGTGCAAACTCCGGCGACGGGATCGCCGCCGTGGCAAGCGTCAGTGCGACCAGCGCGCTGACGTCCTGACGCGCGATGGCATCGAGTAATGGCTCGATTGCGTCTTCCCCATGCGCCGTATCGGTTGCGTCATTGTTTTTCCGATTGCCGCGCACCCGGTCTTTCGCTCGATGCACCATCTGCCGGCAGTGCGCGGCGCTCCGGTTAAGGATCTTCGCGATGCTTGCGTAGTCTGCTTCGAACGCCTCGCGCAGCAGGAACGCCGCGCGTTCCTCCGCCGATAGCCGATCGAGCACGAGGCGCATTCCGTACGATAAATCCGATGTCTGTTCCGTCAGCGCCTGGGGCGACGGAGCGTGATCGATGGCATCGAAACCATCGAGATTGTCGATGCCGTCCGGCATTGGTGCTTCATGTTTCAAGCGCCGCAAGCGGTCTATGGCCGTGCGTTTTGCCACCGTCGCGAGCCATGCAGCGGGCGTGTCCAGCGCATCGCCTCCCGCGATACCCGCCGTGCGGTGATGCAGATGCCATTTCACAAACGTGTCCTGGACGACGTCCTCGGCGTCCGCGTGCACGCCGAGGATCCGGTATGCCAGCGAAAACAGCCGCGCGCGCGACGCCTCGAAGAGGGCGAGTTGCGCCGTGTCGCGATCGATATCCGTATCACCAGTCATGCAGGTTCCCCTCGAGTACGTGCTTTTGCCATGTATCCGCCTGACGGCCAGCGCCACGCGAATGTGACAGCCCCAGGCAAAAATATATCGCGTGAACGGGCGTCACGCACGGACGACCTTGTGCGTCATATCGGCTGAAGGCATTCACACCGAGCAAAAACAAGGAACCGCAGCGAAATGAATCCCCAGAACCTTGGCCTTGTGCCGACCGTCATTGAACACTCCGGGCGCGGCGAGCGTGCTTACGATGTCTATTCGCGGCTGCTGCGCGAACGCATCATTTTCCTGGTTGGGCCGGTGACGGACCAGACCGCGAGCCTGATCGTCGCGCAGTTGCTGTTTCTCGAAGCGGACAACCCCGAGAAGGACATCGCGCTGTACATCAATTCGCCGGGCGGTTCGGTCTACGACGGCATGGCGATCTTCGACACCATGCAATTCATCCGGCCCGATGTCTCCACGCTTTGCACCGGATTCGCCGCGAGCATGGGTACGTTCCTGCTGACCGCGGGCGCGAAGGGCAAGCGTTTCGCGCTACCCAACGCACGCATCATGATCCACCAGCCCTCGGGCGGCTCGCAGGGCACAGCGGCCGATATCGCCATCCAGGCCAAGGAGGTGCTGTATTCGCGCGGACGCCTGAACGAGATCATGGCGGAGCGCACGGGGAAGAGCGTGGAGCAAATTGCAGTCGACACCGACCGCGATAATTTCATGTCGGCGGATCAGGCGCGGGAGTATGGATTGATCGATGAAGTGCTGACTCAGCGGGCTGCCTGATAAGGCGAGAGCGGCAGCTTCAGCTCAAAAAACCGCGGCACAAATGACGAAGCCTCGCAGTTTCCGCTGCGAGGCTTCGTTTTCAGCTTGGTGCGTGAGGTCGGACTCGAACCGACACGACATTGCTGCCGTCAGGACCTAAACCTGGTGCGTCTACCAATTTCGCCACTCACGCGCGTTTATGCGGCTAGTTTAAAGCGGGTTCGGGAGGCTGGGGAGCGTGTCATCCGTGCCCAACCGCCTTGTACTACCTACCGCGCTTATCAACTTCGGGAAGGAAAATTTCCCGGCGACACAGGTGCGTGCGTCGCGCCAAGCCCGGCATTCTAACCGAATCGATGCCCAATGTCTCCCTGCGCAATATGCATGCGGAGATACCTACGCGACTGGCCGGTAGAACTCGAATCCGCAAGGGGCGTGAGGCCGCGCACATGTGCATTCCGCGAAACCCGCGATGGCGATGAACATGGCCGATCCATCGATGACCGGCATGAAGAAGGACGATCTGCCGTTGCCGCAGACACCGTGGGCAGTGGGCGCTACGCATGTTCCACACAGAACCGCTGATGCGGCCGACGCAACTATTGCGCTCGACAAGGTCGTCGCACTCGGGGTGCCAAGCGGGCTTCAAGGATGGCTACGACATCGCGTTGCCGACCACCGCCGAAGGTGTCTACACCATGTCGTACTTTCCCGCTGATCCTGAAGCCGACCGTACGTTGCACATCGATAGATACAGCGGCCAGATCCCGACGATGCTGATTGTGTGGCTATCGGACCGCTTGCTGTTCAGTCCCGGCAAGGTTGTGGACACGCGATGAGCAAGTAGCCGACTGACTGCTCATTGCCAACCTATCTCGAACCGAACTTCAATCGCGTAAGTTGTTCGGCTTCGTTCGCCAGCAGCGTGGCGGCGTCGCGGATCGCGACTTCCAGCGTGATCGGCCCGGGCGCGGGCGAAAAACAGCCGCTGAAATGCTCGGACAGACGCGGTAACGCAGCCGGATCGATAGCGCCGGACAGCAGCGACGCCTCCACGCCATGCGCACGAGCGTGCTGACACGCGATGAACGGCGCCTTGCCGTGCAGCGTCTGGACGTCCGAGCGTCCTTCGCCCGTGATCAGCCAGTTCGCGCCATCGAGCGCCGCATCCAGCCCTACTTCCCGCGCGACCACTTCCGCGCCGGCCTCGAAGCTCGCACCCAGCATATGCAGCGCAAAGCCCAGCCCACCCGCCGCACCTGCGCCCTGTTTATCCCGCCCGCTAAGTTGCAGCGCCGGTTCGAGCAGATCGGCGAAATGGCCGAGTGCTGCATCTATCGTGGCGATCTGGTCGGGCGTCACGCCTTTTTGCGGTCCGAAAATCGCCGTCGCGCCGTGCTCGCCGGTAAGCGGATTGTCCACGTCGGACATGCCCGTGAATTCGGCGTCGCGCACGCGCGGATCGAGCCCCGTCGCGTCGATGCGCGCAATTCGCGCAAGCTGCGAAGGCACCGGGTCGAGCGGTTTGTTGTCTGCATCGAAAAGTTTCAGGCCCAGGCCGACCAAAAGCCCGGCACCACCGTCGTTAGTGCTGCTGCCGCCCAGCGCCACATAGAACTTGCGCACGCCAAGATCGAGCAGCGCGCGGATCGCTTCGCCCATGCCGAGCGTGCTGCGCTCGGCGACCGGCACGGCCATGCCGTCCGGGTCCGTGATTCCCACGACCTCCGCCGTTTCCAAAATCGCGCTGCCGTCCGCCAGCAAACCCGTCACGGCGTCGCGGCGCTTCGCCGCCGCGCCGCGCACGTCGATCAGGCGCCGCTCGCCGCCTGCCGCGAGCATGGCGTCGAGCGTGCCTTCACCGCCGTCGGCCATCGGCACGATGCGGATGACCGCGTCGCTGCGCGCGCGCCGGATACCGCTCGCAATGGCCTCCGCGACCTGTTCCGCGCTGAGCGAACCCTTGAACGAATCTGGCGCGATGACAACAACGGGGAGAGGGGGAGAGGCGGAAAAACCGGCAGGCTGGGTGTTCGGCATGATGTCTCGAGTTATGAATTTGCTTGAAATCTAGCGACACGGCCCGAAATAATCAAACCTTATGCGCGTACGGCATGCTTTCGATTCGCGCAGGCAATGAAACGCGCCCCGTAACGGACTACAACGGGGCCGCACGTGCGTTCGGAATTGCACAGGCCGGGACGGAGCTGAAGCGGCATCACGGTGACAGACGACCCTGAAACTGGCACCAAAATCGCGAAAATGGGCCGGATTTGCCAGTGAATTTGCCAGTATTTGGCAGGGCAGACCCTGATCCGCCACGACCCTTGCAAATAGTTTGGTAAAATGTTTGGCTCGGTTGACTCAAACCGGCGCGTACGGCTTCCTGTCACGGCTTGGCGGATCTACGGTATTGAGCGTTGGCCACTTGGCAAAGGCTCAGTCAGGCTGCTTGCATTGTTCAGGAACTGTGAGGCGCCGTGCGCCTATCGTGGCGCGAGATCGAACCAGAACTGACCCGACACACGAACCCGAATACTCGATTTACTTTAGGACGATAGAAGCCATGGCTAACGTTGTTGAAAACCTCGGCAAGCTCGAACGCCGTGTGACGATTTCCCTGCCGAAAGATACGGTGCAAAAGGAAGTGGATTCGCGTATCCGTCAGCTGGCGAAAAACGTGCGCATGCCGGGTTTCCGCCCGGGCAAGGTGCCGCTCAAGATGGTGACGCAGCAGTACCAGGGCCAGGTTGAAGCCGAGGTGCTGAGCGACAAGGTAGGCAAGGAATTCTTCGACGTCACGCGCACCGAAAACCTGCGTGTGGCCGGCCAGCCGAGCTTCGCGCCCAAGGGCGGCGAAGTAGCGGATGACTACGCGTTCGACGCAACTTTCGAGGTGTATCCGGAAGTGAAGGTCGGCGACGTGGCAACGGCTGAAATCGAACGCACGGTCACGACCATCTCGGAAGCGGAAATCGACCGCACGCTGGAAATCCTGCGCAAGCAGCGCGTGCACTACCACGCACGCGGCGAAGGTGGCGAGCATGGCGACGGTGGTGCTGATACGGCAGCTAAGGACGGCGATCGCGTGACAATGGACTTCGTCGGCAAGCTCGACGGCGTGCTGTTCGAAGGCGGCAGCGCTGAAGACTTCACGTTCGTGCTGGGCGAAGGCCGCATGTTGCCGGAATTCGAAACCGCGGCGCTCGGCCTGAAGATCGGCGAATCGAAGGAATTCGACCTCAAGTTCCCGGACGACTATCACGGCAAGGACGTGGCCGGCAAAACGGCCCAGTTCACCATCACGATGAAGAAGATCGAATGGGCGCACCTGCCGGAAATCGATACCGAATTCGCGAAGTCGCTGGGTGTGGAAGATGGCGATACGACCAAGATGCGCGGTGAGATCAAGGACAATCTGGAGCGTGAAGCCAAGCGCCGCACGCAACAGATCGTGAAGAACCAGGTCATGGACGCGCTGCTGAAGATCTCCGAACTCGACGTGCCGAAGGCGCTGATCGAGCAGGATCAGCAACGTCTGGTCGAAATGGCACGTCAGGATCTGCAACAACGCGGTGTACCGAACGCAGCCGATGCACCCATCCCCGCAGAAATGTTCGCGGAACAAGCTGAACGCCGCGTCAAGCTGGGCCTGGTTCTGGCCGAATTGGTCAAGACCAACGACCTGCAGGCGAAGCCGGAACAGATCCGCGCGGAAGTCGACGAATTCGCGAAAAGCTACGAGGACCCGAAGGAAGTCGTCCGCTGGTATTATTCGAATCAGCAGCGCCTCGCCGAAATGGAAGCGTATGTTGTGGAAAGCAACGTCGTGGACTTCGTGCTCGGCAAGGCCCGAGTGAGCGACAAGGAAGTAAGCTTCGAAGAATTGGCCAGCGCGACGGCGCAAGCGTAAGCAGCGTCGACAAGGCGTGCAGGGCCGTCGAGGTGACGGGCCGGCACGCCTTTTTTGCATTTCGGTTGTGTTGGTCCTGGTTGCCCAGTTGTGCCGTTTTTCGGATGTTCCTTTGTCGTTCAGTATCCCTATTCCGAACAAGGAAATTGCATGACCTTTCGCGCTCAATTGCTGGACACGCTCGCGTCGAACGCACCGCATGATTTCGAAACCAAGGCGCTCGGTCTGGTGCCCATGGTGGTTGAAACGAGCGGCCGCGGCGAACGTGCCTATGACATCTATTCGCGCCTGTTGAAAGAGCGCCTGGTGTTCCTGGTCGGCGAAGTGAACGACCAGTCGGCCAACCTGGTCGTCGCGCAGTTGCTATTCCTCGAAAGCGAAAACCCCGACAAGGACATCAGCCTGTACATCAACAGCCCGGGTGGCTCCGTGTCGGCGGGCATGGCGATTTACGACACCATGCAGTTCGTGAAGCCGGATGTCGCCACGCTGTGCATGGGACTGGCCGCAAGCATGGGCGCTTTCCTGCTGGCGGCGGGCGCCAAGGGCAAGCGCGTTGCGCTGCCCAACTCGCGAGTGATGATTCACCAGCCACTCGGTGGCGCGCGCGGGCAGGCGTCGGACATCGAAATTCAGGCTCGGGAAATCCTGTACCTGAAGGAACGTCTGAACCAGTTGCTCGCGCACCATACGGGCCAGCCGGCGGAACGTCTCGCACGTGACACCGACCGCGACAATTTCATGTCCGGCGATGACGCACAGGCGTACGGTATCGTCGATCAGGTTCTTCACAAGCGTCCCTGAACGGGCGTCCTTAACCGGGCGTCGGCCGGTCGTTGGGGAATAACGGGCCGGCTGTTCCGTTTTTGTCCATACGGACGTTGCGGTTTCGGGCCAGACCGCCAACGGCGGCGCGGCAACCCAAACCGCGCGCACGGCTTGCGCCAACGCGGAAAACGGCGTCAAAGCACACGCCACACGCGCTTTTGCCCTACGCACAGGCCATTTCTGCGTAGGTGAATCGAGCGGCGTATTATGTAATCGAGTGTCCGGAGGCTCGCACATCCATGGCGGACAAAAAAGGTTCAAACAGCGAAAAGCTGTTGTATTGCTCGTTCTGCGGCAAAAGCCAGCACGAGGTCAAGAAGTTGATTGCAGGTCCTTCTGTGTTCATCTGTGATGAATGCATCGACTTGTGCAATGAAATCATCCGCGACGAAGCTGCCGGCGCGGCGGAAGAGGCTGGCCTGACGAAGTCGGATCTGCCCAGCCCGCAAGAGATCAGCGAGATCCTGAACCAGTACGTGATCGGTCAGGAACGCGCGAAGCGGATTCTTGCAGTGGCGGTTTATAACCACTACAAGCGTCTTAAGCATCTCGAGAAGAAAGACGATATCGAGCTGTCGAAGAGCAACATCCTGCTGATCGGACCCACGGGTTCAGGCAAGACGCTGCTCGCGCAAACGCTCGCGCGCATGTTGAACGTCCCGTTCGTGATTGCAGATGCAACCACGCTGACGGAAGCCGGTTATGTTGGCGAAGACGTTGAAAACATTATTCAGAAGCTGCTGCAGAACTGTAACTACGAAGTCGATAAAGCCCAGCGCGGCATTGTCTACATCGATGAAATCGACAAGATCAGCCGCAAGTCGGATAACCCGTCCATCACGCGCGACGTGTCGGGCGAGGGTGTCCAGCAAGCATTGCTGAAGCTGGTCGAAGGCACGATGGCTTCGGTGCCCCCGCAAGGCGGCCGCAAGCATCCGAACCAGGACTTCATCCAGGTCGACACCACCAACATTCTGTTCATCTGCGGCGGCGCGTTCGACGGCCTTGAAAAGGTCATCATCGATCGTACGGAAAAGACCGGCATCGGTTTTGGCGCAAGCGTGAAGAGCAAGGTGGATCGCGACGCGGGCGAAGTGCTGCGTGAAGTGGAACCGGAAGATTTGATCAAGTTCGGTCTGATTCCCGAGCTGATCGGCCGTCTGCCCGTTGTGGCGACGCTCGGCAAGCTGGATGAAGACGCGCTGATCAAGATCCTGACCGAGCCGAAGAATGCGCTGGTGAAGCAGTATCACAAGCTGTTCAACATGGAACGCGTTGACCTGGAGATTCGTCCGGGCGCGTTGAAGGCTATTGCGTTGAAGGCAATTCGTCGCAAGACGGGTGCGCGTGGTCTGCGGTCCATTCTGGAACAAGCGTTGCTGGACGTGATGTACGAGTTGCCGGCAATGAAGGGTGTAAGCAAGGTTATCGTGGATGACAATACAATCGATGGCGATGGCAAGCCGCTTTTGATCTACGAAGACACGCCGAAGGTAGCAGGTTCTAACTGAGTTGGGCTGTGTGTCGGCGAAAAGCCGTTCATGGCAACGTGAACGGCTTTTTGTTTATTTTTCGGATATCTTGTGGACGTTACTGACACGTTACTGAGGCGAATTTTTTCGATTCACTGATCTTTTCCCACACGCTTAAGGCTTGCAATCCATTTTGACGGCCTTATTTACGACTGAACTGATTCCACTACTGGGGAAATGAAAATGTCAGGAACCCAACTCCTCCCGCAGGAACGTATTACTCTCCCGCTGCTTCCGCTGCGTGACGTAGTCGTTTTCCCGCACATGGTGATTCCGCTTTTTGTCGGACGACCCAAATCGATCAAGGCACTCGAAGCCGCGATGGAAGGTGGCAAGCACATCATGCTTGTCGCCCAGAAGACCGCTGCGAAAGACGAGCCGACCGAAAAAGACATGTACGAAGTGGGATGTATCGCAAACATCCTGCAAATGCTGAAGCTGCCGGACGGTACCGTGAAGGTGCTGGTCGAGGGCTTGCAGCGTGCCAAGACGCTCACCATCGAAGAACAGGAAACACAGTTTTCCTGCGATGTGATGCCGCTTGAACCCGACCATGCCGACAGCGCTGAAACTGAAGCGTTGCGCCGCGCGATTGTGTCGCAGTTCGATCAGTACGTGAAACTCAACAAGAAGATCCCTCCTGAGATCCTGACGTCGCTGTCGGGTATCGATGAAGCGGGTCGCCTGGCTGACACCATCGCCGCGCATTTGCCGCTGAAGCTCGACCAGAAGCAGCACATTCTCGAGATGCTCCCGGTTGTGGAACGTCTTGAACATCTGCTTGCCCAGCTCGAAGCGGAGATCGACATTCTTCAGGTCGAAAAGCGCATTCGTGGACGCGTGAAGCGTCAGATGGAAAAGAGCCAGCGCGAGTATTACCTGAACGAACAGGTCAAGGCGATCCAGAAGGAATTGGGCGAAGGCGAGGAAGGTGCGGATCTCGAAGAACTCGAGAAGCGCATCACCAACGCGCGCATGCCCAAGGAAGCCAAGAAGAAGGCCGACGCCGAGCTGAAGAAGCTCAAGCTGATGTCGCCGATGTCGGCTGAAGCGACAGTCGTGCGCAACTACATCGACACGCTGATCGGCTTGCCGTGGCGCAAGAAGAGCAAGGTCAACAATGACCTCTCGAATGCGGAACGCGTGCTCGACGAAGATCACTTTGGCCTCGAGAAGGTCAAGGAACGGATCCTCGAGTATCTTGCGGTCCAACAACGGGTTGAAAAGGTCAAGGCGCCTATCTTGTGCCTCGTCGGGCCTCCGGGCGTAGGCAAGACCTCGCTGGGCCAGTCGATCGCCCGCGCAACGAACCGCAAGTTCGTGCGCATGGCGCTTGGCGGCGTGCATGACGAGTCCGAGATTCGTGGACACCGTCGCACGTACATTGGGTCGATGCCCGGCAAGATCCTGCAGAGCCTGTCGAAGATCGGCGTGCGCAATCCGCTTTTCCTGCTCGACGAAGTCGACAAGATGGGCATGGATTTCCGCGGCGACCCGGCGTCCGCTTTGCTTGAAGTGCTCGATCCGGAACAGAACCATACGTTCGCCGATCACTACATCGAAGTCGATTTCGATTTGTCGGACGTGATGTTCGTAGCGACGTCGAACTCGCTGAACATTCCACCTCCGTTGCTCGACCGGATGGAAGTGATTCGCCTCTCGGGTTACACCGAGGACGAGAAGATCAACATCGCGCAGAAGTACTTGTTGCCCAAGCAGGTCCGCAACAACGGCCTCAAGGCTGGCGAGATGGATCTCACTGAAGAAGCGATCCGCGACATCATTCGCTACTACACGCGTGAAGCCGGTGTGCGGTCGCTTGAACGCGAAATGTCGAAGATCTGCCGCAAGGTCGTCAAGATGCTTCTGCTGAAGAAGGCGGAAGGCGCGGTTCGGATCGACGGCAGCAATATCGACTCGTTCCTCGGCGTGCGCAAGACCGACTTCGGTCTGGCCGCGAAGGAGAACCAGGTCGGTCAGGTGACGGGTCTCGCGTGGACGGAAGTGGGCGGCGATTTGCTGACCATCGAAGCCGCGGTCATGCCGGGCAAGGGCAGCATCATCCGCACGGGTTCGCTCGGCGATGTGATGAAGGAATCGGTCGAGGCAGCGCGTTCAGTGGTGCGTTCGCGTTCGCGTCGTCTGGGGGTATCGGATGAGGCGTTCGAGAAGAAGGACATCCACATCCACGTGCCCGAAGGCGCGACGCCCAAGGACGGTCCGTCTGCCGGCATCGCCATGACAACAGCGCTCGTGTCCGTGCTGACCGGCATTCCGGTTCGCGCAGACGTGGCAATGACGGGCGAAATCACGTTGCGCGGCGAAGTGTTGCCTATCGGCGGATTGAAGGAGAAGTTGCTGGCGGCGCATCGCGGCGGCATCAAGCTCGTGCTGATTCCGGAAGAGAACACGAAGGATCTGGCTGAAATTCCGGACAACGTGAAGAACTCGATCGAAATCGTTCCGGTTCGCTGGATCGACAAGGTGCTCGAGCTCGCGCTCGAACGGGTTCCTGCAGCACTGCCGGAAGAAGAAGCCAAGCCGGCAACGCCTGCTGTTGCGGAAAAGAAGGACACGCCCGCAGCGGGTGAGTTCGTGAAGCATTAATGAGTAGGCAGTAAGCGCCCGTCGAGGCGCGGCCCGAAGCGGTCGCGCCGGAATCGAGCGAACCAAAAACCCGCGTGGTCAGTGTGAACTGACCACGCGGGTTTTTTTATTGATGCGTCCAACGTGCGTTTTAGCGCCCCGGAATTCAAGCTGACGCCCTCTGATTAGGCTCAATCCGGGTTGACACCTGTCTTTCGGCTACTTCTAATGACCGCCGCACTTGGCGGCTTCCGGGGCCCGTGCTCAAGTAACCTGTCGTGAACCTACTCTTTGCAGTATCGCCCAACCACTAACCATTATTCGGGGGATCACAATGAACAAGACGGACCTGATCGACCATATTGCGCAACAAGCTGATATCTCTAAAGCGGCGGCCAGCCGGGCGCTCGAAGCCTTGATCGGCGGGGTCAAGACGACCCTGAAGAAGGGCGGGTCGGTGACGCTCGTCGGCTTCGGCACCTTTGCCGTGGGCAAGCGGACAGCGCGTATCGGCCGCAATCCCCGTACCGGCGATGAGATCAAGATCAAAGCCGCAAAGGTTCCGAAATTCCGCCCTGGCAAAGCACTAAAAGATGCGCTAAACTAGCGGACTCGCTGGATACGGACCGGTTTGAAACGGTTTCAAATCTGGCAAAGCGGATCACACACTTTGCATAACCGGTGTGAAGATCGCTTGAGAAGATCACCTAAGAAGATTGCTTGAAAAGATCGTTTGAAAAGATTGTGAAGCGGGGTGCTTAGCTCAGTTGGTAGAGCGGCGCCCTTACAAGGCGTAGGTCGGCGGTTCGAGCCCGTCAGCACCCACCACCGTTTCGCAAGTAACGTCTGAAGAAGTTCGGAGCAGTAAAAGGAAACCCGCATAGCTATTGGCTCTGCGGGTTTTTTATTGTCTGCGGAGGCTGCAACAAATGCGCTTGAAGAAGCGCTTTGGCGGCGGCTTCTGCACCAGGATGTCGAGTTCGGCGCCATGCTCGTCGACCGCTCGCCATAGCAGATAGGATTCGCGTCGCAGAGTGATAAACATCTACCCGATGACCTCAGCCAGCAAACGATGACCGCTGCAGAGCGATTCAGATATTTTCATCACGCTTGCTTCTGCTTGATTGCATCAAATTCCTTGTCATGCATCACATCTGCGACCGAGCGACCCGCACGTACCGCCTGCACCATGGCATCTTGTCGACGGGCGATACGCTCGCCAAGCTCGATGACTTCTTCGATCCGATCGCCTGGGACGAACACTGTTCCGCATCGGTCGGCAATGACGAAATCATCTTGTCGCACGACGACACCAGCAAAGCGGATCGGCTGGGCCGCCGACAGTTGTGCCAACCGGTTGCGCGCGCTGATCATCGTGATCCCGCGCCCATAAACCGGATAGCCGATCGACTCGCTGCCTTCGATGTCCCGGCTTACGCCATCGATCACCGTGCCACGCACGCGCTTGAACTGCGCAGCGTTAGCGATGATGTCGCCCCAGCAGGAGATTCCTTCCGTTCCGCCGGCAATGACCAGCACACGATCATCGGTGTCAATCTCGGCAATCACCGGCGTGATGATGTGTGCCTTTTGCTGTCCGTCAGCTTTGGGTCCCAACTGAATGGTGCTGGCGCGGCCAACGATTTTCGGGCAGTCCCATAGTGGTTGAATGCCGAATGTCGCTCCGTCCAGACCGAGGAAGTCCAGCGCGTCTGACACCGTGTTGGTGTCGAGCGCCGCGAGGCGGTCGAGTAACGAACGCTCTGCCATGGCAAGCCTCATGTGGTTGTGAGGAGGCCAGTCTCACACTGACAGTTCGATATGTATATTTCGAATTTCGGAATAGATTGATACGTGGAGGCTATGAGGAAATCGCTTGATCAAACAGGTCTTTTTCCAGCCTTTAGCAGGGTGACTACCGCATCCACCAGTGGGTTTTCCCGCGCCGTGCTCCAGGCCATTGCCGTTGTCACCACACTCACGTTCTCCCTCAGCGGCCGGAATACGACGTTCTCAGGTGCGAGCTTCTTCAGCGACGCCGGCACTAATGCGATGCCCTGGCCGCATCCTACGAACGCGACCTGAGACGCGACAGAGCGCACCTCGTGAAGTATCCGCGGTGAAAACCCATTTGCGCGGCACGACGCCACCAGACTGTCGAAGTACACGGGACTCACCTTGCGCGGAAA
This sequence comes from Caballeronia sordidicola, assembly GCF_000729995.1. GTDB lineage: Bacteria > Pseudomonadota > Gammaproteobacteria > Burkholderiales > Burkholderiaceae > Caballeronia > Caballeronia sordidicola_A. The sequence goes on along the minus strand of NZ_JNFG01000018.1, from coordinate 111,823 downwards.
CATCACGAAATCTTCACCCGCGAGGGAGGCGAGCCGGATGCGTGAAGTACCGGCCATCGGATGCTCCCGTGGCATCGCCACCGCAAGGCGATCCTGCGCCAACGCAAGTGACTGGATCGTCCCTCCCAGCTCGCCCTCGAGCCTGACAAAGGCCAGATCGATGTCGCCGGTTTCAAGCGCTGGAATGGCTTCGGCGCTGTCGATCTCTTTTACCGATACGGTCAGCTGCGGGTAGTCGGCCTTCAGCCGTTCGATCAGCGGCGGCAGGATATCGAGCATAGCTGACGATATCGCCCCAATGGTCAGCACACCGCTGCGCCCGGCAACGGCCTCGTGTACCGCGAGCTCGAGCCGCTCGAGCTGCTCCGCGAACTTGCGTACGGCCGGCAGGATGGCCGCGCCCACCGGGGTGAGATACGTGCCGCGCCGGGAGCGTTCGAAGAGTTTTACTTTCAATGCCTGTTCCAGCGCCTGGATCTGCTCGGTCAACGGGGGCTGGGACATGTCCAGGCGCTTGGCCGCACGCCCGAAGTGCTGCTCCTCGGCGACCGCCAGGAAGAGCCACAAATGACGGATAAGCCGGAAGTTGATCATGATCGTTTGATAGGTTTGGCGTATCAGATGCTTCAATTCTTCGGAATTTACATATCGGACTGTATGCGCGAACTTACGTCATCGCAACCACATCACGGCACTGCCATGACTAAAAACTCCCTGCGTGACCTGATTGCCGAAGTGATGCACGACCGGGAATTCGAAGCCATCGAAGAAGGAAACAAGTGATGAATCACGAAGATCAAGAGTTGGTCGCCCTGTTCCAGGGACTGGATACGCCCGGCGTCTCGGATGCGATGGACAAGCTGGGTTTGCCTGGTCAATGCCTCGGCATCGCGCCGCTCGACAACTACCCGGGCGTGATCGTCGGACCTGCGTTCACGGTCAAATATGTATCGGCAAGCACGCCCGCGGGAACGGTCGGCGATTTCATTGAAGACGTGGCCGAAGGCGACGTGATGGTGATCGACAACAACGGGCGCACCGACTGCACCGTGTGGGGGGACATCATGACCCAGTACGCTGGCGCCCGGAAGATTGCCGGCACGGTCATCGACGGTGTGTGTCGTGATGTGAGGAAGGCGCTGGGCGACAGTTACCCTCTGTTCACCAAGGGCCGTTTCATGCGCACTGGAAAAGACCGGGTTCAGGTCGAGGGCGTCAACGTACCGGTGTCGATCGGTACGGCCCGTGTTTGCGCGCGCGACATTGTCGTTGCCGACGCCAACGGTGTCGTGGTTGTGCCGCGTGATCGCGTACGCGAAGTGGCGGCGATCGCGCGCCAGATCGAGACCGTCGAGGCGGACATCCGCACACAGATATCCCAGGGCAAGACACTGAAGGAAGCACGCGAAGCGCTGGGCTACCACACACTGCAGCGGAAGGCGTCATGAGCCACGCAAGTGCACCCTTGCCATTGCCATTGCCCTTGCCCGCGGACTTCGCGGCCCGAGCGCGCGCACTCGGCAGCTCCACGCTCTACGAAGCATCTGGCTTGCCCTGTGCGGTCGACCCGCTCGTGCGTGGCATCTGGAACGGCGCATTCATCGCCGCCCCTGCGTACCCACTGGTGTGCTCGCCGGGTGACAACCTGGCCATCCATATCGCCCTGGAGCGCGTGCCGCGCGGCTGCGTGCTCGTGGTCGGCACCGGCAACTTCGTGGCCGGCTATTGGGGCGAGGTGCTCACGGTCGCTGCTGAAGCAGCCGGTGTGGTGGGACTCGTCATCGACGGTGGTGTGCGGGATGTAGCGGCCGTGACGGCCCGGCGTTTTCCGGTGTTCGCACGCGGCATCTCGGTTCGCGGCACCGTGAAGGCCAGTGCCCCTTCGGTTGGGCAACCTACTATGTTCACCGGCGTGCCGGTCGCCGCAGGCGACCTGGTGATAGCCGATGACGACGGCGTCATCATCATCCCGGCGGCTGATGCGCAACGCACGCTCGTCGATGGTGAAGCACGTGCGTCGAAGGAAGCCACGATGATGCGGCAACTCACGCAAGGGGCGAGCACGCTTGAATTGCTAGGCCTGACACGCTGGAGAAGCGCATGAATACGGACCAGCAAACTCTGAACATCCACCTGGCTCAGGCACAACCTTCTGCCACCTATCGCATGATGGATCGCGTCGCCGCACGCCGTGCTTGCGGTGCCAAGGTCATCTCGCTGAGCGCCGGTGAACCGGATTTCGACACGCCCGCGCACATACGCGAGGCCGCCATCGAGGCGATTCGTGCAGGGCACACGCGCTATACGCAGGTCCCCGGTATGCGCCCGCTTCGCGAAGCGGTAGCGGCAAAGTTTCGCAACGAGAATGGCCTTGATGAAGTCACCTGGCAGGACACGATCGTCTGCAGCGGCGGCAAACAGGTGATCTACAACGCGCTGGCGGTTACCCTCAACGAAGGGGATGAGGTAATTGTGCCCGCACCTTACTGGGTGAGCTACCCGGAGATGGTCCAGCTGTGCGGCGCGCGGGCGGTCATCGTGACCTGCGGGAGCGAGAGCGGATTCAAACTCACTCCACGGGCGTTAGCCGATGCAATCGGACCCCGCACGCGATGGTTGATTCTCAACTCGCCTTCCAATCCCACGGGCGCGGTCTACACCCGGGACGAGCTTGCGGCTCTCGCCGAAGTACTGCTTGCTCACCCGCATGTGCTGGTGCTCTCCGATGATATCTACGAGCACCTGATTTTTGACGGCGCCCCGTTCCACACGATCGCCCAGGTCGAGCCGCGTCTGATGTCTCGTACGTTGACGATGAATGGCGTGTCCAAGGCATATGCAATGACGGGCTGGCGCATCGGCTTCGGGACCGGACCGCGTTGGCTGCTCGATGCCATGGAGACGCTGCAAGGACAGCAGACCTCGGGCGCCAGTTCTATCTCACAGCATGCAGCAATTGCGGCGCTCACGGGTCCGCAGCAATTCATCGGCGAAACGTGTTCCGTGTTTGAGCAGCGGCGCGACCTCATGGTGCGATTGCTCAACGAGACACCAGGATTGTCCTGTCCTACGCCAAGTGGCGCGTTCTACGCGTTTGTGTCGTGCGAGGGCCTGATGGGACGCACGACGGCTGTGGGCACAAAATTAAGTACCGACGACGACGTGGCGGCCGCGCTGCTGGATGAGGCCAACGTGGCCGTCGTGCAGGGCAGTGCGTTTGGACTTGCTCCGTATATCCGCATTGCGTACGCGTTGGACGACGAGGTGTTGATCGAAGCATGCCGGGCGATCAAGCGCTTCTGTCAGTCGTTGTAACCGGCTTCGTGCACGACCGGACCAACCGGAATCGGACCCTTTGCAAACAAAGCGGCTCGCAACTCTGATGCACACAGTGCTGTTATTGAACCCAACCTGGAGCATTTATGCCATCCCCGACAGTTTGTGCCGTGCCCCAATCGACTAACGCTTTAATGATGTCATCGAATACAGAACTCACGAAGACAAGCATTGAGTTGGAGGTGCTGGGCGTCAGGCTGAAGCTTGCTGTCATGTATCGACCCGGGGAAGGGGCGCCAGTTTTATTTCTGCACGGCTTCGGGTCAACCAAAGAAGATTACGCGGATGTCGTTCTAAATCAGGCGTTTGACGGGCGTCCTATCATCGCTTATGACGCTCCCGGCTGTGGTGAAACCGAATGCGCCGATTTGAGCGCAGTGTCCATTTCGTTCCTCGTTGAAACGGCACGCCATCTGCTCGCGCACTTCGCCGTGATCGACTTCCATTTGGTCGGACACTCGATGGGTGGACTGACCGCGTTGATGTTGGCTGACGCAGAACCAACCCGCGTTCTAAGCTTTATCAACATTGAAGGTAACGTCGCTCCGGAAGATTGCTTTCTGAGTCGCCAGATCGCGGATTTTCCTACCGGGAACGCTGAGGTATTTTTCGAGAACTTCATTGAAAGGACGTGGCATTCGCGCTACCACTCCTCTGCGCTTTACGCTGCGAGCCTTCGGCATAAGGTACGGGCAGCCGTTGTTAGGGGCATCTTCACGTCGATGGTCGAGCTATCTGACCACGGAGACCTTATGAGGCGGTTTCTGTCACTTCCGTGTCCGCGAATGTTCATGCATGGCGAGCAAAACGACGGCTTGTCCTACCTGTCCAGCCTCCGGGAAAACGGCGTGAGGGTCGCGAGGGTTCGTTCCTGCGGACACTTCCCGATGTACTCAAATCCGGTTGAGATGTGGAGCATGATCGCGGACTTCTTCAGGTTTCCTGATGAATAGTGTCAGAGGTTAATTTGCCACCGTGCTATGGCGGTCAGATCTGTTTTTCGTTGGCAACTCCTTGAACGAGTCAGGGTGTTGTGCTTCATATCCTGGAACTCGGACTGGAACGGGAGAATCGCATGAATATCAACATTCAAAAACTATTGCCGATCAGCGCCGCGGCGATTCTGTCAGGAATGCTCGGAACGACCGCGGTAGCAGACGAGGTCGTCAAGATCGGTCACGTCGCGCCGTTGACCGGCGGTATTGCCCATCTGGGCAAGGATAACGAAAACGGCGCGCGCCTCGCAGTTGAAGAAATCAACGCCAAGGGTCTGACGATCGGCGGCCAGAAGATCACGCTTGAACTCGACGCGCAAGATGACGCCGCTGATCCGCGTACTGCGACTCAAGTGGCGCAAAGGCTCGTTGACGATAATATCGTCGCCGTGGTCGGGCACCTGACCTCGGGCACTTCAATACCGGCCTCAAAGATCTATAGCGATGCGGGTATCGTGCAGATTTCACCGTCGTCGACCAACCCGGGTTACACGCAGCAAGGCTTCAAGACGACGTATCGCGTGGTGGCAACCGACGCGCAACAAGGACCGGCGCTCGCCAAATACGCTTCCGGGGACCTGAAGCTGAAGAGCGTCGCGATCGTCGATGACTCGACCGCTTACGGTCAAGGTCTCGCTAACGAATTTGAAAAGACGGCGAAGTCGCTCGGCATGAACGTCATGTCACACGACGCGACCAACGACAGGGCTGTCGACTTCCGCGCGATTTTGACGAAGATCAAGGGAGAAAACCCCGATGCGATCATGTATGGCGGCTCAGATGCCACGGGAGGTCCGTTCGCGAAGCAGGCGAAGCAGCTCGGCCTGCGTGCGAAGGTGTTGGCGGGAGACGGCTTGTGTACCGACAAGCTGTCGGACCTCGCTGGCGATGCTACCGACAACGTAGTCTGTTCGGAAGCAGGGTTGGCGCTAGAGAAGATGGTGGACGGCAAGGCGTTCGAAGCGAAGTACGAGAAGCGTTTCGGCCAGCCGATCCAGATTGATGCTCCGTTTGCTTATGACGCTGTGTACATCATCGTTGATGCAATGAAGCGTGCACAATCGGTCAATCCGGCGAAGATCCTCGCGGCCATGCCGAGCACGGATTACAAGGGTGTGATCGGCGAGACGACCTTCGACTCGAAGGGGGACCTGAGGCACGGCGTGATCTCTCTGTACGGCTTCAAAGCAGGCAAGAAGACGCTGCTCGATGTCGTGAAAATGTAATTGCGCGGGTCGACGGATGGCAATTTTCGCGCCATCCGATAAGCATTAGCAATCGTTGGAGCTTGATACGCATGACCCGCATCGCCGCCTACACCAATACAACGATCTTGCCAAACTGGCCGTTGTTCTCCAGATAGCGATGTACCTCGATCATCTCGTCGAACTCGAAGGTGCGGTCAATGATGGGTTTGAGCGCACCGCTCTCGAGGCCTTTGACGATGAACTCCACCGCCGCCTTGCGGCGTGTTTCGTCGCCGCTTGTCAGCCAGATGTTGTGCGCCTTGACGGTGATCATCTTGGCAATCATCGCGAGCACCGGTATCGGCGTATCGCCCTCGGCAAGTGCTCCATAGATATAGGCCGTGCCCTGGAACGATAGCGCGGATATCAACTTCGAAAAGTTTGGACCGCCGACCGGATCGAACGCAACCCGGGCGCCCTTGCCATCGGTGATGCGCATGACTTCCGCCAGCATATCGACTTCATCGGTGGCAATGACGTGCGCGGCGCCGGCTTCGAGCAACTGCTTGCGCTTCGCTGAAGTTCGCGTTAAAGCGATGGAGGCCGCGCCGGCATAGTTGGCGATCTGGATTGACGCGAGCCCGACGCTACTGGATGCGGCGGGGATGATGACGAAGTCCCCGTGTCCTACCTTGGCGTCTTCGATCAGGGCGCCGTAGGCCGTCACAAACATCATCCAGATCGATGCCGCTTCGGCAAACGAGATCGATTTGGGATGCTTAACAACGGCGTAGCCCGGTACGGTAATAATCTCACCATAGGTGAAGTATTGATTCATCGAGAACGACGGGATCACGCTGACCTCGTCTCCCACCGCGACGCTGTCTACCTCCGCGCCGACCGCATCGACGACGCCAGCGGCTTCGTAACCGAGACCCGCCGGAAACTGGACGGGTTCGATGTAGATGTCGGTACGCCACATGGCTTCGGCGCGATTGATCCCGATGGCCTTCACCTTTATACGCACCTCGGTCGGACCTGGCTGGCGTACGGGTGTGTCGACGAAATCGAGAACATCGGGGCCACCGGCCCGGGAGAACTGAATGATGCGTGCCATGTGAGCCTCTTGGAATGAGTGAATGAATGACTAAGGAAGGCGATGCCGGTTCAAGCATTCAGGCGGCCGTCGTACGTCGGAAAATCCGAGTAATGCCTGTGGTCGCCACCCCAGAATGCGGCCCGTACGTAAGGTGTAAGCGGGAGCTTGTGTTTCAGCCGGTACGGCAGATCGGGATTCGACGAGAAATGACGGCCGAAGGCGACAAGGTCAGCGTCTCCGGATGCAACGACGGCTTGCGCGCTATCGCCGTCGAATCCGCCGGCGGCAATGATCGGACCCGTGAAGTGCGGACGCAGGTATTTCACCGCGACCGGCGGATGACCTTCATGCAGCGTGTAGTCACCCTTGACGCGCGGTTCGATCACGTGCAAATACGCAATCTTGTAAGCGTCCAGCACTTTCGCCACGTAGCTGAATGTGGCTTCAGGATTGCTGTCGGAGATGCCACCCCATTCTCCCGAAGGCGAAATCCGTACGCCGACCCGGTCTGGTCCCCACACCGAAATCAGCGCTTCGACTGCTTCGCGCAGGAACCTTGCGCGGTTCTCGATCGGACCGCCATAGGCATCCGTGCGTTTGTTGGTGCCGTCCTGAATGAATTCGTCGACCAGATAGCCGTTCGCGCCGTGTAGCTCGACGCCGTCGAAACCGGCCTCCAGCGCGCGTCGTGCGGCGACACGAAACTCCTCGATAACACCTGCGATCTCTTCAATATCGAGCGCACGGTGCGGCGACACAGGCACGAATCCATCCTCCGTGAGCGCGACGCCTTCAAACGGCACCACTGAAGGCGCCACGGGATCGACGCCGCCAGTCATGTCGACATGGCTTTGACGGCCACCATGAATCAATTGCATGAAGACAAAGCCACCTTTCGCGTGGATAGCATTTGCGATTGCCTTCCAGCCCTCCATTTGATTATCGTGATAAAAGGCCGCCGCGCCCAAATACGAGCGGGCGAGGATCGAAATGCTGACGCCTTCGATAATTTCGAGCCCACCGTCGGAGGCACGTTGACCATAAAAGTCAGCCATCATCGGACTTGGAATATCGCCCGGTTGAATCGTACGCAAGCGCGTCATTGGCGCGAGAACGACGCGATGGGAGAGGGCGAGCGCACCGACCTTTACCGATGAAAACAAGGAAGCCATGACATTTCCTGGGATAGTGGTTGGGACAAAACGGTCTGGCCGGGTGCCGAGTCGCGGACGTGGATTTCCGGTGATTCCGCGGAGGGCCGGGAAGGTCGGATGGTCAGATTGATTTTGTCTAACCAAGCGGTTTGGCTACTGCACAACTCTTGCACGGAGCGCGTGAATTCAAGGTACTGCGGGGCTTCGCCAGGGTCCTTGGAAAAAGCTGATACGACCTGTTGCGAGCTGAGATTGCCGCGGGCAGACCGCCTTTCCCAAATGCTGCGCGCCCGCGCGCTTCACGTTTTGGAGTTGTGCGATACTAAAAACGGGTTTCCGACCGTTTTCCTTCCTACTGTTCAACAGGTCTGAGATGGATGCGCAATCGCCACCGTTCGACGATTTCTCGTTTGGCACCACCGTCGTACGCCCGCGCCTGCGCGAGATGCTGCATGACGGCATGAAGATCGATATTGGCAACCGGGCGTTTGATCTTCTGGTCACCCTGGTTGAAGCCCGCGGTTCGGTCTTGAGCAAAGATCGAATCATGGAGCGGGTTTGGCGAAACCGTATCGTCGAAGAGAACGCGCTTGAGGGGCAGATATCGTCGCTCCGCCGCGCACTGGGCGACGACCGCACGGCAATCCTTACTGTCACGGGAAGGGGCTACCAGTTCGTCGGGGAACTCACCACGAGAGAGCCCGCGCCGCTCGCGCCTGGGTTGCCAACTGCTCTCCCGGGCGTTCGGCTTCCCGCCGCTATTTCGCCGATCATCGGTCGAGAAAAGGCATTGCGTGAAGTCAACGATGCGGTGCTGCAGCACAGGTTGGTCACGCTCGTCGGGTCGGGTGGCGTAGGCAAGACCCGGCTCGCGTTCGAAGCCGCGCGCCAGCTTGTTCCTCACTTCACCGATGGTGTTTACCTCGCGGAGCTTGCCGCAACGTCGTCGGCCGATTTCCTTGCGACAACGCTCGCCGTATCCCTCGGTTTCCCTCCAGGCGACGAAGCTCCGTCTCTTGAGAGGCTTGCGACGAGTCTTCACGCCCGACACCTGCTGCTCCTGCTCGACAACTGCGAGCACCTGATCGACAGCGCCGCGCAGATGTCCGAAAGGCTTCTGCAGATCGCACCGCGGGCGACGATTCTTGCAACGAGTCGCGAGCCGCTGCGCATTGCGGGCGAGTACGTTTATCGTGTGCCGTCGCTGGAAGTTCCAACCGACGACAATGACGCGGACGCGCGTGAATTCGGCGCGATCCGTCTGTTTGAAGAGCGCGCCGGCGCGGACATGGCGGACTCTGTCCGGCGTCCCTCCGCATTGCTGCTGGAAGTGCGCATTTGCCGTCAGCTCGATGGCATTCCACTCGCGATTGAACTCGCCGCTGCGTGCCTGCCGGCGATGGGTCTGCAAGGTGTCGCGGACCATCTTGGCGATCGCTTCCAGCTACTCACGCGTGGTGCGCGAACCGCGCTCCCCCGGCAGCAAACATTGCGGGCGGCCCTTGACTGGAGCTACGGCCTTTTGAGCGCAGTGGAGCGCGCGGTGATGAATCGGCTAAGCCTCTTTGCCGGGCCGTTTTCGCTGGACTCGGCGCAGGCGCTTGCGAGTTGCGACGAGATACCGCCTGAGCGCGTAGCCAGCGCGCTCGTTGAACTTGTCAACAAGTCGCTTGTGTCCTCAATACCCGGCGATGGGCCAATGCGTTTCAGACTACTCGAAACGACCCGTGCATACGCCCGTGAAAAGCTGCGCGAGGACGGAACACTGCGCGAATGGTCGAACCGGCACGCGCGTCATTTTCTGCAAATCTTTGAGCGCGCCGAGCAGCAGGCAGCGGCGCGAATCGATATCGACTGGAACACCTCTTACGCGCCGCATCTCGAGGATCTTCGCGCCGCGGTCAAATGGGGCTTTTCAGACGAAGGTGATCCACGACTCGCGGTTGATTTGACGATTGCAAGCATTCCTTTGTCGATGCAGCTAGCGCTGCTGGAGGAATGCCTGACGCGTGTCGATCACGCACTCGAGCGGCTGGCGCGTGAAGGTGCGATTGCGGGTGCGATTGCGGGTGAGCGCGAGATGAAACTTTACTCGGCGCGCGGGATGTGTCTTTTGTGTCATACCGTAGGACCCCAAACCAGTGCTGCATTTACTATCGCCCTTGAGATCGCCACGCGTACCGGTAACGCGGCATACCAGCTACTGGGTATGTGGGGACGCTGGATGTGCTTCTACCTCAATGGGCAATACGGGGAGACGCTCCCGCTTGCCCAACAGTTCAACGCTGTGGCAGCCACATCATCGTGGACTTGCGACCAACTGGCAGCGTACCGGCTGACGGGCATGTCGCACCTGTTCCTTGGCGAACTCGACGAAGCGCATGCCAACCTCCAGCGCGCGTCGAGTTCGCGCATTCACCTTCCCCGCGCCCAGCGCATCCGCTTCCTTTACGACGAACGGATGTTGTCCCACGCTTCGCTTGCCCATACGCTCTGGTTCATGGGGCGGACCGATGAGGCCAGGCTGGCGGCGCAACAATCGCTCGACGATGCGCGTGAGCTCGATCATCCTGTTTCGATCTGCTATGCGTTGAGCGAAGCAGTCTGCACGCTCGCGCTTTTGACCGGCGACGAAGCGGCGCTGGCCGATGCAGTCGCGGCGATGATGCTTGAAACGCAGCGTCACGGCATCTCGACCTGGAAGGCTCGGGCACAAATGTGGCAGGGGTTCGTCGAGCTTCGTGGAGGGTCTACTTCGGCCTTCAGCCAGAAAATCTATCCGGCGATGGTCGGCATCGGCGCCAAGCGTTTCTACGTGTCCCTGACGCCGTTTCTTTCCGCTACCGCCGAGCTTCTCACGAAGCACGGCAAGCTTGCACAGGCCGCAGATCTGATCGATCCAGGCGTTGAGCGCGCGATGGAGAGCAAGGACGAGTGCTCCTTGCCGGAGCTTCTTCGCGCGAAGGCTGAAATCCTGTTGGCGACTCGGGGGCCGGGGACTGATTCGGCCGCCGAAGCAATGTTGATGGATGCGCTCACGCGGGCGCGCAGTCATCGATTTCTCTCATGGGAACTGCGTTGTTCGATAAGCCTCGCTTCTCTCAAACAACAGCAAAACCAGTTGCCGGTTGCCCGCGAACTTATTGTGCCGGTGTATCAACGCTGCGCGCGGGGCGTGGACAGTGTCGATCTCGAAGCTGCGCGTGCGTTGATTGCGTCTCTTGAGTGAGCCTTCAGCCAGGCTTCGCCGTTGCCATAGGTCCGAGGAGTGGCGACTCGCCGATTGCACGACAGGATTTTCATCCCGCGGCGAGCAGTCATCTCGGCTCGCGCCACGGCAATCTGGTGGGCGAGGCGACCGCCCGTTTGATGGTCGAACGCAACCGTCGAGGCAGGTGACCCGGTGCTGATCTGTCGCTGCTGCTGGGGCAGGGCGAACGGGGATCAAGGCGGCGTTTGCGTCAAGCACGCTGGACAACTGCTCGAGTTCGTCGCAGCATAGTGCACGTCGCATGGCGTCCGGAGTGGCATGCAAATATCACGTAGAGGATATAAAAAATGCAGGTCAGTCGCACAATCAGTACCGTCGAAGTCCATACCGCCGGCGAGCCGTTCCGGATCGTCACGTCGGGACTTCCCCGCTTGCAGGGTGACTCGATCGTGGAGCGCCGTGCCTGGGTGCGCGAACATGCGGACAATATCCGTCAGGCCCTGATGTTCGAACCTCGCGGACACGCGGACATGTACGGCGGTTATCTCACGTCGCCCGTTTCACCCACGGCTGATTTCGGTGTCATTTTCCTGCACAACGAAGGATATAGCGACCACTGCGGACATGGCGTGATCGCACTGGCAACGGCGGCGGTGGAGCTCGGCTGGGTGCAGCGTGAATCGCCCGAAACGCGTGTCGGCATCGACGCACCGTGCGGCTTTATCGAAGCATTCGTCAAGTGGGATGGCATGCATGCCAACGGTGTGCGATTCATCAACGTGCCATCGTTCATCTACAAGCGCGACGTGAGCGTCGAGACGCCGACCTACGGGACGGTGACAGGCGATATCGCATTCGGGGGTGCGTTCTATTTGTACACGGACGGCACACCGCATGGCCTCACCATTCGTGAGTCATCGGTCGACGCGCTCAAACAATTCGGCGCGGAAGTGAAGATTGCCGCCAATCGGGCGTTTCCGCTCGTCCACCCGCATATTCCGGAAATCAACCATATCTACGGCACGATCATTCACGGCGCGCCCAGATTCCCTGACTCGACTCAGGCGAACTGTTGCATTTTCGCGGACCGGGAAGTGGATCGTTCTCCGACAGGTTCGGGCACCGCAGGCCGCGTGGCTCAACTGTATCTACGAGGCGAGATCGGGCAAGACGATGTACTCGTGAATGAATCGATTATCGGCACGGTGTTTCGTGCGCGTGTTGTCGGTGAAACGCAACTCGGCGAGTTCCCCGCCGTGATCCCCGAGATCGAAGGCTCAGCCCATGTCTGTGGATTCGCGAACTGGATCATCGACGAGCGGGATCCGCTCAAGTATGGATTCCTGGTGCGTTGAGCGGTGCTCGCTTCGAATAACATTTGCCCGTCGTGATCCAATACCCGCCTCCGCTCCGCTGTTGTTTTATTACTCAGCATCGAATCATCGTGTAGGGATCCTCACGCAGGGTGATTCGGTCCGGCGCTTCAGATTCCCGTCATGGCCCGGCGCTACCTTGATCGCAGATTTCCCCCGGCATTGGGGAGCATGTCGGCGCTGACAATCTCCCGTCATCGACAGCAGTCCTACTGCTTTGGTCTTGATAGACTTGCGCTTTCAGAAAGAAACCGGGGGAAATGGGTGAGCCTCGACGAATATTACAGGCGACTGGAACTACCAGACACTGCGTCGCCGGCAGACGTCACACGCGCATACCGACGGCTGAGGGCAAAGTACCACCCGGACCGCAACAAGGGGAGCGAGTCAATAGTCGAGCCGGTGTTCAAGCGCGTTCAGGAAGCGTTTGAGATTCTGATCGGCAAGCGTGAGCCGCGGGTGGCCGGCCCGATGGCGACGTCGACGTCGGCAGGGAGCCGCGGCAAAGCCGCCCCGTCACGCGAACACCGGGGTCCGCCGGCGCGCGGCGCGAGCTGCCTGATCAGGCTTTTTGTGCCGCTCGAAGCCGCGATTCATGGCGGCGAAGTCGACGTGAGCTACCCGGTAAGCGGGCCGTGTCAGCAATGTCAGGACAGAGCCTCGCAGTGCGCGCGCTGTTACGGTAGCGGCCGGTCGGTCTCGGGAACGCGCTGCACCGCTTGTGTGGGGACCGGACGCCCGCTGGCGAGTCACTGGTGTCCAGCGTGTCTCGGCGCCGCTGCGATGACCTACCGGAAGTCCGAGACAGTGAAGGTTCCCCCGGGTGCGTGGGACGGCCAGCGTCTCGTCGTCGAAGGTGCGGGCCACCCTGGGCCCAACGGCGGTCCGCCGGGCGACGCTACCTTCTCGGTCGTGATTGCGTGCGGCTCGGCCTTTCGGCGCGACGGGCTGAATCTCGCTTGCGATGTTCAGGTTGATTTCGTGACGGCCACGCTCGGCGGCAACTTGGAAGCGCAAATCCTGGGCCGCGCGCTGCGGCTGACGATTTCGCCGAACGCGCACCCGGGCAGCACGATCCGTCTGCTCAGGCATGGGCTCACGGACAGCATGGGTACGCGGGGCGACCTGACACTGCAACTGGTGCTCACCATGCCGGCTGCGGTTTCACATTTGACCGACAACGAACGACAAGCGTTACGCGAGATGTTTGCGCACGCGCAGCGTCGGGCAACGCAGGCAATTCCGCCATGCTCGTAAGACTAGTATCTTCTCCGCGGTGACTGCAAGCTTCTGTGCGTTGGTCGTCGCCTGCTGCATCCAATCTACCTTAATGCTAAGGATCCCTACAGACCCCCCTCAAATTGCGCGAATTCTATCCAGTTCGGGTTTTTGCCGACCGGGTACTGTCCGATCGCCTTGAGCGCACCGGTTTGTTTGTCGATGCGATACACGCTCATCTGCGTCGACAATTGTCCTACCGCCAGCAGATAGTTTCCCGACGGATCGATATTGAATCCACGCGGCTGCTTCTCGGTCGGCCATGTGCCAATTCGCGTGAGCGTGCCCGATTTCTTATCGACGCGAAACGACGCAAGCGTGCTCGAGGTCCGTTCCGATGCAAACAGGAAGCGGCCGTCCGGCGTCAGATGAACGTCAGCACCCCAAGGCTTGTCGCCAGAAAAATCCGGCGGCACGATCGAGACGGTTTGCACTGGCTTGGCTGTGTCATTCGTGGCATCGAAAGCAAGAACATGCAGCTTGCCGTCGAGCTCATCGATCAGATAGGTAAACCGATGATCCGGCGAGAAGACGAAGTGACGTGGGCCGGATTTCGGCGGCAGCGCATAGGCGGGCGCCGCATCCGGCGTAAGTTGGCCGGTGAGGGCATCGAATTTCAGCCGCAGCCACGCATCGGAGCCGAGGACAGAGGCGAATACATAGCGATTATCGGGGGCGTTCCGGATTGCATGGGCCATCGGCCCCGTTGGAACGGACTGCTGCGGGTCGCCCGCCAAACCACTCGCGTCAATGCGATTCACGGAAAGCTGATTGCCGCCGTACGAAGCGGAGAACAAATAGCGACCCGTAGCGTCGGTGGAGAGGTAGGCCATGCTCTCGGCCAACGGCGAGGTCTTGAGCAGGATCAGGCGGCCGTCCAGCGGGTTGATCGCGAAACTGAGCACGCGATACGGCTTGGAGCGCAACCCGGCATAGAGATGATGGTGGTCGGGGGAAAGAGCCAGCGGCATGACGGTTCCGCCGACCGGAAGCGTCTCGACCTTCGAAAGCGCGCCATTCGATTGATCGAGCCGGAGCACTGAAATATCTTCGCTGTCGGCGTTCGAAACATAGACGTAGGTCGCTGCTTGCGCCGAACTCATAAGGATACCGAACGTGAGTGCACCAGCAATGACGCGCCAGGTCGTTTTTATTTTCATGGACGAAATAAATTGGTGAGTGGTTTTGTCTAAGCGCAGCCGTTGGACAGGTCGAAGAACGGACCGCGCTGTTGTGAACATGATTGATAGCGAGCTCATTCCCAAGCTGCTTACTCGCTCAATTGAAAAGCCGCTACCGCGTCGGCCATTTGCTTCGCTTGCTGCTCGAGCGAACTGGCAGCCGCGGCCGCTTGTTCCACCAATGCTGCGTTCTGCTGGGTCACCTGATCCATCTGGCTGACCGCCTTGCCCACTTGGGCGATCCCCTCGCTCTGCTCGAGGCTCGCCGCTGTAATTTCGTTCATCAGACTGGCGACTTTTTGAACCGCGTCGACAATCTCGGTCATGGTGTTGCCCGCTTGCACGACCAAACCATTACCCAGTTGCACGTCATGCACCGATGTCCCGATTAACGTCTTGATCTCTTTAGCCGCATTCGCGCTGCGTTGCGCGAGGGTGCGTACTTCCGTTGCCACCACGGCAAAACCGCGTCCATGTTCTCCCGCCCGTGCGGACTCCACCGCGGCGTTGAGTGCCAGGATGTTCGTCTGAAACGCGATGCCGTCGATCATGCCGGTAATCTCGGCGATCCTGTTGGAGTTCGTGCTGATCGCATTCATCGTGGCAACTGCTCGCCCGACTACTTCGCCTCCGCGTTGCGCCACGTCCGCGGCCGTTGCGGCCAGCTTGCTCGCCTGTTGAGCGTTGTCGGCGTTCTGCTTGACTGTCGAAGTCAGTTCTTCCATGCTCGCGGCCGTTTCTTCGAGCGACGCCGATTGCTCTTCCGTCCGGCTCGATAAATCTATATTCCCCGCTGCAATCTCGCGCGCGCCGGTATTGATCGCGTCGCAATTCGAGCGCACGTTCATCACGGTGTCTGTCAAGCCGTGCTGCATTCGGCGCATGGCATCGAACAATTGCCCGATTTCATTCTGACCGCCTTGTGGAATCGCGATCGTGAGGTTGTTCGCAGCAATTTGATCGAGCGAGGCAACGGCGCGTTTTAACGGGTCGATCACGATGCGTCGAAGCGCGAGATGAGTGACCGCGATCAGGCAAAGCGCTCCGATCACACCAATGACCACCAGGGTGATTACCCAACCATGTTCGCGTTCACCCTGCGCCAGCGTGTCTTTCATCAACGAGTTCGAGAGATTCTGAAAGGCCTCCACGTTCGATGAATACTTTGCCCCTGCGCCCGTAATATCCTTGTCGTTGATCGCGGCATAAACGGTTGTGTCGTCACCGCGCAAGGCCTCGCTTGCTTTCGTTAGCAGCGCCGCCAGAACATTCGACGACTCGACAAGCGATCGCTGCAGTTCTTCATCCCGTCCGGCGAAGCTTGGCGCGTCGCGAAACGCGGCCGTTTCCGTAGCGGCTCGATCGAGGGTAACCTGCGCGCTTTTCAAGGCTGAATCGCGCGTGGCGGTGTCGTTACGCTCCTTGAGGGCGGAATACGCCCGCGTGAGCGCCGAGCGCGTACGCGTCGTGTCCTTATAACCATCGTTGACCAGGATCTCTTGCTGGGCGATTTGTTGCAAGCGACGGGCATTGTCGTTTGCGCGGCCGAGCATAAGCACGCCAACTATCGCGCCCATCACGATCATTGAGGCGAATACGAAAAGCACCAGCAGCAGGTTGGAGCGGATTGTCACGTTTCGCATGTTTTCAGTTTTGGATGGTCGACCTAGCCGGGTTAACGGCACGCCGTGGTTGAACTTGACCCGTGCGCAGCCTTTTCACTTCGGTGCAAATTCGTAAGGACTGGTAAGACGCTCAAAGCCGGATGGCATTGCGTCAGGCATTGCGTCAGACGTTGCGTCAGACGTTGCGTCAGACGTTGGTGCCGGCGGCTGACGGAGCACGCAGTTGGACGCGTTCGATCTTCTTGACGATGACCAGATAGCTGAACACGGTGAGAAGCGCGTTGATACCGACGAACACCAATGCGCCGTTGAAGGATCCGGTCTTGGCCACGAGATAACCGATCACAATCGGCGTCACGATGCCCGCTATATTGCCGAACATGTTGAAGATCGAACCGGACAGGCCAATCGCTTCCTTGGGCGAGGTGTCCGCGACCACCGCCCAACCGAGCGCGCCAATACCTTTTCCAAAGAAAGCCAGCGACATGAGCGCGACAACCAGCCAGTCCGCCGTGACGTAGTTGCAGCCAATGATGCACACGGATAAAAGCATGCCGCCAACGATCGGGATCTTCCGTGCAATCGTCAGGGAATGACCGCGCCGGATCAGCGCGTCGGAAAAGACCCCGCCGAGCACGCCTCCCGCAAAGCCGCAGATCGCGGGCAAAGAGGCAGTGAGTCCGGCTTGGAGGATGGTCATGCCACGGGCCTGGACGAGGTAGATCGGAAACCACGTCAGGAAGAAATAGGTCAGGACGTTGATGCAATACTGGGCCAGGTACACGCCAAGGAGCATGCGGTTCGACATCAGCTGACGCACATAAAACCAGGTTCCGGGGTTGGCCGCATCGGCATAGGCAGTCTTTCTTTGCGGATGAACCAGGCCACCGCCGTGCTCTATATGCTCAAGTTCGGCCTTGTTGACGCGAGGATGATCGCTCGGGTTCTTCATGACTTTGAGCCACGTCAGCGCAAGCGCTATCCCTGCGACACCCATTACCAGGTAAACGTTTCGCCATCCGAACGAGTGGGTGATCCAGGCCATGAGCGGCGTGAAGATAACCGCGGCGAAATATTGGGCCGAGTTGAAGATGGCCGAGGCGGTGCCGCGTTCGGCGGTCGGAAACCAGCTTGCCACCACTTTCGCGTTTGCAGGAAAGGCGGGTGCTTCGGCCATCCCCATCGCAAAGCGCAACACGAACAATGCAATGACGGCAGCGCCCGCGCTGCCCGCGAGACCGATCGAACTTTGCAGCAGGGTGAAAAGTGACCACAGGAAAATGCTTGCGGCATACATGCGACGAGCGCCGAACCGGTCGAGCAACCAGCCGGCCGGTAGCTGCGACAACACATAAGCCCAACTGAATGCGGAGAAGATGTAACCCATGCGAATCGCGTCGAAACCAAATTCGCTGCGCATGGCTGAGCCGGTGATCGACAATGTCGCGCGGTCGGCGTAGTTGAGCGTGGTGATGATAAAGATCATCAGCAAGATCAGGTAGCGGACGTTCGTGCGCTTGGCGATACCGGCAATGCTTGCAGAGCGGCTTGATTGCATGGTGTGTCTCCGATCGTCCTAGCTGGATAGCATTTGAAATATCGATGCGCGGGAAGCTCAGGGACGGCGTGCGTCAAGGGCTGTCATGCGTGGCGACCGTGCGGGTCGTTTTGCCCGGATGCCGGAATCGATACATCAACGCTTCGTTGCTTTTGGGAAAGGTGTCCGGGAGCGAATGCGGTCCCAACACTTTTCGTTTGTCACTGCATGCTCATATGCCGTAAGCCATTGCACTGCTCACGAGCGTCCTTGTTAGTCATCGTACAACATAAATAAAGTATTTTCAATAAACTCGACACAGCATTGGCAACGCTGCATTCTGTACGCTCCGCGTGTCAAAATGATTTGACAATAGTTGTATGATGACCGATGTTAACTTGGACTTTAGATTGATGACCAAGTCTCTCCGCCCGGGGATGGGTAGATCCCAAAGTGGAGGGGCGGTCCTGCACATCAGGGCCTTTGCGATACCGTTAGGCGACAGGATTCGGGCGATTTCTGGATGGAGATAGTCGGCTTCAGTTCGTAGGACGGGCTTGAGATATCTTGCGACTTGCCCTGATGCTTAATGGCCTCGCGGGAAAACGCTTTGGCTGCCGGCTATCCGGTAAGTTGCCAACGGCCGCCCACAGCCTAATCCGCCTTCACGCCTTCGATGTTGAATGCGATCAGCACGAAGCTGTCGCAAGAGGTGCTGGCTGCACTTCGGGAGTTTGACCAGGCTGACGCAATCGGCGCTATCGTCATCATCGGCAACGCTCGCGCGTTCGCCGCGGGCGCTGACATCGAAGAGATGGCGGAGAAGACCTTTAACGATTTATATTCGGCCGATAACTTTGCTGAATGGGATAAGGTTCGCACGATCAGCAAGCCGATTGTGGCTGCTATCGGCGAGTATGCGTTGGGCGGTGGGTGAGAGCTTGCCGTGATGTGCGACTTCATCGTTGCTTCGGAAGACGCACAATTCGGCCAGCCAGAAATCAAGCTGGGCATCCTGCCTGGAATCGGGGGATCGCTGCGGCTCACTACCAAACCACGACTACGACAAAGCACCACGATAAGCAAATAACGAAGGCAGACCTCCGCTCATAACAAACAGGACGTTCATCCCAAGCGTGAAGCTGCCACTTCTGATTTCTTGAATCAATCCGGCAAAAGCCTTGCCGCTGTATACCGGATCAAGAAGCAAGCCCTCGAGAGACGCCATCAGGCCAAGCGCTTCCCTCATGGCCGTTGTTGGTAGCCCATAGCCAGTCCCGAGTTGTTCTCCGTGCAATGTGATGGCATCGTCTGGAACAACGAGATCCAGGTCCAGGAGCTCTGTCGTCCTTAGTATCTTTTCAGTAGTCGTCGCACGGGCTTTTTCCAATGGCGCCAGGACGGTGTATCCAACAATGGAGCGAGGGTCGTGACCCATTGCGATCGCCCCCGAAACGAGGCCGGCATGCATGCCTCCACTTCCATTCGCCACAACAATGTGATCAAACGCAGTGCCGCGCTCGTCAGCCTGTCCGAATATCTCCGCAGCGCAAGCGACGTACCCTAGACACCCTGTGGGACTTGATCCGCCGAGAGGGCACACATAGACGTTACGTCCTTCGCGCCGAAGCGCGGCAGCCCTGTCTTCCGCAAAATCGAGGGCGCTCACATTTCCGGAGATATCGTGAATGACCGCGCCGAACAGGCCGTCAAGCAGAACATTGCCGTTGTCGATGTAGTCCCTGTCCTCGATCGGCACGAGACGCGAGAGCACCAGTTCGCATCTCATGCCCATGCGCGCTGCTGCAGCGGCGGTAAGTCGCGCATGATTGGACTGTCGACCGCCGACGGTGATGATTGTGTCGGCGCCGGCCGCTTGAGCCTCTCCGAAGAGAAATTCCAGCTTTCTGAGCTTGTTGCCACCGCCGCCCAGACCGTCAAGGTCCTCACGCTTGACATAGATTTCGGCGCCGCCTAGCTTGCGGCTCAGTCTCGGAAGATGCTGGATGGGTGACGGTCCATCGCGTAATGACGTTTGAGGAAATCGAGAAAGATCCAGCTTCGACTGCTTCATCAGGTTTGCTCCTAATTCTGGTTTCACACTGCGACATTCGAGGAACTCGCTTTGACTAACCCAAGCTTGGCTGACCGGACCTAGTGAAACTCGGGCTCATTTGGTCTAAGTCGAATTCCTTGGCGCAAGTACTTCCACGGCAAGTCTGCCGGGTCGGCCGCCATTGGGCCCGGTGCCTTTGCGACCAGGATACGCTCCGCTATCGGGCCGAAATCCGCCCGGAAATGGACCGAGCTTTTATTCACTAGAATCTTCATCTCTTCAGGAATAACGCCCGCCATCCTGAACAGGTTGCGATCGTTCATTGGCGCCTTTGATGTGCTGACAATGACCCGGACGTCGCCAATTCTTAGGCAAGCGGTCGGGCCGACGTCTATTTGCGTTCCCGTCATCATGGGACCTTCAAGTATGCAGCGGCCGTCGGAGAGGCATTCCACTTTGAACGTAGCATGAAAGGGGGAATCTCCTGACACACCCGACTGCCCGCCAAGCGACACGGTTATTTCATTGCCTTCTCCGGCTTCATGAGCCAAACGCGCGACTTCGGGGTCCCACATGAGGCCAAGCGCCGCGCCTTTAGCTTCGTTCCTGACGAGCGCGCGCAACATGCCCGTGGTATTCGAATCAGCCCCGCCATGAGGATTGTCCTGCGTATCCGCAATCACAACGGGTCGGGTGGCGGACTGGGAGATGCGTTTGGCCTCGAGCACTGCATCGTCCGGCGTCAGGAATTCCACCGCCCATTCACTTTCCCTACTGACGATTTGCTCATATAGCGCCGCGACAGCGGTCTCCGCGGATTGGCGGTTTGTGCCATAGCACCAGACCTTTGGCCCACACTCCGGGAAGTCTGCGGCGGGAAAGCCGGGAGTGAACGATAGGGAAAATACATCGTCACTCTCCAGTGTCGATAACCGGTCATAGACGCCATGCGCAGGTTCGAGGAGCGTGCACATGGCGTTGACTGGAATCAGGAATGGAATGCTTCGATGCGCAATGGCTACGTTGCCCTGTCTGGCAATCAGCGTCGTAAGGAGCTTGGCAGCCGACCTGCCGGTATCGGCCATGTCGACATGCGGATAAGTGCGATAGGCGACGAGGCCGCTGGCGTTGCGAAGCATTTTCTCGGTCACGTTCGCGTGCAGATCGAGCGATGCCACCACCGGAAAGGCGGGTCCTACCAGAGCGCGAATACGCGCCAGTAGTTCTCCTTCGCCGTCGTCAAGATGTTCAGCCACCATCGCGCCGTGCAGGTCCAGATAAATCGCGTCGCTATCCGCCTGTTGGATACCCTCGAGGATCTCTCCGGCAATTCGTTCGAATGCTGATTGAGTGACGTGCGCCGATGGACTCGCTGCCGCCCAGATCACCGGAATGAGGCTGTGGCCTTGTGACTCCATCTCGCTGATAAAGCCACCTATGGGAATGTTGACCTGCCGCAGGCTTAGGACGTCGGCGCCGCGCACCATCGGCGGAAATCCTTCGCCTCGCACGAAGTTTTCATAGTCTGCTTTGGACGGAGCGAAGGTGTTTGTTTCGTGCTGGAAGCCAGCGATCAATATTTTCATGGCTTGAGGCGTGAGGGATTTGTTAGAGCTTGTTAAGACTTAGGGCTTGGATGGAAAGCGGTTCGCAACAAGCGCGAGCGCGCCGAGCAGAAGCAAGACGACGGTCGGGATAAGCGCGATCTGCATGCTGCCCGTCGCGCTTTTGACCAGGCCTATGACGGTCGGACTGATAAATCCTCCGAGCAGCCCAAGGGTGTTAATGAGCGCAATACCGCCTGCCGCAACGTTCCCTTTGAGGTACTGGGAGGGCATCGCCCAAAAGACCGTGTACGCAGCCCACATCATGGCTGTTGCAAGGGTGATGCTGATCAAGGAGGTCCAGAGATGTCCAATCGTGAATGCCGAAACAGCCAGCGCGCATCCGCCCAAGGCTGCGGGAATAGCGCTATGCCAGCGGCGTTCCTGCCGAAGGTCTGAGCTTCGGCCCACGACAAACATGGCACATACGGCCACCACATAAGGGACGCTGGAAAGCAGCCCGATTGTCATCAAATCCGAAACGCCACCAGACTTCACAATGGTGGGTAGCCAGAAACTCACCGCGTAAATGCCGCAAATGAGGCAGAAGTAGCCGAATGCCATTGCATATACGCGAGGATCGGCGGCAACGTGCCGGAAGCCTCGATGGCTGCCCTCGTGGCCGCCCAACTCTGCTGCAAGCATCGACTTTTCATCGTTCGTGAGCCATCGCGCGGTCTCGATACGATCATCGAGAAAGAGAAAAACGATCGCGCCAAGCAGTATGCAAGGCAAACCTTCAACCAGGAACATCCATTGCCAGCCGGCGAGTCCGGATGATCCGGCCAATGCGGTCATCACCCACGTCGACAAAGGCGCGCCGATGACACCCCCTAGCGGCGCGGCGGCCATGACGATCGCCATCACTCGTGCCATGCGGGCTTGCGGGTACCAGCAAGTCAGATAGAACACCATGCCGGGGGCAAAGCCTGCCTCGAACACGCCGAGCAGGAAACGCAAGGCATAGAAAATTTTCACGTCGTGCACGAACAGCATGGCGACCGACGTCAAGCCCCACAAAACCATGATGCGGCTAAGCGTTTTTCGAGCACCGAGCTTCGGTAATAGCAGGTTGCTCGGGATCTCAAAGAGCATGTAGCCGAGAAAGAAAATGCCGGCGCCAAAGCCGAACGCGGCATCGGACAGTCCAATATCAGCCTGCATTTGCAGCTTGGCAAAGCCGATGTTGATCCGGTCCAGATAGGCGAACAGATAGCAGAGCATTAGCAGCGGCAGGATCCGCCAGCTAATTTTCGTATATATCGCGTCCTTGATGGGCAAGCTTGAGGCCGGCGTTATTGCGGACATACGGGCGCGCTCCCTTTGACGTTTGCCTGACTGCTGCGTATTTCGTCGATAGTTGCCTGAGAAAAATAGTGTTGCAAGTGCAACTGAAGCCCATTAGTGTTGCCCAACGAGCAACGCTACGGGGACACGAATTGAGAGAGATCAACCAGCGCAGACTTCGCTATTTTCATGAGGTCCTGACCCATGGATCGATCCGTGGCGCGGCCGATAGCATCAACACGGCGCCTTCAGTCATCACGCGCCAATTGCGCTTGCTCGAGAATGAGGTGGGAAGCGTCCTGTTCGAGCGCGTGGCAAAAGGTGTGATTCCCACTGAGGCCGCCCATCATTTGCTGGACTACTGGCGAGGCTGTCAGGCTCAGCACGACAATCTCGAGGAAAGGCTCGATGAGCTTCGAGGCCTGCAACGCGGACACCTTCGTATCGCGGTTAGCGAGGGTTTTGTGGACTGTCTGATGGACGAGGTACTCACCGAGTTCACCGATCAATATCCAAAGCTGGAGATTGTGGTCAGTGTCGTGTCAGTCAATGATGTGGTGGCGGAAGTCGAGGAAGACCTCGCTCACATCGGGATTGCCTATAACCCTCCGCCGACGTCACGTGTCCGTTATCTGGCCAGTGCTGCGCAACCGGTGATATTGCTGACCGGCCCTGACCATCCATTGGCCGCAGATAAAAGGCCGGTTTCAATCGCCGATGTAGTGTCTTATCCTCTGGGTCTGATGCCCGTGTCGTTCGGTCTTGGTCAACTGGTGCAGGCGGTGGCATTTGCCGAGAACCTGCAACTGAGCCCTAGCTTGGTCGCTAACTCGCTAGCGGTACTAATGAAATTTGTGAAATCAGGCAAGGGCGTTACCTTTGGTGCTGCATTCGCAGCGCAGGACGAGATCGAAGCCGGTCAACTGGTCGCGAGACCCGTTAAGCATCCCATGTTCGCATCGGTGCAGGCGCGCGTCCTGGTACGCAATGGGCGCCCACGTTCCAAGGCGTCCGATGAATTGCTAAAACGCATCCTGGGCAAATTGACCGTGTTTCAGGGGAGAGCTTCCGTTTCACGCTAAGCGTCGCTTGCTCGACTACGGCCTGGATACACCACGATATAAGATCCATCCAGGTTTCGCGCGTGACGCGCCCGTAGCGGCTGATCAGAAGCGAGCGACGTCGATGATTGCGTCGGCGAACGCTTTCGGCGCTTCCTGTGGCAGGTTATGCCCGATACCACCGCCGATGTTCCGATGCACATACTTGCCCGAGAACTTCTTCGCGTAGGTGGCCGGATCGGGATGCGGCGCACCGTTGGCATCGCCTTCCATGGTGATGGTCGGAACCGAGATCAACGGTGCCGTTGCCAGGCGCTTTTCCAGATCGTCGTATTGCGGCTCACCCTTGGCCAGCCCCAGACGCCAGCGGTAGTTATGGATCACAACCGCAACGTGGTCCGGATTATTGAACGACGCGGCGGAGCGCTCGAAGGTGGCATCGTCGAAATTCCATTTCGGTGATGCGGTATGCCAGATCAGCTTGTTGAAGTCGTGGCGATTCGCTTCATAACCTGCATAGCCGCGCTCGGTCGCGAAATAGAACTGATACCACCACGCGAGTTCGGCTTTCGGCGGCAGGGGCGCGCGGTTGGCTTCCGGACTGCCGATCAGGTAGCCGCTAACAGAGACCATGGCTTTGCATCGTTCGGGCCACAATGCAGCAATGATGTTCACCGTGCGCGCACCCCAGTCGAAGCCGCCGAGGATTGCCTTATCGATTTTCAATGCGTCCATCAGCGCAATGATGTCGAGGGCGACGACCGACTGCTGGCCGTTGCGTACGGTATCGGCGGAGAGGAATCGCGTTGAACCATAACCTCGCAGATACGGCACGATGACCCGATACCCCGCCGCCACGAGCAATGGCGTCACGTCTGCGAAGCTGTAGATATCGTAAGGCCATCCATGCAGCAGGATCACGACCGGTCCATTCTGCGGGCCCGCTTCCGCGTAGCCGATGTTGAGCGTACCGGCGTTGACCTGGCGAATGTTTTCGAACGAAGCGGGACGTGTCGCGGGCTTGGCGTCGTTCGACTGCGCGTAGGCGGATGCGCTCAAGCCAAGTTCCAACAAACTGATACCGGCAACGGTCGTCCCAAGCAGACGACGGCGTCGAGTATTGATCGGGTCTGACATGGCTGATTCTCCTTGAAGATGGGCTTGTGCGAGCGGTGCCGGATTCGGCACGCTCCTGATGAATTAAACAAAGTGATGGCGCCGCTGCGCTCAGCGGGAAGCGCGCTGAAAGGATTTGAACGACTGACCCATCGGCCGCATGCGGATCTCCGGATCGAGGTGCTTCCACGGCAGGTCGGCCGGATCCGCGGCCATGGGACCGGGCGCTTTCGCCACGAGGATTGCCTCGGCAATGGCCTCGAAGTCCGCGCGGAAATGAACCGAGCTCTTGTTGACGAGGATTTTCATCTGTTCGGGTTCGATGCCGGCCACGCGGAACAGGTTGCGATCGAACACCTGCATCTTGACGGCGCTCACGGCAATTCTGACGCCTTCGATGCGCAAACAGGCGACCGGTCCCAACTCGCCTTGCATGCCGTTAAGCATTGGCCCGTCGAAGCGGAAGCGTCCGTCCGACAAATAATCGACCTCGAATTCGGCCGCGAGCGGTGAATCGCCTTGCACGCTGGGGCTGCCGCCCAGCGACAGCGAAATGCGCGCACCCACGCCGGCGCGATGCGCCGCTTCTGCTGCCTGCGCATCCCAGATCACGCCCACTGCCGCGCCGGTCGCGCCGTTGCGCAAGAGGGCGCGCACCATGCCCATGGTGTTCGAATCGCCGCCTACGCCCGGGTTGTCCTGCGTGTCCGCGATGATGACGGGCTTGTCAGATCCCGTGCTCAATCGGATCGCTTCGAGCACGGCTTCGTCCGGCGTCAGGAACGACACCTCCCAACGGGATTCTTCGTCCACGATCTTCGAAAAGAGCGCGTTCGCCGCGTGCTCAGCGGCTTCATCGCTGAACGAATAAGCCCAGATGACCGGACCGCACTCTGGAAAATCGGCAGCCGGAAAACCCGGTGTAAACGATACGGACACGACCGGCTTCTCTTCGAGGTCCGCCAGTAGCTGATACATCCCGCGTGCAGGTTCGACCAGCGTACACATGCCGTTCACGGGAATAAGAAACGGCACGCGACGAACCGCACAATGCAACGGGCGTCCTTGCGATACCAGTTCTTCGAGAATCAGCGCAGCACGTTCGCCGGTGTCCGCCATATCGACGTGAGGATAGGTCCGGTATGCCACGAGCGCACTGGCATGCTTGAACATGCGCGCGGTGACGTTGGCATGAAGATCCAGCGAGACGACCACCGGCATGCGATCACCGACGATCCGGCGCACGCGTTCGAGAATCTCGCCTTCGCCGTCATCGTGCTCTTCGGTCACCATTGCGCCGTGCAGGTCGAGATAGATCGCGTCGAAGCCGCCTTCCTTGATCGCGGCAATGATCTCACCGCCGATCCGTTCGAACGCATCCGTGGTCACGTGCGCCGATGCGCTGGCGCCGGCCCAGATCACGGGCAAGAGCTCATGCCCACGCGCTTGTGCCGCCTTGATGAATCCGCCGATCGGGACGTTGACGTCGCGAAGCGCGAGCACATCGGCACCTCGCACCAGGGGTGGGAAGCCTTCCCCTTGAATGAAGCTCGGATAAGACGCCTTGGTCGGGGCGAAGGTATTGGTTTCATGCTGGAAACCAGCGATCAATATTTTCATGGGTTTCACCTGTTACTTGAATTTCGTTACGATGCTTGAGCGAATCGTATGGATAACTACGTTTTATCTGTCTATGAGTAAATTTGGAACGAACGTCCTGCCCGCGTTAGTCTCTATCCAGCGTGAGCTTGCCCGTCAGTATTAAAACGGCGGCCACGGCGGCCGTGCATGCCATGACAAATAGACCAGCATGCATGCTTCCCGTCCATGCTTTGGTCCAGCCGACCACCGCAGGCCCCCAGAATCCTCCCGATAACCCGACCGTATTGATCAACGCGATGCCGCCCGCCGCAGCGGTTCCCTCGACGAGCTCGGAAGGAATGGCCCAGAAAACCGTATAGGCCATCCACAGGCAAGCAGTTCCCAGGGATAGGGCCAAGATGGTCATCGGCAGGTTTCCATCGGCGAGAATGACGGCGATCAGGCAGATCGCGGCACCGAGCGCCGGGATCGCGCAGTGATAGCGCCGTTCGCCCGTCCGGTCGGAGCGGCGCCCAGCGAGGTACATGCAGACCGCGGCCGCTACGTAGGGAATCGATGTGAACCAGCCGAGACGGAGCGTATCGCTCACGCCTTGCTCCTTGAGCAGCGTCGGCAGCCAGAAGCTGATGGCATAGATCGGAAAAATGATGCTGAAGTACGCAAACGCGAGCACATAAACCCTCGGGCTCTTCAGCAGCGCCTTGAACGAATCCGCCCGATGCTGGCTCGGCGCGGTTTCGTGCTTCAGCAATTGCTTCTCGTCGTCGTTCAGCCAGGGCGCGTCTGCGGGACGATCGGACAGCACACGCAGCGTCAGGAGGCCGAGCACGATACACGGCAGGCCTTCCACAAGAAACATCCACTGCCAGCCCGCCAGGCCGCCGACGCCGGTAAGACGCGTCATGAGCCACGCCGACAACGGTCCGCCTACTATCCCGCCGAGCGGCCCGGCCACGAACACGAGGGCGATGGCGCGCCCCATGCGAGCCGGGCCGTACCAGCACGAGAGGTAATAGATCATGCCCGGCGCGAAACCCGCCTCGAAGACGCCCAGGAGAAATCGCATCGCGTAAAAGGCGGGCACGTTACGCACGAACAGCATGCAGGCCGACGTGATGCCCCAGAGCACCAGGATGCGGCTGAACGTCCGCCGGGCGCCTACCCTTGGCAACATGAGGTTGCTCGGCAATTCGAACAGCACGTAGCCTATGAAGAAGATGCCCGCGCCGACTCCGTATGCGGCGTCCGAGAAACCCAGGTCAGTCTGCATCTGGAGCTTGGCGAACCCGACGTTCACGCGATCCAGATACGCAAACATGTAGCAGGTCACGAGAAACGGCAAGAGCCGCCAGTTGAGCTTGCTGTACAGCGCCGCGACATTGTCGCCCGCGGTCGATGGGTGGATTGCCGACATGCGTGTCTCCCGGTTTCCGTTCACTGGACCCGTTGTAAGGGTCAAGTTCATGGTGGCAGGGAGAAAATAGACTAGCAAGAGCAACTAAGTTCACATATCGTTGCTCTACAGACAACACAAACGGAGCGGACAGATGCGCGAGATCAACCAGCAACGTCTTCGGTACTTCCACGAGGTGCTTACTCACGGCACCATCCGCGGCGCCGCTGAACACATCAATACCTCGCCGTCGGTCATCACGCGGCAGATCAAACTGCTCGAGGACGAACTTGGCGCCACGCTGTTCGAACGTCAGGCTCGCGGTGTCAAGCCGACGGAAGCCGCGTTTCACCTACTGGAGTTCTGGCAGGGCTATCGGTCGCAGCAGGAAAAACTCGAAGACCAGCTTCACGCGTTGAAGGGACTTCAGCAAGGCCGTATCCAGCTTGCCGTGAGCGAGGGGTTTGTCGATACGCTCGTTGACGACGTACTGGCGCCGTTTTGCGCCCGCTATCCCCGCCTGGAAATCAGCATGACCATGCTGGCGGTGGACGCGCTGCTGGACGAGGTAGCGGAAAGCCGGGCGCATATAGGGCTCGCCTACAATCCGCCGCCGCATCCGCGCATTGAATATCGGGCAAGTTCCAGTCAACCTGTCGTGCTGTTGCTGCGAAGCGATCATCCGCTCGTTAAACGCAGGGGTCCGGCAAGCATCGAGGATTTGCGCGCTTATCCGCTGGTGCTCATGCCATCCACGTTCGGGATCGGCCATGTCGTATCGATGCTGGAACTCGCCGAGAACATGACGATCCGGCCCACGATAACAACCAATTCCCTAAGCGCATTGAAGCGCTTCGTAACGGCTGAAAATTTCATGACGCTCATCGGCGAATTTGCCGCATACCGCGAGCTTGCGAGCGGCGAACTGACAACGGTGCCGATCGCGCATCCGCTGTTTGAAGGCGTGCAGGCGAGGGCATTGGTCAAGTCCGGCAGGCCGCTTGCTGCAGGCCCGCTTGAGCTGCTCAACTGGATTCAGGAACGCATGCCGATGTTTGCCGCGCGTCGCTAGATAGATTCGCGAGGCCGAACGAACCGCGGCCGGCGCAAGAGATAACCGGGCGTTGCACTAGGGTGAGCTTGTGCTGGTGGCAAAGCATTGCCGAAGACCGCCGAAGTTCGCGACTGTGGTTGCGTGGGCATGAACAGTGTGGGCGAGTTCGGAGCAATGGATGCAGATGTGAACTCCGGCCGCGTCCTTACCTCTGTGTCGTCGACCAATCAAACCGCGTCATCTCGCGGTCGCAGTGTTCAACGCACCGCGCGAACAAGACGTCTTCCGTCACTCCGCGAACATTCAGCTACTAAGCAATACGAACTTTATCGATTGAAGAAGAAAGGGTCTTCACATTGCTGCCAACCGACGCGCGCTCACTTCCAGCAATGGACATGGCGGCCAGATAGCCGAACGTCAACGCGGGCCCGAGCGTAATTCCGGCGCCAATGTAGCGTCCGCCCACCGGCGAGTTCATATCGTTGCCGCAAGCGTAAAGTCCGGGAATTGGACGGTTATCACGATCAAGAACTTCGCCGTGACTTCCGGTCACAAGACCACGGCTTGTACCGAAGTCGCCCGGCATCAGCTTGACAGCGTAAAAGGGCCCCCGCTCAATGGGTCCAATGCAGGGGTTCGGTGAGTGGGTAGGGTCGCCCTTGTAAATGTTATAGGCTGACGATCCCTTGCCGAAATCTGCGTCCACGCCAGTGGCTGCAAATTGGTTGTTGCGCGCGACGCTGCGTTCCAGTCCGCTGCGATCAACGCCGATCTTGCCAGCAAGTTCAGCCAGCGTCCGGCCGCTGAAGAGGTATCCCGACTTCTCATAGCGCCGCAGTGACAAACTGCCCGGAAGGATGACGCCAATGCCGTACTTTTTTACTGTCGCCGCGTCGGCAACAAGATAGGCCGGGATGGCGCCGGCATTGAACATGCCGAGGGTGAAAGCGTGGTACGACGCCGCCTCGTTGGTGAAGCGTTTCCCGTCCTTGCCCACTGCAATGAAGCCGGGCTTGGGACGGTCAAGCATGAAGTGCCCCCATAACACCTTATCGCCCGTCTCGTTCGACAACACTGACATTGGCACATAGAAACCGGTGTCCTCGGAGTTATGGTCAAGCCGCCCCCCAGCCGATACACCCAGATGAATACCTTCGCCAACGTTGCCAGGCAGTCCGAGTGTCAGGTCGACGGTGGGCTTGCGCGAATGTTCTTTGCGCATTTCCTGGCTGCCCGGATATCCCCCGGTCGCAATGACCACGCCCCGGCGAGCGCGGATTCGAAGTGTGCGGCCATCCTGAACGATTTCTGTGCCAATGACGGCACCGTTATCGATGATCAGTTTAGTGGCGGAAGAGCGCAGCCAGATTTCGATTTGCAGATCCAGGATTGTCTTGTACAGGCGCGCGATGAGCGCATTGCCGCCAACCAGCCGGGTGCCACGGTGATAGCTCAGCCGATCCACGCCATAGCGCAAAAAACGCTTCATCACGTGGAAGAACGACCGGGCTGATTTCGTGAAGGAAAGAAAGTGGAGCAAGTCGACAAGGTCAAGCATCATTCCACCGAACGGCGCAAACGCCGGTAGCGGAGCACGTAGATTCTTGAAGTGCGGCCCAAGCTTGCGAGCGTCGAATTCCAGCGGGGCATGAGCGCGCCCGAACATGCCTCCCTCCAGCTCGGGGTGGTAGTCCGGGTAGTCGACTGCCACGACCTCCAGCTCGGAGTTGCGCAACATATAGTCGAGGGCGGCTCGGCCTTCGCGGATGTAGGCTTCCTGCAATGAGCGGTCGACACTCGCACCGACAGTCTCGGCAAAGTATTTCCGCGCCTTATCAAATGAATCCTTGAAGCCGGCGGCCTGCATTGGCGCGCTGTCGACGAACCACATCATGCCCACCGACCACGCGGACGTTCCGCCGACCTGATCGGTCTTCTCCAGAACGAGCGGTACAAGCCCCTCGTTCTTCGCCACGATCGCCGCCGTCATGCCGGCGGCCCCTGCACCCATGATGATGACGTCGACCTCGCGGTCCCAATTCGGAGTCGTTGCGGTACTCATGGCGTTTTCCTGTTTTAAGTGTTTCTGACAGATCTGCTTGGGAATCGATTTGCATGTACGCGGCTGAAAAGCGGTCTCATCACAAGAGCGTAGTGCGTGTCACGTTGCAGTCAAATCGCCGCAGTCAAATCATGCGATATTGCATCATGCTCTAAAAAATCGATTTATATCGAATGATGTGGTTTGGGATGGATAATGTCAAGAACTTCAAGGGTATCTCCGGACACGTCTTGTCCCGGTTCCGCTTGCTGCAGGCGCACATGCTTCCCCGCCGGAAAGCTCCCAGAATTTCTTGACATGAATCATTCCATGAAAGATGATTCGATATCAATCGAATATCGATGATTGCAAATCGAGATCAACGTTGCCCGTTCGTCTGGAACGTCCATGGGCACCAAGCAAGGCCTCAACCTCGCAAAGGTTGTATTTTCAGCAAGAGGAGAAACAATGAGCAAGCTTCAGTTGTCCGTTGCCGTAGGCAACTACGATCGGATCAGGCCGTTGGTCGACGGTGAGGTTCAAATCGAAGGCGTGGACCCGGTGTTCATGTTGCAGGACCCCGAGGAGATCTTTTTTCGCGCGTTCAGACACGCGGACTTCGATATCTGCGAACTCTCGCTCAGCAGCTACTCCGTGAAGACTGCCGCGGGGACCTCGCCCTACATCGCCGTGCCGGTCTTTCCGTCGAGAGCCTTTCGACACACGTCGGTTTATGTGCGCACGGATAGGGGCATCAACAGCCCGGAAGATTTGAAGGGCAAGCGCATTGGTGTGCCGGAATATCAGCTAACGGCAAACGTCTGGGTCCGTCTTTTTCTCGAGGAGGAGTACGGTGTAAACCCTTCTGATGTGACCTGGGTGCGCGGTGGATACGAAGATCCGACCAGGGTGGAGAAAATCACGCTGAACTTGCCTGCAGATGTGAAGCTGGAGAACGCGCCCGAAGGCAAGACGATCTCGAGCCTGCTCGCGGACGGCGAAATAGATGCCGTCATTGGACCGCGAGCGCCTTCATGCTTTGACCGTGGGCATCCCCAGGTCAAGTATTTGTTCGACGATCCGCACAAAGCCGCAGCAGATTGGTACACGCGTACGAAGCTGTTTCCGATCATGCACACGCTTGGCGTCAGGAAGACTCTGGCAGAGAGTCATCCCTGGCTACCGGGCGCATTGATGAAGGCATTTGAGAAGTCTAAAGCCCTCGCGTTGGCGCGTCTGAGTGATACGGCGGCCACCAAGGTGACCCTGCCGTTCGTCGAGGACCAGCTACGTGCCGCTCGCACACTGATGGGGACAGATTTCTGGTCATACGGCTTCGCGGACAATGAGCATCCTATTGACCGTTTTCTGGCCCGCCATTTTGCAGAAGGGCTTTCAAGCCGCCGGCTTGAACCGCGTGAGCTGTTCCATCCGGCAAGCCTCGAAAGCTTTGCAATTTGAAGGAGCGCAGCAAGGACAGACCGTGACAAATGCCCGCTGCCGAGACGGACTTCGAAGCAAGGGGGGGCATTTGAGCGCGGAGACACTGGCGCGCCCTGTATTGACGCGCCGGTGAATCAAACGCGATAAGCGGGTGCGCCCTGTGGGGCGCGGGATGCGCCGCCATCGATAACGATTTCCGCCGCCTGGATGCTACTTGAGCGGTCAGACGCGAGAAAAAGTGCGGCTTGAGCTACCTCCTCGGCATCGTTGAGACGGCCGATCGGAATACTCCTGATCAGGCTTTTCTCAAGCTCCTGCAAGTCCTTCTCCGTATGGGCGAGGGTGCTCCAGATTGGGGTTCGGGTGGGACCCGGAACCAGTGTGTTGACACGAATGCCTTGAGGCGTAAGTTCAGAGGCCAGTGCACGCGCCATGCCTGATAGTCCGGCTTTGCTGGCAGCATATGCCCCGAATCCTGCAATTCCCATTGTTGCGACAACAGAACCGATCAGGATAACTGACGATCCAGAGCGAAGGTAGGGGAGCGCGGCCTGTACCGTGTAGAAGCTCCCGGCGACGTTGATCCTGAGTATGCGTTCAAAGAGCTCACTGGACGTGTTCTCCAAAGGGGTAGGAGATACCACGCCGGCACTTGCAAACAGGACGTCGATACGACCAAACCGGCGACCCACTTCTGCGAAGGCGGCGCCCAGAGCTTGGGTATTCGTGACATCGGCCTCAATCGCCACGACCTCGGGGCCAAGCTGACTGCGAGCGACGCCAAGGGTTTCCGGATTGTTGCTCATGATGACGACTTCCGCGCCCGCTTCGAGGAACAGCCGTGCCGAAGCGAATCCGATTCCGCTGTCTCCGCCCGTGATAACCGCCACCTTGTTGTTCAACTCCATGTGCGTGTCTCCTACGAATTTAATAAATTTGGAAATTGTTTCAACGCACTTCAGGCTAATTCAACACAACAACGTGCCGAGGTTGACGCTCCCTATGCGCTCTCTTGTTGCGATGATTTTTTCATTGCCGTCCTTGCGGATCCGCAGTTCGATTGTCGAGGTTTGCTCAGTCAGACCCGAGAACCGGAAGTCCCCGAAATGGTCAGTCGTCGTGGTGCGTTCGGTGGGTTCGTCCCCACCGGCAGAGTCATGCAGCACGACTTCAACACCCGCCAGGTTTCGCAGACGACCGTCGCCAGTGGCTTCGCTGATGTTGCCTGCTACCAAGTGGCTTAGAGCGTCATCCAGATTGCGATAGAACACGCGAGGCCTTGTGCCGAACTCCGGCTGAATGACCGAGAGGTGTTCGTTCTTCACCATTTCTTGCAGTTCTTTGTCCGGCATGTTCAGCGCGCGTAGCGCCTTGGTCGGGCAGGCTTGTGCGCAACGCGGTTCTTTCCATCCGGCGTCAAGCAAGTGCGCATCAAAATTCCAGTTCTGCGGCACCTGTTCCTGTTCGTTCCATTCGATCATGCCGTAGGGGCAGGTCTTCACCAGATCCCGTCGGCCGCGTGACTTCTCCGGGTCAATGACCACGACGCCGTCCGGGCGTTTATAGATCGCTCCATCGGCCGCTGCCTTTACGCATGGAGCGTTGTCGCAGTGATTGCACATCTTCGGAATATAGGTCACGTCCACCAGCGACCCCTCTCCTCGAACGTGGCGTTCGACACGAATCGTATCGAGTCCCTCCGGAGGGTGCGGTGCGGAATAACCGGGGAATTCGTTGCCGGTGTACTCGTCTTTTGTCGAGAGCACACAGTTTTTGCAATTGATGCAGAGGGAAACGTCCACTACCATGGCCCAGCTCATGCTGCCTTCTCCAGTGTTGTGTCCCATTTTTCTACCTCCACCCAGCAACTGTTGGGAATAATCCCGTCTGCGGTCGTGCTCATCTTTCGCCCTGGCGTCAGGAGGTTGAGACAACCCCCGCGATCAACCAACCCTACCGACGTCTGGATCAGATCGAGTTCGCCGCATGATTCGTTTGCGCGCGCAACGCCATCCTTGATGAGTTGCGAAACGTCGATTGCGCAGATGACCGACGCCTGGGCGTTGTAGACACGCACCAGATCGCCCGCCTGCAGGCCGCGCGCCGAAGCATCTTTGTGGCCCATTCGAAGGACCCAGTATCGATAGCCACCAACGTTCATCCGGTGCTCATTGATCGTGTTGATATGGCTATTTTTTCCATCGGCCTGGGTATGGAAGCTGTAGACCGGATGATTGGTCACGAGTTGTAGCGGGAACCTTTGCTTTACACCGCTCTGACTGTTGATATATCGGTTGACCGCCGGCCTCGCGGGATCGATCTGCTCGATACGGCGCAGGCTGGACGGAACAAACTCGAACTTGCCTGATTGCGTTGGCAGCCCCTGGCTGAACCCGGTCGAATACACCCCGGGAAGGGGATTCGCTTCCGGTAAGTCTTTAGTGCGGCCCTCTGCGAACCAGCGCATGTCCACCGGTTGCTTGTCATCGTCTTTGGGAGGCGGCACGACGTGATAGCCTTTCTGCAGGAATTTCTTCCAGGTGGTTTGCTTGGGCAGGTCTGTGGAGTTGAATATCCGCTCGCACCAGGTCAGTTCCGATCCACCGCCTTCCGAGTACATGCCGCCGTAGCCGAGTCTCGTCATGATCTCCAGGAAAATCTCATAGTCCGACTTGGATTCGCCGAGAGGCTCGATGCATTTGTGCTGCATGATCATCATGCGATGATTGAGCTGACTCTGCGCATGCTGGATGTAGCCGCCACAGTTCGCCCATTCGGAAATATCGTCACGCTCGAGCGCGGTACACGCCGGCAGGATGATGTCTGCAAACTGAGCTTCGTTCTCCATCCATATCGATTGATTGACGACGAACTCGAGGGATGGATCACGATACGCTTCAATCAGTCTGTTCGAGCCTGGAACCGTGCCGAAAGAAGACGAGCCGTAGCGGTACAGCATGTGAACCCGCGAATGGCCCAGCTTGGGATACGAATATTGGCCAAATTGTCCTTCAGCCGAGAAGCCGTCCCACAAGTAACCATCCGCATGTCCCTGCGTGATGGCCTCGGCAAGCCGTTGACGAGGAATGGACTGCTTCACCGGATTGATCGTGATGATGTGAGGCATGCGGCAATAGTTGTTGGCCGCGCTCGCGGTGTAAGTCAGGTCGCCCGAGATTCCGCCCTCGGCGTAGCCGGGAAAGTAGAAGTTCAGGTCCTGGGGCGCGCCGATCTGAAGATTGCCAAAGTTGATTCCGGGCTTTCCCCATCCCTGCATGGCCATCATCATGACAAGGCTTCGTGTCCATTGAGCCCCGGTCTCGGTGCGGCATGCTCCGCCAAAGCCTGCGCCGAGGCCTCCTGCAGCGAGGTACGTCTTCTTTGATGCCCACAACGTCGCGAGACTGCGGACGTCTTTCGCGGGAATACCGGTTTCAGCTTCCTGCCACTCAGGTGTCTTCGGCGTGCCGTCCTCTTCACCGAGAACATAAGCACGCCATTCGTCGAAGCCGGTCGTTTTCGATGCTATGTATTCCTGATCATAGCTGCCACTGATCATCCATTCATGCATGATAGCGATCGCAAACGCCGAATCGGTGCCGGGCTTGATCGGTAGCCATTTTCCACCGAGGAACTGGGCGGATTGCGTCAGGTAGGGGTCGATGTGAACGAACTGTATCCCGAGCTGCTTGGCCCACAAGCGGCGCTCGGTGCCCTCGAACCCGGCGTACACCCCACTGGTCGACTCGGGATCGCTCGACCAGAAGACGATCACCTCCGCGTGTTCAAGACAGTCCACGGTGGTGCCGTAAAAGCTCGGCGTGCCCAGACGCAGACTGTTGCCGTAGTGATGCATGGCGCCCCAGTACCAGCCTTCCCAGCTGATCGGGCTCATTTCGATGCGGGTGTATCCAATCAGGTTACCGAAGCGCTGCATGGCGCTCAGGTAATAGTTAACGTTTCCCCACTGGTGGTGGGCACCCGTCGCCATTGCGATAGCACCAGGGCCATGCTCCTGCTTCATGCGGCGGATTTCGCCAGCGACTACGGTGAGCGCTTCGTCCCAACTGATACGCTCGTAGCTGGAAATACCCCGGTTCTGAGGATTGCGTTCACCGTTCGGGTCGAAATCGAGCCGTTTCATTGGGTAAAGGATCCGCTTGTCGGAATAAACGAGGGATTTGAGTGAGAGCGCGTGCGGGCTAACAGTTGCACGTCGTGCAGGCGAAAACCGGCGACCCCGCGCGGTGATGGTCCAGCTTGGTCCGTCTTCCTCCGCGAGATCTATGGGAGTCGTCCGGATGATCTTGCCGTCCTTGACGAAGACAAAAACCGGCCCCCCATTGGTGAGCGTGACATAGCGGGTCGTCCCATCCTTCATCGGGGTACCTGTGCGCCAGGATGCCGTCTTCATGGTGTTCACCAGCTGGCCGAACCAGACTAGCGCCTGATCGCTGCCGCCTTGGGTGATCTTGAAGTTCTTGAGCGCATCGATCAGGAACGCATGATCGGTCGTGGGCGCCAGCATCTGGCGTGCTGTAGCCGCATCCATGAAGACAAGTTCGGCGTCGGGCCGAGGAGCCACCCCCCAGCGCCCCGACACGGTGCCGTTTTTGAAATGAAGCTGCCTTGCCAGGCTATTGTCCCGGAGCCGAAGCTGGATCACCCAGTCTCCCGCGACAAGATGTTCGCGAACGGAAGGAAACCTGCGTGCCGCCATCCGTAGAACGGTCGGCATCAGCCAGAGTATGAGTACAAGGATGTGTCTTTGCATACGAGTCTTCCCTGAGCTGAATGCGCCAGTACAAAGCGCGATAACCGATCCCGAACGTTGACGGAATGATGTTTGCCAACCTGTTGAACTACCAGTCCCGGCTCATGGCTGTTGTTTGTGGTGCCGCACCATAAGAGGCTGCGCAGATTCAGACGAAACCATCGGCACCTGTTGTATGATCTTTCTCGTGACGGATTATTTGCACAGAGACGATTCCATCTAAGATCGATTTATATCGAATGATATTAATCGGGATGAGTGAAGTCAAGGTGCTTAGGGAATCTCCCGACACCACACGTGTCATCGTCATCTTTTTTGCCGATCGGCTCCGCGTCCGATTGGCCACCCTTATGTCAAGGAATGAGCGAATGCCCAAGTCAAACTCCGCAGCGGCCAAAGCAACCGTGAACGTTGCTGCAGGACCGGGATCGGGAGCGAAGGAATCTTCGGATGTATTTGATGATCGCGGCAGGACTGTGCCGTGGATGGCACGAACGGTGCACAGGCTCTATGACGCACAGGCGCAGAAGATCCTTGACCGGGAGAACCTGGCTATCGCGTACTGGTACTACCTTCGTGTACTGGCAGAGCGCGGTGAATTGAACCAGCTGGAGCTCAGCAAGCGTGTGGGCATTGCATCCACTACTGCGGTACCCGCTCTGGATAACCTCGAAAAGCGCGGCCTTGTGCAACGAACCCGAGACCCTAACGACAGACGGAAGTACTTTGTCAATCTTCAACCTGAGGG
This sequence comes from Caballeronia sordidicola, assembly GCF_000729995.1. Classification (GTDB taxonomy): domain Bacteria; phylum Pseudomonadota; class Gammaproteobacteria; order Burkholderiales; family Burkholderiaceae; genus Caballeronia; species Caballeronia sordidicola_A. The sequence goes on along the minus strand of NZ_JNFG01000018.1, from coordinate 73,668 downwards.
CAAGCGGCTAGTAGATGAATTGCTGCCCGAGTTGACCGACATGATTTCGTCGTCACTGGACGGCGTCACCCAGCGGGATATGCGTACTTTCTGGAAAGTGATGCATCAGATCGAAACAAACCTTGCGCAGAAGGCGCAAGACGATACGGTCGTGGATTGAACCGGCGGTAGTGTCAGAGGCGTTAAGCCGTGTGCCATTCTTTCATGTGCGGGTCCGCAAAAGTGCGGAGGCTTTCCAATGCCATGGCCACCGCCGCGCGATTGACGTTCTCGGCGTGCCAGTAGAGCGACACTGAGCCGAAGCCCTCGAGTTGAACGGGCAGAATACGAAGTGCGTTCAATTGTTCGAATCGAAGGGCGGCCCGATGCGACGCCACGCCCACCAGTTCCGTGTTATTCAGCAGCGTCAGGTTGAGAATCGACGAATTGGATTCGACACAATGGGCCGGCAGTGCGCGTCCCTCCGCCGCAAGCGCTGCCTCCAGTGCAGTTCGCACAGGCGTGCCTTGCGGCCAGACGATCCACGAATAGGCGAGGACGTCATCCCAGGTGAGCGATGAGTTCCCGGCAAGCGGATGCTGCGGTCCCGCGACGAAGTTGATCGGCTCCGTATAGAGCGACTCGGTCTGCAGCCGTGGATCGTCGTACTGCTGACCCGAGCGGCCGACGACAATATCCAGTTCCCCACGCGCCAGCTGCGGCATTAGCTGGTTCATCGTGCTTTCGACGAGCCGCACCTGTACACGCGGCATGCGTTCGAGAAGCCGCGACACGGCAAGCGGCACCGTGTCCGCCGCCGACACCCCCGACGTCCCAATACTGACGAGGCCGCTGCCGCCTGCGCGCAGCGCCTGCATATCGTCACGGGCAATGTCGAGATGCGCTTCGATCCGGCGCGCGTGTTCGATCAGCGCCTCGCCGTACGACGTGGGCCGTAGACCCCGCGCATGCCTCTCGAAGAGGGGCAGGCCGACGTCTTCCTCAAGTTCCTTCAGCCATTTCGACAGTGCCGGCTGTGTCGTGTTGAGCGCTGTTGCCGATTGGCTGAGGTTGCCCGTGCTCGCGAGGCTCAGCAATACCTGCAGATGCCTCAGACGCAGGCGATAAGTCCAGTCCATTGCCCAATCCTCTTACCAGATCCCCGCAGCGGCTTGCGAAGCTATATCCGAAATCATATGGATTAGATGTTTTCGCCATTTTACTGAGTATAGCTTTGTCGCATATAAATGATGCATGGGGTCTGCGAGACCGGCGCGTGATCAGCCGACGCGCCCGATTCAAGTGACACCGAACGCAACCAGGTTGCATGGGACCAGAGTAAGCGCTAAAGCGCCAACTCTGGTCGACACAGGAGACGCGAATGACAAACAACAACCCGGGCGCATCGCGCGCGGCCTACTACGAGCAAATCGCGCGGCAGCGCATGGCCCCGCTGTGGGAATCGCTGCACAACCTCGTGCCGAAAGCGCCGCAACCGAAAGCGCAACCCGCCATCTGGAAGTACGCGCAGGTGCGTGACCTGGTGATGCAGGCGGGTTCCGTGATCAGCGCGGAAGAAGCCGTGCGCCGCGTGCTGGTGCTCGAAAACCCGGGGCTGTCCGGCAAGTCAAGCATGACGCCAAACCTGTACGCCGGACTCCAGTTGATCCTGCCGGGCGAAATCGCGCCCAGCCACCGGCATACGCAGTCGGCACTTCGTTTCATCGTCGAAGGCAAGGGTGCTTGGACAGCCGTGAACGGTGAGCGCACGACCATGCATCCGGGCGACTTCATCATCACGCCGTCGTGGACATGGCACGACCACGGCAATCCTTCCGAGGAAGAGGGCGGAGAGCCTGTCGTGTGGCTCGATGGCCTCGATATTCCGTTGGTCGCACAGATGGACGCTGGTTTCGCGGAGAACTACCCCGAGATGACGCAGCCGGTGTCGCGTGCAGAGGGCGATAGCTTCGCGCGCTTCGGCCACAACATGGTGCCCGTGCGGCATCGCGTGTCCGATCCCACTTCACCGATATTCAGCTATCCGTACGAACGAAGCCGCGAAGCGCTCGACGCGCTCTACCGCAACGGCGAACTCGATGAATGGGACGGCGTGAAACTGCGCTACGTGAATCCGGCCACGGGCGGCTGGCCGATGCCGACCATTGCGACCTTCATGCAATTCCTGCCTGCGGGCTTCAAGGGCCGCACGTATCGCAGCACCGACGCAACCGTGTACTGCGTCGTCGAAGGCGTCGGCACGGTCAAGATCGGCAACGAAGAATTCACTTTCGAACCGCACGATGTGTTCATCGCGCCATCATGGGCGCCCGTGCAACTGGCGGCATCGGCGGAAAGCGTGTTGTTCAGCTATTCGGATCGTCCGGTGCTCGCCGCGCTGAACCTGCTGCGCGAAGAACGCAGCTAGTCACGTCCCTTTACTTTCTACGCGCCGCATTGGCGGCGCGTGATTAATCCCTTATCTATCGAGTCGAACTCATCATGGCATTTGTTTTCCCGCCCGAAGCGCCCATCGCTGTTCCCGTCGCCGGCAGCGACGCTCAATTCGCGGTGCGTCGCGTCTATTGTGTGGGGCGCAACTACGCGGCGCATGCGCGCGAAATGGGCTTCGATCCCGATCGCGAGCCGCCGTTCTTTTTCTGCAAGCCGGCCGATGCTGTTGTGCCCGTCGCCTACGGCGAAACGCTTGAACTGGCTTATCCGTCGCAGACGACGAACTACCACTATGAAGCGGAGCTAGTCGCTGTGATTGGCAAGGGCGGCTCGGATATCCCGCTCGAACGGGCGCTCGATCACGTATGGGGCTACGCCGTCGGCCTGGACATGACGCGCCGCGATCTGCAGATGAAGATGCGTGAGATGGGCCGTCCCTGGGAGATCGGCAAGGCGTTTGACTACTCGGCACCAATTGGGCCGATTCATCCGGCAAGCGAGGTTGGTCACTTCGAGAGCGCCGGCCTGTGGCTGACGGTCAACGACGAGACCAAACAGAAGAGCGACGTGTCGCATCTGATCTGGTCGGTCGCGGAGACGGTTGCGTATCTGTCGAAGTTCTTCCGCCTTGAAGCGGGCGACGTGATTTTCACGGGCACGCCGGAAGGCGTTGGAGCGGTGAAGAAGGGCGACACGATGAAGGTCGGCGTCGAGCGTCTTGGCGAAGTAACGGTGCGGGTGGGCTGACATGAAATACGTAACCTGCTTTGATCGGAGGTCCACTCGTGCAACTCCATAGCTTCTTCAACAGCTCGACGTCGTACCGCGTACGCATTGCGCTCGCGCTCAAGGGACTCGCGTATGAGACGCTGCCCGTCAACATTCGCGTCGGTGAACATCGCGCAGCGGACTATGTGGCGAACGTGAATCCGTCAGCGTCGGTGCCTGCACTGGTCGATGGCGATTTCAAACTCGGCCAGTCGCTTGCGATCATCGATTACCTTGACCAGAAGTACCCGGAGCCACGCCTGATTCCGCTCGAACCGGTATTGCGCACGCGCGTGCTCGAATTTGCTTCGCTGATTTCTTGCGACATTCATCCGGTTAATAACCTGCGGGTGTTGCGATATCTGGAGACCGAACTCAAGGTCACGCCGCAGCAGAAGAGCGCGTGGTATCGGCACTGGATCGCGGAGGGTATGGCAGCCGTAGAGCGCCTGCTCGACCGCAGCAGCGCGGGTCCGTGGTGCTTTGGCGCGCAACTGACGCTCGCCGATCTGTGCCTTGTGCCACAGATCGCTAACGCGCTGCGCATGGACTGCGATCTGAGTGCCTATCCGCGCAGTCTGGCCGTATATGAACACGCGTCGAAACACGCGGCATTCGACGCCGCGCAGCCGCAGCGGCAGCCCGATTACATCGGTTGATTGCATGGGACCCGAGTAAGGCGCTATGGGGCCGGAGTAAGCGCTAAAGCGCCAACTCTGGTCGACAGGACATTGGAGACAGACATGAGTGAGACAAACAACAAAGGCCGGCGCGTGCTTGTGATCGGCGGCGGCATTGGCGGCCTGGCCACCGCGCTGGCGCTCGCGCGTCAAGGCATTCGCGTGCAACTGCTCGAACAGGCCCCTGAGATCCAGGAAATCGGCGCAGGAATCCAGTTGGCCGCAAACGCGTTTAACGCACTCGATGCGCTAGGCGTCGGTGAGGCAGCACGCAGCCGAGCCGTATTCACGGACTACCTGAAATTGATGGACGCGCTCGACGCAAGGGAAGTGATGCGGATCGACGTCGGCGCCCCATATCGTGCGCGCTTTGGCAATCCGTATGCGGTGATTCATCGTGCCGACATTCACCTGTCCATTCTCGAAGCGGTGAAGGATCATCCGTTGATCCAGTTTCGCACCAACACGCAGGTCTGCGAACTCGACCAGAATGCCGACGGCGTGACTGTCATCGATCAGAACGGCGAGCGATACCACGCGGATGCCGTGATCGGCTGCGACGGCGTGAAGTCGGCAATACGCAAGGCATTGATCGGCGACGAACATCGAGTGACAGGGCATGTGGTGTATCGCGCCGTCGTTGACGTCGAAAACATGCCGGAGGACCTGCAGATCAATGCGCCTGTGGTGTGGGCCGGCCCGCATTGCCACCTCGTGCACTATCCGCTGCGCGGCGGCCGCCAATATAACCTGGTCGTTACGTTCCACAGCCGCGAAAAGGAGGAGTGGGGCGTGCGCGAGGGCAGCAAGCAGGAAGTGCTGTCCTACTTCGAAGGCATTCATCCGCTGCCGCATCAGATGCTCGACAGGCCGACTTCTTGGAAACGTTGGGCCACGGCGGACCGGGATCCCGTTGAGCGCTGGAGCTATGGACGTGCGACGGTGCTCGGTGACGCCGCGCATCCGATGACGCAATACCTGGCGCAAGGCGCCTGCCAGGCGCTCGAAGATGCCGTCACGCTTGGCGCCGCCGTCGCTGCGACGGATGGCGATTTCGAAGCCGCGTTCAAACTGTACGAGAGCGCACGTATTCCGCGCACGGCGCGCGTGCTGTATTCGGCTCGTGAGATGGGCCGTATCTATCACGCAAAGGGCGTCGAGCGACAAGTTCGGAATTCGCTTTGGATCGGCCGCACGCAGGAGCAGTTCTACGACGCACTGCAGTGGCTGCACGGCTGGCGCGCAGAGGACTGCCTGAAGGGCGTCATCTGAGGCGCGACGGGGTGCCAGGCAGCGGGTGTAGTGGCGGATCCATCGCGCTGCCGAACGGAAATTTGAACCGCCGTCGCGGTCGAGACGCTGCGGAGACGCTGCCGAGCTAAGCAGGTAGCCGATACGACATGAAGCGTTGCCCATCTTCTGTGTCGATCTTGTCGATCCACTTTGCCTCGCTGGCGCCACTTCGTGTCGAGGGTGGGTTAGTCATATCGGGCAAGTGGTACTTTTCATCGGGTTCGCTGCACGCTCAATGGGCGATTCCCGGGTGCGTAGAGCACGACGAGAACGGGGCGTGGGCATCGGCCGCGCGGCGTGGAAGTACGTGATCGAGAAGGCGTCTCAACGAGCAATTGCGTACACCCCGTTCACCAGGCAAACCGATTCGACCGTGTTCCAGGTGCAAGTGGCGCAAGCTGCGCTGAAGATCGATAGCGCTCATTTGCGCGTATTCCATGCTGCGGATGAGATCGATGAGCTGGCCCGCCCCAATGAGTCGCCAAGCTACATCACACGGGCGCGGGTCCGGGCAGATACCGGTGTTGTAGCGTCTGACATCACCGACGCTTTGAACACGCTGATCTTTGCTCACGGCGCTGGAAGCTTTGCCGAAGCGAGTCCGATGCAGCGCTGGTGGCGTGATTCGAACACTGCGGCCCGTCATGCGATTGTCCTCCCTGCTATTGGTGCCGAGCTTTATGGGAAGGCTCTGCTGGGTGTGGAAAACACGGTTACGCCGTTGGTATAGTTACGAACGACCTGTTGCGCGGCCATGTCCGTCTTACCCGACGTGACGCAAGGTTGCGCAGGACTCGCAGGTAGACACGATCGTTTGCGTACTTGCGTCCAGGGACGAATAACAGCCCAGCGACGCGAAGCTTGTCCGGATTACGGGAAGGTGGTGTTTCAACGCGACTCTGGGTGATGGCGTACGGGTATCTGTACGCCATCAAGCCACAGGTTAGAAGTAATGCATGATGCCGAAGTAGCCACCTTGCTGGTTGTGGCCCGGCAGCGGTTGAGAGTCGGCCGTCTCAACCGGGAACGCGGCATTCTTGCCGTTGAACATCGCTCCGACGGTCAAGTAGAGGAATGTCCGCTTTGAGAGGTTGTAAGTGCTGCCGATGGCGCCGAGATTTCCCGTGCCGCCGCCATGATTCACATTGCCGTGATACCAGGCGGCCTGGACGGAGAGAGCAGGGGTCGCCTGATACGAGGCGCCGATCCACTCCTGCTGGCTGCGTGTGGCGGCGAAAGGATTGAACGAAGTGGCGACCGTATCCTGTCCGGATGAGACCAGTTGCTGATAGCCTGTGTAGAACTTGAGTCCGCCCAAAGTGTATGTGGCGCCGGCCATGTATTCTCGTGACGCGGCATACAGGTCTGAAAAATTTCCCTTGGCGTCGTGGATTTCTTCGTAAACCCCGTACGCGGCGAAGCTGGTGAGGGTGTACTGAGCGCTTACACTGAACTGACGTCCACCGCGAAAGTTTCCAGCCTCGTTGCCGAATCCGTCCTGCACGCGGAACGAGAAGCCGGACCATTTGGGTGAGTTGTAAGTGACGACGTTTGATCGCGGCCCCCATGCTCGCCCGAAGGCGAAGTTGCCAACGCCTATCCCTACCTGCTCCCCTAACGGGTCAATGTACCAGCCGGTTTCGTCGGTCAGGCTCATGGCCTCTCCGAACCAGATACTTCCGAATTTGTCGTCGGCCAAACCCACATACGCATCGCGGGTAAAGATCGTGTTAGGCGGAGTCTGCCCATTTCCGGCAGTAAAAAGGCTTTCGAGTTTAAAGACCGCGTGCACGCCCGCTCCGAGGTCTTCATCGCCTGTCAGGCCGAACCAGCTGTACCCATACTGGTCGCTGCCGAACCTGTAGTTGTTTTTCGACTGACCGTTTGGCGTTGCGACGTTCGTGACAAAATCCAGACCCGACGCGACGCGTCCATACAGGGTCACAGTGCTCTGCGCGTAAGAGTTGCAGGCGCCGAAAGCCAACAACGATGCGCAATAAATGATCTTTTTCATTTCGTCATCCTTATGATGAAAATGAGTCTCCGGGGATTGCTTGACGACCTTTGTCGCGTCGGTGCAAGCGGCTTGCATAGTCAGATCCACAGCCAGAAATGCTCGTCTTTCGAGTCAAACCAACACATGCCCGGAAGAAATTGGCTCAGACCTCAGCTACTACTATCCACTACGCGCTTTTACGAAACGCTCTTATTGCTGCGGGTAGATGGCGAACGGTGGTTGCCAGCAGAATCGCGCACGCTTGTACCAGCAGTTGAACTGCTGGCCCCGCACCAAGCGCCAGCACGAGTTGGCTCAACTGCGCCATGAACAGCGCCGCGACCGCGCTGGCGATAACACTGCCTTTCCCGCCAGTGAACGGTGTGCCGCCGACAACTACAGCCGCAATGGCGGGAAGCAGATAGTCGTTGCCCGACGTCTGCGACGCGCTACCAATGAATCCGGCCAGGAGCATTCCGGCGGCAGAGAAGCACACCGCAGACGCGACGTAAGCACCAATCTTGTACTGCAAGACCCTCACCCCGGCGGCTTCTGCCGCGCGCGGATTTACACCGACAGCGACAAACCGGCGCCCGATCGCAGTTTTTCGGGTGATGAACCACGCCGTTACCACGAACGCGAAGGCGAACAGTACATTGGCGGGTAAACCGATGAACTGGGCGTGCGAGATGGTCTGCATGACGGTCGGGACGTTGACGGGAACAGCGCCGGTCAATGAGCGCACGGCGCCAATGAGCAGCGCGTTGACTGCCAACGTTGCAACCAATGGTGTTATCGCAAACTGCGAGACCAATGTTCCATTGATGATTCCAACAATCGCGCCCACGCACACAGTTAAAACCACTGCGAGGACGATGGAATCAAGACCAAAGCCGCTGCGGGCCATCACTACCCCGGCAAGCGAGACCATGCCAATTGCTGACATGTCGAGCCCGCGTTGCTGGATGACCAGGGTCTGTCCGGTTGCGACAATGGCGAGGATGCCTGCGAACGGAAGCATGGCCAGAATCGAACCCCGGGTCATGGTGCCGGGCGCGACCACGAAGCTGACGGAGAAGAGAAGTATTAATCCGACCCAGATCCACCAGAATTCACTGAACGCTGGAACCCGAACCAACCTCGAACTCGCGGACGACGACCGCAAGATATCCGGTACCGCATCTGCGTGATTGCTCATGAACTTTCTCATTTTGCCACCGCCATATCGCGGCTCTTGGAATAAAGGGCGACAGACGCAAGGATCATCCCGCCCAACAGATAGGACTGCCACGAATCGCCAATATCCAGAAAGGACGTGACCACATTGACCTGGATGATTAGAAGGGCGCCAAGCAGGGAGCCGACAAAGGAACCGCGTCCGCCGAACAGGCTTGCCCCGCCGATGACGACGGCCGCGATGCTGGCCAGCGTGTAGTTGATGCCTGCACTCGGGTCGCCTGACCCTACCTGCGCCATCATCGGCACGGCGGCTATGCCGGCGAGGAGCGAGCAGCCCACATACGCTGTCAGCAGCGTGAGATGTGAGCGTACGCCCGCCATACGAGCAGCTTCGATCCGTGAGCCCACGCCGCGAAACACGAGACCAAGCCGGGTCTTGAATAGGGCAAACTCAAGCGTGACGGCGAGAATGACCGCAACAATGGCGATAACCGGTATGAATCCGGCCTGCGCACCAATTGTCTCAACCACGGAATCAGCGATCAGTCCGCCCGGAACGGGCCGTAACAGAAGGGAAACCGCCTGCAAAGCCATGTAGGTCGCCAGCGTTGCAACCATTGGATGCAGCCGGAAGGGGCCAACCAGCACCCAGTTCACCAGCCCGACTGCTACAGCGACCAGAAACACAATGACCCATCCCGACAGTTGATGCCCCAAGGTGGCTCCATCGTTCAGGAAGAAGGACTGTATAACGACCATTAAGCCCATGAGAGGGCCGACAGACAGGTCGATACCTCCGACCAGCATCAGCGCCTGCTGCCCATATGCGACGATGGCCAGCGTCGCCACCAGTGCCAGCATCCCACTCAGGTTTCGCGTGGACAGATAGGTTTCGTTGACATGCGTTGCGTACATACCGAGAGCGCAGACTGCCAGCGCAAGCATGACAAGAGGAGCCCAGTCTCCGGAAGCCCACTTCCAGAATCCGGCAATGCTGGCCGAACCCCTCTCACGCTCGGTGGTTGCGGTAAGCACCGCCGACGTGATGTTGTTCTCGCTGACGGCCGAGTCGCGCAGTTCCTTGACGATGTGCCCGCGAGAGAAAATCAACACCCGGTCGCACAGACCCGCCACTTCCATCGCGTCCGAGGAGACGACGATGACAGCGGTGCCGGTTGCAGCAGCCTGACGAAGCACCTTGTAAATTTCCATCCGGGCTCCAACGTCGACGCCTTGCGTCGGTTCATCGACGAGGAGCACCTCGGGTTTGCTAGCGAGGACGCTCGCCAGGACGAGCTTTTGCTGATTGCCTCCCGACAGGGAGCGGATGGGTGTCTCAACGGACGGCGTCTTGACTGCGAAACCTTCAATTGCCAGTTTGGTGCGCCTGGCTTCACTTCGCTGGCTGATCCAGCCTTTGACGGAGTCGAACGGAAGACTGCGGATCGAGAAGTTCTCGCGCACAGACAGGTCACCGAAGATGCCTTCCCTGTGCCTGTCACCAGGGAGGCAACGAATACCTGAAGCGGCGGCAGCCTGGGAATTCCGAAGTCTTGCCGGCTTCCCGTTCACGTTGACGCTACCGCGGCTTCGAGCCAGACCAGCAAGGGCGCGCATGAACTCGCGTTGTCCATTGCCGTCTATGCCGGCGAGGCCCACGATTTCACCCTCGCGGACCTGAAGCGATACATCGGTGAAACCTGCACCGCGTAGCGACACCACATCGACGACCATGCCGGCGCGGCTATTTCCAGCTTTGGCGGGGAAGTCCCGGTCCAGCGCCCCACCGACGATGAGTTCGACAATCTGCTGCTCACTGAGGCCGGCCGCGTCGTAGGTCCCTTGTCCTTGTCCATCGCGGAGCACGGTAAGACGATTGGCAATTTTTTGTACCTCGCGAATGCGGTGCGAGATATAGACGACTGCGCAACCAGATGCCGTCACTTTACGAATGCGTTCAAAGAGACGCTCGACGTCCTCGGTCAGCAGATGTTCGGTCGGTTCATCGAGGACCAGCACCTTGGGTTTGGCGGCGAGCGCTTTTACGATCTCGACAATGAAGCGTTGTTCAGGGTTCAAGCTCAAAACGCGCTCGCTCGCGTCAATCGCGACGTCGTCATTCCACTGCCGAAGGAGTTGGTATGCCCATTCGCTTGTTCGCAAGAGAGACGGACGCTGCGCCTCAGGTACACCGAGGTAAAGATTCTCTGCGACGGTCAAATCGGGCATGAGAGCCGGCTCCTGCCGCACGATCGCCAACCCGAGCCGCCGCGCCTCGTCGGTGTCGCCCCTGGTTTCTACGCCATTGATAACGACGCGCCCGTTCTCGGGGACGAGCGAGCCGGACGCGACAGCCATGAGCGTGGACTTGCCGGCGCCGTTCTCGCCGACGAGACCATGTACCTCTCCAGCGAGCACTGAGAACGTGACGTTATCGAGCGCGCGCACACCGGGGAAGATTTTGGTGACGCCGTCAATCTGAAGCAATGTGTTCTGGTCGTTCATGATTTATCTCGAGCTATTACTGCTCAAACACTGCCTTGAGCTTTTCTGGGGGGAGCGCTGAGGACAGGTCGGCATCAGGCGGCGCGCCTGGGTCGCACTTGGGATCGAGGCCACGGGCGCTGTCGGCGTATGCGAAAGGAAGGACTGCAGGCGACTCGTTGTCTTTCGTGCCCTGATAGGCCGCTACTCCTTGCCGCACCGCAAAGCGAACATAGGTCGTCGTGCCGTCGAGCGTGTAGTAGGGAAAGGCGGCTCCCGACTTCCTGGACGACAGGTAATGACAGTTCAGCTCGTTGTCGCTTGCGATTGTGACGATGGCCGGCACGGGAAGATGTGCCTGTTCGAACGCTTTCGCTGCTGCGAGCGCAGTTACTCCGTAATCCGTAACAATGGCGTTAATCTGCGGGTACTGCGCAATGAGGCCTGCCGCCGCCTTTTGCGCATCCACCGGATTCCAGTTCGTCACCACAAACTGATCGTTCAGGAGCTTCAGATTGGGGTATTTCTGGAGACCTGCCCGCAGGCCGTCCATGAAATTTTGCGACGGCGCGGCGCCAGGCGATCCACCCATGAACACCACGTTGCCTTTCTTGACATTGGCTCCCAGCCAGTCGGCCCAAAGGATGCCGATCTGCTTCGAGTCTCCGACAACGTTGACCACATAGTCGCGCCCGGGAACGCCTGCTATCTGTGCCGAATACGGTACAACCTGTACGCCTGCTTTCATGGCCGATCGCATGGCCGGGAGTTGTACGGCGCCAAAATCCGGGAGCATGATGAGGACGTTGATCCCTTGTGCGACCATGCTGTTGATGTCCGAGTTGGCCTTCTGCGGGTCCCCGTTGGCATTACTGTAGATGACCCGCTTGACGTTCTTGCAACGGCTCAGCTCATCCTTGACCTCGGCCAACCCTGTCTTGCGCCAGGTATTGCCGCCGTATCCGTCGGACACGCCGACAATCATCGGCTTGGTGCCACAGAGCGGGGTGATGTCGCCCTGGCGGTTCGTGAGGGAGTCGTCTGCCGCATTTGCTGCAGTGCAGATCAGACCTGCCGAAACCAGCAGGCCGATCTTGCAAAGAGAATCCTTGACCACTTTCTTGCACCGGTGGAATCCCCCAACTCGCACAACGCCGAGTTCTTTGTGCTTGTCCTGATGGGTAAGCAACCCGTCGCTCACTACAAACTGGTTCTGCATTTTTGGCGCTGCAGCGTGCCAGACTCGGAACTTATCGAACATGACGATCCTCGGATTGGGTGATGGATTTGGATTCAATGTTGGTTGAGACGGATAACGAAGCAGAGAAAGCTTTTGAGCTGCGCTTACGCTGTTGTGCGAGCGCGTTGGAGGCTGATGTTTAAAGGTGGCGCCATCAACCAACAGCGAGCAGATGAGATGCCATGGCTGCGCCAGGACACTCTCCGGTCCTTTACATGTCCTTGATCGTGGGCTTTGCATATCGTCCTCCTTGCCGTATTAACTATGTATTCCTTAGTTATTTACGTGGTTCGATAAAGTAATCCGGAGTCGTCGACCGCCGGACAGGGAAGGGCGTTCCAGTTTCCCTTCCGCAATTAACTTGATATAAAACGATACTGTGACAGATCGATTGATATCAAATAATGTGTTTCGGGACGATTAAAGTCAAGAACCCTAGGGAATCTCCCTAGCGATGGGACGCGCGCCGTGTTGGGGGCAGCCGAGGGAAGGCGAAATGCGCAGTTGAACCGTTCCTGCGTGAGTCTTGGCAGGAGCGCATCCACAAGATTTGGCAAGCGCTTCGCTGCTGAATCGAAGCAAGCGGAGGTAGTGCGTCACACGGAGCGTTCTTTCCGGGTGACTGCATTCTGCAAGAGAAACGGTCGGATCCGTGTTGACCGATTGTTGACGCACCTGCAACGGAGAGTTGGGAAAACTAGTACTTACCCTAGTGATTTGTGTCCTTTAGACTTCAGTCAACCGTGGCCAAGAAGTTCTTTTGTAGCGCTGCTAACGACAATCGTTGAGGTACGTCATCATGAAGTCTTTCACCAGGATGGTCCTTATTGCGGGCCTTATTGCAGCACCTGTTGCGTCGTTCGCGCAGTCCAGTCAATCGGTGAGTCGCGCGCAGGTGCGTGCGGAACTGACGCAAGTCGAGAAAGCGGGTTACGACCCGCGCGACTACGTTCACTACCCCGAGAACATCCAGGCTGCTGAAGCAAAGGTCGAGGCACAGAACGCCACGGTCCAGGCCGCCACTTCAGGATACGGCGGTGCATCTAACGGAACGTCTCGTTCTGGCACGGCAAGCGGACTGTAGTGCTGGGCGTTAAGGCGCCATTTTCGACAATCGCGCAAGTTGCGGCTGAGTCTTTCCCACCTGTTTCGGTGGGAAAGACTCAGCCGTTTTGTTATGTGTGCGTCCAGCGCAGACGTAGGTTGCTAATCGACGACCGAGTCTTCGCTGGACTTCTCCGAGAGGTTTTGCGCGATCTGATGCAAAACCTTCCAGAAGACGACCATCTCGTGAGGGTCCACCCCATCAAAGGAGCCGGAGATCATGCGGATGATCTCCGGCATCATCTTATCCACCAGACGTTTGCCATCGTCAGTGAGGCTAACGTCGTACTTGCGCCGGTCCTTCGGATCGCGAGTCCTCTTCAATAGACCGCGCTTTTCCATGCTATCCAAAGCGGGCACAGCGGTTGTCGAGGCGATGCCAACGCGCTTGCTCAGTTCCAGTTGATTCAGTTCGCCGCGTTGAGCCAGCACCCGCAGGTAATACCAATGCGCGATGGACACTTTTTCCTGGTCGAGGATCCTCTGTGCTTGCACGTCATAGAGCCGATTCAACGTTCGGGCCATCCACGGAACTGTTCTGCCCCGATCGTCGAAGATTTCGGGCGCTTCCTTTCTCGACGACCCGCAAGACGGTTCCATGACATTCAGGGTCGTATCGATTTCGGTGAAGTAGGGCTTAGCCATTAGCTCATTCCTCGACATGTAGATGGGGCGTCCAGACAAGGGCCGCAGTCAAGGCGATTTCCTAGGGGATTCCCTACTGTGCTTGACTTTATTCATTCCAAGGCAGATCATTCGATCTAAATCGATGTTACTTGGAATCATCGTAGCACAAATGATCCGCTAGAGGAAACTGTAGGCCGGTCTTGCGTTATGACTCTGTTCCGAGGCCGGGGGCAGTAATCGTGTCGGTTTGTATTGAAATAGGAATGCTAATTAATAGATGGCGCTGATAGCAACATGCAAGTGACGACGCCACGCAATGGTCACGTTTTTTGCAAGTCTGATTGCCGTTGGTTCGAAACAGTTCGAACCTTTACTTCACTACCTGCGTAGAGGATTATCATGATTGAAAAACTGCCACTTTGGGAAGCCGCCAAGCGCGAAATGGAGGAATACCAGTTCCTCGCCGGACCCGAACTGCAGCCCAAATGGGACGTGTCACCAAAGATCGCCATCAACGCCGCTGTGTCTGGCCGCTTTGAGACGACCACGTCGCTCGAGGAATACGTGGATGCGGCGTCCAGCGTGATCGAGGCCGGCGCATGTGGTGTTCACATCGACTTTTCATGGATGACCGACAAACAGGGGCGGCGCCTCGACCGGGACATTCCGCCGGTCGAAGCCTACAGTGCTGTTCTGGAACCGCTCAGGGCGCGCTTTGGCAACGACTTCGTCCCGAACCTGAACGTGCTCCACGGCACCACCTTCGATATATGCATGAGTCCCGCGCGTGCGGGATTGACTGAAGTGGCGCCGTGCGCCCCAGGTCACCCGGAAGCCTTCATGGTGCCCGCAATCGAGGCGCTCGAGGCGACTGGCGTCAAGCCGGAACTTGCCGTCCATAGCTCCGGCGAGATTGAACTTGCCAAGCGAAAGCTCATCGACACAGGCATTCTCAAGAAGCCGTACAACTGGCTGCTTTTGTACGGGCTGCCGTTCAACGTGGGTCGCACGCTGGTGTCGGGCACGTGGGTCAGCGATGCGCAGGACATGGCCCAACACATGTTCCTGATGGTCGACCAGATTCGCAAGATTGATCCGACCTCAGTCATCAGTGTTTGTGCGGCGGGGCGCGCAACGCTGTACATGACGACGCTCGCCACGATGATGGGATTACACATCCGTATCGGCACGGAAGATACGCCGTGGAAGCACCCGAACAGCGACGTGCATCTCAAGGACAACCTTGAAATGTTCAATATGGCGCGTGACATTGCCGGCTTGCTCGGGCGCACTCCGGCAACCGCGAACGAGTACCGGGCGCTGGTCGGAAAGCCGGAACGCTAACAGCACTCAAGGGGGCGCCGCCACTTGCACACACGACTGTTCGTCCAGCTTTTGCATAAGATAGATTGCAGGGAAGACGAGACTCGTTTGCAGGCCGGGTGTGCAGTGCCTCCAATTAGACGACAGCGCATGCGTAAACGCTCCGGGGAGGCACGCCTCTTGTATGGGTTTGACGATGAAGGAGATTGACAAATGAGTGATCAGACAAATGGCGGCGCGCCTCCCGTGCAACTGTGGACTCGGGATGGGTTCATGGGCGCAATTTCTGTCGTGACGCGATCGACATATGCGCCAGACTACCTTTCCGTTGAAGGTCCGCATGCGCCGCGGCGGGCAGTGCTTGATCGATTGATCCCTGACGATCAGGACGATGCGCAAGCTCTTCCGACAACGGTGGCTACCTCCAGGCTGGGTGTCAAGTTGCTTGTGTCCGGTCGACGCAAGCCAATGCCTTATGTGGTCCGAAATGTTGAAGCAGACGAAATTCATTTCATTCAGTCAGGCAGCGTCAAATTCGAAACTGACGTGGGTTCTCTAACGGCTGAGGAAGGTGACTTCGTTTGTATCCCACGGTCGATAGCGTACCGATACGCACCGACCGGCGACGCCATGCGCAGCATCATTGTCGAAAGCCCGTCGGCTTTGAAACTCTCGCCTCCGGCGCCTACAGGAATGCTCAACGTCGCGCGTGACCTGAAGCATGCCAGGGTCGATCCGGAGATTCCCGTAGGCGGACCGACGAAACTGATATTGAAGACCTCCGACGGCGAGAATACGGTGTTCACCATGCCGCATGACCCGCTCTCTCTTGGTCTGCAACTGTCGGAGTCAGTTCCCGTCTGGAAGCTGAATCTGAACAAGATTCAGGTCCTCACTTATTTGCCGGAAGGCGGGCCCCCGAGTCCGTTTCTATCGTCCGGAACGGGAGACGTGCTGATGTTCAACCTGAGTTCGCGCATTTCGAGCCGGCCACCCGTTCATATCAACGCGGACTTCGATGAGGTGATCTGTTATGTGCGAGGACCCGGTGTTTGGGGCGGGTGCTCGGAGCCCGGCACGTTGACCTGGGTGCCAAAGGGCGTCATTCACCACGGACCGGCCGAGAATGTTCCCGAGACCTATCAGGCGTGGTTGCTGGAAACGCGCGCGACGCTTCGCTGGACGCCCAAGGCGATTGCAGCCTCGCAGTTGATGGAAACCGGCGAATACGGACCGCACCCGAGCGTGGGCAAGTGAGGCTAGCGTTTGTGCAGGTCCGCATCACCGTTCGCAAAACATACGCAAGTATCTTCCCGCTTTGCATGGGACCAGAGTAAGGCGCTGAAGCGCCAACTCTGGTCGACATTGGAGACAACCTTGGAATCGCGACTTCAACAGTTTCTCGACGAGGCAGAGATCAAACGCGTTCATATCCGCTATTGCCGGGGTATCGACCGCATGGACTGGGATCTCGTGCGCTCGTGTTATCACCCAGATGCGATTGATCGTCACGGGGCTTATAACGGCGGAGTGGAAGGGTTCATTGATTGGGCCGCGCATTTGTTGCCGACCCTTGAAAGCACACAACACTTTACCGGCAACCAGTACGTGGAGGTTCATGGCGATGTGGCGTACGCGGAGCACTACGCGCAGGCATCCCACCGAACGAAGCCTGAGGGCGACAAGCCCCCCATGGACTGGGTCGTGAACGTCCGCTACGTCGACCGGATGGAACGGCGAAATGGAGCGTGGCGTATCGCCGATCGGGTCGTAGTGCTCGATTCCCAGCGTTCGGACCCGGTCCCCGCCGACTTACCGCTACTTGAGAACTCCAACGTCGGCCGGCGCGATAAGGATGACCCGTCGTACAAATACGGGTTCGTCTGAAGTCCTGACGGTCGCAAATGAAGTCACTTTTTGGTTCTGAGGAAGCAATGGAAAAACGTTTTCGTGTGGGCATTGTCGGTCTGAGCGCCGAGCGTGGTTGGGCTACTACAGCGCATATTCCAGCACTGCGCGCGCTGGCGGACGTATTTGAAATCGCCGGTGTGGCAAACACCAGTCTGGCGAGTGCGCAGGCCGCCGCGGCCGCTTTTGACATTCCACGCGCCTTCGGGAACGTCGCGGAACTCGTCGCTTCTCCAGACATCGATGCCGTGGTTGTAACGGTAAAGGTCCCCTACCATAGGGACGTGGTCGCGGCGGCGCTTGCGGCTGGGAAAAGTGTCTACTGTGAATGGCCGCTTGGAAATGGACTTGCCGAAGCCACCGAGCTTGCTCGTCTCGCGAATGAAACGAAGGCGCTAGCAGTCATTGGAACTCAAGCGGTCGCATCACCCGAAGTGCAATTCGTTCGCAAGCTCGTGGCTGACGGGTACATCGGAGACGTGTTGTCATCGACGTACATCAGTGCCGGGGTCAGCTGGGGCGAACACGTACCACGTGGCGACGCTTATGCGATGGACTCCAAAAACGGCGCGACGCTGCTGTCGGTTATCGGAGGGCATGCCATTGCGGCGGTGCAAAGCGTGCTGGGGCCTATCCGCGAGATTGGCGCCGTGTTGTCGCAGCGCCGGCAAACAGTGAGCATCGTCGACACGGGGGAGAGCATCCCGTTGAAGACGCCCGATCATGTGATGATCAATGCAGTGCTTGAGTCTGGCGCGCCTCTGTCTTTGCAGATTCGTGGTGGTTTGCCGCGCGGAATCAAGTTGCTATGGGAGATCAATGGCACCGAAGGTGACCTGCGCATCACGGCCGCGATCGAACAGGCTCCTGTGGTGAACATCTCTCCGCTGCGTGTGGAAGCGGGTCGTAAAGGCCAGGACGGCTACATCGAGCTTGAGATACCGAAAACGTATTACTTCGGTCTTGAGGATGCTGTAGCTTCCCGCAACGTCGCAGGAATATACCGGTTAATGGCTGACGATCTGCGCCTCGGAACTCGTGCGGCTCCCAACTTCGATGACGCGCTCGAGCTTCACAAGGTTCTATCCGCGATTGAGCAGTCTGATCAGACAGGTCGACGGGTGCACGTCGGCTGATCCGCGGGTCGGGTGATTCTTTGGCACCGGCTTCCAGTAGATATGTTTGCCACGCTCAAAATCAGTTCGGATAACTATTAAATTCGCGGAAGGGATGCAGTTTAAAAATAGACTGCAACCATCTTGCATGGGACCAGAGTAACGCGCTAAAGCGCGAACTCTGGTCGACAGCTAAAGCGCCCACTCTGGTGGACAAAGGAGACAAACAATGAAACGGGCTTCGCTCGTTGACGTCCAGGGGTTCATCAATGAGCACCCGTTCGGCCGCTTTCAACGACTCATTTTTTTCATGTGCTTCGTGATTGTCCTGCTCGATGGTTTCGACACCGCGGCAATCGGATTCATCGCGCCGTCGTTACTGACCGAGTGGCATCTGGCAAAGCCTGATCTCGCACCAGTCCTGAGTGCCGCACTGTTCGGCCTCGCACTCGGTGCGCTCGTGTCGGGCCCTTTGTCCGACCGCGTTGGACGTCGGTCCCTGATGGTCGGGTCCGTGTTCCTCTTCGGTGTTGCCTGTGTCGTGTCCGCGTTCTCAACGACCATCGGTCAACTGACTGTGCTGCGCTTCATGACGGGCATCGGCCTCGGCGCAGCGATGGCTAACGCGGTGACAATGATGGACGAGTTTTGTTCAACCCGACGCCGGGCAACGGTCACCAGCCTGATGTGCTGCGGATTCCCGCTCGGCGCGGCTTTGGGCGGATTGCTTGCGGCATGGCTGGTTCCCCATGCCGGCTGGCGAAGTGTCCTGATGCTGGGCGGGGTCACACCGATACTTCACGGGGTCTTGCTGTTGCTCAAGATGCCGGAATCGGTACGCTTCATGGTGTCAAATGGCAAGCCCGTAGAGCGCATTCGCGCCATTCTGACGCGCATCTCCGATGAAGCAATCAATGCCCGTGGCTTCGTACTGACCGAGACCGCGCCGGGAACGGGCGGTAACGGGCTCGGACTCGTGCTGTCGCGTTCATACATCGTCGGTTCATTGATGCTATGGGTCGCGGCCTTCATGGGACTCCTGATTATTTACGCATTATTCAACTGGATGCCGATTCTGCTGAACGATGCAGGCCTGAGCCTGAAAAGCGCGACGCTGATCTCTGCGCTGTTCCCGCTCGGTGGCGTCGGCGCGGTGCTGTGCGGTGCGCTGATGGATCGCTTCAATGCAAACCTCGTGATTGCCGCGTGCTACGCGCTCGCCGCGATCAGCCTCTTTTGTATTGGAGCGACTGCGGGAAACCTAGCCTTGCTCGTGCCAATCGTACTCGTGTCCGGTGTGCTGATGAACACCGCACAAGCGTCCATGAATGCTCTTGCGGCTGGCTTTTATCCGACTGAAGGGCGTGGCACCGGTGTCGCGTGGATGCTCGGAATGGGCCGCTTTGGCGGCATCGCAGGCTCGTTTCTCGTAGCTGAACTCGTACGCTGGCATGTCACGTTTGTAGGCGTCTTTGCGACGATCGCTGTTGCGGGAGCCTTATCGTGCATCGCTTTGCTCGTCAAGCAGATCGCGCCGCCGCAGATCGTGAGGACTGCGCCCGACGGAAACCGGATCGCCGAGTCATTGACCGGCCGCTAGGGCTATCTCCAACGTATTCGATCACCCTTTGAGGAGGAAACCCGACATGTTCACCGAGGCGCCCACAGCAGCATTCGACTACGCATCACAGGTGTACGAAGCGGTTGATTCGAAGGATGAGCAGCGGCTAGCCCACTTCCTGACGGAAAACTGCACGTTTGTTTATGCCAATAGCGACCCTGTCGTCGGACGCGAAAATATCGCCGAGTCTTCGAAGAACTTCTTGGCATTGATCGCCGGCATCAAGCACCAACTGCTTGATGTCTGGGCGTTCAACGATGTCATTGTCTCGCGGCTCGAAGTGACCTACACGCGCAAGGACGGATCGACACTGACCGTGCCGGCCGTGACGATCTGGCGGGTGCGCGATAAGCAAATCGAAGACTACCGTATCTACATCGACGTTGCGCCGCTGTTCGCGCATTGATTGCAACGGGGGCATAAACGCATGGACCGGGCTCTTGAAGGCAATACGATCATTGTCACGGGCGGTGGCTCGGGTATTGGGCGGGCGGCGGCCATTGCCTGCGCTGCAGCAGGAGCACGCGTGGTGGTAGCGGACATCGCCGTGGCGCTGGGGGAGGACACCGTATCAGCGATTCGGCAACAGGACGGCGAAGCTATTTTCGTGGCAACCGATGTTGCCGATGAAACGCAGGTCGAGGCGCTCGTGGCGGCAGCGGTAGACAAATTCGGACGGCTCGACGGCGCGTTCAACAACGCAGGTCTCGCCCAAGCGAACGTCTTGCTGCACGACTTGACTGCTAAGCAGTGGCGCCGTATTCAAAGCGTCAACTACGACGGCGTTTTCTTCTGTATGAAACACGAGATACGCGCGATGCTGCAAAGCGGCGGGGGCGCCATTGTCAATACATCGTCCACGCTTGGCCGGGTAGCGGTGCCACTCTCGGCTGACTATTGCGGGTCGAAGGGCGGGGTATTGGGTTTGACAAAAGGCGCAGCGGTCGACTATGGCCGCCAGCATATCCGCGTCAACGCCATTCTCCCCGGCGCTGTAGATACGCCAATGGTTCAAGCGCTTACGTCGGATCCGCAATTTGCAGACTTACTCGAGAAGCTTCGGGCATCTCATCCGGTCGGGCGTATCGGCTCACCCGAGGAAATCGCTGCCGCGGCCGTATGGCTCCTGTCGGATAAGTCGTCCTTCGTGACGGGCGCTGAACTGGCCGTGGACGGCGGCTTTCTCGCTACATGACGAGTCGGGAAGGTTTTTTTGAGGCCTACGGAATGGCGGACGGGGATTTGCATGTAAATTGACAGGCCAAGGCAACACGATCATGTCCGGTCCGTTAGTGCGGGCTGGTCAGCCAGTCACCCCAAGACTGGCTAATTTCCCCCCGCGGCACCACCGCAGATATAGGAAGGAGGTCGAGAATGTCCAAAGTTCTGGTTCTGTACTATTCCTCGTATGGCCATGTCGAAACGATGGCGGAAGCCGTCGCCGAGGGCGCGCGCTCCACAGGCGCTACCGTCGATATCAAGCGGATCCCGGAAACAGCGCCTCGAGAGGTAGCCGAGGCCGCTCACTTCAAGCTGGACCAGAAGGCGCCGGTTGCCGTGATCGCCGAGCTCGCTGACTACGACGCCATTATTGTCGGCACGCCGACCCGATTCGGGCGCATCGCCTCGCAGACGGCTTCATTCCTGGATCAGGCCGGCGGCTTGTGGATGAAGGGTGCGCTGGTCGGCAAAGTGGGCGGTGCGTTCACGTCGACCGGGACCCAGCATGGCGGACAGGAAGTGACGTTGTTCTCGGTTATCACCAATCTTCTGCACTTCGGCATGGTCATTGTCGGCCTGCCGTACAGTTTCGCGGGGCAGATGACCTTGGACGAAATTGTCGGCGGTTCTCCGTACGGCGCCACGACGATCGCCGGTACACAAGGTCAGCGCCAGCCGAGCGCAATTGATCTCGACGGCGCTCGCCACCAGGGCGAACTGGTCGCCCGGACGGCAAACAAGCTGTTTGGCTGATCGTCAGCCAGATTCGCACCGTCGACGCGCGAACGAGTCGGCCAGGCAGATCGCCGCTTGGCCGACATCGGCATCGAAATGCGGGCGCACAATACCGACCGCCGCTCTAGCGCTGCCGGTTCAGATCTTCGAATCCCGCAACGAGCGCATCGAGTAGATGACGCACGGCTGGGACCATGCCTCTGCGCGTGGGGAAGATCGCATGGACAAGGCCCGGCGTGCTCGCCAGACCTGGCAGCAGGTGTTGCAGACGGCCGGCCTGAATATCGGCCTCAACCAGTTCCTTGGGCAGCATTGCTACTCCGACGCCGGATAGCGTCGCAACCCGAAGGCTGGCCAGGTCGTCGGTCGCGAGGCGCGGTTGATGTGCCCACGATGTCACACGTCCTTCGGCGTCGACCAGGTCCCAGACAAATCGCTCGCTGTTGCTGGCCATGGAGAGGGTGGGCCATTCCTTCACCGATTCGATCGAACTGGGCACCGCATGGCGCGCCGCCAATTCGGGACTGGCAACCAGAATGCGGATCGACAAGCCCAGCTGGCGGACGGCAAGATCGGTGTTCTCCAATGGCGCAATCCTGACCCGGATCGCAAAGTCCAGGCCTTCCTCGACCACATCCACGCGGCGGTTGGTTGCATCCAGCAGGACCTGGACGTCGGGGTTCTCTTGGATGTACCGCGCGATCATCGTGGAGATGCCGGACTCCAGCAAGGCCACGGCGCAGGCGATGCGAACGGTGCCCTGCGGCTTTGAGCGCGTGCGGTCCACGATATCTTTGGCGGCCTTGGCCTCCGCCACCAGCGCGAGGCAATGCTGGTGGAACTGCCGCCCGGTTTCCGTCAGAGACAGGCTCCGGCTGGTGCGATTGAGCAGGCGCACGCCCAGTTCTTCTTCCAGGGCGCGAATGCGCCGGCTGAGTTTCGACGTCTGCAGGCCGAGGCTGCGCGCGGCCGCCGTGTAGCTTCCATGCTCGACCACCTCTGAGAACAGCCGAAGATCGTTCAGGTCGGTAATTGCGTTCATGAGCAGCCTTTAACTCCTTCTGATCGTTCTATCCACGGCAATGATGCCTTCTAATCCAGGATCTATGCGTCTGTTCGTTGCGAATATAGCATTCGTCTCATCGCCTGTACCAGCATCGAATTCGGTGGCGGGCACAGGCGACAAGCGTCGCATTTGCGAGAAGCGGGGAACGGGAAATGGAGACGGACATGCTCACACACAGGCGTTGGGAATCATTGGACAGGGCGGATCTCGACTGGCTGCGTGCGAAACACCATTTCGTGGTCAGCGCCGACGGCAATCCCGCGCACGCCGCGCTGGGTCCCCTGATCGTCTGGAACGACGACGAGATCGCCAGTGGCAGCGGTTTCCCCATGCACGGGCACCGTGACATGGAGATCATCACCTACGTGCGCCGGGGCCTGCTCGGGCATCGGGACACCTTGGGATCCGAGGGAACCATCCACGCGGGTGATGTGCAGGTCATGAGCGCCGGCACAGGCATACGTCACGCCGAGTTCAACCGGGGCGAAGTGCCGCTCAAGCTCTACCAGATCTGGCTTTTACCTCGTGAAGCCGGTGGCGAACCCGCGTGGGGTACCAAGCCATTCCCCAAAGGCGACCGGTCAGGACGATTCGTAGTCCTTGCCAGCGGGTTCGCCGAGGATGAAGGAGCGCTCCCTATTCGCGCCGATGCGCGTGTGCTTGGCGCGATGCTAAAGGCAGGTGAAAGCGTTCGTCATGAGTTGAGTCCGGCACGCCGTGCCTATCTCGTCGTGGCCTCGGGACGCATTGAAGTGAACGGCGAGCCCGTTGGGCCGCTAGATGGCGTGGCGATCACGAAGGTCGCTGCAGCGCAGATTTCCGCTCTTGAAGATTCCGAGCTGGTGATGGTGGACGCCGGCTGATTCCCTTTTTCGTTATCCACCTCCGCAATTTTATGTCAGGAGATTTTCATGGAACGTTTTAAATTTCTTCCGCTGTTAGGTCGTATCTTGATCGGTGGGCCGTTTGTCATGAGCGGACTGGGCAAACTCGCTGCGTACAGTGCGACCGTTGGCTATATCGCGGCCATGGGTCTGCCCGTGCCGCCACTCGCGTTTCTTGTTTCCGTGCTGATCGAGCTGGGCGGCGGCCTGCTGCTGCTGTCGGGCTACCGGGCTCGCTTTGTGTCGTTGGCGATGGCGCTGTTCTGTGTGGTCACTGCGCTGTTCTTTCACCACAACTTCGCGGATCAAAACCAGATGATTCACTTCCTCAAGAACGTGATGATGGCCGGTGGTCTCCTGCAGATCACCTGGTTCGGTGCCGGCGCGTTCAGCCTGGACGCGCGCACCGGCCGGATAGTCTTGCGTGTTTCGCCTCTGAACGCGAGCTAGGAAGACGGAGTGGTCGAGGCGTTTCGCCTGCCTGATCCGGCGTGCGATCGTCTCGTTTTCTGCATAAGATGGAGAATTGTCAGATATGCAAACTAATTCCCAACCCTCCGCTTCATTGCTTCGCGGCGAAGCGATAGTCACGCGCACGACAGGTCGGCAACACGGTCCTGTCAAGCGGCTGGTCAGCCCGTCCGACCTTGGAGAGCTGCTGAAACCCTTTGTCTTTCTCGACTATTTCGATAGCTCGGTCGACGCCGAAATGCGGTTTTCCATGCATCCCCATTCCGGCCTCGCCACGACGACCGTGCTGCTGGAAGGTGAAGTCGAATACGAAGATACGACAGGTGCATCAGGGATCATGCCGGCCGGCGGCGTCGAGTGGATGAATGCGGGCAGGGGCGTGTGGCATGACGGTCGTGCCAGAGGGAATGGTCCGGTGCGCGGCTATCAGTTGTGGGTCGCGTTGCCCCCTGAGCTCGAACTGGGCGAGCCCTATAGCCAGTATTTATCTGCGAGCGAAATACCTCGTACCGGCCCGGCCCGCGTCATCCTGGGTCGTTATGGAGACGCGGAAAGTCCGATACCCGCACCCCAAGGCATCAACTACCTGCTCGTGCAACTTTCGGCAGGAGAACAGTGGCAGTACACGCCGCCGGCCGGCCACAACGTCGCCTGGCTAAGCGTTCAACGTGGCGCAGTAAGCATCGCTGACGAACCGATCTCCGATGAGCTCGTCGTGTTGGGCGAATCCGAAGGTATTTTGGCATTCACCGCCGACGAAGATTCGGAGTTCGTCTTGGGCTCGGCGGTCCCGCATCCGCACAATCTCGTGCTTGGCTATTACTCGGTTCATACCTCATCAGAGGCGTTGCGCGTGGGGGAGGCCAGGATCGGGGAGATTGGGGCACAACTGCGTCGCCGCGGCCGCATCGGGTAATCCGCCGAAAGTGATGTCGGCAGGACGCGAATACTCTATCGAGAATATTTCATGCTAAACGTCAATGTTGGCAACGCGGCTATTCCCGCAATCGGTTTTGGCACTTATGGAATGAGTGCCACCGACGTCTATCGATTGATTCCCGCAGCCCTTGGTGCTGGCTTCCGTCATATCGACACCGCGCAAATCTATCGTAACGAGGGCGAAATAGGCGAGTGCGTGGCCGCGTCCGGCATTCCAAGAAGCGAAATCTTTCTGACGACCAAAGTCTGGGTCAGCAACTACTCAGAGCGATTATTCGAAGCGTCGGTCAATGAGAGCCTCCGAAAGCTCAAGACAGACTATATCGATCTGCTCTTGCTGCACTGGCCAGGTTCGGATGTGCCGCTGGCCGAGCAGATCGCGGGACTCAATGCGGTCGCACGCGCCGGCAAGGTAAAACACATTGGCGTCAGCAATTTCAACCGCGCACTGATGACGGAAGCTATCGGCCTCTCTGCTGCCACTCTCGTGACGAATCAGTTCGAATACCATCCGTATTTGAACCAGTCCCGGCTTATAGAAAGCACGCTACAGGCGGGGCTTGCCGTGACAGGATATTGCGGCATGGCGATTGGCCGCGTTTTCTCCGACCCGACGCTCAAGGAGATCGGGGCACGTCACGGCAAAACCATCGCCCAGATTGTCTTGCGGTGGCTAGTTCAACAGCGCGGGATCGTGGCGCTTTCGAGGACCACCCGGATCGATCGACTGGCGCAGAATCTGGCCGTATTCGACTTTGAGTTGGGTAACACGGATATGGCGGCAATACACTCGTTGGCGACGGAGGATAGCCGCATTGTCGATCCCCCCGGACTCGCCCCGCTGTGGGACAGCACTAGCGTTTGACTACGTGTGCCCGATATAACGCGATTTTCCTACCTGCTTCGTTAAGTGGATTGGCGGGCCGCGTCCGCTGCCTGCATCCGCGCGGCCTGGTGACTAGTGGTGACTAGTGGAGAGCCGACTCCGTTAGTTCATCGACTCTCCGTCGCGACCGCACGGACGCTTCTTTCTTCAGGTCCGTAAGCCGAGTATGGGCGTAGGCTCAGGCATTCATTCCGCCATCCACGGTAAGATTCGCTCCGGTTATGTACGAGGACTCCGGGCCGGCGATGAACGCTACCATGGCGGCGATCTCCTCAACGCGCCCGTACCGGTCGAGCGCAGTGGCGGCCTTCTGCGGCACCGCCCAATCGCCGGAGGCGGGGTTCAAGTCTGTATCAATCGGACCAGGCTGGACATTGTTGACCGTGATGCCCCGGGCTCCTACCTCTCTGGAGAGCGCCTGAGTGAACATTCTGACGGCTGCCTTCGTGGCTGCGTAGGGCACCAGCCCCGGCGCAATGGCGCGCTCGCCCACCGCCGAACCGATCATGATGATGCGGCCCCCATCACCCAGGTGCTTCAGCGCAGCCTTGGTCGTGGCAAATACACCGCGGATGTTAATGTCGATCACTCGATCCATCTCCTCCAGCGTCGTGTCTTCGAACGTTTTCGGAATGGCCGTCCCAGCATTGTTCACCAGCACATCCAGCCGGCCGAATGTCGCGACAGTTTTTTCGACCGCGGCTTCGACGGCTTTGACGTCGGCAGCGTCCGCCTGGATCGCAATTGCCTTTCCGCCATTGAGCTCAATCGCTTTCACCACGCCAGACGCTGCGCTGGCGTCCTTCGCGTAGGTAACAGCCACGCTTGCTCCATCCGCGGCCAAACGTTTCGCGATTGCTGCGCCGATCCCTCGCGAACCACCGGTAACGAGCGCCACTTTTTCGGTTAACTTAGACATGTGCTTTCCTTGAATTTTCGGTGAGTGAATCAATGCGTCACTGATTTAGTTGATGATTCATTGGTTAGTGAAAGTCAATTAGTCAGGATCGCTAATATTCTCGCGAGAAGGAAAGTCCTGGAGAACCAGAACTCTCTGCATATCGTCAAGCCAGACCCGAGCTATTCGGTCGACGTCCCCGAGCGGCACAAACTCGTCAGGCCCTACGTACCTCACGCGCGATTGAACGTAGCGCTTAACTTAACGCTCCACATCGGGCAGGCTCGCTATCGACCACCTTGTTGATGTAGTGACTATAGGTTTGCGTGGAGCTTGCGACAAAGACTTTGTAAGCAGGGGGCCATGCCTTTCAGGCATGAAGACGAAGCTGAGGCAGCTTCCAGATATCGCTGGCGGGATGGCAGGCAAGGCTACACAAAGCACGGTGCATCGGGGTATTCGCACTTGCCCCGATGCACCGTGCTCCTTCGACACTACAACTACGCAGTCTTAAAACGCATGCTTGACGCCGATAGTGATGGCGACCTGACTGTTCGTCGACGAAGGCGACAGCGTGTTGATGGTGGCGTTATTAAGCGCCGAGCCGTCAGTACCACCACTGACGTGCTGATAGACGCCTTCCGCATAGAGATCCGTGCGCTTGCTGAGCGAGTAATCTGTCTGCAGCGTCACCTCGTGCCACCTCGGCGATGACGACGTGCCGCCCGTGCTATAGGCACCGTCGGTGAAGGTATAAGCGCCTGCCAGACTTAACGCAGAGGTCAACGCATAACGCGCATTGACCTCGTAGTTGTTCAACCGCAAGCCTCCGTTCAACGCGACATTTCCTGCGCTGCCGGCAAACACGCTAGCCATATTGTCGATCTGCGAATGCGTCCACAGCAAACCAACAGTCGCCGGGCCAAACACATAGTTGCCGCCCACGCCCCAGATACGCTGACGGGCTGCGACGAAATCCGCGCTGCCATCGGCTAGCGACACCGCGCCATTGGGATTCGTCCCCAACACACCGCCGCCCGCGTTGTTCATCTGCAGGTAGGCCGTTGCCACATTGAACGGACCATGCGCATAGGTAGCACCAAACCCATAGGCACGATTGTTCGAGAAACTGTCCGCGTTATTGCTGAACGAATACGCGCCGCCGAACGTGACGCCCGCGTAAGTCGTACTTACATATTTGACCGTGTTGTTCAGGCTCAACGAGTCAGCCGCGAGATTATCGTTGTTGAACGGATGCGCCGAAAGATTGCCGCCATAACCGCTGCCCGCTGCCGATAACGGGCCGAGATAGTCATTCACCGAATCGAACTGCCGCCCGAGCAACACGGTGCCGAACTGGCTGCTTTGCAGGCCCACGTACGCTTGTTCACCGAAGGCGTCGCCGCTGTTGAACTGCGTACCGTTGTTCAGGTTGAAACCGTTCTCGAGCTTGAATACAGCTTGCAGGCCGCCGCCCAGGTCTTCTGCGCCTTTGAGTCCGAAGACGGTGTTTTCGGTTGCAGCACTCGTTTCCTGCCAGGCGCTGTGGCCGCCCTGGTTGTTCGTGTATATAAGGCCGGCATCGATTACACCATACAGCGTCACACTGCTTTGTGCATGCGCTGAGACAACACAGCCAGCGGATAGAGCGGCGGCCAGGAAAGACGTGTTCAGGGATTTATTCATATTCACAACTCCATGGTGTTACGGCGCTGAGCGCGCTTTGAAACCGCTTGCCGCCGGGTCGAAGTGTCGACCCGGCGCAAACAGACATCGGATACTTTGGAAAGGGGATAGGCCGTGTTCAGGCCATGATGGCGATCTGCCGGGTGCAGGCGTCCAGCGCGATCCGGAGCTGCTCTTTGAGCGTGACCGACGCTTCCATGATGGGTAAGCGAGTCTCACTTCTGATCACGCCGTCTATCGCCAGTGCCGCCTTCACGCCGGCAGGATTGGGCGCGGCGAACAAGAGCTTGATGACCGGCTTGAGCGCCTCGAAAAACGCAACAGCGTCGTCCGTTCTTGCCGATAAAACCCGTTCGTGGATCTCGGCAAGAATATCGGCGAAAAGATGAGCGCTCGTCAGGATGCCGCCCGAGCCGCCCGCGATCAGGCAGTCGACATAGGCATCGTCGTTGCCGCACAGTACGCTGATCGGCAATTGGCAGAGCTTTTGGAAAGTCGCTGGCACGCACGCCTTGATGGCGACAATATTGGCGCGTTCGACGAGACGCTCGACGGTGCTCGTCTCGATACAAACGCCGGTGCGATGCGGCACGTCGTACAAAATGATGGGCCGTTCGGTGACGCTCGCCACCTGGTCGAAGTGCCAGCGAATGCCGTTTTGATCGGGGCAGATGTAGGCGGGCGCTGAGACCAAATATCCGCCGATATCCCAGCGGTCCAGTTCGCGGATTTCCTGCACCATGTCGCGCGTATTGATACCACCGACACCCACTACCACCGTCAGGCGTGTCCCGATCACCTCGAACAAGGAGCGCAGGACCTTAAGCCGTTCGCTGTGATCGAGCAGCGCCGCTTCACCTGTCGTTCCGAGCGCGACGAAACCGCTGATCTCCTGGCTCAGATAGCGTTCGGCGAGGCGCTGGAGTGCATCGACGTCGACCTGTCCGTCCTTGAACGGTGTGACGATAGGCAACCATATTCCAGACACCATGCTCAACTCCGCTGCGCGCGGCGACCGGCTGCACGCGAAGGATTGAGGTGGCTTACAGCGTTTGAAACTGCCGCCGGGCGGGATACCTTGCCCGCGTAAATGCTCGTTAAGACATCTTCGATCTTCATGATGATTTGCTTCGAATTCCATTCAATTGGATCAAACGAAGCCTATCGGATCGAGCGTAAATGTCCTGTTAAAAAACGCATTTCGCGCGTATAGAATGCGGAGTTGCCTCGTTGACGAACCGACGGATTCGAATCGTCAGGCACGTTCCTCCGCAGGGATATCTGCCATGATGGTGGCCAAAATCATCGCTTCTATGTTTCGTGGTGCAGGTTTAACAAGCCTGGGTCGAAAGACGATATCGCCTGTTGCAATGGCTTGGCCACTCAGGGCGCAAATCCCGGCTTTCTTCGCGATGCAGCGTCGCCATAACTGTTCGCCGTAGCAGCAGGAGGTCGCGTCGCTCCATGCAACCGTTGCCGAGGTCTGTCCCTTGCGCTCCAGAACCCGGATGGCGCATTTCCGGAAGTGGCCTTCGCTGTACATCGGGCGGACCTGACTGGACGCAGTGCGCTGGCATAGTTCGCCTTCGCTCGAGAGGAGGGCGATCGTTGACAGCCACGTTCTGTCTGCTTCAAAGGGTGCTTGCATGATGTGATTCCTCTCAGCCTCAAAGCTTCACAGCCTCACGCGTTCGCGCACCCGTGCGGTCTCGCGCATGAACATCGCAAGCACGATGCCACCGAGCACTACAGACCGGATGCAATCACCAAGCCGTAGTAGTCGAATCGAACGGTTCGTCATGCCATGTGATTGATGGTAGGTAGCAGGGCGAAGGACGGCAATTACATGAATCTGGAATCAGCGAGGCCACGCACCTGGACGACTCGCCTGCAACGGGCAGCAGGCGGCGGCCGGGCGACCGGCAAAAATCGCCCGGGATGCATTATTTGACACCCACCTCCTGTTGGGAAATCTGGACGTGCAGGACTGGCAGGACGACGCTGAAAGTTGCTCCATGGCCCTCATTATTGGAGGCGGTAAGGCGACCCTCATGAGCTTCGATGATGGAGCGGGACACCGCAAGCCCAATGCCCATTCCCTTGCTCTTGGTCGTGACGAATGCGTCGAATATGCTGTCGCCACCAACAATACCCGAACCGTTATCGATGACCTCAAGCAGCACCGACCAGTCGTCAAGAGGGCTTGCGGTAATGCGAATCTTAGATATGCGTCCCGAGTTTTCCGTGGCCTCAAGGGCGTTCGAAACAAGGTTGAGAAGGACCTGCTGAATCTGTATCTGGTCGACGAACACCGGAGGCAGGCCATCGGGCAAGTCGAACTCGATGTCGGCGGTACGCCTGGTTTCGTCTTCCCGTAGCAGTCGTACGGATTCGAGGACCATGTCCTTCACATTCCATTCCCTCTTCTGGAAAGTTTGCCGTTTGAACAGTGCGCGGATACTTTGCATTGTCTCGTCAGCGGAACGGGCATCCCGAACCACGCTTTCCACTGAGGCCCTGGCCTCCATCAAGTTGGGCGGAGATGCTGCGAGCCACCGTTTGCAAGCCTGCGCATTAGCAATAACAGAGGTGAGAGGCTGGTTGAGTTCGTGTGCGATGGACGCGGAGAGTTCTGCAACCGTGGCAATCTGGGTTGCCCGGGCAAGCTCGGCCTGAGTCTGTCTGAGCCGGTCCTCCGCACGCTTCGGTTCGTCAATATCAAGGCTGAGTCCGTACCATTGGACAATGTTGCCATCGGAGTCTCTCATTGCTTCAGCGGTGTGCTGGTACCACCGGTAAATCCCGTCTCTGCGGCGAAGCCGGGCAACGTGGCAGTACGGTTCGCCAGTCTCGATCGAATGAGTCCACGCTCGACCCACGCTGTCCAGGTCGTCAGGATGGAAAGTCTTCTGATAACCGAGGTCCGCGAGTTGCGACATATCCAAGCCAACAAATTCGGAGGTTTTCCGATTGATGTAAGTGAGCCGCCCTTGTGGGTCATTAC
The DNA here is from genome assembly GCF_000729995.1 of Caballeronia sordidicola. GTDB lineage: Bacteria > Pseudomonadota > Gammaproteobacteria > Burkholderiales > Burkholderiaceae > Caballeronia > Caballeronia sordidicola_A. The sequence goes on along the minus strand of NZ_JNFG01000018.1, from coordinate 42,107 downwards.
ACCAGAGCATGCCCGGGATGGTCTCTACAGACTCGCGCAGCTGGTACTCCCGCTGCTCCAGTACCGCTTGCGTTTGCTTCAGATCGTTGATGTCCGTACATACGCCGTACCAGTGCAGGATCTGCCCGCTTTCGTCGCGAAACGGTTCACCGCGAGCGAGATACCAGTGCGGTTTCCCATCGGCGCCAGTAACCTGGTACGTGTCCTGGTAGGACACACCTTCCTGGACAGCTCGCCTCCAGCGCGAACGCACACGAGGACGGTCAGCTTCCGGGATGAGGCGAAGTAACATTTCCTTGTCGAATTCTTCCCCGCTCTTTCCCATGAACTTCAGCATTTGCGGATTCCATCTGTCGACATCTCCTTGCGGGGTTGCCCTCCAGATCATCGCGGGCAATGCGTCTACCAGTCTTCGCAGATTCAGCTCTTCCGTGCGAAGGGCCTCCTGGGCTAACTGCCGCTCGTGGATATCCGTCGAAAGACCGTACCAATTCACAATATCGCCGCGAGCATCCCGCGTGGAAGTCCCTTTGCATTGAAACCAGCGATACGTGTTGTCGGACGCGCGGAGCCGATGAACCCGGTCGTAAGGTCTCCCGCTATCGAGGGAATCCTGCCACGCTGCCGTGGTTGACGCGGAGTCGTCCGGGTGCACGAGGCGAAGCCAGCCGTTCGCTTTCAGATCCTCGAGCCGTAGTCCGGTGTAGTCTTCAGTGCGCTTGTTCACATATTCCACGCGGCCACGGGAGTCGGTGCGCCAGAGCAGGCTAGGAAGAGTCTCCGCCAGCCAGTTCAGTTGAACATCACGTTCACGAACGACCTCCTCGGACTTGTAAAGATCATCGATGTCCATGTTCACCGCATACCATTTGTAGACACTCCCGTCCTCGTTGAAATAAGGAACGGAGCGCGAGTGACGCCATCGATAATCGCTGTCACGGTCGGCCCACCGGTAGGTCGTATCGTATGCGCTCTTTTCCCGAACAGAGCGCAGATAACCTTCCTGCACTCTGTCTCGATCATCGGGGTGAATAAAGCGCAAAAAGCCGAGATTCTTCATGCCGTCCAGCGTTGTTCCGGCCTCCTCAAGAATCTGCCGGTTGACGAAATCGAAGTCCTGCGCTGTCCGGGTAGCGAAGCGGCCCGGTAACCGGTCGAGGAGCTCTCTGGCTTCTCTCTCACTTGCCGCTAATGCCTGTTGAGCCTTGATGGTTTCTTCAATTTCAATTCCGATGAGGTACCAGCTGATGACATCCCCTCGTGAGCAGCGTGATGGTTCGGCTAGAAGATGCTGCCAGCGGTATACGCCATCGTGTTGCAGCATCCTCACGGCAATGTCGACCGGTTCACACGCAGCAATGCACGCGTTCCATTGTTGCTGCGCGGCCTGCACGTCATCGGGGTGAATGCAGGTCATCCATCGGTCGCCGAGTAGTGCCTCCATCGGTCTTCCCAGCGCGGCGACACCGACTTTATTCACGTAGAGAATCTTGCCGGTCGGATCACCAACACATATGCACGCCGGCACGCTGTCCACAATGCGCCGATAGGTTTCTTCTTCTGTACGAAGAAGAAATTCTGCAGTCTTCCGGTCGTGTATGTCCCAGCTTACAACGACCCATCGCAGTAGCCGGCCACTGTCGTTTCTTATGGCTTTGACACGGCAGAGGAACCATCGGTAGATGCCGTCCGAGCGCCGGAGTCGAAACTCGAGCTCTCCCTGGTCATTGCCGGACACGACTGCGTCCCAGTATCGGTCGTTTGCCTGATGGTCATCCGGGTGGATTGCAGCTCGAAAAATATCGTAGCTATGCACTTCCTTTATGCCCGTGTATTCGCATAGGCTGGGACTGAGATATTCGATGGAGCCATTAGGTAGCGCAGTCCACGCATGGCCGGGGAAAAGATTGCTGACGCTTTGAAGTGTCTGGTTTTGTTCGCGGAGTTGCTCTTCCTCGTTTTTTTGTTTGTTGATGTTCCAGTGCATGCCGTACACGCGCGAGACGTTGTTGTTCCGGTCACGTTGCGTGTGAAGCACTGCTGAAAACCACTCGTAGGTCCCGGTCCTTGACCTGTAGCGGCACTGGAATTCCTGGGCTTCTCCTGTTTCTTTCGCGCGTTCAAATGCTTGCGCCGGGATTCCCACGTCGTCGGGATGCGTGAGCGTATAAGGCCAACGCAGCGCTTCAAACGTTTGGCCCGAATAGTCCAGGATTGATTGACTCACATATTCAAGTTCGCCATGTCCGGTTCGCGACCAGATATTCCGGCTGAGCTGGTCAATCGGCAGCTCAAACGGGTCAACCTTTAACCGGGCCGTTGAGCCTGGCTGCCGGGGCCGCCGGGAGACCAGCTCGGCACAAAGCCATGCCGCGGCGATTGCGATGGCGCAGCGAATGATGGAGTCAGAGGCCGGAGGAGGGTGACCGAAAACGAAACTCGAAGCGAACAGTGTTCCGGCGATCCCAAGCGAGGTGAAACCCGCGGCGAGACGCCCGAAGTTGCGGCCGAGAAAGTGCGCGAACAGGACAACCAAAACGAGGCTGAGGCAACCCGCAATCGGTTCGAGTAACCCTGCCACCCCTGACGCGCCGGCTATGGCAACGCTGAGGGCGACAACCCGAGGCGAGCGTGGTGTCAACACAGTAAGCATGGCAATTTCGGAGGTCGTCGGCGCATTGGCTACTGGTACTCGGCATTTGCCCGCGAATGGCGGGATTTTCAAGCGCAACGTTTCCCTTGCGTGTCAATCGGGCGAGGAGGGTCGACGGTTGTTTTGTGTCGCACTTGCGAGGTTTGCTGGCACACACCGCGGCGGCACAAATCGAATACGGGAGCAATGGAGATAGGTCACACCATTGCGGGCAGCTACCTGCGTCCTGGGGAAATTGAAGCTTTTTCGAAGACGCAGTTTTGAAGAAGAGTGTCGAACTATCAAGGAGCCCACTGCCGCCGGACTGCCCACTTGTTTGCAATCCGCGTTGACTGTAACAAGGTCGGCCTGAAAGCAATATCACCCGTTCGGGGGATACCGAAAAGGGAACCACGCTCAGGCCGATGAGGAGAAAATCTGAATTTACAACGCCATATGAGGGTGTGCCATTACATGATCATGTAATGCAAAACACGGCCGCCGGTGGTTCCAGGTGACGATTCCGGCAGCTATAATTTTTTGTCTGCGCGAGCGCATGAGAAGGACATTCAGCGAGATTGTCGTGGACGAGGGCTTTCACCCGGCAATGGAGAGGTGCATGGAACGGCCAAGCGGACTGGTGTATGTGGTCGACGACGACAGACGGGTGCAAGAAGCACTCTCTGCGCTGTTGCGCGCAAACGGAAGAGACGTCCGCGCATTCAACTCGGGCGCGGAATTTCTGGACACACCGCGTCAGGATGTCGTTGCGTGTCTGATCCTGGATTTGAGAATGCCGGGCATGAACGGGCTGGAGGTCCAGAAGCTTGTAAGCACGGACTCGCAGATTCCCGTCATTTTCATTACCGGAAGGGGAGATGTGCCATCCACAGTCCTTGCCATGAAGGGCGGGGCTGTGGACTTCCTCACCAAGCCCCTCGATGAAGATGTGTTGATGCGTGCAATTGACGCGGCCCTCGCCCGCGCGCACGTTCTTCGCAAGGAGGCGGAAGAGATAGCGGCGCTCCTGGCTCTTTATCAATCGCTGACGCCTCGTGAGCAGGAGCTCTTGCCGTTACTTGCAAGCGGCTTGCTCAACAAGCAGGCTGCGTCGGTACTCGGCATCACCGAATACACGGTGCAGGTACATCGCGGCCACATCATGAGAAAAATGCAAGCCAATTCATTTGCCACGCTGGTCAGGCTGGCGAGCAGATTGCAGCTCGAAACATCGTCGATGACCACGTTCGATGCCTGACGCTCACGCTATTTCGTTGTCGGACTTGATGACCCGGGGAAAAAAATGCCCACGCCTGCGGCGCGAACGGTTGCCGTGATTGATGATGACCGACGCGTTCTGACGTCTCTGGCGAACCTGTTGGCCTCGGGCGGTTACGAAACACGGGCCTACGAATCTGCACTGGATTTTTTTTCCGACGGCAACAAGGGTCTTGTGTGCGTTATCACTGACCTGGGCATGCGCCCCATTGACGGCATCCAGGTGCTCGACAGAACGGTTCATTCGGACGCAGCCACGCCTGTCATCATTATCACGGGCAAGCCGAGCGAACATACGGAAGATTACTATTTGCAGAAAGGCGCATTAGGTTTCTTCCGAAAGCCTGTCGACGGAGACGCGTTGCTGGACCTGCTGGATAGCATCGCCTGAATGTGTTGATGTTTAAAGTAAGTAAGCTGGCGTTATAAATGCATCGGCGTAGCTGCAAGGTGTGACATTGATTCCAACCGCAGGGACGATTTTGAAACGACAATTCCCCCTCGCCAGAGGCAGATGGTCAAAGAGATGGCCGCAGCGTGCAGTCGAGATTGCCATCGCGATGATGGCCGCCACGGGTCTCGTGTCAGGGTGCACAAATTCGCCATCCATTGGCGTGCTCGGCGCGTACTTTCCGGACTGGCTGTTTTGTATCATCGCGGGCGTTGTGCTCACGGTCGTCATCTATCTGATCGTCAAGCGTTTGCAAGCGGACCATTTGATGAGACCTTCGGCCGTGGTGTATCCCACGCTTGTCGCTTTGCTGTCACTCGCTGTGTGGTTAGTGCTGTTCCAACATTGAATCCCTATAGGTAAATGAATGGCGACGACAGCCAGCAAGACATCGAAGAGAACATGGCCGGCCATTGTCCTGGTCGTGGTGACGCTGGTGCTGCTCGTCTTCGTCATCCGGCTGTGGGACCGCACGCCTCGCACCGATGACGCGTACGTCTATGCGGATACGATCGATGTCGTGCCCGAGGTCAGCGGGCGCATCGTGGAATTGCCCGTGCGCGACAATCAGGCGGTGAAGCAGGGCGATCTGCTGTTTCGTATCGATCCGCGTCCGTATCAGGATGCGCTGGCGCGGGGCAAGGCGTCCCTCGTCGCGCTCGATCGCCAGATTGAATTGACCCAGCGCTCAGTCAATGCACAGCAATACAACGCGGAGTCGGTGCGTGCGGCTGTCGAGCGCGCGCGAGCTGCAGCCAACCAGGCGTCCGATACGCTGCATCGCATGGAGCCACTTTTGTCACACGGGTATGTGGCGGCGGATGACGTCGACCGTGCGCGCACCGCACAACGCGCCACACAGGCCGAACTCAACGCCGCGCAACTGCAGGCGCAGCAGGCGGCAGCGGCGGTGAGCGGCGTCGATGCGCTGGTCGCGCAACGCGCCGTCGTCATCGCGGAGATCGCGACCGCCGAGCTGAACCTCGAATATGCGACCGTGCGCGCGCCGTTCGATGGCCGCATCGTGTCGTTGAAAACATCGACGGGGCAGTTCGCGTCGGCGCTGAAACCCGTCTTCACGTTGATCGATACGCGCCACTGGTATGTGGTCGCGAACTTTCGCGAGACGGAACTCGAGGGTGTCCGCACGGGCACGCCCGCCACGGTGTACCTGATGAGCGATACAGGCCAGCGTTTCCAGGGCGCCGTTGATTCGATCAGCTACGGCGTCGCGCCCGATGAAGGCGGCCTTGCATTGCCCGGCGGGTTGCCGCGCATTCAACGCACGCTCAACTGGGTCCATGTATCGCAGCGCTTCCCGGTGAAGATCCGGGTCGACAAGCCGAATCCGGAGCTGTTTCGCGTCGGTACATCGGCGGTGGCCGTGCTGTACCCCGGGCGCAGCAACGATGGCGAGCGGCATTGAGAAGCCCATGACCATCGCCGACTATCTGCCCGTCACGCTGCTCGATGCGGGCGCTTTCCTGAAGCGTGAGCTTGCGCCATTTCCCGGGCGGCTCAACGTGATGTTGCGTTGCATGCTGACGAGCGCCATCGTGATCGTTATCTCGATGACGCTTGAAGTGCCGGAGCTCGCGCTGTCGCTGCTGGTGGTGTTTTACGTCACGCAGTCGAACGTCGTGGTCACGCGGCTGGTCGGCGTGATGTTCATGGTCGGGTCGACGCTCGCCATCGGCCTGTCGATCCTGCTGCTGAAGTTTACGTTTGACTATCCGTTGCTGCGGATTGTCATTGCGAGCCTGATGTTCTTCTGCAGCGTGTACCTGCTCCGTGTGCTCAAGATCGGCATTGTATTTTTCATCGTCGCGATCGTCGTGATCTACGTGCAGAGCTTCGTGGACCAGACCGACCAGGCCGAACTGCTGATTCGCGCGGTGTTGTGGGTGTGGGTCGCCGTCAACTATCCGATCGCGCTGACGCTCGTGGTTAACATGTTGCTGTTGCCTGCCGAACCTCAATTGCAACTCAAGGCGGAAATCCATCGGCAACTCGCGGCGCTGGAAACGCGCCTGACGCAACTGATCGATGGCGCGACGGGCGTGGCGCCAATCACGCTGGCGGCCGTCCAGCAAGGCGCGCTCTCGCTGCAAAAGTTGCTGCGGTTCACGACAATGCGCGATACGCGTTATCGCGAGCATCAGGCAGCGCAGCTGGCGTGCATTGCGACCGTGTCGCGTTTATATCGCGGTGCGAGTGAACTGCAGCTCAGTTGGCCGGGCGCGTCGGCGGTGCGGCTTGCGATGTTGCGGGAGCTGCGCGCGAACGTCCTGGCGCTCGACGAAGCGGTGGTGTCGGGTGAGCCGTATCGTTACGTGAGCACGGCGACACCTGACGAGCGCAATGCAGCCGACACCATTCCCGCCGCAGGCGAATTGCAGAGGGCGTTGCATGCGTACGCGGATCTCGTCGCAAGCGGTGAGGAACCCGGCAAGCCGCCCGCGAGCGAGCCAATGGTCGCGCACGACGCATGGACCAATCCCGCCTATATGCGTTTTTCGCTGAAGACACTGCTTGCTGTTCTCGTCTGCTACGTGTTCTACAACGCCGTGGACTGGCAGGGCGTTCATACGATCATGCTGACCTGCCTGGTCGTCGCGTTGCCGAGTCTTGGGGCATCGGCGCAACGTGCGTTGCTGCGGTTGTCGGGGGCCGCCATCGGCAGCGCGCTGGCGCTGTTCATGGTGGTGTTCATCGTTCCGCATTTCGACGACATCGCCGGCCTGCTGCTGATCGTGTTGCCTGTCGTCGCGCTCGGGGCGTGGATATTGGCGGGTTCGGAGAGGATCGGTTATGCCGGCCTCCAGATAATGTTCACCTTCTCGCTTGCGGTGCTCGGAGAGTTCGGACCCTCGGCGAATTTGACGGAGATCCGCGACCGGTTGGTGGGCATTGCGCTGGGTATCTGCGTGGCGACCTTCGTGCAGATGTCCTTCTGGCGGGAAAGCGAGGGCGACGTGCTGCGGCAGAAACTCGCTACCCTGTTGCGCGCAATTGCCACGCAGTTGGGTGCCCCACGGGCCGGCGTCGGACTACAAGACGAGTTGTCCTCTGTGCAGCGGCAGTTGCAGGGGTGGGCCGTGTTGTCCGAGTGCGAAGCAACGCTGTCGCGCGTCGCGCTCGAGCCCAGTTGGCAGGAAGGGGAGCAGGAGCAACTGACCGTGCATGCGCAAACGGTTCTCGCGCAGGGGCGCGAAATCATGCTCGCCGGCGACGCGTTGCGCAAAGCGGTCGCGGCGCAAGCGGGATCGGTGAGCTCAAGAACGGTCGATGCTGTGCGCGCGGCGCAGGAACGGGCCTGTGCCGAACTCAAGCGATACGCCGATGAACTCGCGGCCAACCCGCCCGATGCGCACGCGCCGCGGCGCATCGGGATCGCTACGCAAGGTGTTGAACCGGAGTTGGCCGACGGGCCGCTCATTGGTGCAGCGGACGAACTGTCGCGGCAGGTCGCGGGGCTGCCGGATTGGCGAGTTGATGCTTTAGTCTCGGCGCCCTCATCACAGGCTATAAGAACATGAACGCACGACCGGGAGTGCGCAATTGGCGATGGCGCGGATGCTTTTTATGCGTCGCATGGATATCGTCCGTGCTGCCGGGCTGCGCGCTGATCCATCACAATGGCACGCCCTATACCGAGATCGCGCCCGCGCAGATCAATCTCGCCGACGACATCCATCTCGCGCGCGATGGCTGGCCCGCCGCCCGCTGGTGGACGCGTTATGACGATGCGCAACTCGATGCGCTGATCGATCAGGCGCTCGCCAATGCACCAACGATGGTGATCGCGCGCACGCGTGTCGCGCAGGCGAAGTCGGATGTCGAGCTGGTCACCGCGGGATCGAACCTTCAAGTGTCCGCGCTGGCGTCGCTGGATCGCGAGCACATCTCGGCGAACGGTTTTCTCGGGCCGTTCGCGAACAACGAACCGGCTGCAGGGCTGACAGGCCCGTGGTACACCGAAGGCATCGTCGGGCTGGGTGCAAGCCTGAACGTCGACATCTGGGGCAAGCAGCGCGCGCAGATTGCCGCGTCGCTCGGCGTGAGCAATGCGCGGCTTGCCGAGACGTCCGCTGTCGAACTCGAACTCTCGACGGATGTCGCGCAGCTTTACTACGGCATTCAGACGACTTACGAGCTCATCGATCTGCTGAACAAATTGCATGAGATAGCGGTGTTCGCGGTGCAAGCCCACGAAGCGCGTGCGGCACGCGGCCTCGAAGCGCGCACGCTGCTGGAAGAAGCACGGGCGCAGCAACTGGGCATTGAACAACAGATCGTGTCGGCGCAAGCGCAGATAAAGCAGTATCGCGAATCGATGCGTGCGCTGGTCGGTGCAGGCCCCAACGGCCTGGCCGCGATCGCTCCCGTGGCACTGCCGCGCTCGCAGGCGGCCTTGCCGGCGACGCTTTCATACGAACTGCTCGCACGCCGTCCCGATCTGCAGGCGATGCGATGGTATGTACAGGCGTCGTTCGACAAGATCGATGCGGCGAAGGCGGCGTTCTATCCGAGTTTCGACATCAAGGCGTTCTTCGGTTTGGACGCATTGCACCTCGCCGACCTCTTCAAGCATGCAAGCCAGCAGATCAACTTCATTCCGGGGCTGTACTTGCCCATCTTCGACGGCGGCAGTCTCAATGCAAACCTGAGTGGTGCACGCGAGGGAAGCAACCTGTTGATCGAGCAGTACAACGAGGCCGTCCTCAACGCGGTGCGTGATGTCGCGCAGACGGGCAGTCGTCTGCAGGCCCTTGATGCTCAGACCGGGCTGCAGAAGCAACGGATCGAATCGGTTGCGTTCGCGAGGGACAGTAGTGAAGCATCTTATCAACGGGGACTGACGAGCCAGCTTGCGGCGCTCGAAGCGCGCCAGCCCGTGATCGCGGAACAGGTTGCGCTGCTCACGCTCAACGGCCAGACGCTCAGTCAGGAGATCGCGTTGACAAAGGCGCTCGGCGGCGGCTATCGCGCCGATCCGCCCGTCGAACTGAAGCCGCGGTGACTGGCGCCGATGGGGTTCGGAACAGGACGTTCGTGACGTAAGCGAAGGGCATTCCCACCTTCTTTGGCTCGCGCCGAATCCAACCTGATCCGTGAATGACGTGACCCACCTTGTCGATCTTCAACGCATCGACGAAGTTCAGGGCGTCCGCCACCAAGGCCGCCTGCTGGCCAGTCCGAGCTGTAGCGTCTGAGAGGAACCGCGTTGTGCCAAAGCCGCGAAGGTGGATCGCAGTCAGGACTCTGGAAATCTGTCGCGCGCGTAAGCAGACAGTTCCGCGCGATCTCGCCGCTCACTCCAGTTGGTTTGTTGCTGGTCAAATGACTATGTGCTTAAGCGCAGGCCACCTGCTTTCTGATTGCTAAACCTGGACAAAGCCCGACTTACTAATTGGCGGCACAGAGGGCGGCAACATGAACCCACAACCCGATTGGTCTTACGTAAGCGTGTGCCCGAACGCTTTGATGTAAATCCTTCGTTCGTCGACTATCCGTGACGATCAGGCAAAAACGAACGGCACACTTGCACGCCATACGCTTCGTGTAAGTTGAAAATGATCTGCCGACGCTATACGCTTTTGGGATGTCGCAGACATGCCTTAATGAATGCCATGCAGCGGGCTACGTTCGCTGTGGATCATGTTGTTCGACGTGCCCTTGTCTGATCATTCATTGGAGAGGAACCTGACATGAACGCTACACAGACGCACGCGGAAGCCGCAACGGCCGAGAAAGGGGCACAGCCTCTCGACATGAAACTCGAGGTGCTTGTCATTCCCGTTTCGGACGTCGACCGCGCGAAGCAGTTTTATGCGAGTTTAGGTTGGAGGCTCGACGTTGATATCGCGAAGGATGAGCAGTTTCGAGTGGTGCATTTCACCCCCCCGGGCTCACATTGCTCGGTCCTCTTTGGCAAAGGTGTCACGACGCAAGAGCCAGGGTCGGGGCAAGGATTTCATCTCATCGTGTCTGATCTGAACGCAGTGCGCGCAACGCTGGTCGGTCAGGGCGTCGAAGTGAGTGAAATTTTCCACGACATCGGTGGTCTATTTCATCATGCAGGTACAGAAGGACGCGTGAGTGGGCCGCATCCTGAGGGTAAAAGCTATGGTTCGTTCGCCGCATTCAGCGATCCGGACGGAAACGGCTGGATCTTCCAGGAAGTCACGACAAGACTTCCCGGAAGGATTAGCGAGCGCGACACTTCATTTACCTCATCTTCCGAACTCGCGGGTGCGCTGCGCCGCGCTGCGGCCGCGCACGGCGAGCACGAGAAGCGGATCGGCCACCGCGACGAAAACTGGCCAGACTGGTACGCCGACTATATCGTTCGCGAGCCGAAGGGTGGGCTGCAGTCGACATAGTTAAATGAAAAGCTGCCCTCCGCCGTCGCGATCGAACTCAGGTCCAACCCGACAGTGCATCGAAGCGGGTGAGCGAAATGTTCATTCGAGAGCGGCCTGTGTTCATTTAAGAGCCGCAATCGCCTACTGGCTAGACTGCTGCGCTGCCTGTTCGATCAGGGCAGCGACTTCCCGCGGATGGGATTCAAACACCGCATGGCTTGCACCGGCGACCTCGACCGTAATTGAGTGTGCGCGGGCTGCATACATGCGCTCGAGATCCGGATTGATGATCTTGTCGGCCTTCGCGACCATGTACCAGCTCGGCTTTGTCTTCCATGCCGGATCGGACACTTGCGCAGAGAACTCGGATGCCGCAAGCGGAATCTGCGCATGGGCTTCGAACTCGGCCTGCGCACGGGGCAGGTCGGGTGCGAACTGCGACGGATAGTCGGCCGGTTTCAGGTAGACAAAATTATCCGGAGTCCCGACGATGGAGATGGGCGCGCCCGGGTACTTCTTGCCGTTGTCCGCCATGGTTTCACCGGCGTCGAGCGCATGCGCGGCGATGTAGACGAGCGACTTCACATGATCGTCGTTCCCGGCTTCACTAATGATCGCGCCGGCGTAGCTGTGGCCGACGAGTATGCAGGGACCGTCGAGGCTGGTGAGCACGCGCTTCGTGGCGGTCACGTCGTCGTTAAACGATGTCAGCGGTTGTTGCACCAGTGTCACGTGGTAGCCATCCTTTGTCAGAATGTTGTACACAGGGCGCCAACCTGCGGCATCGGCGAATGCACCGTGAACCACCACGATATTCTTCACGGGCGAGGCAAAAGCAGGCGCAGCAGCAGAGCTAAGCAGGCACAGTGCAGCGGCGGCGTGCGCCGCGGCAGACCGTAACGCGGGAAAACGCATGGTCAATCCTTGAATAGGTAAACGGAAAAAATCGATTAGGATTATTGAATGGATGGAAAGAAGATCGCAATGTCAACGGCGTGAAGCGGCTTGTAGTCCCTGCCGTAGTCATCCACGATCCTCAACGCGCCAACGCTTACAGCAAGTGGGGCAGATCAAAGCCATGAGCGGCCACAGTGGCCCGGCGTCATGCGTTAGAACTGCGGCGCCAAGCCGTCCTTTTCGACGAACAGCACGTGTGCGTCATAAACGCCGCTGGCACCCGGTGTCACCACGATGAACACCTTCTTCCCCGCCGTCAGATCTGCCTTGCTTGCCGGAACCGGCGTCACGACGGGCACGTTTTCCGGCACTGTCACCGTGCTGGTGCCGCCCTTGTACGACAGATTCAGTTCGCGGCCGGTTGTGCCGGTGACAACCGACACCACGTTTGCATTTGTCATCGTGCTCTGGGGACCGAAGTCATAAGCAAAATGCCCTTCGGCCGTACCGCGCGCCGCTTCAGGAAAAACGATCATCGAAGTGGCCGTCAATTTCCCATCGCTGCCCGTGATCGCCGGTGTCCCCACGTACGAACCGACCTTGGCGTCGGAAAGCTTGGCGGGCTTGAAAGCCGATACCCCGACGTCCGGCTTGACATCGACCGACACGGTGTCGCCGCTGTTGCGGTGCACGGTCAGCACTTCGCCTTTGAACGACACGATATCGCCACGGATTCGTTCCGGCTTGACGTCAGGCGTTTGCGCGAAAGACACGCTCGACAACGCAAGGGCAGCGAACAAAACACCTAGTTTGAAATGAATCGACACGAGTTACTCCATCTACATGAATGCGATTGAATCGGGACGCCAGACGCCGGCGGATGTCACAGTTGCCTGCGATGGTCCTTCGGCGGCAAGCGTTGTGCGCTGCCGAGGCGCGAACCACTCAGGCCAGCTGGTTCTTCATGGCCAGGACGTCGATCGGCTCGATCGACGGGGGGCTTGCCAGCATCTCCTCGGCGCGCGCCATCAGTGCGCTGGCCATGCTGCCGCCCAGGTGCGCCTGGCGATCCTCTTCACTCTTGAAGGCGTCGAAGACGCCGAAGGTCGTCGGCGACAACTTGAGGGCGAACCAGATCGGCGTGGTCGCTTCCCGATTGGTCATCTCGAGGCCGTCAGTAAGAAAGTCTGCTAACGCCTGCTCCTTTCCCGGTTTGGCTTCGAGTCGGACAAAAAAGGCGTGCGTAATCATCTTTGTTCTCCAGTGTCTGCGTGAGGGGTTTCACGCGGTGAGCCACACTGTACAAACAGAGTGCGTTGGCGAATACTGTCTCAATCGACAATTTTGGTATCAATCCAGCCATGCGAATTTTTGTCCTCGCGCTTGACGGAGTGTTCGACACAGGTCTCACCACCGTGCTCGATAGCTTGACGATGGCCAACAGCCTTGGGCGTGCGACAGGGATGGCCACAACCGGCTTCGATATCACCGTGGTGGGCATGCGGCCCGAGGTGCATACCGAGCTTGGGTTGCGGGTCCCCGTGCGCGATATGAGCGGCGCTCCTGCGCCGGATTGGGTCGTCATGCCGGCGATCAACCGCATGACGGGCGAGGCGCTTGTGCCTGTGCTTGGGCGGGAAGATGTGGTCGATGCGCTAGGTGCGTTGCGCTCGTGGCGAAGTGGCGGCGCTCGCGTGGCAGCCGCCTGTACGGGTACGTTCGTGCTGGCTGAAAGCGGCTTGCTCGACGGTGGCGAAGCCACGACCACCTGGTGGCTCTCGCCGCTGTTCCGGCAGCGCTACCCGCACGTACACCTGGATGCACATCGGATTGTCGTTCCTAGCGGCGGGGCGGTAACGGCAGGTGCGGCCCTGAGCCACCTCGACCTTGCACTCTGGTTGATCCGCAACAACAGTCCTGAGCTTGCGGCGCTCGTGGCCAAGTACCTCGTATTCGATACGCGGCTGTCGCAATCCGCCTATGCGATCTCCGATCACCTTTCCCATTCGGACCCGCTCGTCGAGCGTTTCGACCGTTGGGTGCGTGAACACCTCGACGCGGCAATTTCGCTCGACGTGGTCGCCGACGCATTGGCGACCACCACCCGGACATTGACGCGACGTCTGAACGCGGTGCTCGGTAAGACGCCCATCGAGTACATTCAGGATTTGCGGATCGAGCGCGCCGTCCATCTGCTCAAAACGACCAAGCTCACCGTCGATCGCATTGCCGAGCAGGTCGGGTATGCGGACGGCCACACGTTGCGAACGTTGCTGCGGCGGCGCATAGGTAAGGGAGTACGTGAGTTGCGGGCGTCGTGAGGCGTTGTCCGTGCAGACAAGCGCGTTAGCAAAGTGACCGCATTTACTGCTCGCATTGCACGTCCTGCTTTCGTACCACAATAATCACCGGGTAGGTCCCGTGCTCGAGTTCCACGCGCGCGACCACGGCCATCGTCGTGCTGTCGATATCGTCATACACGCTGACTTTTTCATTCCGCAGGTTTGTGAGGCCGGTACAGCCGGACGTGCGACCTTCGTCGGAGACCTTGCATTGGATCGGGTTGTCCGTAACGTAGCGATATTTGTCTCTGTCGGGGGTCGCGAGGTATTCACTAAAGCTCTGGGCCGATCCGCCGACGCCGGTGACATTCCCAATGGCGCACTCTTGTTTGGGGGTGTCGCTGGCCGCGGATGTTTGGGCTGTCGCGGCCGTGCTTACGCCCACGATGACCGTAGCGAGTGTCAATGCAAAGAGGTATTTCATGGCCTGAATCACGGTTGTCGGATGTAAGTGCTGGATTGTAATGGCACTCGGCTCATGGGGCCTTAAGGCGCAGAACGGCTGCCCTTGCCAGATTCGGAGCATTGTTCTGACGCGGGATGGAAATCGGGCGCTGCGAAAGGTGCAGGCGCCACCTTCGTCGCATCACGGGCACACGGTTTGCGTGAGGCTGAAGAGGAGTGGTAACTAAAACGAATCTTCATACCTTGGAGAATCGGCTGCTCAACCTTCTCCCCGATGCGGAAGGGGTGCATATGAAAGCGCGACGTGTTCCGGTTGTGATGGCGCCTCGATGGGTGGTGTACAAGTCTGGCGTTCTACCCCCTATGTGGCCCGGTCGAAGACACAAGCTTCTAACGCTTCTGTTCCTGGTCCTGTCTTGCTGCCTGAGCACGGCGCTTGCGGCGCAACCGTCGGAATCCATCGATACCAGCCACGCGAACGCGAAAGCAGCCAACCACGGCCATCTTGACCGCTCGGGCAAAACGCGCAAGGGCAAGGCCTCGTACTACGGCCAGAACTTTTACTCGAAAAAGATGGCTGACGGTACGCACATGGATCCGCAATCCAATGTCGCCGCGAGCAAGACTCTGCCGCTTGGCACCAAGGCGAAGGTCACGAATCTGGAAAACGGCAAAACCGAAGAGGTCGAAATCAAGGATCGCGGTCCCTACGTCAACGGTCGAATCGTCGACGTATCGCCCAAGACTGCCGATAAGCTCGGCTTGAAGGAAAACGGCACCGCTCCCGTGGAAGTCAAGCCGGTGGCAGTTCCGCAGTCCGACGGCAGCGTGAAGCAGGGCACCGGCGCCACGGAAGCCACGCGGTAAGTGATGACTTCGTACGCAGCAAGGTAGATGCGTTATCGCTGCTTCTCTCCGCGTCCCTATTTGCAACCGCAGGAATTCCTGATCGCGAAGGTCGGCTGCAGCCTGATAGTCTCGGTTTCCTCCGCTGCGAAATCGATTCTTCGCTTGAGCAGCGTTGCCGCCATCCGGCCGATCTCGTGGCAGGGCTGAACCATGGCGGTGAGACGAGGCTCGAACGCATCGGCCCAATCGAAATCGTCGAAACCTGCTACCGCGATATCAGCGGGCACCCGCATGCCGCAATCCTGCGCCGCCAGCATGATGCCGATCGTCGTCAGGTTATTGCCGCCGATCAGGGCCGTCACAGGTTCGGCCGCGGTGAGAAGCCGCGTGGCGGCGTCCCTGGCCGTCGCCAGGTCGGTGTGACCGATGGAAATGCGCGCTTCGTCGACGGGAAGCCCATGGCCGCGTAGTCCGTCGCGAAAGCCGTCTGCGCGCTCCATCGCCGTGGTGAAATTGGACTGGCCGGCCAGGAAGCCGATTCGCCTGTGCCCGTGGCCAACCATGTGGGTCACCATGGTCGCAACCGACTGCCGGTTCTCGACGCCGACACCGTCGAGGGCGACATCGGGAAGACGGTCGACCATCACCGAAGGAATACGCTGCTCGCGCAAGTAGGTGAGCGCGCTGTTGTTGGGACCGCAAGAGGGCGCGATGATGATTCCATCGACGCGTCTTTGGTGAAGGGCCGCCACCATGTCTAGTTCGCACTCCGGATCGTCCCGGGTATTCGCAAGAAGTACCATCATTCCCAGCTTCGAACACTCTTCCTCGATGGCGTTGATCACATCGGAAAAGTAGCGGTTTTTCGTCGACGATATGGCAAGGCCAATCGTGTTCGTGGTCGAGCGAGCCAAGGCTCGCGCGACGGTGTTGGGCGCGTAGCCCAGTGCGCGAACCGCTTCCCGAACCGCGCTGGTGGTTTCCGGGCTGACGAACCGTGTGCCATTGAGAACGTGGGAAACGGTTGACGTCGCGACCCCCGCGAGCCGTGCGACATCGGCGATGGTTGCCATCTCGTCCCCTTGGTTGTGGATTTGGAATTGCAGCGAATCTATACAAAGCGACGATTCGCGGCCCGATATTAAGCGTTCTCTGAATGACGTGCCATGAGCTTACCTTTGTCGCATTATTCCAGAATATGAGGGTAAACAACGTAACGCAAGCGCTTGCGCAAGCGCTTGCCTTTGAATAAGCTTGGACCCGAGCTAGAACAAAAGAAGCGAAAATAGAGCAAGAGACAGGAGAAGAGATGCTCGTGTTCATTCGGCAAACCGGGTCCGGCGCGTTATGACTGCGCACCTCCTCGAATTGCGAGGGATCCAGAAACGTTTCGGCGGCGTGCATGCGCTGCGGGGCGTGGATTTTGACCTCGAAGCCGGTGAGGTGCACGTCCTGCTGGGCGAAAACGGCGCAGGGAAATCGACCTTGATGGGGGTGCTTTCGGGGGCGGTCGTGCCTGACGAAGGCGTCATCAGGCTTGACGGCAACCCCGTGCGTTTTGCTACGCCCCGCGACGCCCATAACGCGGGAATCGCGATGATCCCGCAGGAACTCGACCTCGTTCCGGGCCTCGATATCGCGGCCAATCTGTTTCTCGGCAATGAGATCACCAACAAGGGTGTACTGGCGGGCGCCGCGATGCGCAGCCAAGCACAGGATCTGCTGGCGCGCGCAGGCGTGTCGCTTGATGCAAGCCTTCCTGTTGCCAGCCTGAGGATGGGCGAGCGGCAGCTCGTGGCCATTGCCAAAGCCTTGTCGGCCAAGGCACGCATCCTGATCATGGACGAGCCGACCGCGGCCTTGTCAGCCGTCGAGGCGGACCATCTTTTTACTGTTGTGAAAGAGCTTGCCGGGCGCGGCGTCGGAATTATCTATATCTCTCACCGGCTCGAGGAAGTGACGCGCATCGCGGATCGCGTGACGGTGATGCGTGATGGCGCCGTGGTTGGAACCACGTCGCCCGACGCACCGCAAGCGACGCTCGTCCAGCTTCTTGTCGGGCGGCCGTTTTCCGATTTGTTTCCGGCACGCTCCGAGAAGATTGGAGCGCCTATCCTGCGGCTCGATCATGCCGCATTCGATCCCGACATCCCACGCGCCGGCTGGCAGGCTCCCCGCGATGTTTCACTGACGGTGCATGTCGGTGAGATCGTGGGTCTTGCAGGGTTGATGGGAGTCGGCCGGACAGAATTGCTGTCCGCGCTGCATGGCTTCGGCGCAAACGGGCGTTGGCGGGGTCTGGTCGAAATGCACGGCAAACCGGCGGCACTCGGGACTATTCGCGCGGCGCGGCGTGCAGGCATCGCTTATGTGACGGACGACCGGCGCGGCACGGGGCTGATCCTCAATCACACGGTTGGACAGAACGCGGTCATGTCGACGCTCAAGCGTGTCACGCCGTTTGGTCTCGTTTCACGAGCACTCGAGAGACGCCACGTGAAGCGCGCCCTCGAAGACTACGACGTGCGCCCGCGGCGCCCCGAAGCCAAGGTCGTCAACCTCTCGGGCGGCAACCAGCAGAAGGTCGTCTTCGCCAAGGAACTCATGAGCGAACCAGGCTTGCTGCTGCTCGACGAACCGACGCGCGGGGTCGACGTCGGCGCCAAGGCGGAAATCTATCGGCGCTTGCGCGGCCTCGCAAACAAGGGCTTGGGCGTGTTGGTCGCGTCCTCCGAACTGCCGGAACTTATCGGTTTGTGTGATCGGATCATTGTCATGCGTGCTGGCTGCACGATTCACGAATTTGGCGCGGCTCCCAGCGAGGATGCTGTCCGGCGGATCAGCGAGGGTGAGGGCCTGGCAGCATGAGCACAACTCCAACCTCCTCAGCCACGGCTCCGGTTCGTCCGCGTCACAGCCTGCTGGCATATCTGGTGCGTTTTCAGAGCCTGCTCGGGCTCATTCTGGTGGTGAGCGCGGGCATCCTGTTTTCCCCGCGCCGGCATGGCCATATTTTGTTCCTCGCGCCGGACAACATCGCCAATATCATCCGGTCGATTTCCGAAACCGGCATTCTTTCGCTCGGCATGACCTTTGTGATCATTGCGGCCGGTATTGATCTTTCGGTCGGAGCCGTGCTCGGCCTTTGCTCCGTGCTGACCGCAACCCTGCTGGTCAATGAAGGGTGGGGCCTGTGGAGCACGTTGTCGCTGGTCGTGGCGACGGGCGTGGTATTCGGCGCCATCCAGGGCGTGATCTCCACCAAGTTTCGGATTCAGGCGTTCATCGTCACACTCGCGGGACTTCAGGTGGCGCGCGGCCTGTCGTTGATTGCGTCCAACAATTCGTTCATCAACATCAACTATGGTGCCGGGCCCGGAAATGCACCGCCGGCCTTCGGGGTGCTCGGCGAGCGGATCGGCGGCGTCTTCCCGGTCGCGACCCTGGTGTTCCTCGTGCTTGCGGTGGTGGCAGCCTTTTTGCTCAATAACACGCGCTATGGACGCTACGTTGTTGCCGTCGGCGGAAACGAAAAGGCGGCTCGACTTTCCGGCATCCCGGTGAGCGCGATCAAGATTTCGGTCTACGCACTAACAGGATTCGTGGCCGCCATCGCGGGCATCGTTCACGCCGGACAGTTCTCGTTCGGCAGCCCCAACGACGGCGCGGGATATGAACTCACCGCTATTGCGGCGGTTGTGATCGGCGGCACGGACCTGTTCGGAGGAGCGGGCTCCATGATCGGCACGATCGCGGGCGCCGTCATGCTCGGCGCGCTGGCGAATATTCTGCAGCTCAACGACGTCAGCGCCGCCATGCAACTGCTTGCGACGGGCGCAATCATCGTGATCGCTGCTGCATTGCAAACCTATGTGGTCGGGCGCGGAAGCTCGGCTCGGTGAATCGTTGGGCGTGATTTCAAGAGGTGGTGGACGTTGCAGTGGGTCGGACGCATAAAAAACTTTCGCAACTTCGTTGCATAAGACTGGAGACGAAAAAAATGAAAGTAGTTCTAAGGACCACTTTGCTGGTTGCCGGCGCCGCTCTTGCATCGGGTGCGTGGGCAGCGGCCGGCAAGCCGCTTGCCAAGGAATGCGGGCCGGACAAGGATTACGTCATCGGCTTTAGCCAGGCGAACTTCAAGGAGCCGTACCGCGAGCACGTCAATCACGAGCTCGAACGCCTCGTGAAGAACTACCCGAAATTCAAGCTCGTTATCGCCGACGGACAGGCGACCGTGAACACCCAGGTGTCGCAGGTCGAAAACTTCATGACGCAACGCGTCGACCTGCTGATGATTTCACCCTTCGAAGCCGCTCCTTTGACACCGTCTGTATCGGCGGTCTACAAGGCGGGCGTGCCGGTGATCGAACTCGATCGCAAGACGAGTGGAGACAACTACACGGCCTTCGTGGGAGGGGACAACCGGGCGATCGCCAAGGAAGCGGGCGAGTGGGCCGCCAAGACACTGCTGCCCGACGGAGGCGAGGCGGCCATTCTCGAAGGCTTGCCGAGTTCGTCGCCCGCCATCGAACGTCTTGAAGGATTCAAGGCAGGCATTGCCAGCAATCCCAAGATCAAGCTCGTGGCTGTGCAGCCAGTCGACTGGATGGAAGACCAAGCGGTGACCGTATTTTCCGCCATGCTGCAATCGCACCCGGACATCAAGCTCGTTTATACGAGCAATGACCTTGCTGCCGCCGGTGCATACATCGCGGCCAAGCAGGCGGGCAAAGCGGACCAGGTGAAGATCATTGGCACGGATGGCCTGCCGGGTCCGTCCGGTGGCATACGTGCGGTCGCAGACGGCCAATGGGCCGCAACGTTTACGTACCCGACCGGCGCCGCCCAGGCACTCGAACTCGCCAAGAAAATCCTGATCGACTGCGCGACCGAGGTTCCCCGCAATATCCTGGTGCCCACTCAACGCATCGACCAGACCAATGCGAAGTCGCTCTTCGGCAAGGAGCAGTTCTAGGATTTTCATGCTCGCATGGAGCGCAATGCCAGGAGCATCCCGCGACCGGATCTCCTGGCGACATTGGCACACAAGGCATCCGAGATGAACAAGCCCATTGAAGCAACAATGAACACGAAGCGCCGGGCGGGTCTCGGTGTTCGTCTCCTGCGGTCCCGGGAGACGGGCATCATTGGCGCGCTTCTGATCATGATCGTGGCGCTGTCGATCTTCGCGCCCAACTTTGCGAGCGTCGACAATCTCCTCAACGACACGCGCAACCTCTCGTTCGTCGGGATCGTCGTCCTGGGGCAGGCCGCGGTGATGATCACCGGTGGTATCGACCTGTCGGTCGGCAGTGTCTGGGGCCTGTCCGCCGTCGCCTCCGCCGCGATGATGCAAGCGGGGATGGGCGTCGTTCCGGCGTGCGTGCTCACGCTCCTGATCGCGGCGTCAGTGGGCCTGTTCAACGGCTTGTGCGTGACCAAGCTGCGCATGCTGCCCTTTGTGCCGACGCTCGCGACCATGAGCATTGCGCGCGCGCTCGCCCTCATCATCACCCGCGGCAAGGCCATTGACGGCTTCCGGCCGGACGGCGATGCATTCTTCGCGCTCGGCGGCGGCGACATCATTGGCCTGCCCACGCCGTTCCTGATCTTCGTGGTCTTGTCGATCATTGCCGGCGTCGTGCTCAAACGTAGTGTGTATGGCCGCCAGTTGTACGCAGTCGGCGGCAACGAGCGGGCCGCCATGCTGACCGGCCTCGATGTAGACCGGCTGAAGATCAGCGTCTATGTCATGTCTTCCGTGCTGGCGGGTCTCGCCGGCATTATTGAGGTTAGCTATCTATCCTCGGCAATCTCCAACCAGGGCTTGGGCAAGGAGCTCAGCGTCATCGCGGCAGCCGTCATTGGCGGTACCGCGCTCAGCGGCGGCGAGGGCACCGTGATCGGCGTCTTCGTCGGCACCGTGATCCTCGAAGTGCTCCGCAACGGCCTCATCCTGCTTGGAACCGACGCCTACTGGCAAGGGGTTTTCGTTGGTTCTGTCATCGTCTTTGCAGTATTTATCGACCAGCTCAGGAAGGGCGTCTGGCGACGCCGGTGAGTGTTTTACCCATAACAATCTCTTGGAGGAAACAATGTCACGCTTATTGCTCGGAGCCGTAGCCGCCGCTGTTTTAGGACTTGGGATCGCAGGACAGGCCCAGGCCGCCGATAAAAAAGTGTTCGCCGTGGTGCCGAAAGCGCTCGGCGTACCGTTCTACGCCGATGCCGAAAAAGGCTGCAAGGAAGAGGCGGCCAAGATTGGGGCGGAGTGCCTTTTCACCGGACCTGCCCAATTAGATGACGCCGAGCAGGCTCGCATTGTCCGCGACCTGATCACCAAAAAGGTGGCGGGGATCGCGATTGCGCCGAACAATCCTGATTCGATCAGCAGCGTGATCAGTGCGGCATTGGCCAAGAACATTCCGGTCGTTACCTTCGACTCCGACGCACCGAAGTCCAAGCGTATCGCCTTCATTGGCACCAACAATGAGGCGGGCGGCGTGTCGGCAGGCGAGGCGTTCGCCAAGGCGCTTCCGAATGGCGGGAACTACGCGGTGATAACCGGCGGGTTGTCGGCGGCGAACCTCAACGACCGCATCAAGGGCTTCAAGTCAAAGCTCGGTGGCAGCTTCAAGGAGGTATCCGGTTCTCCTTTCCCTTGCAACGACGATTCCAGTACGGCTGTGCAACTGATCCAGGACATCCTTGCCAAGAACCCGAATATCGACGGCATTTTCTTCGCCGGAGGCTGGCCGATGTTCGCACCGGAAGCCTATACGCGAGCGCTGAAAAACAAGGCGGCCGATCTCAAGTCGGGTAAGTTCGTGATCGTGTCGTTCGATACCTTGCCTTCGCAGATCAAGCTCCTGAAGGAAGGGTATGCGACCACGCTGGTCGGTCAGCGGCCGACAAGCATGGGCACGGACTCGATCGATCAACTGGATAAACTGACCAAGGGCGAAAAGGTGCCCCCGGTCACGGACACAGGTGTGGACATTGTCGATTCATCGAACGTCGACAAATTTACGGCTGGCAAGTAGTCGACCGAGAACCGAAGCAACCGTGCGGGACGGCCTTTGCGCGCCGGCCGTCCCGTCTCTCTCAGCGCTAGTGAGTGCCGCCATGACCGTGCTGTTGAGCGTTGAACATATTTCAAAGACCTATCCAGGCGTCAAGGCATTGCAGGACGTGTCCTTTACGGTGGAGGCGGGGACCGTGCACGCGGTCATGGGCGAGAACGGCGCCGGCAAGTCGACCCTGATGCAGATCATTGCAGGCGCCCATCCGCCGACTTCGGGCAAATTGGTGTTCGACGGGCAGGAACTGCAGCTCTCCGGCACGAAGGATGCCGCCGGCAAGGGTATTTCGATCGTTTTCCAGGAGTTGATGCTTGTGCCGAACATGACCGTTGCCGAGAATATTTTTCTCGGCGCGGAGCCTCGCTTGGCGAGAGTGCTGGTCGACCGCGGTGCTCTGATTGCACAGGCGAGCGCTGCCATGGAACGCCTGGGCATTGCACTCGATCCCGACACCCGGCTCGGAGACCTGACGATCGCGCAGCAACAGCTTATCGAGATCTGCAAAGCGCTGATACATGAGCCGCGCCTGCTCATCCTGGACGAACCTACATCGAGTCTCTCGGAGGCCGACTCACTGACGCTGTTCAAGGTGGTGCATGACCTGCGGGATCGAGGCGTGACGATCCTCTACATCTCGCATCGCATGCGTGAGGTGTTCGACAACTGTGACGCCGTTACTGTATTGCGCGACGGCAAGCATGTCCGCACTACGCGGCTCACCGACACTTCGCCTGAAGAGGTGGTGCGCCTGATGGTGGGCCGCGATCTCGCGGAAGTGCGGCGCATCCGGCCCGAGAACGCAGAGCGGCCGATTGTTCTATCGGTGCAGGGCCTGGGCGATGGCAAACGCTACCAGGATGTCTCCTTCGCGTTGCGGCGCGGCGAGATCGTGGGTCTGGCGGGGCTTGTTGGCGCCGGCCGCTCGGAGGTGGCGCTCGGTATCTTCGGTGCGCCGCCGCCAACGGCGGGAACCATTGCGATGGAGGGCAAGCCCGTCAACGTCGCGAAGCCGCGCGACGCGATGAAGCTTGGGATCGGACTGGTCCCCGAAGACCGCAAGGACCAAGGCCTCGTACTCGGGATGGGGGTCGGCAGCAACCTGTCCCTCGCTGCCTTGGGTCTCGGCCGGATTTCGAACGCGGGCTTCATCAAGCCGGGGGAGGAATCCCGAATGATCGAAGGCTATGTAGAGCGGTTCCAGATCAAGACGCCGACGGTCGAGCAACTCGTCGGCCTGCTGAGTGGCGGCAACCAGCAGAAGGTGGTGCTTGCGAAATGGCTTGCCTCGAAGCCGCGCGTGCTGATCGTCGATGAACCAACGCGTGGCGTGGACGTCGGAACGAAGGCGGAGATCTACGCGCTCATGCGTGAGCTTGCCCGCGATGGCTTGGCCATTCTGGTGATATCGAGTGACTTGCCTGAGGTGCTGACGATTTCGGACCGCATTCTTGTGATGCGGGCGGGCCGTCTGGCGGGAGAAATCAGCTTCGATGACGCCTCCGAGGAACGCATCATGTCTCTTGCCGCTCTTGAACATGCCGATCCGGCTCATCCTGAGGTCAAGCCAACGGGGTTTGTGTCTTAGGCGTTTGCGGGCGGAGTGCAAGCACCTCGTCACACAACGTCTACCGCGCAATGACAGACGCGAGGTCCGGCTTTGAAAAATCGCAGAGCCGCCTGGCGAGGTCGGCCACCATTGAGTAGAGCGGCGTAGGCCCATCGTTGCGATAGATCGCGTAATAGCGCACCGCGGGCAAGCTCTGCGTCGAATGCAGTACGTTGAGCAAGCCCTGGTCTACGAGATCGGAGAAATACAGCGCCGGCAGATAGCTCACACCGAAGCCCGCCACCGTGAGTGAACTCAATGCGATCAGGCTATTGCCCGCGAACGTGCGGCGGATCGTCAGGTTTTTCGACTCAAACCACCGCTCGTAGATCGCGTCGACACCGGACGTGCCAATCTGCATCAGGATGGGATAGTTCGCAATTTCTTCCAGCGAGAGCACTCGCGAATCAGCAATCAATGACGGGCTCGACATCCAGTTGAGCTGGAGTTTTTTCAAGGGAACCGACGTGAAGCGCGGATCCTTGAGAACGCTCGGGGCGATGATGAAATCGATCTCGCCGTGCAGAAGCCTCGTGGCGAGATTGGTGCTGACATCAATTTCCGGTTCGAGAGACACCGTGGGGTAAGCCTGGCGAATCTCCTGCACGAGTCGCGGCAGAAACGTCAGCGCGATCAGTTCCGTGATGCCCAGGCGGAAGTGCCGCACGACTTCAACTTCCTTGCCCATGCGTTCGAGTAATCGATCGCGGGCCTGCAACATCTCCTCAGCGGCCTCCAGCAATTCCCGTCCTTTCGCTGTGAGCCGCACGGTGCGTCGGCTGCGATCGAACAGGGAAGCCACAAAGAAGACTTCCAGTTCATTGATGCGTTTTGAAATGGCCGACTGAGTCGTGTAAAGACGGTCCGCCGCTGCACCGAAGGTCCCGAGCTTGGCGACCCAATAGACGGCTTCCAGTTGCTTGAGCGTTAGCATGGTCTCATGCGCATCAAATGGTGTTCGCTGATGTTATTCAGTCGCCGGAGATCATTTCAGCGCCGGCTTCGGCCGGCGGCAGCGCTGAAGTATTGACCCATGTCGGGTGGTTTGCAAGGAAGCCACTACCTTACGACGCCATTTTTAACTCGATGACCTATGAATTTTATTCATCGGTCACGATGCCTATTACTCGTAATACGAGTTGCCACGGTTTGCGATACTCAGCTCTGCGGTAGGCTTTGAGACCACGGGGAAAAGAGCATTGCAGCGTGCCGTCAGTGCCCGGTCGAGACCCGCTCAAACCAGGCCGTTCCGAATCCGCGAGACCAACGACATGTCAGGAAAAACCCTATCAGAAAAGCTGTTGTCGCTTAGCTCGGGACGCAGCGTCAAAGCGGGCGATATCGCGATCTGTGAAGTGGATTGTGCTATGGGCACCGATGGTTCCATTCCTATGGCGATGGACTACTTCGCCGCGATGGGCGCTTCACGCGTTCATTCCCCCCACAAGCTGCTTTTTGCACTCGACCACTATGCACCAGCGCCCAGCCCGAAGGCAGCCATGTTGCAGGCGAGGATCCGGCATTTTGCACGCGAGCAGGGCATTCCGTTGTTCGATATCGGCGAGGGGATCGGCCATCAGATCGTGGTTGAACAGGGCCTTGCAGCGCCGGGACGGCTTCTCGTCGGTGCCGACAGTCATGCGGTGACCTACGGTGCAGCGAATTGTTTTGCGACCGGTGTTGGTTCATCCGATCTGGCGGGCGTGATGATGACCGGAAAGGTGTGGCTCAAGGTGCCTGAGTCGATCCGGATCAGGCTGCATGGCGAACTGCCGCCAGGTGTGTACCCGAAGGATCTCGCGCTTCATCTGGCGAAGCTGCTGGGCGCGGATGGCGCCGCGTATCAGACGCTCGAATTTCACGGCGAAGGACTCGACACGCTTGATTTCGAGGATCGATTGGTCCTTGCCAATCTGTCAGTCGAAATGGGAGCCAAGAACGCCGTGTTCCCTTTCGACGCAGCCTGTATGCGTTATCTCGACGGACGCGTCGCCGTCCCGTTGGAAGGCCTCTCTGCGGACGCGGATGCCATCTATACCCGAACGCTGGACATAGATCTCACGACGTTGTGCCCATACGTGGCACTCCCACATAACGTAGACAACGTCGCACGCCTCGACGAACTGGGTGAGGTGTCCATACAGATGGCCTGTCTCGGCACGTGTACGGGCGGCCGTGCGAAAGACTTTCGTCAGGCGCTGGCGGTGTTCCGTAAGTTCGGCAGGCCCGCTGCGGGCGTGCAACTGGTCGTCACGCCGGCATCGCGCGAAGCGCTGCACGAGCTGGCTCTTGGCGGTGAGCTTGCCGAGTTGATCGCACTGGGCGCCATTATCGTTACGCCGGGTTGCGGTGCATGCTGCGGCACGGCCGGCGCCATCCCCGAAGATGACGCGAATGTGATCTCCACGGCCAACAGGAATTTCAAAGGGCGAATGGGCAATCCAAGCGCCAATATCTTCCTGGCGTCGCCGGAAGTGTGTGCCGCGAGCGCTATAGCGGGCCGCATAGCCAGCCCGCAAACCCTCTCCAGGCGATAAAAGAATGACGTCACTATCCATCAAGGCTACTGCGCGGCGCTTTGGCGACGACATCAATACCGACTACATCATCTCTTCGCGACGCAAGCGGGAATCGCTCGATCCTGCCGTCCTGAAGGACTATCTGTTCGAGACCATTGCACCCGAATTCGCGGCCTCCGTGCGTCCCGGCGATATCCTTGTCGCGGGCAAGAATTTCGGCTGCGGCTCGGCGATGGAGGTCGCCGTGACGGCGGTGATCGGCGCCGGGATCAGGATCGTGCTCGCTCAAAGTTTTGCGCGGACCTACTTTCGCAACGCAGTGAACAACGGACTCTATCCGATTGAATGCGATACCAGCCGCATAGCGGAAGGTTGTGCCCTCCAGATCGATATGGGGCCGCGCATCCTGGTACATGGCGCGCTCGACGGCCACGAAATCGAGGCTGCGCCTATCCCGCACGACATTCTGAAAATCCTCGACGCGGGCGGTCTCGTGCCCTACCTGCGCGCGCATTCAACACTTTAATCCTCGTTACAGGACTTGCACTCATGAGCCATCAACCCATGCCTGGCTTTCGCATCATGCCAATGCCAGCGCCGATTCCGAAAGACCTTATCGAGCGCTTTCAGTCACTCGTTACTCCGCACATCAGCGACAACATGCACCGCTTGTGTGGCGTGATCGGGCTGAAACAGTATCACCGCCAGAAGAAGCTCGTGGGCCGCGCCATCACGGTCAAGGTGAGGCCGGGCGACAACCTGATGATCCACAAGGCGATAGACATTGCCGAGCCCGGCGATGTCATTGTCGTCGATGGTGGCGGTGAAGTGACGCAAGCGCTGGTCGGCGAGTTGATGCAGATGCACGCGCAGGTCCGCGGTGTCGCCGGCTTTGTCATCGACGGCGCAGTACGTGATGTCGCCGCGTTTTATGCGGCCGACTTTCCCTGCTTTGCGCGAGGCAACACGCATCGTGGTCCGTTCAAGGAGGGGCCTGGAGAGATCAACGTGCCGGTTGCTATCGGTGGTCTCGTGATCGAGGCCGGTGATCTGATCGTTGGGGATGAAGACGGGCTTGTCGCTATTCCCGCTGACCAGCTCGAGACCCTGCTGGCTGCCGCCACCGCTCAGGCGCAGAGGGAACAGCAACGCAAGGAGGCGATCCTCGTGGGCCAGGACAAGCGCGGCTGGATCGACATCTACCTGAAGCAAAAAGGCGTGATCGCCTAAGCATCTTTGACCTTCTCACGAGAGACCAAAATGAAACTGATTGCCGCCCGTATGGAGCGCATCAAACCATCGCCGAGTTCAATGGCCACGGCACGCGTGAAGGAACTGCGCGCGGCAGGCCGGGACATCGTAGGCCTGACCTCCGGCGAGCCGGACTTCGACACGCCGCCGCACATAGTCGAAGCTGCCTATGCCGCGATGAAGGCGGGCAAGACTCGCTACACGGTGGTGGACGGTACGCCGGAACTCAAGCGCGCCATCTGCGATAAATTCGAACGGGAGAACGGGCTGGTTTTCGCGCCGGATGAGATTACGGTCGGGAACGGCGGCAAGCAGGTCGTGTTCAACGCCTTGACGAGCACGGTGGAAGAGGGGGACGAAGTCGTTATCCCCGCGCCATACTGGGTGTCTTATCCGGACATGGTGCTGCTCAATGGCGGGCGGCCGGTCGTGGTCGAATGTGATGTGAGCAGCAACTACAAGATGACGCCGGAGCAGCTCGACGCGGCCATCACCGATCGCACCAAGTGGGTCGTGCTCAACTCGCCGTGCAACCCGACAGGGGCGACTTACACCGAGAGTGAACTCGTCGCGTTTGGCGAGGTGCTCAGCCGCCATCCCCATGTCTGGATCATGACCGATGACGTCTACGAACACCTCATTTATGACGGCCTGAAGTTCGCTACGTTTGCCCGCTGCAACCCGCATCTGCGTGAGCGCACGCTGACCATCAACGGTGTGTCGAAGGCGTTTGCCATGACAGGGTGGCGCATTGGCTACGCGGGCGGCCCCAAGGCGCTTATCAAGGCCATGGCCAAGCTCCAGTCGCAAAGCACCAGCAATCCGTCCTCCATAAGCCAGGCCGCGGCACTGGCCGCCCTCACCGGGCCAACCGATTTTCTTGCCGGCTGGCGCAGTGAATATCAGCGGCGGCGCGATCTCGTCGTGGAGAGCCTGAACGCGATCGAGGGTCTGAATTGTCCCCGTCCCACGGGCGCGTTCTACGTCTACCCCTCATGTGCGGGCGTCATCGGCAAGCGCACTCCTGGTGGTCAGGTAATCGGTAACGACACCGATTTCGTCATGTACCTGCTCGAGAGCCACGAAGTCGCGGTAATCCAGGGTGCAGCTTTTGGCCTGTCTCCGGCTTTTCGCATTTCATTCGCCACTTCCTTCGCGCAACTCGAAGAGGCGTGCAAG
Source organism: Caballeronia sordidicola (assembly GCF_000729995.1). Lineage (GTDB taxonomy): Bacteria > Pseudomonadota > Gammaproteobacteria > Burkholderiales > Burkholderiaceae > Caballeronia > Caballeronia sordidicola_A. Next base: position 13,245 of record NZ_JNFG01000018.1, on the reverse strand, counting down.
CGGATTGCGGCTGCATGTTCGGCGCTTCGTCCCTGACCTGCGTGCGAAGCGTGCGGTAACAACCATCGGACTATCGGGAAAGGAACGGAAAAATGAACAGTCTGCCTTATCGTGCCGCTGCCCTCATGGTGTTCGGCTGCGTGGCGCTCGGTGCTCACGCTCAGGATCTCACGGGACGGCTCGCATCGATCAAATCCAGGAATACGATCGTGCTGGGCTACCGCGAGTCGTCGGTGCCGTATTCCTACTATGACAATAACGACCACGTCATCGGCTATTCGCAGGACATTGCGCAGGAGATCGTGAAGGAGATCAAGACAGCGGTTGGTTCACCGGACCTTCAGGTTCGCATGATTCCGGTGAACGCGCAGAACCGTATCGCGCTGGTTCAGAACGGCACGATTGATCTTGAGTGCGGCGGGACGACGAACAACAAGGAACGCGCGCAGCAGGTTGATTTCTCCAATACGATCTCTGTGACTGAAACGCGCTTGCTGACGAAGGCGGACTCAAACATCCATTCGTTTAACGACCTGATAGGCAAGACCGTGGCGGTCACGACCGGTACGACATCCGAGCGTTACATCAGATCGTATATCCAGAAGAACAACGCGAACATCACGCTTGTCGAAGCACGAGACCACAGCGCGTCGTTCCTGAACCTCGAAACCGGTCGCGCCGCAGCCTTTTTCATGGATGCCGATGTGCTCGCCAGCGAACGGGCGACCGCACACCGGCCGGACGACTATGTGATCGCGGGGGAGCCGCAAACGCATGAAGCGATCGCATGCATGCTTCCCAAGGGCGATGCCCCGTTCAAGGCGGTCGTCGATCGAACCATCGCACGGCTTGAAACAAGTGGCCGCGGCCAGTCGCTTTACAACACGTGGTTCATGTCGCCGATTGCGCCCAAGGGCATCACGCTCGGGTTGCCGATGAGCGATTCTCTGAAGGCCATCTTTTCGCATCCGAACGATCGCCCGATGGACGATTGAACGGTCTTCCACGGGCATGCTGGTATCGGCTGTTTTGTTGATACCCGCACCAGGTGCACATGGACCCGCAACCGACGAAACGAGACCTGGCTTGACCCACTCAGCGCGCTGCCCAAAGTAGGCCACGCAACGTCAGTTCGCGGGCTTCCGGGACATCGAAGTCGGTGTTGATATGACCCAGCGACGAATAGAAAACCCTTCCTTTGCCCCACTGGCGTTTCCAGGCGACCGGCATGACGACGCCCGTTACTTGTGGCTCATGTTCTCGTACATACGGCCCGTTGAAGCAGGTGGTCGCGAGTACCTCGTTGCTCGGATCGAAATGCATGTAGTACTGCTCCGAGTGCATTGAAAAATCGGCGAGTCCAGCAACAACCGGGTCATCGGAGGCGGCGATCTGAACAGTGTAGTCGACGATGTTGCCAGGATGCGCGACCCATTGGCCCCCCACCATGAACTGGTAGTCGGTATTCGCGCGGAACGCGTCGCCGGCACCGCCGTGCCAGCCTCCGAAACCTGCGCCGCCACGAACCGCTGCGAGCAGATTTTGGGTATGCGTCTTGTCCAGCTGGCCCATGGTGAAGCAGTTGACGATCAGGTTCTGTTCAGCGAGCCGGTCACGGTCGAGGTACACGTCAAGGTCGTCGTGGATCTCTACCGCGAATCCCTGCTGCTCGAGCAGATTCGCGAAGCGCTCGGTCGTCAGGCGCGGCTCGTGGCCGTCCCATCCACCCCAGACCATCAATGCGGAGCGGCGCGATGTCAGGTTGTTTTCAGGCATGGGTGAATCTCTCGTTTGCCATGGTCAGGGGTTGCTCCGACATGGGCGCGGGTCGTTGGAAGCTGCTGTGAATCGAGACGGTCTGGCGCCGGTCCGCCGCGGCAAGAAAGCCGTGCATGACCTCGAGCACGTGGTAGCCAATCTCGCCGTCTGTGCGCGGCCGTTCACCCGTCTGGAGCGAACGTGCAAGGTCCGCAATACCAAGCCCTCGCGTGTTGTCGCTATAGGGATGCGAGAGCGGGACTTCAGTCCAGTCACCATCGCGAACCTTGATGCTTACCGGACCACCAAACGTGTTGGGGTCGGGCACACTCAGGCTTCCCTCTGTTCCATGGATCTCGATGAAGGGAAGCTTCGCACCCCAGATATCGAAGCTCGTCACAATTGTTCCGATTGCACCGTTGGCGAACTGCATCTGGCCGGCTACGTGCGTAGGCGTGTTCACGTCGATCTGCTGACCGCGTTTGGGCTTGCTCCCGATGACTCGCTTGGCAAAACTTGCGCGAGCAAATCCCGATACGGCATCGACGGGCCCGATGAGATTGACTAGCGCGCTCAGGTAGTACGGTCCCATATCGAACATCGGACCAGCGCCTGGCTGGTAGTAGAACGACGGGTCGGGGTGCCAGCCTTCATGGCCGTGGTTGGTCATGAAGGCCGTCGCGGCGATCGGCTCGCCAATAGCGCCGCTATCGATCAATGCGCGGCAGGTCTGGATGCCCGCACCCAGTACCGTGTCCGGCGCGCAGCAGATTTGAAGAGCGGCCGAGCGTGCCGCATCGATCAACCCGCGCGCTTCATCGAGATCGAGGGTCAGCGGCTTCTCGTTGTAGACGTGCTTTCCCGACTGTAGCGCGCGTCGCGCGACCTCTGCATGCCCGGCCGGATGCGTGAGATTGAGGATCAAGTCAATGCCGGGGTCGGCGTAGACCGCGTCGGCGGCAAGGACACGGGCAACCCCGTGCCGGAGCGCCGAAGCGCGTGCCCGTTCCATATCGAGATCCGCAACAGCGCAGACCTCGACGCCGGCGAATTTCGGAAGGTTGGTCAGGTAAATGTCGCTGATATAGCCGCAGCCGACAACCGCGACGCGCAACTTCTGATGGGGTGCTGAAGTCATGTAATGTTGCCTCGAACGAATGAACACGTGCCCATCGGCGGGCAAATGGAAAAAGATTTCACCCCGCTTTTCATCCCTTGACGGAGCCGACCATCATTCCTTTTATGATGCGTTCCTGGCCGAACGCGTAGGCGACGATCAACGGCAGGGAGGTCAGCGTGACGACCGCGAGCGTTGCTGGAATGTTCGATGCGTATTGACCCTGGAAGTCCCACACCGCGAGCGGCAGCGTGCGATTGGCCGGCGTCGAGGTGAGTACGTAGGCAAAAATAAACTCGTTCCACAATGCGATGGCGTTGTAGATGGCGACCGTGGCGAGTCCCGGCCCGGATAGCGGAACGAAGATGCGCCAGAAAATGGCGAACGGTCCGCAGCCGTCGAGCATGGCGGCTTCCTCCAGTTCACGCGGGATTTGGCGCATGAACTCCGTGAGAATGAAGATCGAAACCGGAAGGCTCGACGCTACATAAGGGCCGATCAAGGCAAAGGGTGTGTCGTAGAGTCCTGCGGTGCGCGTCATCAGGTAAACCGGTACCAGGGTGACGTGCAACGGCACGATCATTCCGGCGACCACCAGCGAGAAAATCGATCTGTTGAGGCGGGAGCTGATGCGCGCAAATACGTAGGCGGCCATTGAACCAGTCAACAGGATCAGTGCGGTCGACAAGCCCACAACGAACAGGCTATTGCGCAGATAAACCCAAAAACCGCCTTCAAGGACCGCTCGATAGTTGCTCAGGTCCAGGACCGACGGGAGCGACCAGGCCGATCCGGAATACGTGTCCTGCTGGGATTTCAGGCTGGTTACCACGACGAACAAAAAAGGTAGTGTTGTTACCGCGAGCCAGCCGACGCCGAGCGTCAGGACCATTGCACGCGATACGGAAAACCTGGGCGCGCGAAATGGGGTACTCGATTCAAGGTGAACGTTGGGGATCGCTTTCATATCTCCGTCTCGAAACGGCGTGTGAGGGTCAGAGTGACGCTGGCGACGACCAGCACGATCAGGAACATTGCCGAGGCGATGGTGCTGCCGTAGCCGAGTTGAAACGAACTGAAGACTGTGCGGTACATGTAGGTCGCCATGAGCTCCGACGCGCCGTCAGGCCCGCCGCCGGTCATCACGAAAATCAGATCGAAATAACGCAGCGAACCGATCACGGCAAGCAGCACACCGGTGCGCAAGGTGCCTTGCAGATGCGGCAACTCGATGTGCCAGAACACCCTCAGTGGAGAGGCCCCGTCAAGGCGCGCTGCTTCACGAAGTTCGGGCGAGAGGGAGGACAGTCCAGCCATGAAGAGAATCATGTAGAACGGGATGTTTTGCCAGCAGATGACCGCTAACGTGGCGCCTAAAGCGAAGCGGCCGTCACCCAGCCAGTCTTGCGCCAGATTGCCAAGTCCGAGGGCGTTCAAAGCCGCGTTTAACGGACCGAAATTCGGGTCATACACGTTCTTGAACACGACCCCTATGGCGACGCTCGACATCAGCAGCGGCAGGAAATATAGGATCTTGAGCGTACGCGATCCCCGGCCTGCCTTGTCGAGCATGACGGCAAGAGTCAATGCGATCGGCATCTGTATGAGCACGGAGAAGACTGCGAGTATCAGGTTGTTGCGTACCGCTTTAAAAAAAGCGGGATCATGCGAGAGATGAATCCAGTTCTGAAGACCAATGAAGCGTCCCGTGGTGCCAAGTCCGTTCCAGTCGAGCGTCGATAACCGGAAGCTCGAGATCAACGGGTAGAGAAGAAAGAGGCCGAGCAAGGCAATAGCGGGTGCAAGAAACGTAGCTGAGACCATCGCGGAGGGTCTTCCCAGACGCGATCGCTTCGGCAGGGACATCATGCGAAGCTTCGTAGAACTCACATCTTCCTCCAGTTTGTCGATTGAATCGACGATCAGGCGGACGCGCTGCTTGAACGAAACGCAGGCGTTTAGTGTCAGTAGCGTTAATTGAGGTCTTTCTTCGCCTCAGCTTCCATTTGTTGTGCGGCTTCCTGCGGACTCATCGTTAAGCCGAAGAGCGCCTGCGTGGTGTTTTTGTGCAATTCGCCGAGGGCTGGTGGCAATTCCTGGTCGTACCAGAGTTGCACCGCAGGCGCGTCAGACACCGTCTTTAGAAAGCGTTTAAGCATAGGATCGTTCACTTCCAGGTTCTTGACCGGTGGTATGCGCGTGTCCGCCACGCGTTCTCGCATGGATTGATCGTCCGTCATCGACTGGATCAAGCGGAACGCCGCCTGAGGATCCGCGCAGGCCTTGGAGATACTGTAGAAGTTATCGCCCACTGTGCCGATAACGTCGTCCGGATTGCCTTTTCCACCCGGTACGGAAGGGAAGGGAAAGTAGTCGAGCTTCGAATAAAATGCCGGATTCTCCGCCTTCACGGTCGACGCTTCCCAGCTCCCGATGAGTTCCATCGCCGCACGCCCGGAATAAAGAAGGCGCCTTGACGCGCCTATGTCGTAGTCAAGTCCATTGAATCCCTGCGCGAAAGCGCCAGCCTTTACCAGTTCCTGCAGGCGCGTTCCCGCTTCTACGAAGGCAGGATCGGCGAAACTGCCGCCCGGCGCCCGCATGACCGCGCGGCGCACCACGTCAGAACCTCCTATACGGTCGACCAGGTACATGTAGTACATGGACCCGGTCCATTTGTTTTTGTTTGCCAACGCAAACGGCGCGATATTGTTCGATTTCAGTACGCTGATCACATGGAGCAACTCGTCCCAGGTCTTCGGGGGTGTCAGCTTGTACTTGTCGAAAATCTCCTTGTTGTAGAAGACAACCGCTACCGATGTGTTCTCGGCGGGGATGGCCCAAACCTTGTTGTCGAAGGTGGCCGCCGGCCAGGCGGTTGCCAGGAAGCGGTTTTGGAAGGATGCGTTTTGCTTGAGATAAGGCGTGAGATCAACCACCTGATTCGACTTCACATACTCGCGCAGAGGACCGCCTCCCCAACTCGAGAAGACGCAGGGCGGCTGGTTCGCACCAAACGCGATTTTCAGCTTGGTTTTGTATGCATCGTTGAGGACATGAGATGACTCGACCTTGAAGCCGGGGTTCGCCTTCTCAAAACGCCCCGCCGCATCGTTGATGATCTTCGGACCCGCGCCGACAGTCTGTGAATCCCATTCGGTAAGCGTCTTCGTCTGGGCCGCGGCAGTGCTGGACCACCCCAACGAACCGAGGGCTGTGGCGAGGGCTGCGCAGGCTGTGACAAGGGTCCGGCGGCGGTTCAAGACTGAAACGATTCCGTTCATATCTTTCCATTTTTAGTTATAAAATGTTTTGTAACGTTACCGCTAACGTTGTGTAACAATAATAGGGAGCGGCCATCCTCTGTGAAATGCGTATTTACCCGAGCCGGGACATGACTTCGGACCGCGTACTTCAACGGATGCGCTGCACGGCAATAGCTGGCTGTAATGATTAGTTAATCTTACTAAGTTGATTCGTGACCATGGTAAAACAGAGCCCGACGTTGGCCCGGCTCGCGGAGCTGGCCGGCATTTCCCAGATGAGCGCGTCGCGCGCCATCAACGACCGTCATGGGGTGTCGCAGCAGACACGCGACAAGGTTTTGCGCATTGCCGCGGAGATCGGGTACGTCGCCAACCGGACCGCACAGAAACTGTCAGGCGGACGTACCCGGATTGTCGGCTTGCTCACGCCGGTGCGGCAGGATCAGTTTGTCAGCGAGTTAATCGTCGGGGCGGGCCGGGCTGCCCGAAAAGCTGGATATGAAATGCTTGTGTATCCGATGTTCGACGAGGATCGTGAGACTCACCACAATGTGTTGTCGTTACTGCAGCAGTTTTCGGACGGGTTGGTGGCTATCCTTCCACACGATGACGCGCCTTATCTAAAGGCGCTGAATGAGGCGAACGTGCCTATCGTAGTGGTCGATCAGCGTGGTGTTTTTCCGCAGTATCCCTCGGTTGCATCGGACAACTACGAGGGTGCGCGTCTGGCGGTGCAGCATCTGGCTGAACTCGGCCATACGCGGATTGCGTTTATCAGCGGTGATGAACGCCTGACAGCAGCGCACGACAGGGCCCGCGGCTTTAACGACGCGATGCGGCAGCACGGCCTGCGTCCTGAAGCGAGCTTGACGGCAATCGGACGCTTCAGTCAGGCGATGGGGTTCAAGGCGGCATCGCATCTGTTGAAGTTGAAGCGGCCGCCGACCGCGATCTTTGCCGCGAACGATTTGAGCGCGTTTGGTGCGATCGCCGCGGCGCGCGAACTGGGAATGCGTGTCCCCGAAGATGTTTCCGTGATCGGGTTCGACGATGTCCCCATGGCGTCGCAGGTTTATCCCCCACTGACAACCGTTCGTCAGCCGTTGCAGCAGATGGGGAGATCGGCGGTCAACATATTGCTGGCCCGGATTGCCGGGATCGAATCGCCCTCGGATCGCATCACGTTGCCGACGGATCTGATTGTGCGCGGCTCGACTGCGCGACTCGCGGAAAAACAGGTGGCGCAGCGATAGACAAAGGCTACCAACGCATACCGCGCGGGATCTTCAATAGTCTTAGCACCGGGCGCGCTATTCGGGACTGTAATCTAACGCTGCTAGCATTTCGATTCCCTTCTACTTTATATAGTCATATGAAAAAGACCATTCTCGCCGTCATCACCGCCGCTCTCACGCTTGGCGCGTTTTCATCCGCTTTCGCAGAGGATCACCATCACCGCGTATGCCACAAGGTGAAGGTGCATGGCCACTGGCAAAACCGCTGTCATTAACTGATGTCATGGGCGGTGACGCCAGCAGCCGCCCAAGACGGCATCTCTCCGCGTCGAACCGCGGCGTGTCCTTCAGCTACTCGATCTGCTCAGGCCGAACGACGTAGCGCTGAAAACGGCCATTCGCGCAGCGCCCTGCTAGTCGCGAAAATCGGCTTTCCATTTCACCTCCGCCAAGCGAAGCCGTTCGAGCTTGTACGCGAATAATCGCAATTCCTACAGCAGCATCCCGATAGCGAGACGATTGAACGCATTCATCAACGCGATGGCCAATGTCAGATCCGAGATTTCCGCATCGGAGAAGAGCGCCTTCAGCGGGGTGTAGCGTTTGTCGGGAGCACCTTGTTCGGCGACGTGCGTCAACGTCTCGGCCCATGCGAGCGCGGCGCGCTCCCGTGCGTCGAATAGCTCGCTGACACGCCATCCCGCGAGTTGGTCGAGCTTGCGTTGCGCGACACCGGATTCGCGCAACGTCGACGAATGTTTGCCGAGACAGAATGAGCAACCGTTGATCTGCGAGATGCGCAGATAGATCAATTCGACCATTGGTTGGCCGAGGCTACTCTCGGAAAGCGCTTTGCTGGTGGCCAGAAGACCGTGGTAAGCGGCGGGAGATAGTGTCGTAAAAGGAAGGCGAAGTTGGCTCATGATCAGACTCTGAAGGTGTGGAAAAAGGGTGGTAGAAAAAGTGAAGCGAGTTGAAGCAAAAAGTTCATGCTGACGGCATAGACGTGGTCGACTCGGGTTTAACACCGGCAAAGAGTGGCGTTTGCGATAACTGCTGCCGCGCGCTCGAAAATGCGGCGCTCACCGCCTCTTCACTTCCGACCAGTCCCTGCAGATAGATAAAGTGACTATTAGTAATGCCAATCGTCTGCAGTGCGTGGCGCAAATAGTCGGACAGGAAATCAGGTTGTCGCGCTTGCGGCCCTTGGTGAAAACCACCAGAACTCACGATGATGTAAGTCGGGCGATCGGCTAAGAGACCGACTTTTCCATCAGGACCTGCCGAAAAAGAGCGTCCAATCCGCAACACGTGATCGATCCACAACTTCAGCGTCGCCGGCACGGTGAAGTTATGCATCGGCGTGGCGATCAACAGGTGGCGGCTGCGCTCCAGCTCATCGATCAACTGCTCCGATTGCCGAAAGGCGGGGTCATCGAAGGGAGTGCGCTTTGTCAGTGCCGCCCCGTACGCGGTACTCAGCGGCGGCAGTGGATTCGCTGAGAGGTCGCGTCGATTCACGCTCATTCCCGGATGTCTTTCGCTAAGCGTTTTAAGCAGCGCGTCGGCGAAACGATATGCGTGCGAAGCCTGTTGATTCGGGCTCGCGCTCAAAAATAAAAAGTCTTTCATACCGCATCCCGTTGGTGTTGCTTCAAAGGCAACGGCTGGACAAAATGCATGCCGCGCGCCAACAAGCCCTGACGGAAATAAAAGCGCTGCGCCAATGCCATATGGAGGCCGGTATCCAGGACAAGGTGCTAACATCCCAGACGCGTCGCTTCGTTGCGCACCGCCGTGATCAGGAAAGCGCCGAGACCTTGCTGACGCTCGCTTGCGTCGATGACCAGATCGTCGACATAGACGAAGCGGCCATATATGAGGTTTTCCGTTGCGCGATAACCGATCAGGCCCACGATCCGCTTATCCATATAGGCGCCAAGCAGCCGATATCCGTGCGCGTATTGACGCGCGATCTGTTCGCTGAACGCGGCCTCGTCGGTCAGGTGTGGGCGCAGTTCGCGCATCAGCGCGAAGCCTGCCCGCTGCAGCATAGAGTTGTCCAGTTCCTGAAGTTTCATGGTTGGTGCCATCGCTGTACCTCTTTGTTCGTCATCGTTGAGGTACTTTAAGCGATTGATGTCATACTCTATAGAGCCAAGAAACGTGAATTCGAGTAGGACATGACAAACAGGACATGACGCTTCCATTCAGTCCCATCAATGCCGCGACAGCCGGCCCGATCTATCGCCAGATCTATCTGCGTATTCGCCAATCCATTGCGGACGGGGTGTTGCGTCCGGGAGACCGTGTGCCGTCGGTGCGGGGACTGGCGTCCGAACTGAATCTGGCACGCGGTACCGTTGAATCGGCCTATCAAATTTTGATCAGCGAGGGCTATCTGATCGCCCGTGGGCCGGCCGGTACGGTGGTCTCGCCAGAAATCAGATTGCCCGAGTTGGCTGGGCAGGCCAGCGTCGTGCCGGAGACTGCGCCGTGGTCGGAACATACCGGCACAATGCCGCTGCCGCTGCAGATGGGACTTCCCGCGCTGGATGTTTTCCCAAGCAAGGTCTGGAACCGCCTGGCGGCGCGTGAGATGCGCCAAAGCGGTGTCCAGGATCTGATTTATCCCGATCCGCAGGGGCATGCGCCGCTGCGTGCGGCCATTGCCGGGTATCTGGGCGTATCGCGCGGCGTTGCCTGCTCGCCGGATCAGGTTTTTATATGTGCCGGGTATCGCGCCAGCCTGGATCTGATCTGTCGCGCTGTATTGCGCAGTGGAGACGCATGCTGGTTTGAAGATCCCGGCTATCTCATGGCGCGGCGCTTCCTCACCAATGCGGGAATGAAGCTGCTGGCGGTTCCAGTCGATGACGACGGTCTGGATGTCGAGGCCGGTATCAAGATGCACGCGAGCGCACGTTTTGCGTTGGTCACCCCCAGTCACCAAAGTCCGCTGGGCGTGTCGTTATCTCTTTCACGCCGATACGCGTTGCTGGACTGGGCAAGAGCGGGCGACCGCTGGATCATTGAAGACGATTACGACAGTGAATACCGGTATAGAGGGCGGCCGCTTCCTGCGTTGAAGAGTCTTGATACAGGCAGCCCGGGGAGAGTGCTGTACACGGGCACCTTTAGCAAGGTGCTCGCGCCGGGGTTGCGTCTGTCGTATCTGGTGGTCCCGCAAGAGCAGGTGACGCAGTTCGTTGAAACCGCTGATCGAATGCAGAATCAGTGTCCGCGTTTGCTGCAGGCGACCCTGGCAAGGTTTATCGAAGAGGGCTATTTCGCGCGGCATATCACTAAAATGCGGAGCGTCTACGCGGATCGCCGCGCGATGCTTGGCGGTGCGCTGGGCGCCGCATTGGGTACGCGCGCGCAAATTCGTCTGCAAGCCGGCGGCATGCATCTCCTTGCGATGCTCGAAAACGGCTCGGATGATGAGGCGATTGCGTTGCGCGCAAGAAGCCTTGGATTGTCGGTGCAGGCGTTGTCGACGTGGTATGCCGGAGCAACATCAAACCGGGGACTGATGACTGGATTCACCAATGTCCGGTCCACTGAAGAGGCGAGCGCATTGTCTCGAACTCTCGTTAGTGCTTTTTGACCGGAAGCGTGGAATGCGGCAGGAGCAGACAAACATCCGCTATCTGCTTTGCCGCAAGAACGGCTGTTTTTGCCTCGAAGCTGTTACAGGATCGTTGAATGTCGAAGGGCACGGGAGGGTCGGTTGCGGTCCTGGTTTCCTCCCGGATGATTGCGCGGTACTGAATGAATCGACGCGATCAACGTGACTCAGGTGGGCCTGGTTCGCCCCCGGCAAGCTGAAAAGCCAGTGCAGCGTTGCGCCGCAATATGTCTACATACTGCGGATCAGCACACAGGCAGCAGGCCGATCGTCAGTGTCATTCCTTTTTCGCCTTCGGTTGTTGGGGTTGCTGCTGCCGGTCAGATCCGCGTTGCGTCGGCGCCCTGGTACATGCGTCCGGGGGCGTTACATAGGGCACGTCTTCGCAGCAGCAAGCGTAAACCGGAAACCCGTACGCGTTCGTGCCGATGATGGTCGTTGGCCCGTGCAGCGAGCACATCGCTTTCATGGCGCTCCTCAAACTCATTGGATAACTGCTCCTACGGTACACGCGGCGCTCCAGTTCGGCATGGCCGTCTTCGGGCTCAGTCCGGCCCGGAAGCAGTCAATCGACATCGGTGTCCGCGGCGTCAGCAATCCACGCTTTCAGCTTTGTACAGGGGAGGCAGCGTGAGCGCTGCCTTCACCACGCGCAGCGATCTTTTTGCCGTGTCGAAGTAATGAGCCCACCGCGAGGAATTGAATGGCGCTGTTCAGGAGAGAAAAAGGGACTTGAAATTGTTCCCCAAAAAGAATTTAATTCAAGCTACGTTCATGTAGCCGTGATTTTCTTGTCGACAACGAGCACTGCGAACCAACTCCGTTTCGTGCGTGGTAGTGATTGCTTATGCGGCGAGGAAAACGCCAAGGTCGCGGCCAAACACCCGAATCAACCAACTGAGTAGCAGGATTGAGGATTGAGGATTGGCTATCGAATGGTGTTGGTCCGAATTCGAAAGACCAACCTCCCGGCGACAAAAGCACCGGTGAGGCCAGACGAGGGACGGGGAAATGTCGAATGTTGCAGGCAAGGCCTACGCAATGAATGTGGTTACGCCTATGCCCCCGCATCGGACATGGATAAACCGCTTCCTGTTCATGATCGCGCGGGCGCTTCCGGCATCGCTGAGCGGACTTCTCGGCCTGTCGATCATCCATTTCGCACGCTGGGTGTTTATTCGGCAGCGGGACTGGCCCGACCTGGGGCAGCCCAAGTCCGACCTCGCCAATGATTACATGCTGTTCGTCAGTAATTTCAATGGGACGTGGGACCAATATATTGATGCCTTTGCGGACGGTATTCCCAGTGGCCTCGACCTGTTCTGGTATGCCAGCACGAAGTATCCACATTCGATTCCGATCACGCCGTTCAAGGATTACATCCGCGCAAACCAGATCGATACGGACTACTACTATAACGCGACCCCCGGCGCTGCCCAGCGCGATATCAAGGCGGCGCTACGCGTGCGGGCAAAACTGATCGAATTGACTGGGCAACATGCGAAACTTTCTCCCGTGGCTTTTGCAGAAACGTATCGAACCGCACTGGTGAAGGTGCAGAACGATCTCGGCACGCACGGGCTGGCGCCCGTGGCATCGAACGACACGGCTAATGCGGACATCAACCGGCAAGCCTTCATCGATCGTGCCTGGCCCTAGCAAGAGGTAGCTTGTCTTGAACCTTGACGGTGGTCACTATTTCCTTACTGTAATGTCGCCGGTGCAGGTCGATCCCTGGAAGGATGCGGCCGGCCGAGTGACGTCCCCCACTTCCTCGCTGCGGGAAGTGCTCGCGACGCTGCCTACTGCGGCGCAAAGCGCCGCATGCGTTGCCGGGGGGCGTGAAAGCCCCTTCTCGCGCTGCGAGCGCACGCACTTTGCCCGCTTCGTGGTGATTGACCAGCCTGCATTCAATGGCCGCGTTCCGGTCGACTCCCTCGTTGATGCAATCAGGAAGACAGACCTTCTCACGGATCAGCATGTTGATGATGTGTCGACTGCGTGGCTGCTTTGGGCAGTTGATTTCGATCCCGGCACTGATCGGGCCAACGACGCAGATGGCAGCCTGCACGACTACCTCGTCAACCTGTGGAACGTGATGGGCGCCGAGCTGGCCGCGATTTATCGCCATTGCTATGGCTTCGAGGCAGTGAAGAACGGCGAGGATTTTGCGCGATACATAAGGCGCTGCCAGGTCGAGACGACGATGCCTTTCAACGATTATTGGATTACGCCGCC
>NZ_JNFG01000017.1 GCF_000729995.1 Caballeronia sordidicola | reverse complement strand
CACCGCGCGCGGGCAGAATCACGCCCTTGCATTCGCCAAACCCCACCCGATACCCCTCGCCCTGACACCATCCGGTAAGCGTCAATTCATCACCGTCTTCAATAAACCTGCGCTCGCCGCCCTCTTCCAGCGTGATCGGGCGCTGCCCATTCCACGTCATCTCAAGCAGGCTTCCGCATGAATCCGGCGTTGCTCCGCTGATCGTGCCGGAACCCATCAGATCCCCCACGCGCGTGTTACAACCCGCCACCGTGTGATGCGCGAGTTGCTGCGCCATCGACCAATACATCAGCTTGAAATTAGTTCGCGAAAGCTTGGTTGCCGATCCAGCCAGCGCCGGCCGCAGATGCACTTCGAGTTCGATATCGAATGCATGATTACCAGCGTGGCGCAAATACGGAAGCGGTTCAGGCTCCTGCTTCGGCGTGGCCGCACGGAACGGTTCGAGCGCATCGAGCGTGACGATCCACGGCGAAATCGTGGTCGCAAAACCCTTCGCGTTGAACGGCCCGAGCGGCACGTATTCCCATTGCTGGATATCGCGGGCGCTCCAGTCGTTGAGCAACACCATGCCGAAGATATGCGACTCCGCATCTTCACAGTCAATAGGTTCACCCAGCGCATTTCCCGCACCAATGACAAACCCCGTCTCCAGTTCTATATCCAGCTTGCGGCATGCGCTGAACACCGGCCGCTCGGCATCGGGCAGCTTGATCTGGCCGCTCGGCCGGCGCACCGGCGTACCGCTCACGATCACCGATGAAGCGCGCCCGTTGTACCCAATCGGCATCTCCGACCAGTTCGGCAGCAACGCGTTCTTCGGATCGCGGAACATGGAACCCACATTGGTCGCGTGTTCCTTCGATGAATAAAAATCCGTGTAGCCGGGGATATCGATAGGCAGACGCAGCGTTGCGCTTGCTCTCGGCACAAGCGCGTGTGGACGGACCGACGTATCGTTTTTCAGCGTGTCGCAATCGGCTGCGAGCAGTGCGCTCACCTGGACACGCACGTGTCGCCACGCATCGCGTCCCAACGCAATAAACGCATTCAGCGTGGGCTGCGCGAACACCGGTTCGCATTCGATCAACCCCGCGCGATGCACGACGGCGAGGTCGAGAATCCAGTCGCCAATCGCCACGCCCGCGCGCGGCAGCGGATTGACTTCATCGGTAAAAATGCCGAACGGCAGGTTCTGGATCGGGAAGTCGCTTAGCGGATCGTTCGCGGATTCGATCCAGCTTTTAAGCGCTGGATCGCGCGTCGCTTCAAGCGCTTCGTGAGTCGAACCGTCTGAAAAGCTCATCGTTGCTCCGGGTTGAAATGTTTGGTCAGTCCCTGCCAGCACTCATAGTAATGCGCCTGCAGTTGCGCGGTTTCCAGGGCGAAGCGGGTCGGCTTGATCAGCGTGCGCGTTTCGAACATGAACGCCATCGTGTCGCCTACTTTTACGGGCGTCGATGTATCCGCGTTCGAGGCCTTCTCGAAGGTCTGCGCGTCCGGTCCATGTCCGGACATGCAGTTATGCAGGCTGGAACCGCCGGGCATGAACCCTTCGGATTTCGCGTCGTAGACGCCATGCACGAGGCCCATGAATTCACTCGCGACGTTCCGATGAAACCAGGGCGGCCGGAACGTGTCTTCGTTTGCGAGCCAGCGCGGCGGGAAAATCACGAAGTCGATGGCGTCCACTCCCGGTGTATCCGTCTGCGATTGCAGCACGAGGAAGATCGACGGATCGGGGTGATCGAAGCTGATCGAACCGATGGTGTTGAAAAGCCGCAAGTCGTATTTGTACGGCGCGTAATTGCCGTGCCACGCGACCACGTCGAGCGGCGAATGACCGATATCCGCGCGCCATAAAGCGCCGTTCATCTTCGCCACGAGTTCAAACGCACCTTCGCGGTCTTCATAGGCCGCGTGCGGCGTGAGGAAATCGCGCGGATTCGCAAGACCGTTCGAACCGATAGGCCCAAGGTCAGGCAGCCTCAACAAAGCGCCGAAGTTCTCGCAGATGTAGCCGCGCGCGGTGCCGTCCGGCAGCGCGACGGAAAAGCGCACACCGCGCGGAATGACCGCTATTTCAAAGGGTTCAATATCGAGCCGGCCAAGTTCAGTCGCAATCGATAAGCGCCCTTCCTGCGGCACGATCAGCAGTTCACCATCGGCGCTATAGAAGAAGCGGTCCTGCATCGAACGGTTCGCGGCGTAGAGATGGATCGCGCAGCCTTGCATGGATTCGGCCGCGCCGTTGCCGGCCATCGTCACCCAGCCATCGATGAAATCCGTGGGCGCATCGGGCATCGGCAGCGGATCCCAGCGCAGTTGATTCGGCGGCGTTGGCGGCACCTCGGCGAAGTTCGCGACGAGCTTCGCGCGCAGTGCGTTACCTTCGATCTGCGTGAACGGTTGATGCACCGCCGCCGGCCGTATCCGATACAACCACGAGCGCCGGTTATGCCCTCGTGGCGCGGTGAACGCGGAGCCCGAGAGCTGCTCGGCATACAGCCCGTAGTTCACGCGCTGCGGTGAATTGCGGCCAAGCGGCAGCGCGCCGGGCAACGCCTCGGTGGCGAAGTCGGCGGCAAAGCCCGATTGATAGTGACGGCTGGTTTCGGTGTGACTTGTGAATGCGCCAGGCGATTCTGGTTTCATGTTCTTTTCCTCAATTTAATACGCTGGCGCTCGAGGTCGCAACAGAAGCCGCAACGCCGCTTCGTGCCACTAACATCGCTTCGCGCAGCACATCCATATCGCCGATCTGGTTCGACAACAGCAGGATCAATTTCGCGTTCACCAGTTGGCTTTCGTCGTTGCCGAGGTCGCGATGCATATCGATCAGCGCTTCATAGAAGGCATCGGGGTCGGCTAGGCGCAAGGTGGTATCGAGCATGGCGGTCCTCATCATGCGGGCTGGGTTTGGTTCAGGCGCCAAGTCGCGCGGGCGAGTGCTTCGCGGACGGCGTGGGGTTCTAACGACCGAGCCCGCATAGCAATGTGCTGGTCCGGACGCAGGAGATAGAAGGTGCCGGGATGAGCATTTAAACGCTGGGCGAGAAGACCTTTTACGTCCTCCAGCACCTCGATACCTTCGCGCGATTCAACATCAGAACCCGCCGGCACGATCAAAACAAGCTTCATTTGCGGGCGCAAATCTTTCAACGCGTTCAGTGCATCCGGGGATTCGCCGAACAACACACCCGCAAACGACGACCCCACGCGCTGCAAGAACCATCCGTCATGGCCGGCAAAAAACACGGGCGCATCTGCCGCCACCGCGCCGGGTACGAGCGCGCAATGGAATGCATCGCGGTCCGGCGTGTTTAACGGCGAGTCATGCAGCACAGATGCCGTCGATAACCTCCCGCTGTTCACTATCCGCCGCGCAAAGGCGCAATCTTTCGCGAGCCGCAAAGCGGCGTCGCGGAACACACGCGATACATCGCTCTTCGGCGTGATGAAATCTGTTGAACGTGTGGAGTGGCGGATGTTTTCATCGGCGGCGGCTTCGCGTTCGCTGGCGTAGGTGTCGAGCAACGCATCGGGCGCATCGCCGTCAATCACCAGCTTTAATTTCCAGCCAAGATTGTCCGCGTCCTGCACGCCGCTGTTCGCGCCACGCGCGCCAAACGGAGATACCCCATGTGCCGAATCGCCCGCAAACAGCACGCGGCCGTGACGAAACTTGTCCATGCGCTGGCATCGGAACGTATAGACGCTCACCCATTCCAGTTCAAATTCAACGTCGGGTCCGAGCAACGCGCACACGCGCGGAATCACACGCTCCGGTGCTTTCTCCGCGATGGGGTCAGCGTCCCATCCCAACTGGAAATCGATGCGCCACACGTTGTCCGGCTGCCGATGCAGCAGCACCGACTGATTCGGATGAAACGGCGGATCGAACCAGAACCAGCGCTCGGTCGGGAAGTCGGCTTTCATCCGCACATCGGCGATCAGGAAGCGATCCTTGAATGTGCGGCCGTGCGCATCGAGGTGCATGAGAGCACGCACTGGGCTACGAGCGCCATCAGCAGCAACTACGTAACTAGCTCGCAGCGTGTACGGACCGTCGGGTGTGTCGATCTGCAGAGAAACGCATTCTTCCGACTGCGTAATACCCGTGACCTTGTTATGCCAGCGGCCATCGAGCAAGGGCAACTCGCGCGCCCGCTCAGCCAGATACCCTTCGACGTAATACTGCTGCAGATTGATAAACGCGGGCCGCGCATGGTCCGCTTCGGGCAACAGATCGAACGCGTAGAGCAACTCGTTTTGCAGGAACACTTTGCCCACATTCCAGCTCACGCCCTTCTGCACCATCGGTTCGCCGCAGCCGAGCCGATCAAATATCTCGAGCGTACGTTTCGCAAAACAAATGGCGCGCGATCCCGACGACAACGTGTGGTCATCGTCGAGCAGCACGACCGGGGCGCCCTGCTGCGCGAGGTCGATCGCGGTCGCGAGACCCACCGGGCCCGCGCCGATCACGACGACCGGATGCAGCGGCGCGTCGCCGTCCTGATCAGATGAGCGGCGGTACTCGAACGTGAGCGCCTGGAAGTCGATAGCCATGGTCATTATCGTCACCAATCAGCTCTCGAGCGTTTCCCACATTTCCTTGTCGCGCTGCGCTGTCCAGATGCGCGGATCGCGATATTGCGTGGCTTCATCGAAGGCGCGCGTGACGTCGAACGGCATGCAGTGATCGAAGATGACCCAGTCGCCGAACTTCGGCTTGAGCGCGGCATACGTGAGCTTGTAGATCTCGTTCAGGTCCTTGCCCGCCGCGGCGCCCAACTTCACCTGATTGAACAGTTCGCTCACGAAAGCCCGCGTCCCCGCGATACCGTCCGCCACTTGTTGCGGCGTCTTCAGCGCGGCGCCGCGGCCTGGAACTAGCTTCTCCGGATTGAACGCCGCGAGCGCGTCGAGCGTGGCCGGCCAGTCCTGGTAATAGGCATCGCCGCAATAAGGCGTCGCACCGTATTCGACCAGATCACCCGACAACATCACCTTGTCCTGGGGCAGCCACAGCACCGTATCGCCTTTGGTGTGGCCCCGGCCGAGCTGCATGATGTTCACTTCGAGCTTACCCAGCCAGAGCGTCATCTCACCCTCAAACGTGAGCGTCGGCCACGTCAGCCCCGGCACCGACTCCACCGCATTGAACAGGCGCGGAAAGCGCTCGATCTCGCTCTTCATGTCCTGCTCGCCGCGCTCGACGATCAGGTCGTACGTATCTTGGCTCGCGATGATCTGCTGCGCGCCATACGCCGACGCACCGAGCACCCGCACCGCGTGATAGTGCGTGAGCAGGACGTATTTGATGGGTTTATCGGTGACTTCACGGATCCGGCGAATCACGTCCTGCGCCATGACGGGCGTGGCTTGCGTGTCGGCGACGAGCACCGCGTCGTCGCCAATCACGATGCCCGTATTCGGATCGCCCTCTGCCGTATACGCATACGCGTGCTCGGAGAGTCGCTCGAATGTCACCTTCTTTTCCGCCAAGTCTGCCTGCGACGCAAATTTCTTCTCGCCAGCCATGAGTGTCTCCTGATAGTTTGCGGTTTCAATTACGCATAGTAAAACGAATTACGTTAAGTGAAATTAATGTTAACCCTAGTCATGTGTGACGCGATGGTTTCGGCTCATATGAATATGTGGATTTTGTGCAAGGCGTCACGCGTGGCACTGCTACCATCGACGCTACACCTCTCACACATCCGCTTTCATGATTGCCCCAACCGTCCCGCAACTTGTTTCCCGCGCCTCGGACTACCCGTTTCCCGGCGCGCGCATTGTCATGGGCGAAGGGGCGAGCGCGGGCACGGCCATCGCGGTCTCCGAAGGGTTTTGTCTGGCGAGCGGCTATGAACCTATCTTCGATGTCACCACGCGAGGGTTGCCGCAATCCCTGACGGCATCGGTGGAAAGTGCTGAGCGATTCGGCGATGAACTTGGTTTTCAAGCGCTGACCCTCACCGGCGATGGCGGGTCATTCGATCCTTTCGGGCAACTCGACGACGACCCGAAGCTGGTCGAACTCGACCGCCTCTCACGCGCGTTGCACGCGTTTAATTTTTTTGGCGCGCAGCGGCCGGGCTTGCTGTTCTTAAGGGTGCATGAGCGTCTGCTCAAGAGCGTGAAATACGATCACGGCAAGCATTTTTCGTCCGTGCTGATCGAGTTTGGATTGAACCCGGCGCGGATCGTGATTGAGTTGCCGTCTGCGGCGGTCGCGCATCGGACCTTCCTCGGATATCTCGTGAAGAGTTATCAGAAGTATGGGTTCAAGGTCGCCGGCAACTTGCCCAATGCCGGGCAGATCATGTCCGTGTCGGATATGGCCCGGCTGGATTTCATCAAGATGGATGCGGGTATGGCGCTCAGGGATTCTGTGGTGAAGCCGTTGGTGGGGTATGCGCACCGGCTGAAGATTCCGCTCATTTTTGATCACGTCGGCGACGAAGCGCAGTTCGAAGCGCTGCAGCAATTCGATGTGAGCTTTGTTCAAGGGCCCGCGTTCGAGGCACATGCGATTGTGCCGGGGGGACGGTAGGGTCGTTGGTACGTCCTGACCCCGTTGCCTTTCAAGCCCGTCCGCGAGCTCGAACCAAAAATCATCCGGCTGTGAACCTGCCATCAACAGGCATGGCGATGCCTGGAATCATCGCAACATTCTGCGTGTTCATCCGAGCACCCTCCTTCATCGCCAACCCTGCAGTTCGACGAGCATTGTGCAATGCAATAGCTTTCAATCGCAGCGATGCTCCCGCACGATAGCCCCGTAAAACCACGCAAAAACACAAACGGAAATGCTGCGCAGTGCCTTGACTTTCATCGAATCGAATACGATCATTCGCTCACAGAACGAGCAAATGATCGACGCAACACGGATTTGGCCCTGCGCCCACTCCTTGTTCGACGACAACGAGACACAGCACAGCGCCCGGCACCGCATGAGGCGCATCCAGATCAGAGGAAGACGACATGACTACCGAAAGCCACGCAGCCGCCGACGTGATCCTGCACATCGGCGCGGGTTCTTTTCATCGTGCGCATCAGGCGTGGTACCTGCACAAGCTGATTGAATCCGGAGACACGCGCTGGTCGCTGACGGTCGGCAATATCCGCGGCGACATGAACGCCGTGCTGGAAGCGCTAGCCGCACAAAACGGCACCTATACGCTGGAAACCGTCACGCCGCAGGGCGAGCGAGCGTACGAAACCATCCGCTCGATCACGAAGGTCGTGCCGTGGGCAGCGGACCTGAACGCGCTTGTGGCGGCGGGCGCTGCGCCGGAGTGCAAGATCGTGTCGTTCACGGTGACCGAAGGCGGTTATTACCTCGATGAACACCATAAGCTGGACACGGCCAATCCGGATCTGGCCGCCGACCTGAAAGGCGCCCGCACGACGATCTATGGCGCGCTCGCCGCCATTCTCGATGCTCGCATGAAGCAGAACGCGGGCAAGGTGACGCTGCAGAACTGCGACAACCTGCGCAGCAATGGCGATCGTTTTAAAGCCGGCATGCTCGAATTCCTGCAACTGCGTGGCGAAACTGCGTTGCGCGACTGGATGATCGCGAATACGTTGTGCCCGAACGCGATGGTCGACCGCATCACGCCACGCCCGACGCCCGATGTCCGCGAGCGCGTGCTGGCTGCAACCGGTATCGACGATAAAGCGCCCGTCATGGGCGAAGCGTTTATCCAGTGGGTGATCGAGGACGAATTTATTGCGGGGCGCCCGGCTTGGGAGAACGTCGGTGCGGAAATGGTCCACTCGGTGTTGCCGTATGAGGAAGCGAAGATCCGCATTCTCAACGCGACGCATAGCTGTATCGCGTGGGCGGGAACGCTGGTCGGGCATCAATACATTCACGAAGGCACGCAAGACGCCGATATCCGCGCACTCGCCGAAGCCTACGTGACCGAAGACGTGATTCCGTGCCTGTCGCCGAGTCCGATCGACCTGGCCAAGTACCGCGATGTGGTCATCGATCGCTTCGTCAATCCGTATATCCAGGACACGAATCAACGCGTGGCCGCCGATGGCTTCTCCAAGATCCCCGGTTTTATCGCGCCGACTTTGCGTGAATGTTTTGCGCGCCAGGTGGATCCGAATGCGACCGCCATGTTGCCCGCGCTGTTCTTCCGCTTCCTCGAACGCTGGCACGAAGGCAAGCTGCCGTACGCTTACCAGGACGGCGTGATGGATCCCGCCACCGCGCACGCTTTCTTTGAGGCAGACGATCCGGTGAAGGCTTTCGTCGCCGATAAACTTTTGTGGGGCAGCCTCGCCCAAAGCGCTGATCTGGAACGCGTGCTGCGCGCGGCGCTGGGCCGTGTCGATACATGGCTCGCCAAGAGAGCCTAAGCTGCTCAATCACCCTTCTTCATGCCCGTCCGGTGTTATTGCCAATGGCGTAACACCGGCAGCGGCGCTACATTAGCGCCTCCGGTTTCCCGCGGCTTCACGCCTTCATCAAGGGTTCGTCCATGTATTTAGGCATCGATCTCGGCACCTCCGAAGTAAAAGTTCTCCTGCTCGCAAGCGACGGCAGTGTTGTCGGCACAGCGGGCACGCCCTTCACCGTATCGCGTCCGAAGCCCCGCTGGTCCGAGCAAAATCCGCTCGACTGGTGGGACGGCACACGCGCCGCGCTCTTCGCTTTACGCGATAAATTCCCGCAAGAATTCGCGCAGGTGCGCGGCATTGGTTTGTCGGGACAGATGCACGGCGCGGTGCTGCTCGATTCGGAAGATCGCGTGCTGCGGCCGGCGATCCTCTGGAACGACATGCGCAGCGACAAGGAATGCGACGAGCTGACGGAGCGCGCGTCGCATTTGCACGAAATCGCCGGCAATCTCGCGATGCCCGGTTTCACCGCGCCGAAGCTTCTGTGGGTACAGCACAACGAGCCGGACATTTTCAATCGGACGGCATGTGTGTTGTTGCCGAAGGATTATTTGCGCTTGCATCTGACGGGCACGAAAGTATCCGATCCGTCGGACGCCGCCGGCACCTTGTGGCTCGATGTCGCCCGCCGCGACTGGTCCGATGAACTGCTCGCCGCCTGCAACATGACGCGCGCGCAGATGCCGGCGCTGGCCGAAGGCAGCGAACCATCGGGCACGCTGCTGCCCGAGCTCGCCCGCGAACTCGGATTGCGCGATGGCGTGGTCGTCGCGGCCGGTGGCGGCGACAACGCGGCAAGCGCGGTGGGTATCGGCGCGACGGAACCGGGCGATGGTTTTCTGTCGCTGGGAACATCGGGCGTGCTGTGCGTGGTCGGCGACCGCTTCCGGCCGAATCCATCGTCGGCGGTGCATGCGTTTTGTCACGCCATTCCGGATCGCTGGCATCAGATGAGCGTGGTGTTGTCGGCGGCGAGTTGCCTGCGCTGGGTCTGCAAGCTCACCTCGACCGACGAACCCACGTTGCTTGCTGAAATCGCGGCGCTCGATCCCGCCGCACTCGAAATCGCGCCGCTCTTCCTGCCGTATCTCAGCGGCGAACGTACGCCGCATAACGACCCGTACGCGCAAGGCGTGTTCTTCGGTATGACGCACGCAACCGACCGCGCGTTGCTCGGTTATGCGGTGCTCGAAGGCGTGACGCTCGCGTTGACCGATGGCCTCGATGCATTGCAGGCCGCCGGCACGGAAGTGCATGCGCTGTCGCTCCTGGGCGGCGGTGCGCGCAGCAAGTACTGGGGCCAATTATTAGCCGATGCCCTCAACACCCGCACGCGCACGCACGGCGGCGGCGAGACCGGCGCAGCGCTCGGCGCGGCACGGCTCGGCTGGCTGGCGGCAGGCGGCGATCCGGCCGTGGTGCTGGCTAAGCCACCCGTGAAGGACGAGTTCATCCCGAACGCGGAACGCCATGCAATCCTGCGGCAGCGGCTGAAGGGTTTCCGCGAGTTGTATCAGCACGTGCGCCCGTTGTTCGATCCGGCGCGTCCGCGGCTCGCGTGACGGTTTGAATGATGACTTAAGCGGCGCGCGAAGAGTTTTTGCCCTCAGGCGTCGAGCGTGCACAATGTCGATCTATCGCGTGCCTTTATGGCGCGCGATTCTCTTTGTATTCGACACGAACGACCAGACATCGAGCCACCGTGCCCAAGTCCAACGAAAAACTCGATCTCGCCACCCGCGCCGCGTGGCTGTATTACGTCGCGGGCAACACGCAGAATGAAATAGCAGAGAAGCTGCAGATCTCGCGGCCCGTCGCGCAGCGGCTGGTCGCGTTCGCGGTGGAAAAGAACCTGATCCGCGTGCGCGTCGATCACCGGATTGCCGACTGCCTCGCGCTGGCCGCGAAGTTATCGAAGCGATACGGCTTGTCGATGTGCGAAGTCGTGCCCATCGACGGTGATACCCCCGAGCAGGTGGATCGCAAGCTGGCAGTCGCGGGCGCACAAGTGATGGAGCGTTATCTCACCGATGAAAAACCGCTGGTGATCTCGATCAGCACCGGCCGGACGCTAAAGGCCGTGGTCGCGCAAATCGGGCAACTGGAGCGTCCGCAGCACCGCTTGGTGTCGATGGTAGGGGCTATTGCCCAGGACGGTTCCTCGAACCGCTACGACGTCGCGCAGCATCTCTCCGAAAAGACCGGCGGCAAGCATTTCATGTTGCCCGCGCCGTTGATGGCCGATAGCCGCGCCGAGCGCGAGCAATGGTGCAATCACCGGCTGTACCGGATTGTCGATGCGCTGTCCGGGAACGCCGATGTCGCGTTTATCGGGATCGGCAATATCGGGATCAATTGTCCGCTGCATGAGGATGGCTTTATCACGACCGCCGAAGTGGAAGAGATGATGGAGGCGGGCGCGGTGGCAGAGTTGCTCGGACTGCCGATCGACGCGCTAGGTGTGCGGGTGCAATCAACGACCGGCGAGCGTGTGACGAGTTTGCGGCTCGATGCACCCCCGAAGCGGCCGACTATAGGGTTCGCTGGCGGCTTGAGAAAACGCGAAGCGGTGATCGCCGCGTTGCAAGGTAAATGGCTGTCGGGGCTGGTGACGGATGAGTTGTGCGCGCAAGCAGCGCTGGACGCTTGAGAGAGGTTTAAACGTAGTGTAAAAAAGCGCCCGGGCCATTGATGACCCGGGCGCTTTCACATCGAAGAACGTAAAACTCAAGCCGCCGACAGCACCTCGACAATCTTCCGCTGATACGCAATGCCATCCGCGTTAAACAGATGGCAATGCTCAGGCAACGCGCCAAGCTTCAGCACTTCGCCACGCGAATGGCGCTCCAGAGGCGGAATCCGGGCGATGATCCCCTCCGGCGCCACGGAAGACTCCGAGTAGAGATACGCCGCATCCCCGAGCGACTCGACGGCCATCGTCTTAGCCGATACCCCGTGCTCCACCGTCGCCGCGGTCCCTGCATGCAGATGCTCCGGACGAATCCCGACCGTCACGGAATCGCCGACCTTCGCATTACCCGGTTCGACCGCCGTCAGTTGGGTCTCACCTGTCGCGTACTTCACGAGCACGCCATCGCTTAGCACCTGCGTGACTTCGGCGTTAAAGAAATTCATCTTCGGCGAGCCGATAAAACCGGCCACGAACTTGTTCTGCGGCGCGTGATAAAGCTGATTCGGCGAGCCGACCTGCTCCACGTTACCCGCCGACAGCACCACGATCTTGTCAGCCAGCGTCATGGCTTCCACCTGATCGTGCGTCACGTAGATCATCGTGGTTTTAAGCTCGTCGTGCAGGCGCGCAAACTCCAGGCGCATCTTCACGCGCAACGCGGCGTCGAGGTTGGACAGCGGTTCGTCAAAGAGGAACACCTTCGGCTTGCGCGTGATCGCACGACCGATTGCCACCCGCTGACGCTGGCCACCGGACAACTGCTTAGGCTTCCTATCGAGCAAATGATCGATGTGCAGGATCTTCGCGGCCTGCTTCACCGCTGCATCGATCTCCGGCTTGCTCGTGCCGGCGAGCTTCAGACCAAACGCCATGTTGTCGTACAGGGTCATGTGCGGATACAGCGCGTACGACTGGAACACCATCGCAATGCCACGCTTGGCCGGCTGCAGGTCGTTCACACGCACGCCGTCGATAGTCAGGTCGCCGCCGGTGATATCTTCCAGCCCCGCGATCATTCGCATCAGCGTGGATTTTCCGCAACCGCTTGGGCCCACGAACACGACGAACTCGCCATCGGCGATATCGAGGTTCACGCTGCGAATCACTTCCGTTTCTTCGTAGCGTTTGTTGATGTTGCGCAGATTCAGGCTTGCCATGATGGAGTCTCCGTCTTTAACTTGGCTTCGTTTTCTGCGAGCAAGAGGCTCACGGCAGTTCGAAGCTTGCGTTTTGCAGCCACTGCCCGACGAGCGTGGGAAGTTGTCCCATCTCTTCGAACACGACACTTGCGCCAGCACGTTTCAGCGCATCAATTTGTCCTTCAGTTGCATGCCCGCCGCCCAGGAAACCGAGCACCGTCATGCCCGCCGCCGCCGCCGCAGTAACGCCGGTCACGCTGTCTTCGACCACCACGCAACGTTCCGGTGCGACCCGCATGGTCCGCGCCGCCGCGAGGTACACGTCGGGCGCGGGTTTCGGGTTCGGCACTTTATCGGCGCAAAACAGACGCTCGCCGAAAAACCGCACGAGGCCCGTGCGGTTCAGCACGGCTTCCACATACGACGTAAAGCTGTTGCTCGCGCAGGCCTTGCGCAAGGAAATCGCGGCCAGCGCGGCCTCGATTCCGTCGACTGCAGGCCCTTCCACGGCCGCGGCTTCCACGACCACCCGGATTGCGTCGATCTGGGCTGCATCGAGCGTCCGGCCGAGCGCTTCAGCCGTGCGCAGCAGCACCGTTTCGATCCGCAGCCCGAGCAGCGGCGTGACGATCGGCTCGGCATCCACGCCGGGCCAGAGCGCCTGCATCTCCTGCACGAGCACGCGTCCCGCAATCGCTTCGCTGTCGATCAATACGCCGTCGCAGTCGCAGATCAGCAGATGCCCATCGTGGGCAACGACTGGAGCGAGCACGCCTGGTACGCCGGCTTGGGACAAGTTCAGGTTCACTGGATCGACCTCGCGTTCCACCTTGGGTTGCACGTCATTTCACCGCGCCGAAGGTCAGGCCACGCACCAGTTGCTTCTGCGACAACCAGCCGACAATCAGGATCGGCGCCACAGCGAGAAGTGAAGCCGCCGAAAGCTTCGCCCAGAACAAGCCCTCAGGACTCGAATACGACGCGATGAACACCGTCAGCGGCGCCGCGTTCGAACTCGACAGGTTGATGCTCCAGAACGCCTCGTTCCACGACAGGATCACGAGCAGCAACGCGGTGGAGGCGAGCCCGGGCAGCGACATCGGCATCAGCAGGTAGACGATTTCCTGCCACGTCGCCGCACCATCTATACGCCCTGCCTCCAGGATGTCGCGCGGGATTTCATTGAAGTACGTGTAGGACATCCAGACGGCGATCGGCAAGTTGATCAGCGTATAGACAATCACCAGGCCCCACACCGTGTCGAGCATGCCGGTGTTTTTCCACAGCAGATAGATCGGCACGAGCACGCCCACGGACGGCATCATCTTCGTCGAGAGCATCCACAGCAGTACTTTCTGCGTTTTCTTGGTCGGGAAGAACGCCATGGCGTAGGCGCACGGCACGGCGAACAGCAAGCAGATCACCGTGACGCCGACCGAGATCAGGATGGAGTTCCACGCAAACGCAAAGTAGTTACTCCGCGCGAACACCTCGCGGAAACTGTCCAGCGTGGGCGAGAAGATCAACGATGACGAATAAGCCTGCTGCTCGGTCTTGAACGCCGTGATGGTCATCCAGAAGATCGGGAAAAACAGCAGCAGTGCGAACAGCCACGCGATCACACCCAGCACGCCACGCTTGAGCGTATCGAGGATCGGCACGGACGTTGTTGCGGTAACGGGATGGCTCATGATTCGTACTCCCCTTTCAGGTTCTTCGCGAGCATGCGCACCAGGAAGAACGCAACGACGTTCGCCAGCACGACCGCCAGGATGCCGCCTGCAGAAGCCAGGCCGACGTCGAATTGCTGCAGGCCGAGCGCGTAGATCAAGTACGACAGGATGGTGGTCGCCGTGCCTGGGCCGCCGCCGGTCGTCGTATAGATTTCAGCGAAGATGGAGAGCAGGAAAATGGTTTCCATCATCACCACCACGGCAATCGCGCGTTTCAAGTGCGGCAGCGTGATGTAGAAGAACATGGCGAACGCACCGGCGCCGTCGATACGTGCCGCTTCCTTCTGCTCCTGGTCCAGTGACTGGATCGCCGTGAAGAGAATCAGGAACGCGAACGGCAGCCACTGCCACGCAACGATCACGATCACCGCAAAGAGCGGATAGTCGCCAAACCAGTCGATCGGCTGGAGCCCCAACGATCGCATCAACTGCGCTATCAGGCCATACACCGGATGCAGGATCATGTTCTTCCAGATCAGCGCGCTGACTGTAGGCATGACGAAGAACGGCGCAATGACGAGCAGCCGCGCAATACCCTGGCCGATGAACTTGCGATCGAACAACACGGCAAGCAGCACGCCGCCAATCACCGTAATCAGCAACACCGATCCGATCAGGGTCAGCGTGTGAACAATCGACGGCAGGAAGGCCGGATCGGTGGCAAGGAATTCATAGTTATCGAGACCGGCAAAACCTTTGACGTCGGGGTTCAACAGGTTGTATCGAGAGAACGAATACCAGATGGTCATCGCAAGCGGGATGGCCATCCACAGGAACAGTACGGCGGTCGACGGCATGATGAGCCAGCGGACCGACTTCGCGCGTTTCTTGTCGCGCGCTGCGGCGGATTCCGCATAACCGTCTGTGAGGGGGGGATTAAGTTGACTCATGATCGTGTCACCTCTCGATGATGATGCGCAGGCCGCGCGCCAAGCTTCCTCACGGAAGCGGCGCGGCCCGCTGTCCTACATTAGGCGCAGCAAGTGACTGCTGCTTCGGGTCCTTACTTCTGGTACCCGGCCTGCTTCACGGCACGATTGGCTGCGGCGTTGCCCGCAGTCAGTGCGGCATCAACAGTCGTCTGCCCGGCGACCACACCAGCGATCGACTGGCCGACCACGGTACCGAACGACTGGAATTCAGGAATCCCGACGAACTGCACACCGGTGTACGGCACCTTTTGCAGCGTTGCATCGGTCGGGCTCGCCGATTCGATTGCGCTCAGCACGAAGTCGCCGAACGGCGCCGCTTTCTTGTATTCCGGATTGGCGTAGGTGGACTTGCGCGTGCCCGGGGGAACCGAGGCCCAGCCTTCGTCCTTCGCAGCCATTTCGATGTATTCCTTCGACGTCGCCCAGGTTGCGAACTTCTTGGCAGCGTCCTGCGATTTCGAGGTCTTCGGAATCGCGAGCGACCACGACCACAACCAGTGGTTGCCCTTCGGCGTGACCGCGATCGGTGCTGCGGCGAAGCCAATCTTGTCAGCCACTTGCGACTGCGCCTTGTTGTACAACATGCCTGCCGCCACCGTCGCGTCGATCCACATCGCGCACTTGCCCGAGGACATCAACGTCAGGTTCTCGTTGAAACCATTCGAGCTGGCTCCCGGAGGGCCGTCGCTCTTGAGCAGGTCCGAGTAGAACGTGAGGGCCTTGTGCCATTCCGGGGTATTGAGTTGGGCATCCCATTTTTCGTCGAACCAGCGGCCGCCGTACGTATTCACGACCGTCGAGAAAAACGCCATGTTCTCGCCCCAACCCGCTTTGCCGCGCAGGCAGATGCCGTACTGGCCTTTGGATTTGTCGGTGAGCTTGTCGGCGAATTGCTTGATCTGGTCGTAGGTCGGCTGGTCGGGCATCTTCAGGCCGGCGGCTTCGAACAGGTCCTTGCGGTAATACGTCATCGAGCTTTCGACGTAGAACGGCAATGCATACAACTGGCCGTTATACGAGAGGCCGTCGCGAGCGGTCTTCACCACGTCGTCGAGATCGTAGCTGGCCGGCAGATTGTTCATCGGCGCGAGCCAGCCGCGCTTGCCCCACTGCGGCGCTTCATACGTGCCGATCGCCATCACGTCGAACTGGCCGCTGTTCGTGGTGATGTCGGTGGTGGCGCGCTGACGCAGTACGTTTTCTTCGAGAATGACCCACTTCAGCTGAATGTCCGGATTCGCTTTTTCGAATGCCGGCGACAGTTTCTTCAACTCGATCATGTCCGGGTTGTTGAGCGTCGCGATCGTCACGGTCGTGGCTTTGGCGGCAATTGGCGCAATCGCGGCAACGGCGAATGCAGCGAATGCGAGCGAGCGCATCGGCAGGTTCTTGAGGGTGAAGTTGGCGCGTTTCATGTTGTTTCGTCTCCTTTATCGTTAGCACGGGCGCTGGTCTTGCGTTGCGTTGCTTGCAGCAGTCGATACTCGGGTAGTACAGGTGTTGCTTTAATCAACTTTCCTAATCTTCTTCACTGAGGCGGCTTGGGATACATGCGTGCGTTTGCAAGCATGCAAGCCGCGCTGTCAACTCATCCAGTTGCCGCCGTCCACGTTCAGTGTTTGTGCCGTGATGTAGTCAGAATCCGCCGATACGAGGAACAGCGCTGCGCCCGTCAGATCGCTCGGCAGGCCCATGCGGCCGAGCGGCACAGCCTCTCCAACCAGACGCTTCTTCTCGCCGAGCGGGCGGTTTTCGTACTTCGCGAAGAGCGCGTCAACGGTCTCCCACATCGGGGTATCGACAACACCCGGTGCGATGCTGTTCACGTTGATGCCATGCTTGGCGAGGCCCAGCGCGGCTGATTGCGTATAGCTGATCACGGCGGATTTGGTCGCGCAATAGTGGGAAACTAGCGCCTCGCCGCGACGCCCGGCCTGCGACGACATGTTCACGATCTTGCCGCCACGGCCCTGCTCCACCATGCGTTGCGCGACTAGTTGCATCAGGAAGAACATGCCCTTCACGTTGACCGAGAAGAGGCGATCGAAGATGTCCCAGGATTCGTCGAGGATCGGGCGCATGTCGAAGAGCGCCGCGTTGTTGAAGAGGATGTCGATGCCGCCGAACTTTTCGACGGTGGTCGAGACGATGCGCTCCAGGTCTTCACGCTTCGTGACGTCAGCCTTCAAGGCAAGCACACGCCCGACGCTGTCCGGGAAACGCTGCGCCAACTCGGTTTCGTCCTTCAGATCGACGACGACGACTTTCGCGCCTTCGTCCAGAAATCGTTTCGTGACCGCTTCGCCAATTCCGCTTGCCGCACCCGTCACGATTGCTACCTTGTCCTGCAGTCTCACGGCTTTTCTCCGATTCGTCTCTGATTCCGCTGCCTGAAAATTCCACACTTGAACGCGTCGATGGTGAGCGAACGCTCTTTGCGCGATCAATTGCTCTCTGTTTGGTCGAATGATCGGCGAGGCGTGAGGCGGTGTCAAGGCACGCCGCCATGTTTCGATGGTGCGGCGCGCAAAGCACCCCAAAACTGCGGGAAAACCCCAACCGGCGCGGGTTTGCGGGAATTGGACAACACCTGGGAAGAGTCGCGGACAGGCTTTCGTAATACGTCAATGGATGCAAAACGAAGTGATACGTTATATCATCGCCGTCGATTCGAACGGTCGCGTTGCCTCTGCGGCGAGCACGCAGAACGAGAACGCCACGCACACCGTCCGCCGCTATCCACCCTCGTTCCAGGAAACACCATGAGCAAACTTGCCGCCGCCATCCTGACCTGCACGGCCCTTTTATCGGTGAGCTTCTGCAGCACAGCCACGGCGCAAACGGCGTCCACGGGCGTGGTACCGGTGGTCGCAGCCGAGAATTTCTATGGCGATGTCGTGCGCCAGCTCGGCGGCAATCATGTCCAGGTAACGAGCATCCTGAGCAACCCCGACGAAGATCCGCATCTCTTCGAAGCCAGCCCGAAGACCGCGCGCGCGTTGCAGAATGCGACGCTTGTGGTGTACAACGGCGCCGACTACGATCCGTGGATGGACAAGCTGCTGTCGGCATCGAAGGGCAAGGGGCGCACGACCATCGTCGCGGCGCAACTGATGGGCAGGAAATCCGGCGATAATCCGCATCTCTGGTACGACCCGGCGACCATGCCGACGGTGGCGAAAGCGGTGAGAAACTATCTGGTGCAGGCGGATCCGGCGCACGAGGCTGACTACGATGCGCGTCTGGCGACGTTCCTGGCATCGGTGAAACCTATTGACGACAAGGTCGCTGCGCTCAAGAGCCAATACAAGGGCGTACCCGTGACGGCGACGGAACCGGTGTTCGGTTATATGTCGGATGCGATCGGGCTCGACATGCGCAACAACCGCTTCCAGCTCGCCGCGATGAACGATACGGAGCCGAGTGCAACGGATATTGCTGCGTTCGAAAAGGATCTGCGCGAGCGTCGCGTGCACGTGCTGATCTATAACAGCCAGGCGACGGAAGCACTCACGAAGCGCATGTTGAAAGTGGCCCACGATTCACACGTGCCGAGCATCAGCGTCACCGAGACGCTGCCCGCCGGCAAGACCTTCCAGACATGGATGACGTCGCAGCTCGACGCGTTGTCGGTTGCGCTGCAGGGAAAGACACAATGATGGGATGTGGCACAAAGATGTTCGCGCTTTCGGGCGCGTTGCAATGACGGTTCCGGACGCGGGTTCGACGCGCGGTAAAGCCGGCGCGCTGGAGGTCGAGCACGTCGCGCTCGAACTTGGCGGACGATCGATTCTCAAGGACGCCAGCTTCAGTGTCGCGGCGGGCGAGTTTATCGGCGTGCTGGGTCCGAACGGAGCCGGCAAGACCACGCTGATGCGTGCCATGCTGGGGTTGCTGCCGTTATCGAAGGGCGCGATTCGCGTGAACGGTGCGCCGGTCGTACGCGGCAATCCGTCCATTGGCTACATGCCGCAAACGCGCAGCGGTCTCGCCGGACGACATGTGCGCGGCCGCGATTTTGTCGCCATGGCCGCCGATGGTCATCGTTGGGGCCTGCCGCGCGCGAGCGCCGCAGCGCGTGCCGATGTCGATCGCGTGCTCGATCTGGTCGGCGGCCGAGCGCTCGCCACGCGGCCATTGTCCGAGTTGTCGGGCGGCGAACGTCAGCGTTTGCTGCTTGCACAATGCCTGCTCGGCGACCCGAAACTCCTGCTCCTCGATGAACCCCTGATCAGTCTCGATCCGCGTCATCAAACCGGCGTAGTCGATCTCGTGCGAAGCGTGCAGCGTGAACTCGGCATTACCGTGCTGTTCTCCGCGCACGAACTCAATCCGCTGCTCAACTCCATCGACCGTGTGCTGTATCTCGGCAATGGGCGCGCGGCGCTCGGTACGATCGATGAAGTCATCACGAAGCCGGTTTTATCGCAGCTATATGGATCACCGATTGACGTGATGCGTGTGAACGGCCGCATCTTCGTGATGGCTGGTGACGTGGAAGTCGACAAGCTCGACCACGCGCACGAAGACGGCGCCGAAGGCCATTCCCACGATCACGACCACGGCCACGCGCACGGTCACGCTCATCACCACACCGGAAAGCATTCCCACGATGTTTGAATACGAGTTCATGCAAAACGCCTTCGCGGCGTCGGGCATTGTCGCGGTGCTGGCGGGCGTGGTCGGCTACTTCCTCGTGTTGCGCGGCCAGACCTTTGCGGGTCACGCGTTATCGCACGTAGGTTTCACCGGCGCGACCGGCGCCGTGCTGGTCGGCATGTCGCCGCTCTGGGGCATGATCGGCTTCACGCTTGCGGCGGGTATCGGCATGGGCGCGCTCGGCGAAAAGCTGACCGGACGCGATGTCGCTATCGGCGTGATCCTGACGTTGTCGCTCGGCTTCGGCTTGCTGTTCCTGCACTTCTTTACCGCCTACGCCAGCCAGGCGACCGCGCTGCTGTTCGGCAATGTGCTCGGCGTGAACCATGAAACGCTGGTGGTGCTCGCCGGGCTCGCGGTGGTCAGCCTCGGCGCGCTCGCGATCATCATGCGGCCGTTGCTGTTCGCATCGCTGCAACCGGAACTGGCTGAGGCGAAAGGGGTATCGCTGCGCCTCGTGTCCATCCTGTTCCTTGCGATCACGGCGTTGGCGGTGGCGGCATCGACGCAGATAGTGGGTGTTTTGCTGGTCTTCGCGCTGATGGTGGGACCGGCCGCGGCGGCGCAAAACGTAGCGACGCGGCTATCGACCGGCGTGCTGCTCTCGGCGGTTTTCGCGCTGGTGCAGGCGTGGTTGGGATTGACGCTGGCGTATTACACCGACTGGCCGACCAGCTTCTGGATCACGATCCTGGCGGCAGGGGTTTATGGGTTGAGTTTGTTGGGACGGAAATGAATCAATACGCTGACTGGGATGAGTTCTTTGCGTTGCTTAAACACGTGGACGTGCCCGAGGATTTCCTGAGCACGGAAGACCGCAATCAAGGGATCTGCACCCGTGATCCGTTCGAGGGATGGAAAGAACCGACTGAGAAATCAGGCGATGAAATCATAATCGAAAGCGGAAGCGCACCACACGCCTCCGCCTGACCCACTTTCAAGCACACAGCGTGCGTGCATGAAACGCAATATGCTCGCCGATAAACGTCGAGATGAAGTAATACCCGTGGTCGTAGCCGTCATGCCTCCGTACAGTCACCGCCTGCCCTACCTCTTTCGCCGCCGCTTCGAATAGCTCCGGATGCAACTGGGCCGCGAGGAAGTTATCGGCGAGACCCTGGTCGATCAGAATCCCCGCTGCAAATTTCGACGCTGCGTTCTTCACTAGCTCACTCGCGTCATACTGCTTCCACGTTTCCCGATCCTCGCCGAGATAACCCGAAAACGCCTTCACGCCCCAAGGCGATTGCGAAGGCGCGGCGATTGGCGCGAATGCCGACACCGACTTATAAATGTCGGGGTTCTTCAACGCGAGAACCAGTGCGCCGTGACCGCCCATCGAGTGCCCGAAAATCCCCAGCCGATCTTCACGCACCGGCAATTCAGCAAGCACCGCAACGAGCAGATCCCGCGTCACATACGAGTACATCCGATAGTTACGCGCCCACGGTTCCTGCGTGGCATCGACGTAAAATCCCGCACCCACGCCGAAGTCCCACGCCGCGCTTTCGTTCGGCACGCCCGCACCGCGCGGGCTGGTATCCGGTGCGATCAGCGCGATGCCATGCTCGGCCGCATATCGTTGCGCGCCGGCCTTGATCGGAAAGGTCTCTTCTGTGCAAGTCAGGCCCGCAAGATAGAACAACGCGGGCACTTTCCCTGTCGATGCTTCGGCTGGTAAAAACACCGAAAACCGCATCGGCAAGCCAATCGATTGCGAGTCATGTTTGTAGGTCCGCTGCACGCCACCCCAGCACCGATGTTCTTCCACAAGTTCTAGCATTGCTTCATCCCTTCGATTTTTTCGCCGAGGCAGCGCGCCGTCTTTGGCACGCCACCCGCTAGCGCTCCGCGAATACCTCAGTACAACACCACCGAGCGGATCGATTCGCCCTTCTTCATCAGATCGAAACCTTCATTGATGCGCTCCAGCGGCAGCGTGTGCGTGATCAGATCATCGATATTGATCTTGCCTTCCATGTACCAGTCCACGATCTTCGGGACGTCGGTACGTCCTCGTGCGCCGCCGAACGCCGAGCCCTTCCATTCACGGCCCGTGACCAGTTGGAACGGCCGCGTGCTGATCTCCTCACCCGCCGCCGCCACGCCGATGATGAACGACTGGCCCCAGCCTTTATGCGTACATTCCAGCGCCTGGCGCATCACCTTCGTGTTGCCGATACATTCGAACGAATAGTCCGCGCCGCCATCGGTCAACTGCACGATGTGATCGACCACATTCGGAACTTCGTTCGGGTTGATGAAGTGCGTCATGCCGAATTTCTTCGCAAGCTCCACGCGACGCGGGTTGATGTCGACGCCGATGATCTTGTCCGCCCCGACCATCTTCGCGCCCTGGATGACGTTCAAGCCGATACCGCCCAGCCCGAACACCACGACGTTCGCACCGGCCTCGACCTTTGCCGAATACACGACCGCGCCCACGCCCGTCGTCACGCCGCAGCCGATGTAGCAAATCTTGTCGAAGGGCGCATCTTCACGCACCTTCGCCACTGCGATTTCCGGCACGACGATGTAGTTCGAAAACGTCGATGTACCCATGTAGTGGAACAACGGCTTCCCGTCGATGGAAAACCGCGACGTTGCATCGGGCATCAGGCCACGGCCTTGCGTCGAACGGATCGCCTGGCACAAATTGGTCTTGCGCGACAGGCAGAACTTGCACTGCCGGCACTCGGGCGTATAGAGCGGAATGACGTGATCGCCCTTCCTCAACGTGCCCACGCCCGGGCCGACATCGACCACAATGCCCGCGCCTTCATGTCCGAGAATTGCCGGGAAGATGCCTTCCGGATCGGCGCCCGATAGCGTGTAATAGTCGGTGTGACAAATGCCGGTCGCTTTCACTTCGATCAACACTTCACCGGCGCGCGGTCCTTCGAGATCGACTTCCTCGATGGTGAGCGGCTTTCCGGCTTCCCATGCAATGGCGGCTTTGGTTTTCATATTTGGCTCCGTTAGTTGCTCGTTGATTCAGAGTGGGCAGGCAGGCTGTGCGTCGTACTACGTTAAGACACGACGTTTAGTACTTCGTAGCATGCGCCCATGGTGTGATAGTCGACCTTGCCGGCCGGGCTTTTCTCGTTGCTGTATTTCGTGTTGTCGCGGGCGAGTATGCGGTACCACGCGCCCCATTTGTGATCGACGAAATGATCCCAGCTATACGTCCACAGACGGTCGTAATCGTTCCAGTAACGCGTGGCAGTGGCCGCATCACCAGCGTGCGCGGCTTGATCGGCGAGCAACGCGGCGGCGGCCAGCGACTCTGCCTGGACCCAGAAATACTTGTCCTCGTCGTAGAACTCGCCTTTGATATCGAAGCCGTAAACCATCCCACCGTGCTCGTGGTCCCACGAAAAATCCAGCGCTCGGTCGAACAGTTCTCGTGCGCGCGTGACGTGCCATGGATCCGGACGATGCCGGTCCAGAATCAGCAGCAGCTTCGCCCATTCGGTCTGATGGCCCGGCTGGAATCCCCACGGCCGGAAGATGTTGGTCTTGTCGCCCTTGTTGTATTCCCAGTCGACCGACCAGTCCGGCTTGTAGTGCTCCCAGACCAGCCCGCCGGCAAGCGCAGCCTGACGATTCACCATGTTGTCCGCGAGCAGCGCAGCGCGGTCCAGATAACGCACATCCTGCGATGCTTCAAATGCAGCCAGCATCGCTTCGCAGGTATGCATGTTGGCGTTTTGTCCGCGATAGTCCGATACCACCCAGTCCGCGCTGGCCTCGTCTTTGTACAGGCCGTTAGCCGCGTCCCAGAAGTGTGTTTCCATCAGGTCCCAGGTTTCTTCCAGATACCCGCGCGCTTCTTCGAAGCCTGCTTCCAGCGCCTTCGCATAGGCCAGCACGACGAACGCGAGGCCGTAGCAATGATTGGTGGCGTCGGTGACATCGCGACCGTTGAGCGTCCACGCATAACCGCCGGTCTGCGCATTACGATGAAACTCGCGCAGGTATTCAATGCCATGACGCACGCCGCCGCGGTACTCATCGAGCCCAAAGTGCTTGTACGCCATTGCGTAGTTGAAAACGAAGCGCGTGCTTGACACCAGATGCCGCGACTTGCGGTCGTAGAGGGTGCCGTCGTCCTTGTAGAAATGATAAAAACCGCCCGCCGGGTCCATGCAATGCGGGTGATAAAAGGTCATGGTCCGCAATGCGTGATCGAGCAGGAACTCACGCGAGCGAAAGTCGGGATAGTCGGGATGGGTAGGCAAGGACGTGGTTGTATCGGACATATTTCGTATGAGGCTTTTCGTGCTGTCTCGTGGATTCGCTTGGGCGTGCGCTAGTGTAAGCGGAGGTCGAAAACGTGCGTCAAAACCAGCTCGCGTTACGCTGGTATAAATCGATGAAACGCGTATGACGGAGCGCCAGATCCCGGGCGATATCTGCACCGCGCGGCGATGCAACCAGCGTCGCCGATGGCGCCAGCGCCGCCAGATCCGCCGCGTGCCAGGACCCGAGCGCAATGCCGCCAAGGATCGCCGCGCCGCGCGTCGCCGCGTTCGGGCAATCGACGGCTTGCAGGTCCGCATCGAGCGCATCGGCCAGAAGCTGGCGCCAGCGCGAATCGATCGAGCCACCTCCGGCAAGCCGCAGGGTTCGTACCACGGCCGACGATCCGGCGTTCAGACGAATGGCGTCGAGGCCGGCACGCAGCGCAAAAGCCACCCCTTCGAAGGCCGCGCGCATCATCATGCCGCGTGTGTCGCCAAGACCGAGGCCGAGCCAACCCGCCCTCGCCGATGGATTCATCCACGGCGAACGCTCACCGCTCACGTACGGCAAGAACGTCACGTGCGTGGATGCAGACGCACCGAACGCATCGTCATAGGCGCTCGGCCAATTCGTGTAGCCGAGCCAGCCGCGCACCGCTTCGAGCGCCACGCCCACGTTCTGCATCGCAGCCATCCGATACCACTGGTCAGTCGCCGCACGATACGCGTGCAGGCCGATGACAGAGGCCGGCTGATCGGCAGACTCCACCACGATCTGGCCGCCGCTGCCGGTAGTCAGCAACGCGTCGCCATCGGCAAAAAGACCGCTGCCGAGCGCGGCGCAAGCGGTGTCGCCCGCACCCACGGCCAGCACTATTCCCGCCCGCAAACCGAGCAGTTTCGCACCCTCCGCGTTCAACGTGCCGGCCGCTGCATACGATGGCGCGAGCGGCGCGAACCACTCGCGCCGCAGCCCGATTGCCGCGATCAACGCGTCGTCCCACACGCCCGAAGGTTCAGCAAGCGCGGTGGCGCACGCGTCCGACGGATCAGTGCAAACTTCGCCGCCCAACGCCGTTCGCAGCCAGTCTTTCGGCTGCAAGGCCCAGCGTGTCTTGCTCATCACCGCCGGCTCGTTCGCCGCGAGCCAGCGCAGCAACGGCCCTGCCATGCCGGGCGCGACGGGATTCAGTTGCGGTGGGCGCCAGGCGTCGAGCAAATCTAGCGCGCGGGTATCGGGCCATAACATCGCGGGGCGCAGCGCCTGGTTGTTTTCGTCGGTGACTACGACGCCATGCATCTGCCCCGAGAAACCGATTGCATTCACCCGCTCGCGCTCATGGGCTGGCAAGCGCGCGGCTGCATCGCGCAGTGCGTTCCACCAGGTTTCCACCGGCGTTTCGGCCCAGCCGGGAACGGGCGTTGAGACTGTGTACGCGGCGTTCGCGAAGGCGCGTTCGTGGCCGTTTTCATCGACGATAGCGAGTTTCAGCGATGCCGTGCCCAGATCGATGCCAAGAAATCGCATGGAGATTCGCAGAAAAAGTTAAGCGGTAAAAACGGGTTGCGACGGGTTAACCCGCTGCCCGCGTCGCGCCTCAGGAAAACAGACTATGCGGGAGGGCAGATAACCATCATAACCACGCCTCGTAGGTGGACGCCCTGCCAAGCGCGACGCAAATCGTCCTTCGCCCGCCAGCCGTGGCTTCACCACGTCAGACGCGATATTAAGGCACTCGCGGCATATCAGCGCGGCTAAGGGGGCCATACGCCAACGTCGACTTGTTCTCGCTTTTTGCGCCACGTACCTTGAATCACTAATTCGAGGGCACGCTCGGATCAAAATTTGGAGACAGAAACAACATGGCAACAATCCCGGTTCATCCCTGCGACGAACGCTTACCCGCCGCCCAGTTGCTTACACTCGGCATTCAGCACGTACTCGTCATGTACGCAGGCGCCGTCGCGGTCCCGCTGATTCTCGGCGCGGCGCTCAAGCTGCCGAAAGACCAGATAGCGTTTCTCATCAGTGCCGATTTATTCTCGTGCGGCGTCGCAACGCTTATCCAGACGTTAGGCCTTTGGATCTTCGGCATCCGCTTGCCGGTCATCATGGGCTGCACATTCGCCGCCGTCGGTCCGATGGTCGCCATCGGCACGAATCCGGGGCTCGGCATTCTCGACATATTCGGCGCGACGATCGCAGCGGGTATCGTGGGGATTTTCCTCGCGCCGATGATCGGAAAGCTGCTGCGCTTTTTCCCGCCCGTGGTGGTCGGCACGGTCATCGCGGTGATCGGTTTGTCGCTGATGGGCGTGGGCATCAACTGGGCAGCCGGGGGTGTCGGGAACCCCGAGTATGGCAATCCGGTTTACCTGCTGCTGGCGCTGGTCGTGCTCACGCTGATCCTGATGATCAACAAGTTTGCACGCGGGTTTATCGCGAATATTTCGGTGTTGCTCGGCATTGTGGCGGGGTTCGGGATCGCTATGTCGCTGGGACGCGTCGATCTCAACGGCGTGACGAACGCGCCGTGGGTCGGCATCGTGCTGCCGTTTCACTTCGGCCTGCCGCACTTCGACCCGCTTTCCATTGCAACGATGGTCATCGTCATGTTCGTCACGTTCATCGAATCGACGGGCATGTTCCTCGCCGTCGGCGACATGGTCGAGCGTCCCGTCGATCAGAACGCGCTGGTGCGCGGACTGCGAGTCGACGGATTGGGCACGCTGATTGGCGGGATCTTCAACTCGTTTCCGCATACGTCGTTCTCGCAGAACGTCGGGCTGATCGGCGTCACGGGTGTGAAGAGCCGCTTCGTTTGTGCGACCGGCGGCGTGATCCTCGTGGCGCTCGGGCTGTTTCCGAAGATGGCGCAAGTGGTGGCGTCGGTGCCGCCGTTCGTGCTTGGCGGCGCGGGCATTGTCATGTTCGGCATGGTCGCGGCGAACGGGATCAAGGTCCTGTCGAAGGTCGATTTCGTCAAGAACCACCACAACCTGTTTATCGTCGCGGTGAGTATTGGCCTGGGTCTCGTGCCGGTCGTCGCACCGAAGTTCTTCTCGCAGTTACCGCATGCGCTGGAACCCATTCTTCATAGCGGGATCTTGCTGGCGTCGGTGTCGGCGGTGCTGTTGAATATCGTCTTCAACGGAGTGAAGAAAGAACGCGATGCGACCTGCGCGATCCATCGTGCCGGAAGGGATTTTGATGGGAGGGCGAAGGTGAAGCACTGAGGGAGTTCGCGCAGAACTGAGAGATAAAAAAAGCCGCAATAAAAAAAACCGCAGCCCCAAAAGGCTGCGGTTTTTGAACATCTGGACCACGTAATACCTTACCCTGCCGATCCCACTGCTTTCCCGTCGGCATCAACCTGCGGCTTTGCAGCCGGCACCAGATGCTGCACCGGAACCAGCTTCGCAGGACCTGCCGAAGCCGAGCTGACCGTCGCACCGGAAGCCGCAGGCGCAGCAGCCGCCGTCGGCGTGCCAATATCGCGGTAATTCGGCATTGCATCCGAAGGACGTGGCTGATCGCCTGCATGCTCGACCCAGCCGCCACCCAGCTCACGATACAAATCGACGAGATTCGTCACGCGGTTCAGCCGCGCCGTGATCAGCAACTGCTGCGCGGTGTACAGGTTCGTCTGGGCCGTCAACACGCTCAGATAGTTGTCCACGCCGTTGCGATATCGCATATCCGACAGCTCCAGCCCGCGAGCCTGCGACTTCACAAACAACTCGAGCGCCTTGATCTGCTCGTCGTAAGTGCCGCGCGCGGCCAGCCCGTCCGCCACTTCGCGGAACGCCGTCTGGATCGCCTTCTCGTAATTCGCGATCTCGATGCGCTTCTGGATCTGAGCCAGATCCAGGTTGGCCAGGTTCGTGCCGCCCTCGAAAATCGGAATCGAGATTTGCGGTGCGAACGACCATGCCGCCGAACCCGGCTTGAACAATGTGCCAAGCGAAGGCGCCAACGTCCCGAAGCTACCCGTCAGCGAAACCTTCGGGAAAAACGCCGCACGCGCAGCACCGATGTTCGCGTTCGCGGCAAGCAGTGAATGCTCCGCCGACGCAATATCCGGACGCCGCACGAGCAGGTCCGAAGGCAACCCGGCAGGGATATCGGCGAGCAGGTTCTGGCTGTCGAGCGGCAGGCCCGGCGCCAAATCTGCCGGCAGCGGCTCTCCGATCAACAACACCAGCGCATTCTCGGCCTGCGCCCGCAGACGCAATTGCGACTGAAGGTTGGCAGCGGCCTGTTGCAGGATGCCTTCAGACTGAGTCACGTCGAGTTCGGTGCCTACGCCGTTATCGAATTGCAGCTTCGTGATCCGATACGACTCTTGCGCCGTCTTCAACGTATTGCGCGTGACGGTGAGCTGGTCGTCGTCCGAGAGCATCGTCAAATACTGGTCGGCGACTTGCGACACCAGCGAGATTTCCGCCGCCTTGCGCGTTTCCGCCAACGCGAAATACTGCTCGAGCGCCTGGTCCTTCAGGCTCTGGATCCGCCCGAAGAAGTCGATTTCCCAGGACGCATTCACGCCGACCGAATACTGGTTCGAGATGGTCTGCCCGAACAACGACAGATCCTTCGGCGTGCGCGACTTCGTCTGCGACCCGACGGCGTCGAGCGTGGGCAGCAACTCGGCACGCGTGATCTGATACTGCGAGCGCGCCGCTGCCACGTTGAGCATGGACACGCGCAGGTCACGGTTGTTCTTCAGCGCGATTGCAACGATCTGCTGCAAGCGTGCATCGACGAAGAAATCGCGCCAGCCGATGTCCACCGCCGGCTTCGCCTGCGCGGAATCACCAGGCGCAGCCGACGACGTTGCGTCCGGCTGCTTGTCATAGACGCCGCCCGTCGGGAACGTCTGGTCGACGGGCGCCGCCGGGCGCTCGTACTTCGGCGCCATCGTGCAGCCTGCCGCGAAAAACGCGACCGCTGCCGCTATCAAGGAGTGTTTTAGCATCTCAATGTCCTTCCTTGGCCGGAGCAGGCGTGCCACCGTGGCCACCATCATTGCCATCGCCGCCGTGGGTGTGCTGCGGCGTACCCTTGTCGTGGCTGATTTTGCTGATCACCACAAAGAACATGGGGATCATGAAAATGGCCAGGAAGGTCGCCGTCAACATCCCGCCGATCACGCCCGTTCCAATGGCGTGCTGGCTGGCTGAACCCGCGCCGTTACTGATTGCAAGCGGCAACACGCCGAGAATGAACGCCAGCGACGTCATCAGAATCGGGCGCAACCGCTGACGCGCCGCTTCCATTGCCGCTTCAACCGTGGTCCTGCCCTGGCTGCGCAAATCGCGTGCGAATTCCACGATCAAAATTGCGTTCTTCGCCGACAACCCCACCGTAGTCAGCAAGCCGACCTGGAAGAACACGTCGTTTTCCAGCCCGCGCAAGGTAGCCGCGAGCAACGCGCCCAAGATACCGAGCGGCACGACCATGATCACCGAGAACGGAATCGACCAGCTTTCATACAACGCCGCGAGACACAAGAACACGACGAGAATCGAGATGCCGTACAAGATTGGCGCTTGCGAACCCGACTGGCGTTCCTGCAGCGACAAGCCCGTCCATTCGTAGCCAATACCGGCCGGCAACTTCGCCGCGATCGCTTCAATGGCCTGCATAGCCTGACCCGTCGATTTACCCGGAGCCGCCGCACCCTGGATTTCCACCGCGGAAATACCGTTGTAGCGTTCGAGCTTCGGTGAGCCGTAGATCCATTCGCCAGAACCGAACGCTCCGAACGGAACCATCGCGCCGGCGGTATTGCGCACGTACCACTTGTTCAGGTCTTCCGGATTCATGCGGAACTGCGCGTCGCCCTGTACGTACACCTTCTTGATCCGGTTATCGACGTCCAGGAAGTTGTTCACGTACGACGAAGCCCACGCGATCGAGAACACCTGGTCGATAGTCGCCGGCGACAAGCCCAGCGCATTCGCCTTCTCCCGATCCACGTTCACCTTGAACTGCGGCGTATCGTTCAGGCCGTTAGGACGAACCTGCGCGAGCGTCGGATCCTTGGACGCCATGCCAAGCAGCATGTTGCGGGCTTCCATCAGCTTCGCGTGACCGAGACCCGAGCGATCTTCCAGCTCAAAGTCGAAACCTGAAGCCGTGCCGAGTTCCGGAATGGACGGCGGATTGACCGGGAAGATCATCGCGTCCTTGTAGCTCGCGAAGTGCCCGAACATGCGTCCGACGAGCGCGCCCACCTTCTGGTCGGCATGCTGGCGCAGCCCATAGTCCTTCATCCGCACGAACACGAGGCCCGAGTTCTGGCCGCGGCCCGCGAAGCTGAAGCCGTTCACCGTAAAGACCGCTTCGACAATGTCCTTCTGGTCCGTCAGCAGCCAGTGGGTTACGTCGGCGAGAACCTTGGCCGTGCGTTCCTGCGTAGAACCCGCCGGCGCCTGGACGAGCACGAACATCGTGCCCTGGTCTTCGTCAGGCAAGAACGACTTCGGCAGACGGACGAACAGGAAACCCACCGCGACGATCACCACCAGATAGATGATGAGCCAGCGCCCGGAGCGCTTGATCACGTGCTCCACGCCGCTGTGATACTTGTCCTGGCTCTTCGTGAACGTACGGTTGAACCAGCCGAAGAAACCCTTCTTCTCGACGTGATGATCTTTGTCGATCGGCTTCAGAAGGGTCGCGCACAATGCCGGCGTCAAGATCAACGCGGTCAGCACGGACAAGATCATGGCCGCGACAATCGTCAGCGAAAACTGCCGGTAGATCGCGCCCACCGAACCGCCCGAGAACGCCACCGGCACGAACACGGCCGACAGCACGAGCGCCACGCCAACCAGCGCGCCGGTAATCTGGTCCATCGCCTTGCGGGTGGCGTCCCGAGGAGATAAACCCTCCTCGGCCATCACCCGCTCGACGTTTTCCACCACCACGATCGCATCGTCCACCAGCAAGCCGATGGCGAGCACCAGCCCGAACATGGAGAGCGTATTGATGGAGAAACCCACCAGCCCCATGACCGCGAAGGTACCCAGCAGCACGACCGGCACGGCGATGGTCGGGATCAACG
This sequence comes from Caballeronia sordidicola, assembly GCF_000729995.1. Classification (GTDB taxonomy): domain Bacteria; phylum Pseudomonadota; class Gammaproteobacteria; order Burkholderiales; family Burkholderiaceae; genus Caballeronia; species Caballeronia sordidicola_A. The sequence continues at coordinate 145,176 of NZ_JNFG01000017.1, read as the reverse complement.
TGGCCCGCAGGTTCTGCAGGAACAGGTACATCACCAGGAACACCAGCACGATCCCTTCGATCAGCGTCTTGACCACTTCTTCAATAGACAGCTTCACGAACGGCGTGGTGTCGTACGGATACTTCACGACCAGGCCTGCCGGGAAATACTTCGACAGGTCGTCGATCTTCGCGCGCACCGCCTTCGCCGTGTTCAGCGCGTTGGCGCCTGTCGCGAGCTGGATGCCGAAGCCGGCGGTCGGCTGACCGTTGTACTTGGTATCGAAGTTGTAGTTCTCACCGCCCAGCTCGATGCGCGACACGTCCTTCAGGCGCACTTGCGAGCCGTCCTGATTAACCTTCAGCAGGATATTGCCGAACTGCTCAGGCGTTTGCAGCAGCGTAGCTTCCGTGATGGTCGCCTGCAGCATCTGGCCCGGCACTGCCGGCGTGCCACCCAGACCGCCGCCTGCCACCTGCACGTTCTGTGCAGCGACAGCGTTGGTCACATCGAGCGGCGTCAACGCGTAGTTGTTCAGCTTGGTTGCATCCAGCCAGATCCGCATGGCGAATTGCGAGCCGAACAACGTCACCGTCCCCACCCCGTCGATACGGCTGATCGGATCTTCCACCTTCGACGCCACGTAGTTGGCGAGGTCGTAGCGGCCCATGCTGCCGTCCGTGGAGACGAACGCCATCACCATCAAGAAGCTGCTGCTCGACTTCGTCACCTTGGAGCCGAGCTGCTGAACGGCTTGCGGCAAGAGCGGCGTCGCGAGTTGCAGCTTGTTCTGCACCTGCACCTGCGCGATGTCCGGATTCGTGCCGGCCGCGAACGTCAACGTAATGGTGGCCGTACCGGAGTCATCACTGGTGGAAGACAGGTACAGCAAGTGGTCGAGGCCGCTCATCTGCTGCTCGATCACCTGCGTTACCGTGTTTTCCACCGTGCTGGCGGACGCACCCGGGTACGTAGCACTGATCTGAATGGCCGGCGGCGCGATCGTCGGATACTGCGCGACCGGCAACGTGAAGATCGAAGCGATCCCCGACAGCATCAGAATAATGGCGATCACCCATGCAAAAATCGGGCGATCGATAAAGAACTTTGCCATGAAACAGGCTCCCTTTTATTGCGCCTGATTACGCGCCTGATGCCGCGGATGCTGCCGCCGCGGAAGTGGGTGCCGGATTGCTCGAAGCCGCCGCACCGCTTGCGCCGGCGTCTGCTGCCGCAGGAGCTGCACCTGGAGCCGCGCCGGATGCCGGTTGAGCCGCCTCAGCCGGAAGCTGTGCGTCGACAGGCTTCACAGTCGAGCCCGGTCGCGCTTTCTCCGTGCCCTGCACGATCACGCGATCGCCCGCATTCAGGCCGCTATCCACGACCCACTTGTCGCCGTAGGTACCCGACGTCACCAGTTGGCGCAAAGCCACCTTGTTGTCCGGACCGACCACGAGCGCCGTCGGCTGCCCCTTCTGGTCATGCGTCACGCCGACTTGCGGGACCACCAGCGCCTTGTCGTTCACACCTTCGTCAATACGCGCACGCACGAACATGCCTGGCAGCAGCACGCGGTCCTTATTGGGGAAAATCGCGCGCACGGTGACCGAACCGGTGCCCTGGTCCACGCTCACGTCGGAGAATTGCAGCTTGCCCGCTTCCGAATACGTGCGGCCGTCTTCCAGGATCAGCGTGACCTTGGCGGCGTTGACGCCACCGGTCTGCAAGCGGCCTTCCTGAATGTCACGGCGAAGCTTCAGGCCGTCCACGCTCGATTGCGTCAGGTCGACATAGACCGGATCGAGTTGTTGAATCGTGGTGAGCAACGTGGCGGCGCTAGCCTGCACGTAAGCGCCCGGCGTGACCTGCGACAAACCCGTGCGGCCCGTGATAGGCGACACTACGTCCGTATAACCGAGGTTGATCTGCGCGGTGTCGACAGCCGCCTTGCCCGACGCGACGTCGGCTACGGCCTGGCCTTGAGTCGCCACGGCGTTGTCGTAGTCCTGCTTGCTGACCGCGTTTGCCGCAACGAGGATCTTGTAGCGCGCCGCCTGGGCGTTTTGCGTGACAACGTTGGCCTGCGCCTTGGCGAGTGTTGCCTTGGCCGTGTTCAGGGCCGCGATGTACGGTGCCGGATCGATCTTGTAGAGCCGCTGGCCCGCCTTCACTTCCGCGCCTTCAATGAATTCACGACGCAGCACAATGCCGTCGACCCGTGCACGAACCTGGGCGACCAGAAATGCACTTGTGCGGCCAGGCAGTTCGCTCACGACAGGAACGGTGGTGGGCTGGACGGTGATGACCCCGACTTCGGGGGTTTGGGGCGGCGGTGCTGATGGTTTTTGTCCGCAGGCTGCAAGAATCACGGCAGCCGTCGCGGCACTGATTAAGCGGAATGGAACCCGTTCGACGCGCATGGAGCGACCTCTGTCAAAGACTGAGATTGAAATAAGTGCGCGGCCGCCTTCTACGGGCGGGCCGCTACGAGCGTCTGGAGACGCTTACCAGTAGCCAGTGGGCGCAAAAACCAGTGCCCCGACCATCATTCGTCCGCAGCGCCTGGAGCCGTTTCTGTGTACGGCTGCCGCTGACAACGCCCTTGGATGGGCACGCGGACGGACGGCGGAATGAAAGCTGTGTCGGATATTAACCGGTCAGTGCTGCTTGGGCTATCGTTGGACGGATGGTATTGTATATACATTCACGAACGAACGTAAAAGAGACGATCGTACGTGAACAAGAGCAGTGCGAGGGGAATCGTCTCGAAGGATTGGCGGGCGATGAACAAATGTATGACGTCGCTGCAGTGCAATGTAAGACCGCAGTAAACTAGCTGCGGGCAGGCAAGCAGGAACCCACGAAATAATGGTCAGACGAACCAAGGAAGAAGCGGCGGAGACGCGCAATAGTATTCTCGATGCAGCAGAACGCGTGTTCTTCGAGAAAGGCGTTTCGCGCACCACGCTGGCGGACATCGCGCTGGAAGCCGGCGTCACGCGCGGCGCAATCTATTGGCACTTTGCGAACAAGGGTGATCTATTCACCGCCATGTTCGACCGCAGCCTGTTACCGCTTGATGAACTGGTCGAAGCAACGCTCGACACCAAAGAGGCCGATCCGCTTGGCCGGATCCGCGACATCTTCATCTGGTGCATGCGTAATATCGCGCTCGACGAGCAGCGCCGGCGCGTATTCGACATCCTGTTTCTCAAATGCGAGTTCGTGGAAGACATGGGGCCGGTGCGCGAGCGGCATCAGACGAACATGCGCGAGGGGAAAGAGAAGATCGAGCGCGGACTGAGCAATGCAGTCGACAAAGGCCAGTTGCCGCCCATGCTCGATACGCGCCACGCCACCACCATCCTGCACGCGCTCTTCACCGGCATTCTCTACGACTCGCTGATGTGGCCCGAGAGCATCGACCTCAAGAATGATGCAGAACGCCTGATCGATTCCTGTTTCGACGTCATGCGCTACAGCCCCCATATGCTGCTGCGTTCCGGCGACCCCTCGTAGCGGGGCGTGTTATCGCAGACCGTAGCGCTGCGCTAGAAACAGGAATACGGCGACACAGCAGACCAACGCGGCCCACGCCCAGGCGGGCAAGCTGTGTGGATGTGGATGGCGAGGCGCGTGACCGGGCAGCCGATGACGCAAGACGCCGCCAATAACGTCGGCCGTAGCCGCCGCGCGGGATTTGTGCGCCGCGGGAGGGCCGTGACGCGCAAATGCAGCCGACATAGAGATCGGCCGCAAGAACACATGCCGGCGCGAGACAGCCGGCTTGAGCGCGGCAGCAGGCTGATGGCCATGCTTCGCCCGCACGACTTCGCAGAATTCGATAAAAAAATCGTCGGCGACTTCACGCAGTGAATTTTCTATCTGGCGTGCCGGCAAACCTGCCAGCGGGCCGGTGAGCGTCGCCCAGACCGTGTATTCAATCCATGTAGATGAACCGTTGGCATCCGGAATCAGCGCCACCGCGATTTGTCCGCGCAACGATCCCACGCCTTCGCCACACGCCTTAAAACTGAGGGTTTGCGCGTCGACTTCGCCGGGTTGTCCGTCATGACGCGGCAAACGGGTTGCATCCGCAACGTGTGCCCGGATTGCGTAGTGCGCCCGCAACGCGCCAAGCGGCACCGTCAACCTCAATGTGTATTCGCCACCGGCAAGACGTACCAGCGATTCGCAGTTATCGATACTCGCGCGCACCAGCGCAAGATCTCCCAACGCCTCGCGCACCTGAGCGGGTTCGAGCGGAATGCGTAAAGCATCGGCGACTTCCATTGGGCCCTCCCCATGCATGGCGCCCATTTTTATATTGACCCGGCGTTTCAGGTACCGGCCGTCTCGTCGATACGATCGACCCGCGACGGATAAAACGCCAGATAGCTTTTAATTTTCTCGACGCCTTCTTTCGGCTGCTCGTAACTCCAGACAGCGTTTTCCACCGGACCGTCTTCTGTCAGCAAATGGTAGTACGTTGCGTCGCCCTTGAAAGGGCAATGCGAGGTATGCGTGGACTTCGAGAGGCGCGCCATGTTGACATCGGCACGCGGGAAATAATGCACGGGATCGTGGCCTGTCTCGATCAGCGTCAACGCCGCGTGTGTGTCCGCGTACGTCACGCCCTGATGAATCACGCGATGGCGTCGCGTATTCAGCGAGATTTCAATGTGATGGGTGTCCGTGCTCATCGCGCGCTCCCGGTACCAAAAAACTGAACGTCCGCCGTCGCGTTTGCAGCAGCGACATAAAAAAGCCACGGGTTTTCCGGGACCCGTGGCTTCATTATGTGACAACTTGGGGGTGCTTGTGCAAGCTCCGTTAGCGTCTTTGGTACCTGCGCCACACTTAACGAATCGCCGCAGTCTTTTGCTTCATATGCGGTTTTGCGTACGGTAGCTCACCACGGCGCATGGTGCGTTTGATGGTGTTTGACGGCCTACTGCATGGACCAGTGGAAATCGGCCTTCGCCTTCCCGTTGCCGGCCACCGTCACCCCTTGCTTCTTTTCCGAGTCTTTGTATTTGGCGTAAACCGTGTAATGACCCGGGGGCAGTTTCACCAGCATGTACGGGCCCATGGCGTCGGTCTTGAGCACTTCTGCGTCCTTAGCATCGGCAATACGGACGTGGACATCAGAGAGATAGTCCGACGTCGGCCCCGTGAAACGCAACGAGAGCGGCCAATGCGCCTGTTCGCGAATCAGCGCGTGCGATTCGTCCAGGCCCACGCCGCCGGATGTGAACGACACGTCGCCCTGCGTCTGGACCTGCGGCAGCCCGCCGCCGTTCGTGTTGCCGGCGCTGCTCATGTCGCTCGTTCCCCCGCCTACGGTCTGCGCGAACGCGGCGCCCGCCATTCCGAACGTCATCGCGGCTGCTAGCACGGCAATGGACGCCTTTCTCGCGGCAGGCCGGCGATGTTTAGTTAACGTAACGGTGTTTGCTTCGGTAGATGCTTCAATCGCTGCTTTAGTCGTCTTGGTCATCGTGATCAGCTCCTTATGAACTTCAGACGCCTTCATCGGCGTTGCGCTTGTCTCCCGACGTGCAGCACGCGAAGTTTTGCGCAGCCGGGCTAAAGCGCTTCGGGAGAGAAACTATGCGCACGGTTCATGCCTGCAATTCACGCTATTTTCCAGGGCGGCATTGTTGCATGCCAAGTTACGCATGCCGCCCTGTTCCCGCATCGGCCTTCAGCCGACATTTCAATTAGCCTACTGTCAACCCAGATCCACCGGCACGAAGATCTGCGCATCATCGCGCTGGATCAGCAACGCGATGCTGTCGCCTGCGTGAGCCACCATCGTCTTCAATTGCTCCACGCTCGTGATCGGCTGGCCGTTGACCGCCAGGATCACGTCGCCGGCCTGGATGCCGGCGCTTTCAGCCGCGCCGCCCGCTTGCTGCACGAGCAAACCGCGGGACAGCGACGCGCTTTGCTTTTCGTCAGGCGTCAGCGGCCGCACCGAGACACCCAGCCGTGCGTCCTGCGATGCCGAATCAGCCTGGTCCGCACCCTTGCCCGTGCTAGCAGTCTTTGCATCGGACAACGTGCCCACGGTCACGCTCAGGTCCTTCGTGGCCTTGTCGCGCCAGACCTGCACCTTGGTCGTGGTACCCGGCGGGAGCGCTGCCACCTGCGACGGCAACGCGTTCGAGTCCGCAACCGGTTCGCCGTTGACCGAGAGGATCACGTCGCCGGGCTGCAGGCCAGCCTTCGCCGCCGGACCGCCCGCTTCGACGGAACTCACGAGCGCCCCATTCGGGCTTTGCAGGCCGAACGACTTCGCAAGCGTCTGGTCCATGCCCTGCACGGTCACACCAAGGCGGCCGCGATCCACATGGCCAGTCTTCACCAGCGCGTCTTTCACCTTCATGGCTTCATTGATCGGGATTGCGAACGAAAGTCCCTGGAAGCCACCGGTCTGCGAATAGATCATCGAATTGATACCGATCACTTCGCCTTGCAGATTGAAAAGCGGGCCGCCGGAATTACCCGGATTCACCGGCACGTCGGTCTGGATGAACGGCGTGTAATTCTCGTTCGGCAACGAGCGCGATTTCGCGCTGATGATGCCGGACGTCACGGTGTTATCGAAACCGTAAGGCGAACCGATTGCGACCACCCACTGGCCGACCTTGCTGCCGTTCGGATCGCCAATCTTGACGACCGGCAGGTTCTTCGCATCGATCTTCAGAACGGCGACATCCGACTGCTTGTCCGTGCCGATCACCTTCGCATGGTATTCGCGTTTGTCGGTCGTCTTGACCGTGATCACGTTGGCGCCGTCGACCACGTGTGCGTTGGTCAGGATGTAACCGTCGCTGCTCACGATAAAGCCCGAACCCAGGCTTTCGCTTGGGGTATCAGCGGCGTTCTGGCCGTCGTTACCGCCCATGCCCGGCACGCCATTACCGTAGAAATGCTTGAAGAATTGATAGAACGGATCGCTCGGATCGATCGGCAATTGCGGATTAGCTCCGTTCGCCCCGCCGTTCATGCCACCATTCATGCCGCCGTTCATGCCGTTGCGGCGCGACGCAGTCTTCACCACATGTTTGGCGCTGATGTTGACGACCGCCGGGCCGTAGGTTTCGACCAGGCCGGAGAAATCCGGGATACCGGTCTTTGCAGCGGCTTCGGCCGGCATCATGGCGGCTTGTACCGGTGTGATGACCTGCGGCGCCGGTACGTTCCGGTTTCCGGCGACGTAACCCGCCGACAAGGCGACGACAACAGCTGCTGCAATGGCGCTGCGGGAAATGACCTTCGAATTCATCGTGTGCTCCTCGGGGATGCGCTTCAGGATGAAACGAAGATTAAGAGGCGCCGCTTAAAGGGCACTTAAAGCGAGGTATTTAAAGCAGAGCTGAATTGAATGGAGACGAGCAGACCGCCGTTTTTCGATTCGGCGAGCGACACTTTCGCGTCATGCTGAAGCGCTATCCGGCGCACGATCGCCAAGCCCAGGCCGCTGCCCGCCACGTCCGTGCGCGCACGGCTGGCGCCCATTCCCGCCCGATAAAACCGGTCGAACACACGCTCGCGTTCATCGGCGGGAATGCCTGGGCCGGTGTCCGCTAGTTCCACCGTGGGATGGCCGTCTTTCACCTGCAGGCAGACGTCCACGCGGCCACCGCTCGGCGTGTATTTCGTGGCGTTATCGATGAGATTATTGAACATCACGCGCAATGCGTTGGCATCGCCGGAGATGGTCGCCGGTTCGTTCGCCTCGATGCCCAGGTCAACGCCCCGCTGTTGCGCCACCAGCACGGAGCCACCAACACATTCGTCCAGCAGCGCATGCAGGTCCACTGGCTTGCTTTCACTCTTGCCGTCGGGTTCCGAGCGTGCGAGCGCAAGCAGTTGCTCGGCCAGCCGCGTGGCGCGCGTGATACCCGCCTGCAGGTCGTCGAGCGCTTCCTTGCGCGACTCGTCGTCCTTCGCGCGCGCCACCAGTTGCGACTGGATCTGCACGGCGGCAAGCGGCGTGCGCAGCTCGTGGGCGGCATCGGCGACGAAAGCCTTTTGCGTATCGAGCGCGGTCGCGAGACGGGAGAGCAGCGCGTTCAACGCGCGCACGACAGGCACGACCTCTTCGGGCAAGCGGTTGTCGGGTAGAGGTTCCAGCGCTTCGGGATGACGGGTGTCGAGCGCACGCGTGACGCGTTGCAACGGCTTCAAACCCCGTCCGACGATGATCCATATCGCCATGCCGAGCAGCGGCAACAGCACCACGAGCGGCCACAAGGTTCGCCACGCGACACCCGCTGCCAGCCGGTTGCGGATGGACAGCGGCTGCGCGAGCTGGACGACGTTATCGCCAACAATGGCGCTGTAGACGCGCCATACGCCGCGCGGCGTGGCTTCGGTGGAGAAGCCCAGTTCTGCGTGGGGCGCCAGCGGCACGCGCGGGTGCGAGTAATACATGAGCACGCCGTTGCGGTTCCAGATCTGGATCACGACGCCTTCGTCGCTGTCGCTGCGCGACTGCAGCACCGACGAAAACGGCTCCGACGGCAACGCGGCCGCGATCTGTTCCAGTTGATAGTCAAACAGTTCGTTTGCTTCGGCCAGTGCCTGACGATAGATCAGCCAGCCCGCAAACCCCACGCCGACGATCACCAGCGCCAGCAGCCAGACCAGCAGTTGGCGGCGAATGGAATGCATCAGGCTTCCTTCGACACCATGTAACCGAGTCCACGGACATTGCGGATAAGGTCGGGCCCAAGCTTTTTGCGCAGCGAATGGATGTAGACCTCGACCGTGTTGCTGCCGATTTCCTCGCCCCAGCCGTAGATTTTTTCTTCAAGCTGGCTCTTCGATAAAACCGCGCCCGGGCGCGCCATCAGGGCTTCGAGCAACGCGAATTCGCGTGCGGACAGCGCTACGGCGTTGCCTTCCAATGTGACCTGGTGGCCCACCGGGTCCAGCGTCAATGTGCCGTGGCGGATCAGGGAGTCGCCGCGGCCGGCGTGGCGGCGGATCAGGGCGCGCATGCGAGCGCCCAGTTCGTCAAGGTCGAAAGGTTTGACGAGATAATCGTCGGCGCCGGCGTCGAGGCCTTTTACACGATCGGCGATGGAATCCCGCGCCGTGACAATCAGCACGGGCAGCGCGTTGCCTCTTGCTCTCAGGCTTTTAAGGACATCGAGACCGTCGCGTTTCGGCAAGCCGAGGTCCAGCAGCATGAGATCGTAAGGTTCGCCACCTACCGCCGTTAGGGCCGCTTCGCCGTCCTGCACCCAGTCCACCGCGAATCCGTCACTGCGCAGCGCCTTGCGGACGCCTTCCGCAATCATTCTGTCGTCTTCTACTAGCAGGATTCGCATGTTTCGCTCTGCGGCTCTTGGCGGCCTTGCGGCCCGGGCGTTCATTTTAGCCGGGACGGATCAAGCGGGGCTTAAAGGGGACTTAAGACGGGTTTTCGTCGCCCCCCTTGCACACGCTTCGGTTTGCACGTTTCAGCTATCCTGCCGCCGGCACTAATGAGCGATGCACACCGATTTCGTTTCCGTGAAACCCTCAATCGCGTATTTGCCGAATTCGCGGCCTATTCCCGACTGCTTGTAGCCGCCAAACGGCATGCCTGGATCCAGCGGAACGTGGCAATTCACCCATACCGTCCCGGCTTCCAGTCGAGGGATCAGATTCATCACCGCCGTGAGGTCATTACTCCACAGGCTGGCAGCCAATCCATAAGGGCTATCGTTCGCAAGACGAATCGCTTCTGCAGGATCGTCAAACGGTATGACAGCAAGCACGGGGCCAAAAACCTCGTCCCGCACAATCGACGCGTCCGGCGGTACGTCCGCCAGCACCGTCGGCCGGACGTAATAACCCCGGCTCATGACCGGCGTGCCGCCCGCAAGAAAGCGCAAACCCTCCGCATGCGCGCGAGCAATATGGTCCTCGACCCGATCGCGATGTCGCGCCGATACAAGCGCGTTAATTTGCGCCGACGGGTCAAGGCCGGGACCCAGTTTCATCGCGTTGGCGATGTCGGCGAGTCCATCGGCAACTTGCCGGTATCGGCTGCGATGCACATAGATCCGCGAGGCGCCCGCGCAGACCTGCCCCTGGTTGAAGAAACCACCCATGATGGCGCCCTGCACCGCTTGATCGACATCGATATCGGCGAGCATCACGGCCGGATTCTTGCCGCCAAGCTCAAGCGAGAAACGCGTCATGTTATTCACCGCGGCAGCGCCCACGAGTTTGCCCGTGGGCGTCGAGCCGGTGAACGAGATCTTGCTGACGCCAGGATGGGCCGCAAGCGCCGCGCCGCATTCCGGTCCGCCCGTGATCACGTTGAAAACGCCAGGCGGCACGCCCGCCTCAAGTGCGAGTTCCGCAAGCCTGAGCGCCGTGAGCGGCGTCTCCGCCGAAGGCTTGATGACAACCGTACAGCCCGCAGCAAGCGCAGGTACGAGCTTCCAGACGGCGATCATCAGCGGAAAGTTCCACGGCACAATCCCCGCAACCACGCCAATGGGCTCCTTGCGGGTGAAGGCCGTGTATTTCGTGCCGGGTGGAAACGGGATCGATACATCGAGCGTCTCGCCCGTAATCTTGGTCGCCCAACCCGCCATGTATCGAACATATTCAATGGTCGCTCCGACCCCTACCGCCCGCGCGACATTGATCGATTGCCCCTGGTTGAGCGTTTCCATTTGTGCGAGGTCTTCGCCGTGTGCCTCCAGCAAATCGGCTAGACGCAACAAGATGCGCTCACGCTCCGAAGGTCGCAGGCCACTCCACACACGGGCGTCGAATGCCGCGCGGGCGCTTCGCACCGCGCGATCGACGTCGCTCACGTCCGCGTCCGGCACGCTTGAAATTCGCTCGCCGCTCGCGGGATCGAAAATATCGAGCCGGCGCGGGGAATGCGCAGACTGCCACGCTCCATCGACAAAAATCCCCAGTTCGCGCTTAATAAATGAACAAACGTCGTTGTTGACTACCACTAAGCCATCGTTACGCATGTCGATGTTTTCCAAAGTGAGGAGTGTTGGAACCGAAGGGGACTTTCCGGTCTGGACTGGTCGTATAGAACCGTCGACGCTCGCGTTTATCTGCCTCACGACTCGCGCCCCAGCCGCCGGCCTCGCCCATCGACCTTCAATCGTTGTGGATATCGCGTGATGTTGATCACCTCGGCCTGTGCGCCGACCGGAAAATTCGAGACGGCGTCGAACGAATCACCCTGATATCCAATGATCTTGCCGTCAGTTTTCATGCGCGCCAGATCGATCATCACCACGCCCAGCGTCGGAATGACCTTTTCACGCCAGACGAACAGATAAAGCTGCTCGTCGATGCGAAAACAGTGGCACCGGTCAACGTCCGCCAGCCCCTGCTCTGCACCCTCCAGGCATTGCCACGCGTAGAAGTGCTCGTTCAGGTAGATATGCTCGTAGCGCTCGGTCTCGCTATAGATGTAGAGATTGCGCATGCCGATCAACTCGGTCGTCGGGGCATGCAGCGCGGTTGCATCGACCGTGGGCGCCGCCGCCGCGCCGTGTGCGATCACACCGTGTCGGAAGCTCGCGCGCACGGAGGTCAATTCGTCGCCGCGTTCGACCCGAGTGAACGCATCGACGCGCGTTTCGCGCTCGCCCGGCAAGGTGCCGGTGACCGACGTAGCCAGTCCGCGACGCAGGTCGAGCACGAGGCTGGTCGATGACGCGCCGTTCTCGCCGCCGCAATAGTCGACGAAATAAATCCCGTCACGCACCGAGCTTGCGCGATAGGCGTGTTCGCCGCTCGTCGTGCGCAAGGTGTCGGCGGCGAGGAATTCCAGTGCCAGAGAGGAACCGTCGCTGAATTGCAACCGCAAATCGCGACCGGCCAGATCCGCGGTGGCGGGCAGTATGTTGCTGTTGGGCGCGAAGCCTTCGGCGAGCGCGCCGACTTGAATGAAACCGGGCTGTGATGTCATGGCAATAGAACTCCTTGAAAGTTAAAACATAGGGGGCATCGACGGACAAACGCTTGCCGCGACGAGCAGGCAACAAGCACCTGCCTCCGCCTGCAGCACGCCACTTTTTTTGGGACGGCACTTGATCGACGCGGCCGGTGCAATTGCCCGATCGAAATCAATCGCTGGCTCTGATGACTGCAGACTGCGGACTGCGCTCATCGTGAATATCCAGCTGCCAATTCATCGATAAGTTGACGCTGGAACTGCACGAACCGTTCGTTGGGCTGCTGCGCGATGGCAAGATCAAGCATTGGATCGATCACGTCAGTGCGCACGCTCGCAAGCGTCTCGACAATCGCGTGACCGCAAAAAGGCACATACGCCTCCGAATAGCCGCCTTCGTGAACGATCGCGAGGCGCCCGGCGCAATGCCGGTCCGCGGCGTCGAGCATGAGGCGCGTCATGGCGCGGTAGCTTCCTGTATGCAGCAGCATCCGCGCGAGCGGATCAACGGCGCTCGCATCCAGCCCGCTGGCTACCACGATCAGTTCGGGCCGAAACCGGTCGAGCGCGGGAATCACAATGCGCTCCATGGCATACAGATACGCGTCGTGGCCGCCGCCCGGCAGCAACGGAATGTTGATATTCGCGCCGAGCCCCGGGCCTGCGCCGCGATCCGCGGCACCGCTATAGCCCGGTGGAAAGCATCGGTCCTGATGAAGCGAGATGGTCAGCGTGTGGGGGTCTTCGTAATAGATCGACTGCGTCCCGTTACCGTGGTGGACATCCCAGTCGATCACCGCGACACGCTCCACCTGATGCTTCGCCCGCGCCGCCTCGATAGCAACCGGAATGTTGGCGAGCAGGCAGAATCCCATCGGCTTGTCGCGCAGGCAGTGGTGGCCTGGCGGGCGCGACAGCGAAAACGCGTTGCTCGCGCGACGTTCAAGCACGCGATCGATGGCACCAATGGCCAGACCAGCCGATAACGCCGCGATCTCGTAGCTGCCTTTGCCGAACGGCGCGAGGTCGCCGGGGTCGCCGAGATCGCCACCCGTTGTGTCGCTCAGGGCCTTGAAGCGTCTGAGGTACTCACGCGGATGAATACGCATGAGCTCGTCGTCGGTTGCCATGGACGCGCTGCACATGTCGAGCTGATTGCCGAGGCCGGACATCTGGATCAATGAGAGGAGACGACGTTTCGAATCGGGCGATTCGGCGTAGCCACCGCTCGAAGGAGGCTGCACCCAACCGCCAACGGGGAAAAATAAAGCGTGGGCGCCGCTGGTGTGCCAGAACGTGCGTTCATCGGTGAAAAAAGCGGTGTGGGCCATCGTGTGACTCGTTTTGGAATGGTTCGTTGGTAGGGCAGGCGCAACCGTGCTTCAGCTTCGCTCGACACGAAGCAGGCAGACGAGTGAAAGCGTGCAAATTGCCGCCGCGCCGGCGAACAGCGTGTGGAGGCCAGTGCCTGCGTCGAGCAGAAAACCGGCGATCAGCGGGCCCATCGCGAGACCCGCACCGATCACAAAATTGAGCGAAGCGATCAGGCGCCCGGAGTGATCCTTGTTCGCGGCGGCCGCGAGAATGAATGGCAGAACGAAAGTCCAGGCGAACTTGAAGGCGAAGATCGTCGTCATGTAAGCCTCAACGCTTGAATTGACGGAAAGTCCGGCCAACGCAGCGAAGAGCGATCCGTACCCCGCCACGAGCATCGCGCGGCGGGCAAAGCGGCCGCCGATCAGCGAGGCAGTGCCCGCGCCGGCGATGCCCATCACGCTGGCGATTGCCAGTACGCTGCCGCTGCGGCTCGCATCGAGTCCCGCAAGCGAGGCGGCCTCGCTTGCAAAGGTCCAGACACCGCCAATGGCAAGGTAGAAGACAAAGACGCCGGCAATGGCGAACACTGCGTTGGCTGTGCCGGAGGTGTTGCCACCTGTCGCCCCGGCCGTGTGTTCGTTGTGCGTGTCACGCTGATGACGCTTGCCGCCCAGTGCAGGATCGAAGCCGCGTGTGAGTGGAGCGGCGCAAAGTGCCAGCAGCGCGAGCGTGACGTAAAGCGCACGCAAGCCGAACGCATTGAAGAGATGCGGCAGCAAGAGCAGGCCGAGCGCGCCCGCGACCAGTTGTCCCACGACCCACAAACCATAGACCCGGTCACGGTCGCCGCTGGTTGCGGCGCTCGTCATGCAAAGCACCATCAACGTTCCGCCACCGAGCGCCGTGACTGCCCGCAGAGCCAACAACCCGACGAAGCCGGGCATCACGAGCGCGGTGATCAGGTTGCCGACGCAAAACACGGCAGTCGCCCATCCCGCCACGCGGCGAGCGTCCACTCGGCCGAGCCATAAATACGAGGGCACGGTGGCCAAGCTGAATGCGCCGAGTTCGACAAAAAAGTACGTGCCGATCTGCGATGCGCTCAAGCCCATCGGTCCGCCGAGTTGCGCGGCGACCGCCGGTGCGACCAGCAGGAGTAACGGTGTTATTGCGGCGAAAACAACGAGGGAGACAAGTGTCGACCGGGTGAACCCGCGTGCGGGACCCACGCTTGGCCCGACGGGAGCCAGATAAGTTTTCATAAGTAGCGGGTCTCAGAACAGGTGGACCATACCGACCATCGCGCCAAGCTGCGATGCGCCGTTGAGCGGAGCCGGGTCGTATTCGTAGGCCGTCTGCGAGCTATGCCCGCTGTTGCGCGCGAAGCCGAGGTTGGCGTAGACGGCCGAGCGCTTGGAAAGGTTGTAGGTGCTGCTTGCGATAAAGAGCGTTGGATGCCCGATGCTCGGCGTGTTCGAGAACGTCTGATAGACGCCGCCCGCAAAACCGAGGGCCGGGGCGGCCTGATAGCGAACACCGGCCCACCCGACCGTCTTGGTAGGCGCCAACGAGCCGGTCAGGCGTTCGACGCCGCCATACACCGTGAGGGGATCGATACTCCAGTGCGCGGCGAGCGTCCCGACCGTCAACTGCTGGCCCGAGGTATCGGTCGCTGAGGCAACCGTGCCTTGGCGACGATGCAATACCGCGCTCACGCCCAAGACCTTGCTCGCATATTCACCGCCGATCTCCAGCACCCGGCCGCTACGTGAGTTGCCAGCGACGCCACCCGTCGCCGCCAGTGCTTCCGCGTTGAAGCCGCCGAATTCGCGGGTCTTGTACTTGAATGCGTTGTCGATGAAGTTCGACATCATTGGCATGAGTACGCCCTGGCCGCCATACGCCGCGTATTGCAGCGGATCATAGAGAACGGTCTTGTCGAACAGCACGCTGAACTGACGGCCGATGGTCGCGGTGCCGAAGGTACCCGTGAGACCAACATACGCACCGCGGAAGAACGCAAGCCCGGGCACCGTCGGCGTGCCATCGTTGAGGTTGAGGCCTTGTTCGAGTTTGAAGAAGGCCTGCAGGCCACCGCCCAACTCCTCCGTGCCGGTCACCCCGATCTGAGACGGCAGGACTCCATAGTTTTGCAGGCTCACCGACTCATGCTGTCCATCGGCATGCGTCAAGTACTGCACGCCTGCGTCGAGTATCCCGTACATCGTCACGCTCGATTGGGCCGACGCCGCGCGTGGGGCGAGGACCTGCGACGCGAGCATGCAGCAATACGCGGCGCGAAGCCTCCGATAGTTTCGTTTCATTAGCCAGGCTCCAGACCGTCTCTTGGTTTTAGGTGTTGTTGTGGATGTGCCGCAGAAACAGTGTCTGCATCCCCACGAGCATTGAACAGTCGTTCAGATGGACGATGCGGGAAACCCTGGGATAGACATCGAAACAGGACCTGGCGGGCTTGTTCGATGAAGCGAGAGTGCGCGACGATGCGGTGGGTCGCGCAGAGGATGCGCACACCGTTCAAATGGAGGGGACTGGCTCGATTTATTCGTAGGACTATTTAAATAGTCCGGGTATGATTTATCTTAGTCAGGCGAAACGGCTCGACGAGCATCCGTAGCCCGTGCGAGGAGCAGAGCGTGACATTCATCGTTGACCCCGGCGGGATGGACGTACAGATCGAGGACGTGCCAGATGCCATATCACTTGACCAATGCACCGCCCCATCCGGGCGCGCGCGCCGCGTCGATTTCGAAGGAGCTTTCGCCCGCAATGGCACGTCGTCGCGGGACCTGAGCGTCCTGTTGCTCGAGCTCTATGCGCTAGCTGGCCGCAGCGACATCGGCGAGTTTGAGAAAGGTTTTTTTGGACTGCTTGCCGAGCAGTTGCCCTTCGATGCCGGCTGGACCGGCGTGGCGACCCATGCGCTCAGCGGCCCGGTTATGCACAACAGTTTTATGGTCGCCCTAAACGAAGACTTTTTCGCGGGCTGGACCGGCATTCGCGATTGCGATCCGCTCGCACAACGCATGTCGGGGCGTTATGGAGAAGCGATGTCGATTTCCATCGTCGACCCTGGCATTGCTCCGCGCTTTCGTGACTGGGCCATCAAACACGGCCTCGCGCAATTGATGTGCGTCTTTACGCTCGACCATCGGTTCGGGCTGACCACTTTTCTCTCGGTGTATCGGCGAGCACTAGACAAGCCGTTCTCGAAAGAAGATGCCCGCAGGATTGAAGACGTGATTCCGCATCTCGCCGCAGCGCTCACGATCAACCGCTCGTTCCAACTCACGCGCGAACGCGCTGACCGCGTGAGCGTACCGGGACGCGCGCTGTGTGATCGATTTGGAACCGTGCATCAGGGGGACGTTGGATTTTTCGCCATTCTGCGCAGCGAATGGCCGGACTGCGAGCATGGCTCGCTGCCGCACGCGCTTGTGCGCCATCTGCGCAACGATTCGCGGCGTGCCTATGCGGGGAAGTCGATAGTCATCCGTTGCTTGCCAGTGGCCGGGTTGTTTCAGCTCGACGCGCAGCCTCGCTCGCCACTCGATCGTCTGAGTCCGCGCGAGCTGATCGCTATCCGCCTCTTTGGCGGAGGGATGTCGCACAAGGAGGTTGCGCAGCGCATGGCAATCGCGCCGACGACCGTGCGCCACTACTTGCGCTGCGCTTATAAAAAACTGGAAATGCACAACAAGAGCCAGATTCAGCGGTTGCTTGGTCTTGGCATGCGCGGCAACGGTTCATTGATTGGAACTGATTGAGTCGGGCCGGGTTGTTGGCGTGCAGGGAGGGCGCGCCCGCTGTGCTCGCGCGCGGCTCGAAATCGAGCACTGGTTTCTCAACCCTGCAGCTTGACGATTGCGCCACGCGCATCGCGAATCCCCGTTATTCAGCGCCTCGCGTTGAATCCATCGAAGAACGCGCGCGCATTCACTTCCAGCGTATCGATGTGATACCCGCCTTCCTGCACGATCAGCGTAGGCAATTTCAGCGCGCCGATCGCGCCGCCTAGCTTGCCGAATCCTTCGGTCGTCACCGCAACCATCGACTGAGGATCGTCCTTGTAGATGTCAAAGCCCAACGCCAGCACCAGAACATCCGGCTGGAAGCGCTTAAGCACGCGCGCGGCGGTATCGAGTGAATCGAAAAACACCTCCTCCGATGAACCATGCGGCATCGGCAAATTCACGTTGTAACCTTCGCCGGCCGCCTCGCCGCGTTCATCGTCGAAGCCGGCTACGGCTGGATAGAAGTTCGTCGGGTCCCCGTGAATAGAGACATACAGCACGTCGCTGCGGTCATAGAAAATTTCCTGTATACCCTGGCCGTGGTGCATGTCGGTATCGAGGATTGCAACGCGGCCGTACTTCGCACGCAGCGCCTGCGCCGCGATTGCCGCGTTGTTCAGATAGCAGAAACCGCCTGCGGCTTCGGCACGCGCATGGTGCCCCGGCGGCCGGCACAATGCGTACGCCTCGCGTTCGCCGTCCAGGATCGCGTTCGCGCCCGCCAGCGCGCTTTGCGCCGACCAGTAGGCAGATTCGTAAGTGTCAGCGCCGACCGGGCAACTGCCATCGGCGAGATAACGCGCCGCTTGTCCGAGCACACCACGTAGCGGATTGTTCTCGCGGATGTACACATTCGACATCACTTCGTCGCCCCATTCGGCAGGCATCTTCTTCCACTCGCGATGCGCTTCCTCAAGGAAGCGCAAGTAGTTCATGCCGTGCACCGCGGCGAGCGGCGCAGCGCCAAAGTCGGCGGGTTCGCGGACATCGAAACCCATGGCCTTCGACGCCTCGACCAACCGCAACGCACGCTCCGGAATCTCTTGCGGCGTGCGCATCTGACCACGCGAAAGGTACGTCCGCGGATGATGCTTGAGTTGCGAAGGATGGAAGTAAGTCAGCATTTTAAAATCCTTGTTACGCGTCAACTGTCGCGCCAATCACCGCACGCGCCAGTACCGCATTGATCAAAACATTCGCGCCGCACGTGACGTCTTCGGGGAGCGCGTCCTCGGCTTCGTTGTGCGACAGGCCGTCCACGCAGGGGATGAAAACCATCGCCGTGGGTACGTGCCGCGCGAGGTGGATGGCGTCGTGACCCGCGCCGCTGACGATACGTTCGTACGAGTAGCCGAAGCCTTTGGTGGCTTCTTCCACGAGATCGACGCACGCGGAATCGAACGGCGTCGCGGGGCTTTTCCAGTACGTTGCGATGTCGGCTTCAAGCCCGCGATCCGCAGCGATCTTGCCGAAGGCCGCACGCACTTCGTGTTCCATCGCATCGATTTGCGTATCGTCGGGATGACGCAGGTCGACCGTGAACACAACGCGCCCCGCAATGGTGTTACGCGATGAATTCGGCACGTCCACCTGACCGATCGTGACGAGTCCCAGCGGCGCGAAACGTCGCGCGATAGATTCAAGTTCAAGCGCCATCGCCGCGCTCGCAAACAACGCGTCCTTCCGATACGGCATCGGCGTCGTGCCGGCGTGCGCAGCAACGCCCGTCACTTCGACATCAAGCCAGCGGATTGCCTGGCCACCGGTGACAACGCCGATCGGATTGCCATGACTCTCCAGAATCGGCCCTTGTTCGATATGCGCTTCGAAATACGAATCGACGTCTTGTACGCCGAGGCAGCGTGTTCCCGCACACCCGATTTCATTCAAGGCCTCGCGCAACGTCACGCCCTGCGCATCCTTCGTCTGCAGCGCAGTGTCCAGCGGCGTCGCGCCGACAAACACCGCCGAGCCGAGCATGGCCGGTGTAAAGCGCGCGCCCTCTTCGTTCGTCCACGAGACGAGCTCGATGGGCTTCTCGGTCACCACGCCGTGATCGTTCAACGTGCGCACCACTTCGAGCGCGGCCAGAACACCATAGACGCCATCGAAGCGGCCGCCTTCCGGCTGCGTATCCAGATGACTGCCGATCAACACGGGCTTCGCATTCGCATTCGAGCCTTCGCGACGCGCGAACAAGTTGCCGACTTCATCGGTACGCACCGTCATTCCCGCTTCACGGCACCACGTGGCGAACAACTCGCGCCCTCGCCGGTCCTCCTCCGTCAACGCGAGGCGACGTACACCGCCCTTGGGCGTTGCGCCGATTTTCGCCATGGCCATCAGGCTTGCCCACAGGCGCGGGCCGTCAATTTTCAACATGCTTCGGTATCCTCTAGAGTCAGCGAGCAGCCAGCGCTTCCGGGGCATCGGCACGACGATGTTTCAGCGCATCAAGCGCGACAATCGACAGCAGCGAAATCCCGGCGAGACATGTATAAAACACCGCCAGCGGCCACCATTGCCCAGTAAATTTATGCGCAAGCCAGGTG
Source organism: Caballeronia sordidicola (assembly GCF_000729995.1). Classification (GTDB taxonomy): domain Bacteria; phylum Pseudomonadota; class Gammaproteobacteria; order Burkholderiales; family Burkholderiaceae; genus Caballeronia; species Caballeronia sordidicola_A. Next base: position 125,575 of record NZ_JNFG01000017.1, on the reverse strand, counting down.
CCCACTAGCGGCGTCAAACCGCCCGCAATCGCGCCGCAGACCTGATACGAAATCGAGATCGCCGAGTAGCGCACACGCACCGGAAACACCCCGCTGACAAACCCTGCGATCACCGAATAAAAGCTCGCCATGCAGACCACGGCAATCGCGATGCCGATAATCATCGACACCATGTTGCCGCTTTGCACGAGGATGAACATGGGATAGGGCGAGATCATCGCGCACAAGGCCGTGAGCTTCAGGAAGCGCGCACCGCCGATTTTTTCGGCGAGCAACGCGGCCAGCGGCTGCGTGAGGAACTGGATGATCGCAACCGCAAACAGGCAATCGAGGATCAGCGATTTCGTCACGCCCACATACTGCGTCGTGTACGAAATCATGAAGGTATTGGTGAAATACACGCCGGCAATCCCAATCGTATTCGCGCCGATGCAAAACGCGACCAGCGCGCCCGACGAGCGAAATACTTCGGCAATCGGCAATTCAACCGTGCGCTTGGACAACTTCTCCCGCTCGAATTCCGGCGACTCGTTCACGCCCATGCGGATCAGGAGACCAACCACGAGCAACACCGCGCTCACCAGGAACGGCAGGCGCCAGCCCCACGCGATGAACTCCTCATGCGGCATCGATGTCACCGCGCGAAACGCGATCAGCGACAGGATCAGCCCGGCGGGACTGCCGAGTTGCGCGAACGATGCAAAGAACGTCCGCCGTCCCTTCGGTGCATGTTCGGCAGCCATCAACACCGCTCCGCCCCATTCACCCCCAACCGCGATGCCCTGCACCACGCGCAGTAACACCAGCAGCACCGGCGCGAGCAGGCCCACCTTCGAATAAGCCGGCAGCAAGCCGACGCAGACGGTCGCGACGCCCATCATCATCAGCGTGGTCATCAGCGCTTTCTTGCGGCCGATCTTATCGCCGAGATGACCAAAAATCACCCCGCCCAGCGGCCGGGCGAAGAACCCGACGGCGAACGTCGCGAATGACGCCATCGTGCTGATGAACGGATCATGCGACGGAAAATACAGCTCGCCGAACACCAGCGCGGCGGCGGTAGCGTAGATGTAAAAGTCGTACCACTCGATCATCGTGCCGATGAAAGCAGCGGTCGCCGCGCGTACGGGCTGGCGAGTCGGACTGGGTGTTGGGATCACGGTGTCTCCTGATTCGCTTGGTTTTTGCAGGTGGTCAGAATGTTTTATCGCCAGCCATAAAACATTAGTCCAATTTCGATTTATTATTCGCTGTATAAGTTTTGCTAATACCTTGGATATTTCCCTATGGCTCAACGGCGTGTGGACATAGCGCGGTTCCTGAACGACCGGCTCGACTGGAATCTGCTGCGGACCTTCCTGGTCATCATGCAGGAGCGCAGCGTGAGCCGCGCCGCGGCGCGCCTGCATCTCACGCAACCGGCGGTGAGCCAGGCGCTCAAGCGCCTGGAAGACACGCTCGGGCGCAACCTGATCCAGCGTCGCGGCCCGCACTTCGAGCCCACGCACGCGGGCGAAGAGGTGTACCGGATCGCCAGCGATATCTACGGCCACATGTCGCGACTCGAAACCGAACTCGATGACCGCAGCGAAGACATCACCGGTTCGATCCGGCTGCTCACGGTGAGCCGCATCGATTCAGGCGTGTACGACGAGTTTCTCGGCGAATTCCACCGGACCTATCCGCGTATCGACCTGCATATCGAGGTCATGCGTTCGTCGGACATCATTTCGTCGCTGCTGCAAAAGACCGCGACGGCGGGGCTGAGTTTGTGCCGCACGCCCATCGATAAACTCGAGCAGCGCTGTTTCCTGCGCCAGAGATACGCCATTTTTTGCGGCCGATACCATCGCTTGTTTGGACGGCACGGGCTGACCATGGAAGATTTGCTCGCGGAAAACTTCGTGTCATTCACGAGTGATCAAATTGGCGACAGTTTGTCGCCGCTGACCGTGTTTCGGGATCAGCGCGGCTTCACGGGACGGATCGTGGCGGCATCGCCCAGTCTGGACGAAGTGCGGCGGCTGATCTTCGCGGGGTATGGCATCGGCTGCCTGCCCGAGCACATAGTCCGCGACGACCTCACGCAACAGCGCCTCTGGCGATTGCCGCCGGAAGAGGGTCTGGTCGATGTCGACGTCGACCTGCTGTGGCATCGCGGACGCAAGATGAACGCGGCGGAACAGGCTTTCCTCGATGGCATGGAGCGCACGATGCAGCGTTATTCACTGCCCGAACGGCTGGCGCCGCGCTGAGCCCGTCGTGCCAAGTCTGCGAATTTACGGCCCGTTGAAAGCCCGCAAACCTTAAACCGTAAGCAGAACCCCCATACAATAGCCGCACCGCTTGGGGCAGCGTCGCCCGGCAATCCGCAAATCCGCATCACACCTCGACATCACCATCCGATCACATGTATAGAACACCCTTTTTGCACAGGAAAAATCGACTTGCCAAACGTTGGCGCGCAGCCGCGACCCTGGTTATAGCCGCAGCCACTTTCACCTTCGCGATGAACACGCCTGTCGAGGCCCGCGGCGGTGGCGGCCCGAAGTCGGAAACGCAGAAACCGACCCCGAAACGCGCAGCGGCGAACAAGTCGAAGTTCCAGCGCGTCGTTGTTCCGGCCGGTCCCCTTCCGGCGACCGTCATGGCCGCGCTGGCACGTGCCCACGTGCCGATTTCATCGATGAGCGTCGTGGTCGAGCGGATTGGCGGCGGCGGCGTGCCGCTGGTTGCGATCAACGCCAACGAGCCGATGATGCCCGCCTCCACCATGAAGCTGGTCACCACGTACTCGGGCTTGTCGTTATTGGGTCCGGATTACCGCTGGAAAACCACGGCCTACGCCGACGGTGAAGTCGATACGAATGGCATCCTCCACGGCAACCTGTATATCCAGGGCACGGGCGATCCGAAACTCGTGCCGGAAGAACTCATCGATTTGGTGGACCAGATCCGCCGCAACGGCATCACGGGCATCGACGGCGCGCTGGTGCTGGACAAACGCTACTTCGATACCTCCACCCGCGATCTCCCCGCCTTCGACGCCGACGAAAACGCCCCCTACAACGTCGGGCCGGACCCGCTGCTGTATGCGTTCAAATCGCTGTCCTTCACGCTGACACCCAGCCCGGACGGCCAAGTTTCGATTGACGTGCTGCCGCAACTCGCGCAGTTGCAAATCGACAACGAACTCAAGGTCACGCGCGGCGCTTGCGCGGGCTCGCTGCCGGCAGCGTCGCCGAGCGTGGCGCAAACCACGGGCGGTTTTGTGCAGGCGTCGTTTATTGGCGACTATCCGCTGCGCTGCGGCCCGCGCACCATCAATGTCGCCGCGCTCGATCACTCCACTTTCTTTGCCGGCGGCTTCCTCGCGCTGTGGAAACAGGCGGGCGGCACGTTCAACGGCACCACCCGCGAAGGCCCGACGCCGGTCAGCGCGCGGCTGGTCGGCACGCACCGCAGCCCGGTTCTGTCCGACATCGTTCGCGACATCAACAAGTTCAGCAACAACGTGATGGCGCGCAACCTGTTCCTGACCATCGGCGCCGCGATGGGCAAACCGCCGGCGACCACCCAGAAATCAGCGGCGGCGATCGAGGCGTTCCTGCATCGCAGCGCGCTGCCCATGACCAACCTTTACCTCGATAACGGCTCTGGGTTGTCGCGCGAAGAACACATCACGGCGCAATCGCTCGCCGATCTGCTGGTGGCAGCGAATTCAAGCCCGGTGGCGCAGGTCTTCGTGGAGTCGCTGCCCATTGCGGGCGTGGACGGCACCATGCGCAACCGGCTCACCAACGCGGGCGCGGGCGGCAACGCCCACATCAAGACGGGCACGCTGCGCGACGTTCGGGCCATCGCCGGCTACGTGGGCGCGGAGAACGGCGAGAGCTACGTGGTGGTGAGTTTCATCAACGATCCGCATGCCGAAGCGGCGCGGGCGGCGCATGACGCGCTGCTCGAGTGGGTGTATGAAGGCGCGCGCCGCACAGGGTCTGCGGAGTGAAGCGATTCTGGACCGACTTGGAACCCGAGGACGCGCAGTCTGCAAGCACAGGCAAACCCTCGTAGGAAACAATCTCAAATCCTCTTAAAGATTCGGTAAGCTATCGCCACGCTTGGCCGACGACACGCATTGTCCACAGTGCGTGTCGTTCGAAGCCAACGCCCAAGCGGAAAGCCAGCCGACAGCAACCTCGAAGCGGCGTGCAGACCACATGACCAGATAAACGAGGAACGAGGAGATGAAGTCGATGAAACCCGCCCTGACGAAACCCGCCGCGCGTCAAAAACGCTGGCTGCTCGCCGTGCAGACGGCCACTGCGTGCGCCGCGATTGCGATGCTGGCCGCGTGCGGCGGCGGCAGCGATAACAACAATAACAACACGCCCGCGGGCGGCGTAAAACTGCAAGTGGTGTCGTTTGGCGACAGTCTCTCGGACGTCGGCACGTATGCGCCGGTCGCAACGGCGGACTTCGGAGGCGGCCGCTTCACGACGAATCCCGGCCAGATCTGGACCCAGAACGTGGCGCAGTATTACGGCGGCACGCTGACGGCGGCGAACACTGGCGGCTTCGGGATCCCGCTTTCGGCGGCCGGCGGTTTGGGCTATGCACAAGGCGGCTCACGCGTGACGCTGCAGCCGGGGATTGGCCACGCCACGCCGGGCACGGCAAACGCCGACTTCTCGCAGGCCACGACGATCCCGATCAACGACCAGGTGACCCAGTTCCTAGGGTCGAATGGCTCGTTCAACGCCAACCAGCTCGTGCTGGTGAATGGCGGCGCCAACGACATCTTCTATAACCTGGCCGTGGCGCAAGCGACTGCCGCCGGCATTCAGGCCGAGCTCGCCGCGGGCGCCATCACGCCGGCGCAGGCGCAGGCAGCCGGCACCGCCGCGACGACCGCTGCGACGACGGCCATCAGTCAGGCGGCAATCGACCTGGCGACGTTGATTGGCCGGGTGGTGCAAGCGGGTGCGACGCACGTGGTGGTATCGGCGGTTCCTGACATCGGCGGATCGCCTGAGGGCTTGGGCAGCGCCGATAAAGGCGTGACCTTCTCGCAAGTGACGCAGCTGTTCAACGGCACGCTGAAGGGCGCGCTGCAACAGTCCGGCTTGTTGTCGAAGGTGATTTACGTCGATGCCTACACCTGGGTCGACGGCATCCAGGCAAACTTCCAGGCGAACGGGTTCACGGTATCGAATACGGGCACGGCCTGTAATCTCGCCGCTATGATCGCCGCCGCAACCAAGCTGGGCGAGCCTGACCCGAGCGCATTCGGCACGTCGCTGTTCTGCTCACCGCAAACCTACACGGTGGCCGGCGCGGACCAGTCGTATATGTACGCGGATACTGTCCACCCGACGACGCACCTGCACGCATTGTTCTCCACGTTCGTGGAGCAGCAGATTGCTGCGAGCGGGCTGGGGAAATAGGGTCGGCTGGATGATGAAGCGATGAAGTGAGAACGCCCGGTCGGAAGACCGGGCGTTTTGCTTTTTGGGGTTGGTGGACAGGTGTACGCTGAGGAATCCAGGCGCCCCCAGACCCGCCGGATAATTTCGGTACGAGGTCTCCCGAAGACACAGGTGGTGCACGTTAAAAAAGCGCCGCATACCATTGCAGGTCTCGGCACTCGTAACCCCTGGCTGCAAAGGCATCCTTTTCGGCCCCGGTGAATACGGGCGAAAACAGCGCTTTCTCAACCGTCCATCCGGCAACTTTTCTGCCTTCTTTTGTCGAGAGGAATCTCTGGACATGCGTCTCGAACTTCGCGAGAGACGCTCCATCGTGCGCGGTCGCATTGCGCTTGCATGAACCGAATCGCACGCGTTGATCGTCGGCATCCAACGCCACGATATCGATCTCAATATCGTTATCCACATTGCGCGCCCGGTTCCAATAGCCGAGTTCGATGGAGCTCAGGGAGAAGTCGCCCAAGCCCTTACGTGAGCATTCAATATGCAAATGCCGGATCAGTTTTTCGAACGCAAAACCTTCGTGCACAAAACAACGTGGCATCGCGCGTTCGATTGCCTTGGCGAGCGGGCGCATGCGTGAGGTGTCCCGCGCCGGCTTGACCACCGCCAACCACGCCTGCAGAAAATTATCGGTAACGTAGTACCGGGCATTGCGGCTGTTGCTGTCGGAGAATACGGGTTGCCGCCTGTCGATCATCTGGTAGTTTTCGACGAGACGCCTGATATGCGCGCCCAGAGGCGTCATGTCGTCTTCCCGGTTGACGGCAGCGACGACGTCACCGTTGCTGCATCCGGGGTTCTCCGCAAGGTAGTTCAGGATGGACAGCATCTTCCCCTTCACCTCTCGCAGAAATGATGTGTCCGCTTCCTCCGCCAACGGACTTCCCTCCTTGAGGAACATCCGTTCCAGCAGCGCTTGGGGAAAATTGTCCCGAGGTACGGAAAACAATCCCTGATCGAAAGCATCTCGATAAAACTTCGGCACGCCCTCGAAAAAGCTCCATAGCGTGAGCCACTGATAAGGATCCTCGATCTCATGCGCGCGATACACGGAGGTCAAATCTTCAAAATCCCAATGCTGCAATTCGATGGTCGCGGTCAGCCGGCCAAAGAGCGGTGCGCCTTTGTCGTCGAGTAGCGCGCTCATTTCCGATTGAAGCGAGCCGAGTACAAACAAGCCGCCTTTATGCGTCTCGCGAAGCCGATCCACTTGCTCCTGCAAAAACGAATTGAAAGGCCGAAGCTTTGGCGCCGTGAAGTACTGAAATTCATCGAGCACGACGACAAGCCCGTCCCGGCACAAATCGCCAATAGCCAAAGCCATGGAACTGAAATCCACTACCGAATCGGCCAGGGAGTTCGCAAAAGGGGACTCGCAATCGCTGAGGGTACGGCGAAAACTCGCGGCGACATCGCGCTCATCCGAGTCGGGAATTTGCATGTAAACCATGCGGGCCAGCAATGTTCCGTCGGATTTGGAAAGCTCGCGCAGCAGCGTTGTCTTGCCTATACGCCGACGACCTTGAATGCGGCAAAAGAACCAAGCTGGTCCGTGAACCAGTTTGTCGAGCGTTTCCAGCGTGCCCGTGCGACCGTAAAACGACCATTGCGCCATCCCGATACCTTTAAGATACTTTTTTGTATCTTAACTTTTTTGCCACTCTAAGCGCATGATTTTTATCATAATTTTTGGCTAACTTAAGAACGCTATGAGGGATCGGTCAACGGAGGTTGAGCCAGCCATGCCCCTACTCCTGCTCTTCAAACGCCGCCGCCGCACGCCCTAACCTGTCATTCACCGCGCTCCATTCCGCCGATACCGGCAGCGTCTCGATCAAAATTCGCTCGACATCGGCGCAATCGAGCGCACGCAGCAGTCCGTACAGCTCGCGTGCGTAGCTCTGCGGATCATCGGGTGCGGCGATGAAATGCACGTTCGGCGCGACCGCCCATCGACCGGCGCTCGAGGCTCGCGCAACCAGCGCCAGCTTCTTGCCGGCATCCAGCGGATGGGCCGCGAGCAACGGTTCCAGCGCTGCGAACGGCAACAAACTAAGCGGCGTGCGCGGCGCGTAATGCGCCTTCAGCGTGCCGGAGGCGCGAGGCGCGCTGGCATCGGTGCCATCGGGCAGACGCGGCATCACGCCAAGCACGTCTGCGATCTCCAGCGGACTCACATGCCCAGGCCGGAGCAATGCAGGAAAGCCCCGCGATAAATCCAGAATCGTCGATTCGATGCCCACCTTCGCCGCCCCGCCATCCAGCACGTGCACGCTTGCGCCGAATTCATCGCGGACATGTTGCGCCGTGGTCGGGCTGACATGTCCGAACCGGTTCGCCGATGGCCCCGCCACACCGCCATGACCATCGCGCAACGTGCTGAAGGCAGTGAGCAGCGCCTGCGCGACCGGATGCGACGGGCAACGGATAGCAACGGAATCCTGCCCGCCGCTGACCGCCGCCGGCACGTGCGCTGCGCGCTTCAGGATCAGCGTGAGCGGGCCGGGCCAGAAGGCATCGATCAGTTTCTGCGCATCGTCGGAAAGCGCTTCGACCCAGTACGCCGGGTCGCCGCCGGGCGCGAGATGCACGATCACCGGATGATTCGACGGCCGCCCTTTCGCCGCATAGATCCGCGCGATAGCCTCGGGATTCTCGGCATCGCCGCCCAGTCCGTAGACGGTTTCAGTCGGAAACGCGACGAGTTGCCCGGCGTCGAGCAATGCGGCCGCCTCCTGGATCTGCGCGACGGTGGGAGCTTCGAAAGTCATCAAGGTCAATCCAGCGCAATGTGCAGCATGCGGGCGCAATCGCGCGCCGCCGTGCGCACTTCTTCCAGCGTGGCCCCGGTGAAATTCACATGGCCCATCTTGCGGCCGGGCCGTGCCTCTTCCTTGCCGTACAGATGCAGCCGCGCAGTCGGCAACGCGACAACGTCATGCCACGGCGGCGTGCGCGCTTTCGTGCCTTCGAACCAGACATCGCCGAGAATATTCAGCATCGCGGCCGGCGAATGCTGGCGTGTGTCGCCCAGCGGCATGCCGGTCATCGCGCGGACTTGCTGCTCGAACTGGCTGGTGGCGCAGGCATCGACGGTGTAATGACCGGAATTGTGCGGACGCGGCGCCATTTCGTTGGCGATCAGCGTGCCGTCTTCGAGGATGAAAAACTCCACGCACAGCACGCCGACGTAATCCAGTTTCGCGGCGATCGTGAGCGCGGCGTCCTGTGCCTGGGCGACGAGCGCAGGTGACGCGTCCGGCGCCGGCACCACGGTTTTTGCCAGAATGCCGTTGACGTGCTGGTTCTGCGCGAGCGGAAAAACTGCCGACTTTCCGTCGCCCGCCCGCGCGATCAGCACGGACACCTCGAACTTGAGCGGCATGCGCTTTTCGAGCACGCAAGGCACGCCCGCGAGCGAGCCGTAAGCGGTGCGCACTTCATCGACGTTGCGCACGCTTGTCTGGCCTTTACCGTCATAGCCGAGACGCGCCGTCTTCAGAATGCCCGGCAACACGGCAGCGATTTGTTCATCACTCAAAGCGGCCAGCGCCTCGGGCGACTCGATCACCACATGCGGCGCCACCGGCACGCCTGTGCTCGCGATAAACCGTTTCTCGGCCACGCGATCCTGCGCGATCGCGACGCATCGGCCAGCGGGGCTGACGAAGGTGGTTTTCGCGAGGAAATCGAGGCTGGCGGCCGGCACGTTCTCGAATTCCGTCGATACCGCCGCGCACAAGCGCGCGAGCTCGGTCAGCGCGGATGGGTCATCGTAGGCGGCGCGGATGTGTTTATCCGCGACGGTACCGGCCGGACTCGTCTCATCCGGATCGAGGACCGCCACGCGATAGCCCATGGACTGCGCGGCGAAACAAAACATGCGGCCGAGCTGGCCGCCGCCGACCATGCCGAGCCATGCGCCCGGCTGGATGGGAGAACTGGGTTGAGTTTGTGCGTTCATCTTGTGGGGGTCGGTCAGTCGGTCTCGGCCGGAAATAGTGCCGGATGTGCTACGTAAAACTGTTCCGTTGCGTTTATAGCGGCGGAAGGACCATGGCGTGCGCCGCTTCGTTCTGGCGCGCGCGGAATGCCGCGAGTTTGTCAGCGTAGGCCGTTTGGGTGACAGCGAGAATGGAGACCGCGAACAACGCCGCGTTCGCCGCGCCCGCCTCGCCGATCGCAAACGTCGCCACGGGCACGCCCTTGGGCATCTGCACGATCGAATGCAGCGAATCCACGCCCTTCAAATATTTACTCGATGCCGGCACGCCCAGCACCGGCACCGTAGTTTTGGCAGCGAGCATGCCCGGCAGATGCGCCGCACCGCCCGCGCCCGCGATGATCGCCACAAGGCCGCGCGAGCGCGCGCTTTCGGCGTAGGCGAACATTTCGTCTGGCATGCGGTGCGCCGACACGACCTTCGCTTCGTAAGGGACGCCAAATTCCTGAAGGATCGCGACCGCGTTTTTCATCACGTCCCAGTCGGAACTGGAACCCATTAACACGCCGATCAACGGTGCGTCATGCGTGTGGGCCGCGGCGGCGGTCTGGACTTCGCTCATCGTGCTGCATTCCTTTGGGGTGGATTGGCCTTTGGCGGCCATTTTCGGGTGATGCGGATTTCAAGCATTCGGCCATTATGGAATGGCTTGCGGGGCTCGGCGCTGCGGGGCTGGACGCTTGGGTGCGTTGAATGCCCTTTGTTTTCACAGCGGCCGGGCTGCTCGAACCGCCCGCATGGGAGCGAGCGCATTCGTTATGCCGGTCCGGTCGCCTAAAACTTACGCCAGAGACTGCCCGGTCAACCGTTGCAGCGCTTCCTCGTATTTCTCGGCCGTTTTCGCGACCACGTCGTCGGGCAGTTTCGGCGCCGGAGGCGTCTTGCCCCACGATTGCGTTTCGAGCCAGTCGCGTACGAATTGTTTATCGAACGATGGCGGGTTCGTGCCCACCTGATACCCGTCCGCCGGCCAGAAGCGCGACGAATCCGCCGTCAGCACTTCGTCCATCAGGAACAGTTTGCCGTGGTTATCGAGGCCGAATTCGAACTTCGTATCCGCGATGATGATGCCGCGCGTCGCCGCGTACTCGGCCGCTTCCTTATACAACTTGATCGAAATCTCGCGGATGGTCGCCGAGAGTTCCGTGCCGATCCGGCGTTCCATCTCATCGTAGGTGATGTTTTCGTCGTGATGGCCCATTTCCGCCTTCGCTGCCGGCGTGAAGATCGGCTCGGGCAGCTTTTCGGCATTCTTCAGGCCCGGCGGCAATTCCACGCCGCAGACCGAACCCGTTGCCTGATAGTCCTTCCAGCCGCTGCCGGCCAGATAACCGCGTACCACCGCTTCCACCAGGATCGGCTCCAGCCGCTTTACCACGACGGCGCGGCCCTTGACCTGATCGGCTTCGTCAGCGGCGACCACAGTTGCGGGATCGATGCCCGTATTGTGGTTCGGCACGATGTGCGAGAGCTTCGCGAACCAGAAATCGGCCATCTGATTCAGGACGCGGCCCTTGTTCGGAATGGGCTCGCCCATGATCACGTCGAACGCCGAGAGGCGATCGGTGGTGACGATCAGGAGTTGATCCTTGCCGACGGCGTAGTTGTCGCGGACCTTGCCGCGCCCGAGCAGGGGCAACGATTTCAGCGTGGATTCGTACAGCGGGGAATGTGAGGTGGACATCGTCATCTACCGGAAAAGTGCCGCAAATCAGGCTGAGAGAAAAAACCAACACGCCGTTCCCCGGAATTGCGGGAACGGCGGTTCGTGTCGGCTGGCCCTGTCATGCGCCTGGGGTCAGCCTTTTGCATTCATTCTGCGTATCGATGCCCGGCGCAAAACCGGGCGACAAACGCGACTCACCACTATTGTAAACGTGTCGGGCGGACGACCCGGTTTTGCTTCGTCGACGGTGAGGCGGCGGGTGAAACCGCCTGCCACGCCGTCGAGAATGGCTATCTCAAAAAAAGCCGTCCAGCGGACCGTTTAAACACCTGGCTCACGGGCGGTTTTCAGGTAATCGTACGGACCGAATTTCGACTGGCGGCTCGCAAATTCGGACTAGAGGTTCCGGTACATGCCGGATTCGCAAGTCGGCGAGAGGATAGGTGGAGAACTGCTGTTTGCAACCGCCCTCCACCAACCCCGAACCCACGAGCTAAGCTCGAGACCCAGTCAACAAACTTAAAACGGATCTCCCACCCGCACGATCTTCATTGCGTTGGTCCCGCCGGCTTGCCCCATCGGCTCGCCGACAGTCAACACGACCATATCGCCGCGAGCGGCATAGCCCTTTGACACCACCACTTCCAGCGCCTGCTGAAGCGCGATATCGCGATCGGTGTTCGTATCCAGGTGCAACGACGTCACATTCCGATACAGCGCCATCGTCCGCTCGCTGCCAATGCGCGGCGTCAGCGCAAAAATCGGCACATGCGACCAGTGCCGCGACATCCACAACGCCGTCGCCCCCGACTCGGTCAAAGCAACAATCGCCTTGGCACCCAAGTGGTAAGCCGTGAACAACGCGCCCATCGCAATGGATTGATCGATCCGCGTGAACGTGCGGTCAAGGAAATCCTTGTCAAGCTCGCTCTGCTCAGACTTCTCGGCTTCCAGACAGATAGCCGCCATTGTCTCGATGGTCGTCACCGGATACTTCCCCGCCGCCGTCTCAGCCGACAACATCACTGCATCCGTACCATCCAGCACCGCATTCGCGACGTCCGATACTTCAGCACGCGTCGGCACAGGTGCATAGATCATCGACTCCATCATCTGCGTAGCCGTGATCACAAACTTGTTCGACTCGCGCGCCATCCGGATCATGCGTTTTTGCAGCGCCGGCACAGCCGCATTACCCACTTCCACCGCCAGATCGCCACGCGCGACCATGATGCCGTCCGACGCATCAAGAATGCCCTGCAACGCCGGAATAGCTTCAGCGCGCTCAATCTTCGCAATCATCTTCGGCTTGATGCCATAAGGCGCGCCCGCGATGTTCGCCAGTTGCCGAGCCATCTCCATATCCGTTGCGTTCTTCGGAAACGACACCGCCACGAAGTCCGCACCAAGCGACATCGCCGTCTTGATGTCCTCCATGTCCTTCTCGGTCAACGCCGGCGCAGTCAGGCCGCCGCCCTGCCGGTTGATGCCCTTGTTGTTCGAGAGATCGCCACCCACTTTCACCGTGGTATGAATCTCCTCGCCAATCACGCGGACCACATCGAGCACGATCAACCCGTCGTTCAGCAACAGCACGTCGCCGTTGCGCAAGTCGCGCGGCAGATCCGGGTAATCCAGGCCAACTCGTTCGTCATTACCCAGCTCACAACGCGCATCGAGGATGAACGCATTGCCCGCGATCAACGTGACCTTGCCGTTTTCGAACTTGCCCACGCGAATCTTCGGGCCTTGCAAATCGGCCATCAGCGCAACTTCACGGCCACATTGCTTGGCGGCATCGCGAACGTATTGCGCGCGCTGGCGATGGTCGTCGGCGGTGCCGTGCGAGAAGTTGAAGCGGACCACGTCGAGGCCTGCCTGCATCATTTGCAGCAGGACTTCAGGGGTACTGGAAGCGGGGCCGATAGTGGCGACAATCTTTGTAGCGCGATGCATGGAATTCCTCGTCTGGGTGGTATCGCCTGGAACAGCGCTGCGAGTACGGTGTGCCGACGGGGATGAAGCTGTCTCCGCCTGCGAACGCGCGCTGGCTCGGGCCGGCGTCGCTTTGTGATGACTATTCGATATCTGTCCGGCGACCGGAATCAGCGACGCACTCGCGCCGCCAATCATGACCGCGGTTTCCTTGCGTATTTCCTTCCTTCTTTCCTGCTTTACATCCGAACCACGCCGGGCCGGCGTCGCAGCGGAACGCTTCGATTTGGCCGGTGCGTGAGTGGGGCTGGGCTTGACCCCGACCGCCACCCTCGATCCAATTTCAGCCGCCACCGACAAACCCGCGTCAGCAGCCAACTCTTCTTTATCTGCAGCAACCGCAACGACGGACTCAGGACGATCACTCTTCGACGTGGCTCTTTTCATGGGCTCAGGCCCGCGATTCGAGCACTTCCACCGCCGGCAACGTCTTGCCTTCCAGGAACTCCAGGAACGCGCCGCCGCCAGTTGAAATGTACGAGATCTTGTCGTGGATACCGTACTTCTGGATGGCCGCGAGCGTGTCGCCGCCGCCTGCTATCGAAAACGCCGATGAGTTCGCAATCGCATCCGCCAACGTCTTCGTGCCGTTGCCGAACTGGTCGAATTCGAACACGCCAACCGGCCCGTTCCATACGATCGTGCCCGCCTTCTCCAACTGCGCGGCAAGCGCCTTGGCGGTATCCGGGCCGATATCGAGGATCAGGTCATCGTCCTGCACTTGATCCACGGCTTTCGTTTCCGCCTTTGCGGTTGCGGCGAATTCCTTCGCGGTCACAACGTCGCTGGGAATAGGCACCGATGCCCCACGCGCCCGCGCTTCGCTGATGATGGTCTTGGCTTCATCGATGAGATCCTTCTCCGCCAGCGACTTGCCGATCTTCAACCCCGACGCGAGCATGAACGTATTGGCAATCCCGCCGCCCACGATCAACTGGTCCACTTTCTCGGCCAATGACTTGAGGATAGTGAGTTTCGTCGATACCTTCGATCCCGCGACAATGGCGACCAGCGGGCGCTTCGGCTCGCCGAGCGCCTTGCCCAATGCATCGAGTTCGGCTGCGAGCAGCGGGCCGGCGCACGCCACCGGCGCGTATTTCGCGATGCCGTGCGTAGTCGCTTCCGCCCGATGCGCGGTGCCGAACGCGTCGTTCACGTAGATATCGCAGAGTTTGGCGAGCTTCTGTGACAGCGCGTCGTCGTTCTTCTTCTCACCCTTGTTGCAGCGGCAGTTTTCGAGCAGCACGACCTGGCCCGGCTGAACCTGCACGCCATCGACCCAATCGGCGATCAGCGGTACTTCACGCCCGAGCAATTCGCCAAGCCGCTTGGCCACCGGCGCAAGCGAATCTTCAGGCTTGAACTGCCCTTCTGTCGGGCGGCCGAGATGGGATGTGACCATCACGGCGGCGCCCGCTGCCAGCGCTTGTTGAATGGCCGGCACCGAGGCGCGCACGCGCGTGTCTTCGGTGATGTTGCCCTGGTCGTCCTGCGGGACGTTGAGGTCGGCGCGGATGAAAACACGTTTGCCGGACACTTTGCCTTCGGCGATCAGATCGGTGAAACGCAATACTTTCGTCATGGGAGTCAGCGGGTGAGCGAGTAATTGGAAAGCGGTTCGGGCGAGTTGAATCTGCGCGCCGTGGATTTATACCAGCGGGCTCACAAGGTCGCTACGGGGAAATTGAAGTGCTCACAACCATTCCGGCGGTGAGCCGGCCTGCGCGCAATATCACGAGGCGGCCGCGCCCAAGTGGACGATTCGAACAAGCAAGGGACAACGAAATGAGGCGTGCAGCGCCTTTCGCCGGCGACCTGACGGCCCAGGCGACGAGGCGTTGCAGCGAAGAATGGAGCGAGTGGAGCTGGTGTGCGGTGACTGCCGGATACACGTTTCGACCTCATTCGATACGACAGCGAGAGCGCCATTTTAACCGATACCCATGCCCGTCCGACGCTGGAAACGCAAATCCCCAGGATTCGGGATCGGTGACTTTTCGATGGCTTAAATAAAGCGCCGTATGACGCGCCGCAGCAAAACCAGTGTCATGCGACCAGCCGCAGCACCGTGAAGACAATCATGCCCACGACAATTGTCCCCAGCATGCCGCGGCGCCAGAGAAACCAGGCGAGACCGCACAGGGAAGCGTAGAGCGCGTGATTCGAGAAAGCGACCGACAGTCCGGTCGGCGTAGTCAGAAGATCAGGCACGACGACCGCAACGAGTGCCGCGGCCGGCGCGTAGCGCAGCGCGCGCTGCACCCGCTCAGGCAGGATCATGCGCTCGCCGCCCATCAGGAACAGCGCGCGCGTGATGCCCGTGATCAGCCCCATGCCTGCGATCGCCAGCCAAACTTGCGCGGCGCTCATCGGGCACTCCGGGTGCTTTTGGGGCTGACCGGCGATTTGTCGAGATCGGATGGCTGGATATCGAATGAAGGATCGAATGGAGGATTCACTGGCTCGGCGTCGGTGAGACGAGGCGCGGCGGTTTCCATACGCCTTGCCGCGCCGCTTGTTTTGCGCCCTGCCCCCAGCTTCTCCGCCATGACATCGACAAACGTTCCAGCGAGCAGGGCCGCCGCCACGGCCAGCGGCAATGACAGCCGGTACGGCAAGTCCAGCGCAACCAGCGCGATCACGCTCGCCACGCCAACCGCCGCCAGCGTGGAGCGCGTCGCGATAGTCGAGACGATCAGCGGAATCAGCGCAAGCGTGCCGGCGAGTTCGAGGCCCCAGTTATCGGGGAAAAGGCTCGCGAGCAGGATTCCCGCTATAGATGACACTTGCCATGAGGACCAGCTCGTCGCCGCCATGCCCCAGAAGAACGCCTCCTTGCCGGGCTGATAGCCGGTCGGAAAATTACGCTTCTGGAACATCAGGTAAATAATGTCGCCGTTGAAATAACCGAGCACCAGCCGGCGGCGCAGCGGCAGATACGCGAAATGAGGCGCCAGCCCCGCACTGAAAATAACAAACCGCAGGTTGACCATGGCGGCGGTCAGCAGGATGGTCCAGAGCGGCAATTTGGCAGCGAACAACGGCAGCACCGCCAGTTGCGACGATCCCGCGTAGGCCGCGAGCGACATGCCCAGCGCCTGCGGCACGGTCAGCACGGACTTGGCCATCGCGATGCCTGTTACCAGACCCCACGAGAAAGTGGCCGGAACCGCCGGAGAGAGGGTCTTGACGCCATCGAGAAACGCGCGTCGGTTGAGGTCTGACAGCCGGTCGAACATGGAGATTGGTGCGAGTCGCGGTGTACTTGTGCGGTTGAGCGGCGGATCCGACTGATCCGGCAAAGAACAGGCAGGACCGGACGATTGGCGTGGACCCGCCGTGGATCGAGCCTGAATCGCTGACCAAACGACCCAAAACCGCGACGCCGGGCCTTGCGGAGAGCCTTGCGGCGAGCCTTGAATCACGCCGTATCAGCCCCACGCACCCGGATGGCGACCTTTAGCGAGTTCCTCACGATTTGCTTTCGAACCGCAACGTTGACTGCACCTTAGGGCGCATCCCGTGACGGTGAAAGGCGAATTATAGCGTCGTGAAAGCCGCCAAATGGCCGACAGCGCCCATTTTTTGATCGAAAAGACGCTAAAATGAGGGTCTTTGGCCGCCCGGCAGTGTGCCGGTTTTTCGCTGAAATTCCATGCCCCGTGTGCTGTCTCCGGACAGGCGCCGCGGCTCGGAACAAGGCGCATGAAGCCCGTTGTCATCGCCATGCTGGTCAAGCGGGCGAAAGATACGGACGCGACAAGCCGGTGCAAATCGGCGGCCCACTCATTATCTGCACACAACTCGCCAGGAGAAATCGTATGTCAATGGCCGACCGCGACGGCAAGATCTGGATGGATGGCAAGCTGATCGACTGGCGCGACGCCAACATCCACGTGCTCACCCACACGCTGCACTACGGCATGGGCGTTTTTGAAGGCGTGCGCGCCTACAAGACCGGCACCGGCACGTCGATCTTTCGCCTGAAAGACCACACCAAGCGCCTGCTCAACTCCGCCAAGATCTTCCAGATGGAAGTGCCGTTCGACCACGCCACGCTCGAAGCCGCGCAACTCGAAGTGGTCAGCGTGAACAAGCTGGAGTCCTGCTACATCCGGCCGATCGTCTGGGTGGGATCGGAGAAACTGGGGGTATCGGCGAAAGGCAACACCATTCACGTCGCGATCGCCGCGTGGCCGTGGGGCGCCTATCTTGGCGACGACGGCATTGCGAAGGGCATCCGCGTGAAGACGTCATCGTTCACGCGCCATCATGTGAACGTCTCCATGGTCCGCGCCAAGGCGTCCGGCTGGTACGTGAACTCGATCCTCGCGAACCAGGAAGCCATTACCGACGGTTACGACGAAGCGCTGCTGCTCGACGTCGACGGCTACGTGTCCGAAGGCTCCGGCGAAAACTTCTTCCTGGTGAACAACGGCAAGCTGTACACGCCGGACCTGGCGTCGTGCCTGGACGGCATCACGCGCGATACGGTCATCACGCTCGCGCGCGACTTCGGCATTCAGGTGATCGAAAAACGCATCACCCGCGACGAGGTCTACACCTGCGACGAAGCCTTCTTCACCGGCACGGCCGCTGAAGTCACGCCGATCCGCGAGCTGGACAATCGGACCATCGGCGAAGGCAAGCGTGGCCCGATCACGGAGAAGCTGCAAAGCGCCTTCTTCGATATCGTGACCGGCAAGAACGAAAAGTACGCCGATTGGCTTGCGCAGGTTAAGTGACGCAACTGAGTAACTTAGCGCGCAATCCGACGCATGACGTACGGCGGTGAGCCATGGTTTTCCGGGTTTAATATCGGACCAGGAAAAAACCAGGTTCACCGCGTCCCCAGACTAGAACGAACGAGATTCCTCATGAGCGAACTGAAGGAAATGCCGCTGGTCCAGTTGTCGGCGAAAGATGTGCCGGCGTTCTGTCCGAACCCCAACATGCCGCGGTGGAGCACCCATCCGCGTGTTTTCCTCGATATTTCCCACGGCGAAGCGCGTTGCCCGTATTGCGGCACACGCTACAAGCTGAAAGACGGTGAACACATCAAGGGTCATTGAATCTTCGCGAATTTTCGACATCGCGAAGCAAGCGACATGCGGTTTGAACCACGCCGCCCGCTTGTCTTCGCGGCCACTTGCGATGCTGTGCCGTATGCAACCGTCGATGCCGCCGATCCCGTTGAATACAGCGTTCCGGCCGCGCTCGATGTTTTCAAAGCACAACACCTCGCGCCCCGACGCCGGACATGCTGGCAGCCGGGCGCCCTCACCCCAAATTGCACAACGCGCCCACCCGCATGGTGTGAGCTGCGTTATTTTTGAGACTGGAACTTAAATAGATGCGTCGCGCGTTGGTTATCGCACCGAACTGGATTGGTGACGCATTGATGGCGCAGCCGCTGTTTTCGCTGCTGAAGAAGCTGCATCCGCGCATTGTCATCGATGCTGTCGCGCCCGCCTGGGTCGCGCCCGTGCTGGAACGCATGCCCGAGATCCACGATGTCTACGCCACCGATCTCGCCCACGGCAAGCTGCAAATGCTGCGTCGCTGGCAACTCGCGAGCGATCTGCGCGACGTGGGTTACGACGCGGCGTACGTGTTGCCGAACTCGTTCAAATCGGCGTTGATTCCGTGGATGGCGAAGATCAACCTGCGGGTCGGCTATACGGGCGAAAGCCGTTATGGGCTGCTGAACGTGCGGCACGCGAATCCGGCCAAGGGTCAACGTCCGCCCATGGTGGGCCAGTACGCCGCCCTCGCCTATGCGCCGGGCGCGAAGCTGCCGTGGCTGCAGGAAAACGCCACGGTTCCCATGCCGGTACCGCGACTCGATACCGACCTGAATGAAGCGGCGCGCGTCTCCGCCCGCTTTAATCTCGATACGCGCGCGCCGCTCGTCGTGTTTTGCCCGGGTGCGGAATACGGTCCGGCAAAACGTTGGCCGCCGGAGCATTTCGCGACGCTCGCGCAGTTCATCGCGCAATCGTTCCCGTATGCACGGATCGTCGCGCTCGGCTCGCCGAAAGATTCGCCTATCGCGCAAGCCATTGCCGATCGTGCGCCGAACGTGCGCAATCTGTGCGGGCAGACGTCCCTCGGCGAAGCCTGCGCGCTGATCTCGCGTGCGAGCGCGGTGGTCACCAACGATTCCGGCCTGATGCATGTGGCTGCCGCCCTGCGTCGCCCGCTGGTGGCGGTGTTCGGCTCGACCGACCCGCGCCACACACCGCCCCTGTCCGATCTCGCAAAGGTACAATGGCTACACCTCGAATGCAGTCCGTGCTTTGCCCGCGAGTGTCCGCTGGGTCATATGAACTGTTTGCGTGAACTCGGCGCCGAGCAGGTTTTCGGCGATCTACGCGGCATGTTGATGATGCAGCGTCATTAAAGCGGGTTGGGTTGGAGCGGATTTGGCGTCATGGCTCGTGCTGATCGAGCGGGCTTGCCCGGAGGCCGCTTCAGCTTCAAATACTGCTTCATGACTTCGTCAGTGTGACCGCGTCAGCGTGACTTCGTCAGAGCAGCGTCTGCCACGCCAGGATCATCGGCGCCGCGGCCGCGTCCTCCCGAGTTTCCATCGGCGGCGCGTTTGTGGTCCCCGGCAAGTCCTGACATGCCAATGTCCCTAAGCCGGGGCATGCTTTTGAAACTTGACCGAACCGTGGCGCTTACTGTCCGAAAACATCGGGCGCCATGCATCGACCGTTAGAGACCCACTAGCCATGCCACGTTTTGCCCGCCTGTTCGAAGCCGCCGCCGATACCCTCAACGCCTATTACCAGGCTGTCGCGGAGGGCAATATCGACAGCATCATGGCGCTCTGGATCGACGAGGAATTCGCCACCTTCATCTGTGCGGACGGCTCCCATCTGGCCGGCCTGGACAGCATTCGCGCGGGCCTTGCGACGCAACTGGCGAACCGGCCAGT
This sequence comes from Caballeronia sordidicola, assembly GCF_000729995.1. GTDB lineage: Bacteria > Pseudomonadota > Gammaproteobacteria > Burkholderiales > Burkholderiaceae > Caballeronia > Caballeronia sordidicola_A. The sequence continues at coordinate 105,476 of NZ_JNFG01000017.1, read as the reverse complement.
CACGGTCGAGCCGCTCGATATCCGCGTCTACGACAGTCTCGGCACCGTGGTCTACGCGATCGCCGAGGCACATCAGCCCGCCGAACCGGGCAGCTCGCCCGCCATGGTGTTCAGCACCTATGTGATGGTCCACGAACGTGGTGAATGGCGCATTGCACATATCCACGCTAGTGCGATAGCAGACGAAGCCGCAGGCCAGATTGCGGCGAAAATGCGACATGGACAAGGTCCGCTGCATTGACATCGGTTTTGCGGGACGCTGGGCAGGGTAGCTGGCGTCCGCAGCTCGACGATAGCTCTGTCAGTTTGATCGGCAGGCCGTTGGCATCCGTTCGCATCCTGCATCCTGTATGAAGACGCGCCATGAAACGCGATCACGCTCATCTCATTCCTGACGCTCCGGCGCTGGCATCCCGCTCTGCGCTCAAGCAGACCGCTTCGGCCGCTCTTAACGCAGTGAGCCAAACAACGCTTGAACCGCTGGCAGAATGGCTGTACCGAGCGCCACGATGGCTGCCTACCGCTCACGCGCAGACCATCGTGCCGGCGCTGTTCGCACAGCGGCCAGCCGTGAAATACCGACGAGAAAGGTGGGCGACCCCGGACGGCGATTTCATCGATCTCGACTGGCTGGCTTATGACATCGCTGGTGAAGCCAACAAACGCGCTGATTCCAGTGCCGCCACCGCAAACGCCTTACACCTTGCGCCGCGCGAGCTTCGAAACGCAGTCGCAACATCGTTCGATGAAACCGCGGCCTTGCACGACAGCTTCGGCCGCGAAACGGTAGCGGCGCAAGCGGCGAATCCCCCTCCCAACCCGGCCGCACCGCTCTTCGTGCTCTTCCACGGACTTGAAGGCAGCTCGGACTCCCACTATGCACGCGTGCTGATGGCCGAAGCGAAGGCGCGCGGCTGGTTTGGCGTCGTGCCGCATTTCCGCAGTTGCGGAGGCTCGATGAACCTCCTCCCCCGCTTCTACCATCTTGCCGATAGCGCCGAAGTCGACTGGGTCTTGCGCCGATTGAAAGCGCAACATCCTGGGCCGGTGATTGCGGCGGGGGTATCGCTGGGCGGCAACGTGTTGCTGCGCTGGTTGTGCGAGCAGGAACAGGACGCAGCCGCCATTCTGGACGCTGCTGCCGCGATCTCCGCACCGCTGGATGTCCACGCCGGTGGCCACGCGATATCCCAGGGGTTCGGCATGGTCTATACGCGCAGCTTCCTCAAGACGCTCAAGCGCAAGGCGCAGGCGAAACTCGACCAGTATCCCGGCCTGTTCGACCGCGACGCCATGCTCGCGGCCCGCACTCTGCACGCCTTCGATAACGCCGTGACCGCGCCGCTGCACGGTTTCCGCGATACCGACGACTACTGGACTAGCGCCACCACGCGGCCGTTTCTGCCGCGCATCGCCATTCCAACGCTGGTTCTGAACGCCCGCAATGATCCGTTCCTGCCTGGGCGGGTGTTGCCGTCGGCGGCTGAAGTTTCTGCGACGGTGACCCTCGATCAACCCGCGCACGGCGGCCACGTCGGGTTTATGACCGGGCCGTTTCCGGGAAGGATCGACTGGTTGTCGCAGCGGGTTTTTGGTTATTTGCAGACTCACGTGCATCATGTGCATCACACGGCACACCAAACGGATTCCGAGCATGGATGAGATCGTCAAACAGGCGTTGGCCAAATGGCCCAACGTCCCGCATTGCACCGGCTGGCTGCTGCTCGACCGGCGCGGCCAGTGGCGCATGCGCGACGACGCCACGCAGGCAGCAGGTCTTCCCGGCGATATCATCCGCCACGACGCGTTGCTCGGTTTCATCAACCGCAACTACGCCGCCGATGCCGACGGTCAGTGGTTCTTTCAAAACGGCCCGCAGCGCGTGTATGTGGAGCTGGGTTACACGCCGTGGATCGTGCGGCTGAGCGAAATTGACGGCGCAGTGGACGGCGCGGCGGGCGGCCCGCTGCGGCTGACCGATCACGCAGGCGGGCGCTTCGAGCCGACGGCGGTTTGGCTCGACGATGAAGGCGGTGTGCTGTTCTCGGATGGCTCCGATAAGTTGGATGCTCCCTGCGCTTCGCGCATCGCCGCGTTGCACGATCACGATCTCGACCTGTTTTCCACGCACGCCGATCTCGACGATAACGGCGGCTTATTCCATTTCGCGGCTGGCCTGGATCTGGCGCTGGGGCATATCGAACGAGCTGATGTGCCGGGCAAGTTTGGCTTTGTCACCAGCCCGGCGGCGAAAGCAGCGGCCTCGTAAAGCCTCCTAACTATCGTCCTTCTCCATCTCGCAAAACGGCGGCAACTAGTCGGTTTGGACGCATGGCAAACTTTGCTATACGGTCGCCGGGATGGCGCGCGGCCATCGGCTGAAAACGCTGTGAACGGACAAGCGAAAACAACTTGAAAGGCTTATCGTAGCGGCGTGCGCGCGCCTGGACCACCCGCGCGCCGCTGTTATGATGAGCGCCCGTTGCAAGGAGAGCTTATGTCCGGACTTACACATTTCGATGCTTCTGGCGAAGCGCACATGGTCGATGTCGGCGACAAAAGCGAGACGCGTCGCGTAGCCATCGCGCGCGGTTCGATCGTCATGCTGCCCGCCACGCTTGCGCTGATTCGCGACGGCAAGGCTAAAAAGGGCGATGTGCTCGGCGTCGCGCGAATTGCAGCGATCCAGGGCGCGAAACGAACCTCCGATTTGATCCCGTTATGCCATCCGCTGGCATTGACGCGAGTGGCGGTGGACTTTTCCATCGATGAAACCCTGCCAGGCGTATTTTGCGAAGTACGCGTGGAAACGTTCGGGCGCACAGGCGTGGAGATGGAAGCGCTGACTGCCGTGCAGGTCGGACTGCTGACGGTTTACGACATGTGCAAAGCGGTGGATCGCGGAATGACGATCACCGATGTGAAGGTGCTGGAGAAGCACGGCGGGAAATCGGGGGATTGGGTGGCGGGGAGTTGATCACGAGCACCCGCGCTGATCCCTGGTAAATCGTTGTCGCTGCTTGGCAACTGACAATGTCTAGCTGAGAAAAAAAGGCAATTCCAACGCAAGTCGGAACTGCCTTTTGCTTTTAGCCGCAATCGATCTCGTCTGCTTCAAGACTCTCTGCCTCACCGAGGCCATCGATCAAGCCGCTTTCTCAATCATCCCCATCATCACTATCATCGTCGGTAGCGGACGGTGCGGGCACGCCATACATCTTCATCAGCTCGGCCTTAAACCCGGCCAGCGGCTTACCCTGATCGTCCAATAACTGATAAACATCCGCCAGTTGTTGCGGCCAGTCGTGCAGTTCGGTGGAGAAGATCTTCAACCGGGCGATGGTATCGAGCGCGTCCTGCGATTGTCCGGCCAGCGCCTGCAACACCGCGTAACGCCTCAACACGGTTTCCCCCGGCAACAACGCCAGTGCTTGACGATGCATGACGAGCTTCGTGGCGAGGTCCTGGCTGTTCATCGGCAGCAATGTTGCGGCACCATACTCCCCCCAAGCGCCGAATAAAAACGACGGATCTGCATGATATTGCTCAGCCGGCTGCGAACCGTAATAGAGCACTTCAGACCGGTTGTAGTCGCGCAAGATGGGATATAGCGAAGCCAGTCCAAGCACCACGAGCACGACATACAAACCATAAGAAAACGACCGCGACACCCATCGCAATGGCCGGGTCTCCAGCAGGCCGAAAATCAGCATCGCGGGCATCAAAAAGAACATGTACTGCTGCGGATACTCGACCAGCGCGTGCATCATCAGCACGCCCAGCAGCGACAGCGCAAAAATCCGCGCAGGCGTATGCGGTGCGCGCAGCACGCGCACGAGCCAGCAGACCACGCTGAACAACAAGATCGCCATGCCCAGCAGACCCGTTTTCGCGAGCAAGTCGATGAAGATATCGTGCGAATTGTTGGCGATCTCCACCCCGCCAAGCTCCCGCACGAACTCGAACTGATGCAGCGGGAACTCGCCCCAGCCCACACCCAGCAACGGATGCGTCAGGAACATGGTCCAGCCATACCGCCAGAGCGCAAGCCGCGGCGCGATCTGGTTCGCATCCTGCATCCGCTCCGCCGCCGATTGGCCAAGTTCGAGCTGGAAACGCAAGTTCGCCCAGCGAATCGCCGCGTTCACCGCGAAGAACAGCACGAGCAACACGACCGGAATCAGCCATGCGCGCGTTTTGTTGCGAGCGGCACGGCTGGTGGGACCATCCGGGTCGCCGGCAACGGTCGAGCGGCCCTGGATGAGGGCCATCCAGAATCCCCCGACCACGATCACACCCATCTGCAACCACGGTCCCCGCGACACGGTCAACGCGAGCCCGGTTGAAAAGATTGCCGACAAGACCAGCCACACGATCACAGGCAGGCGTCGCGTTTGCACCAGATACAGCGCACCCGCCGTCGCGAACGCAATGTAGCTCGCGAGATGATTCGCCTGCGCCATGTTGCCGAACGGCCGCCGTTCGATTGCCACGTTGTAGGCCACTACGAACGGCGAAAACTTCGGCTCCATATGGAACAACTGTACGACCTGGCAGAACACGGCGAACAGGCCACCGACAATCAATGCCGCCGCGCCCCAGCGGAATGCTTTCTCGGCCAGACCCGCGCGCACGAAGCCATAACCCGTATGCACGGCGATAAACGATGCCAGCAAATAACCGCCGCCGAGCCAGTTCATCGACGGCTGCGACACCGGCAAAACCACCGTCTGCGCCACGAGCAGCAAACCGAGCACAAGCGGCATCAACGCGATGACCGGCGTCGCGAACGGCACGCGCGGCTCGGACAAACGCACGATCAGCGCCATTCCCCCGCCAAGCATCAAGAACAGTGCAAGCGCGCTGAACTCGGCGTAGAAGGTCGGAATGGGATAGGTGTGGTTGACGACCGCGAACGGAATCGTCAGTGCCAGACAGAGGACAGCAAAAGAAAGGTAGCGCGCGATGTTTGAAGGCATGTGGGGTCGGGAACGTCGGCAACCGGCGCACTATACAAAAAATTACTCTTGCTGTGCGGCGCCTGGCATGAAATGCGCCGAAATCACCACCATTCCTGAAAATTCCGTGGCGGTTTCGGCGAAATACCGAGGCTGTCCGCAATCCGCGTACTCGCTTACAAGCTTCGTGATAACGATTCACCGCGATTACGGTTTCATGCGGCCAGCCTTTCAGGTCCTTTTATTAGCGCATCAAGTCCTGCATTCCGGCGGTGCCAGATTAGGCGGTAACGTTGGTGCTTCCGAAGGTGAGGGACCCGCACCCGGCGCTGGCAAGGAAGACGCCGTTTTCGTGGCGGCGAAACATTCCCACGTGATCGATCCGGCCTGAACCGAACCCTTGGTCAGAACCGTACGTGCCGTCGGCGTCTCGGCGTTGTCCGGAGTTGACGGTACGAGCACCAGCGTATTGGATCCGGCCGGCGCCACACGCGTGGAGAACGCGATGGTGACTTGCCCATTGGTATCGTCGACGTGAATCGACTCCACGTTCCGAGTCCCCGGCGGCGACGAATATCCCCCGCCCAGATCAGAGCCGCTCGCGGCATTCTCCGCCACCGCCAACCGCGCCGACGATGCCAGCGACAAGCCCTCGCCCACCCGGCTACGCGCCAGATAATCCTGATAGGCCGGAATGGCGTACGCCGCGACCACGCCGACAATCGCCAGCACGATCATCAACTCGATCAACGTGAAGCCCATCCCGAAACGCTTTATCTTGCCGCGCGTAAACAGCCTTCGAAACCACGCTTTGCTACCCACGTCGCTACCCGCTTCATCTGCCCTGCACACCGCTGCCGTTATTGCTGCTGCCATCGCTGAACTCCCAAAAAGACGAAGCGTCTGGTTGCGTGATGCAATCCAGACGCTTCGATCTTAGCGAGTGCTGCCCGGCCTCAACAGTCAGCCAGACGGCCTATGGCTTGACCCGAAATCAGTGCGCGACTTTCGCTTCCTTCGCCAGCATGCGCCGCCGAAAATGCCAGCCTACGGCCAGCACCAGCACCGCCCCCGCCACGTGCGCGGTGTACTCCGCGCCCAGCACGTTCAGCGCGGGCCAGCGGTCGAAGAACGGATCATCGATCATCAATCCGCCTGCGATCCACCCGAGCAAACCAGCGCCAAGCGCAATCACGATCGGGAATTTGTCGAGCAGTTTGAGCACCAGCGTGCTACCCCAAACGATCAACGGAATACTCACCAGCAGGCCAAAGATAACCAGCGCCAACCGATGCTGCGGATCGGCGGCTTCGGCAGCACCGGCTACGGCGATCACGTTGTCGAGGCTCATGACGGCATCGGCCACGATGATCGTCTTGATCGCGGCCCAAAGCTGGTCGGTCGGCTTGATATTCGGGTCGCTGTGATCCGGCATCATCAGCTTCACGCCGATCCACAACAACATCAGCCCGCCGACGAACTTGAGGAATGGGACATCGAGCAGCACCACGGCGAACGCGATCAACGCGACCCGCAAGACGATGGCGCCGAGCGTACCGAGCAGCACGCCGCGCGTGCGTTGCTGCGGCGGCAAATTCCTGCAGGCGAGCGCGATGACGACGGCGTTATCGCCGCCAAGGAGGATATCGATAACGATGATTTGCAGAACAGCGCCCCAATGGAGCGTGGCGAAAAATTCGAGCATGAAAAAACCGGTGAACGACAGCGACAGAAAAAACGCGCGATAAAAAAAGCGGGGAAGCCTGAGCTCCCCCGCTTTTAGAACCGACGTTTTACGAAAGGCTTACGCAAGCATAACGCAGCCCTGCGTTTTCTGTCGATCGGCCGTTCCCTAAACCCTTAAAGCATCGCCTTCAACAGACGCGCCATTTCCGACGGGTTCTTCGTGACGGTGATACCGCACGCTTCCATGATTTCCAGCTTGGCATCGGCCGTATCCGCGCCGCCCGAAATCAACGCGCCCGCGTGACCCATGCGCTTGCCGGCCGGAGCCGTGACGCCCGCGATGAAGCCAACCACCGGCTTCTTCATGTTGTCCTTGATCCAGTAAGCCGCGTTCGCTTCGTCCGGACCGCCGATCTCGCCGATCATGATCACGGCGTCCGTGTCGGGATCGTCGTTGAACATCTTCATGACGTCGATGTGCTTCAGACCGTTGATCGGATCACCGCCAATACCCACTGCCGACGATTGGCCAAGGCCAATAGCCGTCAACTGGCCGACTGCTTCGTACGTGAGCGTGCCCGAACGCGACACCACACCAATACGGCCCTTACGGTGGATATGACCCGGCATGATGCCGATCTTCAGTTCGTCCGGCGTGATCGTGCCCGGGCAATTCGGTCCGAGCAGCAGCGTCTTGCGATTTTCGCGACGCATACGGTCCTTGATCTCGAGCATGTCGCGCACGGGAATGCCTTCCGTGATGCAGATGGCGAGATCCAGGTCGGCTTCGACCGCTTCCCAGATTGCGGCAGCGGCGCCAGCCGGCGGCACGTAGATCACCGAAACGGTTGCACCCGTTTCAGCCTTCGCTTCCGCGACGCTTGCGTAGATGGGGATGCCTTCGAAATCTTCGCCGGCGCGCTTCGGGTTCACGCCCGCAACGTACGCTTCACGGCCGTTCGCATACTCGCGGCAAGCGCGGGTGTGGAACTGACCGGTCTTGCCGGTAATACCCTGGGTAATGACCTTGGTGTCTTTGTTGATCAGAATCGACATAGTGTGACCTCTGTTCGTCGACGTCGCTTCTAGCCCTCGTGCCTTGTTTCAAAGCACGCAGCTAAAAGCGCAGCCTTTCGTATCTGGTGGAACGCTCGTAATCCGGTGTGGTGTTTAACTAAACAACGCGGATTACTTGCCCTCGGCTGCTGCAACAACCTTCTGCGCAGCTTCTTCCATGCTGTCGGCCGCGATGATCGGCAAGCCTGAATCCGCCAGCATCTTCTTGCCGAGATCTTCGTTCGTGCCCTTCATGCGCACGACCAGAGGCACCTTCAGCGACACGGCCTTCGACGCTTCGATCACGCCTTCCGCGATCACATCGCAGCGCATGATGCCGCCGAAAATATTCACGAGGATTGCCTTGAGGCCCGGGTTCTTCAACATGATCTTGAAGGCTTCCGTGACCTTTTCCGTCGTAGCACCGCCGCCCACGTCGAGGAAGTTGGCCGGCTCGCCGCCGAACAGCTTGATCGTGTCCATGGTGGCCATTGCCAGGCCGGCGCCGTTCACCAGGCAGCCGATGTTGCCATCGAGCGAGATGTAGGCCAGATCGAACTTCGATGCTTCCACTTCAGCCGGATCTTCTTCGTCGACATCGCGATACGCGACGATGTCCGGGTGACGGAACAGCGCGTTGGCGTCGAAGTTGAACTTGGCGTCCAGTGCGATCACCTTGCCGTCGCCGGTGACGATCAGCGGGTTGATTTCCGCCAGCGATGCGTCCGTTTCCCAGAATGCCTTGTACAGGCCTTGCAGGATTGCGCGTGCTTGCGGGATCGAGCCTTCCGGAATGCCGATCTTGCGCGAGAGGTCGTCGGCGTCTGCGTCTTGCAGACCCGTCGACGGCTCGACGGCGAACTTATGCAGCAGTTCCGGCGTCTTTTCCGCGACTTCTTCAATGTCCATGCCGCCTTCGCTCGATGCCATCACCACGACTTTTTGCGTGATACGGTCGAGCACGAGGCCGATGTACAGTTCCTTCTTGATGTCCGCGCCTTCTTCGATCAGCAGGCGGTTCACCTTTTGGCCTTCAGGGCCGGTCTGGTGCGTGACGAGTTGCATGCCGAGGATCTGGTTCGAATATTCGCGAACCTGGTCCAGCGTCTTTGCAACCTTCACGCCGCCGCCCTTACCGCGACCGCCAGCGTGAATCTGAGCCTTGACGACCCATACCGGGCCGCCCAGCTCTTCAGCGGCCTTGACCGCATCGTCCACCGAGAACACGGGCTTGCCGCGCGGGACCGCGACGCCGAACTTCCGCAGGATTTCCTTTCCCTGGTACTCGTGAATCTTCATGCGTGATTCCTTCAGTCTGAGAGTTGGATTGAACTTCGATTACGTGGATTAAAGGATTACTTGGATTACGTTGAGCGTTGCTTCCGGCGTGAAAAGTAAGCGCGCCCGGAGTCATGCTGATGTTTCCTGGTCGGCCAGTTCTGGGAACCTGCTCTTGCTAATTTCGCTTAGGGTCTGCTACTAAGTCCGCTTGAATTCGCTTAATTTCGCTGAGCCGGCTCCACTTCGCTTCCGGCCTTTCTGGAGTTGTCCTGATCCGCCATCCGGTCTGCCGCGCCACGGGGCGCATGGCCGAACCAGCGCGGATAATATTGTCGAACGGCTTCACCGTCGAAACGCAATGCGTTGCAACGGCCAAGCTGGAATGGGGGTTTGTCGGTTTTGTTTCCGGCTGCTGTGCTTGCTTCTGTGCTCGCTGAACTATCCGATGGTTCACCGGGCGCGCCGCCTGTTTCGGTGTTCCACACTTCGCCGGCGAATGCCTGGATGGCGGCTGTGGGCAACACGGCGCAGAGTTCAGTGATATGCGTGCAACCGGTCGTTCCGGCCAGCAAACGGCTGGATTCACGACGGAAATTTTGCACAAGATTGAGGCCGATGAGTGCGCGGTACGCGGAGTTCGATGCTGCACACAGACCCGCATACGGAGCCCACTCGGAAGCCGCTTCGGCGTCGACGATATTGAACGTGCGGTCGATAGTGATGCGCAGCCAGAGTTCATGGATCGGCAGGCCTTGAGGCCGGACGCCCGACGCGAGTTTGACGTCGCGCGGCTTTTCATCGGTTAGACAGGCTTCGATATCCCACAAGCCATCTTGACGCTCAAACGCTTCCATTCGAATCGCGCGGCGATGGCGCAACTGTCGGGAAACGGGCGGAGAAAGCGGCATGTGCAGAGGAAGGCCGGAATGAGAAAACGCCGAAATTTTACCATACTGGCCATTTTCAGCCGGACCGAGTTGCCGCGGGGAAGCTTGAGGGGCAATGCGCAGGCTTGGGTGGGGGTTTGTTTCGGGTTTGTTTCGCCAGGGTACGCGGCGGTGGGGGATTTCGCTCAACGTCGGGATTGGGGTTTTTGTTTGTGCTTTTGGGGTGGGTGTTGAGGTTTCACTTTGGGCGTTGCTGCCAATGAACGGCAGCGCTTATTCGTCGATAAATTCGTCGTCGCCCGCTTTCAGCACTTTCACGATCGTTCCGCCGTTGAACCCTCGCGTGGCGAGAAAGCGCGCTTGTTTCGCGCGTTCGGCCGGCGTTGTCGGCAGATCGGCGAATTTCTTGCTCCAGACCTCGCGAGCACGAGTGAGCTCGGTTTTGTTCAACTCAGCGCCAGCGTCCTGAATCAGCGTTTCGTCGATACCGTTGCGCTTCAACTCATGCACGATTCGGCTTGTGCCAAGACGAGTGCCCCGTCGATGAACGACACTCTCCACAAATCGCTCATTCGATAACCACCCTTCTTGTTCGAGCGCGTCGAGCAAGGTATCGAGGGAATCGCCTTCGCCCAGATGCGGCGTCAGCTTGCGGGATAGCTCAGTGCGGCTATGTTCACGACGCGATAAATAACCCAGCGCACGGCCGCGTAACGATAATTGCGGCCCTTTTCGCTTGGAATCGCCGGCTGCGGAGGCTTTGCCGCGACCGGTAGAGCCGCGCGTATAAACCGCTTCGGCGTTTTGGCTTTCGCTAACCCCATCCGCTGCCGATGGCGCGCACTGTTCGAAGGGCTCGAATGGATCGGCTATGTCGATGCCTGTTTCTCGCTGGATACCCGGAGAAATAACCGCGGGTTTCGATTGCGATTTGCGGGCTGCTTTTTCAGGCGCGGCCTGTGATTGAACAACTGCTTGTGCCTGTTCCAACACCGCCCGAGCGCGCTTCAAGCGCTCCTCTGCATTGACCGCGTCCAATCCCGCAGCCGAATCAGGCTGCACGGGTTCGCTTTGGTGCTGGTCGACTTGCGGCGCAACCGCAATATCCGAGATTTCAGCGCGGTTCTCATCCGCGGGTTTTGCCGACTTTGGCGAATTGCGACGGCTGGTTTGTCGGTCGGTGGATCGTTCGAAAACATCCTCGCCGTCAGCCGACTGAGGCGAAGATTTTCCACGCGAAGCCGGACTAGCCGCTTTGCGCCCTGACAACCCACCACGTCCAAATTTGCTGCGATCACTCGACCGTTCGTACTCAGCTGGGGCATCTGCCGACGCACTATTCGAAGACGATCGCGCCGAAGCCCCACCGCCAAACGATCCACGTTTCGGAAACGCGCGATCACTCGACCGTTCGTATACCGGCTCGCTGTCCTGCTGCGTGGTTTCGCCCGCTGCCTCCAGACTCGCGGCTATCGCCTCAGCCTTGCTGCTGCCACCAGATGACAAACTGGAACCACCCGGCCGCCCAAAGCTGCTTTTCCTGGCGAAACTACTGTTACCGCTACTGCCACTTCCAGTATCAGCACTCTTGCCGCTAGAAAACCCACCACCCTTATTAAACCCACCGCCCCCGCTCTTCTCGCCGGAAACCCCACCACTCTTCGAGAAGCTGTTTCCAAACGAACGACGCGCCGACGCAGATCCCTCCGCACCGACGCGTTCGCTTGCTGCTGCGCGGTATCGATCGCTGCTACGTTCATAGCGATCAACCCCTTCCTCTGCTCCGAGACTTTCGTCTTCGTCGCTTATGGACTTCGAGCCGTCCGGATCTTCCTTTACGTCCTGCTCCGCGTCACGATTTGAATCGCGACCGGTCTTCGATCCGAACCGGCTCTTGCTGCGCATAATCTTTACCGCCTAAAACTCATTCTTCTTCATCCGCCACTTCGGCAACACCCGGTGCAACCGCGTCGGCCATTGCATTGACGCCCAGCGATTCGCGAATCCGATTTTCGATTTCACGCGCCATTTCAGGATTCTCACGCAGGAATTCGCGTGCGTTGTCCTTACCTTGACCAATCCGTTCGCCGTTATAGCTGTACCAGGCGCCGGCTTTATCAACCAGCTTGGCTTGCACGCCCAAGTCGATGATTTCACCCTGACGCGAGATTCCTTCGCCGTAGAGGATGTCGAAGATGGCTTCGCGGAACGGCGGCGCAACCTTGTTCTTCACCACCTTCACGCGGGTTTCGTTGCCGATCACTTCGTCGTTCTTCTTGATCGAACCAATACGGCGAATGTCCAGGCGCACCGATGCGTAGAACTTCAGCGCGTTACCACCCGTGGTGGTTTCCGGATTGCCGAACATCACGCCAATCTTCATGCGGATCTGGTTGATGAAGATCACCAGGCAGTTCGTACGCTTGATCGTGCCGGTCAGCTTGCGCAACGCCTGCGACATCAAACGTGCTTGCAAACCAGGCAGCGAATCGCCCATTTCGCCTTCGATTTCAGCCTTCGGCACTAGGGCCGCGACCGAGTCGATCACGATCATGTCGATGGAACCCGAGCGCACGAGTGCGTCGCAGATTTCCAGCGCTTGCTCGCCCGTGTCCGGCTGCGAGATCAGGAGGTCCGACGGACTCACGCCAAGCTTTTGCGCGTAAGCGATGTCGAGCGCGTGTTCCGCGTCAATAAACGCTGCAGTGCCGCCGACCTTCTGCATCTCCGCAATCACTTGCAGCGCCAGCGTGGTCTTGCCCGACGATTCCGGACCGTAGATTTCCACTACGCGTCCACGCGGCAAGCCGCCGACGCCCAATGCAATATCCAGTCCGAGCGAACCGGTCGACACCACTTGAATGTCTTCAATGGCTTCGCCAGCGCCGAGTCGCATGATCGACCCCTTGCCGAATTGCTTCTCGATCTGCGCGAGCGCGACGGCAAGCGCCTTGCTCTTCTCTGCAGACATCCCGCCCGGGCCTTTCTTGCTATCTTCCATGAATCGTCCTTTGCTATGATGAACGGCGTCTGGCGCATGCCCTTGGGACTTTTTTCCGGTTGGGCGCACTGCTGCAGACACTGTATAAAAAAACAGGTGTTTTTGCAAGTCCGATCGAAGCGCGTAGTTTCAGCGCCACGTTCGACCCATGCGGGACACCACTACACCTGGAGACCGCCGCGCCGGGCGAATTGCGGTGCCGGCAATGCTTTTTGCGCACACTACGATGCGAATCCTCATTGCCGAAGACGACAGCATACTCGCGGACGGTCTCATTCGATCACTCCGCCAATCGGGCTATGCCGTGGATCACGTGCGCCACGGCGTGGACGCGGACAACGCGCTGTCGCTACAAACTTTCGACCTTTTGATCCTCGATCTGGGCCTGCCGATGATGTCCGGCCTGGAGGTCCTGAGACGCCTCAGAGCCCGCAATTCCCAGATGCCCGTGCTCATCCTGACGGCCGCCGACAGTGTCGACGAACGCGTCAAGGGCCTCGACCTCGGCGCCGATGACTACATGGCCAAACCGTTCGCGCTGAACGAACTCGAAGCCCGCGTGCGCGCCCTTACCCGGCGCGGCGCGGGCGGCGGCCCCACGGTCGTCAAACATGGCGCGCTCGCGTTCGATCAGGTCGGGCGCATTGCGTCCATCAACGACCAGGTGATCGAGTTATCCGCGCGCGAACTCGGCGTGCTTGAAGTCCTGCTGCAACGGGTTGGCCGGCTGGTGTCGAAGGAACAACTCGTCAACCACCTTTGCGAGTGGGGCGAGGAAGTCAGCAACAACGCGATCGAAGTCTATGTCCATCGGCTAAGAAAAAAAATCGAGCCCGGCGGCGCGCGAATCATAACTGTTCGCGGGTTAGGCTATAGCCTTGAAAAAGCCGTTGCCGCGGTGGCCACTCCTGTAGCGCCTGCCCCGGCAAATACCGACGAGCCTGTCTCGCCCAGCCCGCACTACAAGTAGCAAGTAACCACGAGTAATTACGCCATGGGCTCGCCAGCGTCCCCCGAGCGCGCCGCTCCGGCGTTGCGCGAGCTGTCACCCCTTTCGCCCGATTTGCCCGAAGCCGATCCCGACGCTTCCCGCGACGCGCGTTACGCGAATCCGTTCGCGCCGCCCGACGAGCTCGAGCCCGACGGCGAGCCAGCGCCGCGTTCGCTATTCGGGGAGATCCTGGACTGGATGCTCGCGCCGCTGCTGCTTTTGTGGCCCATGAGTATTGCGGTCACGTATCTCGTCGCCAAGTCGATTGCCAACGGGCCGTTCGACCGCGCGCTGGAGACGGATGCCTACGTGCTCGCACGGCAGATCGCGCCGGTGAACGGCGTCGCCGAATTGCGGCTGCCGAACGCCACGCGCGACTTCCTGCGCGCGGATAACGTGGACAGCGTGTTTTTCCAGGTACTGGGTACGCGTGGTGAACTGGTAGGTGGCGACGCCGATATGCCCTTGCCCCACGACGATGACCGGCCGCAGCCCGGCATCGTGGAGTTTCGTGACGATGTGCTGCGCGGCAACGACATTCGCATCGCTTATACGACGGTGGAAGCGCCGACGCTCTCTCAACCGGTGCTGGTCCAAGTGGCCGAGACGCTCGATAAACGCAGCCAGTTGGCTAACGACATCATCAAGGGCGTGATCCTGCCGCAGTTCGTGATCTTGCCGCTAGCTATCGTGCTGGTCTGGTTCGGGTTGTCGCGCGGGCTCGCGCCGCTGCATGCGCTGCAAGCGAATATTCGCGCCCGGCGTCCCGATGATCTTTCGCCGCTCGAAGCCAGCCGCGCGCCGCCGGAAATCGCGCCATTGGTGGCATCGTTCAACGATCTACTCAACCGGCTCGAGCAGAACATGCAGTTGCAGAAGCGGTTCATAGCCGACGCCGCGCATCAGATGAAAACGCCGCTCGCGGGCTTGAGGACGCAGGCAGAGCTTGCGTTGCGGCAGGATGTATCGGCGGAAGTGCAGCGCTCGCTTGAACAGATTGCGACGAGCTCCGAGCACGCGGCGCGACTGGTGACGCAACTGCTCGCGTTGGCTCGGGCGGAGAACCGGATGTCGGGGCAGATTTTCTCGCGCGTGGAGTTGACCGATCTCGCGCGGCTCGCCGTTCGCGACTGGGTGCAGGCGGCATTGGCTAAACGGATGGACATTGGTTACGAGGAGCCGCCGCATCCGGTCGAGGTTGAAGGCAACGCAGTGATGTTGCGCGAAATGCTGTCGAATCTTATCGATAACGCCATTCGCTACACCCCGCCCGGAGGCCGGATCACGGTCCGGGTGCGCACCGACGAGTCCGACACGCGGCACGTCTTTCTCGAAGTGGAAGACACGGGATTGGGCATTCCTGAAGCGGAACGCACGCGTGTGGTGGAGAGGTTCTATCGCATTCTTGGGCGTGAAGGCGATGGCAGCGGACTCGGTCTTGCCATCGTCCGAGAGATCGCGATCATGCACGGCGGCACTCTCGATATAGACGATCACGTGTACAACGAAGCGCCGCGACAAGCCGGAACGCTTGTCCGGGTGGGCTTGCAGCGGGTTTATCCTGCCCGGGACAAACCCTGATCGAAGCCTGCCCGGCATTTCTTCAAGAGCCAATTTAAACGGATGTTAGCTAACTTATTGAGATAGAAGAAAGCGTATTTGAAGCATTTAGATCAATAAGAAGATAAGAAAGCGTCTTAGCGCGGACCCCTTCCGCGTCAGAACGCCGTAAGTTTTCCCTCCAATAATCGTTGCACGGCGCTGCTATCCGCAGATGCCATTCAAAGATCCATACAGGAGACGACTTCATGGCAACGGTCGAGGGGCGCATTTCCCACGCACCGATGACGAGCGAAGAGCGGCGCGTGATTTTCGCGTCATCGCTAGGCACGGTATTCGAGTGGTACGACTTTTATCTGGCGGGCTCGCTTGCCATCTATATAAGCAGGACGTTCTTCTCCGGCGTCAATCCGACTGCTGCTTTCATCTTTACCTTGCTCGGCTTTGCGGCGGGTTTTGCCGTGCGGCCGTTCGGCGCGATTGTTTTCGGGCGTCTCGGCGATATGGTCGGGCGCAAGTACACGTTCCTTGTGACCATCGTGATCATGGGTCTGTCGACGTTCGTGGTCGGGCTGCTGCCGGGGTACGGCACGATCGGGATAGCCGCGCCTGTGCTCTTCATCGCGATGCGGCTGCTGCAAGGGCTCGCGCTCGGCGGGGAGTACGGTGGCGCGGCAACTTACGTCGCTGAACATGCGCCCGCCAACAAGCGCGGCGCATGGACCGCGTGGATCCAGACGACGGCTACGCTTGGGCTTTTCATCTCGCTGATCGTGATCTTGCTGGTACGGAGTTCTGTTGGTGAGGAAAAGTTCGGTGCGTGGGGCTGGCGTGTACCGTTCCTTGTGTCGATCCTGCTGCTTCTTGTGTCCGTGTGGATCCGGATGAAGCTGCATGAATCGCCTGTGTTCGAGCGCATCAAGGCGGAAGGCAAGACGTCGAAAGCGCCGCTGACCGAAGCGTTTGGGCAGTGGAAGAACCTGAAGATCGTGCTGCTCGCGCTGTTCGGGCTGACGATGGGACAGGCCGTTGTTTGGTATACGGGCCAGTTCTACACGCTGTTTTTCCTGACGCAGACGCTGAAGGTTGATGGCACCAGCGCGAACATCATGGTGGCGGTGGCGTTGTTGATCGGGACGCCGTTCTTCCTGTTCTTCGGGTCGCTGTCGGACAAGATCGGGCGCAAGCCGATCATCATGGCTGGGTGCCTGATTGCCGCGCTGTCGTACTTCCCGCTCTTCCACGCGCTGGCTCACTACACAAATCCGACGCTGGAAGCCGCGACCTTGAAGGCGCCGATCAGCGTGATTGCCAATCCGGACGAGTGTTCGTTCCAGTTCAACCCGGTGGGAACATCGAAGTTCACGACCTCCTGCGATATTGCCAAGAGCGCGTTGTCGAAGGCCGGTTTGAACTACGAGAACGTGGCGGCTCCGGCCGGGACGATCGCGCAGGTCAAGGTGGGCGACACCGTGGTGGATACGTATGACGGCAAGGCCGCCGATGCGAAGGCCCAGGGCGCCGCGTTCGACAAAACGCTGGCTGGCACGCTGAAGTCGGCGGGTTATCCGGCGAAAGCTGATCCGGCGCTGATCAACTGGACGATGGCTATTGTGATCCTGACCATCATGATGATCTTCGTGACGATGGTTTATGGGCCTATCGCCGCGATGCTCGTTGAGATGTTCCCGGCGCGGATCCGGTACACGTCGATGTCGCTGCCTTATCACATCGGCAATGGCTGGTTCGGCGGGTTCTTGCCGGCGACGGCGTTCGCTATCGTGGCCGCGAAGGGGAATATTTTCTCGGGGCTGTGGTATCCGATTGTGATCGCCTTGGCGGCGTTCGTGATCGGGATGCTGTTTGTTAAGGAGACGCGCGGGACGGCGGTTTATGACTCGGATTGATTTTCGGGCGGTTCGGGGAGCGATTGTGGGGTGGTCGCTTTCCGGGCTACCTTGTCTCTAGGAATGAGCCTGGAAGGGGTTGACAGGTTTCGCAACCCTCTTCATAATCTCGATCTCTTGGCGAATTAGCTCAGCCGGTTAGAGCGACGGAATCATAATCCGCAGGTCCGGGGTTCGAATCCCTGATTCGCCACCAAGTTGTAAAGAAAGCCGCTGCTTCGAAAGAAGTAGCGGCTTTTTGTTTTGGTGCGTGCGGGACCCAGTCCGGGAAGCAGTTCTGGCAGATATCTAATTTCTAGTTTCGAATAGGGGCCCGCGGGAATCCTTTTTCGTAGGTCCTTGATCTACTAAGGCGGCGTTGCCCTCTCGCCCGCCGCACCTCACCTGCCTCTGGAATGCAATCGGCCATTGATCACCATGCGCCACTGCGGTCGAGATCATCCGGGCCGCCTGCCGCTGAACCCATCGGCCGTCATCCATCAACGCATCAACGTGTCGCTATCGATGGCGCGCCGGGCCCTCCTCAAGAAAGCGTGCCATCGAGAAATTCTTCACGCCTGTTGCTTTGATCAAAAACATATGCGCTCTTTGCGGCAACGGCATTGAAGAAGTGTAGGGAGGCTGGTCGTCCGTCCGGCCGCCTCAGCATCTCTCGAAGAACTGCTCTTGCCTGCGGCTGTCGGCATAATGCAGGGATGTGACGATTAGGCATTAAGTGCGGCAGCAATCGCTCGGAAGCTATCTAGCCCAGCCTCGAGGTTGTCGATTATGTCGATGGCCAACTCGTCCGGTTCGGGAAGATTGTCGAGGTCGGCAAGCCTTTTGTCCTTGAGCCAGAAAATATCAAGGCTGGTTTTGTCCCGAGCCAAGATCTGCTCATGAGTGAATTTGCGCCAACGGCCCTCGGGGTTGCTCTTCTCGCTCCACGTTTGCTTGCGCTTAAAGCGGTTGTCCACGTTGTAGCAGGCGATGAAATCCTTTAAGTCCTCAAAGCGGAGCGGCTTCTTTTTGAGCGTGTGATGAATGTTGGTGCGGTAGTCATAGAACCAAACTTCCTTGGTCCAGGGGTCTTTGCTGGCGGCATGATTGTCGAAGAACAACACGTTTGCCTTAACGCCATTGGCATAGAAGATGCCGGTCGGCAGGCGCAGAATGGTGTGGAGGTCGGTGTTTTCCATCAGCTTCTTGCGAACAGTCTCACCAGCACCGCCTTCGAACAAAACGTTGTCAGGCACGACTACGGCAGCACGCCCGGTGGTCTTCAGCATGGTGCGGGTGTGCTGAACGAAGTTGAGCTGTTTGTTTGACGTGGTGGCCCAAAAGTCCTGGCGGTTGTAGGTCAGGTCGTCCTTTTCCTGTTCACCTTCATCATTCGTAAAGCTCATAGAACTCTTCTTGCCGAAGGGTGGATTGGCAAGTACGTAGTCGTAAGTTTGCGGCGAACTGGCGACCAACGCATCGTTAGGGGAAACGATGCTGTCCCCGTCTATCTCGCCGATGTTATGGAGGAACATGTTCATCAAAGCGAGTCGGCGGGTGCTCGCGACGATCTCGTTGCCGTAGAAGGTGTCGTGCTTGAGGAAGGCTTTTTGTGCCTTATTCATCTGGTGCGTCGTCACCAGAAAGTCGTACGCGGCGAGGAAGAAGCCGCCGGTGCCACAGGCGGGATCGGCAATCGTCTTGTTGGGTTCGGGGCGGACACATTCAACCATGGCGCGAATGAGGGCGCGGGGCGTGAAATATTGGCCGGCGCCAGACTTGGTATCTTCGGCGTTGCGTTCGAGCAGGCCCTCGTAGATGTCACCTTTGACATCAGCACCCATGGTGACCCACTGAGTTTCGTTCACCATGTCGATCAGGCGATACAGCTTGGCGGGGTCCTGAATTTTGTTCTGCGCCTTGGTAAAGATCGCGCCGAGCATGCCAGGCATGTTGCCCAGTTCGCGCAATAGCGTCACGTAATGAACCTCCAACTCTGCTCCTCGCTTGGCCTTGAGGCTCTGCCAGTTGTACTCGGCCGGGACGCCAACCTTGCGATTATGGGGTGGCTGGCTGTACTCGTCCGCCATTTTTAGGAAGATCAGATAGGTGAGCTGCTCCAGATAGTCGCCGTAGCCCACGCCATCGTCGCGTAGCGTGGTGCAGAAACTCCAGACCTTTGAAACGATGGATGCGGTTGCGTTCATTTGAGGGTTTTCTTGCCTTGGAGTTGGGCGGACTTTTCCGCCTCAATGCGTGCGAGCTGGACCGAAGCGGGTTCCTCAGCGGAGTCTTGTGGAACCAGTTTGCCGGAGAAAGCTTGCTTTAGGATGGACTGACGCAGCGCTTCAGTCTGTTGCAGGGCATTAGTTATGGTGTGCTCTAGATGGTCTGTCTCAGATAGTTTGGGTTCCAGCAATTCCATAATTCCGTTCTGCTCTTCGAAACTGCAGATGGGTACCGGGATGTTTTTGATGTCCTCACCAGAAACACCTGATTGGCCCGCCGTCGTTCGGATCTTTGACTCAACGAAGCGGCGCGAGGCCCCCGAGTTCAATGCCTTTTCCAGATATGCAGTGGCGATCTGTCTGGAAAAAACTCTTGTTTGAACCAATTTGTCCGGAAACAGCCTTTTTTCGTCAGACCGGTATTCAGCACATACACCAACATAACGTCTCGACCCATTGTAACGGGTGAAAACCAAGTCTCCTCGTTGCAGGTAATAACTGTCGAGCTCCCCCCCTGAGTTTTGGATATGTCTGATGTCAGCCATATCAAAGAACATTGGGCGCACCGCGCTGATTCGAAAAATAGGTGCCCCAGTGTCCCCCTCAGGCTTAGCAGAGATGCCATTCCTCACATGCGAACATAGATCTCCGTATTTGATCCATACCCAACCGATTTCCAGTTGAGGCAGCTCAGCAAGTTCTTCAGCAGTCAGTAACGATGGCGTTTTTGGAGCTTTGGGTCTGGCTCCCTCTTTGCCACCTGCCTCCCATTCGGCGAGTTGTTCTAGATAGCGTTGCGCACGCTCATGTTGAATACTTTTCAGCAGGGCATCGGCGGTTTCGAGTTTGTCTGGGTTGTTGGCGCGCCATTGAGCTGTGAGCTTGCCTTCGAAGGCGTGCTTTAGGAGGGCTTGGCGGTACACCTTCAGCTGGGCCTGGGCGGTCTTCAGGCTTTCAATGCCCTGGTCCAACTCGGAGAACAGCTCCTCGATTTTGGCAACAATGCGATGTTGTTCGCGGAGTGGGGGTAAGGCAATTGGCCACTCTTTGATGATGCCTTGCGAAATGTTTGGCTGTGCGCCGCCTTTTCCGGCCTTGATGAGTGTTTCCCTCTCAGATAGGAGAAAGTAGTAAAGATATTCTTTATCAACGGCCTCACTCGGAACACCGACAGCGCACGCCTGGTTAGTTGAAGCGTCAATTCCCCATATCGACAATTTTCCGATGGTTGCTCCATACATCGCGATACCGACCGAGTTCTTGGGAAAAATCTTAGCGCTTGAATTGTTCAGCGCCTCTTCCGAGATTTTTTCTTCAGAACAGCGGATGTACTTTTCTCCCAATTCTCCCGTTTTGATCCAGGGAATCGTTCCTACAAAATATCTTGCAACTGCCCGCGAAGGCGTTCCGCCGGAACCCCACGAAGCAATTTCTCGAAGAGTAGTAGGATGCCAGCCCGGACAAATTGATTCGTCTCTCATTACGCCACCAACACTTCATTCAATTCGTCCAGCAGCGTATCCATCTTCGTCCCAAACAGTTGATACATTTTTCCCAGGCCGCCTTGCCCATCAAAGGGCGACATTTCCAAATCGCCGCGCTCGATGTGAAAAGAGTTGGCGACGTGGTCGCGGATCATACGCAGCCAATTCATTTGTTCCTCGTTAAATTTTTCACTGCCGCCGGAGTGGTGCTTCATCACCCAATTCTGAAAGTTACGGCGAACGGTGTCGTCGAAGGTGGATAGCTTTTTATCCATGCCGCAGACGTGGCGAATGAGCGCCACGAGCGCCGTGAGTTCGCTGATCGGCTGCCCGCCCTTGTAGTCGTCCAAGTGGCTGTAAGCCTGCCACACCCGCAGTGGCGCGAGCTTGGGTTTGTCCATCTTGAGCTTGTCGACTACCTCCCGAATTAGGTCGAAGCTGAGTTCGCGCCTTCTGTACGGCTCGCTGAAGAAGATGGTGAGCGCGCTGATGTTGTCCTGTTTGGACTTCAGGTATTCGACGAACTCATCGGTGATGGCCTGGGCATTATTCGCAGCGTCCTTGTCCCATTCGGCACGCAGAAGAATGTCGATGTTGTCGTGGTCGATCGTTTGCTCTTTATCGCGGCGGATGGCGTCGATGAGTTCGATCAGCTCGCCGTTGAGGACACTGGAGGCGGTATTTATCAACTGCTCCTGCGCTTGTTGGCGCTTGCTATCGCCGGGGTCGAAGCCTATTGGGAGGCCGGCCAGCTCCAACGCTCTGGCTTCAATGTTATCGGCGTCGATAGCGCCGAACAACCTGCCGACGATCTGGCTGAGCTCGATGCCGCCGGCTGCATCGCGGACTTGCCGTTGCTCGTCGGTATCGAGTTGCTTGTTGAGGCGGGCCAGACGGCCGGCAAGGGACGACACTGTGTCTTCGTCGGTGGCGCCCATCATGACGGCCATGGCCAAATCCTTGAGTGGGATCGAGGGCTTGGTGATGAGGGGCTGGCTGGCAGTCTTTAGCGACTTGGTAACGCCAATGGCATCGACGATGACATAGTGGGTCTTGGCGCTCTTAGCGGACGGCGTGACCTTCCTCAGATCGTCCATTTCAAGCGTTCGGGTGCCGCGCCCCTTCATCTGCTCGAAGTAGTTGCGGCTTTTGACGTCGCGCATGAACAGCAGGCATTCGAGCGGTTTGACGTCGGTGCCGGTGGCGATCATGTCCACGGTGACCGCAATGCGCGGGTAGTAATCGTTCCGGAACTGGGCTAGGACAGACTTGGGGTCTTCTTCACTCTTGTAGGTAAGCTTTTTGCAGAAGGCGTTACCCTCGCCAAATTCTTCACGGGCGGTCTGGATGATGTCGTCGGCGTGGCTGTCGCTCTTGGCGAAAATGAGGGTCTTGGGCACTTCTTCGCGGCCGGGGAATATTTCCGGCAGCTTGTCGCGGAAAGTACGGATGATGGTTCGAATCTGATCCGGGTTCACGATATTGCGGTCAAGCTGCGTGGCGGAGTAAGTCTCGTCTTCGTCTTGCTGTTCCCAGCGCTTCTTGCGGGTGAGCTTTTCCCGCCGCTCAACCTGCTGCTGTGCTTTGATTTCGCCACCGGCTTTGGTGATCTGCGTTTCGATGACGTAAATTTCATTGCCGACATTGACGCCATCGGCCACGGCTTTTTCGTGGCTGTAATCGCTGACGACGTTTTTCTTGAAGAATCCATAGGTCCGGTTGTCAGGCGTGGCGGTAAGACCGATCAAGCTGGCGTCGAAGTAGTCAATAACCTGCTGCCAGAGGTTGTAGATCGATCGGTGGCATTCGTCGATATAGATGAAGTCGAAGAACTCCGGAGGGATGTTGGCGTCATAGACGACGGGCATCGGCGCCTTGGGCTGAACGAGCTCGGCTGGATTGATTTGTTCGGTGGCTTCGTCGAGCTCAGTTCCCTTCAGGATGGAATACAGGCGCTGGATGGTACTGATGCATACTTGGCTATCCTTGGCGATGTACGAGGATTTGAGCCGCTGGACGTTGTAAAGCTCAGTGAATTTGCGGTTATCGTCAAGCGGAACGTAGGACATCATTTCCTGCTCGGCCTGCTCGCCAAGGTTCTTGGTATCGACGAGAAAGAGGATGCGCTTTCCCTCGGCGTACTTAAGCAGGCGATAGATGGAGGTAATGGCGGTGTAGGTCTTGCCGGCACCGGTGGCCATCTGGATCAGGGCACGAGGTCGGTCTGCCTTGAAAGATTCTTCCAGGTTGTTGATGGCAATTTCCTGGCAGTCGCGCAGGTGCAGTTCCTGAGCGGGCAAGTGGTTCGAATTCAAAGCAGGGATGGTCTGCAAGCGCCGGCGGAGGCTGGAGCCTTGAGATAACCATTCCTTGATGGTTTCCGGGCGATGGAAATTGAACACCTCCCGGGAGCGGGGCTTGGGGTCACGGCCGTCGGTGAAACGGGTGATGATGCCGGTGCTCTCGTAGAGAAAGGGCAAGGGACCCTTGTTATTCACCCACTTTAGTTTGGCAGCAGCGTATCCTTCGGTCTGCTGTTCGACTTCGATGATTTTGTGGCCAAGGTCCTCCTTCTTTGCCTCGATAACTCCCACTGCTTTTTTGTCGACCCACAACACATAATCCGCCGGACCGACATCGGTTTGGTATTCCCGGACAGCGATGCCAAGCCCTGCGCCGAAATCAATCTTCTTCGCTGACTGAACGACCCAACCTGCTCGCTTAAGCAGCGCGTCAATATTGTCTCGGGCTTTTTGTTCTGGATTCTGGTTTTCGGTCATACGCGAGATCGCTCTTGGCCCTAGTTGGCGTCAAGCGAATGATAAAGGAAGTAGCGTCACGCCTCGCCGATTAATGCCGCATCCCGCCAGTATTCGGCGGCATCTAAAATCGGCTTGGCGTATTTGTCCCCGCAGTAACGGCTCATTCGAATTTCAGATCAAAGAAGAGGTGAGAAGCATAAGCGGTTTTTAGTAAGGATCGTCAAAAGATGTGCGGCCGTGTCCACGTGTCGCGCTCGCCTAGCATAGGCTGCGCTGTTCGATTTCGGATCTTGCGAGAGATCGCCAGTGCGCCGGATACCTTATTGGTTGGTTTCTCGCGGGCGATCCATTCGCATCGATTGCCTCAATACGCTAAGCGGCGGAAACCATCGCCCCTACAGTCCGATTAAAGACGCTCGCATGCGTCACATTCATCCCATGCGACGCGCCTTCAATCGTCACTCTCTGCGCACCATGAATCCACCCTTCCAGCGCCCCCACCGCATCCCGAAACATCCGCGGACTCTTCTCCCCATCGATTAGCAGCGTCGGGCATTGCACCCTCCCCGCATCCCGCGCATCGTACGCAGGCAACGGATCTCGAAACTGGAGCGCCAGCGTATTCGCGTTATCCATCGCCATCGCCTTGAACTCTTTCGGACTCCTCGCCCAGAACCCGGGCCGGCTCACCGAATCGACAAAAAGCTCCAACCCCGCATCCACTTCCCCGCTACCAATCAACTCCGCAGCCTTCGCCCGCAGCGCATTAACCGGCGCAGGCAAAACCGTCCGCGCTCGCCCATCATCGCCCGGCCGAGACACCGCCCCACCGGGATCAGCGAGCACCAACGACTTCACCAACTCCGGATATCTCACGGCAAGATGAAACGCAACACACCCACCCCGCGAGTGCCCAACAACATTCACCGCCCCAACACCCAGCCGCTCAACAAACCGCCCCAACTCATCAACATGCGCGTCCCAGCTAAATTGCCGCGAGCCACCGGCCATCGCACCAAACCCCAAAACCCTCGAAGGCCAGTAATGCGAAAGACTAGGCGCGACACATCGATACTGCTTCGCAAGCGGCCCTAACTGCGGCTTCCAGTATCGAAAGTCACAAAGCGACCCATGCACGAACAGCATCACCTCGTGATGCTCGTGCCCGGTCTGTACAAAGGGAACTTGCAGGCCATCATCCAACGTGGCGATATCCGGCGCTGGCAGGCCAAAAAGTTGCGAGGGATCCACCCTATCCAACAGCTTCATCCGACGCAGCTCCGGTTAGCAAAAAACAACAAAAAACTCACTCCGGCGCCGTAGCCCGAACGGTCACCATATCGCCCATGCTCCGATCATCGTCGTCATCGAGCGTAGGGGAAGAGGAAGACGAAGACACCGCAGAACCCGTCCGCAACGAATCAAAAGGAATAGCCTCCACCGGAAACCCCTTCTTCTCCCACGCGTCCAACCCGCCCTTCAGCGGCCGCACGTTCCGAAACCCCTTCGCCTGCAACTGCCGCACAATATGCTTGGCCGTCGCTTCATTCGGACACACGCAATACACCACGACCTCGTGTTCCTGAAACATCGGATCGATTTTCCTCGACGACTCCAGGTCCAGCGGAATCGCGCCTTTGATCCGATGCGCCTCCTTCTTCCTCACCTCTTCCGGCCGGGCATCGAAAATAACCGGCGGCGCATCCGACCGCATCATTTCATCGAGTTGTTCGGGCGAGATCCGATACTTCGCGAGCCATCGACGGAACTGGATGCGGCGCGCCCATCGATACGCGAAAAACGCGCCCGCGGCCATCCCGAGCACATCGAGCGCGGTGAGCCCATACGTCCTCACGAACACCAGCAGATGCGCCACTTCGGCATTCAGGATCGCGCCGCCGAGCATCCACGCCGACGCCCACAACGTAGCGCCCACCAGATCCCAGAACACGAAAACGCGCACATCGATCTGCGTCGTCCCGAGCAACGGCGACGACACCAATCCCAATCCCGGAACGAATTTAGAGAGCGCGAGCAAAGGCACGCCGAACCGCTCGAACCAATGCCGGGCGGTACGCAAAGTGGTATCAAGGGAAAGTGAGAACCGCACGAGCGAGGTCAGGAACCGCCGGCCATATAACCGCCCGGCAGCAAACCAAAGCGAATCGGCGATAACCACCGCAATGACCGCGGCCGCCAACATATGCCAGAACGAAGCCAGCCCGGCCGCGACTAACGTGCCGGCGAGCACCAGCATGGGTGCAGCGGGAATGGGGACGCCGAGTTGGGTGGCGAGCACGCTGACGAACACGGCCCACGCGCCCCACGAGGACATGACGGAGATCGGGACGTGCGGCAATTCGGGCTCCTTCGGAAGGATGCGGAGCGCCGCGTGTCGGATAGAACAGCTAAAAACCTCGGCTAAAACCAATCCCAAACAGCGCTCGGACCCGCAACTTTATCGCGAAAATGAAATTATCGCCGAGCGCGCCGAACGTCGTTTATCTCCTCCCTACCCCTCGATCCGCGCCCGCGTCACGCCGAGCAAACCGCCCATCGCGTCACGCGCCGCCGCCGAATTCCGCGCGACGATGGCATCGAAAACGGCCGTATGTTCCGCCATCGATGCGTTGAAAACCTCCGCCCGCCGCGCATTCAACCGCAACTGCGCCTCGAGCGTGCGCTCGATCAGCGTCCCGAGCGGCACCAGCAATTCATTGCTGCACGCATTCAACACGCTCAGATGAAACCGCAAATCGGCACGAACCCATTCATCGACATTGCGCGCGTCCAGCATCGCCCTATGCGCATCGCCGAGGCGGGCTAACGCGTCGTCATCATGATTCGCGGCGGCCAACGCAGCAGCATAAGGCTCGACCATCTCGCGCATTTCCTGCAGCTTCAGCGCGAACTGCAACGGCTTCGCAACACGCGAATACCACTCGAGAACATCGGCATCGAGAAGATTCCAGGCATGCTGCGGCCGCACGCGCGTCCCAATTTTCGGCCGCGATTCAATCATTCCCTTCGATGTCAGCGTCCGCAGCGCCTCCCGCAGCACGGTCCGGCTGACGCCAAAACGCTCCATCAGTTCAGCCTCGCGCGGCAAAGTGGACGCAGGCGGGAAATCGCCGCGCAGAATCTCGGTGCCAAGTTCATACGCCACGCGTCCGTGCAGATCGTGCTGGATAGCTTTCCCCTTTTTCGCCGAAACGTAATGCTAAAGAACCGACGTGATTATACGGACCCTTTCCCGACAAGCCTTTCCATCAAATAGTACTATTAATATACACAACAAACCAATTTTTGATAGCATAGAAACCCTCGTTCCCCACTCACCGGAAAAATCAGGAGACGCCAGCATGAAAATCACCAAACTCGAGACTTTTATCGTTCCGCCGCGCTGGTGTTTCCTGAAGATCACGACCGATGAAGGCATCGTCGGCTGGGGCGAACCGGTCGTGGAAGGCCGTGCGCACACGGTCGCAGCCGCGGTCGATGAACTGTCGGACTACCTGATCGGCAAGGACCCGCTGCTGATCGAAGACCATTGGCAAGTCATGTATCGGGCGGGGTTTTATCGCGGCGGGCCGATCGGCATGAGCGCGATTGCGGGCGTAGACCAGGCGCTGTGGGACATCAAGGGCAAGCATCACGGCGTGCCCATTCACGCGCTGCTCGGCGGTCAGGTCCGCGACCGGATCAAGGTGTATTCGTGGATCGGCGGCGACCGCCCGAGCGATGTCGCGAACAACGCGCGCGCCGTCGTGGACCGCGGTTTCAAGGCGGTGAAGATGAACGGTTCGGAAGAACTTCAGATCATCGATACCTTCGACAAAGTCCAGGCCGTCATCAACAACGTGGCTGCTGTGCGTGAGGCCGTGGGACCGAATATTGGCATCGGCGTGGACTTCCACGGCCGCGTGCACAAGCCGATGGCGAAGGTCCTCGCGAAGGAACTCGATCCGTTCAAGCTGCTGTTTATCGAAGAGCCGGTGCTGTCGGAGAACGTTGAAGCGTTGCGCGACATCGTGAACCAGACCAGCACGCCGATCGCGCTCGGCGAGCGCTTGTACTCGCGCTGGGACTTCAAGCACATCCTGGCGGGCGGTTACGTGGACATCATCCAGCCGGACGCGTCGCACGCGGGCGGGATTACGGAGTGCCGCAAGATTGCATCGATGGCCGAAGCCTACGACGTCGCGCTCGCCCTGCATTGCCCGCTCGGCCCGATCGCGCTGGCGACCTGCCTGCAAATCGATGCGGTCAGCTACAACGCCTTCATCCAGGAGCAAAGCCTCGGAATTCACTACAACAAGGGCAACGACCTGCTCGATTACATCAAGAACCCTGAAGTCTTCAAATATGAAGACGGCATGGTGATGATCCCGCAAGGGCCGGGCTTGGGCATCGAAGTGAACGAGGAGAAGGTGCGCGAGATGGCTAAGGTGGGGCATCGCTGGCGCAATCCGGTGTGGCGTCACGCGGATGGCAGCGTTGCCGAATGGTGATATGAAGAATTGCGCTGCAGCGCACTATGCAGAAGCGGCGGTCATCGTAGAATAGCGTTTATTGAGACAGCAATTTCGTCTCGATGGCGTTGCGTAACATGCTGGCGGGTTTTCATCGGCCAACGGGTTACGGCGCCGGAAGCGGCTTCCTTGTGGCACATAAAGTCTCACGAAACCTATGTGCCGCAAGGCTTTGCCGCAATGGCGACGCCTGGCCCGTGTTTTGCATTATCTGGCGTACGTGTGTTTGTTTCGACCCAGCGCCCGGGAAGAGCGCGACGACCAAGTTAGAGAGTCCAGCATGTCTTACTACACGCTTCCAGATGAATTCGTCCGCACGCAGATGGCCGTCGGCGCGTTGGTGCTGTTCGGCGTGCTGCGCGTGATCTGTGCCGCCATGGGCGCCCAGCACGGCTGGCGCATGAAGACTGTGACGCGCTGCTTTATCGGCGCGGCGGTGCTGTTTTGCTTGCCCCAGCTCCTCGATGTGCTGATGTCATCGCCCATGTCGCACCGAGCGTTCATCGAACTGCAAGGCAAGGCGATCGGCTGCGCGCTCGCGCTGTTCTGCGCGCCTATCGTGAGTCACAGACTGGGCTACGAGTAACTATCGGCGTCTTCTTGTAGCCTGAATTAACCCATCGCAGAAAAACCCGGCACGCTGTGCGACAGCACGGCGGCCGCGACAAACACAGCAACAATCAGCAACGCCTCCATCCGCATCACGCCGGTGAACGTGTGCGCGTCGACTGTCGATGCAGTGCGTTGCAATCGCGGCATGACGGACCATCGGTTCATCGCGCCGAGTAGCAACGCGGTCGCGACCAGCACGCCTTTCACGACCAGCGCGTGGCCCCAGCCACTTGTTTCGAGCGCTTGCGCCGATCCACCCAGCCCGCGCCACGCGTTATATATCCCGGTGAGAATCACCAGCGATACGGCAACCACCGCCGCCGTGGAAACCTTCCCGGCGATACGAATCAAAAACGCCCGCGCAAGCGATGTCCCCAGCGCCGGCAACACCCGCCACGCGCTCGCGATAACCAAGCCGCCCCAAGCGGCAGTTGCCAGCAAATGAACGGTTTGCACGCCTTCGGCCAAAGAAAACGCGCCGGCATCGGCGGCATGTCCCACCGACGCCTTGCCCGCCGCCGCCACGAGCGCCCCGACCGTGAACAGCCCGACCCGCGGTCCGCCCTTCGGGTTACCCAAGACCGTAGCCAGGATCAGCAGCACGCTGCCGGCGAACGCAATCGCCCAGCCCATGCCGGCGTGCGTGCCCGTCACGACGGTGACAACGGCATCGAAGGCTTGAAAGAGAGGCGCACCGCTCATCGATGCCGCCTGCAACCACACCAGCACAAGATCAGCCAACGCGAGCACGACTGCGCCGCCCGTGCTCAACTGCCTTGCCCTGACCCAGCCGAGACGCGCGGGCGAAACGGGTGCAGCCGCATTTTCCTTCGATAACCACACGCTCAGGAACGCCCCGCCGAGCGAGCAGGCAAACGCGATGTCAGCGAGCGCCGCAACGAGGACTTGAGCGAACCACAGCGGATCGTCACTCATGACCGCGACTCAACGAAGCGAAGAAATTCAGGCTGAAAGGAAACAAGGAATGCATTGAAGGTTCGATGAAGGGTCGAGGAAGAAACAAAAACAAAACAAACCGCCGGAACGCGAGTCTAGCGGAACGGGCACATGGAATGCACCGGAGCGCAAGGACATCCAAGCGCCACAAAACCGCCGCTAAACGTCGCAATTTCCACCGATGCTTCGTAAAACATCGTCTACCGTTAACTGTCACGCATAGTCAAAAACCCCTGTCGATCGGTCGCGTGACAAATTGTCGCGTACACGTTGAAAGTGCGACGCAACAGGGCTATGCCCAAATAGTCATCATCAGGCATCGATGATAGAATGCCGCGTCGCATCAGGGGCTCGCAGAGCCAATGTGGCAATGGTTCACCACATATTCGCACCGGGCCGAACGAAGCTCGGCAGGTCCTCGAAATTCATGGAGTGTCGCGTGTCTTCAAGACGCATCTTTCGTCCGTTGCTCGCCCCGCTAATGGCTCTGGCGCTGATCGGCACAGCCAGCATTGCCGGCGCAGCAGAAGCCCCGGCGCCCGCTCAAGCCGCCGCCCAGCCAATGGCGCCGGACACCATGGCAGCGCGTGTTCAGGGTTGCACGGCATGTCACGGCGTCCACGGCGAAGGCACGGACAACGACTATTTCCCGCGGCTTGCCGGCAAACCGGCTGACTACCTGTACAACCAGTTGCAGAACTTCCGCGAAGGCCGCCGGAAGTATCCGCCAATGAACTATCTCGTCACGTATCTCTCGGACGACTACCTTCATCAGATCGCCACGTATTTCTCGGAACAACGTCCGCCGTATCCGCAACCGGCCAAGCCGACTGTGTCGGGGACGACTTTGTCGAAAGGCCAGCAGATCGTGCTGAACGGCGACGCGGGCCGCGGTATTCCCGCCTGCGCGGCGTGCCACGGCACGAACCTGACGGGTATGCAACCGGCTATTCCGGGTCTCGTGGGATTGCACCCGGACTACATCAGCGCGCAGCTTGGCGCCTGGCGTGCGGGCTCGCGTCACGCAATCGCACCTGACTGCATGCAACAGATCGCCACCCGCCTGACCGACGACGACGTGACCGCTGTCGCCGCCTGGCTCTCCACGCAAACCGCACCGGCTAATCCGGTACCCGCGCCCGCAGGCTCGCGCAAAACGCCGCTCGCCTGCGGCAGCGAACCGCAATAAGGCGCGAGGAGCGAGAAGAATATGAAACGCAAGTCCCTGTTCGCACTTTCGGCTGTTGTTGTCATTACGGCCGCCGCAGCCGCTGCCGCACTCTGGTCAGGTGGCGAGACCTTCCATTCGGGCGGCGCCGTTGCCGCCGTGCCCGCCGACCAGACCGAGCTGATCAAACGCGGTGAATATCTGGCGCGTGCCGGTGACTGTATTGCCTGCCACACGGTTCGCGGCGGCAAGACGTTTGCCGGCGGCCTGCCCATGCTCACGCCGTTCGGCACGCTCTACACGCCGAACATCACGCCCGACGACCAGTACGGTATCGGCAAATGGACGTCGGAAGATTTCTACCGGTCGATCCATCTCGGTCGCTCGAAAGATGGCAGCCTGCTGTACCCGGCCATGCCGTTCACGGCTTATACGAAGGTCACGCGCGCCGACTCGGACGCCATGTTTGCGTACATGCGCTCGGTGCCCCCGGTCAATGTAGCCAGCCGTCCGCACGAACTGCGCTTCCCGTTCAATCAGCGCAACATGCTGATTGGCTGGCGCGTGCTGTTCTTCAGCGAAGGCGAATTCAAGCCTGATCCGACCAAATCGGTTGAGTGGAACCGCGGTGCTTACCTGATCGAAGGACTTGGCCATTGCAGCATGTGCCATACATCGATCAACGCAATGGGCGGCCCGGTCAGCTCGGCAGCGTTCGGCGGCGGCCTGATCCCGTTGCAGAACTGGTATGCGCCGTCGTTGACGTCGAACAAGGAAGCCGGCCTCGGCGACTGGGACATCAAGGACATCAACTCGTTGCTTAAGACCGGCGTGTCGCAACGCGGCGCGGTGTTCGGTCCGATGGCCGAAGTGGTCCACAACAGCTTGCAGTACTTGTCGGACGCGGACATCAACGCCATGTCGACGTTCCTGAAGTCGATCCCGCAAAAGGGTGAAGCGCCGGAAACGATGCAGTTCGAAACATCGGCGCAATTCGGTTCGGAGTTGCTGCAACAGGGCAAGAAGATCTACACGGAAAACTGCGCGAAGTGCCACGCGGAAAATGGTCTCGGCAAACCGCCGGCCTACCCGCCGCTTGCCACGAACCAGTCCATTCAGATGCAATCGGCCGTGAACCCGATCCGCATGGTGCTCAATGGCGGTTATCCGCCGAGCACGGACGGCAACCCGCATCCGTATGGCATGCCGCCGTTCGCTCAAGCGCTGTCGGATACGGAAGTCGCTGCGGTCGTGAC
Source organism: Caballeronia sordidicola (assembly GCF_000729995.1). Lineage (GTDB taxonomy): Bacteria > Pseudomonadota > Gammaproteobacteria > Burkholderiales > Burkholderiaceae > Caballeronia > Caballeronia sordidicola_A. Next base: position 73,171 of record NZ_JNFG01000017.1, on the reverse strand, counting down.
GTACATTCGTATGTCGTGGGGCAACCACGGTACGCCGGTGGCGCCGCAACAAGTCAGCAACCTGCGTTCGGCACCGCTCGACTGATAAAAGAAGGGTTTTCCGCAGGTAGCGTAAAATACGCTGAAAGGCGCAAGCAGGGCGCAGGCCTCGAAACCGGGGCTGCGCCCTTCTTCTTTTTTGAGCACGAACAAGCTGGAACGCGGGCAGGCACGCTGGACGGGCCTCGAGGGCGGTAAAATGCCGGGGTTGGTTTGTTTGGTTGCGCGGGCTTGGCCCGGGCCTCACATTTTCTGAAAGCAGAAAAGCGCGGCGTTGCAGACGGGATCGCAATATCGCGATGAGGATGGTCGATGCATTTTGGTGAGCGGTTCAACAGCGTTACCCATCTCGTCGGCTCGGTGCTGTCGGTGGCAGGGGTCGCTACGCTCGTCACCATGGCCGCGATGGAACGCGACCCGTACAAGATCGTCAGCTTTGCCGTGTACGGCGCCATGTTGCTCGTGCTGTACACCATTTCCACGCTATATCACTCGGTTCGCAGCCCGCGGGCCAAGGCGGTATTGCAAAAATGCGATCATTCGGCCATTTACTTGCTGATCGCGGGAAGTTACACACCGTTCACGCTTGTTACGTTGCGCGGCCCGTGGGGCTGGTCGCTATTCGGCGTAAGCTGGGGGCTCGCCGCTCTCGGCATTGTTCAGGAACTCACGCTCGGGCGTCGAACCCGCAGCGTATCGATGGTGATTTACGTGTTGATGGGTTGGCTCGCGCTCGTAGCCGTCCGTCCTCTCGTTACAGCATTACCGCCCGCCGGCACGGCGTGGCTGCTGGCCGGCGGTTTGATCTACAGCGCAGGCATTTACTTTTTCATCAACGACGAGCGCATCCGGCACGGACATGGTATCTGGCACCTGTTCGTACTGGGCGGCAGCTTGTGTCAATTCGTCAGCATTGCACGCTACGTTGCGTGAGTACGTTGCATGAGACTGCCCTAATCGGCACCTAATGCCTGACGCGAAGCGTTTTACGGCGTTTCAAATGCAACTTAACGCCAGTCAGCGTGTCTTGATAGCGCGTTGATCTTCGCGGCATCTTTCCCGGCGCTCGTAGCGTGTACCTCGAGCAAGCGCCCCGAACGTCATGCCGCCCGATTTCCTCGATCGTCGTACGCACGCACCTAGTGGTGCGGGCCGCCTTTTTTGGGGCTTCATGCCTCTTGGGGCTTTAAGCGATAGCGCCGGTCGTCATACCGAATCTGTGAATACTTATGTCTTTTGATTCCCTCGGCTTGTCCGAACCCTTGCTTCGCGCTGTCAACGAACTCGGCTACACCGTCCCTACTCCCATCCAGTTGCAGGCCATCCCGGCCGTGCTGAACGGCGGCGACCTGCTCGCAGGCGCCCAAACCGGTACGGGTAAGACAGCAGGCTTCACGCTGCCTATCCTGCAACGTTTGTCCGAAGCACCCGCGCCGGCCGCCGGTGCGAAGCGCCCGGTCCGCGCGCTGATCCTCACGCCTACGCGCGAACTCGCGGCGCAGGTGGAAGAAAGCGTGCGTGGCTACGGTAAGTATTTGAAACTGAAATCGACCGTGATGTTCGGCGGCGTAGGCATCAACCCGCAAATCGATGCACTGCGACGCGGTGTGGATATCGTCGTGGCAACGCCAGGCCGCTTGCTCGATCACATGCAGCAGAAGACCATCGACTTGTCGAAGCTCGAGATTCTCGTGCTCGATGAAGCCGATCGCATGCTCGACATGGGCTTCATCCACGACATTAAGCGCGTGCTCGCCAAGTTGCCGCCGAAGCGCCAGAACCTGCTGTTCTCGGCTACGTTCTCCGAAGAAATCAAGACGCTCGCGGACGGCCTGCTCGACCGCCCGGCGCTGATTGAGGTGGCGCGTCGCAATTCGACGGTTGAAGCCATCGCGCAGAAGATTCACCCGGTTGATCGCGACAAGAAGCGCGAGTTGCTCACGCACCTGATCCAAAAGAACAACTGGTTCCAGGTGCTGGTGTTCACGCGCACGAAGCATGGCGCGAACCGGCTCGCCGAGCAGTTGGCGAAGGACGGCATCAGCGCGCTCGCCATTCACGGCAACAAGAGCCAGTCGGCACGCACCCGTGCCTTGGCCGAGTTCAAGGACAACACGCTGCAAGTGCTGGTGGCGACGGATATTGCGGCGCGCGGTATCGATATCGACCAGTTGCCGCACGTCGTCAACTTCGATCTGCCGAACGTGCCGGAGGATTATGTTCACCGGATCGGACGGACTGGACGGGCTGGCGCAACGGGTGAGGCGCTGTCGCTGGTTTGCGTCGATGAACATCAGTTGCTAAAGGACATCGAGCGCCTGATCAAGCGGCCGATTCCGCAGGAAGTTATCGCGGGTTTTGAACCGGATCTGACGCAAAAGCCGGAACCGATTCTCCGACGCGGCCAAGGCGGCGGTGCGCGTCAAGGTCAAGGTGCCCCGCGTCAGGGTCAAGGTGCGTCGCGTCAGGGCGCGCCGAAGCAATCGAACGGCGGCGGGCGGGCATCGGCCAAGCCGGCTGGTAATGGCGGTAGTGGCGGCGGTAATGGCAATGGTAATGGGAGTGGTGGCAACGGTGGCGGCTACGGTTCGCGCTCGCCGAAACCCGTTGCAGCGAAAACCGGCGGCAATGGTGGCGCGCCGCGCAAACCCGAAGGCTCACGGCCGGCTGGCGCTGCGCTGCTCGGCGGCAAGCCTCGCAATGAAGGCGGCGGCGGTGCAGGTCGACGCGATACGCCGCGCACCGGACAACGCGGGCGTTAAGTGGCGTGATAAGGTGGGTGGGTTGCTCGCCTGTGCCTTCTGCGTGTAACGACCGCCGAGGCGGGGATGTTGTGCGAGCGTTGCTGCTTCAGGCGAGGCTGCTTCAACCAAGGCTGCTTCGAGCATGGCTGCTTCGAGCCTCGCCATGCTGGCGAAAAGCCAGGTGCCCACCTTCTCTCTCTGCGGCGTAGCCACCCCACATAGCACTCGAAGCGGAGCCTCGGCTCCGCTTTTTCGTTTCAAGCAGCGGCGCTCGCCGCACGCTTCAGCACATCGATCTGTTTCTTCCAGCGCGCCAGCACCGCATCCCCCTGCCCTTGGGCAAACTCGAATCCAATGCCCTGCACGAGTCGCGCATAAGGCACTTTCTGCCATTCCCCGCTTTCTATCGTTGCGATAAAACACGTGACCGGTGCACCCTCCAATAGCGCAATTTGCGCCTGAAGTTGCACCTGAAAGAAGGCTTCATCGAAGACGAAAGTCAGTGTGGCGCAACCTGTCTTCGACACCAACCGCGCCGCCCGCGATTGCGGCCACAACGAAAAACACAACGTGCCCGGATCCGGCGCGAACAACTCGCCAACGCTTAACAGCGACGTGCGAACGCGGCCTTCATCGGCTGCGAGCAACGACGCCGTGAAGCCCGTTTTTGTATCGATCGACGTGCCGTCGAACAACGTGCGCAATTCGGCAGGCCATTCGTCGAACGTGCCGTGCTCGATACCATGATCACCGGACGCAGTGAAATCAGTCATGCGGATCTCCGTGAAAAGACGATGGCCCGCGCAAGCGGGCCATCGATTAAAGCGTACCGAACCGTTCAATGCAAACGCCGGTTGACCTATCGGAAGAACACGTGCTGCGTGATCTTCGCTAGCGGATAGTGCACGCTGGGCTGAATTCGGGCCGGCAGATCGAGTGGCTTGAGCAACATTTTCACGCACATATCAGCCGACAAATTGCGCCGGACTAGCGCATTCACACGCGCCGCCAACTCGCGATTGTGCGCGGTGTCATGCGCGCGCTCCGGATAGCGGATGGCAAATACATGGCGCAACGCAATCTCGGAATCCTCATTCTTGATTTCCATTACACGACGCAGCAATGCGCCGAGAACCGCGAAGCGGCCGTTGCCCTCGATCCTGTTGTACTTCTTGAAAAAGCGGAAGAAGTGCTTGTAGTGGCGGACTTCATCTGTGCGAATGTTGTCGGTAAGTTGCTTGAGCACCGGGTCATCCGAGCACTCGTTGATTGCCCGATACAGCGTGGCCGTCCCGGTTTCAACCACACATCGCGCGACCATTTCCAGCGCACGCGTTTTTTCGAAGTCCTCGACTGAACACGTCAGCGAGTATTCGGCGAAGAAGTTCTTGAATGCCGTATCCCAGTCGAACTCGGGCCACACATGATTGATATAGGTTTTCAACGCGCGACCGTGCTGCATTTCTTCCGGTTCCCACTCATTGTTGAGCCAGTCGGAAACTTCGGGATCGTCGTTGAAATAGGTGCTCAAATTGCTCGTATAAAGATCGGTCCCGCTCTCAATGAACGAAGCCGCGCAAAGCAACAGGAGAAGGTGTTCGTTAGATGCCGCTTTGCGCCGGTCGATCCGGGACAGGTCAATGTCTTCGATTCGCCAGGGCATCACATGGGTACTATTAGTGTGCATAAAAATCGCGCTCCCAAAGCTGTACTGAACGCGCCGTCAGCCAAACCGGCCGAAAATCAGGCGACGCCGTGAACGTAAGTCGCGGCGTCCTCATGTGGTTAAAGACTTGGATTCTGCATCTTAGCCGGGTTGCAACTAAGCTGCAGGCCCCAAGACAGACCGTCAGAACCACATGTCAGTTCCGGATACCGCTTAAATCAGCATAAATCGTACCGGGCTGGAGGGCGTTGCGATAACGCATGTCACGACTGATTCCCACCCGCTTACAGTCACATTTCGGCAAGCTACTCAACGACGATTCGGCAATGGCGTTTTCACCGAGCGATTTTTCATACTGAATCCGTACACAGCGAAATACAGTTAGGCCGCTAAGCTGCGTTCAGACTCGACACCATCAATTTTGCCATCCTGACGAGTTGGTGCGCAGAACGCGAAGCATGCAATCCGTACGCTCGGTATAGACATCGGGACATGCGGATATATACACGTTTGGGTCACGTGAGAACGGCTCCATCCCAGGCCATTCGTACTTGCCCCACGACGTAATGCGTCGTAACGAACTTGTCGCTCTCAATGGGCCGCGCGAGCCGCAATCTCCCTTAGCAAGGCGCTCGCTGGCGAGCTTGCCTGGGTATCGCCGGACAGTGATTCCCAAAGGCCAAGACGGCTGATCGAGCATTGCGGGACTGCCGGCCCTTTCCCTTACAATACGGGCCACCTCAAGACAATAAAGCGCACTCTTCGACGCCATGACACGAGATCCCCGCATCACCTTGAACGCACGACAGCAAGAGCTGCTCGACTGGGTGCAACGCGATGGCTTCGTGACGGTAGAGGACCTGGCCACGCATTTCGACGTCACGCCGCAAACCATTCGCCGCGACGTCAACTGGCTCTCCGACATGAACCTGCTGCGCCGCTATCACGGTGGTGCAAGTCTCCCGACCAGTTCGGAGAACGTCTCATACACGGCGCGCCAGCGCATGTTCCACGACGAAAAGCGTCGCATAGCCGCGCTGGTCGCTCAGCACATTCCCGATCAGGCATCGCTCTTCATCAACCTGGGCACCACGACCGAGGAAGTTGCCCGGGCGCTCAATCGGCATCGCGGCTTGCACGTGATCACGAACAACCTCAACGTGGCGAGCATGATGAGCGGTTACCCCGAATGCGAGGTGCTGATCACCGGCGGCATTGTGCGGCCCTGGGACAAGGGCATTGTGGGCGAGCTGGCTATCGACTTCATCCGCCAGTTCAAGGTGGACTTCGCGATCATTGGGGCGTCGAGCATTGAAACCGACGGCACGCTGCGGGATTTCGATACTCGCGAAGTCCGCGTGGCCGAAGCGATCATCAAACACGCCCGCACAGTATTCCTCGCCGCCGATCATTCGAAGTTCGGCCGCCCGGCGCTCGTCCGGCTCGGTCACCTGAGCCAGATCGACGCGCTGTTCACCGATGCCCCCGCGCCACCCGAAATGGCCCAAACGCTCGCCGAGGCAAACACGCAGGTGTTCATAGCGGACTGACATCCGGCCCCAAAAACCTGCGCCTCCGGTGCGCGCTGGCTGTGTGCACTGCGGCAGGAACCTCAGGTAATTTCTACGATTCCGCTTGTCCGCCGAACCGCTTTCGCGCCCCAAAAAAGTCAAACCCAATATTTTCCGCAAGCGTTTGGCACGCGTCAGACAAGTGCCTACAATCAAATCCCGGCAACGAAGCGCCGCTTTTCGGCGCCGCGAACCACGCTATGCATCATGCGTCTGCCGATCGAAGTTCCTGCCTCGCGCAAACGTTCCAAAGCACGATTGCCGGTCGCCGACCGGACAAAGTGCCGTTAGATCGTCATGGAGAACACGATGCTCAGTCCGCATGAATTTGCCACACTGCTCCTGTTGCAAGACGCCCCCCATCAGATGGACATGGTGCGCGACGAACTCGACGCCTTGCTCGAACGCCAGCTTGTCCAGTTAGAAAATCTCGCGTCTGGACGCCAACTGTGGAGCCTGACGGCTTCCGGTGACTCCACGATCAAAGCAATCAAACGGTATTCGTAAATCCGCTTTTCGGTCAGCTCACCCTCGCAGCGAGTGAATCAGGCTGCGAGCGGGTGAATTACCGAGCCGATTAGCGAACCACTTAGCGAACGTCTTAGCCAGCGCGCAACGTCGGGTCGACGGTTGCGCGCCAACTAAGCGCTTGCGCCCGCTGATCCGCGAAAAACGAAGCCCACGCGCTTTGCGCCGCCGCTGTACGGCTAGCATTAAACGTTGCATATTGACTCGCGATTCCCGCCTGGAACGCGCAGTACTGCTCCTTCGGCAACTTGCCGCGCTTTTGCGCGATGTAGGCATCGAGAAACGCCGAATAAACACCCTGCGCGTCTGTGCCGTAATCCACGGCGCTGCCACCGCACATGGCCTGAAGCGCGGCCAGGGACGGCGCTCGACCAGACCCCGCCACATCAGGCGCGGATAAACATCCGCCCAGCATCAGCGCGCTTAGCGCGCCGGCCACCAGCATCTTTCGCATTGCATTCACTCCTTCATCTTCAGTAGCTAGAGTATCGGTCGGCGGCCCGCTTCGCGCCACTCGGCCGGACGGCCTATGAGTCCAAATTAAACCCAAATACGACCGCGATCTGCAGTTTTCCGGCAAAACGCCGTAATAGCGGAACGTTAGCCGTTCAGACGACTTTACATTTTCGTTTTTGTTCGTTAAATTTCGAATTCGAACATTATTATGTTCCGACGGAGTTTTCCGTTGGTGGCCATGGGGCGGACAAGCGATGCAAGGCAATCTTTACGATGTGCTCGTGGTGGGCGGCGGGGTCAACGGCACGGGTATAGCGCGGGACGCGGCGGGCCGTGGCCTCACCGTCATGCTGTGCGAAAAGGACGACCTGGCTTCGCACACGTCGTCGTCGAGTACGAAGCTCATTCACGGCGGGCTCCGTTATCTCGAATACGGTGAATACCGGCTCGTGCGCAAGGCGCTTCAGGAGCGTGAGGTGTTGCTGCGCGCGGCGCCGCACATCATATGGCCGTTGCGTTTCGTCATGCCGCACATGCCCAACCTGCGCCCCGCCTGGATGATCCGCGCTGGCCTGTTTCTCTACGATCACCTCGCGCGCCGCGAATTGCTGCCCGGCTCCCGGGGTATCAACATGCGCCGGCACCCCGCCGGTGCTCCGCTTATCGACTCAATCAAGCGCGGGTTTGTTTATTCCGACGGCTGGGTGGACGACGCGCGACTCGTCGCGCTCAACGCGGTCGACGCGCAGGAACACGGCGCGGTAATCAAGACGCGCACGCGCCTGGTGAGTGCGCGTCGCGGCGAAGGCGTTTGGCGTGCCACGCTCGCCGACAACCACGGCGCGACCTTTGAAATTCGGGCGCGCTCCATTGCGAACGCCGCCGGGCCGTGGGTCAGCGACCTGCTCAAGGATTCGCTCAACAGCAACACGCACACGCGCCACACCGTGCGGCTGGTCAAGGGAAGCCACATAGTGACCCGGCGCCTCTTTGAGCACGACCACGCGTATATTTTCCAGAACCCGGACAAGCGCATCATCTTCGCGATTCCGTATGAGCACGATTACACGCTGATCGGGACAACGGACCTCGAGTATCACGGCGACCCGTCGAAAGTCACCATCAGCCCGGAAGAAACCGCGTACCTCTGCGACTCCATCAATCGCTACTTCAAGAAACACATCAGTCCGGCTGACGTCTGCTGGACCTATGCCGGCGTGCGTGGCCTGCTCGAGGACGAAAACGCGGAGAACGCGTCGGCCGTCACGCGCGATTACCTGCTCGAACTCGACACGCCCGCGAACGAAGCGCCGTTGCTGTCGGTGTTCGGCGGGAAGATCACCACGTTTCGGAAGCTGGCCGAAGAAGCCGTCGACAAACTCGGCGCAGCGCTGCAATCACCGGCGCGGAGTAAAACCTGGACCGAAGGCGCGCCGCTGCCGGGCGGCGACATCGCCAATGCCGATTTCGCGCTTTTCCTCAGCGCGTTCAAGCAGCGCAATCGCTGGCTGCCCGGCGAGCTCGCTCATCGTTATGCACGGGCTTACGGGACACGCGCGCAGAAGCTCCTGGGCGACGCAAGCGCCCTGGCCGATCTCGGCGACGAGTTGGCACCGGGTCTCTACGAAGCCGAACTCCGCTACATGCGAGACAACGAATGGGCGACCTGTTCGGACGACGTGCTCTGGCGCCGCTCAAAACTCGGCCTGCATCTGGAACCGGGGTCGCTGGATGACGTGATTCGCCGCATTGACGCGTGGTTCGCGTCGAGCAAGGCGGAAGCGGAGCCGCGGGTCGCGTCATCCACCCCGTCCACATCATCCACGCCCACTCGTACGGTCGTTTAACCGGGCGTTGCCGCGGATAGCTACCCTGCGGCGCCTGATAACGGTGTGACGATATCTTCGTTTGACCTCAGTTAAGCCGATGCTAGTCTTGCCTTCACTCGTTCCCGCGCCGTTTCGCGGAGCGGGACTTATCGGAAGCACGACTGAAAGACTGGAGGCTCACCATGGTTGCACCGGCTTATTCATCGCTGGAACTCGTGCGCGAGTCGTTCGATGCGCACGCGCCGGCCGAACTCGCCGAGGCAACAAAGGCGGCGTCGGCTAGCGCTCATCATGCACATCACGCGCAGCAGACCGACGTGCAGGAAGCGAACGACGCACTCGAATATCTCGTCGGCGTGAACCTGGCGCGGCTGCGCGCTGAACGCCAGCTCTCGCTCGATGCCCTCGCTCGCGCCTCAGGCGTATCGCGGGCCATGCTGGCGCAGATCGAATCGGGGCGCAGCGTGCCGTCCATCAAGGTGCTGCACAAGATTTCGAGCGCCCTGAAGGTATCGGTAGCCGCGTTTCTTCGACGCCACGCGACCAATGGCATCGAATATTTGCCGGCCGAGCAGGCAACGCGGCTTGTGACATCGAATGGACGCTTCTCGGCCCGGCCGCTGTTTCCGCTGAGCGCACCGGCATCGGCGGAATTCCATGAATTGCGGATCGCGCCGCTGCACGCCGAATCCGGCAGCCCGCGCCCGCCCGGCACCACGATCAATCTGGTCGTGAGCGACGGCACGCTGGAAATCCGCGTGCACGACCGGGCGCAGTTGCTGGCCACCGGCGACGCCATTGTGTTCGATGCCGACCAGCCCCACACGCTGCGCAATCCCGGCAATACGGAAGCGCGCGCATACCAGGTCACGGTGAACGCGGAAACGCCCCCGCGCTGGCATGTTCCGGCCGATTCACGTCGTATCGACGATGCCAGCTAAGCGCGTTTAAGTAGAAGCTTCAAACAGGCAGCGCTGCAGCATTAGCAAGTCTGTTGTATCCTGAAATTAGTCGCGTTGTTAAGTGTTTAGCGACAAGTCAGTACGTCTTCAGGGCGGGGTGCAATTCCCCACCGGCGGTATGCGAGCGGCGAAAGCCTCTCGCGAGCCCGCGAGCGCCCGTGAACGCGGCTTGCAAGCAATTGCGAGCCACAGGTCACAAGTAACGGGGTCAGCAGATCTGGTGAGATGCCAGAGCCGACGGTCATAGTCCGGATGGAAGAAGATGTGCAGACGGTCATGTCCGTTTCGCGTGTTTGCCGCGGCGTATTTGCGCCCGCGATGAACCGGCGCTGTCGAATTCACGGCGCTGAAAACGCGTGTCGTTCTGTCTGTTTGCAATGCCCTGAAACGTTTTTCGCCCCATTTTCTTTTGCGAGAGCGTTTCATCCATGTCCTACTCAGTTTCCACCTCCCCGGCCACCGCCTTTGCTGATCTTGCGCAACTTCGCGCAGGCGACGCGTCCGTTGCTATCCCCCACCGAATTGCCGCTGCCCTGCAAGCGTTGCGCGAAGGCCGCGCGGTCGCCCTGCTCGACGACGACGATCGCGAGAACGAAGCCGACCTCATTTACGCCGCTGAAAAGCTCGACGTCGAAGGCATGGCGCTGATGATCCGAGAGTGCAGCGGCATCGTGTGCTTGTGCCTTCCTGACGAGACCGCTCGCGCGCTCCACCTGCCGCCGATGGTCGCCGACAACGGGAGCAAATACGGCACCGCGTTCACGGTCTCTATCGAAGCACGCGAGGGCGTGACGACGGGGGTATCCGCCGTGGACCGGCTGACCACGATCCGCGCCGCGATCGGCGATAACGCTAAAGCTGGCGATATCGTGAGCCCGGGTCATGTATTCCCGCTGCGCGCGCAGCCGGGCGGCGTGCTGACCCGGCGCGGCCATACGGAAGGAACCGTCGATCTGACAATCCTCGCCGGGTTGAAGCCGGCTGGCGTGCTGTGCGAACTGATGAACCCGGATGGCACGATGGCGCGCGGCGCGCAGATCGATGCGTTCGTGAAGGAGCGCAACATTCCGGTGCTGACCATCGCCGAACTCGCCGATTTCCGGATGGCGCTCGCCGCCGCGCGTGAGTTGGCGGAGGAAACGGTTTAACGGCGGGAGCGAGGCTCCGTTCAACGGAGTGTCGAGAGCAACGGAAAAACGCGGCCCTGAGAAGGGCCGCGTTTTGCATTTGCGCATCGTAGGAAAACTCAGAACAGCCGCGTCCGGCAAAAACTCAACCGCCGCCGCGCCAATCGAAGCGCTTCAAACCACTCTCAAGCAAGCGTCGAATCCCAAACACCTTCCACACAAAAAATCACGCCGGTTCCGCCCTCAAGATCGCCGCGAACTTCCTGTAAAGCCAGACCGAACAGGTCGCTCCCGTCGCCGTATAAAGCAGCGTGCCCACGCTTTGCACAATCATCAGACCCAAGGTCAGGCTGCCGATGGATCCTGCCGCCGCCAGCATTTCCGCGACCACCGTCAGCACCGTTGCGATTCCCACGATAGGCAGGATCGCGAGCAACGCAGCCGTCGCGATAAACCAGAAGTGCCCGCGCGAGTCCTCCCAGGCGGCGCGCCATTGAATCCGGCCGCCAGCCGCAGTATGCGGAAACAGCAAGGAGAGCCGCGCCGACACATAACTCACGCCGCATACGACCAGCACCGCGAGCGTGGCAGTGGCAGCCATTGACGTGCCGCTGGACAATCCCGCCAGCCGCAACCCGATCCAGACGATCATGACCGCGAGCGTCGCGCCCACGTACCCGGCAATCAGCGCGACGCAGAGCAGGAAATAGCGCCGGATACCGGCGTCCCAGAGGCGTGTCGCCGGGAGTATCGGCGTGGGCGTGGCGGAAGCTGCCACGGGCTCTGCGCTCAGTTTCATCGCGAAGCGGACCACAAACACGGCCAGCACTGCCAGAACCAGCGTCTGCACGAATGTGATGCCGAGAGAGATCAGCCCCTGAGTGAACCCGTCGCTGTGACCGGCGCTGCTGCTGGTCATCGCCGTCAGTGCACCCGATGCCGCCATTCCGGAGAATTGCGCCTTGTATCCGGCGGTTCCCGTCGCGAGCACGGCTACGAACGCCACTAGAAATACGATCGGCATGTGTCGCACGGCGGAGGCGGCGTCGCGCCATGCGCCCTTCAGGCATTGGCGCAGCGTGATGTCTTCCATAAAACCTCAGTCGAAAAGCGTGATGAAGCGATAAGCCGCGAATTCGGCTCGCACGACACGCTAGTCGGTTGAGGACGCCGGGTCAACATCAGCAGGGGCCGTCGGCGTGCGGGTCTCGCTGTCGGGCACGCTGGATCGGCGCGCACACCTTCGAATGCTGCACGCTGGATCGGCGCGCGCACCGCTCATGAAGCACCCTGGATCGGCTTGTGCACTGCCCATGCAGCACCCTGGATCGGCTTATGCACCGTGCATGAAGCACCCTCGATCGGCTTATGCACCGCCCATGCAGCGCACTTTGGATCGGCTCGTGCGCCTTCAAAACCGCACGCCAGATCGACGTGCGTCTCCCCCCATGCGGCACGCCCCATCGATTCAAACCGCATCCACCGCAGCCGCGCTCGCGCCCTGCCCGCCGCGATCGAGTCGCGCCGCGTACCACGTCACGCCGAGCGCGACCACGGCAACTACGGCCGCGACCCACGGCAGCGAATCCAGCGGATGCCCTTGGGTCAACACCACACCGCCGAGCCACGCTCCCCCGGCATTACCCAAATTAAACGCACCGATATTCAACGTCGACGCCAGATTCGGCGCGTGTTTCGCCTTTTCGACCACGCGCGTTTGCAGCGGCGGCACGGTGGCGAACGCGGCGATGCCCCAGATGATGAAGATCGTGATCGCCGCCAACGTCTGGTTGTGGCTAGTCTTCGCGAACACCGCCATGATGATCGCGAGCGCGACGAGAATGCCCATTAGCGAAGGCATCAACGCCCGGTCGGCCAACTTTCCGCCGATCGTGTTGCCGATCGTCAATCCGACGCCGAATAGCACGAGCACCAGCGTGACGCCGTGAGGCGAAAATCCGCTGACCTGTTCGAGGATCGGCGCAATGTAGGTGAAGACCACGAACACGCCGCCGAAGCCGAGCACGGTCATTGCAAGGGCGAGCCAGACTTGCGGCTCCTTCAGCACGCGCAGTTCGTGGCCGAAATTCGATGGTCCCGAATCATGCTTATTCGGCACGAGCGCGGCCACGCCGACAAGCGACACCACGCCGAGCGCCGCCACGACCCAAAACGTCGCGCGCCAGCCGAATTCCTGCCCGATAAACGTCCCAAACGGCACGCCGAGCACGTTCGCGAGCGTGAGCCCGGTGAACATGAGCGCAATCGCGCTCGCCCGCTTTTCAGCCGGAACCAGCGACGCCGCGACCACCGCGCCAATCCCGAAAAACGAGCCGTGCGCGAACGATGTCACCACGCGGGCGACCATGAGCATCGAATAACCGGGGGCAACGGCGCACAGCACGTTACCGACGATAAACACGCCCATCAGCAATTGCAGCGCAAGTTTGCGCGGTATTTTTGCGGTCAGCACGGCGAGCAACGGCGCGCCCACGGCCACGCCCAGCGCGTATCCGGTGACGAGAAAGCCCGCCGATGGAATCGATACAGCCAAATCGCGGGCCACATCGGGCAGCAGCCCCATGATGACGAACTCGGTCGTCCCGATGGCGAACGCGCTGATCGCGAGCGCCAGAAGTGGAATAGGCATGGAAATCCCCTTAGTTTGAGAATGCGGAGAATGCGGATGGCGAAGAAAGCGACGTCACGAATTCGATAACCACGCCCGGCGCGAGCTGCACGAACACTTGCTGTTCGCGGGCGAGCGGAACGTCGGCTTCGGAAAACGGGATCGCGTGTTCGTGCAGGCGTGCGAGCAACGCGTGCCATTCAGCGGCGCTTTGAACGCGCAGCGCGAGATGATCGATGCGCGTGGCTGCCCGGCCGCCGGGCGGCGAAGCCAGCACCGAGCCGTTCTCGATCAGATGTACGCCGGGCGCGCCATCGAGATAAAGCCAGTACCCGCCTATCCCGAACGGTGGGCGCGGACCGACTTTCATGCCGGCTATATCGACTAGAAAATGGCGGATCGGCTCGCAATCGGGCGCGACGATCGTGACGTGATCGAGTTTCATCGGGTGCGTCCAGGAAATTCGGGCGGCATAGTCAACCTCATACGCTGCAATGCACCAAATTCTGCGCGTCGAGAGTCATTTTGATAATTGGCGTAGCATTTGAAGCATTATCAAAAGCAGGTTGAGAATCACGATGGATCGACTCGGCGACATGCGCCTGTTCACCGAAGCCGCAACGCTCGGCAGTTTGTCGGCGGCGGGCCGCAAGCTGGGTTTATCGCCGGCGGCGGCCAGCGCCCGGCTGCTCAAGCTGGAAAAATCCCTCACCGCACGCCTTTTCGAGCGCACTACCCGCCAGCTCAGGCTCACCGACGAAGGCCGGCTTTATCTGCAGCATTGCCGGATTGCGCTGCAGGCTATCGACGACGGCGAAGCCGCGCTGCACGCCGGCCAGAATCTCGTGCGCGGCAAGGTGCGAATTTCGGCGACCTCGGATTTCGGCCGCAACCTGCTGTGTCATTGGCTCGATGAATTCAGCCGCCTGCACCCGGCCGTCAGTTTTTCGCTGACGCTGTCGGATTCGGTATCGAACCTGCTGCTCGACGATATTGATCTGGCGATTCGCTTCAACCGGCCGACGGAGGGCAATCTGATTGCGCGGCGGCTGGCGCCGAACCGGCGTGTGCTGTGCGCATCGCCGGCATACCTGGCGCGGTACGGCGAACCGAAAACGCCCGCCGATCTCGCCACGCACGTGTTCACGGTGCTGGTGACATCCACCGCGACGTTCAACGAGTTTCAGTTCGTCCGTGGCGATGAGCGTTTCACTCACACCGTGCCGCTCGACAACGCCTGGGAAACCAACGACGGCGCGTTGTCCCGCGCCTGGGCGCTGGCCGGCCAGGGCATTGCGCATAAATCGATCTGGGATATAGCCGCCGATGTCCACTCCGGCGCGCTGAAAATTTTGCTGGCAGACTGGTGTTCGAACGAGGCGGCGGTCCACGCCGTGTATCACTGCAACCGGTATATGGCGCCGCGGGTGCGCGTGCTGTTGGACTTCCTGATTGAACGCTTCGACCGCGCGACGGCGGAATTGCTTGGCGACTTGGCTTACCCGCCCGGGGCCTACCCGCCCGGCCAGCGGGGTCACGAAGTCGTGCGGACGCTATAATATCGAGCTAATCGTCGACTTATGCGGCGCCCGAATTTAGGTCATTTCAGGCGAAATAGGCCCAAAACGGCTCTAAAAGCGACCGCAAACACCGACGAAACGAAACACGCAAATCCCTTTAACGCATTAAAAACCGCGCCCCCAGACTAATCACTGCGACCGGCGAAATTCATGACCAAGAAAGTGTATGTAAAGACCTTTGGCTGCCAGATGAACGAGTACGACTCCGACAAAATGGTCGACGTCCTCGGCGCAGCCAATGGCCTCATCCAGACGACAACGCTGGAAGACGCGGACGTTATTCTCTTCAACACGTGTTCAGTACGCGAAAAAGCGCAGGAAAAGGTTTTCTCCGATCTCGGCCGTGTGCGCGAATTGAAGGAAGCGAACCCGAACCTGATCATTGGCGTAGGCGGCTGCGTGGCGAGCCAGGAAGGCGCGGCAATCGTGTCCCGCGCGCCGTACGTGGATCTGGTGTTCGGCCCGCAGACCTTGCATCGTCTGCCGGAAATGATTGCGAAACGCCGTTCCACCGGCCGTTCACAAGTCGATATCTCGTTTCCGGAAATTGAAAAATTCGATCACCTGCCGCCGGCGCGTGTCGATGGCCCGAGCGCATTTGTATCGATCATGGAAGGCTGCAGCAAGTACTGCAGCTATTGCGTGGTGCCCTACACGCGCGGCGAAGAAGTATCGCGGCCGCTGGATGATGTGCTTACCGAAATCGCCGGTCTTGCCGATCAAGGCGTGCGCGAAGTCACCATGCTCGGTCAGAACGTGAATGCGTATCGTGGACCGGTGACACAGCATTCCACGGACATCGCGGATTTCGCCACGCTGATCGAATACGTGGCGGAGATTCCAGGCATTGAACGGATTCGCTACACCACGTCGCATCCGAAGGAATTCACCCAACGGTTGATCGATACGTACGCGAAGGTGCCCAAGCTGGTGAGCCACTTGCACTTGCCGGTGCAGCACGGTTCCGACCGCATCCTGATGGCGATGAAGCGCGGTTACACCGTGCTCGAATACAAGTCGGTGATCCGCAAATTGCGCGCGATCCGTCCCGATTTGTCGCTGTCGACCGACATGATCGTCGGGTTCCCGGGAGAGACGGAGGATGACTTCCAGAAGATGATGAAGCTCATCGATGAAATGAGCTACGACACCAGTTTCTCGTTCATCTACAGTCCGCGCCCAGGCACGCCCGCAGCGAACCTCCACGACGATACCCCGCGCGAAGTGAAGCTCAAGCGTTTGCAACATTTGCAGGCGACCATCGAGGCGAACGTGGCGAAGATCAGCAATTCCATGCTGGGTTCGGTGCAGCGCATTCTGGTGGAAGGCCCGTCGCGCAAGGATCCGAGCGAGCTCGCTGGTCGCACGGAGAATAATCGCGTGGTGAATTTCCCGGCGCCGATCTCATCCCATAAACGGCTGATTGGACAGATGGTCGATGTGGAAATCAACGTGGCGTATCCGCATTCGTTGCGCGGCGAACTGATCATGACGCCCGCTACGACTCACTAAACTGCAGCTTCGACAGGAACCCGACTCTCGCCTTGAAGACCGCTCAGCAGCATTTGGAATTCACCGCACCGCACGACGACAACGCGCGGCTCGCCAACCTGTGTGGCCCGCTCGACGAAAACCTGCGGCAGATCGAGCAGGCGCTCGACGTGACGCTCGCGCGTCGCGGACACAAGATCAGCATCCGCGGGCGCGGCGCGAAGGTTGCGCTGGCGGCGCTCGAGAATTTCTACAATCGCGCGAAGGACACGTTGTCGGTGGACGATATCCAGCTAGCGCTCGTGGAGGCGCGCAACGCGGCGCGGCGCGCGTTGAATGTCAACAAACCATCGAATAACCTGAATTCCGATCCCGTCGATCCGCGTTTCCGCGGTGACCCCGATCATCCGTTCGATGAACCCAGCGCCACCATCGATCTGGGCGAAGAAGAGGATCCCGGTCCGAAGCTCTACACGCGACGCGCCGATCTGCGCGGCCGCACGCCCATGCAGCGCGAATACCTGAAGCAGATCATTGCGCACGATGTGACGTTCGGCATCGGCCCGGCGGGTACGGGCAAGACCTATCTGGCGGTGGCGTGCGCGGTGGATGCGCTCGAACGCGATCAGGTGAAGCGCATTGTGCTGACCCGTCCCGCCGTGGAAGCGGGCGAACGGCTGGGTTTCCTGCCGGGCGATCTCGCGCAGAAAGTGGATCCGTATTTGCGGCCGTTGTACGACGCGCTCTACGACCTCCTCGGCTTCGATAAAACCGCGAAAATGTTCGAGCGCCAGATGATCGAAATTGCGCCGCTCGCGTACATGCGCGGCCGGACGCTGAATCACGCGTTCATTATTCTGGACGAAGCGCAGAACACCACGCCCGAGCAGATGAAGATGTTTCTGACGCGGATTGGTTTCGGGTCGAAGGCCGTTGTCACCGGCGACACCACTCAGGTCGATTTGCCGCGTGGTCATCGAAGTGGGCTGATTGAAGCGCAACACATCCTGGCTGACGTCCGCGGTATCGCGATGACAAAGTTCACCAGCGTGGACGTAGTGCGGCATCCGCTGGTCGCGCGCATTGTGGAAGCGTACGACGCGCAGTCGGAGCGGGACAGCGCTGCCGCGGCGATTGCCGCCGCAAAGTTTCGCTCTGAATAAGCATGCCCAAACTTGCCTTGACGCTGCAATTTCCCGCTGCCAAATCGTTCCTTGAACACAAGGCGTTATTGCCGCGCGCGACCGTAGCCAGCTGGATCAAGGCGTCGTTGTTCGCGGACGCGGAACTGACTGTGCGTTTCGTCGATACCGAGGAAGGCCGGACGTTGAACCGGTCTTATCGGCAGAAGGACTACGCCACTAACGTGCTGACGTTCGCGTACGCCGAGTCGGAGGACGATCCGGTCACGGGCGACCTGGTGCTGTGCTGTCCGGTAGTGGAACGCGAGGCGCGCGAGCAGAACAAGCCTCTCGCCGCGCATTACGCGCATCTGATCGTGCACGGTACGCTGCATGCTCAGGGTTACGATCATGAAGATTCGGCGGAAGCGGAAGAGATGGAATCGATCGAAACGGGCATCATGCAAAAGCTCGGTTTCACCGATCCTTACTTGCCATTGCCGCCCGACTAAGCCGTGACTGACGCCCCTTCCCCCGTCCCCGAACTGATGAAGGAACCGCCGAAGGACCTACCTTCGCAGATTCCCGACCACTATCCGCCGGTGTTCGCGGAGTCGCGCCTTCTCACCGATGAAGAACTGGCGGCATCGCGTGAAAAAGCGTTGGCGCACTGGGATCGCAAGACCGATCTCTGGCTGTTCGGTTATGGCTCGCTGATCTGGAACCCGGGCTTGCCCGCCGTAGAAACGGTGCGCAGCAAGGTGCACGGTTATCATCGCGGGCTGTATTTGTGGTCGCGCGTGAATCGCGGCACGCCCGAGCAGCCTGGGCTCGTGCTGGCGCTGGATCGCGGCGGTTCGTGCTCGGGCATGGCGTTCCGGCTTGCCGCCGAGGGCGCGGAGCCTCACCTTGAAGTGCTGTGGCGACGCGAGATGGCGATGAATTCCTATCGCGTGGCGTGGTTGCCGTGCACGCTGGTGGACGGCCGCCGCGTGGAAGCGCTGGCGTTCGTGATGCGACGCGAGGTGTCCACCTACACCGGCAAGTTGGCCGACCAGATGGTGCGCCACGTGCTCGGCTGCGCCACCGGCCGATACGGCACCACGCTCGACTACGTCAGCCGCACGGTCGCAGCGCTACGCGAATGCGGCATGCCGGACCGGCAGCTCGAAGCGCTGTTGCAGCGATGCTGGCGAGATGCGAATTCGTCGCAGGAATGAGCGTGACGGCATGCGTTAAAAGCACGCATAAAACTGCTCTGAATGCGCGGTAACCTAGTTAATTTCGACCGATCGGCCAACGTCACCCGCTCGACATACTCGGCCGATATTTATCAGTTACGATGTTTCTACGAGATTTGAACGTCTTCGTGCCGGCCCGAATTGGCGCGAATTTTCCTTGGTGTATTCTTAACTTTCCGAAATTTCGCGTCCGGAACAATCCGGGCGCCCCACTATGAACGACGCCTATCCCAGTCGACGACAAACCGACAAACCGCCGGAAAAGCGCACGCTGCTCGAGCGCCTGACCGATTTCATCTCGCACGAACCTGAATCGCGCGACGAATTGCTGGAAGTCCTTCAGGACGCCCACGAACGCAATCTGCTCGACGCGGATTCGCTCTCCATGATCGAAGGCGTGTTCCAGGTGTCGGAACTCTGCGCGCGCGACATCATGATCCCGCGTGCCCAGATGGACGCCATCAACATTTCCGAAACGCCCGAGCAGTTCATTCCGTTCATGCTCGAAAAAGCGCACTCGCGCTATCCGGTATTCGAAAGCAACCGTGACAACGTGATCGGCGTGCTGCTTGCAAAAGACTTGCTGCGCTATTACCACGAAGAAGAATTCGATGTCCGCGGCATGCTTCGCCCCGCCGTGTTCATCCCCGAATCGAAACGCCTGAACGTCTTGCTGCATGATTTCCGCGTGAACCGGAATCACATTGCCATCGTGGTTGATGAGTACGGCGGCGTGGCCGGGCTGATCACGATTGAAGACGTGCTGGAACAAATTGTTGGCGACATTGAAGACGAATACGACTTCGACGAAGAAGCCGGCAACATCATTGCGACGCCGGATGGAGCGCATCGTGTGCGTGCGCTGACTGGCATCGAACAGTTCAACGAACAATTCGGCACGCACTATTCCGACGACGAAGTCGACACCATCGGCGGCTTGGTCACGCATCGGTTCGGGCGTGTGCCGCATCGTGGAGAAAAGGTGCGTATTGACGAATTCGCGTTCGAGATTCTGCGCGGCGACGCCCGCCAGATCCACGTGCTGCGCGTACGTCGAGCACCGAACACGAACGTGCTCGACGGCAATTCGCGCAACCATCGCCGCGACAATGATCACGACGACGAACGCGATTGATCGCGATTGAGCGCGTCCGATCCGGCTTGATCTCAACAGAGAACGCGTTGGTACGCCACTGAGCGGCCCTGACCTGCTTAAGCCTGTAACACTGCGTGTTCACACTACGCGTCAATTGCCGGCGGCGTGCCGGCTATGCAGGCGTTTTGCGCCTTTTTCGTGACATGACGAGCGCCGGTCACGCTCCGTCATTCGCTTACTTTCTGCCGACCTCGTTATCCATGGCCGACTCTTCGTCTCCTATTGCCTCGCGGCCGATGTCCGCTGAAAACCGCGCTGGCGCGGCTCAGTCCTTGCCGTTCTGGCACTACCTCGTCGCGGCCGTGCTGGGTGCCGCGAATACGCTTTCGTTCGCGCCTACGCCGCACGGCGGCTGGCTGGAACTGGTGATCTTCACGCTGTTCTTCGCTTGGCTTACGCGTACGAGTGGCTGGAAAGGCGCGGCCATGACGGGCTGGGCATTTGGGTTCGGCAACTTCGTGACGGGCGTGTGGTGGCTATACGTCAGCATGCATGACTACGGCGGCATGGCCGCGCCGCTGGCAGCTGCGGCCGTCGCGTTGTTCTCAATGTATCTCGCGATCTATCCGGCGTTGGCGGGTGTGGTCTGGTCGCTGTGCGCGGGCCGTGCACGCTATGACGACAATGGCTCGTCCGCTGCAGTGCCTATCGATGAACCGCTCTTCGTGCCGACCTGGCACGGCGCGTTTGCCTTTGCGAGCGCGTGGGCGCTGGGCGAGTGGTTGCGCGGCCTCGTGTTCACCGGCTTCCCGTGGCTTGCGAGCGGGTATGCGCAAGTCGATGGCCCCTTGGCGGGGTTTGGACCTGTTGCGGGCGTGTATGGCGTGGGATGGGTGCTGGGGCTTGTGGCGGCGTTGCTCGTGCAGGGGTTCTACGGTGTCAAACGCAACTCAGCGGCAGAAACATCGAAGGTTGCGCGTCTTGCGCCATTCATCGTCGCGGTGCTGTTGCTTGCGTCCGGCATGTTGCTGTCGCTGGTCGAATGGACGACTCCAGCGAACGCGCCGCTCACCGTTCGGCTATTGCAAGGCGACGTGAAGCAGGAGATGAAATTCGAGCAGGAAGGTGTGGATCAATCGCTGGCGTTATATAAAAAGCTGATCACGGAAAAGCCGGCGGATCTCATCGTCACGCCGGAAACGGCATTTCCCATTCTTGCCGTCCAAGTGCCCCCAGACTTGGCGCTCGCGCTGCGCACGTTCTCCGATACAACGAATTCATCCATCCTGTTCGGCGCTATCGGCGTAACCGCTTCGGAAGGCCGCGTGACGGGCTACACGAACAGCCTGTTCGGCATCACGCCGAATCAGCGGGACGTGTACCGCTACGACAAACATCATCTCGTGCCATTCGGCGAATTTGTGCCGACGGGTTTCCACTGGTTCGTGGCGCTCATGGGCATTCCGCTCGGCGATCTCGGGCGCGGGCCACCGGTGCAGAAATCGTTCTTCGTGCACAACCAGCCGATTGCCGTCGACATCTGCTACGAAGACATTTTCGGTGAAGAGATTGCGCGGACGATTCGCGAACAAGAAGCACCCGCGGGCATTCTGGTGAACTCGACGAATCTTGCCTGGTTCGGCGACACCATCGCGCTGGATCAGCATCTGCAAATGGCCCGCATGCGTTCGATCGAAACCGGCCGCCCGATGCTGCGCTCGACCAACACGGGCACGACGGCGGTGATCGCGGCGAATGGCGCGGTAGTGGCACGGTTGCCCGTGTACACAGTCGGTTCTATTAATGCCATCGTCCAGGGCACGTCCGGCCGTACACCCTATGTCACGAGCGGCAACATGACGGTGATCGTGGTGTCACTGTTGCTGCTGGCCTTCGCATTTGCGTTCGCGCCGGGCAGGAATGGCCGCAACAAGCCTGACGACAACGGCCTTGGAAAATCCTGAACCCGCCCAGTTCGCGATCCGCAAAGCTTTGCGGGCAGACGCGGAAGCCGCGTGGGACATCCGCCGCGCGGCCGTGATGAGCGAATGCGCGGGAGCGTATTCCTCGGACCAACTGGAGCAATGGACTGGCGGTACGGCCTCGAGAGCATTCGCAGATGCCGTGGAAGAGCGTTTGCTGGTAGCCACCTTCGGCGACCATGTGGCCGGCACCGGCATGATCGACCTCGCGACTGGCAAGATCGATGCGATTTTTGTCCATCCGGCGTATATGAAACGCGGCATTGGTGCGGCAATGATGCGTTATCTGGAGTCCCTCGCCCGCTCGGAAGGGCTGCGCGAACTCAAGCTCGACTCCACGCTGAACGCTGCGCCGTTTTATCGCGCCCTCGGTTTCAGAGGCGATGAAATCGCGCCATTTCAATCGCCGCGCGGCCTGATCATGGATTGTGTGCCCATGACGAAACGGCTCAGCGTATAACACCCGTTTTTACCGGCCTAACGGCCTATGAGTCCGCCGTTCGCCCCCAGAAAGTCGCACAAGCCCCTCATTCCCGCTAAAATTCAACGTTTTAGCCCTCCGGCCGATGCATTTTTCCGGTCCGCTTCGACCCCGCGCCGGCCCACCGGCTTAAGCTCGAAGGCACGCTTCAAAGGCATTCATGCTCACTTTTCAGCAAATCATCCTGACGCTGCAATCCTATTGGGACAACAAGGGTTGCGCACTTCTCCAGCCGATCGACATGGAAGTCGGCGCGGGCACTTCGCACGTGCACACGTTCCTGCGCGCCATCGGCCCGGAACCCTGGCGTGCGGCGTACGTCCAGCCGTCGCGGCGTCCGAAGGACGGCCGTTACGGCGACAACCCGAACCGCCTGCAGCACTACTACCAATATCAAGTGGTGCTGAAACCCGCGCCTGAAAACATCCTCGACTTGTACCTCGGCTCGCTCGAAGCGCTCGGCTTCGACCTGAAGCAGAACGACGTGCGTTTCGTGGAAGACGACTGGGAAAATCCAACGCTCGGCGCATGGGGACTCGGCTGGGAAGTCTGGCTGAACGGCATGGAAGTGACGCAGTTCACGTACTTCCAGCAGGTCGGCGGTATCGACTGCAAGCCGGTGCTGGGTGAGATCACCTACGGTCTCGAACGGCTCGCCATGTATCTGCAGAAAGTGGAGAACGTCTACGACCTCGTGTGGACCGAATGGGAAGAAGAAGGCCCGAACGGCCGCGAACTCCGGCGCCTCACCTATGGCGACGTGTATCACCAGAACGAAGTCGAGCAGTCCACCTACAACTTCGAGCACGCGAACGTCGACCTGCTGTTCACGTTCTTCAAGAGCTACGAAGCCGAAGCACAGAAGATGATTGAAGCGAAGCTCTCGCTGCCCGCGTATGAGCTCGTGCTGAAAGCCGGCCACACGTTCAACTTGCTGGACGCGCGCGGCGCGATTTCGGTGACGGAGCGCGCGGCGTATATCGGCCGGATTCGCGATCTGTCGCGTGCGGTCGCAAAGGGCTATTACGAGTCGCGAGAAGCGCTCGGCTTCCCCATGCTGGGCAATCCCGTACACGCCGCGGCCGGACTCGTTTCGGACGCACAAGATGCCGCCAGGCCCGCGTGGGCGCCGGCGCTGAAGGTCGAGCGCAATATCGATCAGGCCTGACCAGAGCACGACATAACAATGACCGAAACCAATCTTGCATCGCTGCTCGTCGAGCTGCGGACCGAAGAACTTCCGCCGAAAGCGCTCGCACGCCTGGGCGCCTCGTTTGCCGAAGGCATCGTGCAGCGGCTTGCCGCGCGCGACCTGATTGAAGGCGAAGCGAGTGTCGAAAAATACGCCACGCCGCGACGTCTCGCCGTGCTTATCAAGAACGTGCGCGCGGTTGCGCCGGAACGGCAGGTACGCGAGAAGGTGCTGCCGGTTTCCGTGGCGCTGGACAAAGACGGCCAGCCCACCGCGCCGCTCGCGAAGAAACTGGCGGCGCTGGGTTTCCCCGACTTCGCCATCGGCGATCTCGAACGTGCCCAGGACGGCAAGGCCGAAGCGTTTTTCCTGCGCTACGCTGCGCCCGGTGCAACACTTGCCGACGGACTGCAGACCGCTCTGCAAGAAACGCTCGGCAAGTTGCCCATTCCAAAGCTGATGACGTACCAACGCCCCGACGGCACTAACGTGCAGTTCGTGCGGCCGGTGCAAGGGCTGATCGCGTTGCATGGCCGCCATATCGTGCCGGTGAGCGCACTCGGCATCGACTCCGGCGATACCACGCTGGGTCATCGCTTCATGTCGGAAGGGTTTATCGCGATCGCGCACGCCGACGACTACGTCGAGACCCTGCGCTCGAAGGGCAAGGTCGTAGCGAATTTCGACGATCGCCGCGAATCCATCCGCACGCAGTTGCAAGCATTCGCGGGCGAAGATCGCGTGGTGATGCCCGAGTCGCTGCTGGACGAAGTGAATGCGCTGGTCGAATGGCCGGTCGTGTATCAATGCCGTTTCGACGAGTCGTTCCTGCAAGTACCGCAGGAATGCCTGATCCTCACCATGCAGACGAACCAGAAGTATTTCGCGCTGACGGATGAACACGGCAAGCTGCGTTCGCGTTTCCTGATTGTGTCGAACATCGATACCGAAACGCCGGGCGATATTGTGGAAGGCAACGAACGCGTGGTCCGCCCGCGTCTGGCCGACGCCAAGTTCTTCTTCGAGCAGGACAAGAAGAAACGCCTCGCCGATCGTGTGCCGCTGCTCGCGAACGTGGTGTATCACAACAAGCTCGGTTCGCAGTTGCAACGCGTGCAGCGGCTTGAAGCGCTGGCCGGTGAAATCGCGCCCATGATCGGCGTGGATGCCACCGTCACAAAGCGCGCCGCCCTGCTCGCGAAGGCCGACCTGATCACCGACATGGTCGGCGAGTTCCCGGAATTGCAGGGGACCATGGGCACGTACTACGCACGCCACGACGGCGAGCCGGAAGAAGTCGCACTTGCGTGTTCGGAACATTATCAGCCGCGTTTTTCCGGCGATGAAACTCCTGCCACCGGCGTGAGCAGCGCAGTTGCTTTGGCCGACAAACTGGAAACGCTGGTTGGTATCTGGGGCATCGGCCTGCAGCCAACCGGCGAGAAAGATCCGTTCGCGCTGCGCCGGCACGCGCTCGGCGTGTTGCGCATCCTGCTGGAAAAGCGCCTGCCTATCGACCTGTTCGACTTGCTGCGCATCGCACACAAGCAATTCGCGGACATGCCGCAAGTCGTCGATTCAACCGACGCCATCTACGCGTTTTTCATGGACCGGCTGCGCGGCGTGCTGCGCGAGCGCGGTTTCAACGCGATCGAAATCGACGCCGTGCTGAGCCTGAACCCAACGCGCCTGGATGACATCGTCGCGCGTCTGGACGCCGTGCGCGAATTCGCGTCGTTGCCTGAAGCCGCATCGCTTGCCGCGGCGAACAAACGCATCTCGAATATCCTGAAGAAGTCGGCGGAAGGCGTGCCGTCCAGCGTGCAGCCGGCCTTGCTTCAAGAAGCAGCAGAAAAAGCGCTGTACGCTCAACTCGAGCAAGTCGCACCGCGCGTGCAAACGCAACTGGCCGAGCGCAACTACACGGAAGCGCTGTCTGCGCTGTCTGCATTGCGCGATGCCGTGGATACTTTCTTCAACGACGTGATGGTGAACGCGGAAGATCCGGCGTTGCGTAACAACCGCCTGGCCCTTCTCGGCGCACTGCATCAGCAGATGAATTGCGTCGCGGACATTTCGAAGCTTGCCGCCTGATGCGCCACACCATGCCGACCAACGCAAGCAAGAAACTGGTGGTTCTCGATCGTGACGGCGTGATCAACGTCGACTCGGACGCGTTCATCAAGTCGCCTGACGAATGGGTTGCCATCCCGGGCAGCCTGGAAGCGATCGCGCGTTTGAACCAGGCCGGCTATCGCGTGGCGATTGCATCGAATCAATCGGGTATAGGCCGAGGGCTCTTCGACATGGCCGCGCTCAACGCAATGCACGAAAAGATGAACCGGGCGGCGGCGGCAGTGGGTGGCCGAATCGACGCCGTGTTTTTCTGTCCGCACACGCAGGAAGACGAGTGCGAGTGCCGCAAGCCAAAGCCCGGCATGTTGCAGCAGATTGTGGAGCGCTTCGAGATCGATCCCACGGAAACGCCCATGGTCGGCGATTCGCTGCGTGACCTGCAAGCAGGCGCGACGCTCGGCTTCGAGCTGCATCTTGTGCTGACCGGCAAGGGGCGTAAAACGCTGGCAGGAGCCAATCTGCCGCCGAATACGAAAGTGCACGACGACCTGCGCACCTTCGCGCTCGACTTCCTCGCCGCACATCACGACTGACCTGACTGACGTGATTACTTGATTAGTTGACGCTCGGGTTTTTTCGTCACATCACCTAAGACTCATACAAGCCGATGCGCTTCATTCGTTCGCTGTTACTGATGATTTTTTTCGCCGTTTATACGGTGCCGTACGCGTGCGTGTGCTTCCTCGTGTTCCCGTTCATGCGCGCCGAAAAGCGTTACTGGATGGCGGCGTACTGGTGCAAGTCGTGCATCGTGGTGATGCGATACCTGAACAACATCCGGTATCAGATCGAAGGCATGGAGAATCTTCCCGACGGTCCCGCCGTGCTGTTATCGAAGCACCAGTCGGCTTGGGAAACGCTGGCATTCCCCGCGTTGATGCCGCGACCGCTCTGCTATGTATTCAAGCGCGAGTTGCTGTTCGTGCCGTTCTTCGGCTGGACCATGGGCATGCTGAAGATGGTTCATATCGACCGTCGTCAGGGCAAGGACGCGTTTGCATCGGTGGCGCGACAAGGGCGCGAGCGCATGGCCGAGGGAGCGTGGGTCATCATGTTCCCGGAAGGCACGCGTACCCGCGTGGGCAAGCAAGGCAAGTACAAGTCAGGCGGTGCGCGCTTCGCGTGCGCAGCGGGTGCACCGGTCGTTCCTGTTGCCCACAACGCCGGACACGTATGGCCGCGGAAATCGTTTCTCAAATATGCGGGTATAGTCACAATGTCGATCGGTCGCCCGATCGACACGACAGGACTCACGCCGGAAGAAGTCAACCTGCGCGTAGAGCGCTGGATCGAAACGGAAATGCGTCGGATTGATCCGGACTCGTACGGTCCCGCCGATCGTTTCGCCGCTGAGCCTGATGTTGACGCTGACTCCAAGTCTGACGCTGAGTCTGATTCCGAGTCCAAGTCTCAGGGCGCGGCTACCGGCCTGTAGGCGCGGGTGTCGTTATCGTTTCGTTCGTTACGTTCGCTTCTATTGTTAGTGTCGTTCTTTCCGTCATTCCTGCGCCGCGTGCGCCAAGCTGAGCCGATGCAGAACACCCCCTCGCGACAGCGTCCCGCTGCCGCGCTCGACAACCCGCAACTCGACCTGCCGCTCAACCTCCCCAGTGAGCCAAGGCTGTCGAGTGCGGCACCATCGCCTGCGATGTCCGGCGCTCCTGCCGCACCTGCCCCCGCCATGCCTGCAACGTTGCGTGGCGACATCGCGCCGACCGATACAACCGAGATCGCAACCCCTCCCGCGCCGCCTTTTCGTGCACCCAACGGGCCCAGTGCGCCTGACGGCACACGCAGCCGGCACCTCGTGCTCGGTTCGCAGATGCTCGATTACCGCTTGAAACGTTCGTCGCGCAGGACGATCGGCTTCACTATCGATGGCACCGGCCTCGCGATCACCGCGCCGCGCTGGGTGACGATCGGGGCAATCGAAAGCGCGATTGCCGAGAAGGAAAAGTGGATCTTCAAGAAGCTCACCGAATGGCAGACGCGCGTGGAACAACGCGCAGTACCCCGGATTGAATGGAAGGATGGCGCGCAGCTTCCGTATCTCGGGCAGACCATCAGCGTCATGTTGAGCGCTGCACCGGGTACGACGGGCAAGAGCGCGACTCAACCGGCCTTCGATACCGACAATGGTGTGCTCTGGCTCGGCCTGCCCGCATTAGCGGATGTTCAGCTCATTCGCGAGCGTGTGCAACGCTGGCTGCATGTTCGGGCGTTGCAGGTTTTCGGCGAGCGCTTGCCGGTGTATGCGGCCAAATTAGGCGTGGAGTTCCGGGCCTATGCGCTGTCGTCCGCAGCGACGCGTTGGGGCAGTTGCTCCAGCGAAGGCAAGATCCGCCTCAACTGGCGGCTGATTCATTTCCCGGTGCATGTGATCGACTATGTGGTCGCGCACGAGCTCGCACACCTTCGAGAGATGAATCACAGTGCGCGCTTCTGGGCCACGGTCGAATCCATTTTTCCGGACTTCCGCGAAGCGCGGCATACGCTCAAGCATCATCCTCCCGAGTTGCTGCCGCTGCTTTAGCGCCTGCTTAGCGCCGACCGGCACAGAGCAGCGCGCTGCGAGCCTTTGCTGCGGGAAGTACAATTTTGGATGTGGCCGTTTTCATCGTGCGCGCTGGCCGCTGAGGCACAGTAAAAGACACGGTAAAGCGGAACACCCGGTCAATCGACATTCCCCACAGGAACCTCATCATGCGACTTCTTCACACCATGCTGCGAGTCGGCGACTTGCAAAAATCGATCGATTTCTACACCCGCATCCTCGGCATGAAAGTGCTGCGTCAAAGCGAAAACACCGAGTACAAGTACACGCTGGCGTTCGTCGGTTATGGCGATGAAAGCGAAAACAGCGTGCTCGAACTGACCTACAACTGGGGCGTCGACAAGTACGACCTGGGTTCGGCGTACGGCCACATCGCGCTGGAAGTGGACGACGCGGCGGCAGCTTGCAACCGCATCCGCGAAGCAGGCGGCAAGGTCTCGCGCGAAGCCGGTCCGGTGAAAGGCGGAACAACGGTGATCGCGTTTGTTGAAGATCCGGACGGGTATAAGGTCGAGTTGATCGAGAAGCATAGTTAAGTCAAGAGCACCCGCTGTCTGAGGCTCCTTCGGGAGCCTCATTCGTTTCCGCTTGA
This sequence comes from Caballeronia sordidicola, assembly GCF_000729995.1. GTDB lineage: Bacteria > Pseudomonadota > Gammaproteobacteria > Burkholderiales > Burkholderiaceae > Caballeronia > Caballeronia sordidicola_A. Next base: position 44,154 of record NZ_JNFG01000017.1, on the reverse strand, counting down.
TGCTGACCCTTCGCGAATTATCATCAGATATCCTGAATTATTAGCACTCGCGAGCACGATCGATCCATAGGTCGGAGCGCACCTGAGCGCACTGGCTACCGCACACGCCCGCCCGCTTGCGCGGCGCGGCTGGCGTCGTTCATGATCTGGCCGGCAAGCGCAAGCGCCGCGTCAGCCGCGGCGGATTGCGTCCGATCCGCAAGACAAACAAGCGCAAACTGAAGGCCAAGTTTGCGGGGATGAACAATCGGCACGCGCACGAGGCGCTGGCCGTCGGGATCTCGTTGCAACACTGAAGCCGTGCAAAACATCACGGCATCCGATCGGGCGACCACATCCTTCAGCACGGTGACATCGTTACATTCCAACTGCACCGGAACGGCTTCGTGCGCGCGAAACTTCAAGAGCCGCCGCAACGCATCTTCCATGAACGCGGACAACGGCACTGACACCATCGGAAATTCGCGCAAACCAGCAAGCGACACTGGCGCACGCGCGAGCAACGGATGACCGGGGCGGACGAACCAGCCGCCGTCGTGACTAATCAGGCGGTGCGTGGTGACATCGGGCGCAGCCGGTGTCTCGCGACGATCTACCACCACGAAATCCGTGCTTTCCGAGCGCAGGCTTTGCATCAGCACGCTGGCTTCGTCTATTTGCACGGATACCTTGGTGGCGGGAAACTGCCTCGCACATTCGACCAGCAGATGCGGAAACAGGATGGCAGCGGCATAAGGTCCCATGCCGATTCTCACCTCGCCCAGAGCGTCCGACCGGATCAACTCGACATCGCGAAAAAGACAGCGCGCTTCAAACAGCACGCGCCGGGCACGCTCGACCAGCATCCGGCCGGCAGCGGTGGTCACCACGCCGCGGGCCGCGCGATCGAAGAGCTTGATATCGAACTCGTCTTCCAGCGCCTGGATACTGCGGCTGAGCGCCGGCTGACTCAGATGAACTCGCTCCGCGGCCCGCGCGAAACTGCCCTCTTCGGCGAGCGCGACGAGGTGCGCGAGGCGCCGTGAATTGATCTCATGCATCATTTAAAACGGAACCCTAAATAATTGAATGCTTGTTTCTGAGGCGGGTGGTTATACCATCTCGCTCTGCCACGGAGCCGCGCATACCCGCGCAGAACGTTCGCAAACAACCGGCAGCATTGCGCGTCGAATGCCGCCGGTCTCCCGGTGCACTCAGAACTTATGCCGGATCCCGGCCATCACGCCAAGCTGCGTGCTTTTCTGCGCGAGGCCGACGGCGTTCACGCCTTGCAACTGTGTCCCGATCAGATCGCCCCTATAGAGTGAATAATCGGTTTCCAGATACACGTCGGTGCGCTTGGACAGGTCGTAATCGGCGACCAGTTGGAATTGCCACGCCGAGCCGTCCATCGGTTGGGTCTTGCCGTCTTGCAGCGTGCGCCACACGTTTCCGGCGAAATGCCACACTCCGGCTTGCTGCGTAATGCCGCCGAGAATCATCCTGCGCTTCTTGAAGTCGGAATATTTCAGTGCAGCGAGTCCGGGCGCGGCGAACGGTCCATTGGCAAAAGTGGAGAACCCCTTGTCGTTCTGATTGACGATATAACCCAGCGCAAAACGCGTCTTGTCCCACGTGTACGAACCACCGACCGTCCACGCCTTGGCGTTGCTGCCGTTGATAGAGTCCTTCGTCTCCTTGAACGCACCGCCGAGCGTGAACGGGCCGTTTGCGGGCGCGTAGGCTGCAGCCACGCCGTACTGGCTGCCGTATGCCATATGGCCGGCGTTGCCGCTAAACGAATACGCAGTCGAAATGCGGAAGTCCTTGTACTTACCGTGATACTGGATCTGGTTGCTGCTCCAGATGTCGCCAGTCATGGTCACTTCGGGCTGGAAGTTGAAGTCGTACGGAATCCATGGATTGCTGGAGTACCCGCCCATGGTGATCCCTTCGATCATCACGTTGTACTGACGGCCCAACACGACCTGCCCATACGTCGATGATTGCAATCCGATTTGCGCTTCATTGAAAAACGGCATGGTGGGATCGCTCTGGCCGTTGTTCAGGAAGAAGCGGTTTTCGAGCTTGAAAGTGGTCGACCAGCCACCGCCCAGGTCTTCGACGCCCTTGATCCCCCAGCGGCTCTCGCTCATGCCGCCGGGTCCCATCAGGAAGCGGCCGTTACCCTGCGTGTCGGCGTTGGACAGATACCGCACGCTCACGTCGGCAATACCGTAGAGCGTGACGCTGGATTGCGCGTGGCTCGTTTCGCCGGCGAACGCGGCGGGCAGCAATGCGCAACTCATCCGCCACCAATTGCCCTTTCTTTTAAGTTGTCCCGACCTGTTCATACGTCTCCTTGTGATGTCGTCATGCGACGATCAGGCCTCGCCTGTATCGCCACGAATCAAAGAAGTCGTTGCCCATCTCCAATGCATCCGCGTCACGCCGCTAAAGCGGAAGCCCTTTATAAGGGTCTGCAGCGCGTTTGCGCTGCCAATTTGAGACTAACGAGAGGATTAACTCCAGTGCATTCCATGCATTGGAAGAATGCGGAAGCCGCATGGGGACGAGGAGAAAGGAGAAGCGGAACGGAGGTCGCGCGGTTCGCGGAAGCGAACCCGGAATAGTGAGATAGAAAAGATGAGATCAGTGGCCGCAGGCGCGATCGCAGCCTGATAAAACCGCTTTGGCGCGACCGGCGCGGCGCAGGCCGTCAACAGCCCCACGGCACACGCCATCGAAATCCGCCTGCGGCTTCGGAAGCCTCAGCAGCGGCTACTGCGCCGCCTTCACCACTTGCGCCAACTTCACGAATTCGGCCACGGGCACTTCTTCCGCACGCCGTGAAAGGTCGAATCCCAGCGCATCGAAATCCACGCGATCGCGATACACACCCAACGTGTTGCGCATCATCTTGCGACGCTGCGAGAACGCCGCGAGCACGACTTCGCCGAGCACTTTGTCGTCCACGTCCGGCAACTCATGCGGCGCGAAGGGAATCATCCGCACGATCGCGGAATTCACCTTCGGCGGCGGATTGAACGATTCGGGAGGAACGTCGATGAGTTTATCGATTGCATACCGGTACTGAAGCATCACCGTTAGCCGGCCAAAATCCTTGTTCCCCGGCTCGGCGATCATCCGGTCCACGACTTCATCCTGCAGCATGAAATGCTGATCGATAACTTTTGGCGCGAACGCGGTCAGGTGAAACAGCAGCGGACTGGAAATGTTGTACGGCAGATTCCCGACAATCCGCAGCGACGGTTTTTCGCCTTCCAGCGCGAGCGAACCAAAGTCGAATGCGAGGGCGTCGCCGGCATGCAGCGCCAGCAGATTGCCGAATCGCTTCTCGAGCCGCCCGATCAGGTCACGATCAAGCTCCACCGCGTGCAAGGGCGACTCAGGCGTGGAGAGCCGTTCGATCAGCGGCGCGGTGAGCGCGGCAAGACCCGGGCCGATCTCGACCATGCGTTCGCCGCGCTTGGGCGCGATGGTATCGACGATCGAATCGATCACGCCTTGATCGACGAGGAAGTTCTGCCCGAAGCGCTTGCGCGCGAAGTGGCCCTGGTGCTTGATGGACATCGGAGAAGCCGATTAAAACCGCAATGAAAAGGAATGAGACAGGGGATCACGCAAAAGCAATCAGGCCGCGCGACGATGGCGCGCCATGGCAACGGCTGTGTCGATAGCCACGATCAAGCTGCCCGGATCAGCGCGGCCGGTGCCGGCGAGGTCGAGCGCGGTGCCGTGATCGACCGACGTGCGGATGATTGGCAGCCCAAGCGTGATGTTGATGCCTTCGCCGAACGTGGCGAATTTCAGGACCGGCAAACCTTGGTCGTGGAACATGGCCAACACGCAGTCGGCGTCTTTAAGATAACGCGGCTGGAACAGCGTATCTGCCGGATAGGGACCGGGGGCGTCGATACCCAACTCACGTGCCCGTATCAGCGCAGGCGTGATGACATCGATTTCCTCGCGGCCCAGATAACCGTTTTCGCCCGCGTGCGGGTTGAGCCCGGTGACCAGGATGCGTGGCTTCGGCAGACCGAACAGCGCTTTCAGATCGCGATCGATAATGCTCAGCGTCTCGACAATCCCCTCCACCGTCAGCGCCGCCGAGACATCTTTCAGCGGCAGATGGGTGGTGGCCAGCGCGACGCGCAACGGCTTGTCGCCCATGCCCGCCAGCATCATGACGACGCGCGGCGTATGGGTGCGTTCAGCGAGATATTCGGTGTGGCCGGTGAACGGAACACCGGCGTCGTTGATGGTGCTTTTCTGCAGCGGCGCAGTGACGATGGCGTCGAAACGCCCGCTCACTGCTCCGTCAATAGCCGTATCAAGCAAGCCGAGCACGTAGCGCCCGTTGGCTGCATTCAGCTTGCCTGCGGTGACAGGCGTACTGAGCGCGTGATGCTCGATCTCGATTGCCGCGTCATTAGACAGCCACGGCGATGAACCAGCCCTCTCAGCCATCAGTTCCCGGTCGCCGAGCACGGTAAACCGCACCGACGGCCAGCGCTGCGCCGCCTCAGACAGCGCCGCCACCGTCAACTCAGGTCCCACGCCCGCCGGTTCCCCGGTGGTAATGGCAATTGACACTGAGGAAAGTGGGCGGTTCACTGCGTTCATCTGGCCAAGGCCTTTGCTTTACTGGTTCAGCGCTTGCTGAGCCGCAACACCCTTGTACTGCACATACGCGGTGTCGCGCAGTTCACGCAGCCAGTCGGAATACGCTTGCTCGGCCTTGCGCTGGCCGATCGCCTGACGTGCCGTATCGAGTTGCTGCTGCACCGAACCTTCCGCATCGCGGCGTGCCAGCACCTGGATCAAGTGATAACCGTACTCGCTGCGGACCGGGTCGCTGACCTGGTTGTCTTTCAGGTTGTTCATGGCGCGCTCGAATTCCGGCACGGTTTCACCCGGGCTGATCCAGCCGAGATCGCCGCCTTGCGACGCTGAACCGTCCTGCGAATAGGTCCGCGCGAAGTTGGCGAAATCGCCGCCCTTTGCAACGTCACTCTTGATGTCCAGCAGCTTCTGACGAGCCGCCGCTTCGGACACGCCGTCGGCTACGCGCAGCAAGATGTGTCGGACGTGGGTTTGCACGAGCTTCGGGGCATCGGCGGCCTGGCCCTGGCCCACGCGGCGGTCCACCAATTTGATGACCTCAAAACCGCCGGCAGTGCGAATCAGTTGCGGATTCACCTCGTTCGGACGCAGCGTTGCAACCGCGTTCACAATGTCAGCCGGCAGCGAAGCCTGCGTGCGGAAACCGAGGTCGCCGCCCTTGGCCGCGTCGGTATCCTGCGTATTGTTCTTCGCCAGTTTGGTAAAGTCCGATCCACTTTGCGCGTCTTTCAACACGGCGTCGGCCTTCGCCTGGATAGCGGCAATATCAGCCTGCGACGCGTTGTCCGGAACCTTGAACATGATGTGCTGGAGATGCAGGTCGTTCGACTGGCGGGCGTTCGGTCCGCGCTGGCTGGCAACGTAGTTGGCCACTTCGCCGTCCGACACCGTGATCTTGCTATCCACCTCTTTCTCACGCAGTTTCGACAGCGTCAGCTCGGTGCGGGCATCGCGCTGGAACGTCGTCCAGGGCACCCCTTGCGACTCGATGCGCGCGCGGTACACATCGAACGTCATGTTGTTTTGCTGCGCGAGACGCTCGAGCGTGCGTTGCACGGTGGCGTCGTCAACCGTGATGTTGTCTTCCTTCGCCTTCTGCAACTGGATGCGCTCGATCACCATCTGGTCGAGCACCTGCCGTTGCAACTGATCCGCGGGGGGAACCGGCGCGTTCTGCTGTTGCAGGCGGCGCACGATCAGACCTGTGCGGTCGGCGAGTTCACGTTCCGTGATGACGTCATTGTTCACTACCGCGACGACAGAGTCTGCAATCTGCGCGCCGCCGGCCGTTGTCGTGGCCGACAGCGCCTGAGCGTGCGCGGCCGGGCCGGCCAGTAAAGCTACGGCGAAAACACCTGCCGCGAACATTGCGCACTTCAACTTATTCATGTTTGACACAGATACTCCATCGATTGCGGCCGGTGACCGACCCTGTTGCCTGTTGCCCTATTGCCCTTGCCCTATTGCCCACGGCGTACCGCATACCCTTCGGCACACACACTCCGCACGCTCATTCGTAATTCGTGTAACGCGCGAGCGGTGCGGGCGGCGGCGGTGGCGGCGTGTAACCGTTGACGCCGGCGCGGAACGCTGCGGTCAGGCCATTATCGACGTTCGACAAGCCCTTGAACGTCATTTGAGCGAGAATACGCGTCCCGGCAGTGTTACTTCCGGTCTCGGTGACACCGTTTGCGTAACGCTGCAAGCCGATGCCCAGAGTCCAGCAGTCGGCATCGTACTGGAAGCCCAGCAGCCCGTCGACGAGACGATGGCCTGCCAGATCGTAGTTCACCCGGGCGACGCTATAAATGTGTCGCGATAGTGGCCATTGCGCCGAAACCAGAATCTGGTTGATCGGCGAGGTGGACAGCGTGGTCTCGTTCGCCCGCGTGTATCTATATCCAATATTGATGACTTCGCGCGCCGCCGGGCTGAACCCGAAACCAATGCTGGAGCGCACCAACTGGTTGTTATCGGCATTATATTGGAACGCAGTTTCCTGTGAAAAACCAGCGCCCAGCTTGAAGGACGCGCCCAGGATCAAGTCCGAGTGCTTCGCCTGGTCAAGCGGCTGGCCTTCCGTGATCGTGACGCGCTGCGGCTGGAAATAATACTGCTGCGCGATCACAAAACGCGCACGTTCGTCGCCCGTCGCCGGGTTGATGAAACGCGAAGTCAGGCCCACCGTCAGACGGTTGGCGTCGGCAATGCGGTCGTTACCTGCGTACGTGTTCGGCGTGTAGATTTCAGCGAGGCTGAAGTCCGACTGGCCGGTGTCGAAGATCGGCGCGAATTCCTGGTTACGGTACGGCGTGTACACGTAATACAGGCGCGGCTCCAGGGTCTGGATGTAATCCTGCCCGAAGATGCGCACCGAGCGGTCGAACACGAGGCCGGTGTCGAAGCTGACCGTGGGAATGGATTCCGACAGGTTCTTCGGCTGGCCCGCGGGCGTGCCGTTGGCCGCGCTGCCAATCTGGTTCAAGTCGTACGACGCGAAGTGATACTGGATCTTCGGCGTAACGAAATAACCCGGTCCGGTGACGCTGTAGCTCAGGTAGGGATTGAAAACGACCCGCTGGCCTTCCGTGGAGTCCGCGATGGTCGTCGTAAAGCGCGTGTAATCCGCTTCCGCGCCGTAGTCGAAACCGCCGACGTTGTACTTGTTGTACAGGACGTTCAACTGCGGTTCGCGAGCGTACGGCGAGGTCGCCGGCGGCAACACCTGCCAGCGCTGTTCGTGCGCGAGAATCGACCACGGCCCGTTGTTGTACGTGACCCCGACTTCCTGCTGATACAGCACCTGCGTGCCGTTGATGATCTGGTTCGAGGCGTTGCCCAGGTCTTCCGGATACTGATTGTCCGAGACCTTGTTGTAGTTGATATACGCGCCGAAACCACCGCCGAAGTTCTGCTGGTGCTGGATGTAGATCGCATAGCGGTTCGTATGCGTCTGCAGGTCCTGCGGCAAAAATTCGCCGGTGATCGTGCCCGAATAAGTCGGCGACAAATACCGGAACGTCGACTGGATCTGGATCCCGCGCCGTGTCATCAGGCGCGGCGTGACCACCAGGTCGCGATTCGGCGCGATATTGAAGTAGTACGGCATCTCCACTTCAAAACCGGTGGTCGAATTCACCGACACCGTGGGCGGCAAGATGCCGCTGCGCCGTTCGCTGGTCAGCGGGAACGACAACCACGGGCTCGCGAATACCGGGAAGCCCTGGAAAAACAGCACGCCGTTATGCGCGACGCCTTCGTTCGCGCCGGTATCGAAGTCGAACGACGTGCCCTTGATGTACCAGGCCGGATCGGTCTCGCACGAACACGCCGTGTAGGTACCGTGATCAACCTTCGTTTGTTCGTCATCGATCAGGTCCGCGCGCTGCGCGCTGCCCGAGCCGTTCGAGAGATTGAAGCGGTACTTCGGGTTCGTCATGTAACCCTCGTTCGCCTCCACCTTCAAGTGCGCTTCCGGGCCGATGAACGTATTGCCGTTGCTGAAGATCCTGACATGACCGTAAGCATCGGCCATGTCGGTGTCCTGGTCGTAATGCAGCGCATCCGACTTGATCACCGAGACATTGCGGCGCAATTCGGCCGAACCCTTCGCGGCCATGTCCTGGTCGGCCGTGCCCGTGGTGTGGTCGCCGAGGACGAACGTAGCCGGCTGGCTGCCTTGCTTCAGCGGCCGTTCTTCGAGTTGCGGCGCGAGCCGCAGGCTCCACGGGTCGCCGAGCGGCTGCGTATCGGCTGCCGCACCCGAAAGCTGCGCGTGCGCAAGCGCGGGCATGAGACCCGGCACGGCTAACAATGCCGCGAACAGCCGCCGCCTGCGTGGCCGCGCTTCGCGCAAGGGAACTGGTTTGGAAAACTGTCGTGGCGGCATGTTTGAGTGCTGTTCAATCGCGCCCGCGCCCCGCGCTCGACGAGAGCACCCGGGCACAGCCACCGGAACTCGCGCCACCGGAGTTGACGGTTCGCTGCGAACGAAAATGAATCGATCGATGGATGGAACGGGCGGTGATCTCGGCCAACGGCAGCCTTTATGGCCTGCCGCAGGCTTCGCGCCGGGCGCAAACGGAATGCTTAAAAAAGTCGTGGGGTATTATATGGCAAGACGTTTCACCCCTCGAGTTTATGACGCCCAATCCCCCGGATTTTCGCCTTACCCAGCTCCACGACTGGTTGTTTCCCCTTTGCGAGCGGTATCGGCTGGATCTTTCCACGCTTGTCCCCGCTTCCACCGACGCCAGTTTCCGGCGCTATTTCCGGTTGGCTGCTGACAGCGAGCACGGCAACACGCTGATTGCCGTCGATGCCCCGCCGCCTGAGAAGTGCCGCGAGTTCGTCCAGGTAGCCGGCTTGCTGCGCGAAGCCGGCGTGCATGTGCCGCAGATCCTGGAAACGGATTTCGATGCCGGCTTCATGCTGGTGACGGATCTCGGCACCACGACCTATCTTTCCGTCCTCGATGAAAAAAATGCCCGGCCGCTGATGCGCTCGGCCATTGATACATTGATCAAATTTCAGGTCAGCTCGCGTGAGGGCGTTCTGCCCGCGTTCGATGAAGCATTCCTGCGTCGTGAAATGGAATTGATGCCCGAGTGGTTCGTGGCGCGGCATCTCGGCCACACGCTGGACACGGCCGAACGCAAGGTGCTCGACGATACGTTCAACGTGCTCGTTCAAAGCGCTTTGGCCCAGCCGCAGGGTTTCATGCTGCGCGACTTCATGCCGCGCAACCTGATGATCTGCGAGCCGAATCCCGGCGTGCTCGATTTCCAGGACGCAGTGTTTGGACCGTTGACGTATGACATCGCTTCGCTGTTGCGCGACGCGTTCGTGAGCTGGGAAGAAGAGTTCGAGCTAGACTGCTTCGTGTACTACTGGGAAGGCGCGCGCAAGGCCGGCTTGCCGGTGGATGCGGACTTCGGCGAGTTCTACCGGCAGATCGAATGGATGGGATTGCAGCGGCATATCAAGGTGCTGGGGCTGTTTGCGCGGATTTATCATCGCGATGGCAAACCGCAGTATCTGGCTGATCTGCCGCGATTTATTGGCTATGCGAGGAAAGTTTCCGAGCGCTACAGGCCGTTGCGCCCGTTTGCGCGATTGCTCGATACGCTGGAAGGCCGCGCCGTGGATGTGGGATATACGTTTTGATGAGCGCCTTGAATACTGCAATGATTTTCGCCGCCGGGCGCGGCGAACGCATGCGTCCGTTGACGGATACGTGTCCCAAGCCGCTCCTGAAAGTGGGCGGCAAAGCGTTGATCGTCTGGCAGATTGAACGGCTGGCGGCGGCGGGTTTTAAAGTCATCGTGATTAATCACGCGTGGCTTGGGCGGATGCTGCAATCGAATCTTGGCAACGGTTCGCGATGGGGTGTCGAGATTCGTTATTCGCACGAGATGCACGCGCTGGAGACGGCGGGCGGGATTGCCAAGGCTTTGCCGCTACTGGAAACGCAAGGTGAGCCGGCGATTTTCCTGGCCGTCAGCGGCGATGTTTTTTGCGATTTCGATTACGCAAGTTTGCGGGCACGCGCGCCCTCGATGGCGCTTGCATCCGAGCCGGAAATGCATCTGGTGATGGTGCCGAATCCGCCGTTTCATACACTTGGGGACTTCGCGCTCAATCCCAACGGCACGCTTGCCCTCGATGGCGCGGCGCGCTACACGTTCGGCAACATCGGTTTGTACGATACACGCATGTTTCGCGATCTCGCTCCCAACACGCGGCGAGCGTTGACGCCGTATTACCAGGAGACTGTTGCGGCCGGACGCGCTACCGGCGAGCTGTTCGAAGGACGATGGGAGAACATTGGTACCGCGGCGCAACTGGAGGCGCTGGATCGGGCGTTGCGGAACAGGTAATCGCAGCAAACAAGCGCAGCGCGTTACTCTACATCTGCAGTCCAGGGATCGATGACCAAGACGCCCGTTCCTTCGAAGTCCTTGCCGTTTCGCGTCGCGAGCGCCGCGTCGCGGCTGTGGCAGATTGCGGCGATCTGCGCATCGGCGGAACTGATCGGCCGGCCTTGCGCCTCGCGTTCGGCTACGAGCATGGCGTATTGACGTGCGGAATGATCATCGAAAGGCAGTACCTTGCCGGCGAGTTCGCCGTCGAGCATCGATTCGATTGCGCCGCGCAGCGCGGATTTGCGTCGGCCGTGCGGAAGCCTCTGAACACCGTAAAACAGTTCGGCGACAGTGACGGCCGTGGTTTGCAGGTCCTGCATGTTCTGGACGTCCAGCCAAGCCAGCACATTTTCGTCGGGGTTGGCGCGCATGAGCTCCGACAAGACGTTCGTATCCAGAATGATCATTCCGGAAACTCAGCGGCCCGTGGCTGTTCCGTGCGATCCGGTATTGTCAGGCCCTTGTCTGCGAGGCTCGCAAAGCGTTGGTGCACACGGCTGCCGAAACCCGTCACGTTTGCAGTGCCTGCTAACGCATTTTGCAGGATCACTCGTACCTCTTCCTCCATCGACCGGCCATGCCGCGCCGCTTCAACACGAAGCAAAGCCTTTACTTGTTCGTCCAGATTGCGAATTGTCAGCGTGGCCATTGAGTCCTCCGTCTGCTGTCATTGACTGCAATGCTAGCACATAGTGCGGAGGATGGTCGCTTGTCAGCAGGATGAAGCCGGTGTCGATCAGCACGCGGTTTGCAAATGTTAAAATAGTGCCTTCCCTTTCGCCTTTTCTTCGCGGTTGCCCATGTCCGATACCCGTCCCGATACCCTCTTCGCGCTCACCGCGCTGTCTCCTCTCGACGGCCGTTATGCCGCTAAAACCGAAGCGCTGCGGGACTGGCTGTCCGAATCCGCGTTCATGAAGCATCGCGTGAAGGTGGAAATTCATTGGCTGATCGCGCTGTCGCAAGCCGGTTTCGATGAAATCCCGCGTTTCTCCGACGCCGCCGAAGACTTCTTGCTCCAGCTCGCCGAACGCTTCACCGCTCACGACGCCGCCCGGATCAAGGACATTGAGAAAGTCACGAATCACGACGTGAAAGCCGTCGAATACTGGCTCAAGGAATCCGTGAAAGGCAATGCGGAACTTGAACGCGCGAGCGAGTTCATCCACTTTGCTTGCACCTCGGAAGACATCAACAACACGTCGCACGGCATGATGCTCGACGGCGCGCGCGAACACGTGATCCTCCCGGCACTGCGCTCGGTGCATGAGCGCCTGGTAAAGCTCGCCCACACGCACGCCGCGCAACCCATGCTCTCGCGCACGCACGGCCAGCCGGCAAGTCCGACCACGCTCGGCAAGGAAATGGCGAACGTGGCGGCGCGGCTTCAGCAGGCGATTGAACGGATTGCCGAAGTGCCGGTTCTGGCGAAGATGAATGGCGCCGTGGGGAACTACAACGCGCATTTATCGGCGTATCCGGAATTCGATTGGGAAGCGTTCTCCGAAGCGGTCGTGGAAGACCGGCTGAAGTTGACGTTCAATCCCTACACCATCCAGATTGAACCGCACGATTACATGGCCGAACTCTTCGATGCCATCTCGCGCGCGAATACGATTCTTCTCGATCTGGACCGCGATATCTGGGGTTACATTTCGGTCGGCTATTTCAAGCAGCGGACTAAAGCCGGAGAGATCGGTTCATCGACAATGCCGCACAAGGTCAATCCCATCGACTTCGAGAATTCGGAAGGCAATCTCGGCATGGCGAATGCGCTGCTGCGCCATCTCGCCGATAAACTCCCGATCTCCCGCTGGCAGCGCGACTTAACGGATTCGACCGTGCTGCGCAATATCGGCGTCGCGCTGGGATATTCACTTCTGTCTTATGACTCGCTGATTCGCGGACTGGACAAGCTCGAAGTCAATGCCGCGCGGCTGAATGAAGACCTGGATAATTGCTGGGAAGTGCTGGCCGAGCCGATTCAAACAGTGATGCGCCGTTATGGCATCGAAAACCCCTACGAGCAGTTGAAGGAACTGACGCGCGGCAAAGGGATCACGCAGGAAGGCTTGCAGACGTTTATCAAAGGGCTCGCTATTCCCGATGACGCCAAGAACCTGTTGCTCGCCATGAAGCCGGGGTCCTATGTTGGGAAAGCCGTGGAGCTGGCGCAGCGGATCAAGTAATACGCCGCTTTCGGCTCGGCACTGAAGCCGCTCGAATTGATCGTGCGGCTTTTTTTATCCGTGCCGGCAAGGCTTGAAGAGAGTGAAAAGGATTGAGCCAACCTCGTCCTAACCGCGCGAGGGGCTCATCGCTTCAGATCCCGATAGAAATTTTCGTGTGGTCCGATCGCTTCGAGGTACACCAATCGTAGTCCGTCGTCGACCGTGTAGCCGAGCAGGAACAACTGCCCCTGGCAACGAAACTTGTACACAAGCAAATCAACCAAATCCCCTTTCTTTCGCTCGCCGGCAACCGGATCGGCCGCGACGACAGCCACTGCCTCGTCAACATCCGCAGCGACGTTGTCGTGAAGCTTCTTGTATTGCCTTGCGAAACGCCTCGTTTGACGTACCGCGTAGCTCATGCCCTGCGGCCTCGTGGCACGAACGGTGTGGAGTGTTCACGCGGTTCGGCCATCGAGATCAGAGACTCGGCAATGAACGACGCTGGCAGATCCGGGTTGTCCAGCGCTGCGCGTCCGATCTTTGCCCAAAATTCAATCTGGCCGGCGATTGATCGGTGTTCTGCCGACGCATCGGCCTTCGCCTGCTCGTACAACTCGTCATCAATCCGGACGGGCATGCTCATCTCAACCTCCTTTGCTACAAATGTAGTAACGAAATTGTAGCAGAGGCGCAACGCGTCCGGAGCTGGAACAAGGGTTAAATTCAATGCAATTCGATACACACCTCGTGCTCAACCAGCAGTTCCGCATTTGCACTCGAATGCCCCACGACCTTGTACGTCACATCGCCGACTACCGCGGTGCCGTGCTGCGCCCATTCGCCGTCAGCCAGACCGGTGATTTGTGCGTTCGGCAGGTCCACCGAGTCGCCATCCTTGCCTTGGACCATCATCTGCTCAGATTGAACCGCAAGATTACATGGCCGAGGTCTTCGATGCCGTCTCGCGCGCCAACACCATTCTTTTCGATCTGGACCGCGATATCTGGGGTTACATTTCGGTCGGCTATTTCAAGCAGCGGACTAAAGCCGGAGAGATCGGTTCATCGACGATGCCGCACAAGGTCAATCCCATCATCAAAGGGCTCGCTATTCCCGATGACGCCAAGAACCTGCTTCTCGCCATGACGCCAGGATCGTATGTTGGGAAAGCCGTGGAGCTGGCGCAGCGGATCAAGTAATACGTTCGGCGTAATCAAGTGCAAAGGCCGTTCAACAATTTGAACGGCCTTTTGCTTGTTGGTCCGATCACTGATTGTTTAGCAAAACAGCAGAACAACGAAATGGCCACCTGCGCCTCAGTGCATTTCAATTCGCACCGAATGTTCAACGAGTAATTCCGTATTCGCGGTCGAATGCTCGACAACGTTGTAAAGAACGCCACCCACTTCCGCGGTTCCATGATGGTGCCAATCGCCTTCTGCCAAACCCGCAACATGCGAGCTGGTCAGATCCACGGAATCTCCCTCTTTGCCGTTCACAATCAATTGCTGTTTTCCATCGTCGATGAAAAGATCCTGCTCGCCCAGGCTAAGCACGTCGGCAAGCGATACTTTCAACGCGTTGTGGTGGCCGCCGAGATCAAAACCCACAACACTTTGAGTTTGTGCGGCGGCGGCGGAGTGCTCCGTGAAATTGTTCAGATTGAGAACCTGGTGGTCTCCCAAGAACGAAATCATGTCGAAGCCCTTGCCACTTTCCAGGGGCGCGGATGATTGCCTGACATAGGGCAGCGGATCACCGGTTGAATCAACAAGACCGTGAGCGGTCTTGTCAGCAACGATACCATCGGTATTGGCGTTGGACGACGCTGAGTGAAGTTTGAAAAGGTTCGGCGGAAAATACGGCAAATCGCTACCTGTTTGATTATCAAGAACCCTGGGCGTGCGTTCGAACAATGAGTCATTGTTTTGGGCCACCTGCTCACTTTCCGACGTATCAACCGTAATGGCGAAATAACTTGTGCTGGGGCCAACGCCAAACTCGTTCAGTTGAACTGCGGAAAGATCATGAATGCCATCAAAAAGTGGCGTAGAAAGTTGCAGCGACCAGCCGCCTTGTCCGTTCGCCGCAACCACGCCGAGCAACGTTGTGCCGTCGTACACGTCGATAGTCGCAAAAGGATCGGCTTTGCCAGCGATCAGCGGTTTCTCGCTGGTTATGGTGCCGCCGTTCGTTACACCCTGCACGTCGGTGATAACTGCTTGTACGCGAACGTTAAAATCGGAAGGCATCGGGGGAATCCTTTTATTAAGAGAATCGACGCGGTGACTACTTGGCAATTCATTTGCCTGCATTCGATTGCGCGCATGTCAGGCGATGCGTCAGTCGAGAACAGAAGCCGGCGCCCACCCGGTTTTGGTTATGCAAACATGACACGAATAGGGGGAAGGTTTCCTCCGCCTTAGATTGCGCGAATCTTGAGCGGCGGTATTCGCTTCATTGACCACGACGCCAAGGCGAGGCGGGACCGCAATCGAACGACCAAGTTACTTGGTCATGCCGGGCAAAGCCATAAGAACGGTGAAATAACCTGTTGCAGGTTTCAGCGAATTTAAAGCGCAGCGTGAACTTCGTTGCATGCTGAGTTTGTCAGACACGGGCGAGCAGTCAAAAACAAAAAACCGTTCCAGAAGTTCCTGGAACGGTTTTTCTTGTCGCCTGAATCAACCCGCTTTCCCTATTTGGCGAAAGCGGCGTTCACTTGGCTTAATGCACGACGATCTGCACACCTTGCTGAACCAGCAATTCGGTATGCGCACCCGAATGCTCGTAGACGTTGTACGTCACACCGCCAACGACTGCCGTGCCGTGCGCTGCCCATTCACCGTCAGCCAGACCGGCAATATGCGTGTTCGACAAGTCCACCGTGTCGCCTTCCTTGCCTTGAACCATCATCTGCTGCTTGCCGTCCTTCTGGAACAGGTCGGTTTCGCCCAGATTCAGCACATCGATGAGGGACAGTTTCAGCGTGTTGTGCTGACCGCCCAGATCCACTACTTCAATACCGGATATCTTCGCCGCCGCGGTTTTACCCGTCAGCGAGGTCAGATCCAGCACTTGATGGTCGCCCGTCAGGTGCAGGGTATCGATAGCAGTGCCGCCTGCGCCCTGAATGTGCGCGGTGCTTTCCTTGAAGTAGGAAGCAGGGTCCGCGTTAAGGTCCACGGTCTCGTTGCCATTGGCAAGCTTACCCACGAAACCGTCATGCTCACCCACAGCCGTGTGGTGATTGGTTTGCTGAGCGGACTGATCCGAATCGCCAACCAATGCTACTTGCGACTGGTCATCAGTATGGACAGTCAGGTCGCGCGTTTGTTGATAATTGCCTACGGCGACCCCCCAAACACTCGACGGTGCGCTCTCTACATTGGATATGGTCTGCGTTACAAAGAAATCAGTCGTTCCAAGAATAAGGTAGAAATCACGCGCTCCGGATTGCCAATGACCGGTATTATCAACGACGTATAAATAGTTTGTAGCCGAGGCTTTAGAGCCGTTTTTTGTATGCAAGTAGATACTAATAAATGCCCCCGGAGTGCCGGTTCCGGCGACTAGAACCCAGGTGTAGGGGGAAGTCCAACTGCTCGAGTCAACCATTTTTCCAGAATCAGTTATCGATGTGATCGTCGGTGCGGTGGGTACGGGAGGTACGTAGGGTACGTCGCTGATTACAAAGCCGATTGCCCCTGAAGCCGGACTTGCCGTACCTGCCGCGTTCACATCCACCACCGTGATGCTATGCGAGCCCTTGGATAAGTCGGTCGACGGCGTAAATACCCACCTGCCGTCGCCACCCACCTGAGCCGAGCCGATGAGCGTGCCGTAGTCGTACACCCTGATGACGTCGCCTGCCCCCGCGCCCGTGCCGCTGATGTGCGGATGGCCATCGGTTGTCGTGGAGCCTGCAGTAATCCACGAGCCGTAGTTGTCACTCAGGGATGGGACGGCAGGCGCGGGAGGCGGACTTGTGTTAATCGTGATGATCCAGGTGTTCGAGGACGCACTTGGGTTCTGTCCGCTGGCGAACTGGGTCGCTGTTATGGCGCGTGCGCCGTCGCCCAAGGCGCCGGAAATAGTCAATGACCAGTGACCTGTTCCATCAACAATGGTGTTGCCGCACCCGGTGCCGTTCTGATAGATATAAACCGTGTTGCCCGCCGTGCCCGTGCCGCTCACCGTGGGGTGGCTACCGTTGGTCATACCGCCGTCCGGAATTGCAACCATGGCCGAGCCCACAGTATCCATGATGCCTGTGATCGTCGGTGCTCCCGCCACGTTCGAGTACGTGAAGCCGATGCTGCCCGAATGCGCGCTCGGCGTACCCGCCGCGTTCGTCTCCGTCACGTTGATGCTGTGCGAACCCGTCGACATGTTGCCCGACGCGAACGACCATTGACCGTTCGAGCCGATCGTGGTCGAGCCCAGCACCGTGTTGCCGTCGTACACCGTGATGATGTCGCCCGCCTTGCCCGTACCGTTGATGTGCGGATGATTATTCGCTGTCGTGCTGCCCGCTGGAATTGACGCGCCGTTGTCGTCGGTCAACGTCGGTGTAACTGGTGTAGCCGGCACGCTCGTGTTGATTGTGATGGTCCAGGTGTTCGAGGATCCGCTTGCGCTCTGTCCGCTGCCAAACTGCGTCGCTGTCATGGCGTGCACACCGTCGCCCATGGCCCCAGGAATGGTCACAGACCAATGGCCTGTTCCATCCACGACCGCACTGCCACATCCGTTACTGTTCTCGTAGATGTAGACCATGTTGCCCGCCGTGCCCGTGCCGCTGACCGTGGGATGGCTGCCGTTGGTCGTACCGCCGCTCGGAATTGCAACCATGGCCGCGCCCACGGTGTCCAGGATGCCTGTGATCGTCGGCGCCCCCGACACGTTCGAGTACGTAAAGCCGATGCTGCCCGAATGCGCGCTCGACGTGCCCGCCGCGTTCGTCTCCGTCACGTTAATGCTGTGCGAACCCGTCGACATATTTCCCGACGCGAACGTCCATTGACCGTTCGAGCCGATCGTGGTCGAGCCCAGCACCGTGCTGCCGTCGTACACCGTAATGATGTCGCCTGCTTTGCCCGTACCGTTGATGTGCGGATGATTGTCCGCCGTCGTGCTGCCGGCAGGGATCAATGCGCCGTTGTCGTCTGTCAGGGTCGGAACCGCCGGTGTGGCAGGCGTGCTTGTGTCGATCACAACGTGAACGGGATCGGACGCCGGGCTCGGTGCACCCGCCGGGTTCGTCTCAATCACATGAATATCGTGCGCACCCGCGCTGAGCTCCGGCGAGGGCGTGAACGACCATTTGCCGTCTCCGCCAATGGTGGTTGAACCGATCACTGTGCTGCCGTCGTACACCTTGATGATGTCGCCGGCCTTGCCCGTGCCGTTGATGTGCGGATGCGCATCGGCCGTCGTGCTGCCCGCCGGAATGATCGCGCCGTTGTCGTCTGTCAGGGTCGGAGTAGCTGGCTTGGCCGGCGTTGGCGTGCTCGAATCGATAGCCACGCTGATCGAGCCCGACGGTGTGCTTATTGCGCCCGCCGAAGTTACTTCTTGTACGATAAAGGCGTGGATCCCGTCGCTCAAGTTTGGCGGCGTGAACGTCCACTGCCCATTCGAGCCGATCGTGGTCGAACCAATCAAAATGTAGTTGTCGTACACCTTGATGATGTCACCCGCCGTGCCCGTACCGCTGATGTGCGGATGATTGTCGGCTGTCGTGCTGCCCGCCGGAATTAAAGCGCCGTTGTCGTCTGTCAGGATTGGAGTGGCAGGCGTGGCAGGCGTTGTTGTGTTGACCGTGATATTCCACCCGCCCAACCAATCGGACACAAGCTTCCCAATTGCTACAAAACTATGGAAGCCATTGGACAAATTCGTGCCCGGCTGCAGCGTCCACTGGCCCGTTGCATCGACGACCGCTGATCCCATAGTTTTTCCGTTATCCGCTACTGTCACCACATCACCTACTACGCCCGTGCCGTGCATTACCGGACGCGGATCATCGGTCGTGCCGTTTTGCGCAATGTTGCCTTGAACGGGTCCAACCGAGTCGACTATCGACGTGATCACCGGATAGGCCAGTAACGGGTCGATCGAAAAGCCCTTGGATGGCGAGTGTGCGCTCGACGTGCCAGCCGCATTCGTTACGGTCACGCTGATGCTGTGCGAGCCCGTTGACAAGTTCGGCGACGCGAAGGACCAGCCGTAGTTTGCGTTTACCGTTGTCGAACCCAACACCGTATTTCCGTCGTACACGGTAACGATGTAGCCGGGCACGTTTACTCCCGACATCTTTGGATGCACGTCGTAGGTTGTGCCGCCTGCCAAAATGGCGTTCATGCCGTCGTCAAACAGGGCTGGCGTTAGAGGCGTATCCGGGACGCTTACCCCGATCACCACACTGATTGCATTCGAAGCCGCGCTCGGCGTACCCGCCAGGTTCACATCCACCACCGTGATGCTGTGCGTGCCGTTGGACAGGTCAGTCGACGGGGTGAACGTCCACTTGCCGTCTCCGCCTACCGTGGTCGAACCGATCACATTGCCGTTGTCGTACACCTTGATGATGTCGCCCGCCGTGCCCGTGCCGTTGATGTGCGGATGCGCATCGGCGGTTGTGCTGCCTGCCGGAATCGTTGCACCGTTGTCGTCTGTCAGGATCGGCGCGGCGGGAGTTGCCGGCGTGGTGGTATCCAGGATGAACTTGAAGTGTGTCGATTCCCCGCTGGTCGTGCCGAGCGTGTTCGTATCCGTGGCGAAGACGTCGTGGGCGCCGTTGCTCAACGCGTTCGTGGGCTTGATCGACCACTTGCCGTTCGAATCCACCAACACCGAACCGATCAGCGTGCCTTTGTCGTACAGCTTGACGATATCGCCCTTCACGCCCGTGCCCGCAAATGTCGGCTTGTCGTCATCTGTCGTGCCGCCGGATGGGATCAGACCCTGCACCGGACCGACTGCGTCAGTCGCGCTCGTGATGACCGGCGCGGCGGGAATCGATGTATCGATCACCACCGGATAGTGGTCCGACGGCACGCTCGGGACCTTGGCCGGATTCGTTTCAATCACGTAGAAATCGTGCGTGCCCGAGTTCAGATCCTTGGTCGGCTTGATTACCCAGTGACCCGTGTTGTCGATGATCGTTGAACCGATCGGCGTATTGCCGTCGTACATGGTGATCGTGTCGCCCGGCGTGCCGGTGCCGCTCATCGTTGGATGCGCGTCGTTAGTCGGGTTGGTCAGCGCGTGACCTGCGTCGTCGGTCATACCGTTCACGATCGGCTTCGCCGGTGCAACCGGCGTGCCGCTTGGCACCGTGACGGACATTGGCGTGGAAGAGGTGCCGAAGTCGCCGTTGCTATCGACTGCAATTGCCGTGAACGAGTGCGAGCCCGCCTTGAGATCGGCCGGCGGCGTGAACGACCAGACGCCGTTTGCGTTGGCGATTGCCGTGCCGATCATGCGCACGCCATCGAACACGTCGATGGTCATGCCCGCTGTCGCCGTGCCGGCGATAACCGGGCGCACGCTGTTGGCCGTGCCGCCGCCAACCGCCAGGCCTACCGATGTGATGACCGCTTTGTTCAAGTCTTGAGATGTTGTTGCCATGTGTGTATTACCTGTTTCGCTGAGAAATCGATGAGGCATCCTGACCACGCGCAAACCCCGCGCGCTGCCGCCCCGCAGAAGGGCCGACAGCGTAGCCATCGACCCGTGAGCGGCGATTCTGCTTGCGTTCGCCTTTACGAAATACCGGAACAGTCCTAATTACAGTGGCGAGTATTTGTGGCCGCGCTGAAAGCCTTATGCGACGGTTTTGGTGTAACGCTTCTTCACAAATAGAGAAGCGTTTTGCGTGCGAATAAACAACTTCGCGAGATGAGAGGGTCCAAACCAACGAAAAGGCCGTTCCGGAAAATCCGGAACGGCCTTGGCTTTATTGCTTTTTACAGCGACTTTCCTAAGCTAGCGAAAGCCGATGCTCAACCTTTAATGCACGACGATCTGCACGCCTTGCTGAACCAGCAGTTCGGTATGCGCACCCGAATGCTCGTAGACGTTGTACGTCACGCCGCCCACCACCGCAGTACCGTGCGCCGCCCATTCACCGTCAGCCAGACCGGCAATATGCGTGTTCGACAAGTCCACCGTGTCGCCGTCCTTGCCCTGAACCATCATCTGCTGCTTGCCGTCCTTCTGGAACAGGTCGGTTTCGCCCAGATTCAGCACGTCGATCAGGGAGAGTTTCAGCGTGTTGTGCTGACCACCCAGATCCACTACTTCAATACCCGAGATCTTCGCCGCCGCGGTTTTACCCGTCAGCGAGGTTAGATCCAGCACTTGATGGTCGCCCGTCAGGTGCAGGGTATCGATAGCGGTGCCCCCCGCGCCCTGAATGTGCGCGGTGCTTTCCTTGAAGTAGGAAGCAGGGTCTGCGTTAAGGTCCACGGTCTCGTTGCCGTTGGCAAGCTTACCCACGAACGCGTCATGTTCACCCACAACCGTATGGTGATTGGTTTGCTGAGTGGACTGATCCGAATCGCCAACCGATGCTACTTGCGACTGGTCATCAGTATGGACAGTCGCGTCGAGGGTTGCTGAAAGCGCAGCGACTATTTTAATCGGCCAGACGCTCGAAAAGTCGCTCCAATTATTGTCTACAACTTGCGCTACACAGAAATCAGTTGTTCCAACAGCCACCCAGAGCACATATCCGGTATTGAAATGACCAGTGCTATCAACCTGGGCGATAGCCTTCGAAACGAGGCTCCCGTTTTGATGGACATAAATGGCGACGGTCGCTCCTGGAGTTCCGGTTCCCTGCATTGAGAACATAGTGTTGGCAGTGTAAGTCTTTACCGAATTGACTGTAACTCCATCACTACTCGTAAACGATGTGATTACCGGTACGGGCGGTGGGGGTGGGGGTGGGCTGGCGATTACAACGCTCATTGAGTTTGAAGGCGAGCTTGCCATACCCGCGGGGTTAACTTCGACCGCCGTGAAGGTGTGCGAGCCGTTCGGCAGGTCCTTCGGCGTGAACGTCCAACGGTTACCACCATTCGAACCAACCGTTGTCGAGCCCAGCAGCGTGCTTCCGTCGTACACCTTGATGATGTTGCCGGGGGTGGTCCCAGCTCCAAAGATCTGCGGGTGCGCATCGGCCGTGGTGCTGCCAATTGGAATTTTGACATAGTTGTCGTCCGCCATAGAACCCATTACAGGAGACGGCGGCACCACGCTGGTGCTGGCGATTACGATGCTGATTGAGTTTGAAGGCGAGCTTGCCGTACCCGCTGCGTTAACTTCGACCGCCGTGAAGGTGTGCGAGCCGTTCGGCAAGTCGTTCGGCGTGAACGTCCAACGGGTATTCGAACCGACCGTTGTCGAGCCCAACAGCGTGCTCCCGTCGTACACCTTGATGATGTTGCCAGGGGTGCCGTTTGATCCATTGATTTGCGGATGCGCATCTGCCGTCGTGCTGCCGATCGGAATTATGTAGCCGGCGTCGTCCGACATCGAGAGAGCGGCAGGAGTCGGCGGCACCAAGCTGATCGTGAAACTGACGCTCCCTGAAGGCGCGCTCTGTGTACCGGCCGCGTTCACGTCTATCGCCGTAATGCTATGCGAGCCCACGGATAAGTCGGTCGACGGTGTGAATGACCACTTGCCGTCGCCACCCACCTGAACGGAGCCGATGATGGTGCCGTTGTCGTACACCTTGATAACGTCGCCTGCCTTGCCCGTGCCGTTGATGTGCGGATGACCATCGCTTGTCGTGGAGCCCGCAGTAATTGCCACGCCGCTGTCGTTGGTCAGCGTCGGTGCGGCAGGCGCATCCGGCCTGGTTGTGTCAATAGTGATGGTCCAGGTGTTCGAGGACGCGCTCGGGCTCTGTCCGTTGGCGAACTGGGTCGCTGTCATGGCGCGCACGCCGTTGTCGATGGCGCCGGAAATAGTCACTGACCAGTGACCTGTTCCATCCACGATGGTGCTGCCGCATCCAGCGCCGTTCTGATAGATATAAACCGTGTTGCCCGCCGTGCCCGTGCCGCTGACCGTGGGGTGGCTACCGTTGGTGATGCCGCCGCTCGGAATTGCAACCATGTCCGTGCCCACGGTGTCCAGGATGCCTGTGATCGTCGGGGCCGTCGCCACGACCGGCCCGATCGTCACAAAGACCGTGTTAGAAGTGCTGCTTATCGTGCCCGCCGCGTTCTGTGCCCATGCCCCGATGCTGTGGCTGCCATCGCTCATGCTCGACGGCGTGAACGTCCATTGGCCGTTCGAGCCGACTGTGGTCGAACCGAGCGTCTTATTGTTGTCCAACAATATGATGAGAGTGCCCGCGGTGCCCGTGCCGTTGATGTGCGGATGGTTATCGGTGGTCGTGCTGCCCGACGGAATCGCCACGCCATAGTCGTCCGTCAGACTGTTGATGACCGGAGCGGCTGGGGTGGCCGTGTTGATCGCCACGCTGATCGAGCCCGACGGTGCGCTCGTTGTGCCCGCCGCGTTCACTTCCGACGCGATAAAGGCGTGATTGCCGTCGCTCAGGTTCGACGGCGTGAACGACCACTGGCCATTCGAGCCGATCGTGGTTGAACCAATCAAAATGTAGTTGTCGTACACCTTGATAATGTCGCCCGCCGTGCCCGTGCCGTTGATGTGTGGATGATTGTCGGACGTCGTGCTGCCCGCCGGAATCGCCGCACCGCTGTCGTTCGTCAGACTGTTGATGACCGGGGTTGCGGGTGTACTAGTGTTTATCACCACACTGATTGCACCCGAATGCGCGCTCGGCGTACCTGCCGCGTTCGTCTCAGTCACGTTGATGCTGTGCGAACCCGTCGACATATTCCCCGACGCGAACGTCCATTGACCGTTCGAGCCGATCGTGGTCGAGCCCAGCACCGTGTTGCCGTCGTACACCGTGATGATTTCGCCGGCCTTGCCCGTGCCGTTGATGTGCGGATGATTGTCGGCCGTCGTGCTGCCTGCAGGAATCAATGCGCCGTTGTCGTCTGTCAGGGTTGGTGTGGCTGGCGTAGCGGGCGTTGTTGTGTCGACCGTGATAATCCATTGGTTCGCCCAACCGGACAGGAGTGACGTAGTCGCTATGAAACTATGTACGCCATTGGACAGGTTCGCGGCTGGCTGAAACGTCCAATGCCCCGATGCATCGACGACCGCCGATCCGATAACTGTGGTGCCTTCGAGCCATACTTTCACTACGTCGCCCACCATGCCCGTGCCGTGCAACACCGGACGCGGATCATCGGTCGTGCCGTTCTGCGCGATGTTGCCTTGAATTGGCCCGACCGAGTCGACTACCGAGGTGATCACCGGATAGGCCAGCGATGGATTGACCGAGAAGGCCACAGACGGCGAGTGCGCGCTCGGCGTGCCCGCCGCATTCGTTTCCGTCACGTTGATGCTGTGCGAACCTGTCGACAGATCAGACGATGGCGTAAAGGTCCACTGGCCATTGCCTGCGACCGTGGTCGAACCCAGAAGCGTGCTGCCGTCGTACACCTTGATGACGTCGCCTGCTGTGCCCGTGCCGTTGATGTGCGGATGCGCATCGTAGGTCGTGCTGCCCGCAGGGATCGCCGCGCCGCTGTCGTTCGTCATGGTCGGCGCAACTGGCGTTGCCGGCACGCCCGTGTTGATCACAACATGAATGGGATCAGACGCCGGGCTAGGCGTACCCGCCAGGTTCGTCTCGGTCACGTGAATATCGTGCGCGCCCGGGCCGAGGTCCGGCGAGGGCGTGAACGACCACTTGCCGTCGCCGCCAACGGTGGTGGAACCGATCAGCGTGCTGCCGTCGTACACCTTGATGATGTCGCCCGACGTGCCCGTGCCGTTGATGTGCGGATGCGCATCGGCGGTCGTGCTGCCCGCGGGGATCGTCGCACCGTTATCGTCCGTCATGGTCGGGATCGACGGTTTGGTTGGAACGCTCGTGTCGATCACCACCGGATAGTGGTCCGACGGCTGGCTCGGAACGCCAGCCGGATTCGTTTCAACCACATAGATGTCGTGGTTGCCCGGTCCCAGATCCTTCTCCGGCTTGACAACCCAGTGGCCCGTGTTGTCGATGACAGTTGAGCCGATCGGTGTATTGCCGTCGTACATGGTGATGGTGTCGCCCGGCGTGCCCGTGCCGCTCATCTCAGGACGCGGATCGTTGGTCGGGTTCGACAGCGGATGACCCGTGTCATCCGTCGGGCCACCGCCGTCAATGACCGGCTTCACTGGCCCGACTGGCGTGCCGCTCGGCACTTTGACGGACATTGGCGTGGAAGAGGTGCCGAAGTCGCCGTTGCTATCCACTGCAATTGCCGTGAACGAGTGCGAGCCTGCCTTGAGATCGGCCGGCGGCGTGAACGACCAGACGCCGTTTGCGTTGGCGATTGCCGTGCCGATCATGCGCACGCCATCGAACACGTCGATGGTCATGCCCGCTGTCGCAGTACCCGCGATGACCGGGCTCGCGCTGTTGGCCGTGCCGCCGCCAACCGCCAGGCCTACCGATGTGATGACCGCTTTGTTCAAGTCTTGAGATGTTGTTGCCATGTGTGTATTACCTGTTTCGCTGAGAAATCGATGAGAAATCGCTGAGGCATCCTGACAGCGCAAAAACTTGCGCTTCCGCCTAGCGCAAGGGGCGACAGCGTAGCCATCGACCCGTGAGCGGCGATTCTGCTTGCGTTAGCCTTGTCGGAATACCGGAACAGTCCTAATTTCATTGGCGAGTATTTGTGGCCGCGCTGAAAGCCTTATGCCACGGTTTCGATGTGACGATTCTTCACAAATAGAGAGACGTTTTGCGTGCGGATAAACAACTGGGCGAGATGAGAAGGCTTCAGACAATCGAAAAGGCCGTTCCGGAAAATCCGGAACGGCCTTGGCTTTGCTGCTTTTTAATCCGCCTTTCCTAAACTAGCGAAAGCCGATGTTCAACCCTTAATGCACGACGATTTGCACACCTTGCTGAACCAGCAGTTCGGTATGCGCACCCGAATGCTCGTAGACGTTGTACGTCACACCGCCCACTACTGCCGTGCCGTGCGCCGCCCATTCACCGTCAGCCAGACCGGCAATATGCGTGTTCGACAAGTCCACCGTGTCGCCGTCCTTGCCTTGCACCATCATCTGCTGCTTGCCGTCCTTCTGGAACAGGTCGGTTTCGCCCAGATTCAGCACGTCGAGCAGAGACAGTTTCAGCGTGTTGTGCTGACCGCCAAGATCCACTACTTCAATGCCCGAGATCTTCGCCGCCGCGGTTTTACCGGTCAACGAGGTCAGATCCAGAACTTGATGGTCGCCCGTCAGGTGCAGGGTATCGATAGCGGTGCCGCCCGCGCCCTGGATATGCGCTGTGCTTTCCTTGAAGTAAGAAGCCGGGTCCGCGGCCAGGTCCACCGTTTCCTTGCCATTGGCAGCCTTACCTACGAACGCATCGTGTTCGCCCACAACCGTGTGCTGATTGGTTTGCTGTGCCAACTGACCCGAGTCACCAACAGACGCTGCCTGCGAATGGTCGCTGCTGTTGTCAGTCTGGGTCAGTACCGCCTGCACGCCCGCAACGGTCCAGTTGGTGTCCGTGATGGTGTACTGGTCACTCTTCGCACGGAATTCGGCACTTGTAGGGCTTAACATATGCATTAATAGCGCGGCTACAGTGAAACTCCCTGCTCCGCTAAATATCGGGCCACTTCCAAAAGTTGGGTCTATTAGCGTGCTTGCGGAAACGGTCACGGAAAACTTGCCGTCTACAATCGTTGCAAATATCTGGCAGCGAGCGCCGTTCACTGTTGCGGGCCCAATGAATGCAAGGCTGACGACGTCGCCGTCACCATAACCGCTCGCCGTGCCTTCGATTGTTACGGTTCCAGTTGTTGAGCCGTTTTGGGCGATCAAGTTATGGTCATGATCGTACAGGCCCGTAATGGCAATCGTCGGCACGGACGTGGTGACACTAATAGCCGTCGAATGCGCGCTTGCACCAGCTGCATTGCTTTCGGTCACGCTGATGCTGTGCGAGCCGCCCGACAACGGCTTGGCGGGCGTGAATGTCCATCTTCCATCCACTCCTACTGTAGCCGTGCCAAGCGTAGTGGCACCGTCGAACACCATAATCGTGTCGCCCGCGTGGCCCGTGCCGCTGATGTGCGGCGTGGAGACGTGTGTTGTGCTGCCCGCGGGGATGTTCGCGCCGGTGTCGTCGGTGAGCGTCGGCGCCGCCGGAGTGGCGGGTACGCCCGCAACGGTCCAGTTGGTGTCCGTGATGGTGTACTGGTCACTCGTCGCACGGAATTCGGCACTTGTAGGGCTTAACATATGCATTAATAGCGCGGCTACAGTGAAACTCCCTGCTCCGCTAAATATCGGGCCACTTCCAAAAGTTGGGTCTATTAGCGTGCTTGCGGAAACGGTCACGGAAAACTTGCCGTCTACAATCGTTGCAAATATCTGGCAGCGAGCGCCGTTCACTGTTGCGGGCCCAATGAATGCAAGGCTGACGACGTCGCCGTCACCATAACCGCTCGCCGTGCCTTCGATTGTTACGGTTCCAGTTGTTGAGCCGTTTTGGGCGATCAAGTTATGGTCATGATCGTACAGGCCCGTAATGGCAATCGTCGGCACGGACGTGGTGACACTAATAGCCGTCGAATGCGCGCTTGCACCAGCAGCATTGCTTTCAGTCACGCTGATGCTGTGCGAGCCGCCCGACAACGGTGTGGACGGTGTGAATGACCAGCTTCCAGTTACGTCTACCGTAGCCGTACCAAGCACCGTGGCCCCGTCGTAGATCGTAATTGTGTCGCCCGCGTGGCCCGTGCCACCAATGTGCGGCGTGGAGACGTGCGTTGTGCTGCCCGCAGGAATGTTCGCGCCGGTGTCATCAGTAAGCGTTGGCGCGGCAGGCGCCACGGGTACGCCTACGATAACCACGCTGATTGGGGTGGAAGCCGCGCTCGGCGTGCCCGCCGGGTTCACGTCCACCACCGTGATGGTATGCGAGCCGCTGGAGAAATCGGCTGAAGGTGTAAAGCTCCACTTGCCATCGCCGCCAATGGTGGTCGAGCCAATGACCGTGCCGTTGTCGTACACCTTGATGATGTCGCCTGCGGTGCCAGTGCCGTTAATATGCGGATGTGCGTCGCCCGTGGTCGTGCCCGCTGGAATGGTCGCGCCGCTGTCGTCCGTCAGCGTCGGCGCGGCCGGCGTGGCCGGAACGCTTGTATCAACCACGACCGGATAATGATCCGACGGCTGGCTCGGAACGCCAGCCGGATTCGTTTCGATCACGTAAATGTCGTGATCGCCCTTCCCCAGATCCTTCTCCGGCTTGACAACCCAGTGGCCCGTGTTATCGATGACCGTCGAGCCGATCGGCGTATTGCCGTCGTACATGGTGATGGTGTCGCCCGGCGTGCCCGTGCCGCTCATCTCCGGACGCGGATCGTTGGTCGGGTTCGACAGCGGATGACCTGTGTCATCCGTTGGGCCGCCGCCGTCGATGACCGGCTTCACCGGCGCGACCGGCGTGCCGCTTGGCACCGTGACGGACATCGGCGTGGAAGACGCACCCATGTCGCCGTTGCTGTCAATGGAAATGGCGGTGAACGAATGCGAGCCCGCTTTGAGGTCAGCCGTCGGCGTGAAGGACCAGTTGCCCTTCGAGTCGACAAGTGCCGTGCCGATCATACGCACGCCGTCGAAAATGTCGACCGTCGAGCCAGCGTCCGCCGTTCCCGTGATCACCGGCTTCGTGCTGCTTGCCGTGCCGCCGCCAATTGCGGAACCAACGGAGGTAATGACCGCTTTGTGCGGGTCTTGAGGAGTAAGCGCCATTTCATTAATCCTGTGTTACTGAAAAATCGACGGGAAACGTAAATCGAATTCAACAAATGATTCGTCCGGTCCCGACCAAGGAGCGCTTTGAAGCCGCGTTAAATGGCCTCGAAGCATGATTCGCGATTTTGACCGCCGAGCCCGTGCGCGGATACGGGACATTTCCTAAAGACGTAAGGATTCCCATGGGCTACCAAATCGGTCGCCCGGTTCGTCACACAATGTGTTGAATAAATAGAGATTACGCAGCGCAGATCCCGATCTGAGATTGCGTTTGCGCTATCGCTCCAAGGTATCGAAAAGACGAAGACCCGTCCAGCCTTGAGCTGAAACGGTCTTTTTACAAAGAATGACCTGCTTTTAACGCGCGTTAAATCGAATTATTAAGATAATCGATTTCGTTATTTTTATTCCGCACGCGTTGCCATTTATAGTTTTATTTTATTTTTCGAGCATCAACTTCTTCGAAACTCTTATTCAGACAAAAAAGCCGCCCAGGGAAACTCCCCGGGCGGCCTCGGCTTACTGCTTTTTACTGAGCCTTTCGCAAGCTAGCGAAAGCCGATGCACAACCCCTTAATGCACGACGATCTGCACGCCTTGCTGACCAGCAATTCGGTATGCGCGCCCGAATGCTCGTACACGTTGTACGTCACGCCGCCAACTTGCGTTGTGCCGTGCGCCGCCCATTCACCGTCAGCCAGACCGGCAATGTGCGTGTTCGACAAGTCCACCGTGTCGCCGTCCTTGCCCTGAACCATCATCTGCTGCTTGCCGTCCTTCTGGAACAGGTCGGTTTCGCCCAGATTCAGCACGTCGATAAGGGACAGTTTCAGCGTGTTGTGCTGACCACCCAGATCCACCACCTCAATGCCCGAGATCTTTGCCGCCGCGGTTTTACCCGTCAGCGAGGTCAGATCCAGCACTTGATGGTCGCCTGTCAGGTGCAAGGTATCGATGGCGCCGTGTTTCGCACCTTCAATATGCGCCGCCGCGTCCTTGAAGTACGTCGAAGGGTCAGCGTTCAGGTCTACGGTCTCGTTGCCGTTCGCGGACGTGCCAATGAACGCATCGTGCTCCGAAACGATCGTGTGGTAGGTTGTACCAGTCAGATCCATCGCGGCGAGGCCAGAAGTCAGCAACGATCCGCCGACCACGAGCGACGTATGAACGGACGCCGCGCTTGACGTTCCCGCCGCGTTCGTATCGATCACGTACAGGTCATGCGTGCCGCTGGAAAGATTTGTCTTCGGCGTGAAACCCCAGTGACCGTCGCTGCCGACCAGCACCGAACCCAGAACCGCCGCACCGTCGTACACCTTGATGAGGTCTCCTGCGGTTGCCGTGCCACTCATGTGCGGATGTCCGTCAGGCGTCGTGCTGCCTGACGGAATCACCGCACCCGAGTCATCCACCAAAACCGGAGCCGACGGCTGCGCTGGCGCTGTGCCCGCCATCACCACCACCTTGCTGGAGAAGGTACTTACGGTCGTCCCAGTCGAATTCGTTGCTGACGTGCTCAATGAATGCGACCCAACTGAGAAAGCATTGGCCGGTTTAAACGACCACTGGCCAAAGTTGTCGATTGTGACCGAGCCAATTAGGTTGCCATTGTCGAAGACTTTTATAATATCGCCTGAGTTACCAAAGCCCCAAACAGTCGGACGTGCATCGATCGTTGTCGTCCCAACGACCGATGAGCCAAGCTCGTCCCGTACATTTGGCCCTAAGGTCATGCTCAGATGTTGCGGCGTAGCAAACAGATCAGTGACGGCCCAGCCAGTAGAAATGCCGGGGCCATAAGAGGAAACAATCTGCCCGCCAACGACGACGTCACCTTGCAACCGGTATGTTCCGCCCTCCATGGTAGTGGTTCCACGCGAGTTGTAGAGATCAGTGCTCTCCATGGTGAATGTCACCAGGTTGCCTGTAATCGGGATTGCGCTTTTGGCGGCGACCGATGTGGACATATTATTTATGACGAAACTCGGATTCAAGATGCCGCCGATCATCGACGAGTCTACCCAGACGGTCACCGTCAGGGTGCCCTGCCCAACTCCGCCGTTAGCAATCGCGTGACCGCCAGCATCCGTGACACTCATGACCGTTGAGTAATTTGTGGCGAACGTATAGGTCGGCGACGAGGCACTTGTCACCCCTGCGTTCGTTTCCGTCACATGCACGTTGTGGGTTCCAGAGCCCAGGTTGGCTGACGGGCTGAACGACCACTGCCCAGCCGAATTGACCACGGTTGAACCGATCACAACCGTGCCGTCGTAGACATTGATGATCGCGCCTGCGTGACCCGTGCCGCTGATCACCGGCTTGCCGTCCGTTGTTATACCGCCCTGTTCCACCCCGCCCGCCAGAGGCCCAGATGCGCCAACTACGCTCCAGATACCCGGTGCGTACGCTGTCGACACATCGACCACGAGCGACGTATGAACGGACGCCGCGCTTGACGTGCCCGCCGCGTTCGTATCGATCACGTACAGGTCATGCGTGCCGTTGGAAAGATTTGTCTTCGGCGTGAAACTCCACTGGCCGTCGCTGCCCACCAGCACCGAACCCAAAACCACCGAGCCGTCGTACACCTTGATGAGGTCTCCCGCGGTCGCCGTGCCGCTCATGTGCGGATGTCCGTCAGGCGTCGTGCTGCCTGACGGAATCGCCGCACCCGAGTCATCCACCAAAACCGGAGCCGACGGCTGCGCCGGCGCCGTGCCCGCCACCACCACCAGTGAAAAGGAATCCGAAGCCGGGCTCGTGCCGGCCGAATTCGTTTCGGTCACGGTCAATGTGTGCGTGCCGACCGAGAAAGCATTCGTTGGTTTGAATGACCAGTTGCCAAAGGCATCGATTGTGGCCGAGCCAATCAGGGTGCTACCGTCGTAGATTTTTATGGTATCGCCTGAGTTACCGGTGCCCGTTATAGTCGGACGTGCATCAATCGTTGCGATACCCGACGAGAGGTATGAGCCACGCTCGTCCGTTACTGCCATTGATCCGCTTGCGGGCAGCACCGTGGGCGTGCCAAAGAAATCAGTGACGTTCCAGCCAGTTGAAGTTCCGGCGGAATACATGGAAACAATCTTCCCGTTTAAAGCGACGCTACCTGACATCGAGAACGTTCCGCCTAAGAAAGAAGCGGCTTGATTTCCGGTCCAATGATCAGTGCTTGCTATGGTGAATGTCACCGGGTTGCCAGTAATCGGAATGTTTTCTTTGCCAACGAGCGAGTCGGTATAACCACCTCTACCGAACTGCGGTCGCAAGACGCCACCGATCATCGACGAGTCCACCCAGACGGTCACCGTCAGCGTGCCCTGTCCAACTCCGCCATTAGCAATCGCGTGACCGCCAGCATCCGTGACGCTTGTGATCGCCGCGTATTGCGTGGTGAACGTATAGGTCGGCGACGAGGCACTTGTCACCCCCGATTTCGTTTCCGTTACATGCACGTTGTGAGCGCCGTAACCCAGGTTGGCCGACGGGCTGAACGACCACTGCCCAGTCGAATTGACCACGGTTGAACCGATCACAACCGTGCCGTCGTAGACATTGATGATCGCGCCCGCGTGACCCGTGCCGCTGATCACCGGCTTGCCGTCCGTTGTTATACCGCCCTGTTCCACCCCGCCCGCCAGAGGCCCAGATGCGCCAACTACGCTCCAGATACCCGGTGCGTACGCTGTCGACACATCGACCACGAGCGACGTATGAACGGACGCCGCGCTTGATGTTCCCGCTGCGTTCGTATCGATCACGTACAGGTCATGCGTGCCGTTGGAAAGATTTGTCTTCGGCGTGAAACTCCACTGGCCGTCGCTGCCCACCAGCACCGAACCCAAAACCACCGAGCCGTCGTACACCTTGATGAGGTCTCCCGCGGTTGCCGTGCCGCTCATGTGCGGATGTCCGTCAGGCGTCGTGCTGCCTGACGGAATCGCCGCACCCGAGTCATCCACCAAAACCGGAGCCGACGGCTGCGCCGGCGCCGTGCCCGCCGCCACCACCAGTGAAAAGGAATCCGAAGCCGGGCTCGTGCCGGCCGAATTCGTTTCGGTCACGGTCAATGTGTGCGTGCCGACCGAGAAAGCATTCGTTGGTTTGAATGACCAGTTGCCAAAGGCATCGATTGTGGCCGAGCCAATCAGGGTGCTACCGTCGTAGATTTTTATGGTATCGCCTGAGTTACCGGTGCCCGTTATAGTCGGACGTGCATCAATCGTTGCGATACCCGACGAGAGGTATGAGCCACGCTCGTCCGTTACTGCCATTGATCCGCTTGCGGGCAGCACCGTGGGCGTGCCAAAGAAATCAGTGACGTTCCAGCCAGTTGAAGTTCCGGCGGAATACACGGAAACAATCTTCCCGTTTAAAGCGACGCTACCTGACATCGAGAACGTTCCGCCTAAGAAAGAAGCGGCTTGATTTCCGGTCCAATGATCAGTGCTTGCTATGGTGAATGTCACCGGGTTGCCAGTAATCGGAATGTTTTCTTTGCCAACGAGCGAGTCGGTATAACCACCTCTACCGAACTGCGGTCGCAAGACGCCACCGATCATCGACGAGTCCACCCAGACGGTCACCGTCAGCGTACCCTGTGCAACTCCGCCATTAGCAATCGCGTGACCGCTAGAATCAGTGACGCTTGTGATCGCCGTGTATTGCGTGGTGAACGTATAGGTCGGCGACGAGGCACTTGTCACCCCCGATTTCGTTTCCGTTACATGCACGTTGTGAGCGCCGTAACCCAGGTTGGCCGACGGGCTGAACGACCACTGCCCAGTCGAATTGACCACGGTTGAACCGATCACAACCGTGCCGTCGTAGACATTGATGATCGCGCCCGCGTGACCCGTGCCGCTGATCACCGGCTTGCCGTCCGTTGTTATACCGCCTTGATCCACCCCGCCCGCCAGAGGCCCAGATGCGCCAACGACGCTCCAGATGCCCGGGGGTGTCCAGCCAATGTCGATATGAATGGAATCCGAAGCGAGGCTCGACGTTCCTGCCGCGTTCGTATCAATCACGTGAATATCGTGCGAGCCCGGACCAAGATCCGGCGATGGCGTGAATGACCATTTGCCGTCGCCGCCAATGGTGGTTGAACCGATCACGGTGCTGCCATCGTAAATCGTGATGGTGTCGCCCGCCGTGCCCGTGCCGTTGATGTGCGGATGCGCATCTGACGTCGTCGAGCCGGCTGGAATCGTCGCGCCGTTGTCGTCAGTCAGGGTTGGTGCGGCCGGGGTCGCCGGCACGCTCGTGTCAATCGTGATGACGACATGTGCCGACGTTGGCCCGGCCGTGCCTGCCGTGTTCGTTTCGATTGCGTACAGATCATGAGTTGCGTCCGACAGGTCTTTGGTCGGCGTAATACTCCAATGACCGTTCCCATCCACCTTCGCTGAGCCAATCACGTCCTGACCGTCGTACATTTTTACGATGTCACCCGGCGCGCCCGTACCGTTCATGGTCGGACGGACGTCCGGCGTTGCGCCGCCGCTTGGGATAGCAATGCCGTTGTCACCGGTCAAACTGGTGATGACAGGTGCAGCCGGAACGCTCGTGTCGATCACCACCGGATAGTGGTCCGACGGCTGGCTCGGAACCCCAGCCGGATTCGTTTCGATCACATAGATGTCATGGTTGCCCGGTCCCAGATCCTTGTCCGGATGGACAACCCAGTGACCCGTGCCGTCGATGACCGTCGAGCCGATCGGCGTATTGCCGTCGTACATGGTGATGGTGTCGCCCGGCGTGCCCGTGCCGCTCATCTCCGGACGCGGATCGTTGGTCGGGTTCGACAGCGGATGACCTGTGTCATCCGTTGGGCCGCCGCCGTCGATGACCGGCTTCACCGGCGCGACCGGCGTGCCGCTTGGCACCGTGACGGACATTGGCGTGGAAGACGCACCCATGTCGCCGTTGCTGTATACCGAAATGGCGGTGAACGAATGCGAGCCCGCTTTCAGGTCAGCCGTCGGCGTGAAGGACCAGTTGCCCTTCGAGTCGACAAGTGCCGTGCCGATCATGCGCACGCCGTCGAAAATGTCGACCGTCGAGCCAGCGTCCGCCGTTCCCGTGATCACCGGCTTCGTGCTGCTTGCCGTGCCGCCGCCAATTGCGGAACCAACGGAGGTAATGACCGCTTTGTGCGGGTCTTGAGGAGTAAGCGCCATTTCATTAATCCTGTATTACTGAGAAATCGACGGGAAACGTAAATCGAATGCAACAAATGATTCGTCCATTCCCGACCAAGGAGCGCCTCAATTCCGTGTTGAACGGCCTCGAAGCGGAATTCGCGATTTTGACCGCCGAGCCCGTGCACTGATACGGGACATTTCCTAAATGCGCAGGCGTTCTCGCCGACCATTAAATAGGTCGTCTGATTCGTCAAAAAATGTGCTTAAACGCGCAAGAGCTTACGCAATGCCATACGCAACAAGGATCTGCGTTTGCGCTATCGCTTCAAGGTATCGAAAAGACAAAGACCGGTCCAGCCTTAAGCTGAAACGGTCTTTTTCTGAGGAACGACATGAATTTAACGCGCATTATTCGGAATTATTAAGATAATCGATTCCGTGAATTTTATCCTGCACGCGTTACAATTTATAATTGCAATCTATTTAACGAGTTTCAACTTCCTTTAATACTTTATCGACAATAGCTTCCGGAGACAGGGCAATATCCGCTTCAATCGCTTCATCCGGCCCGGGCGGCTCCAGTGTATCCAACTGACTTTGCAACAACGCCGGATCGAAGAAATGGCCCGTGCGCGTCTTGATGCGCTCGCGCAGCAACTCCGGCGTGCCTTTCAGATACACAAAGGTCACGTCCCGGTCGCCGTCGCGGAGAATGTCGCGGTACACACGCTTTAACGCCGAGCACGCATAGACGTGCGGCTTGCCGTCCGCCCGCTTCTCTTCAATCGATGCACGAATCGCCTTCAGCCACGGCCAACGGTCTTCATCGTCGAGCGGAATGCCCTTGTGCATCTTGTCCTTGTTTGCCTGGCTGTGAAAACTGTCCGCATCGGCGAAATCGCAGTTCAACTGCTTCGCCAGCATCTCGCCAATCGTGGTCTTGCCACAGCCGGATACGCCCATTGCGATCAATATCATTTGATTCTCCTTACACGACCGTCGACAACGCGAAGGTCAAGCCCAAACCCATTATCGAAATTATCGTCTCGCACAACGACCACGTCTTGAACGTCTGGCCGACGGTCATGCCGAAATATTCCTTGATCAGCCAGAAGCCGCCATCGTTCACATGCGAGAAGATCAGCGAGCCGCAACCCGTCGCGAGCACGAGCAATTCCGCGCTGACCGCACCATGCGATGCCGCCGCAATCGGCGCCACGATTCCGCATGCGGTCGTCATGGCGACGGTCGCGGAACCGGTTGCGAGACGGATCAACGCGGCCACGAACCAGCCCAGCAATAACGGCGATAAATGCGCCGCCGACGCCGTGGCCACCAGTTGCTGCGATATGCCGCTATCGCGCAGCACGTTGCCGAAACCGCCGCCCGCACCCACGATCAGCGTGATCCCCGCGATTGGCGCAAGACAGTCGCCGCAAAACTTCTGGATCTGCGCCCGATCAAAACCACGCGATGCGCCGAAGCTCCAGAAGCTGAACAGCACAGCAACCAGCAGCGCCACATCCGATGTGCCGACAAACTTCAGCAAGTCGTTCGGCAATGTCTTCGGCGAGGAAATCAAGTCGGCCCAACTGCCGATCAGCATCAGGAGCACGGGCAGCAAAATGGTGAACAGCGTGATGCCGAAACCCGGCAGCTCGCGCTTGGCGCCTTCTTCGCCTTCCTTCTTCGAATCCACGAATTGCGCCGCGAGCGGATTGTGCTCAGGCAACTTGATGTACTTATGGATCAGCAGCGCGAACAGCGGACCCGCGACAATCGCGGTCGGCACGCCGACCATCACGCCATAAGCTATCGTCCGGCCGATATCCGCGTGATACGCCTGCACCGCAAGCAACGCGGCCGGGTGCGGCGGAATCAGGCCGTGCACGACGGAGAGGCCCGCGACCATCGGCAGGCCGATCAGCAGCAGCGATTTATTGGTCCGCTTCGCCACGTTGAACGCGATTGGAATCAGCAGCACGAAGCCGACTTCGAAGAAGACCGGCAGGCCGACGATCAGCGCAACGACCATCATGGCCCAGTGAATATATTTCTCGCCAAACCAGCCAATCAGCGTATTCGCAATGCGTTCTGCACCGCCGGATTCGGCCATCATCTTGCCGAGCATGGTGCCCAAGCCCACCACAATGGCAATGTGCCCGAGCGTGTTGCCGTTGCCGGTTTCGAACGCCGAGACAATCTTGCTCATCGGCATGCCGACAGCCAGCCCCAGCAGCAGTGAAACAATGATCAGGACGAGGAACGGGTAAACCTTGTAGCGCGTGATCAGCAGGATCAACAACGCGATGGCGATCACCGCGTACACCAGCAACATGCTGCCGTGGACTGGTTCCATATGAAGCGTCTCCCGATTTTGTGAAGTTTTATGCCGCGAGCGAGTTGCAAAGGACCACGGTTATCCGATGGCTTCGGCGATTTTACTTGCGGCGCAAGAAACTCGCCCACGAGCCGTATCAGAATCTGAAAAAACAAAAGCCTCCGCGGGGTGAGCGCGGAGGCTTTTTGCAGTGCAGCTAAATCAGTTCATTTCGATGGCGCCAGCGTGCTCGCCGCACGCGCCAGCCGCGTGACTTCTTCCCAGTTCTGCGCGGTGAGCGCGGCTTTCGGCGTCAGCCATGATCCGCCAACGCACACCACGTTCGGCAGCGCCAGGAAATTCGGCGCCGTTTCCGCCGTGATGCCGCCGGTCGGGCAGAACTTAAGCGTAGGGAACGGACCGTTGAGCGCTTGCAGCATCGACACGCCGCCCGCCTGCTGAGCCGGGAAAAGCTTGACGATCTCGTAGCCGAATTCCATGGCCTGGATGATGTCGGTCGGCGTCATCACGCCGGGCAACAACGGCAAGCCGCAATCGAGCGCCGCCTGGTGAATGGCCTTCGTCAGTCCCGGCGATACCCCGAATTGCGCACCCGCCTTCTTCGCTTGGGCGCAATGTTCCGGCTTCGTGATCGTCCCCACGCCGACAACAATATCGTCCGCCAGATGGCTCGCACGTTCGATCGCCTCGAGCCCCGCCGCCGTGCGCAGCGTGATCTCGAGCACCTTGACGCCGCCCGCGTGCAGCGCGCGCGACACGTTTTCACCCTGCTCGGCCGACTCGAAGGCGAGGACCGGAATCACCGGCCCGAGGCGCACGATTTCGCTTACTGTCTTCATTTGCTGCTCCTTGAAATTTCTCCGACCATCGGGCCGAATACCGATGCGCCAAGTTCCGCCGGCATGGCCGAGTGGCGGAAAACGCCGAACAATTCGCGGCCGAAACCCACTTCGTTTTCCGCCTGGTGCTGCGGCTGCTCGACTTCGCGGGCCGCCCATTCGGCGTTGTCTATTTCGACGTCAAGCACACCCTTGTTTGCATCGATGATAATTGTGTCGCCCGTGCGCACCTTGCCCAGCGGTCCTTGCAGCAAGGCTTCCGGCGAGAGATGGATCACGGCGGGCACCTTGCCCGATGCACCCGACATGCGCCCGTCCGTCACCAATGCCACATGGAAGCCCTGATCCTGCAACACGCCGAGAAGCGGCGTCAACCGGTGCAACTCCGGCATGCCGTTCGCGCGCGCGCCCTGAAACCGCACGATCGCCACGAAATCGCGCTTGAGCTCGCCGTTGTCGAAGGCTTCCTGAACCTGCTCCTGCGACTCGAAAACAATCGCAGGCGCTTTCACCAGCCGATGCGATTCCGCCACCGCTGAGATCTTGATCACGCCGCGGCCGAGCTTTCCCTGCATCAGACGCAGACCGCCATCGGGGGCAAAGGGTTCCTTGTGGCTGCGCAGGACTTTCGTGTCGTGGCTGGTTTCGGTGCCGTCGACCCAGGTGAGTTTGCCGTCGAGCAGTTTCGGTTCGCGCGTGTAGTGTTTCAAGCCCTCGCCGGCGACGGTTTTCACGTCTTCATGCAGCAAGCCGGCTTGCAGCAGATCGCGTACCAGATATGCGATGCCGCCCGCCGCGTGGAAATGGTTCACGTCGGCCTTGCCGTTCGGATAAATGCGCGCGACGAGCGGCACGGCTTGCGAGAGCTCATCGAAGTCATTCCAGTCGATCACAATTCCCGCCGCGCGTGCGATCGCGACCAGGTGCAGCGTGTGATTGGTGGAACCGCCCGTCGCCAGCAACGCGACGATGCCGTTGACGATCGATTTTTCATCGACAACATGGCCGACCGGCGTGTAATGGCCGCGCTCCACGGTGAGTTCAAGCACGCGTTTCGCGGCTTCAGCGGTGAGCGCATCTCTTAACGGCGTATGCGGGTGGATGAAGGCCGAGCCGGGCAAATGCAGTCCCATTACTTCCATCAGCATCTGGTTGCTGTTCGCCGTGCCATAGAACGTGCACGTGCCGTGGCCGTGATACGCGGCCGCTTCGGCTTCGAGCAATACTTCGCGATCACACCCGCCAGTCGCAAATTTCTGACGGACCTTGGCTTTGTCGTCGTTGCTGATGCCGCTTGTCATCGGGCCGGCCGGCACGAAAATGGTCGGCAAATGGCCAAATTGCAGCGCGCCGATCAGCAAGCCCGGAACGATCTTGTCGCAGATGCCGAGGCAAAGCGCGGCATCGAACATGTTGTGGGTCAGCGCGACGGCGGTGCTCATCGCGATCACTTCGCGCGAAAACAGCGACAGTTCCATGCCCGCGTTGCCTTGCGTGACGCCATCGCACATGGCCGGCACGCCGCCCGCGAATTGCGCCACGCCGCCCGCCTCGCGCGCCGCGCGCTTGATGATGTCCGGGTAATCCTTGAACGGCGCGTGCGCGGAAAGCATTTCGTTATAAGACGAAACAATGCCGATGTTCGGCTCGCGAACCGCTCGGATCGAGATCTTTTCTTGCCCTTCAAGGCCGGCGAAACCGTGCGCGAGATTCGCGCACGACAACGCGCCACGCGCCGGGAAGTGACCTTGTGCGCCATCGATACGCGCCAGATACGCCGTGCGCGTGGGCTTGCTGCGCTCGATGACACGTTGCGTGACTTTTTGAAGATGCGAATGCGGGGAAACCATCGAAACTCCTTCGCTTGGCGGCTGGGCGAGCGTCAGGTAAATGGGGTGCGCGGGTTTGGGCGCTTATCGTTTTCTAGGCGCACCCGAGCGGATCAATCCAAATTCTAGTAGAAAAACTACATACGCACCATCTGGAAAACCCTAATTTCTTTGAAATGCTTTTATTACATGGGCGCTTACCGTGTCCGAAAGCTGATTCGAATCGTGATTTGTCTTGTAGTTTTTGTACATTTCGGCGAATCGGCTATAGTCCGTGCAATTCCAGCATAGGCGAATTCCCGATGTTGCTGTCCCAAGTCGAAGCAATGCGCGATCAATTGCGCCCCTCCGAGCGCAAGCTCGCCGATTACGTCATCGACGCGCCGCGCGAAGTGCTCGACCTCACGATGACCGACTTCGCCGTGCGAGCCGGCGTGAGCCAGCCGACCATCGCGCGGTTCTGCCAGGCGCTGGGATTTTCTGGCTTCCGCGAGTTCAAGATCCGCCTGGCGCAAAGCGTCGCATCCGACGTTCCCGCGCCCTCCGTTTTCCGAGATGTGCGTCCCGACGAACCGGCGGCCGGCGTCGTTGCGAAAGTGCTCGACCGGACGATTGGCGCGCTGCTGCAGGTGCGCAACAGTTTGTCATCGGATAGCGTGGGCGCCGCGATTACCCTGCTGGCGCAGGCGCGGCGAATCGAATTTTATGGCGCGGGCGGATCGGGCATCGCTGCGCTGGATATCCAGCACAAGTTCTTCCGGCTCGGCGTGCCGAGCGTCGCGTATTCCGATCCTCATACGTACACGACATCGGCAGCATTGCTGGGTGCGGGCGATGTGGTTGTCGTCATCTCGAATACGGGCCGCACGCGCGATATTCTCGATGCCGTGAAGTCGGCGCTGGAAGGCGGGGCGAAGGTCATTGCCATCACGCACGGGAATTCGCCGCTCGCGCGCATGGCCACGGTCGGGCTGTTCGCTAACGTGGATGAAGACACGGACATCTTTTCGCCGATGACATCGCGCGTCTCGCATCTGGCGATTGGCGACATTCTGGCAGTGGGCGTCGCGCTCGCGCGCGGGCCGGAATTTGCGGAGAGACTCGCTGAGGCGAAGGACGTGCTGGACAAGCGGCGGGTGGGGAACTGACGCCGCGCTGACCTCGCCTTAGAAAAACAAGAAAAACAGGCGAAAAAAAAGCGGGTTCTTCCGAAGAAGAACCCGCATCAAGTTACAACGGTACTGCTGAACAATCTGAATATTTGACTCAAGCTACTACGGTACTGCTGAACAATCTTGTTTCCTGGCCTTCGTAGAGCCCGGCCCTTCCGAACCGGGCTCTACTGGGTCAAGCGTTAATTACCACTGGTACGAAGCACCTGCGCCAACCGTCGTACCCGCTGCCGACCAACCTGCGCCTACGCGCACCTTGATGTTCTGCGTAATACGAGCCGTACCGCCAATGGCCGTTGCTGCATAGCCCTGGAACGTACCGCCGCCGATACCGATCGACAACGTCTTGTTCGCGTCGACGTCCGGGATCATCGTCAGCGCTGTAGCTGCCGCGATACCGCTGTACGCCTTGCGAGCAATGCCGCCCACCGCCGAGTTCATCTGGTTCAGGTTGACTGCGTCCGTACCCTGTGTACCAGCTGCCACGTTGGTGATCTGACGCTCGTGACCGTCAGAACCGACCGACACGCTGTTGTCACGATCTGCCACCGAACCCGCACCCAATGCTACCGAGTTGGCGCCAGTAGCGTTGGAGCCGCTACCGATTGCCGTCGAGTTCGCACCCGTTGCGCTACCGTTTCCGCCGATGACCGTCGTGCCGTCACCCGAAGCCGTTGCACCACCGCCGATCACGACTGAATGATCGCCAGAAGCCGATGCCGTGTCACCCATGGCGATTGCATCTGCGCCAGTGGCTCCTGCTGCACCTGCTGCGCCCGGCTGGCCGTCAGCACCGTTCGCACCGTTCACGCCAATGCTCGTGGAACCGGTCGTTTCGACGTTGATCATCTTCTGCGTCAAGTCTGCGACGTTTTGGTTCGTCGTGTACAACTGACCGCCCGTTACCGCATCCGTGCTGGTCGCCGTGGAGATGTCGCCATCTTTCAGGTTCGTCAGCGTCGTCTTCTGGTCAGCCGTGCCCAACGTCAGCGTGTCCTTCGCTGCCGAGTCGTACGCCACTGCGTTCGGCGTAGCCACACCACCAGCGTTGCTGATGTTGGTGATCCTGGTGTCGAGGCTGCTGATATTGGTGTCGAGGCTGTTGATCGCATCGCCGACGTTATTCACCGTTTTGCCACCCACCGTGAACGTCGGAATGGTTACCGAACCGTCGGTGTTCATCTGCGAACCACCGCCGATCGCCGTTGCAAAGCTCGACGAGATACCGGCGATCTGCTTGCCGTTCACTGCGTCTGAGCTTGAGCTCGTGATAGCACCGTCCGCAACGCCGGTCAGTACGCGATCACCTGCACTACCTGCGAAGTTGACCTTGCTGCCGTTCAACAATGCGCCGACCGTGATGTCACCGGTTGCCGGGTCCTGAACGACCAGACCTGTACCGCCCGCCGTGATGCCTGCAACCGTGCTGTTCAACGTCGTCAGGTTGGTATCAACCGCAGTGAAAGCGTCGCCAACCGTGTGCTTGTCCTTGCCACCGATTGAATACGTCGGGCCAGTTACCTTACCCGAAGCATCGATTCCTGCGCCGCCGCCCAAAGCCGCTACTGCCGGCTTCAACTGGCTCAGGTTCACTGCCGACGTATCCGTCGTACCAGCCGACACGTTGATCAGTTCACGCGATGCCCCGCCCTTGCCTGCAAAGTTCACATGCGTGCCGTCAGTTTCCGATCCAACGAGGAGATCGCTGCCAGCCGCTGCTTGCGTCACGAACGTGTCGCCACCCGTGCCGCCTGTTCCAGCCGCTTTGATCGCCGCAGTCATCTGACCGTAGTTGACTGCGTCGGTCGTGGTCGAACCTGCCGCTACATTGACGATCTTGCGCTCCGAACCGGCTGCACCGATAGACAAGACATTCGACTGCGAGCCATCGCTGCCAGCGCCCAAGATGATGCTGTTTGTGCCGCCCTTGCCCTTGAGGTCCGTACCGGTAATATTGCTACCCAACACGAACGTGTTTGCCGTCGACAACTTATTCGAATTGCCGATAACAACCGAACCCGCGCCAACCACCGTATTACCGAAACCAAACGCCGCCGCCTTCGCCGCAGAGGCGTCAACGATATTGCTGTTACCCACCGCAATCGTGTCGTCGCCGTTGGCGCTGGACAAGCGTCCGATTGCCAGCGAACGGTCTCCCATGGCTTGTGCATTGACACCAATTGCGGTCGCCAAGTCGCCTGCTGAAACCGTATTCACACCAATACTGACTGCGTTATTGCCGCTCGCGCCCGCGCCCTGGCCGATAGCCACAGCGCCGTCTTGAGTTGCGTGGACATTGAGGCCCATCGCGATTGCGTCGGTTCCGACGGCATCGATCTGGTCAACCTTGTCCGTCGCGCCCGTCTTCATCAACTGGTCCGGCGTCAACGAAGCAGGCGGCAAACCATCGCCAAGCAAGCCCGCTGAGCGCGTGGCCTTCAGCACTGCCGGAGCCTTGTTTGCAGCACCGATCAGCGCTTCGACCTGGCCCAGGTTGACTGCGTCTTCAGCATCCTGACCGTCCGCGACGTTCACAATGCGACGTTGCAGGTTGTAGTTGCCCACCGAAACGGTGTTGGTGTCCGTTGCCAAAGAGCCGGCACCCAGCGCGATCGAATTGTCCGCACTGGCGTTCGAGCCCAGTCCGAACGCCATTGCGTTGATCCCTGAAGAGGTCGACTTGCGGCCGATCGCGAGCGAACCCAAACCGTTCGCATTGGCATCGCCGCCGAACGCGATTGAATCAGTGCCCGATGCAATAGCCGTCTGACCTACTGAAGCGCCAAAGCGAATGTACTTCAGGCTGCCGGTCACAGCCGAGAGGCTGCTAGTCATTGCGTTCAACTGCTTGAAGTTGACCGCGTCG
The DNA here is from genome assembly GCF_000729995.1 of Caballeronia sordidicola. Classification (GTDB taxonomy): domain Bacteria; phylum Pseudomonadota; class Gammaproteobacteria; order Burkholderiales; family Burkholderiaceae; genus Caballeronia; species Caballeronia sordidicola_A. Next base: position 337 of record NZ_JNFG01000017.1, on the reverse strand, counting down.
GTGTCCGCCGTACCTGCCGCGACTTGATGGATCTGAACGCCAGCCGTGCCGTTGCCCAACGAGACCGATGTCTTGGCTGCGCTGTCGTAAGCGACAAATGCATTCGTCATCTGACCGGTCGAGTCGAACTTGGCACCCATGGCCGTCAACTGACCCATGTTGACTGCGTCAGTCGTGTCCTTGCCTGCTGCAACATTCTTCAGTGCGACAGCTGCGCCCGTGCCACCAAACGTGACCGATGCGTGCGTGGTGCTGTCGTACTGGACTGCGTTGCCCGATGCTAGCTTGGCTGCCGTTGCCGCTGCACCTGCTGCGGTCGTCGCAGCTGCAACGTTGT
>NZ_JNFG01000016.1 GCF_000729995.1 Caballeronia sordidicola | reverse complement strand
CGGATCTTTCTACATCACGTCGGCGAACCCGCCGAGCCTCTTCGATCAAACCGGTGAAAGCACCGTTTTCAGCAGCACGACGGCCGACTGGAGCGACCAATGACCATGCCGACAACCCGGCTCAAGACACTGCTGATCGTGTCGCTGGTGCTCAACATCTTCCTGCTCGGGGCAATAGCGGGCGGGACGTATCGATGGATGGCGAAGCAGCAGACCGAGGTGCTCGCGCAGCAACGCGGCTTGCGCTTCGCCGCGGCTGAACTGCCCAAGGATCGCCAGGACCAGTTGCGCCAGTCGCTGCGGCAGACACGCCGTGAGAGCCTGCCATTGATCACAGATGCGCGTTCGGGCCGAATCGATGTTGTGCAGGCGCTCGCTGCGCCGCAATTCGATCGCGCCGCGCTCGACGCAGCGCTCGCCCGCACCCGCGCAGCCGATGTTGCCGTGCGTGCACAGGTCGAAGCAACGGTGGCTGAGTTTGCCTCCACGTTGACGCCCGATGAACGGCTCAAACTCGTCGATGCCCTGGAGCAGCACGGCCCGCTGCATGTCGGGCCGCCGCCCAAAAAATAAACGCAGGACGCACCGACGGATTCACGCGGCCCCATCGTTTAAGCAACATAGCAACTCGATTCGTGGGAACAGCCATGGCTGACGTGACATCTGTGACATCCGTGACCCCGGCCGCGATCGCGCTGAATCGCTTCGGACTCGGTGCCCGTGCGGGCGAAACAGCCCCGTCCGATCCGAAGGGCTGGCTCAAGAGCCAGCTCTCCGGCGCAAGTTATCAGGCGATGCCGCAAGCGTTAGGAGACCAACCTTCAAGCAGTGCGCTCGCGGCCGAATTCGCCGATCGCCAAAGCGCCATCCGCAACGCCGAGGCCGACGACAAGCAGGCGGTGCGCAAGTCCTATAACGAAAAACTCCGTGATGTTTATCGTGCAGCAGTCAACGCCCGGTTCGTGAGCGCGCTGCAAACGCCCACACCGTTTGTCGAACGGCTGGTGGCTTTCTGGTCGAATCATTTCGCGGTATCGGTGGAAAAGCAGCCTGTGGCCATGCTTGCCGGCTCGTTCGAAGTAGAAGCCATCCGCCCACATGTACTGGGCCGTTTCGAGGACATGCTGATCGCTGTCGAACGTCATCCGGCCATGCAGATCTTCCTCGATCAGGCGCGCTCGGTGGGCCCCGATAGTCCGGCGGCCGAACGCGCTGCCATGCGCCACCCCGACCGCAAGCCCGGCCTCAACGAAAACCTGGCTCGCGAGATCATGGAGCTGCATACGCTTGGCGTGCGCAGCGGCTACGATCAAAACGACGTCACCGAGTTCGCCCGTGCGCTGACGGGCTGGAGCATCGGTGCAATGGGCGGCATGGGCGCAGGCGCCCAGCGTAATGATGCTGCCGCGCCTGGACAATTCGTGTTTCGTCAGCCATTGCACGAGCCGGGGACACGCACGATCATGAACCGGCAATATGATCAGCCCGGTGAGCAGCAAGCCCTGGCCGTGCTGCACGATCTGGCTGCCTCGCCCGCGACTGCGCAGCATATTGCGGGCAAGCTCGCCCGGCATTTTGTCGCCGATACCCCGCCGCCCGCGCTGGTTGATCGTTTGGCCGGCGTGTTCAGCGCGACGAACGGCGACCTGCCCAGCGTGTACCAGGTGTTGATCGATTCGCCTGAAGCGTGGTCGCCAGTCGATGCCAAGTTCAAGACACCGTGGGACTGGACGGTGTCCTCGCTGCGGGGACTGGGCCTCAACACTCTCGGCAACATACAGGTCGCGCCCTTGCTGACGCAGCTCGGCCAGCCTGTGTGGCGGCCGGGTTCACCCGCGGGCTACGACGACATAGCCGCAAGCTGGGCCGCACCCGATGCGCTCGTGCGCCGGGTGGAGACGGCGCAGCGGTTTGCATCGCGTATCGGCGATACGCTCGATGCGCGCACACTCGGCAACCAGTTGCTCGCGGGTTCGCTGAGCGATGCTACGGCATCCGAACTATCTCGTGCGGAAAGCGCGCCGACCGCACTCGCGCTACTGCTGGTTTCCCCCGATTTCCAAAGGAGATAACACGATGACCACGCGTCGCAATTTCTTGTGGTGCGCCGGTGCAGGCGTCGGTGCAATGCTGGTCGGGTCACGCATGGCGTTTGCTTCGGTGGAGTCCGACCGGCGGTTTGTGTTTGTGATCCAGCGTGGCGCCGCCGATGGTCTCAACATCGTGGTGCCGTATGCCGATCCCGCTTATGCAAGCCTGCGCGGGGCGCTAGCTATCGATCCGTCTACAGCAACAAAGCTTGACGGGACCTTCGCGCTACATCCGTCGCTTGTCGAAACGGCGAAGATGTACGCCGCCCAGCAGGCGCTGTTCGTGCATGCAGTTGCATCGCCATACCGCGATCGCTCGCACTTCGACGGCCAGAACGTGCTCGAAACCGGTGGCACTGCGCCTTACCAGATGAAGGATGGCTGGTTGAACCGGCTGGTGTCGATGCTGCCTTCATCCAAGGCCAATGCAATCGCGCTCGCGCCCACTGTGCCGCTGGCGCTGCGCGGCCGCGCGGAGGTGACGTCGTATGCGCCGTCCGCGCTGCCGCAGGCGCCCGACGATCTGCTCGTGCGCGTCTCGCAACTCTATTCGGGAGACCCGCAGCTTCATGCGCTCTGGAGCTCGGCGATGGACGCTCGCGGGCTCGCTGCCGATGCCGGCGCACGTCAGGACCCGGCGAGCCTCGGCAAGCTGGCCGCGAGCTTCCTCGGCCGTAGCGACGGCCCGCGCATTGCGATGATCGAGACTGGCGGATGGGATACGCATAGCGCGCAGAACCAGCGGCTAGGCGCGCAACTGAAGGCGCTCGACACGATGATGGCATCCATGCGCGATGGTCTCGGCGAGCATTGGGCGAACACGACCGTCCTGGTCGCGACCGAGTTCGGGCGCATGGCAACGGCGAATGGAACGGGCGGTACGGATCACGGTACGGCGTCTGCCGCGATGCTGCTGGGCGGTGCGGTGAAAGGCGGCCGGATTCTGGCGGACTGGCCCGGGCTCGCGCCGTCGGCTCTGTATCAGGGACGGGATTTGCGGCCGACACTCGGGCTCGACAGCCTGATTGCCGCTGCGGCAGGGGAGACCTTCGGCCTCGATCCGGTTCACGTCAGGGCAACTCTTTTTACACAGAAGACTGCGAGCCCGATGTCCAGCAGGTTGCTGCGGACTTAGCGACACAATGACTGGTAGCCAGTCGCGTCATTAAATTCACCAGGGAAAAGTTAAAAATGAAACATGTATTCAGCATTGGACTCCTTAGTATCATGCTCACCGCTTGCGTAGTGGAACCCGCACACCCGCCACGCCCGGAGCCGCTTGTTGAGGTGGTTCCGGCGCAACCTGCGCCGGGTTACCACTGGGTGAAAGGACACTACAAATGGGAAGCCAACCAGTGGGTGTGGGTGCGCGGGCATTGGGCAGCGTACTGAATCCGCTAGGGACAGTTGCCGTGCGCGCTGAAGCGCACACGTCCGCCCCTATCCTGCAAACCTGGGTTCAGGCAAACCTTTTACGCCCAGCCCGGTGATGGCGAACAACCCGCCCTTATCGCGCTCCTTCTGCGGAATGCCCCACATGGGCCGGCCCATGGTAGTGACAAACAAGATATCCAGGTTCGGACCGCCGAACATCACGCTCGTGAGGTTTCGTACAGGAAACTCCACTGTGCGATCAAGCTTGCCGTCCGGCGCAAATCGCAAGATCCGTCCGCCAAACACGAGCGCCGACCAGAGATAGCCCTCGGCATCGACCGTCGCGCCGTCGAACGTACCCGCCAGATCGTGTGCCGATGCAAACACCCGCCGGTTCGCCACCGCCCCGGTCTCGATGTCGTAGTCGTATGCGAACATCTTCCTGTCGTAGGAATCGGTGAAATAGAAGGTGCGGTTGTCCGGGCTCCAGCAAGGACCGTTCGAACAAATGATGCCACCATCCAGACGCGTCACCGCACCATTCACATCCAGCCGATATAACCCGCCGCTGCGGGTCGGACGCTGGCCGCGATCGGCGTCGTAACGGTCGAAGTCATACGCCATCGTGCCAGCGATAAACCGCCCTCGCCGGTCCACTTTGCCGTCGTTGAATCGCGTCTCGGGGTCGTCGCTCTCCGGGTCGGCAATGAGCTTGACCGTCTGCGTCTCGAAGTCGTAGAAATGCAGGCCGTTCGCGAGCGCAACCACCGCGCCGCCGCGCTCGCGCAACGCCATCGAACCAATGTGGCGCGGCACGAAATAGCGCCGTATGTCGCTGCCGTCGGCGCGGCAACTGCTGATCTCGGCAGCAGTGCTGTCGATCCAGTAGAGGCGCTGTTCCTTCACATCCCACAGCGGTCCCTCGCCGAGATGATTGTTGGCATCGACGATCAGACGGGTTTCGATCATGGCTGTCTCCGGTTATCAACTCTTGTCGTCATCGGACTTCGACGTTGCGCGGCGATGCGCGAGCAACGCCATCAGCCGCCGGTCGCGCCAGTGGCTACGGTTTTCTATCTCGTCGAGCGGCAACACCTCGCGACGCTCGGCATCGAGTCTTGCGATGCTGTCGGGCGACCAGTCGAACGGCACGCTGTCCTTCGCGAACGAGCGGTACATCGCGCCATAACGCGCGGCATAATCTGTCACGCCGCCGGGCGCGTTCAGGTCGATGGTTTCAAATGGTCCCATGAACGACCAGCGCAGTCCGAGGCCGTCGCGCATCACGGTGTCGAGATCGGCGGCGCTTGCATAACCTCGCGCATAAAGGCTCAATGCTTCGTCGAGAAGCGCCCCTTGCAGGCGGTTCAGCAAGAAACCCGGGATCTCGCGTGCAACGGTCACCGGCCGCTGACCCGCTTCTTCGTACAGCGCACGCGCACGGGCCAGCGTGTCCGGTGACGTCCACGGCGCACCGCATAGCTCGACCAGCGGCACGAGCGAAGGCGGATTCACGGGGTGCGCCACAAGGCACCGTGCGCGGCCCTCCAGCGCCTCGGTGAACGTGGAGGCAGGCAAGCCGGAGGTCGAACTGGCCAGCAGCGTATCGGGGCGTGTCAGCTTGTCCAGTTCGGCAAACAACGTGCGCTTGACCTCCACGATCTCCGCAATGTTCTCCTGCACCAGGTCGACATCGCTCACCGCGACCGCTAGCTGTTCACATGCCGTGACACGCGACACGATCTGCTCTTCCGGCTCGTCGATCAACCCATATTCGGCGAGATCCGACACACTGCGGCGGATAGACGGAATCGCGCCGCCGAGCATCGCGCGGTCGGCATCATGCAGCCTGACCCCGAAACCCGCACGCGCGAACACAATTGCCCACGCGCGGCCTATTCGTCCCGATCCAATCACTGCAACGCGTCTGCGCATGGGTAGCTCCATCGATAATCAAGCTTTTTTATCGCGCAACGTAATCACGGCAGCCAGTACAACAAGGCCGTTGATGATGTCGCGCACGGCCGGCGGCACCGTGGTGCCGGCGAGTAGCGTACCCAGCGCAGTCAGCAGCAACGCGCCGCCGAACACACCGAGATAGTGACCTCGGCCGCCGGTGATCAACGCGCCGCCCACGACCACAACAGCAATGGACGGCAGCAGATACGGATCGCCCATGCCGAGGAACGCCTGGCTGCTGAAGCCTGCAAGCAACAATCCCACCACAGCGGAACACAAACCCGAAAGGCAATATACCGCGATCAGGGTGGCGCCGACACGCACGCCTGACAGCTTCGCCGCGACCTGCGAGTTGCCGACCGCATAGACGCGACGCCCGAAGGCCGTGCGATGGAGCAGCAACAATGCCAATGCAAGGAACAACGGCACGCACCACGCGGCAAGCGACAAGGGACCCACACGCCCGTTTGTGAAATTGCTGATCGCCGACGGCGCCCAGCCTTGCGGCGAACCGTTGCAATAAATCAGCGTAATGCCCTGCAACAAGCCGTTAGCGGCGAGTGTGACCACAATCGGCGGCAAGCCCAGCACCACTACGCCCACGCCATTGAACACGCCTACAGCCAAGCCTGCGCACAGCACCAGCGGCACGGCCCACGCCGCGGCTTCGTTGACGCCATGCGTCAGCCCGGTCAGCAACACGCCCGATAGCGTGATGAGCCAGGGCACGGAAAGATCGAGTCCACCGGTCAGGATCACCGCGCCTTGCCCAAGCCCTAGAACAGCCAGGAACAAGGTCAGCGTCAGCAAGCTCGTATAGAAGTTGGCGCTTACGAGCACGCCCGGGCCATAGACCACGCCGGTAATCGCGATCACCGCAAAGAACAGCAGATACGCCGGCACGATGTACTTGACCCATTCGCGATTGCGTTCGATCCAGTCGCCCAGCACGTGCCCCTTGAGCTCCGTGTTTTCTATCGGACGGAAGTTCTCCACTTCGAACTTCACGCGCCGCGCGCCCTGGTCATTGCGTGCACGCGTTCCGGTGGTCCACGCGGTGAACCATCGTCCGGCGTAGCGCGCGCAATGATGCGCCGCCGACTGCTTGCCGACCGACGACCCGAGCACCGCCAGGATCAGGATCACCGCTTCAGCGATCGTCGTAAAAAACGCGGATACGTTGAGCACCAGCAGGATATTGACTGTGATCATCAGGGTCATCGCAGCGAACACCGTGCCCACGCAGCCGCCTCGTCCGCCGCCTAGCCATGTGCCACCCAGCACGACAGCCGTGAACATGGAGAGCAGCAACGGCCGGCCCACGAGCGGATCAGCGGACCCCGTCTGTGCCGATACATACAAGCCCGCAGCCGCGTAGAACATGCCGGCGAGCGCGTAGGTGGCGATCCGGTAGCCTCTGACAGGCATGCCGTTCGCATAAGCGCCATCGGGATCGCTGCCGAGCGCATACAGGCCCACGCCGAAGCGCGTACGTTTGACGAAGGTCCACACAAGCAGCGCGACGACCAGCACGGCCGCTGACATGGGGACTTTATCGGGCACGAGATCGGAGGTGATGAAAGCGCCGAACTGATCGCCGATGCTGCCGCCCGGTTTGTTCTGGATCAGCAGCGTCAGGCCTTGCACCATGAACATGGTGGCAAGCGTGACCACGATCGACTGGAGCCGGAACCATGCGATCAACGCGCCGTTGACGAGTCCGATGCCTCCGCCAATCGCAAGAATCAACGCGACGCCGCCCCATTGTTCGATCGGCGTGCCCTGCACGAAGCGCACCGCGAGCACGTTGGACAACGACACCACTGCCGATGCGGACAGATCGAAACCACCGCTCAATACAACGATGGTCTGTCCAATCCCGGCGAGCGCAAGCGTCGTGCTGCTGGAGATCACGGAGCCGACGTCGTACAGCCCGACCGGCGTGGCCGATAACGATATCCACGCGATCATCATCGCGAGCAGCGCACCGATCGCGATGATCAAGCCACGATAATGATCCACACGCGCCCGAAAACCGACATGCGCACCGGGTCGGACGACCTCGCTTTCGGGCGGTGCTATTGCAATTTTCATGGTCAACCTCTGATTGCCTGAACGAGCTTCATAAGCCCATCAACTTGAAAGCATCTTGCGCATCACGTTCTCTTCGGTGAGCGTCTCGCCCGCCAGCTCCGCGACATTGCGCCCGCGATACACCACCGACACGCGGTCGCACACATTGACCAGCTCCGGCACGTCGGTGGAATAGAACAGCACTGAGCCGCCGGCCGCCGCGAACGCACGCATCAGCACGAAGATCTGATGCTTGGTTCCCACGTCAACGCCGCGCGTGGGGTCGAACATGAGCCACGCGCGGCTTTGCGTCAGCAGCCATTTCGCCATGGCGATCTTCTGCTGGTTTCCGCCCGAGAAGGAGAGGCATGGCTTGTAGACTGCCCGCGAATTGACTTCCATTTGCGCGAGCGCCCGCTTGATGGCGGCCTGCTCGCGTTTTCTGTCGATCAGGCCGAAGCGCGTGAAGCGCTTGATGACCGGCAGCGAGATGTTCTCCCCACCCGGCAGACGCAAGAACAAACCTTCGGTCTTGCGATCTTCCGGCAGGAAACTCGTCGATACCCCGGCCTTCAGCGAATCGGCGGTCGAGGTCAGCGTGACTCGTTTTCCATCGATCAGGATCTGACCCGCGTCGATAAACTCGGCACCGAACAACGCCTCGAAAATCTCGCGCTGTCCCATGCCTTGCAGCGCTGCGATGCCATGCACTTCGCCTGCCTTCAACGTCAGGTCGAAGTCGTTGACCACGCCATCCACCTTGATGCCGCGCGCTTCCATTGCCGGAGTCTGAAGCGTTGACGGGGTGGCCACTTTAGGCGGATATTTGGCGTCCATCGAACGGCCGATCACGAGACGGATAACTTCGTCGTCCGAGATCGAATCGGTATCGAAAGCACCCACGTCGCGGCCGTTTCTATACACCGTGAGGCTGTCGCAGAACTCGCGCACTTCCTGCATCCGGTGCGTGATGAACACAAAGGTCACCCCACGCGCCTTCAATTCCTCGATCCTTCTCGACAACCACGCAACGTCACGTCCGGAGAGCGCGGACGTAGGTTCGTCGAGTAGCAGCACTTCAGGCTGGCGAACCAGCGCCTTCGCAATCTCGATCTTCTGGCGCACGGGTAGCGCGAGATCGCGGATATAGGCACCCGGGCGGATATCGCCCAGTTCGAGCCGTTCGAGCCATTGCGCGGCCTGCTTTTGTGATTCACGTTGCCGGATCCGGCCAAACCAGCCAGTCGGTTCGTAAGACATCAACAGGTTCTGCGCGACGGTCAAGTCCCGCACCAGGGTCATCTCCTGGAACGCCGTCTGCACGCCTGCACGATGCGCGTCCCTGGGACCGCGCATGTTCACGTTGCGGCCCATGATCGAGATGCTGCCCGCATCCGGCTGCATGAGACCGGACAGCAGCTTGACGGTCGTCGACTTGCCAGCGCCGTTCTCGCCGAGCAACGCATGAACGGCGCCGCGCTTGACGCGGAACGACGCGTTGTCGAGCGCGACAGTAGCGCCGAACCGCTTGGTGACCTTCGAGAGATCGAGCGCCCAACCATTGCTGCCCGCGTTGCTCGTGTTCTCTGTCCCTGCACTCGACATGGCGTATTCCTCGATTCTTAGTCCGGCTTGCCGGTCAGCGCCGCATTGAAACCAACTTCAGTGGTCTCGGCCGAATAAATGTCCGCAAACCAGCCCGGCGGCACCTTGTCCGGCATGAACGCGGTGCATCCGTTCTTCAGTTCCTCGATGGAACCGGTCGCGCACAGTTTCGATTGCGATGTCAGTACCAGCGGCAACTTGAGCGTCACGTGTGCCGGGAAGTCCTTGCCGTCGAGCTTGTCCACGGCCATCTTCAGCGCCAGCGCACCGGAATAAGGCGGCGAGCCATACGAGATGGACCGGTAGCCAATCGAGCGATAGCCACCGTCGCCCTTCACCGTCCCGGGCGGCAGCATCTGCACGCGGTGACCGTTCGACGATTCACCCGCGCACGGCTTGACCTTGTCGTCCGCTATGCCGGCTTCGAGCTGCATGGATGCCGCGGTGAAGCAGCCCACCTGCATCCATAAACCATCGATCTTGTCCCAGCTATTGGTGGCCAGGATCTTCGACAACTCCGTCTTGGCCGTTGCCTGACTCCACATGCCCGTGCCTTCCGCGACGATCTTGATCCCCGGATACTTTGCGAACACGGCCTTCGCAGCCTCGGTGCGCGCACGGTCCACGGACGTGCCCGGCACGCCGTTGATCAGCACGATGTTGCCCTTGCCGTTGATGGTCTTCGCGAGCCATTCCGCGGTGACTGTACCGGCTTGCTTCTGGTCGATCGTCACGTTATGGGCGCAAGGTTCGGTCACTTCGCCGTCATAGGCTGCCACCACCACGCCCTTGGAACAGGCGTTCTTGATGGCGCGATTCAACGCGGTCGGCGAGATCGGATAGATCACGATAGCTTTGGCGCCCGCCTGGACCATCGAGTTGATCTGCTGGATCTGTTTCTGGGCGTCCGTGCCGGCAACCTGTACTTCAAGGTCGACCTTGTCCTTCAGCCCCGGCGTGGCGGCCATCGCCTTCACCATGTTGGCGGCCTCGGTTTGCCAGTCATTGCCGACATAACTCATCGACAGGAAAATCTTGTATTTACCCGCCGCCGAGGCCTGTCCCGAGACGGCCAGCGTCGCGAGAAGCGCGGCGCCCAGCGCAAGCCGGGCCCCCCGACGGATGGTGTTCGTCAGTGCGTTCATGTCTTCCTCCGATTCTGCGTATGGTTATATGATTCGCTTCGTTCAACGCTCGTAGTACTAACCTTCCACGTGCTTCAGTCGTGCACTGGCGGGCAGTTCAATGCCCGCTGAACCCGCCACGACATTGGGGTCGTGGCCCGGAATGACAAAGTCCGCGATCTGCCGGATACGCTTAAGCGATGCCAGCTCGGCGGCCGTCTCGTGGACAATGCCGACCGGCACCAGATCGACAATGTTTTCCATGCAGCTTGCGCAGTCGCCGGCAATCAGGACCACGCCGTCGGCAGTATCAACGGCAACCGATTGATGCCCCGGCGTGTGTCCCGGTGTTGGCACAACCCGCACGCCGGGTGCGATATCGGCGACACCGTGCACGAACTGCCAGCGAAAATAGGCGAGCGGTTCGCGGCCGATCAAGAACTCCTGATAGAACGTGGACTGCGTCGGCAAGGGCCTGCCTGCGTATTCCCACTCGCTTGCCTGGACCACGAAACGTGCGTTCTTGAAGAGCGTATTGCCGCCGGAATGGTCGTAGTGGAGGTGGGTGTTGATGACAATATCCACGTCGTCCGCATTCCAGCCCACATACTCTTTTAGCGCACGTTCAAGCCGCTCTTCCGGCGCCTGTTCGCAGGGACAGACGAAGCTCGACACCCAGCCCGGATCGTGAATCCCCGTATCCACCACAATTTTCTTGTCGCCGCCTACAATCGCCGTCGACCACACCGGGACCTTGATCTGCTGGCCATAGTAGCGGCCATAGATCTGCGATGAACGATCGACAGTCAGCCAGCCCGTAGGCATTGCCACGACCTTGAGTTTCGACACAGCCACGATGGTCTCCACCGTCAAAGGTTGAAGGAGTTGCGTCCTTTAAGACACTTTAGAAATTCGTGTTGTCCGCGCCCTTGAGTCCGAGCATTGCACGTGCCTCATCCGGAGTCGCAATATCCAGCGACAGGCCTTCGATCACCTGCCGAATCTTCACGACCTGTGCGGCGCTGGATTCAGCCAGCTTGCCGGCCTCAATCCACAGCGAATCTTCCAGCCCGACCCGCACGTTCGATCCCTGCGCCACGCCAAGCGTCGCCAGCGGAATCTGGTTACGTCCGGCACCGAGGATCGACCACACATAGTCGCTTCCGAACAGACGGTCGGCCGTGCGGCGCATGTGCATCAGGTCTTCCGGATGGGGTCCGATACCGCCAAGCAGCCCGAACACGCTCTGTACGAAGAACGGCGGTTTCGCGAGACCGCGGTCAACGAAATGTGCGAGGTTGTACAAGTGCGAGATGTCGTAGCACTCGTATTCGAAACGGGTACCGTTCGCGCCGCATGACGTGAGGATGTATTCAATGTCCTTGAACGTGTTCTTGAAGATCAGGTCGCGGCTATTCGCCAGATGCTGGCGCTCCCAGTCGTGCTTGAACTCCTTGAAGCGGTCGAGCATGGGATAGAGGCCGAAATTCATCGAGCCCATGTTCAGCGACGCCACCTCCGGCTTGAAATGGTGAGCCGGTTTTAACCGCTCCTCCACCGTCATGTGTGGACTGCCGCCGCTCGTGATATTGATCACCGCGTCGGTTTCAGCCTTGATACGCGGCAGGAACTGCTGAAACACGGCAGGGTCTTGCGTGGGCCGGCCGTCGTTGGGATCGCGTGCATGCAGATGCAGGATTGCTGCACCTTCTCGCGCGGCAGCGAGTGCTGCATCGCCGATCTCTTGCGGTGTGACCGGCAGATACGGCGACATCGACGGAGTATGAATCGCGCCCGTGGGTGCACAGGTAATAATAACTTTACGCTTCGTTGCCATGCTGTAAGCCCTCGTCGGATAAGAAAAGCGTTCAGAGCACTTCGACGTTCCCGCACACCGAGATCGCCTGCCCCGAGATGCCGCTGCCTCCCGGCGAACACAGGAACAGCGCGGTCGCCGCCACTTCTTCCGGCGTGGTCATGCGGCGCAGGGAGATTTTCGCGAGGTATTCTTTTTCCATCTGTTCGTAGGAAAGACCCAACTGTTCCGCCCGCGCGGAGATCACGCGTTCGATTCGCGGACCCTTCACAATGCCCGGCTGGATGGCATTGACGCGAATGTTGTCCGGTCCCAACTCGATGGCGAGGCTTTTCGTCAGGCCAACGACCGCCCACTTGGTGGCTGAGTACGGTGTACGGTACGCGTAGCCGAGCCGCCCCGCCACCGATGACAACGCAATGATCGACCCGCCGTCGCGGGCCTTGCGCAACATTGGCACCGCGCGACGTGCGAAGTAGAACTGAGCATTGAGGTTCACGTCTACGGTCTGTTCCCAGTCATCCGTGTCCATCTCGTCGATACCGCCCGTGGGACCTGCGATCCCCGCGTTGTTGATCAGCACGTCGAGACCGCCAAGCTGCGCGTCCACATCGTCGAATACACGGTCGACCGCCGCACGGTCCGACACATCCGCGAGCGTGTACGTGATCGCATTCATCTCTGCGCTTTGCTCGGCTTCATTGAGCTCGTCGATAGCTTGCCGGCTCGAGTCGCAGACATGCACGCGCGATCCGGCGTCGACGAAAGCACGCGCGATCACAAGACCAATACCCGACGCGCCGCCCGTGACCAGCACGCGCAACCCCGCGTGTGGCTTCAACATCTGTAGAACTGACATGTTTGTCTCCCTCGTTATTTTTTGGTCCAGCTTACAGGCTAGATTCACAGGCCCAAGTCAGCCTGAGGCCCTGGCCGCTTCCCTGCTCTGCAAGCGTTCCCGCAAGTCCGCCGCGGCGCCGCCGATGTCCTCCTCAATGCCCGCGCGCGCGCCTTCACCGTCACCCTTCCAGAGAGCATCGACAATCTTGCGGTGCGCCGCCATCGACAACCTCATATGCGGGATGTCCGGCGCCACGAGGTTCAGGAACGGGCCAATGCGCATCCAAAGATTCTGGATGGTCGCGAGCGTCAGGTCGCTTGCGCCATGCGTATAGATTGCTATATGGAATTCGAAGTTACTGCGCAGGTATGCGGGGACATCGCCGGCTTCCACGTGCGCATCCATGGTGTCGAACACGGCTTGCAGTACGTTCAAATGTTCCTTGGTCATCCGCGATGCCGCCCGCTTTGCCACGCAGCCTTCAAGGGCAATCCGCACGTCGCGCAATTCTTCGAGCAGGTCCAGCGTCATGGGCGGCACCATCAGTGCGCGGCCCGGACCGTCGATCAACGCGCCTTCAGCTTGCAGGCGCGTGAGCGCGGCGCGCACCGGCATGGTCGATGAGCCGACTGCTTCGGCCACCCCGCGCAAGCTCAGCGCCTGACCGGGTGCAAAGCGCCCCGTCATGATCGCCTCGCGCAACTGGGCATAGACTCGCCCCGCCATGGTTTCGCGCGCCACCAGCTCAAGCGGCAGCGCGTCCGCGCTCGTTTCACGTGTCGGCAATTAAACAACTCCTTACGAGATATGTGACCTGTGATCACACTACGGGAAGAAGTTTGGTGCTGTTGCGGTCCTGAGTCAACCTTCAAGTCATAGGGGAAAACGCGACTGCCGTGGGATCGTTAGGGCAAACGCGTCGCCCTCCCCACCGGCGGTCCTCATGCGGTTTTTTTGTCGTGGCCCCGGGGCTGCATATCGCGCAGATCGAACGGAGTCGACCGCTTGCGTTCCCCGGTCAGACGATAAATGGCATTGGCAATAGCGGGCGTCACCGCCGGGCTCGACAGCTCGCCTACGCCACCCGGTTTGGCGAGATCCCCCTGCACGATGTCGATATCGACGGCCGGCATGTCGCTCATCCGCGCCACCCGATAGGTATCGAAGTTGTGTTGCACGACGTGGCCGTTACGGATGTCGATCTGGTCGAAGCTCGCGTGTCCGAGGCCCCACATCAAGCCACCATAGAGTTGCTCCTCCACGCCACCAGGCGAAACCGCCAGACCGCAATCCGCCACGCAGGTGAGCTTCTCTATGACGATCGCTCCATCCTTCTTCACAACACGCGCGACGACCGCGACATAACTGCCGTATGCCTGATTGGTGGCAATGCCCAACGCCGCGCCTGCGGGCAGCGGGTCATGCCATCCTGCGCGCTCCGCGGCTCGCCTCACGACCGCCGCATGGCGAGGCTGGTCATGCATGTTCGCCAGCCGGAACAGCAACGGGTCGAGCTTCCCGAGGTGGGCCGCTTCATCGATGATCGACTCGACCGCGAACACATTGGAGATATAGCTGACCGCTCTGTACCATCCTGTCGGGACACCCGTTTCATGACGCACCCAGCCAATGTCCAGATGCGGGGCACGGTACGTGAACTCGCGTGCGTTGATCGCCTCGGTAGTGCTGTAGTCCATGCGATCCGCGCGATCGAAATAACCCGGCTCCCATTGCTCCGGCGAAGCCGGCGAGACAGCGCGCAGTTGCAACGCGGACAAGCGGCCGTGCTCGTCGAGCGCCGCCTTCGCGCGATGGTACGTCGCCGCGTGATGAAACAGCGCGCCCATCTCGGTCTCGCGGCTGTTCATCAGCTTGACCGGTTTGCCGGTCTTTATCGCGAGGTAGGTGGCTTCGAGCAGCCAGTATTTGGATTCGCGCGCGCCGAAGCTGCCGCCCGATACGAGCTCCTGCACCGTGACCTGATCTGCCTTGAATCCGCCGATCACTTCGGCGGCCTCCTGCGCCGTGGAAGGGACTTGGATACCTCCCCAGTAGGCTATGGCGTCCTTCGTTGCCCATGCGGTGACGTTGACAGGTTCCATCGGGTTCTGGGCTTTGTACGGCATCGAATACGATGCTTCTATCACGCGTGCCGGATGCGTCCACGCGACCTTTGCATCGCCGGATTGAATGGTCGGCACCACATGCGCCGCCGGGCTGTCGAGCCACGCGGCCTGATGGCCTGCGAGCGCGTCGCTGTTAAAACTTCCGAAGGGGCTGTCGTCCCACTCGATCTGCAACGCCGCCTGTCCCTGATGCGCCGACCAGTAGTCATCCGCAAGAATCGCTACGCCCGCCTGATTGCCGCCCAGCACATCCGGCCGCCCCGGAATCTCGATCACACTGCGCACGCCCGGCAGCTTAAGTGCGTTGGTTGCATCGATGCTGCGCACGCGCGCGTCGATCACCGGCGCGCGCGTGATCACGGCGACCAGCATGCCGGGCAGATCGACGTCGATGCTGTATTGAAACGTCCCTGCGACCTTCTGCGCCGCCCCGCGCTTTTTTTGCAGCTTGCCGATGTACTTGAACTGCGCGGGATCCTTGAGGGCGACATCCTTCGGCGCGGGCTCGCGTGCGGCGGCGTCGGCAAGCGAACCGTAGTTCGCACGGCGGCCGCTCGCCGCGTGCTCGACATAACCGTTCGCAGTCGAGCACGCTGCAGCCGGCACGTTCCACTGGTTCGCGGCCGCAGCCACAAGCATCGCTCTTGCGGTTGCGCCAGCCAGTCGAAGTCGATCGTATTCAAGCGAAACGCTGGTGCTGCCACCGGTTGAAAACACCTTCCACAATGGATGAATGTAGACCATGTAGAACGGATTCTCGGGCGTGATCACGTCGACCGCGAACGGATCGACATCGAGCTCCTCCGCCACGATCGCTGCCAGCGCGGTCCGCGTTCCCGTGCCCGAATCATGTTTGTGGACCACGAGCTTGATCGTGTCGTCGGGCAATACACGGACCCATGCGTTGGGTTCGAATTCGTTGGCCGCGCTCGTTGACGCAGCGGCGCCCAATGCTTCATTCGCCCGTGCGTCTGGCAGACGAAAGCCGACTGCAACACCCGCGGCGAACAACGCCGAACCCTGCTTAAGGAAACGCCGGCGGGAGACCTCACGAGACTCGACCAGCGCCACGGCCGGTTTGCTTGCATCGCGCATCATGCCTCCTTCTCTGGCGACAAGAGTTCGGGAGCGGCGCGTTTGATCGCCCTTCGAATGCGCGCATAAGTGCCGCAGCGGCACACGTTGCCCGACATGGCTGCCGTGATCGTTCCGTCGTTGACTTCAGGTTTGCCGTTGAGGAATGCTGCCGCCGACATCAACTGCCCGGGCTGGCAATAACCGCATTGCGGCACGTCTTCTTCAACCCATGCACGCTGCAACGGATGCTCGCCGGTCTTCGACAAACCCTCGATGGTCGTAATGCGATGCCCCGCTACCGCCCCCACCGGCAGCACGCAAGAGCGCATCGCGTTACCGTCGAGGTGCACGGTGCATGCGCCGCAAAAACCGCCGCCGCAACCGAACTTCGTGCCGGTGAGTTTCAGGCGGTCGCGCAACACCCACAACAGCGGCATGTCTTCCGGTACATTGTCGAGCGTATGCCGCTCGTCGTTGACGATGATCTCGATCATGGGTGTCTCCCTTCGCTTGTCGCTTGTTGTCCAGCCGTCGGCCGATTATTGAAAGCCGTTAAATCCCGCGCCAGCGACAATTTCTTCCAACGGCTGTCAGTCCGGCTAACAGGCATGTTCAAACGCTACCCTTCCATCCAGTCGATGCAGGCCTTTCTCAACGCGGCGCGCGGCGGCAGCTTCTCGAGCGCAGCAAGGCAGCTCGACCTCACGCATAGCGCGATCAGCCAGCAAATCCGGACGCTGGAGGAATTCGTCGGGCAACCGTTGTTCGAACGCAAGAATGGGCGCGTCATGCTTAACGACGCCGGCGTGCTCTTCGCCAACCTGCTTGGCGACGGCTTCGAGCAGATCGACCGTGCGCTGTCTTCCGTGCAGGAGCGGCTCGTCGCCCACTCCCTGACGCTCGACGTCGATCCAGAGTTGTCGCAGCACTGGCTTAGCTCCCGCCTGGCAGGGCTGATCGAAGCGTTGGACGGACGTGCGCTGACTGTACTGTCCACGCCTCGCCACGAGCGCACGGCATTCGAACGCGTCGATATAGCGTTGCGATACGGCTATGGCGAATGGGAGGGCTATGAAAACAAGCTGATGTGCAGCGACCGGCTGACGGTGATGGCCTCACCGGCGCTGGTGCAAAAATTCGGTCTGAGTTTTCCGCTCGCGCCCGAAGCGGTGCTCGAGTTGCCGCTGCTCGGCTACACGAAGCGATCATGGATTCCGTGGCTCGAGGCGGCCGGCTTGGCGGCGCTCGAACCTTCGAACGTGCTAGCCGTTTTCGACAACGCGGCGAGCCTGATTGAAGCCATGGCAGCCGGCGTAGGCGTCGGGCTCGCACGGGGTTTGCTCGCGGCGGATGCGCTACGTGCAGGGCAACTGGTGGTGTTGACCGAGATCGCCATTCCAACGCATTACAACTTGTACGCGGTGTGGCCGCAAGGCAAACGCGAGAAGGTGGCGGACGTGGTGGAGACGCTCAAGGCGCTGGTTGCGCAGAGCCTTGAGTAAGACGTGCTTCAAGAACAGGCGCTTCGGCGCACTGGCGCACGGTATCAAGAAACAGCCGTAGCACCGGCGACGTATCGCCTGTCCGATAACGCGCATAGAGCGACACCTCCGGCGGTTGTCCGCTCAACGGCTTGAAGACCACACCGCCGGTCGTCAACTGCTGCGACGAGGACGGCACAAGCGCCACGCCGAGCCCTTGCCTCACCAGGCACAGCAACGTCTGCACTTCGACCACCTCCTGCTCGATCTTTGGCGTAAACCCGGCTTCAATACAACAGTCCCGTAAGTACCTCGCAAGCTTTGACTGCGTCAGGCCAAACGACACGAAGCGCTCCGCGTGCAACTCCTTTAACGCTATCTCCTGTCTCTGTGCGAACCGGTGTCCCGGCGGCAGCACGGCCATTGCACATTCCCGCACGACCACCTCGCTCTGGATCTCGGGGTCGTCATGGGTCATACGAAAGAAACACACGTCCAGGCGGTGCTCCTTGAGCGCTTGTATCTGCGCGGCGGGCGTCATTTCGTGCAGCGTCCAGCGTACGGCCGGATAACGCTCATCGAACGCGCGCAGCGCGAGAGGAATGGCGTCGACCATCGCGGAACTGATGATGCCTATCTCGAGGTTCCCTACTTCTCCTCGTCCCGCGCAACGCGCCAGATCGATCGCCCGTTCGAACTGCGCGAACACCAGGGGCACCTGTTCCTTCAGTGTTTTCCCTGCCTCCGTGAGTTCCACACGATGTTGCGAGCGCGTGAAAAGAGCCGTGCCCAGCTCCTCTTCAAGCAGCCTGATCTGCTGGCTCAAAGGGGGCTGGGAAATGTGCAGGCGCGCGGCTGCGCGGCCGAAATGCAACTCGTCGGCAAGCACCGCGAAGTAACGCAACAGCCGGATGTCCATATCGCCTACGTATCAAGAGTCACGTTAAAAAATATTGTACAGAGCGCTTCGCTTTGAAGAGACTGCGAATCAAGCAGCAGTGCACATCAGTGTGACACTCGATGCCGGCGAGGGGAAAGCGCTAAAAAAATAGTGCTTTGCAAAGGGCCGCAATGCACATCCGCAGATGCGCCTGCCAGCGATCCGGCAACTGGTTAATGCCAGTTCCTCTGTTATGGGAGATCGAGTACATGATCATCGACACAAGCTGTTACCCGACCAACCTGGTCGACCTCGCCTGGCGCCACGACGGCGAGCCGTTCACGGGCGAACGCCTGCTCAAGACGCTCGACGGGCCATACGTCATTAACGGCAAACCGCGCCGCATCGACAAGGCTTTTATCCAGCCGCCCCAGGGCAACACCATCTATACGTGGACCGACGGCGAGCGTTCCGGCCGTGAATCGATCGACGACTACATGGCCTACACCGTCGAGCTGGTTCAACGCTACCCCGACCGACTGCTCGGCTGCTTCGTCTACAACCCGCGTTGCGGTCCTGAGAACGGGGCCAAGGCTATCGAGTTCTATGCGAAGGAACACGGCTTCAAGATGGTCCAGTTGCAGGCCAATATGCACGCCTACCGGCCGGACCGCGCGCTCGACTGGTTGCGCCCGGCCTTGCGCAAATGCGCCGAGCTTGGCTTGCTCGTCAAGCTTCATACCGGCGATGGTCCATACAGCATTCCGACCGAGTGGTATCCGTTGATCCGCGAGTTTCCATCGGTGAATTTCATCATGGCGCACTTCGGCGTGCAGACCGGTGGCGTGTATTGCTTCGAGCCGTTCCAGATGGCGATGGATACCCCCAACGTCTATTGCGAGTCGAGCTGGTGCCTGCAATCGCGCATTGTCGAATTTGCGAAGGTGCTGCCCACGCACAAGATCCTGTATGGCTCCGACACGCCGCCGAACGAACCGGGCATGTGGCTGCGCCTGCTCGAAGTCCTGTGCCACGAGCCGCCGCAGGGTCTCAATCTCGACGAGGACACGCTCGAGGATTACCTCGGCAACAACCTCGCGCGAATGATCGGCCTCGAACCGAGTCCGCCGCCGCGCAGTGTGGAGCAAGCACACGATTATTTGAACCAGTTTGCCGGAGTCCGCGCATGATCATCGATACCCATCTGCACCCGACCAATCTCGTCGACGAAGCCTGGCGTCATACCGGCGAGCCGTTCACCGGCGAGCGCCTGCTCAAGATGATGGACGGCCCGTACATGATCAACGGCAAGCCGCGCCGTATCGACATGGGGTTCATCCAGCCGCCGCCCGGCAACACGGGTTATCGCGACGGTAACCGGCGTGGCCGCGAAGGTATTCGCGACTACATGGCGTACATCGCCGAACTAACGCAGAAATACCCCGACAGGTTCATCGGCAACTTCACGTACAACCCGCGCTGGGGCCCGGAAAACGGCGCGGCCGAACTCGAGTTCCATGTGAAGGAGTACGGCTTCAAGATGTTGAAGCTGCACGCCAACATGCATGGCTACCGGCCTGATCGTGCGCTCGACTGGTTGCGTCCCGCCATGAAGAAATGCGCGGAATTGGGCGTGGTCGTGTTGATTCATACCGGCGACGGACCGTACACCATCCCGACGCAGTTTTATCCGATCATCCGCGAATTTCCGATGGTGAACTTCATCATCGGCCACTTCGGGATTCAGACCGGCGGCAATTATTCATTCGAATCCTTCTGGATGGCGATGGACACGCCGAACGTGTATTGCGAGTCGGGCTGGTGTTATCAGTCGCGCATTGTTGAGTTCGCGAAAGAGTTGCCGCGCGACAAGATCGTGTTCGGCACGGACTCGCCCCCGAACGAGCCGGGCATGTGGTTGCGTGAACTCGAGATGCTGTGTTCGCCCGCGCCGCAAGGCATGGACCTGGACGAAGACGGACTCGAAGACTACATGGGCAACAACATAGCGAGGTTGGTCGGCATCGAGCCGAGCAAACCGCCGAAAGATCTGGCCGAGGCTGAGAAGCGCCTCAAGGCGAGCTATGTGTAGTTGATGGGGGACCGCGGGCGCCGTATCCGTATCTGCGCCCGTGGTCGTCTCACCTCTCTTGTTCACACGCCGGAGCCCACCATGGCCGATGCACGCTTGCACGAACTCGCGGGTACGCAGGACTTTCACGCGTTCGTGTCCACCTATCGCGACCTCTTTCCCGATGACGTGCTGACGATCAGGCAGCCGTTGTCCGCCGATCAGCATGTGACTGCGCTGGTCGCGGAACTCGCGGCGCGAGGCCGGCACGAGATGCTGGTTTGCGAGCAGGTCGATGGTTTGGACACGCCGCTGGTCACTAACGTCTTTGCGTCGCGCAGTCGCATTGCGCGGTTGTTCGGTGTTGAACCGCCGCAGTTGTTTGAAGCCTATCAACGCCGTGCGAATGCGCCGCTTGCGCCGCGTTTCGTAGCGAATGGCCCAGTGCTCGATCAGGTAACCGAAGGCGATGCAGTCGACCTCGATCACCTGCCAATGATCCGGCATTTCGATACCGACCGCGGCCCCTACATTACCAACGCGGTGATCGTAGCCGAAGATCCGGTGACGGGCATCGCCAACCTGAGTTACCACCGTTCCATGCGCCACGCGCGCAGTGCACTCGCCACCAGCCTGCATTCACGCGGCCACCTCTGGCGGATGCTGCAAAGCGCGCAGCAACGCGGCGACGTGCTCCGCGTTGCAATGGTGATCGGTGCTCATCCGCTCTTCATGCTGGCAGCTTCCGCGCGGGTACCGTTCGGCACTGACGAGCGTTCGATTGCCGGGGGCCTGTTTAACGCGCCGCTTGAACTCGTGCGTACACCGCGTTACGGCATAGGCGTACCCGCTGCTGCCGAGTTCGTGCTCGAAGGCACGATCGATCCGGCCGAGCGCGCCGAAGAAGGTCCGTTCGGGGAATTCTCCGGTTATTCGTCGGACCGCTCGACCAACAATGTGCTGCGCGTCGACACCATGATGCGCCGTCGCAATGCATGGCTTGTCGATGTGGTCGGCGGTCCGTATGCCGAGCACCTGACGCTCGCGCGTTTGCCGCGGGAGGCGGAAATGAGCGAGAAGTTGATGGCGCGTTTTCCATCCGTGACAGCGCTTCACTACCCGAATTCCGGCACGCACTTCCATTGCTATGTCGCACTGAACCAGTCGCGCGACGGTGAAGCGCGCCAGATCATGCTCGCATTGCTCGGCTGGGACCCTTATCTGAAGAACGTGATCGCGGTGGACAGCGACATCGACATCAGCGACGACACACAAGTGTTATGGGCGGTCGCCACGCATTTCCAGCCGCATCGCGACCTGTTCATCATCGACGGCTTGCCGGGCAGCCCGCTCGATCCTTCTTCGTCAGCTTCAGGCACGACCTCGCGCATGGGTATTGATGCGACTCGCGGGTCCACGTTCGATGGCGTTCGCGCACGCATTGGCGAACGTGCGATCGATCATGCGCGTTCATTGCTTGCCGGTATCGAACACGGAGTACAGGCATGACGATCGATAAAAAACGCCGCATGGTGGTCGGCATCAGCGGTGCATCGGGATTCATCTACGGCGTGCGCTTGCTTGAATTGCTGCGAGAACTGGATGTGGAAACGCATCTGATCATCTCTCGCGCTGCCCTGCTTACGATGACGCACGAGACCGATTACAAACTCGCCGACGTCAGCG
Organism: Caballeronia sordidicola; assembly: GCF_000729995.1. GTDB lineage: Bacteria > Pseudomonadota > Gammaproteobacteria > Burkholderiales > Burkholderiaceae > Caballeronia > Caballeronia sordidicola_A. The sequence continues at coordinate 96,690 of NZ_JNFG01000016.1, read as the reverse complement.
CGCTCGCTACCAGGACACATCGTTGCGACGATCTCGCAGCAAGCATCGCAAGCGGCTCGTTCCGCACGATGGGGATGATTGTCGCCCCCTGCTCGATGAAGACCCTTGCCGAAATTGCTAACGGCATGTCGCTCGGCCTCATTTCAAGAGCAGCCGACGTGACGCTGAAAGAACGCCGGCCGCTTGTCCTGCTCGCGCGCGAGACACCGCTCACGCTGGCGCATCTGCGCAACATGACCGCCGTCACCGAGATGGGCGCCATCGTGGCACCGCCCGTTCCCGCGTTCTACACCCGGCCGCAATCGCTCGAACAGGTGATAGATCACACGCTCGGCCGTGTGCTCGATTTGTTCGGGCTCGAGACCGGCACCGTTACCCGCTGGCGGGAAGCCGTCGAAGAACCGCTTACTGCATGAGGTTCCGCATGAAGGCTAGCCAGGCATCAGCAGTCAATACGACCACCAGGAGACGATCGATGAACACCATCCACATGACCCATCACGAAGCCGAAAAAATTCCGGTCACCATTTTGGCCGGCTTCCTTGGCGCAGGCAAAACAACGCTGTTGAACTACATCCTGCGCGAAAACCACGGCCGCAAGATTGCCGTGATCGAAAACGAGTTCGGCGAAATAGGCATCGACGGCGGTCTGGTGCTTGAATCGACCGAAGAAATCTACGAGATGACGAACGGCTGTGTCTGCTGTGTCGGCGCGGTGCGCGAAGATCTGGTGCGCATCGTACGCACACTGGTCGAGAGGCCCGAGCGGCTCGACCACATTATTGTGGAGACGAGCGGTCTTGCCGATCCGTATCCGGTCGCGCAAACCTTCTTCCTCGACGATCCAATCGCGAAACAGGTCACGCTTGACGCAGTCGTGACAATGGTTGACGCCAAGCATATTGCGGCGCATCTGGACGACATCCTCCTCGACGGTTCTGACAATCAGGCAGTAGACCAGATCGTGTGCGCGGACCGTATTGTGATCAACAAGGTAGATCTTGTGAGCGAGCAGGAAGTTGCCGCCCTGACCGCCCGGATTCGTGGATTGAACGCCACCGCCGACATCGTCCCGTCAAGCTATGCGCTGATCGACCTGGGGAAGATCCTTGGCGTGGGCGCCTCCGAGTTCTCACAGCAGTTGGTCGAAACGGGGGGACTTTCCGAGCATGAGCACGGGCATGAGAATCACGAGCACAACGAGCACGCAGATGAGCACGAACACGAACACGACGCCAGTGTCTCGTCGGTCTGTATCGAGGTATCCGCCGAGGTCGATCTCGATGCATTGCAGGACTGGCTTGCTCAACTACGCTCGTCGGATGCGAGCCAGCTGTTTCGCATGAAGGGAATCCTTGCCGTGCGAGGGCAACCCTGCCGCTACGTGCTTCAGGGCGTGCACAACGTTATTGAGCTGCGCGCGGCGCAGGCCTGGGGGTGCGAGCCACGGACCAGCCGCATTGTTTTTATCGGCCGCAATCTCGATCGTGCCGATCTGACCGACCGCTTCCATGCCTGTCTCGGCGCACCTATAACGGCCTGACGGGTTGAATAGCCGGCCCGCGGATTACTCGTGGCGCGACTGCTGCCAAAACAGCGCGTGCACACGTGCCGCGGGCCGCGTGCTGGTCAATAACGAAAATTCAGGAGACATTCGATGAACACCGCCCCACACCCTGTCGATCAGCGCCTGCCGAAGCGCCAGTTGATTACGCTCGGACTTCAGCACATGCTGGTTGCTTATATCGGCGCGATTGCGGTGCCGCTCATCGTCGCGTCGGCGCTCAAGATGTCGTCCGCCGACACGACCATCCTGATCAGCACCGCGCTTTTTTGCTCGGGTATCTCGACACTGCTGCAAACCATAGGCTTCTGGAAATTCGGCGTGCGTTTGCCGATCCTCCAAGGCGTTGCGTTCAGCAGTGTCGGACCGGTGATCGCCATTGGCTCGAATCCGAATGTCGGCTTCGCGGGCGTGTGCGGCGCCGTGATCGGGGCGGGTTTGTTCACTCTGTTCGCAGCACCCCTGGTCGGCCGGCTGCGACGCTTCTTTCCTCCCGTCGTGACCGGTTGCATCGTGACCGTGATCGGCTTGCAATTGTTTCCGGTGGCCTACGAGTGGGCAGCAGGCGGACGGCAGAACCCCCAATTCGGCGCATCGCCGTTCCTGATGGTCGCGCTGTTCGTCGCCCTCGTGATACTCGCGGTCAATCGGTTCGGCTCGCCGTTCCTGCGCAATCTTTCAGTGTTGATCGGGCTCATTGCCGGCGGGATTGTCGCGTGCCTGCTCGGGATGGGGAACTACAGCGGCGTCAGGAGCGCGCCGTGGTTCACAGTACCCTATCCTTTCCACTTCGGCACGCCGGTATTCGCCGTCGTACCGGTGCTGACCATGATCGTTGTCATGGTCGTGCAGATGGTCGAGTCAATGGGGCTCTTCATCGCGATCGGCGGCATTGTCGACAAGCAGGTCACCGAAGAGGAAGTTGTGCGCGGCCTGCGCGCCAACGGCCTTGCCAGCGCCATCGCCGGAATGTTCGCGGCGTTTCCGTTTATCGCGTTCATGGAGAATGTCGGGCTCGTGATCCTCACCGGTGTGCGAAGCCGCTGGGTAGTTGCCACCAGCGGTGCGCTGATGTGCGTCGTGGCCCTGGTGCCGAAGATAGGCGCGGTCGTCGCAGCGACGCCTGCCGCCGCGCTCGGCGGAGCTGGGATCGCGATGTTCGGCGTCGTCGTCGCAGCAGGCGTGCAGACGCTCTCAAAGGTCGACTTCGAAAGCAACCGATACAACGTGTTGATCGTGGGCTTCACGATCGCGACAGCGCTGATTCCCGTGATGGCCCCCGAGGTATTCAGGCAGATGCCCGAGTGGACCCAGCCGTTCCTGCACAGCGGCGTCGTGCTCGCCTGTCTCGTCTCCGTGGCCCTCAATGCGGTGCTTAACGGCGCGCACGAGGAGGTCGTGGTCGAGGCACATCAACTGGTCCGGGAATAAACCAGACCGAATCGTGTGGCGGCCGTCTCTGCGCCACCGCACAGCATAAGCGTTGCAAGGAGAGACAAAAGTGAGTACCCGAAACGAAGCCCTGTTGATCAGGAATCCTATCGCTGTCATGAGCGGCCTGCGCGGCGAACACGCCCGTCTCGGTCAAGTCGACCTGCGCATTCGTGCGGGACGAATCGAGGAGATCGGTCCGCAACTCGTGGCGAGAGAAGATGAAAGAGTGATCGACGCCAGTTCCTGCGTCGCCTATCCCGGGTGGGTCAACACGCATCATCACCTGTTCCAGAACTTGTTGAAGGCGGTCCCCGCCGGTATAAACGCCGATCTTCAGGAATGGCTTGCTGCGGTGCCGTACCCTCGCCTCGCGCGCTTTACACCCGACCTGGCTCGCATCGCCGCCCGTCTGGGGCTGGCGGAACTGCTGCTCTCCGGTGTGACGACCTGCGCCGATCACCATTATCTTTACCACGCAAAAGGCACGACTGAAACCGGCGACCTGCTGTTCGAGGAAGCCGCCGCGTTCGGCATGCGCTTCGTGCTGTGCCGCGGTGGCGCTCTTCAGGCGGCGGGGGACCATCCGGGGTTTGCGAACAGCGTGTTGCGGCCGGAGTCACTTGACCAGATGCTCGGCGATATCGAGCGCCTGAAGTCCCGCTATCACGATGCCCGCCCTGACTCCATGCGCCGGGTCGTGGTCGCGCCCACCACGCCGACCTTTTCGTTGCCGCCCGAGCTGTTACCGGAAATCGCACGCGCAGCGCGCGGCATGGGCTTGCGTCTGCACACGCACCTGTCCGAGACGCGTCGTTACGTCGACTTCTGCCGGGAGAAATTCGGCATGCTGCCCGTCGAGTTTGTCGCTGAGCATGAATGGCTTGGGCCAGATGTATGGTTCGCCCATCTGGTTCATCTGGAACCCGGCGAGATCGCCATGCTCGCGCAAACACGGTCCGGTTGCTCGCATTGCCCGGTCAGCAATGCGCGGCTTGGCAGCGGTATTGCGCCGGCGCCGCAGATGGCGGCAGCAGGCGTGCCCATGTCATTGGGCGTGGACGGCGTGGCCTCGAACGAGTCCGGGAGCATGACCAACGAAGCGCATTTCGCATGGTTATTGCACCGTGCTGCGCAACAGGCATCCGCCACTACCGTGGAAGAAACCATTCACTGGGGGACGGCCGGCGGCGCAGGCGTACTCGGTCTGGATGCGGTTGGCACGCTGCAAGTGGGCAAGGCGGCAGACCTGGTGCTGTACGACGTCGACGCGCTGCGTTTCAACGGCTTTCACGATATGGCGATCGCGCCCGTGGCGGCCGGCGAGCCAACAAAAGTTCGATACAGCATCGCGAATGGCCGCGTTGTTGTCGACGACGGAGAGATCCCCGGGCTGGATCTGGATAAGCTCCGGCGGGACGCCAGAGAGGGAGTAAAGCGTCTGCTCGGATAGGCTGGAGCGGGTATGAAAGGTGTGTCCCTGGCTGCGTTCACTTGCGCTCTTTTAACGCGCAAGTGAACGCGGCCACGGCAACGAGTCTGGCTTTACGGGCCGCTGAAGTAGCGTCGGAGGTCACGTTTTCAGCATTTCATAGGGTTGAACTCGAACAATTTTCGGGCACTCCGCTCAGAGGCATCATTCGCCTCGGTTGCCCTGACCCGCATGTCAACTTCATAGCTTGATATGACGCCACCCAACGGCTTTCGTTGGGCGACGACATCAGTCAGGAGGGTCGCCAGCACGGCCGCATCTTGCAGCGCCGTATTCGCCCCCAGGCCGCCCGCCGGGCTCATTGCGTGAACGGCATCGCCAAGTATCGTAACGGGCCCCGCCTTCCAGCTTTCAGCCCAGCCGCTCAAAGCCCCACCGCAGCCGGATTCATTTCGATGTGCAGCACCACCAGCCACAACTTCGGACAATCAGGCGCGATCTTGAGCGCCGGGTTGGTCTTGTCCACGGGCGTGATACAGCCCTTCTCGCGCGCCAGCAAATACGCGCGCCGTGCATCTGACTGCAGCCATATGCTCACGAGACCGCACGTCAGGAAACTGAAAATGGTCGTGATGATAGTGGGTGCACTCGGGTCCAACTGCTGCACCACATAGGCAAACAGGGTAGTCAGCACCTGGTTCGCCACGATAGCGACGCATACCACCTTCGCCGTGCCTCTGATCCGCATGGCCGTATGAAGCTTCAACACGATTTGTGTACTCTTGACTGAACGCTGGTAAATGTTAGTTGATTGTCGTGCTTATGGTCGTCTTTACCTAGTGAACCATCGTCACCGGTGTTTGCATGCTCCGCCACAACTTGTTCATCACCCACCATCGGGTAAGAAAGCTGAGGTGACTGGCATCGACTAAGACAATGTCCGAGCGTTTTTCAGCCGCACCCGCTGCGATCGTTCGCGCCATAGGCCCGAATACCCGTGACCAATGATACGGAACGCCCGCATCGTCCAGGATCGCGCGGGTCTGGCTGAGCGCGCTCAGCATTGCGCGCTTTTCCTGCAAGCGCAACGCACCACGGGAATGAAACGCACTGGCGCGCCCCTGGTCCGGAGGCTCGAGCACCTCCATCAACTCGACCTCGGACACGCAGTGCTCGGCGAAAAGAAATGCAGCATGCCGTGCGGCCTGAAGCGCGCCTTCCTTGCTTATCACCGGTATCAGTACCCGTAACATGAGCATCCCCGTTTAAGCTGTCACTACACCTTGATTACAGCAGGTCCCGTGTTAAACCCGAGCAGAGTTTCGCGCCCGCCGTGTAAAAATTGTGTCAAGGCGACCCTGCAAGCGCAACCCTGGCTGCATCGTCCGATGGCGTGTGCAGACTGGCCGAGAACTCCTTCATGCGAAAAACCACGCGTTGGGCGTATCCCTTGCCGCCGCCGCTGTAGCGTTTGAGCGCGACGCCCAAGTCGCCGCCCGACGCATCGAGGTACTCACGCAGGATCGAAGAACCTATCCGCACATTCTCGGCGGGCTCGGTCATATCGTTGCCCGATGCAAATACCTGCGGATGAGCAGCCGGGAGGATCTGCATCAGCCCCTGTGCGCCGGCAACGCTGACCGCCTGCCGGTCGAACCCTGACTCGGTTGCAATGACCGCGAGCAATAGTGCAGGCGACATTGCATATTCGTTTGCCGCGCTGATGACCGCGCGCGCAATCAGCGTGGCCTCCTGCCGGGCCACTCGGAACTGCCGCCATAACACGGCCGCTACATCTGCAACCTGCGGCGATTCGCCGGATGAGGATTCGATACTCACCGGCACTTGCCCGTCAGGCACTGACCGGTCATTGGTTGCATTGGTTGCATCGGATGCGTATGCCGCGCTTGCGGCCATGAATGAAAATGCGCAGAGGGCAAGTTTCACCCGCAAGATTCGCCTTGATTCCTTTAACTGGTTCTCATGCATCACGGTCCCTTCTCGTTTGCTTCCGGGAAGGCTACGCCGCACGGCGTATCGATCGGGATAAAAACCGACGATGCCGTATCAAGAACGCGTCAAGACGTGATCGCTCAGCACCGATTTGATGAAAGCTATACGCTCTCCTACGCTATTTAAACGCGGTCATTGCGCAAGTAAAGCGACACTTTTGGTCTTCTTCAAAAGAGTCGACAACATGCACGCCCTGATGTTCTGGAAGCGCACTCCCAGACAAAACGAGCCGGACAATAAACGCACACGATCGAACATCGCTGGACAACAGACGCGTCGGCGAACGCTGCTTGCCGTATCGCTGGGCGGTACGGTGGTTGCAGCGATCGCCATAACCTTGGGACTGCCCGCGACCGGTCTGGCGGTTTATATCGCGGCTACGCTGCCGTTTGCGCTTTTCCCTTGACCAGCGTTTGCGTCGCCAGCGGTGCGCGATGCGAGAGCATCACTAAATACTCGTAAACAAAGCGCTACTGCGCACCCACAAGCCGGTAGCCCACCCCGGTCTCCGTCAATATATGAACCGGCTGCGCAGGATCAAGCTCCAGCTTATGGCGCAGGTGACCCATATAAACCCGCAAGTAGTGCTGGTTCTCCACATAAGCCGGTCCCCATACTTCGCGCAGCAATTGCTGATGCGTGATCACTCGCCCGGCATGACGTACTAGCGTAGTCAGCAGCCTGTATTCAATCGGCGTGAGATGAATCACTGCACCGTCACGCGTGACACGCCTCTCCGACAGATCCACCGATACCGGCCCAAACCGAACCTGCGGTGTCTCCTGCTGCCCGCCGCGGTTACGCCGCCTTAGTTGCGCACGGATTCGCGCGAGCAGCTCCGACACACCGAAGGGCTTCGTCAGATAGTCGTCGGCTCCCGCATCCAGCGCCGCCACCTTCGCGTCTTCGTGGGTGCGTGCCGAGAGCACGATCAACGGTTGTTCGGTCCAGGTACGCAGTTCGCGAATCACATCGATACCGTCGGTGTCTGGCAAACCCAGGTCAATAACGATTAGATCGGGCAAGCGAAAGGCCGCTTCGCGCAAACCCTGTTGCCCGGTTTCTGCTTCGAACACAGTCATGCCCTGCGCTTCAAGCGTGCTTCTTACGAAACGACGAATCTGCTTGTCGTCTTCTATGACGACAATGGTCAACGTAGGCTCGCTCATGGCGTATCCGTATGCACGTCGCCATCTTCCTCAGGAAGCGCCTCGAAGGGCGGCGTCTGATCGGCCGGCAACGTGAACCAGAACCTTGCGCCCAACACCTTCCCTTCACCATCCACCCTGTTCTCAGCGCCTATCTTTCCGCCATGCGCTTCCACGATCGCCCGGCAGATTGCCAGACCCAGACCAATCCCCGGCATGGCGGATTCCTTCTCTCCACGGGTAAATTTATCGAAGAGCGTTTGCTGTATTCCTGGAGGCAGACCCGGGCCGTTATCGTCGACGCAGACCCTCACGTAGCGCTCGCCCGATTGCTGCTCGACCGCTGCGTGAATCGACAGCGATGAATCGCGCGGCGTGTATTTCGCGGCGTTCTCGAACAGGTTGGCGAGCAGCCGTTCCATCAGAACCGCGTCCAGCTGGATCAACGGAAGATCGGGTGGAACGCGAACCTGCACCGTGTGCCCGGCGAGCGTGCGGCGGCATACGGCCAGCGCCGCGCCAACCACCTCTTCCAGCATCAACCACTGCCGGTTCAAACGGATGCTGCCCGCCTGGAGCCGGGCCATGTCGAGCAGATTCGTCACCAGCCCGCTCATGCGCAGTGCTTCCTCGTGGATCGCGTGAACCAGGTCGCGTGCACTGTCGGCCGAACCATTGGGAATGCGCTGCTGCTCCTCCAGCACCGAAGCGAATCCGACGATCGAGGTCAGCGGCGTGCGCAGGTCGTGCGAGATGGCGGATAACAGCGAGTTGCGCATGCGCTCCGACTCCATGTTGACCAACGCATCCTGCGCGATCTCGACGTAGTGGACACGTTCAAGCGCAAGCGCGATCTGAGAAGCGAACGTGTCGATCATTCGTTGCTGTTCAGGGACCGCTAGCTCGGCTGCATGAGCAGTGATGATGGCCAAGACACCGCGTGTTCGCATCGGTGCCTTAAGCGGAAGATAAAGCGCATTGCTGGCCGGCAGCGTGTCCGTGCCGCGTCCCGCAGGCTTTTGTTGGTCGTATACCCATTGGCCGATGTCGAGGTCGAGATTGGCGGCATCGAGCGTGAATTGCGGATTGGGATCGTCGACCTTCTGGCGGATCTTTTCCGCGCTATCAGGCAGCAGGATCGCGACCTTGGCCTGGAAGATTTCCCCCACGTGGCGCGTCCCTATTTCGATGATCTGTTCGGTCATCAACGCGCCGCCCAGTTCACGCGTCATGGCATACATCGCGCCCGTGCGCCGCTCGCGTAACGAGGCTACACGCGCCTGACGCCGAAGATTCGAAGTCAGGTGGCTGATCGTGAGTGAAGTCAGCAACATCACGAAGAAAGTCAGCAGGTACTGCGTATCTGAAACAGAAAAGGAAAATTGTGGCGGCACAAAGAAGAAGTCAAACGCCGCGACGCTCAGGAATGAGAGAAGGACGCCGGGACCCCGTCCGAGTCGAACCGCGGCAAAGACGACGCCCAGCAGGTACAACATCACGAGGTTCGTGAGGTCGATATGGCGCGACAGCAGGCTCGCGAGCACTGTGATCGCAACGCCGATTGCAGCCGCGTAAAAGTAGGCGTTGGGCGAGGAGCGGGCCTCGTTGCGGACAGCGGCGAACACCGGGGTGCTTGCATCGCGCTCGCGGCCTTCCTTTGCCGCTTTCACGCCCACCAGCGTCACGTCGATATCGTGTGCATGGTGCACCAGTGCTTCAGCCACGGGGCGGTCAAACACACGTCGCCAGCCGGGCGCGTCCGACGCCCCCGCCACGATCTTGGACACATTGCGCATGCGCGCGTACGCGACCAGCGTGGCGGCCGCGTCGGCGCCGTCAAGGGTAACTGTCTCGGCGCCCAGCTCGGACGCGAGCTTGAGCGCATCCAGCGTGCGTTTGCGCCATGCGTCAGGCAGGCGCTGCAGCTTCGGCGTTTCAACATAAACCGCGAGCCAGTCCGCCTTGAGGCTTGCAGCGAGACGCGCGGCCGAGCGCACCAGCGTGGCGCTTTCAGGCCCGGGCCCGATGCAGGCGATGAGTCGCTCGCGGGCCTGCCAGATCCGGCTAATGGACTGATCGGCACGATACTCACGCATCTGCGCATCCACGCGGTCGGCCGTTCGACGCAGCGCCAGTTCGCGCAACGCAATCAGGTTGCCTTTTCGGAAAAAATTCTTGACCGCGTTTGCCGCTTGCTGCGGCATATAAACTTTTCCGTCCCTCAACCGGTCGAGCAATTCTTCGGCCGGCAGGTCCACGAGCGTGACTTCATCGGCGAGATCGAACACGCGGTCAGGCACGGTTTCCCATACGCGAATACCCGTGATCTGCCCGACGATATCGTTCAGGCTCTCAAGATGCTGGACGTTGACGGTGGTGTACACGTCGATACCGGCATCGAGCAACTCGTACACGTCCTGCCACCGTTTAAGGTGACGTGCGCCCTGCACGTTCGAATGCGCGAGTTCGTCGACGAGGATCAGTTGCGGCTTGCGTGCAAGCGCTGCGTCGAGGTCGAATTCGGGCAGCTTGCGGCCGCGGTATTCATACAGCGTCAGCGGGACGGCGTCCAGCCCCTCCACCAGCGCAAGCGTCTCCTTGCGGCCATGTGTCTCGACAATCCCGACGACCGTATCGATCCCTTCCTCACGGCGACGGTGCCCAGCCTGCAACATGGCATAGGTCTTCCCCACACCAGCCGATGCGCCGAAGAAAATCTTCAGCCTGCCACGCTGCTTTTTCTCTTCGTCACGCTGGATCTTGTCGAGCAGCTCGTCGGGATCGGGCCGGTCCATCAGCTTGCTGGCTTCATATTATCTAGCGCCAGGTTCAGCTTCAGCACGTTCACGCGCGGCTCGCCAAGGATACCGAACTGACGGCCGACCGTTGCTTGTTGAACCAGTGCATCGACATCGTTGTGCGACAGCTTGCGGGCCTTTGCAACGCGGTCGATCTGATAGGCGGCGGCAGCCGGGCTGATCTCGGGGTCCAGTCCACTGCCTGACGATGTGACGAGGTCAACCGGGATCGGCGCCGTATTCGTCGGGTCCGCATCGTGCAAGGCGCTGATGCGTCCTTTCACTTCATCTGCGAGCGCCGGGTTCGTCGGGCCAAGATTCGAAGCACCCGAACCTTGCGGGTTATACGGGTTCGGCGACGTGGCCGAGAGACGGCCCCAGAAATAGCCGGGGGCATCGAATTGCTGGCCCAGCAGTTCCGAGCCGACCAGCTTGCCGTTCTTCTCGATCAGGCTGCCGTTTGCCTGGCTCGCAAAGGCGGCATGCGAGACCGCGGTGACCACGATCGGATAAACCAGTCCGGTCGCGACCGTCAATGCCGTGAACAACACGAGCACAGGGCGAAGGATATTTTTCATGATGATTCAATCCAGTAAGATTGTATTGAGGCCCAGGGTGGCCGGGTATGCATCTCGCATACCCGGCGCACGCTCCGTGCAGGTCAGGCCCAGCCGCATGCCGTCAGAATCATGTCGATGATCTTGATGAACGGGAACGGCAGCAAGATCCCGCCAAGGCCGTATACCAGCAGATTGCGACGCAACAGCGAAGCAGCGCCCAGCGGCCGATACTTCACGCCCTTCAGTGCCAGCGGGATCAGGAACACGATGATCAACGCGTTAAAGATCACGGCGGACAAGATGGCGGACGAAGGCGACGTCAGATGCATGATGTCGAGCACACGCAATTGCGGGTACGTCGACGCGAACGCGGCCGGAATAATGGCGAAGTACTTGGCCACGTCGTTGGCGATCGAGAACGTCGTCAGCGAGCCGCGCGTCATCAGCATCTGTTTGCCGATCTCGACAATCTCGATCAGCTTGGTCGGATTCGAATCGAGGTCGACCATGTTGCCGGCTTCCTTCGCCGCCTGCGTGCCGGTGTTCATTGCCACCGCTACGTCGGCCTGCGCCAGCGCCGGTGCGTCGTTGGTGCCGTCGCCGGTCATCGCTACCAGCCGTCCTTCCGCCTGATAACCGCGGATGGTCGCCAGCTTCGCTTCAGGCGTAGCTTCCGCGAGGAAGTCGTCAACCCCCGCTTCAGCCGCAATCGCCGCAGCGGTCAGGCGGTTATCGCCCGTCACCATCACGGTCTTGATACCCATCTTGCGCAGCTCGGCAAAGCGCTCCTTGATACCGCCCTTGACGATGTCCTTCAGCTCGATCACACCCAGGACACGCGCACCTTCTTCGCGCCGGTCGGCAACCACCAGCGGCGTGCTGCCGCGACGGGCGATTTCATCGACCGCATTCGATACTTCCTGCGGATAACGGCCGCCATGACGCTCAACGTAGGACTTGACCGCGTCGGCCGCACCCTTTCGAATCTCACGATCGGGCAAGTCGACGCCGCTCATGCGCGTCTGTGCAGTAAAGCCCAGGAAGGTCGCATGGAGCGTTGCCATCTCGCGTTGGCGAATGTTGAAGCGCTGCTTGGCGAGCACGACGATACTGCGCCCTTCAGGCGTTTCGTCGGCCAGCGACGAAAGCTGGGCAGCGTCGGCCAGGTCCTGCTCCGAGAGACCCGGAGCGGGTACGAAGCTGGATGCCTGACGGTTGCCCAGCGTGATCGTGCCGGTCTTGTCGAGCAACAGCACGTCGACGTCACCCGCTGCTTCCACAGCACGGCCGGAAGTCGCGATCACGTTGGCCTGCATCATCCGGCTCATACCGGCCACACCGATAGCCGACAACAGTCCGCCGATGGTCGTCGGGATCAGGCAAACCAGCAAGGCGGCGAGCGCGGTAATCGTCACCACGTGACCCGCCTTCATTGCACCGACCGAGAAGATCGAGAACGGCAGCAGCGTGGCAGTCGCGAACAACAGCACCAGGCTCAGTGCCACGAGCAAGATGGTCAACGCGATTTCGTTAGGCGTTTTTTGACGCTTGGCGCCTTCCACCATCGCGATCATGCGGTCGAGGAACGCCTCGCCCGGATTGACCGTCACGCGCACCACGATCCAGTCCGACAGCACGCGGGTACCACCGGTCACCGCAGTAAAGTCGCCGCCCGATTCGCGGATCACCGGGGCGGATTCGCCCGTGATCGCGGACTCGTCGACTGAAGCTACGCCGTCGATTACCTCACCGTCCGCCGGGATCACGTCACCCGTTTCGATCAGCACGATATCGCCCTTACGCAGCTCCGTTGCCGTTGTAATGCGCAACGACGACTTCGGATTCGCGTTTTCCAGCTTCTTCGCCATCACGTCGCGCTTGGCGCTGCGCAGCGACGCTGCTTGCGCCTTCGAACGACCCTCGGCCAGTGCCTCGGCGAAGTTCGCGAACAGCACCGTGAACCACAGCCACAGCGAGACCGCGAGAATAAATCCCGCCGGTGCTTCAGCCTGGCCCGAGAGGGCCGCGAGCCACAACACCGTGGTCAAAATACTGCCGATGTAGACGCAGAACATCACCGGGTTACGCAACTGCGTACGCGGGCCCAGTTTCCTGAACGAGTCCGCAATCGCCGGCATGACGATGGCGGGGTCGAACATCGAACGGGCTGCCGAACGTGAATGGCCGCCCGAACCACTCGGCTCCGGTGTTTTCTCCGGTGCCTTGTTCGGCGTTTTCACTGGCGGTTTGACAATTGTGTTCATACTTTCCTCTGTATCAGTGACCGCTTATTTGCCCGAGAGCATCATCAGATGCTCGACCACGGGACCCAGCGCGAGCGCGGGTACATATGTCAGCGCGCCGACCAGGACGACTGTGCCGAGCAGCAACACGACAAACAGCGGACCGTGAGTCGGCAAACTGCCGGCCGTGGTGGCAATACGCTTTTTAGCGGCAAGCGCACCGGCAATGGCCAGCACCGGGATGATCGAACCAAAGCGGCCGAACCACATGGCAATGCCGGTCGTGATGTTGTAGAACGGCGTGCTGACCGTGAGGCCCGCGAAGGCGCTGCCGTTGTTGTTGGCGGCAGAGCTATAGGCGTAGAGAATCTCGGAGAAGCCGTGTGGCCCGGGGTTCGATATGCCCGCCTGGCCCGCTGCCGTCAGCACACCGATCGACGCACCGAGCAGCACCAGGAACGGCGTCAGCAACACGACGATCGCCACCATCTTCATCTCGTACGACTCGATCTTCTTGCCGATGTATTCAGGCGTGCGACCGATCATCAGGCCGGCGACGAACACCGCGAGCATGGCGAAGACCAGCATGCCGTATAAGCCCGAACCCACACCACCGAAGATCACCTCACCGAGCTGGATCAACAACAGGGGGACGAAGCCGCCCATTGGCGTCAGCGAGTCATGCGCGTTGTTTACAGCACCGCACGATGCAGCCGTAGTGGCGACCGTGAAGATGCCCGACTGCGCAATACCAAAGCGTGTTTCCTTGCCCTCGGTGTTGCCGCCTGACTGCATCGCGGAAGCGCTTTGGTCCACATGCAGCGACGCGAACAGCGGGTTGCCTGCCTGCTCGAATGAGATCTCACCCCAGCACGCGATGGTGAACGCTATGGTCATCGCAGCGAGGATTGCGTAGCCCTGCCGCTTGTCGCCCACCGTTCGCCCGAACACCACGCACAGCGCCGCCGGAATGACGAGCATGGCAAGCATCTGGACGAAGTTAGAGAACGGCGTTGGGTTTTCATACGGATGCGCGGAGTTGGCGTTAAAGAATCCGCCGCCGTTCGTGCCGAGCATCTTGATTGCTTCTTGCGAGGCAACCGGGCCCATCGCGATGGTCTGCTTGTCGGCCTTGTTGTCCACCATCACCGGATTGCCCTTGGCATCCTTGACCGCATTACCCTGCGCGTCGGTCTTCGGCGTCTGATAGGTCGTCACTTGAAGCGTGCCGACATCCTGGTACGACTGGAAGTTCTGGATCGCGCCCTGGCTCACGAACACCAGTGCGATCACCGTTGCCAGCGGCGCAAGGATATACAGAGTGATACGCGTCAGGTCGACCCAGAAGTTGCCGATGGTCGTGGCGGTATGACGTGCGAAGCCGCGAATCAGCGCGACGACAACGGCAATGCCGGTAGCAGCCGACAAGAAGTTCTGCACGGTCAGGCCGACCATCTGCGAGAGATAGCTGGCGGTCGACTCAGGCGTGTAGTCTTGCCAGTTCGTGTTGGTCACGAAGCTGACGGCCGTGTTGAACGCGGCGTCCGGAGTCATGGGACCGAAGGCCTGCGGATTGGACGGCAGCCATTGTTGCAAGCGCAGGAACCCGAACACGACGAGCGCGCCGAGTGCGTTGAATGCAAGCACGGCGAATGCGTAGTGCTTCCACGACATTTCCGACTTTTCGTCTACGCCGGCAAGCTTGTAAAGCAGCGCTTCGACTGGACGGCCGATGCGTCTAACAACTACTGACGAACCATCGAGCACGGAGGTCATGTATCGGCCGAGCGGAATCGCGAGCGCGATCAGCACGACGATAAAAAGACCCGTTTGAAATACGGTATTGGCGTTCATTCCAGATCCTCCGCACGCAGTAGTGCGTACACGAGGTACACGAACAAGAGCAGAGTCGAAGCACCTGCCAGCAACAGCATCCAGGTGGTCATGGGCGACCTCCCGGGGCGCGACGCAGCTTGTCGCAACCGATGGCAAGAACCGCGCACACTGCCCAGAAGGCGATGATGCCGGCGATATATAACAGGTCCATTGTTTTGATCTCCCGTAGCGGATTCGGACGTGCTGAAGGTTAGTTGATCGCGCGTAAACGGCCGGAAAAGAGAACTGCCAGGGATATAAAGAAAGTGTAAAGACGCGGGGAGAGACAGGTGGGGCGCGGGGGTATGTGAAGGGCTTGCGGGTCTGTCGGCGCGTGGAGTCGCGTTTGGCTGGCAGCGCTCTTGTCAGGCGCGGCATGACCGATGAAGGCGCAATAGAGGAATAAGACCGGCGTGGTAACTTACGCGTCGATAACCGTGTATGACCAGGGCGTCAGCCCATTGGGAGCAGTATGCAAACCGTCAATATTCACGACGCCAGGACGCATTTTTCGATGCTTGTCGATGCCGCGGCAAACGGTGAAGAAATTACCATTACGAAGGCCGGCAAGCCCGTCGCCAGGCTGGGCCCATTCAGGGTGACCGGGCTCCGCGCCGTTTTGGTGGTTTGAAAGGAAGGCTGAGTGTTCGCAGCCGGCTTAACCGGCTGCCCTTCGATCAGGAAGAACTGGCGCCATCTGAAAATAAGCCAAGCCGAATTAGAGCGCCTGGCATGGTCAGTCTGGATTCGGTGCGTACACCGGCGCTTTTAACCCTCGCCGCTGTGCGAATCGACAAAGATCAGATCATTTGATACCGAGTCGGCGACAGCCTGACTGTCGGGACGTCCGCCGTATCCGCTAGCGCCACGCCAAGAAGAGCAGGCCAACAACAGCCATTCCCGAAAGGCTTCTGATTGCAGCGGTAAGCAAATTGAAAGAAATTAACAACGAGAATACCCAAAAAAACCAAAACTGTGCTTTGATTGCTTAACGCGTTAATCTGCCGCCGAGTAAAGCAATTAATGCATTGCACGCGACGCCGCCATGGCGACCGCAATCCGGTCCGCGCAAAGCGATCCATTTTCTCTAACGTATTGAGCCAAGCAATGGATGACCGCGTCCGCCCGGAAACCAGCCGATCAATGAGCGACAGTACGACTCTCGCCATGCGTGATGTGCTGGAAGGCCGCCGCACCGGCTGGTCGGTGCTCCTGCCCTTTGCCGGACCCGCAGTGGTGGTTTCTGTCGCTTATATGGACCCGGGCAATTTCGCGACCAATATCCAGGCCGGCGCGCGATATGGGTATGGATTATTGTGGGTTGTGCTGCTGGCTAACATCATTGCGATGTTATTCCAGTCACTTTCCGCAAAACTGGGAATTGTCACCGGGCGCAATCTCGCTGAGCTATGCCGGGATCATTTGCCCAAGCCGCTCGTTTATGTCATGTGGGGAGTCAGCGAAGTTGCGGCCATGGCCACCGACCTGGCCGAATTCCTCGGCGGTGCGATCGGCCTGAGTCTGCTTTTTCACATGCCATTGTTGATCGGCATGATCGTCACGGCAGTCGTGACCTACGGCTTGCTGTTCTTCGAGAAAGCAGGATACCGGCCCCTGGAGCTGATTATTGGCGCACTGGTCGGGATCATCGGCTTGTCTTACCTCGCGGAGCTGTTCATTGCGCCGGTAGCCTGGGCGCAGGTCGGACTGCATCTGTTCAAGCCGGACTTGCCCGATGCGCAAGCGGTGACCATCGCGGTGGGTATCGTCGGGGCGACGGTCATGCCGCACGCACTCTTTCTTCATTCGGGACTCACCCAGGGCCGCCATCCCCCCAAGACTGAGGGCGAACGCAAAAGGCTGCTCACGTTCTCTAACCTGGAAGTGATCATTGCGCTGACCATTGCAGGCCTGATCAACATGGCCATGGTCATCATGGCGTCGGGAGCCTTTCACTCGGGTCATCCGGAAGTGGCCGAGATTGAAACCGCCTATCACACGCTTGCGCCGCTGCTGGGCATTGCCGCTGCGGGCATTTTCCTGCTGTCGCTGATCGCATCGGGCATTTCCAGTTCGGTCGTGGGAACCATGGCCGGTCAAATGATCATGCAGGGGTTTGTCGGATTCCGCATCCCGCTATGGCTGCGTCGCGCAATTACGATGGTGCCGAGTTTCGTCGTGGTCTGGCTGGGTGTGAATGCTACGCAAGCGCTGGTCATGAGTCAGGTCGTGCTCAGTCTTGCGCTGCCGTTTCCGATGGCTGCGCTCGTTTGGTTCACCTGTCGGACGGACGTCATGGGTTCATACAAGAACAAGACGCTGGTGAAAGCCTTGGCCATTGTTGCGGCCTTCGCTGTGCTGACCCTCAACGCGATCCTCTTGCTGCAAACATTCGGCGTAGACATTCCTGGCCTACCGAGCGCTTGAGCGGCTAACGCCTCGCGTGGGGCAATACCCCTGCGCCTAAACCCGTAGTACGACCGCACACGGTCACTTCGGACAGATTTTCAAGCAGCTCGATGGCGCATGACGAGTATTGCGTTTTGAAGTGATTAACAAGCTATAAACGCGTGGCATAATCGGCGCCATATCATCGACTGCCCGGTGTTGATCACAGCATGTTCCGCCGTCGTTTACTGAAGATCGGAAGTATCCTGGGATTGCTAGCAATCCTGATGACTTCTATCGCGCCGACGGTCTCGCATGCGCTAGCCTCGCATGACCGGCTAGGCCAAGCGCTCAGCACCTATTGCTCGGCTGACCCGGCCTTTAGCGAAACGGGCAACGGCGACTCCTCCTCGCACTCCGGTGCACTGCATTCTCAGGCTTGCGCTTATTGCGGCCTGCTCGCTCATTTCCCCATCCTGACCGGTTCGTCAGTGGCCTTTGCCGCCGCTGTGTCGGTGACCAGTGCTCCCCTTCCCGTGGTACGCGCAGCCGTTCGCGCGGTGCCGCGTTTCATTGCTGCCCAGCCTCGCGCGCCTCCCGTCGTTTCCTGACCCTTTCGTCTCTATTGCTTGCACCGCTGACAGCGGCGCGGTGCCGTCACGTACCAGACACGACGGCGTGCAATAGCGCGCTCACAACGATCATGACAAAGGAAACACAATGCGTACGCTTCTTAAGCGGCACGCGGCGCCTGCACGCGCCGCGCTTATGTGGGCGGCTGGCGCCGCCTGCCTGACCGGATCATCACTTGCATGGGCGCATGCGGTGGTCGGCGACCGGGTCTTCCCCGCGACAATGGCCGTGGACGATCCCGGCGTCGGCGATGAATTCGACTTCCAGTACGGCCACATCAAAAGCCCGACTGACGATGGCGACAACATGAACGTCAATACCGCCTCGTTCGAATGGGACAAGCTGATTACGTCGAATCTGGCGTTCAGTATTGGCAGCGCCTACGTCACACAAAATGCACCCAACGGCGGCTCCGCGAAGGGCTTCGACAACGTCACGCTCGGCCTGAAGTATCTGGCTTACTCCAACGCTCGCCATGAGTTCATGGCATCGGTCGGCGTAAATACTGAACTGGGCGGCACAGGCGCTCGCGCGATTGGCGATTCGTCGTCCACCATCACGCCGACGGTCTATTTCGGCAAGGGCTTCGGCGACCTTCCTGAGAGCCTCGGCTTCTTGAAACCATTCGCGATCACGGGTGAAATCGGACCTAACCTGACGACGTCCCGATCATCACCGAACTCACTCGACTGGGGCACGACGCTGCAGTACAGCATTCCATATCTGCAGCAGCAAGTGAAGGACCTCGGCTTGCCGCAGCCGCTCGCCAACCTGATTCCGGTGGTCGAGTTCCCGATGAACACCTGCACCGCGGGTCCGTGTTCCGGCCATACAACCGGGACCATCAACCCCGGTTTTATCTGGCTCAACCGCTATGGTCAGCTAGGTATTGAAGCGCAGATTCCGGTCAATCGCGCGACGGGCAGCCATGTCGGCATCCTGCTTCAGGCGCACCTTTATTTCGACGATATCCTCCCTAATTCTGTCGGCAAGCCACTCTTCAAGCCATGAAAATCGCCCTTATGAACTCTGCAACCGTGCGTACGTTGATCGCCGTAGCCGCTCTCGCGAGTGCGCAGCTCGCTCAAGCACACGCCTATCCACAACATCAGGAGCCGGGTGCGGGATCCACCGTGTCGACTTCGCAAAAGGAAGTGGCGATCGAGTTCGACGATGGGCTCGAACCCGCGTTCAGCTCGATCGCTGTCACCGATGCACAGGGCAAGCCTGTCACCAGCGCAAAGTCAGTGGTTGATCCGGCGGACAAGAAACACATGGCGGTCGCGCTGAATGCGTTGACGCCCGGCGTTTATTCGGTCGCCTGGATTGCCGTCGCCGACGACGGACATCGCACCCAGGGGCATTACAAGTTCACGGTCAAGTAGGCTAAGACCGATCGCCATGGCGAGTCACGCAAGCGCGTGACTCGCGATCGCTGAACCGGACCACGCTGCGATCACGAGCGCGAGGCCAGATGCCGGTTTAGTGTTGCCCCACGCCCTTAAAGAACGTATAGCAAAACACGCCATCGTCTTGCGTGGTCCTGTGCAGATCCCTGATACCGTCATCGAAATCTTCCGGCTTGATCAGCCCAGCCGATATTGCCGATGCCCGCACGCCCTCGATCATCGCGGTAAAGGTGTTTGTTGTGAATCCGTCCACCAGATCGGGCCGGCTCGAGTCTGCGTACACCATGCGCGGCGACACGCGAACTTGGTCGAAACCTGCCGCGTTCATCAGCGGATATAACTGCCTGCCGAGAAGCGCATTGCCGCCCGCTTGCTGCTGCAAAGTGATTTGACACTGAATGGCAGCCCGGGCCGCAAAGCTGTCCGGATGAAAATAGGTCGAGCCGTGATCGCCTTCAATGACCGTAATCGTGCCGCCGGGCTTAAGCAACCGCTTAAGCCGCGTAAGCGCTTCCATCGGCTGCTCGAGATGCTCCAGCACGAAGCAGACAAAAATGTGGTCGAAAGACTTAGGTTCGAATGGCAGCGAAAAGATATCGGCTTGCTGGAACGTGACGTTCGTCAGTCCAGCGGCGCGGGTCTTTTGTTGCGCTGCGTCGAAAGACTGAGAGCTGATGTCGATAGAAGTAAATCGCGCAGCCGGGCTGCGCGCGGCTAGCGTAACCGTCTGCGCACCGACGCCGCATCCGGCCTCCAGCACGGTGTGACCGGCGGGATAAAGCGTGTCGAAGTGGAGCAGGTCGGTTAGCGTTCGCGCCTGGTTTTGCAGGCGTTCGTTCTCGTTCGGCTGATAACCGTGTACGTACGCATCCATGAATCCAGACCTCCTTCAAGTAGGTGGCCCAGTGTCACGATTCACCCGGCGCGCGTCTTGAACGTTATTGCAGCGCGCGCACGGCAGCTTTCTGCCATGCACCGGGCGTGAATCCAAAGTGACGGATAAAAAGCCGGGTCATGTGGCTTTGATCCGCGAAACCACAAGCCGCCGCGGCTTGCGCCAGGCTTAGTCCTTGGCGAATCAGGCCTCGCGCCTGCTCTGCGCGCTGTTGCAGCAGCCAGGCATGCGGCGGTACACCATAGGTCCTTTCGAAGCGGCGCAGCACCTGGTATTTACTAAGGCCGGCCATGGCGGCTAGTTCAGTGAGCGTTGGTGGATTAAGGAGGTCATCGCCCAGCCGTTCGCGAACCCGTCTGAGGTCACCCCCGATCTCCTGGACCGGTGAAGTGGTCGAATGGACGTTCAACAAGAGCGCGCAGGTCTGGACCAGGGATTCTTCACACGCGAGAACATGGGTGTTGGTCGAGTGCTGTCCGGCGCCGCAACTCTCCACGCGGTGAAACAGTTCCCGCAGCGCAGCACCGAGTCTCGCGTCTTCTATAACAGGACGCGTGAGGGCTACATCCGCAGCAGCGCGAGACTGAGGATCGCCTAACATTGAAGCGATCACCGCGGGCTCCAGGTACACCATGCGCCACCGACGCGAAGCGCCGCCGATCGGCCGGCCGTCGTGCACTTCACCGGGGTTGGTCGTGATGAGATTGCCTGCGTAAGCCTCGACCTGTCCCTGACCGCTAGCGGAGCTCTGCGCACCGCTCTCCAGCAGCCCGAGACCAAACGTTGCGTGCCAGTGTTTGCCGTAGTGGCGAGCGCTATTGATGTCCGTGCAATAGACGTCCGCCCAAGGCGAGCCGAAAACGCGACAGGTGTGATCCGGATTGACCTTCATGTCTCGAAGACTACCGCAAGTTGAGCAGCAAGTTGAGCAGCGAGTTAAAGCGGAAATGCGATAAACCGCTCACTAACAGCAGTGAGTCGATTTCAAGCCGGGTTTACCAGAAACGGAATGATAGTGACATCGAAAGATACGATCATCACATTTAAACGCCCTTCATAACGTCCTGATGCCCGCAAATGTTATTGACTCGCCATTTGGCTGATGAGAAGATCACAACATTGTTTTGCGATGAATGGCAAAAAAATCGCAAAAACCATAAAAGAATTTCGTCATGCAGACGAAGGAGACAAGCGAGATGAGTGAGCCGGTTGCGGCCGCATCATCGCCTCAGGTTCCGTTGATCCGTGTTGCGGGCGTCACCAAGCGGTTTGGCGGCGTGCAAGCGCTTCGCGGGGTCAACCTCGAAGTACTTCCCGGAGAAGTCCATGCGTTGCTGGGCGAAAACGGAGCCGGGAAGTCAACGCTGATCAAGATCCTGAGCGGTGTTCATGCCTACGATGAAGGGTCCATCGAGATCGCGGGCGAGAGAGTCGCGTTCGACTCCCCGGCGCAATCACGCGCCGCCGGCGTCGCGGTCGTCTACCAGGACCTGAGTCTGGTCGAGTCCTTGTCGGTCGGGGCCAACCTCATGCTGGGACGAGAGCCGCGCACGCGTCTCGGGTTCGTCAAGAAACGCCAGCTCATGGCGATGGTCAGCGACTTTCTGCGAGCCCACGGCATTCCACTCGATGCACGCACCCCTGTAGGTTCCCTCCCCTTTGCTTATCGCCAGATGACGGAGATCTGCAAGGCGTTGATGGGAGACGTGCGCATACTTATTCTCGACGAGCCCACCTCGGCGCTGACTGGCGGTGAGGAACAGATTCTCTTCGACGCCATTCGCACGGTGACCAGTCGCGGTGTGGGTGTCATCTATGTGACACATCGGTTAAACGAGGTCTTTCGTATTTCGCAGCGCGTCACCGTGTTCCGTGACGGCATGAATGTCGGGATGTTCCCAACGGCGGAAACCGACATGAAGCAACTGGTGGCGGCAATTATTGGCCCCGGCCATGCGGCCTTGCATGCGCGGGAAAGGACCGCTGTGGGTTCGGCGAGCGATTTTCCTACCCAGGAGAAGAAGAACGTTGCCGTAGTCGCCCAGCCCGTCCTTACGTTGTCCAAAGTGTGCAACGACCGCCTTCGCGATGTGGACCTCACCGTCAGCAAGGGCGAAGTCCACGGACTCGCGGGATTGATCGGCAGCGGCCGTACCGAGATACTGGAAACCATCTTCGGTCTCAGGGCAGTCGATACCGGCAACATTGTGATCGGCGATCAGGCGATGTCACGAATAACACCGGCGCGAGCCATCAAACTTGGCGTCGCGCTCGTGCCGGAAGACCGCCACGTGCAGGGCCTGGTTCTCGATCATTCCATTGAACGAAACCTCACTTTGCCGCGGCTGCCGCAATTTTCCCGCTGGGGTTGGCTGCGCAGCCAAGCTGCCGTGCAGCAGGCGCAAAGCTCGATGAAAAAGCTCGCTGTCAAAGCACCCGGATCCTCCACGTACGTCAAGTTCCTGTCCGGCGGCAATCAGCAGAAAGTGGTGTTCGCCAAGTGGGATCACCCGCGGCCCAAGCTTCTTTTACTCGACGAACCCACGGTCGGCGTCGACGTCGGCGCGCGCGAGGAAATATACGGTGTTGTGCAGGACGCCGCCCGGGCCGGTACAGGTGTCCTTGTCGTGTCGTCGGATCTGGATGAGCTTCTGCGTCTGTGCGACCGGATCTCGATTGTCGTCAACGGCCGCATAGTCAATACCCTGGATCGCGCGCATCTCGGCAACGCCGAAGCGCTGCATCACCTGATCCAGCTTTCACGTTCTTCCAACGAGTCCCCCAAGGGGACTTCCTCCGGGGCGCACGCAACATGAACGACTCTGTCTCAACGCCCGCGACCGACGGGCAGGCAGCCCAACAGCGGCGCAGCCGCAAGTCGCAGTTAATACGCATCCTGTTGCAGGGCGACCGGCCCTACGCGCTGTATTTCGCGTTTGCTATCTTGCTGGTCGTGTTCAGCTTTGCGTCGCCGTGGTTCCTCTCCATCGACAACTTCCTGAACATCGGCCGCCAGACCGCGCTGGTTTCTATCATCGCGATCGGCATGACGTTCGTGATCATCGCCCGGCAGATCGACTTGTCCGTGGGGTCCGCACTGGCGTTGTCCGGCATGTCCGCTGCACTCGCGATGGCGCATATTGGCGACAACTGGATCATCGGCGCTATTGCCGGCATTGGGACCGGCGCAATCGTGGGCGCGATCAATGGGTTCGTCGTCACCCGCCTGAATATTCCTTCGTTCCTGGTCACGCTGGGGACCCTCAGCGCGGCGCGCGGGCTGGCCCTGCTGGTCACCACAACGCGGCCGGTCATCATCACCAACGACTCCTTTGTCTCGATCTTCGGCGAGGGCGACATCTTTGGCGTGCCGGTGCCGATCATCTGGACCGTGCTCGCGGTGATCGCCGGCATCCTGCTGCTTCACTACAGCGTCTTTGGCCGGCAGATCTATGCGGCCGGCGGCAATCCGACCGCAGCGCTTTATTCAGGGATCAACATCAAGCGCGTCACCACGCTTGCGTTCATCCTCACCGGCATGCTTGCCGGGCTCGCCGCGCTCGTTCTGTCGGCGCGCTCTCACGCAGCGCGGCCCGATGTCGTGCAGGGACTCGAACTCGATGTGATCGCCTCCGTGACGCTAGGTGGTTGCAGCCTGTTCGGCGGCAGAGGGTTCGTCCTCGGCACGCTGCTGGGCAGCCTGATTATCGGAACGCTCAATAACGGTCTTGTGTTGCTGGGCGTGAGTTCATCGCTCCAGCTAGTCATTAAGGGGGCGATCATCGTCGCGGCGGTCGCCTTTACAAAGAAGTGACGGGGGCATGCCGATCACTCGCGATGCAAGGAACCCTGGCCAAGGACGGCCAGGGTTCGGCAGCAGGCAGGGGACGAAGTACATCAAAACCAACGGAGGAGAATCATGAAACATCGTCGTGGCTCAAGAATGGTGTTGGCCGGCATGATGGCAGCGGCAGGCGTTGCGGCCCTGTCTTCTTTGGACGCCAGCGCGCAGTGCGTGACCGGATTACCGGTTGCATCGATAGGACCAAAAACGATCGTCGGGCAAGGACCGAATGGCGAAAAAGCGGCGTCCGTGGATACGGTGAAACTGAGCGATGCTGACGTGGCGAAGGTGAAAGCCGGTAAGTTCAAGGTCGGCATTTCGATGCAGACCATGAATCTCGACTGGTCGCAACTGCAGGTCCAGGGCATTACCGACACGCTGAAGAAATACGGCGTGGAGGTCATTGGCACGGCGTCAGCCGAGTATCAGGTCGACAAGCAGATTGCGGATATCGAGAACACCATTCAGCGCCATCCGGACGGCATCATTTCCATTCCGGTCGATGGAACCGCGACCGCGGCAACGTACAAGAAGGTGTCCCAGGCCGGCATCAAGCTGGTGTTCATGGACAACGTGCCGGCCGGCCTGAAGCATCCGGAACAATACGCGTCCATGATCTCCGCCGACAGCGAAGGCAACGGCCAGATCGCGGCCAAGGTTCTTGCATCGTGCGTAGCCAAAGGCTCGACCATTGGACTGGTCAATTTCGGCGTGGACTACTTCAGCACGAAGGAACGGACCAAAGCGGTTAACGACTGGATGGCAAAGAATCGGCCCGACCTCAAGATCAAGCAAGTGGACTTCACCGACCCGTCGAAAGTCGGGCAGATCGCGGGGGACTTCTTGACGGGCAATCCTGACGTCAAGGGACTGTTCGCGGTGTGGGATCAACCGGCGTTGGACACGCTGACATCGATGCGGGCACAGGGCGTGAACATTCCGGTGACCACAGTCGACCTTGGGCTTGAGTCCGCGATCGAGATCGCCAAGGGCGGACCGCTGAAGGCAACCGGTTCGCAGCGTCCCTATGATCAGGGCGTGGCCGAAGCGATGGCCATGATGAAGGCGCTCATTGGACAGACGCCGCCGGCGTGGATCGGCGTGCAGTCGTTGGCGGTGGTTCAGTCCAACGTGCTCGAATCGTACAAGACCGTCTTCAAGAAAGATCCTCCGGCTCAGTTGGCGGACGCTTGCACAAAGGCGAAGCCGGCTTGCGGCTGATGTGATGGTTGAGTGATGCTTAAGTGATGCGGGCGGAGCGCGCTTGGGTGGCGCTTCGCCCGTAAGATGATTGTCACGCAGGCGAAGCATGACGACGGCAAATCGATTGGACCGCTTCTGCCGGCGGTCTTTACCCTCGGAAAGAACGTCTTAGTCGTCTGCAAGCGGCTCGCGCGATGTCTCCCGGCTTGCAAGCATGGCGACCAGCGCAACCACGGCCGCCCCAACCATGTACCACGCCGGGGCCAGCTTGCTGCCGGTCGCATGGATCAACCAGGTCGCAACGAATGGTGCCGTCCCACCAAATAACGCGTTCGCCGCGTTGAAGCAGAAAGCGAATCCGCTGTAGCGCACCCGTGTCGGGAAAATCTCCGAAAGGAAGCAGGGAAGCGTGCCGTCATTCATTGTCAGCAGCGCACCAAACCCGATCTGGATCATCACGATCGTCAGGAAACCGGCGCCGACCAGTCCCTTGAAAAGCGGCACCGTCAGCAAGGCGAACAGGATGGAAGCTCCGATCAGCATCGTCTTGCGGCCGACACGGTCCGACAGCGCTCCCATGATGAAAATGAAGCCGATATAAGCGGTAAGAGAGATAGTTGCGGCAATAAAGGATTCTGTCTCGCCCATGCCCATCTCCGTGGACAGGTAGGTCGGCATATAGCTCAGCACAAGATAGAACGCCACTGCGTTCAAGCAGGTAACGCCGAATGCGATCAGCATCTTGCCGCGATGCACGCTCAGCAGTTCCCTGACCGGCGCGCGTGCCAGGTGATGAGAGATTTCGAGCGCCTTGAACTTGGGCGTATCTTCCAGGCGCACGCGAATGTAACGCCCTATCAGTCCGAACGGCGCAGCAAGCAAAAACGGCAGGCGCCAGCCGAAGGACTGAATCTGTTCCGTGCTTAATACGGCATGCAACACCGCCACGAATATCGAACCAAACAGAAGGCCCGCCGCCGTGCTCGCCGGCACGATGCTGGTATAGAGGCCGCGCTTGCCCTCCGGTGCATACTCAGCCAGGAACGCGGAGGCCCCCGCGTATTCTCCAGATGCCGAGAACCCCTGGATCAGCCGGACCAGCAGCAAAAGAATTGGCGCCATCACGCCCACCTGCGCATAGGTTGGCAGGAAGGCAATGACAAAAGTCGAAGCCGACATGATCAGGATGGATAGCGACAGCGCCGTCCTGCGGCCGATCTTGTCGCCGAAGTGTCCCCAGACAATGCCGCCGATTGGCCGCACGATAAACGAGATCGCAAAGACCGCGTATGCCGCGAGCAGACCCGTTGCGGGGTCGGTCTTCGGGAAAAAGACCACGGCGATAATGGTCGCCAGATAGCCGTACGACGCATAGTCGAACCACTCGACGAAATTCCCGATGAAACTTGCCATCGCCGCGCGCTTGAGCAAACGCCCGTCGGGGGCGTGAGCCACCTGATCGTTTCCCGGCGGAAAGGATAGGCCGGCCTGCGAGATGCCGGCGGTTGCCGCTCGCCCTGAAACCGCTTTCCTGGTATCCATTAGTTTCTCCAAACATGACGTTAGATTGCATCGTTGCCGGAGGCGGCTCTCGTGGCCGCTTCGCCGGGCTGTTCTCACTTGATTGCTTGAGTACTTTATTCAGTACGACGATTCGATACCGTTACTGGACAGCGAGGGCGCGGCCGGCCCGGACGAGCCTAGAGTCCGGAGTACACCGGCAAGCGCTTGCACAACACGGCCACCCGCTCACGAACCGTTTTCTCGATCCGGGCGTCGCCGGGATGATCCAGCACATCGCACATCAACGACGCAGTCAGCACCGCGTCGGCCTCGAGAAAACCGCGCGTGGTAATGGCCGGCGTTCCAATTCGGATTCCGCTGGTCACGAATGGCGATTGCGGATCATCGGGCACGGCGTTCTTGTTGACGGTAATGTGTGCACGGCCCAACGCGGCGTCCGCGTCTTTTCCGGTCAACCCCTTCGCGACCAGGTCAACGAGGAACAAGTGGTTGTCGGTGCCGCCGGACACGACGTCATAGCCGCGTTCGACGAACACCGAAACCATGGCTCGCGCATTCGCGATCGTCTGCTTCTGATAGTCGACAAATTCCGGCCCAAGGGCTTCCTTGAATGCAACGGCCTTCGCTGCAATCACGTGCATCAGCGGCCCGCCCTGGGTGCCCGGAAAGACCATCGAGCTGAGTTTCTTTTCGATCCCGGCGTTGCTTCGAGCCAAAATCAGGCCACCGCGCGGACCTCGTAAAGTCTTGTGCGTGGTTGTCGTGACGATATCGGCGATCGGCACGGGATTCGGGTAAAGCCCCGCTGCGACGAGTCCCGCCACATGGGCCATATCGACGAACAAATAGGCGCCGACCCGGTCCGCAATCTTCCGGAAGCGCGCAAAGTCGAGCACGCGCGAGTACGCGGAGAATCCGGCAACGATCATCCGGGGCTTGTGTTCAATCGCAAGCCGCTCCACTTCGTCATAGTCGATCAGGCCGGTCCCTGTATTCACCCCGTACTGGATCGCGTTGTACAGCTTGCCCGAGAACGACACCTTCGCGCCATGCGTCAGGTGGCCACCATGCGCGAGGCTCATCCCGAGAATGGTGTCGCCGGGAGTCAGCAGTGCGAGGTATACCGCCGCGTTGGCCTGCGAACCGCTATGCGGCTGTACATTGGCGTAGTCCGCCTTGAACAGTTGTCTGGCCCGCTCGATCGCCAGCGACTCCACGACGTCAACGTGCTCGCAGCCGCCGTAATAGCGTTTGCCCGGGTAACCTTCCGCGTACTTGTTGGTCAGCACGGAGCCTTGTGCTTCGAGCACGCGCGGGCTGGCGTAATTCTCTGACGCGATCAGTTCGATGTGTTCTTCCTGCCGCCGCCGCTCAAGCGTCATGGCATTGGCAAGGTCCGGATCGAATCCGGCAATTATCTGTTGTACTGAGAACATTAAAAACCGCTCCTGCTTGGCTTGCTCAAGCTGCTTGTCCTGCAGCTTGAGCCGCAGGACCGTTCGAACTACCTAACCCTTGATGATGTTCTTCTCGGGTCCGTACGGGAAACCCGTGATGTTGGTTGCGTCCTTCTCGCCAATGACCAGGATGTCGTGCTCGCGGTAGCCGCCTGCGCCCGGCATGCCTTCGGGCAGCATGATCATCGGCTCCATTGAGACGACCATGTTCGGTTCAAGGATAGTGTCGATATCTTCGCGCAACTCGAGTCCCGCTTCGCGGCCGTAGTAGTGCGACAGCACGCCGAACGAATGGCCGTAGCCGAACGTGCGGTATTGAAGCAGGCCGTATTCGGCGTAGATCTTGTTCAATTCGTGGGCGATGTCGCTGCATCGTGCGCCCGGCTTGATGAGCTTGAGACCCGCTTCGTGCACTTCCACGTTGACCTTCCACAACCGCAGGTGTTCGTCCGGGCAGTGATCGAAGAACATCGTGCGTTCAAGCGCCGTGTAATAGCCCGCGATCATGGAAAAGCAGTTCAGGCTAAGGATGTCGCCCTTCTGCACCTTGCGCGTTGTAACGGGATTGTGGGCGCCGTCGGTATTGATGCCTGACTGGAACCACGTCCACGTATCCATCAACTCCGAATCGGGAAAACGGCGTGCAATTTCACGCACCATGGCCTGGGTCGACGCAAGGGCGACTTCGTGTTCCGGCACACCGTCATGTACGGCGGCAGCAAGCGCGGCGCCGCCAATATCGCAAACATTCGCACCGTGCCTGATCACCGCGATTTCTTCCGCCGACTTGATCATGCGCAAGCGCATGGTCGGTGCGCCGATGTCGACAAATTCGACCTCCGGCAGCGCTGCTTTCAGTTTGGCCAGAACGTCGACCGGCACGTGATCGAACTCAATACCCACGCGTCCTTTGTTGTCGACTTCGGCCTGCACTGCGCGGAAGAAGTTATCGCGCTGCCAGTCGGTGTAGACCACGTTGTAGTCGCCTACGGTGCGCCGCCACGGCTGGCCGCCGTCGATGTTCGCCGAGATCGACACGACCTTCTTCTGCGTCACCACGAGTCCGTACTTGCGGCCGAACGAGCAATACACGAAGTCCGCGTAGTAATTGATGTTGTGATACGACATGAATAACACCGAGTCGATATTCTCGCGCCCCATCAGCTCGCGAAGCTTGCCATGCCGGCCTGCGTATTCAGCGTCCGAGAATGTGTGCTTTACCTTTTCGCCGTTCTCGATTCGAATCAGATTCTTCAGTTCCATCCACTTGCTCCTTGGTGACGAGATGAGTTCGTGGAGCAAATAGTAGAAGCCTGGAGAATGAACAAATTTCCAGATTCGACGTAATTGTTTTCGTTTTCGACTTCAAGGGTAAACGCCAGCCGGTAGCGCTTATATCAAAGAGCGCTTTGGTAACGCTTGCGGTCTGCAATGGGTGAGACCTGAAACTGCTCTCTGTAGCGTGTGGAGAAATGAGTGATCGATGTGAACCCTGTGCGGATGCAAATCTCTTCCAACGGTCGCGACGTGCGCAACAGAAGCTGGCGCGCACGCAAGAGACGAATTTCGAGGTAGGTCTGCGCGGGAGTCTTGCGAATTCGTTCGTGAAACCAGCGCTCGAGTTGCCGCTGTGACACGCTTATAAAGGCGGCGACCTCAGCAACAGTCAATGGCTCCTCCACGTTGCTTTCCATGAGTTGCAGGGCTTCCTCCAGCTTCGCGTGTTCAGCGCCTATGTACTGCCGCAACGAAGTCCGCTGGCGCTGCTCGTGACTGCGCCTGTCTGCTACAAGAAGTTCGAGCACCCGCGCGGACAGGTCGGCACTTCCCGGCGGCAGTCCCAGCAAGTGGATCATCATGTCGAGCGGCGCTATGCCGCCGCTGCATGTGAAACGGTCCCGGTCGACTTCGTACAGGCGGTTGGATACCGTCACCTTCGGAAATTGCTCGACGAGCACGTCGCGATCTTCCCAATGAATGGTGCACCGGTAGCCATTGAGCAGTCCCGCGCGGGCAAGAAAATAACTTCCCGTATCGAGCCCGCCGATTGCGACTCCCTTGCGCGCTTGCAGCCTCAGCCAGTCCAGCACGACACCAATGCCCCGACGGGGTATCGGGTTGGGGCCTACGACAAACACAGCGTCGAACGTCTCGCCGTCGAGGAACGTGGCGTCAGCCAACAGCCGCATGCCATCGCTGGAGCGTACTTCCTGGCCCTCGGCCACAATCATCTTGTAGTCGTAAACGTGTCGGCCAACCACCATGTTTGCTATGCGCAGCGGATCGACTGCGGCGCTCAATGCCAACAGCGAAAAGTTCTCGACCAGCAGGAAGCCAAACCTTCTCACGCGAAAATCGTGCAGCCCCGCGGAGTATGAGGTGTCAACCGTAGCGGCACGACCAGAAGGTTTGCTCATTTTTGCATTGGACGTAAATTGGTTCATGCGGGGCTCCGGCGGGGCTCGTGGAACTCCTCCGACGCCGGGAAAGCTCACATACCTAAAGCGCGCGCGATAGCCGCGTCAGCGTATCAACGGGGTGCCAGCCGGCCTTTTCCCAAAAGGCCATGGCGGCCTCGTTATCAACAACGACATCCAGATGTACCCAACCCAGATGATGTTCCCGGAGGCGCTCGATACATGTGTCGATCATTGCCCTGGCCAAGCCTTGACCGCGCGAAGCCGGTGCGACCACGACGTGCTGGAGGAATCCACGGCGGCCATCGTGGCTAGCCAGGGCGCAGCCGACCAGTTCGCGATCATTGACGGCAACGACGCTCAGACCCGGGTTTCTGGCAAGCAGACGTTCAATCCCGTCGCGGCTGTCAGTAATGGGACGAATGTCGACCCCTGGCGTACTCTTCCACAAGGTAACGACAGCGTCATAGTCCGCCAATACCATCTCTCGAATCTGTGCGCCCATCATCCATCCTCTCAAGAGCGATTGTTTAGCGTCGGGTAGTGCTGCCTGGCGGCAGCCAGATAAGCAATCGCGCCGGCCCCCAACGCGGAATTTTGCAGCGTTACCCTGCTACTCGCGCTCAACATTCTATCTATCCGCCTTTCCATTTCTCAATCGCCCTGCCGGCCGCGAAAAAACGCGATGGAATAAACCGGTCCGCCCATCTGTTCTCGGTGCGTAAGGTGCAGGCCTTGCCTCGCTCCGCGGCTTCCCCACTCACGCACGACTCCCATGAAATTCAGCGACCTATCCTCCCCTGCTTTCTTTGGAAATCCCTACCCCTTCTACGAACAGCTTCGCGCGCAAGGCGCGCTGGTTCCGCTGGCGCCCAACATCATGATCACCGGCCACTATGCAGTGATTGATACGCTGCTGCGCGATCGGCGCGTAGGGAAGACGTATATGCCAAGCGTAGTCGCGCGCTACGGCGAAAGCGGACCCGAACAGCCGGTGTTCCAGGCGCTCAGCCGCATGTTCCTGATGATGAACCCGCCCGTGCATACGCGACTGCGCAGTCTCCTGATGGCGGCTTTCAATGCGCGTCAGATCGACCTGCTTCGCGAAGTAACGCAAAGCATGGCGGATACCTTGATTGATGCGTTCGAGCCAGGCGCGCCATTCGACCTGGTCCGCGACTATGCATTGCCCTTGCCGGTGAACGTCATCTGCCGGTTGCTCGATGTACCTGTCGAAGATGGCGTAAAGCTCGGTTCTGCGGCGAGCCACTTCGGCAATGCACTGGAAGCAGCGCCCATGGACGCTGTGCACCTTGCCGCGGCGAACGAAGCAACGCAAACACTGGAGTGCTACTTTAAAAGCGTGGTCGAGGAGCGGCGCGCGAAACCCGGCAACGACCTCGTGTCCGCGCTGCTTCGTGCAGAGGAAGCCGGTGAATCGCTCACTGAGGACGAGATCATCTCGAACGTGCTGCTGCTATTCGTGGCGGGGCATGAAACGACGTCGAACATGCTGGGTAATGCGCTGATTGCATTGCATCGGCACCCCGGGCAACTTGCACGGCTCAAGGGCGACGCGTCGCTGTTGCCCAAGGCTGTCGGCGAGTGTCTGCGGTTCGACAGTTCAGTGCAGATGATTGTGCGCACGGCGTTTGAGGATGTGGAAGCGGCGGGCCACTCGATCGCGCGCGGCACGATCGTGTTCATGCTGCTCGGGTCCGCCAATCGCGATCCAGGTCAGTTCGAGAAGCCGGATGAACTGGACATCGGACGCACGCTCCAGGGGCGGCTGCTTTCATTCGGCGCCGGCGTTCATCACTGCCTGGGCGCGCGGCTCGCGACGCTGGAACTCGAAACGGGGCTCGGCAGCCTCATCTCGCGGCTGCCGGACCTGCGCATCACGAATCTCGACGCGCTGCAGTGGCGGCAACGCAATACCCTGCGAGGGGTGGAATCGTTAAAGGCGCTGCGTTAGCGGCCGGGTAATTTCCGTGCACCGCCGGATTGATACGCATAGGTAAAAAAATCGGACGCGCCACAAGGTCAAGCCTGATGCGACGGTCCGATTAAAACCCACACTGAGCGAAAAATCGTACGCGACGCTCTCGTGGCGACGTTGACTTAGATCAATGCTTTACGTCACTGGCTCAAGTCGATGAAACAGCGGCAGCGACCGGCTACCTTCGCGGCCCGATTTATGTTGTTCGGTAATTTTTTCGCCGTCGCGTCGATATCGATCCAGCAGGTGGCGACCATCCAACATGACGGAGCAAGACAGACACGACCCCTGTCAGGACACGCTGTTGTCATCTCCCGGCGGCGGGGCGTGTCACGCGCACAGCTTGCTCACCGGCATCAAGTGGGAGCGTGCATCATCAACTCGTCTGCTCTCGACAGAAACAGCTTCAGGACGGGAGAGGTGTTCGACTTGCTGTAGCCGATAACAAGATCGATCGTCGGTGTCTCACCTTCAAGAGGGCGGCTGACGACCGACCACGGCAAGAGGTTGTTTGCATACTCCGGCATCAGCGCCAGCCCGCGCGTTGATGCGACGAGCGACATGGCCATCGCCAAATTGTCGACGCCGTGTTCGGGCGTGATGTTGACCCCGTTCTGTTCCAGATACCGCTCGATTACAGCGTGCAGCACCGTCGCCTTGTTCGAAGCCATGATGAAGGGCTTGCCTGCGAAGTCCTCTGGACGGATCGTTTTTCGCTCGGTAAGCGGATGATCGCTTGGCATCAACGCAATAAGCTTTTCGCGGCTGACTACGCGATAGTTCAGATCAAACCCCGGTTCGGCACGCAGAAACGCGAGATCGAGTTTGCCGCGTGCGAGCGCATCGGCGAGGTCCGGCGAATAGTGGCTCGATACCGTCACGTCGATGTTCGGCAGTTCATCGCGCAGCACCTGCATCGCGCGCGGCAGCCAGGTCATTTCCTGACCGGTCAGGAAGCCGAGCGCGAAAACCTGTTTCGTGGGTTGCGCGGCGCGGCGCGCAGCCTCGACCGCGGCATCGACTTGTGTAAGCGCCAGCCGTGCATGGTCGAGGAAAGCCTTGCCCGCAGCCGTCAGCTCAACCCCACGCGCACTACGGTTGAACAGTTCCGCTCCAACCTCGTCTTCCAGATCACGGATTTGCCGGCTAAGCGACGGCTGCGACGTGTGCAGGCGGCGCTCAGCCGCAACGGTCAGGCTGCCGGTCTCCGCGACGGCCAGGAAATACCGCAAATGTCGAAGCTCCATACGCTCCCTTCAATTTGGTCATGCCTGACAGGCATGCCCGCCAGCCTACAAAGTCTTTTTACTTTACGCAAGACCCCACTACATTACCCATCAGGCAGCGACGAACCGGCAACAGCCACTTCACTCGCAACGACTCGAAATCCAACCCGCTCCATGCCTTTCATCTATATCGGAGAATCGTCATGACCAGCCACACGCACCAAACCGCCCCGACGCAATTCATTGACGCAAACGGCATCCGCTTCGCCTATCGGCGCTTTGGCAAGACAGGCGGTGTGCCGCTCGTGTTAAACATCCACTTCACTGGCACGATGGATCACTGGGATCCGGCTGTCACCAACGGTCTTGCGCAGGGTCGCGAAGTGATCCTGTTTAACAACGCCGGCATCTCCAGCACGTCAGGCGAGGTACCACAGTCAATTGAAGAGATGGCTGCCAACGCTGCTGCCTTTATCAAGGCACTCGGGATCACGCAAGTCGACGTGCTCGGTTTTTCGATGGGCGGCCTGATCGCACAGGAACTGGCGGTGGCCGAACCGCAACTCGTACGCCGCCTAATATTGGTGGGTACCGGCCCCCGTAGCGGCGAAGGCATGGCATCGCTCACGCCGGAAGCACAGGAGATTTTCGGCGCGACTTACGAGGAGCCGGATCACTTGTGGCTTCGCGTGCATTTCTCGCCGTCGGATGCGAGCCAGGCAGCCGGCCGCAAGTTCCTGCAGCGCTTTCGCGAGCGCACCGAAGGCCGGGACCCCGAAGCCAACGATAAGGTCGCACCGGCGCAACTCGCCGCACTCGGCAAATGGGGCGCACCGCGCGAGAACCCTTTCGATTATCTGGCGGCGCTCGCTCAGCCCACGCTCGTGATCAACGGCGATAACGACGTAATCATCTACTCGATCAACTCGTGGATCCTGCAGCAGAACATTCCGAACGCGCAGCTGATCATTTACCCGGATGCGAACCACGGCTCGCTGTATCAGTACCCCGAGCGCTTCGTGACGCATGTGGCGCAGTTCCTGTCCGAGAGCGACGAACACGCCTGAGCCATCGCTCATGTTCGTGCGCTGAAATCGTCAGATCGTTTTCAATCAACCTACAGGAGTCTGATCATGACCAACCTCACCGGAAAGACCGCTCTCGTCACAGGCGCTTCTCGCGGCATCGGCCGGGCTAGTGCCCTTGCACTGGCAAGCCAGGGCGCGCAAGTGCTGGTTCACTACAGTAGCGGAGAAAAAGAAGCGGATGCTGTCGTTGCCGAAATTCGTGCGGCCGGCGGCAACGCTCAAAAGGTCGCAGCGAATCTGCGCGATGCAGACGGCCCGCATACGCTCGCCAAACGTGTACGCGCCGTGGTGGGCCATCGCCTGGACATTCTGGTGGCGAACGCCGGTGTTTCGAAGTCGGCGAGCATCGAGGAAACGACAGTCGAAGATTTCGACAACCTGTTCGCCGTGAACGTGCGGGCGCCCTATTTCCTCGTGCAGCAATTGCTGCCGGTGATGTGCAAAGGCAGCAGCGTGGTTCTGCTGTCGTCGCTCGCAGCGCAGTCGGTAGTCGGCAAGCTGCCTGCTTACGCAGCGACCAAGGGTGCGGTCGACACCCTCGTCAAGCATTTCGCCTCCGCACTTGGCGAACGCGGTATTCGCGTGAATGCGGTGGCGCCCGGTGTGGTCGCAACCGACATGTCGAGTTTCACGAAGACTGAAGAAGGACGCGCGGTTGCGATCGGCATGCAGGCGCTAAAGCGGGTCGCGCAACCCGATGACATCGGCAGTGCCGTCGCGTTTCTCGCATCGGATGCGGCTCGCTGGATTACCGGCGAAACGCTGAGTGTTGACGGCGGCTCGAAGCTCTGATCTGAACCAGTTCAAGCATATTTTCAGCGTGGGTGAAAAGCCTTATTGCTTAGGTATCCACATTTAAATGAAACACGATAAAGGAAGATTCAAATGACATCCGCCGCCCCCGTATTGTACGAATCAAAAGGCTCGCCGAACGCACGCCGTGTTCGCATCTTCATCGCGGAGAAGGGTATTGAACTCCCGATGAAGCCGGTCGACCTGGGAACCAAGGAACAGTTCTCCGACGCCTACCGCGCAATCAATCCGCGCAGCCAGGTGCCGGCACTGGCTTTAGCCGATGGAACGGTCATTACTGAAGTGCTCGCCATCTGGCGTTATCTGGAAGAAGCGTACCGCCAAACCCCGTTGCTGGGGACGACGGCCGCGTCGAAGGCGCTCGTCGCAATGTGGGAACGCCGCGCAGAACTGGACGGCTTCGCGCCGGTCATGGAAGGCGTGCGCAACGCGGTAGCCGGACTGAAGGGCCGCGCGCTGTCCGGGCCCCACGCCTATGAGCAGATTCCCGAACTGGTCGAGCGTAGCAAACAGCGCGTGGCGAATTTCTACACCGACTTCAATGAACGGCTCGAGACGGTCCAATTCGTAGCCGGCAATGAATTCTCGGCAGCGGACATCACCACTCTGGTCACGGTCGACTTCGCAACCAACGCGTTGAAGATGCCGATTCCGGCAGAGCACACGGCGTTTCGTCGATGGTACGACGAGGTCTCTGCCCGGCCGAGCGCCAGCGCATAAAACTCTTGCGCCGTGCTGACGGACCGGCGCGTAAGAAATCCACGTTTGATTACCCGCTAAAGGAAAGATCATGGCTCACTTGTTCACACCCAAGAAAGTTGGCGCCTATGCCCTCTCGCATCGTGTTGTCCTTGCGCCGATGACCCGCCTGCGCACCATCCAGCCCGGCGACATCCCCAGCCCGATGATGGCCGACTTCTACGGCCAGCGTGCATCGAATGGCGGGCTTGAAGTCATTGAAGGCGTCAGCATCTCGATCCCTGCCCGCTCGTACCTGGGCGCGGCGAGCTTCTATCACGACGGCCAGACAGAAGGCTGGAAGGCGATCGCCAATGCCGTTCACGCCAAGGGTGGCCGCGCCTTCATGCAGCTCATCCACGGCGGCCGTCAAAGCCACGTCGAGATGACCGGCGGTGTTGACCCGCTCGCGCCTTCGGTCGTTCCGTTCGATGGCGTCGCGCTGACCAAGGACGGCTTCGTTCCCGCTTCGCCACATCGGGCGCTTGGCATTGAAGAGATTCCGGGCATTGTTGAAGAGTTTCGCGTCGCGGCACAACGCGCGCTCGATGCCGGTTTCGATGGCGTCGAGCTCCACGGTGCGAACGGCTACCTGGTGGATCAGTTCATCCAGGACGGCTCCAACCAACGCACCGACGCTTACGGCGGCCCGATCGAAAACCGCGTCCGCTTCTTGCGCGAAGCTGTTGAAGCGCTCATCTCCGTGTGGGGCGCAGACCGCGTTGGCGTACGCATCTCGCCGTCAGGCGAATGGGGCGGCGTCTCCGACAGCAATCCCGAGGCAACCTTCAGCTACGTCGCGAAGGTGCTCGATGGATACAAGATTGCGTATCTGCACGTGATCGAGCCGCGCATCAAGGGCGATGAAACGCTGCATGAAGGGCAGGCGCCTGTTGCAACGAAGTATCTCCGTGCGCACTTCTCGGGTCCGATCATCGCGGCTGGTGGTTTCGACGGCGACAGTGCCGAAGCAATTCTGGCGTCCGGCGATGCAGACCTGGTCGCATTCGGCCGGCATTTCTCATCAAATCCTGATTTGCCGTATCGTCTGCAACACAAGCTGCCGCTTACACCGTATGTCCGCGCCGCGTTCTGGGGCGGCGATGAAAAGCATTACTCGGATTTTCCTGCTTATTTACCTGCTGCTGAAGCAGCAGAAACCGTGTGAACCCAGCGGCGCTTCGCTGGATGAACGCAAGTTGAACCCAATTTACTCTGGAGAGTTTCATGTCACGTACGATCAAATTTGCTAAAGCCGGCGGTCCCGAAGTCCTTGAATTCGTCGATGCAGAGGTACCCGCTCCGGGCCCAAGCGAAGTTCGCATCAGCGTCAAGGCGATAGGCATCAATCGCGCCGAGGCAATGTGGCGCGTGGACGAGTACATCGAACCCGTCAAGTTCCCGGCCGGTCTTGGGTACGAAGCGGCGGGTATCGTCGACGCCGTGGGCCAGGACGTGACCGGCTTCGCGCCGGGCGACAAGGTCAACCTGATTCCGTCGTTCTCGATGAATCAGTACCACACATACGGCGAAGTGATCATTGCGCCGGCCCACGCGGTCGTTAAGCATCCGGAATCGCTTTCGTATGCCGAGGCAGCATCGGTCTGGATGATGTTCGTGACGGCTTACGGCGCGCTCATCGAAGATGCAAAAGTGGGCAAGGGCGATTTTGTCATCATCCCGGCAGCGTCGAGCAGCGTCGGCCTCGCGGCGATCCAGATTGCCAACTACGCCGGCGCAACGTCCATCGCAACTACGCGCACGGCCGACAAGAAACAGCAGTTGCTCGATGCGGGCGCGGCGCACGTCATAGTCACGGACGAGACCGATCTGGTCGAAGAAGTCACGCGCATCACGGGCGGCCAGGGTGTGCGCGTCGTGTTCGATCCGGTCGGCGGTCCGAACTTCCCGAAGCTGATTTCCGCGCTGTCGTTCCAGGGCATCGCGTATATCTACGGCGCGCTCAGCCCGAGTGTGACGCCGTTGCCTGCGCTTGACATGATCGCCAAGATGATCACCGTCAAGGGTCACAACATCTGGCTCACGAGCGGCGATGAGACACGTCGGAAGGCCGCGGTGGAGTACGTGCTGAAGGGGCTTGAAAGCGGCGCGCTCAAACCGGTGATCGATCGCACGTTCACGTTCGACGAAATGGTCGACGTGCATCGCTATCTGGAAACCAATGGTCAGTTCGGAAAGATCGTGGTGACCGTGTAAGCAAAAGCGCCGGTGTCCTGTCACGGGCGGCGGCACCTCATGAGCGGCAGTGCGATCAGCAAGACTTGCTTTCGCACTGCCCGATCAAGGATATGCAAACGAAATGTCTAACCCTCCTGTTGTACTTATCACGGGCGCGCTGACCGGCATTGGCCGCGCCGCCGCCTTTGCATTCGCCCGCGACAATGCGCGGATCGTCGTGTCGGGGCGCCGCGTTGAAGAAGGCCGGACGCTCGCCGCAGAACTGATCGCACTCGGCGTAGAAGCTGAATTCCTTCAGGCGGATGTCCGCTTCGAAGACGATGTCCGCAATCTCGTCGACGGCACCGTGGCCCGCTTCGGCCGGCTCGACGTCGCCGTCAACGCCGCAGGCTCCGAAGGCGAGTCTGCGCCTGTGACGGAGCAGACGCCCGAACGCTACGCAGCCGTCTTCGACACCAACGTGCTCGGCACGCTGCTGGCCATGAAACACGAACTGCGCGTGATGACGGGGCAAGGCAGCGGAAGTATTGTCAACATCTCGTCGACAATGGGCGCACGTGGCGCGGCAGGCGCGTCCCTCTACGTGGCCAGCAAACATGCGGTCGAAGGCCTGACGAAATCCGCCGCGCTCGAAGCTGCCGCGTTCGGCGTGCGCGTCAATGCCGTTGCCCCCGGTCCCGTGGAGACGGCAATGCTGAATCGGCTCCTCGCAGATCCGGAGCGCAAGGCGGCCTTTCTCGCGGCCGTCCCGCTCAAACGCGCTGGTACGCCCGAAGAAATCGCGGACGCTATTGTGTTCGTTTCGTCTGACAAGTCGAGCTTCATGACCGGCGAAGTGCTGAGGGTCAATGGCGGACGAACCGCGTCGTAACCGATTTTTTATTGCCCTGGAGATAACCGATGCTTTACGAAATCCGAACCTATACCTTCAAACCTTTGCGCGCTGCTGAATGGCTTGCGTTGTACAAAAGCGAGGCTCTGCCGCTTCAAAAGGAATTCCTCGGCGAACTGATCGGCTTCTTCACGACCGAGATTGGCGACATCAGCCAGATCGTTCATATCTGGGCGTACAAGAGCCTGGACGACCGGCTTGAGCGCCGCGACAGGATGGCTGCCGACAGCCGCTGGCAGGCATTCGGCAGCAAGGTGAAAGCGCTCGATATTCTCCTCAGCATGGAGTCGCGGATCATGCGGCCCACGGACTTCTCGCCGCTTCAATAACGCACCCAATCAAAGGCACACGCAGCCGGTCAGGTTCGTCATGCGGACCGGCGACGCTGCCCACCATAGCGATGGTGAACACCATGTCTACTCCGCTTTTCGATGATCTCCCCACGCCGCTCAAGAGCGTGCAAACCCGCCCTCTGTTCGTCATCCGGCTCGACGTCAAGCCGATAGTGATTGTCGGCGAAACGCCGGGGTCATTTCGTCGCGTGGGAATCGTACCGTCAGGAACGTTTGCCGGCGAGCGGCTGTCAGGCAAGGTGCTGGACGGTGGCGCCGACTGGCAAACCGTTCGCGGCGACGCAAGCACCACGCTCGACGTGCGCCTGATCCTGCAAACCGACGATGGCGTGAACATCATGATGGCGTATCGCGGCTTGCGACACGGCCCCGCTGACGTCATTCAACGATTGGAAAAAGGCGAGGATGTTGATCCGGCAAGCTACTACTTCCGGATCAACCCGATGTTCGAAGCACCCACCGGAAAGTACGATTGGCTGAACCGGATCATCGCCGTGGGTACGGGACATCGGTTCGCGAATGGACCGGTCTATAGCGTGTTTGAGGTCTTGTAAGCAAGACGCTCGACCTGGCGGGCGCACCAGTACCCCGCTAGTCGCCAGGCAATGCTAGCCGGCGTGCGGCCACAGCGTGCGGCCGAAGAAGGTCAGCGTCCGGTCCCACGCCAGCTGCGACCACACCGGGTCGAACTGGGTCCTGGCAATACGGCCCGGCCCGACCGCTGTCTCGTTGGCAAACGCATGATGCGCGAGGTAGCGATGAAACTCGACATCGACCTTGCCCTCGGTCAGCTTGCTCTCCAGTGCGTCGACCGTTTCAGCCGGGAAGAACGCGTCCTGGTCGGCCCAATGACCGAGCACGGGCGCCTTGATCTTCGATGCGTCGATGTATTCGAGCGGCGGGAAGCCGTACCACACCACGCCGGCGGATATGTCAGGGACATGACTTAGCGCCAGCAGCGTCAGCGCGCCGCCCATGCAGTAGCCGGTCACGCCGACCCGATCCGACTGCGTCTTGAGGTACTTCACGGCGCCTGCGATGTCCTGGCCGGCGGCATCGGCGAAATCGAGTGCGCCTAGCAGGTGGTTCGCCTCTTCTTCCTCAACGGTGGTTTTCCCGCGAAAAAGATCGGGGACCAGCGCCAGATAACCAGACCGTGCAAAGCGGTCTGCCACGCCGCGGATCTGGTCGTTCAAGCCCCACCACTCCTGAATCACGACAATGGCGGGCGCGCCCTCCAGTTTCTGCGGTTTGGCCAGGTAACCCTGGACGTCCTTCCCGTCAGGGCGCTGGTAGGTGATCATCGATCCTGGTGACTGTTTCATGACATGGTCCTCGGTTGGGCGGAACCGGTAGCATAGCGCCAGTGGCGCGCGCTCGCTTACCCGCCTGCCGATTGCACCGTCCGTCAATTGGCAGAAGACCGGCGATGGATTGGCAAAGAAATCGTCGACTCCCGGTAACCGGCGTCATGGTGCAATCTGCGCGTCCGTCTTCGAAGTAAGCGGCAATCAAGAATGTTCTCGCACCGCCTTGGAAAAGCGCGTCGACCCGGTTGATCATATCCGGCATCAATTTTTTCGTAAGGATAGGATTCCTTCCTTTTAATCGACGACTCCCGCTCTCAGGCAAAACCGCTTTCGACACCGAATGTACGCAAATCTTTCCCGTTTTTACACTATTTTTTTGCGACGTCCTATAGC
Organism: Caballeronia sordidicola; assembly: GCF_000729995.1. Taxonomy (GTDB): domain Bacteria; phylum Pseudomonadota; class Gammaproteobacteria; order Burkholderiales; family Burkholderiaceae; genus Caballeronia; species Caballeronia sordidicola_A. The sequence continues at coordinate 54,845 of NZ_JNFG01000016.1, read as the reverse complement.
TTTGGTAAAGCCTGCCAAGACAGGCCATAGAGCCTTCGCCAACACGTCGGCGCCCAGTGCGAGGAATGCTTTCTCCGGTCCGTAGCATGCCGATGACAATTCGTTCGCACCGAGTCCCGCCGACGCAAGCACAGCAGTCAGCAGGAGACCGCGGCGCGTGCCGGGGTCGACGGGATCGCGCGGCGGCCCCACGATCCACTGCGGGAAGTGTTTCAGCTTGAACACGGTCCACCACCTGTTGTTCCGCGGTCCACGAGGCAAACCGCCGACGCCCCCTATCAGCCTTGACCCAACAATTTGGCCTCTGCATCAGGACGGCCGACCAGGTCGGCATCTGGTGCGTTGTAGCCAACGAACAACTGGCACACGGCCCGTGCGTCGACACACGCATGGAGTTGTTCGCGGAAGTGGTGGTCGCAGAAGCGCTGTGCTACATCAGCCAGCAGATGCAGATGCATGCTAGTGGCCGATTCCGGGACCAATAGCACGACCACGTCGCTCACGGGATTTCCGTCGGGCGCATCAAACGGAATGGGAGCCGTCGGACGAACATATAACGTTATGGCCTGACGCAGCCCCTTGATTTGACCGTGCGGAACGGCGACCCCCTGACCGAGCGCGGTCGAGCCTAACGATTCGCGCGCCTCGAGGCCCGCGATCACGGTCGCCGCCGGCAGCCCGAAGCGTTGTTCACAGAAACGGCCAAGATGCGCGAAAAGTGACTCCCGGCTAGCAAAGTCCAGGCCGAGCAGGACGTGATCCTGGGCGAGCAATTGCGCGAGAGAATCGTTTCCAGCAGCCATTTCGTCCGATTGACCGGCCGGGTCAACACTCGGAGGAGACGCGAGATGCATCAAATCCCGCCAGGCCTCGGTGGGGGCATGAGGGACCTCAAACAGTTGCCCTAGCTCGGCAGTCGGTACCAGATGCGCGACTCGCTGGATCGCCCCGCTCACAGCCTCCTTGGGGAGATATAGCGATAGACGCACGCGGCCCGTTCCGTACAGCGGCACGAGACGAATGGTCCACGGCTGACCGGCGCAATCACGGATCAGCGCCTGACGCAACGGGGTCGCGTGTTGCGCGTCAAGCGTCACGTGCATCATCACATTGCGGCCAGGCGCGGGAGGTAACCGGCGGTGCGCGGGGGGCTTGCCCGATGTGAAAAGAGCCCGCAGAGCCCCCAGTGTATGCGTCATACTGCCCTCGTTTTCCGTTGCATACTTCAAGGCTATCAAAATCGGCGTTAAGGTTCCGTAAAAAGTTCCGTAAAAATCGCTGTCTCAACAATCGAAACTGACACGGAGAACCTGGAGCGGTTAATTCATAGCGAATACTCCCGGAAGGGGTAAACATCTCGCACGGGAGGTAATCGGAATGGTGATGCCACCTCGCAAATCCCTACAGGCCGACCAGACCGGGCTTCAGCTCTATATAAAGAACCACGAGCCATCGCTTCGGGCAGTTGGCCGCAATATGCGGCGCTCGATTTGTAGTGTCGACGCGTGCTATGTAGCCTCCGTCGCGAGCGAAAAGATACGCTCGCCGGGCATCTGACTGAAACCAGAAGCCCACCAGTGCACACGTCGCGAAGCTGAATACGGAGGCCGCGATAGGCGGCAATTCAGGATCGATTCGTTGCGCGACATACATGAACACGGAGTTCAGGATCTCATTGACGGCACCGGCGATCAGGATGACTTTGACCGCCCCCCTCATACGCATGAGCCACTTCGTTGGCACCATTGCCCTTTCGGACATGCCTGCCGGTTTTCGATTGTGCTGTTTCACGATTCGTCATGCCGCGCGAAGGACCGATGCGGCCTCAGCGTCAACCCCTCGAACGAAACGTACGCCGGATCGAAACACCTCAGTACGACGCTACCCATACCTCGACGCACATAGTTCACCGACCCGTGGCTTGCAGCTGCTATCGGTTGCTTGGACATGACATCTCCGGCGGCGTTGGCTCATAAAAGCGTAGGATTCCTTGTCTGTTTATAACAGGAAAAACTGCACAATCACTCGACGTTTACACCGAATGTACGCAAACCCTTTCCGGTTTTACGCCATTTTTATTCGCGACGTCCTATACCTTTAGTAGAGCCTGCCAAGACAGGTTATAACGCCGTCGCCAACACGTCGGCGCGGGGTCTTGTCGTCTGTGAAAAACAGGGGGCTGCTGTGAACTTGTTTATCTGGCTACCACTCGGGTTCGTTCTTGGGCTGGGCAGTCTCGCGCTCTGCTTCGCGTTCATCGAAGCGTGCGACAGGATCTGAGGAGACCATCATGGCCTGGCTCGCTGTCGCGGTCTCCGCGCTGACCTTCGTCTATCTTTTCGTCGCGCTCATCCGGCCCGAGTGGTTCTGACCGGCCTGGTGCCATTCCGGGTTAAAAGGGGAAGCTCATGTGGACCCTGCCGCTCATCATCCTTGTCACGGCTATCGCCGTTTCCATACCGCTTAGCCGCTACATGGCGTGGGTCATGGACGGCCGCTACCGGACACCTCGCCCGCTGCGCTGGTTCGAATCGAAGGTCGACAGCGGCCCTCAGGACTGGAAGCAGTACACGGTCGCACTGCTTGTCTTCAACGCGGTCCTGTTCGTGTTCGGTTTCGTCGTGTTGTCGCTGCAGCCGCTGATGCCGCTCAATCCGCTGGGCCGCGGCATGCTCGCGCCGTCGACCATCTTCAACACGGTCATCTCGTTCATGACCAACACGAACCTGCAGCATTATTCAGGCGACCAGCATCTTTCGAATTTCAGCCAGATCTTCTTCATCCTGCCGAACATGTTCCTGTCGGCGTCGGTGGGCTTGTGCGCGTTGACGGCCATCATCCGGGCCCTGCGCGGCGAGCAGCTGGTCGGCAATTTTTTTGTCGACATGTGGCGCGTCGTGGTCTACATGTTCGTGCCAATCGCTTTGATCGTGGGCGTGATCTTCATCCACCAGGGCATGCCGATGACCTACGCGAGCGCCCAGCAAGTCACCACGCTGGAACCCGCTGCCATGGGCACCGCCGACAACGGCCAGCCCAAGCAACAGACGCTGGTCGTCGGGCCGGTCGCGGCCGTCATTCCGATCAAGATGCTCGGCACGAATGGCGGCGGGTTCTATGGAATGAATTCGGCGCACCCGTATGAAAACCCGAGCGCCGGATCGAACTTCGTCACCACGCTTGCGATGATGATCTTCCCGTTCGCTCTGGTGCTGATGTATGGGCGGATGCTGGGCCGCCTGCGCCACGCGGTGGTGATCTATACGGTAATGCTCTCCATGATGATCAGCCTGATCGCGTGGACCGTGTACTGGGACACGCTCAAGCCGAATCCCGCCTTTACCGCCCATGCGGTTGCGCGCAGCTATGAACTGCCCGGCGCGCATCGCACGCTGACTATCGCGCCCGTCGCTGCATTGCCGGTCGAGCAGCATCTCGGCAATCTCGAAGGCAAGGAGCTGCGCTTCGGCACCTCGGCGGGCGCCACGTTCGCCGCGATCACGACCGATGTCACTTGCGGTGCGGTCAACGCCGAGCATGACAGCCTGAACCCGCTGGCGGGCCTGTCGCCGTTGATCGGCATGTGGATCAATTGCGTGTTCGGCGGCAAGGGTGTCGGGATGATCAACTTGCTGCTGTTCCTGATCATCGGCGTGTTTATCGCGGGGCAGATGGTGGGGCGCACACCCGAGTATCTCGGGCGTAAGGTCGGTGCACGCGAAATGAAGCTCGCGATGATCGCACTCCTCGTGCATCCGATCTTGATCCTCGGCCCGAGCGGCCTGTTCTCCGCAACCGACTGGGGCACCAAGGCCGAGAACAACCCGGGTGCGCACGGCTTCAGCGAGATCACTTATCAGTTCTCGTCGGCGTCGGCCAACAACGGCTCTGCATTCGACGGCCTGTCAACAACCTATGGGCTGAACAGCAACCCGAATCCAGCGCCAACGGCAGTGCAATGGGATACCGCAACCGGGCTCGTGATGCTGTTCTCGCGCTACCTGCCGATCGTCGCACCGATCGCCATGGCCGCCTATCTCGGCCGCAAGAAGGCCGCACCGGCGACGCTCGGCACGATGCGCGATAACACCGCGACGTTTGGTTTCCTGCTGCTCGGCACGATCCTGATCGTGGGCGCGCTGCTGTTCCTGCCCATCGCCGCGCTCGGACCGCTTGCGGAACATCTGGGGCCGATTCCATTCGGCGGATAAAGGGTGGTTCGCGGGTAGTTCGCGTTGGGATCAAGCAGTCTTTAGTCGATCGAGGAGTCGTCATCATGGAAACCGCAAAGGTCGCGCACGCACCGGTGCCGTCGATATCTGGCGGTCCCCGTCCGCCGCGCAAATCGCCCGCGGGCGGGTTGTTCGCATCAGCGCTGGTCCGTGCAGCGCTGCGACAGTCGCTGATCGCATTGCGTCCGGATATCCAGTGGAAAAACCCGGTGATGTTCGTCGTCGAAATCGGTGCAGTGCTGACGCTTGTGTTCATCGTGCAGATGGCCTTCGGCGCTGCCCACAGCCAGGCGCCGCTGACGTATTTCATTGCGCTCGACGTGTGGTTGTTCCTGACTGTCTTGTTCGCAAACTTCGCTACGGCTATCGCCGAGGAACGCGGCAAGGCGCAGGCGGATTCGCTGCGCCGGGCGAGGCGCGATACGGTCGCCTACCGCTTGCGTGAAGACGGCTCGCGCGAAACGGTGTCGTCTATCAAACTACTGCGCGGCGACCGGGTCATCGTGCGCGCGGGCGAAACCATCCCGAGTGATGGCGAGATCATTGAAGGTGCAGCAGCAGTCGACGAGTCCGCGATCACGGGTGAATCCGCCCCCGTGATCCGCGACGCCGGCGGTGACCGGTCGGGCGTAACAGGGGGCACGACCGTGCTGTCCGACGAGATCATCGTGCGGGTGTCGGCGGAAGCAGGCGAGACCTTTCTAGACCGGATGATCGCACTCGTGGAGGGCGCGGTGCGGCAACGCACGCCGAACGAAATCGCGCTCACGCTTGTCCTGTCGGCGTTCACGCTGATCTTCCTGATTGTCGTCGTGCCGCTGTGGGCCATGGCGTTCAACGCCGAGCAGTACATGACGAGCTATCTCAGCCTGTCCGAGCCGCTGCACAGCCTCGGCACCGACGTGCCCACGCTCGTCGCGCTGCTCGTCTGTCTGATCCCGACGACCATCGGCGCGTTGCTCGCCGCCATTGGTATTGCGGGCATGGACCGGGCGTTGCGGGCGAACATTATCGCCAAGAGCGGCAAGGCGGTTGAAGTCGCGGGCGACATCGACACCGTCGTGCTGGACAAGACCGGCACCATCACGATCGGCAACCGCCGGGCGACCGGCTTCATGCCGCTTGGCGCCTATGACGAAGGCGAGCTCAAACGTCTCGCGGCGCTCGCCTCGTTCGGGGACCAGACGCCCGAGGGCAAGAGCATTGTGTCGGTGGTGTCGGCGCTTGCGCCTGCCGCGTCGGGGAACGCCGTGCCGCGCGACGCGAAGGTGATTGCGTTCAGCGCGCAAAGCCGCATGAGCGGAGTCGATATGCCCGACGGACGGACGATCCGCAAAGGCGCGCCCGATGCGGTGATCGCCTACGTGCGGCAACTCGGCGGCGAGGTGCCGTTCGGGCTCGACCCACTGCTGCGGCACGCCGGCGACCAAGGCGCCACACCGCTCGTTGTCGCAAACGGGAACGAGATCGCAGGCGTCGTGATCCTGGAAGACATCCTGAAGCCGGGCATCCGCGAACGCATCCAGCATTTGCGCAAGATGGGCCTTCATACGGTGATGATCACCGGAGACAATGCGCTGACGGCCGCTACGCTTGCGCGGCTCTCCGGGGTCAACGAGTACATCGCCGAAGCAACGCCGGAAGCGAAACTCGACTATCTGCGCCGCGAACAGGCTGAAGGCAAGCTCGTCGCGATGATGGGCGACGGCACCAACGACGCGCCCGCACTCGCCCAGGCAGACGTCGGCCTCGCGATGAATTCCGGCACGCAGGCCGCGAAGGAAGCCGGCAACATGGTCGACTTGGACAGCGATCCGACGAAGCTCATCGAGGTCATTGAGATTGGCAAGCAACTGTTGATGACGCGCGGCGCACTGACCACATTCTCGATCGCAAACGACGTGGCGAAATACTTCGCGATTGTCCCGGCGCTGTTCGCCGGCACGCTGCCGTGGCTGGGCGCGATGGATGTGATGCACCTGCATTCGCCGACCTCGGCCATCCTGTCGGCGGTGATCTTCAACGCGCTGATCATTCCGCTGCTGATTCCGATTGCGCTCAAGGGTGTCAAATACCGCGCGCTGGGCGCCGACGCGCTGTTGCGCCGCAATCTGCTGGTGTGGGGACTGGGCGGCGTGATCGTGCCTTTCGCGGGGATCAAGCTGATCGACCTGGTCATGGTCGGGCTACATCTGGTCGCTTGAAAGGCCACATGAGGTTTGCATACGGTCGCGCAAGGAGGAAATCATGCTGCGCTATCTGTCGAAGAGTATCTGGCTGCTGGGATTCGTTACCGTGCTTGTGTGCGGTATTTATCCGGCGGTGTTGTGGGTCGTCGGCCAGACTGCGTTTCCGTTCCAGGCGAACGGCAGTATTGTCGATGGCCCGGACGGCAAGCCGGTCGGTTCGCTGCTGATCGCGCAGCCGTTCACGAAAGACGAATATTTCCAGTCGCGCCCGTCGGCGGTGTCATATGACGCGTCGGCATCCGGCTCGTCAACGCTCAGTGCGACGAACTATCTGCTGCGCGACCGCGTGGCGCGCATGCTGGGGCCGATTGCACGCTATGCCTCGGGGCCGCAGGCCGGGCAACTCGTCGCGCCAGATGTGGAGCGCTGGTTCCAGGCCGACCATGCGGGCGGACAGCCGCATCTCGTTGCGCAATGGGCCGACGCTCATAACGGACTTGCGCAGGCTTGGGTGAGCGCCGATCCGTCGCATGCAAAATACATCGATGACTGGGTGAAGCAACATCCGAATGTGGTGAAGCATTGGGTGGCCGCGAACCCCGCCACGCCGAACCCGAAGGCGGCGGATCTGGCCGTGGTGTTCTTCGAAACGTTTTCGGCCGAACGCCCCGGACAGTTCCCTTCGAGCGTGACGCACACCGGCAGTGACGGCAAGAGCGTGAGCGGAATCGAACCGGTGAAGGACGGCGCCGATGTCCAGTCCATCTTCTTCGACATGTGGCGGCAGGATCATCCGAACGTGGCGCTGCAGGACGTGCCGGGCGACTTCGTCACAACATCGGGATCAGGACTTGACCCGGACATCACGCTGGCGAATGCGACTTACCAGCTCGATCGCGTGGCGCAGGCGTGGGCGAAGGATACGAAGCGCGCTCCGGCCGCGGTCCGCGCCGATATCGCCGCACTATTGAGCCAGCAAGCGAGCGCGCCGTTTGGCGGTCTGGTAGGAGAGCCGCTGATCAATGTGCTCAAGGTGAATCTGGAATTGCGCAGACTGTATGGCGCTCCGGCGTAGGGGTAACGCGGGCTTAATGGCCCGCGTATGCCGTTACGGCTCATGGATTGTCACCCCACGTTCATCGGCAACAGCACCATTTGCTTGCCCTGTTGATGCAGGCGCGTCTGGATTTCCAATGGCGTCTGGTTGTGCAACCACGCTGTCAGGAAATTGACACGCTTGAAGATCAGCTTGCTGGCAAAACACACGCTGTTCGGAAATTCGTCCAGCGTAGCCTCGGTGAGCTTCATGAATTCGCCTATCGGATGTGTGCCGAAGGCAGTCCGGTATTCGGCCGGAATGCCATGCCTCCGGCAATACGAAACGTAATACTCTAGCGATGACTGGATCGTTTTCTGCAGGCGCTCCAGGTGCTCAGTGCCTTCGTAACTTTGCGCATCGACTTCGCCCACGGCAAGGAAGATGAAGTTCTTGAAGTGGCCTGGGAACAGACGGTTGACCCACAAAAGCGCGTGCATGCTGGCCCCGCGATGCTTGCCGACCAGCAGGATCGCAGTAGGTTGGGACGGGTCCGGCTTGGGTACGTCGGGCTCACTGGCGATGGCAGGCAAGTCCGTGAAAAGTGAATCTTCGCGAGCGAGTTGCGAACGCGTGTCGCTGTAATGGCGCTTGATCAGGAAACACGCGGCGATCACCGCACTGGTCACCAGCACCGTCAGCCAGCCGCCGGCCGTAAATTTCTCGATCAGCGTGATCACGAGCACGGTACTCGTCACCGCGAGGCCCAGCGCCGACAGCGCGAACGGCCTTACCCAACCCTTGCCGTCGTGACGATGACGCCACCAGTACGTGCACAAACCGAGCAGCGACAGGCTGAACGTCAGGAACACGTTGATGCTGTACAGCACGACGAGGATGTCCACGTTGCCTCTTGTCCACATCAGGATCACAAGGCTTGCTATGCCCATGACCACGATGCCGTTCTGCCGGACGAGGCGCGTGGACAGGTCACGGAAATGGCGCGGCACCCATGAATCCGAGGCCATGTTCGACAACACCGCCGGGCCATCCAGAAAGCCCGTTTGCGCACCGACCAGCAACAACCCCGCTTCGAGCGCCAGCACGGCCGCGAGCAATGCATGACGCGCGAACGCTGAGCCAAGTCCCAGATGCTCGATCACGCTGCCGAACACCACGGCGTTAAGCGTCTGGCCTTCGACCGGCTGGGCATGCCACAACATGTAGAGCAGGATGATGCCGCCCGCCGTGAACGCCAGCGACGTCGCCATGTAGAACATGGTCACCTTGCCGTTCGGTACGCGCGGCTCGGCCAGCATGTTGACATTATTCGATACGGCTTCCAGCCCCGTGTAAGTCCCGCCGCCCAGCGAGAACGCACGCATCAGCAGCGCCACGACCACCAGCGGCCCGAGCGTATGCGACATGGTGTGCGCTTCCGCCACGGCGCCCGGCACGACAGCCGCCAGATGATCGCCGTGAACCGCTACGCCATAGATGATCAGCCCGAGATGGAGCACGACAAAACCGAGGAAGATCGGCAACAGCACAAGGATCGATTCCTTCATGCCGCGGAAATTCAGGCCGGTCATCAGCACGATCAGCGTGAGCTCGGTTGCGAGCTTGAATGCCTGCGCGCTGACCGGCAATAAACTGAAAAACGCATCAACACCGCTCGCGAGCGATGTCGCGATTGTCAGCACATAGTCGACCAGCAGCGCTGCCCCCGAGACAAGCCCCGGGCTTGACCCGAGTAACGCAGTCGCCACGCGATAGCCGCCTCCGCCAGTGGGAAACAGCTCGATGACCTGGTTGTAGCCGAGCGCGATGATGAAGACGGTCGCTGCGGTCGCCAAGGCAAGGATCAGCGCAAGCGACGTGTGCTGACCCAGCGCCAGGAATGCTTCTTCGGGACCGTAGCAGGAGGAGGACAGGCCGTCGGCACCCAGGCCGACCCACGCGAGTAGAGGCGTGACAGCAATGGCATGGCGCGTGCGTGGATCGAGAGGATCGAGCGGCTTGCCGACCAGCACACCCCAGATCTTTTGAACGGCAGTCATGGCGTCTCCCGGTTGATCGAGAAGCGGCAATACCATTGCGGATGAGAACGTTGAGGCCCGGTTTCCTTTCTCTTTTCTTACTGTCTGAGCGAGCGCACACGCTGGCTCATGTGCTCAACGAGAAAGATGTGGGGCCGGTCCATATGGTACGCCGGCCGCTGCTACGCGGACAGAAGATCTGACGTGCCAATGCTCCCGCTAACTCATCCGGGCCTTGATGAAATCGATGAACAAGCGAGTCCTTGCCGGCAAGAGTCGCGTGTCGGTAATCGCGTGCACCTGAACCGACTTTAGACACCAATCCGGCAGTACACGCCGCAGGCGGCCCGACGCCACATCCTCGCGCGCAAGCTCCGTATCGAGCACGGCGATACCCACACCCAACATTGCCAGCGCGCGGCTCAGGCCAACGCTGTTCATCCTGAAGCGCGACGCAATCATCACGTTGACCACCTCTTCCCCGCGATAAAACGTTCTCCGAGTCTCCCCGGGGCTGGTCGCCCCTTCCCCGATGCACAACACGTGTCGGGTCAGGTCGTCGGGATGAGTGAGCGGCGCAGCCGCCTTGAGATAGTCGGGCGATGCATAGAGATACCGTGTCAACACCGCAATCTGCCGGGCGACAAGCGTTGACGGAGTCGTCGGCGGCGCGCCGATGCGAATGGCGAGATCGAACGGATCGCTCTGCAAGTCCACGGGGCGCGGCGTCAGGTCGAACTCGAAACTGATCAGCGGATAAGTCTTGGCAAACTCTCTCAGGATCGGCGCGAGATAACCGGTCGCGAGATCGGCCGGCATCGATACCCGCAGCGTGCCGCTGGGCCGTTCCACCACATCGAGCAGGGATTCGTGTGCGATGCGCGCTTCTTCAACAATGCTCTGGCAGCGCTTGAAATACACCTCGCCCGCGGCGGTGAGTTCGACCTTGCGAGTCGAGCGATGCAGCAGTTGTAGGCCAATTGTCTTTTCCAGCTCCGATATATGCCGCGACAGCGTTGAATTGGGCATATCGAGCGCTTCGGCCGCGCCCCTGAAGCTTTTGGTCCGCGCCACTTCCACGAACACACGCATGTAACTCAACAGTTCCACGATGATTGTTCCACTGGTGGATCACTGTTTTCAATTATAGCTATTTATCCCTTGGGTGGATCAATGCAATATGTCTCCACACCTCCTCAACCAAGGAATCGACATGAACCCGCTCTTCAGCACTACCCGGATTGGCCGCTATACGCTTCGCAATCGCCTCGTCATGGCGCCGATGACCCGCTCACGCGCTCACGACACCACGGGCGTGCCCTCGCCCATGACGGTGGACTACTACAGCCAGCGCGCCGGCGCCGGCCTGATCATCACGGAAGGCACCTATCCCGCACCGATGGGCAAAGGCTACGTGCGCACGCCGGGCATTCATTCCGACGCGCAGATCGAGGCATGGAAGCATGTCACCGATGCAGTGCACGCCAAGGGCGGCCTCATCTTCCTGCAGCTCATGCATACCGGTCGCATCTCTCATCCGAGCCTCTTGCCGAGCGACGCAACGCCGGTTGCGCCTTCGGCCGTCAAACCCGCCGGTACGGTATTCACCGCAACGGGACCGCAGGAGTTTGTGCAACCGCGCGCCCTTGAGACCGACGAGATAGCGGATATCGTCCAGGAGTATCGGCTTGCCACACACAACGCGATGGCGGCCGGCTTCGACGGCGTTGAATTGCATGCGGCCTCGGGGTATCTGCCCGAGCAGTTTTTGTCATCGGGGACGAATCAGCGGACCGATCTTTACGGCGGCTCGGTCGCGAATCGCGCGCGCTTCATCCTGGAAGTACTGGGCGCAATGTCTCAGGAAGCGGGCAGCGACCGCGTCGGTATCAAGATCGCGCCTGAAATGGGCTTCAACGATGTAACCGATGCAACACCGCAGGATACCTATCGATATCTCGTGGAGAAGCTCGCTGTTCTCAAGCTGGCGTATCTGCACGTGGCGAAGACCCAGAGCAAATTTGATTACCGCACGCTCCTGCGCCCGTTGTTCAATGGCGCCTATCTGGTGGGCGGCGGGCTGACCAGCGAGAGCGCGCAATCGCTGATCGAGCAGGACAACGCCGATGCAACCGTGTTCGGCAGCCTGTATCTCGCCAATCCGGATCTGCCGCAGCGCTTGCTCGTCGATGCACCGTTCAATGCGCCTGAGCGCAACACGTTCTATTCGCCCGGAGCGAACGGGTATATCGACTATCCCGCACTGGAGACAGCTCAATGAACCGCGCGCTTCGTATCCATGTCTACGGCGGTCCTGACGCCCTGAAGATTGACAGCATCGCGATGCCGACCGCCGCTTCAGGCCAGGTAGTTGTTCAAGTTCGGGCCGCGGGAATCAACGGTCTCGATTGGAAGATCCGCGACGGCTGGTTGCAAAACGATTTCCCGTTGCCCCTCCCCGCCACGCTCGGCGTTGAGTTCGCCGGTGAGGTGATTGAAGTCGGTCAAGAAGTGAACGGGTTCGCCATCGGCGATCGGGTCATGGGTCCTATGAGTGGACTTGGCGCCTATGCCGACTTTGTGGCGATCGCATCGAACGCGTTGGTTAGGATACCTGCCAGTTTGACCGACGAACGTGCCGCGGCCATCCCGGTTGGCGCGCTGACCGCATGGCAGGCGTTGTTCGATGCGGGAGAGTTGAAACGCGGCCAGACCGTGTTGATTCATGGCGCGGCCGGCGGTGTTGGGAGTTTCGCCGTCCAGTTCGCGCGGCGCGCCGGAGCACGTGTGATAGCGACGGCTCAGGGCATCAACGCGGGTTATCTGCGCGGCCTCGGTGCGGATGAGGTCATCGACTATCGCACTTCTCCGTTCTGGGAGCGGACCAAGGACATCGATCTGGTGCTTGATCTGGTGGGTGGCTCAGCGCTGGCCAATTCGTGGCAAGTGATAACCGATACGGGAAAAATCGTGAGCACGGCCGCACCGGATATTGCAGCGCATACACCAGCGGGCAAGCATGGCATCTGGTTTCAGATGCGACCCGATGCGGCACAACTCGCAGAGATTGTGGGCATGGTCGATCAGGGCGCGGTGAAGGTGGAAGTATCGGAAGTCGCCGCATTGAGCGACGCTACCGCTGCGATCGAGCGCAACAAGACGGGACATGGACCGGGGAAAGCGGTGATCGTGTTCCAATAAATAATGACTTCGCTGCGGGGAATCGCAGCGAAGTCATCGTGAACGCTTCGGGTGATCATGACCCGACCATGGGCACGAAGCCCCAAGTCATTGAGCCTCGAATTCCCTTAGCCGATACCAGTTTTCATCGGCACGTCCTTCCGGACGACCTTCTTGTTGCCAGAGCACATACGCGCGCTCGCGCAGGTGCTGGTCGGATGCGCGTTGCCAATAGTCGTCGGCTCGTCCCTCCGGGCAACCATCCTGTTCCCACAAAAGGTAGGCACGCTCGCGGATATCCTGCTCCAGGCCTCGTTTCGTTTCCGAACGACTGTCCAGATCGTCGCCATAAGACGCCAGTTGACCACCCCGACCCACGTGGACCCTTGCGCTCAGGCTTGGCAGCTCGGCATCGGACACCAAACGCCCGTGGGCGGCTGCCTCCAGCGCCTTCGCTTCGTATAGAACATCATCGGCGGTGTCAGCGTCCTGCCCAAGCGTGACCGGGTAGGTATGAATGACCGTTCCACTGCCGTCCAACACATCAATCAAGCGCTCCGCCATCGCAGTGCTCCCTAAAGGATATTTGCCGAACATCGCTTTCAAAAGAACCGGGTAACCTGGAGATAAACACCATGTAGCCTCAAGCCCTGTGCTGCTCGCCAATCACATCTGCTTCCTCTTCCTCGAGGGACCGATGTTTGCTCGCCTCACCTGGAGACGACTGCGCAAGGATCGATCCACGTGAACAGAATTCAGCATCAAACCGCAGGCGAACCCACCCGAACCGCTCAGGGTGCCACGTTCGCCACGCGGGTTCAGCTTCCCGCCTACTTCGCAGCGGCGGCCGCTGCCAACACCGGCGCATCTGCCGGCGCAGCCCAGTTACTGCGGCGCAAATGATGGATGATCAGCGGAACCCCGCCAAACACCACAATACCCAGCGTCACCAGCCCGATATACATCGCCGGCGAACCCACCGGCAACTGATCGGGCGGGAAAAACGACACCACGAAACTGAACACCACACCCGCGAGGCCCACGCCCGCAAAAATCCACATCCCCACGATGCCGCCTGGCACCGTGAACGGACGCTTGAGATTGGGGGCCGAATAGCGGAGTTTTATTGCTGCTGCATACATAAGCATGTAAGCGATCAAATACAGTGCAATAGTCATTGCCGAGATCAGGAAGAACGCCACCGATACGTCCTTGATGACGAAGTAGAAGCAAGACATCAGGGTAACAATCACGCCTTGCACCAGCAGGATATGCGTGGGCATTCCTTGTTTGTTTTTGGCCTGCAGCACTGGAGGCAGTTCACCTTCGTGGGCCGTTTCAAGCAGTCCGCGTGAAGGGCTGCCAAGCCACGCAAGCACACCGCTTATGGCGCCCACGCCCACCAGCAGCGACAGGACGGACACCAGCCATTGCATGTGCCAGATGTCCGTGATGACCGCGGCGAAGGTATCGAATACGCCGGACTGCAGCGAGATCTTTTCGTACGGAAGAATGCCGGCGATCGGCAGCGCGCCAAGCGCAAAAATCAGGATCGAGATGATCGCGCCCAGACCGATTGCGGCCGGGTAACCTCGGCTCGGGCTGCGCATGTCCATCACATGCACGGCCTGGACCTCGACACCAGCGAACAGAAGCACAATGCCCGCAAGAAACGCGATGGTGCCAAAGCCATGGATCGCGGGCCAATAACGCGCATGGCCTGCTTCCGAAAGCGCCGGGTCCTTAATATGCTGCCAGCCGAGTGCGTGCCCCGTATAGATCCAGTACGCCAGCAACGCGAGCAATACGAACCCCGGAACGATCGTGCCGATAATAAATGTCCAGTTGGCGATCCGCGCGAAGACCTCCACACCCTGGAGCACCACCCAGGTAGCGAGCCAATACGCAACGATGCAAAACACGCCGACATAGACGCCATTGGTCGCCAGCTCCGGACGGCCGATCGTATAAGCGATGGCCGCGGCACCGAACGTCAGTGCAACCGGATACCAGACCACGTTTTGAATCCATTGCAGCCAGATCGCGAGGAAGCCCCATCGATTGCCGAAGGCCTCTCCCACCCATGTATAGATTCCGCCGCGCCGGTCGGCGAAAGCACCGCCCAGTTCGGCGGAGATCAGTGACGCCGGGATCAGGTAGAAGATCACGGTGAACGCGAGATAGACGAACATCGTCATCTCTTCCTTCGCGAGCAGCGGCAAGCCGCGCAAGCTGGTCACCACGGCGGCCGCTGTCATCAGGCCGATGGAAGTAGCACTCAGGTAAGTGCCTTTCTTTGCTGTCGCAGTCATATCAGACCCTTGGTCGTAAATTCATCAACTAAGTCGTCAACTAAGCCATCAATGTCAGTCATGGTGAAAGCCCGGTCCCGCCTTCGAATTAGGCATTGGGTTTTCCAGCAGATGTGCTATTGCGGTCTTGATGTCGTTCAGCAGCAGTACCGCCATGTCTCGCGTGATACCGCGGCGAATCAGGATGCGCTGGACGATCGTTTCCTCACGGTCAGCGGGAAGCTTGTAAGAGGCGATTTGCCAGCCCCGCATGCGAACTCGATCCGACAGATCGAAAAGCGAAAAGCCGGCGGTATCGGGGTGGCGTAGCTTGTAGCAAACCGCAGGCAGCGCACCGCGGCCGTCGTACACCATTTCTATCGCGCTGAGCTTGGCGAGGCCGTCTGCCAGGAATTGCGCCGTGTCCGCACATTCCTGCTGGATGCGCCTGTACCCTTCATGACCTAGCCGGAGCAACAAGTAATACTGCGCGATGATCTGTCCCGCCGGCCGCGAAAAATTGAGCGCGAACGTGGGCATGTTGCCGCCAAGATAGTCGACCATGAAGATCAGGTCGTCAGGCAGGTCCTTCACGCTGCGCCATACCACCCAACCTACTCCGAGCGGCGCCAGACCATATTTATGGCCCGAGCTGTTAATGGACTTCACCCGTTCTATGCTGAAGTCCCATTCCAGATCGGGCTGGATGAAAGGCGCGACAAATCCCCCGCTGGCGGCATCGACGTGGATCGGAATGTCCAGGCCAACATCCCGTTGCAAAGCATCCAGAGCGCCAGCGAGGGCCTCGACGGGTTCATAAACGCACGTGAAGGTAATGCCGAGGGTGGCGACCACACCGATGGTGTTTTCATCGCAATAGGCGGCAAGCTGCTCCGGTTGCAAGCCAAGCGAATCGCCGCTAAGAGGGACCTGGCGAAGCTCGACATCGAAATAACGGGCGAACTTGTCCCAGCACACTTGCACCGGTCCACACACAATATTGGGCTTGTCGATCGATTTGCCTTCAGCCAGGCGGCGCTTCTTCCATTGCCATTTGAGAGCGAGCCCACCCAGCATGCAGGCTTCGCTTGAACCGGTTGTCGAGCATCCTGTTGTCTCCCACGAACGCGGCGCATGCCACAGGTCCGCAAGCATATGGACGCAGCGTTTTTCAATCTCGGCGGTCTGCGGATACTCGTCCTTGTCGATCATGTTCTTATCGATCGACAGATCCATTAAGCGACGGACTTCATCGTCTGCATAGGTCGTGCAGAAAGTGGCTACGTTCTGACGCGAATTGCCATCCATGAAAAGTTCGTCGCGAACCAGGTCAAACACCGCATGAGGCTCCGAGGGCATTTTCGGAATGCGATATTTCGGCAATGACGCGCCAGAGATAGTGGTCGAATACTCGTCATTATTCGCTTCGGCGCTGCTGAGCGCGGGCTTAAGAAATGTCATTGACCATTCCGATGGAAAGATTGAGCGGAGATGCCAGGCGTGCGGCGCTTAAAGCCAAGTGGCTTCGTCGCGAAGCCCTGCGGTTGATTGCAACCACGTAAAGACGGGGAGTCTTGCGGCTGTTTTAAGAGCCGTTCAAAGATCAGGCTTGCGGTTCAGGCAGCAACCGTTTCGCGCGGCTTAATACCGTTATATCCCGCTGATCCGAACGGTCGTTGACCTGTGTCATGCGCATGGCGAGCAGGTCTTTAATCCCTCAAGCGGCTTTGGTTATCGGTTACATGCGCCTTTCGAAGACGCTTGCGCATCAGTTTTGTAGCGAGGGAGATTTTCATAGCGGTCCTGGCGGACACGCCTTAGGCGAACTACGATGTCTCGGAACGATGTATTTCCGTCACCTGCCGTTCAAGCACATCCGGAGAATGACACGCAGATGATTCGGTGCCAGAGCGGTCGCTGGTGCAGCCACAGCTTAGGTGTGAAGTTACTTTGGCCGTCAGAGCTTGCCAGGGCGGAATGCAAGCCGACAAGATGACAAGAAATGTTCGGTAGCTCACTGGGGCGAGGCTGCCCGACTGAGTGATTAAACATACCGAAAACGCAGCCGAGTGCTGTTTACGGAGTGTGGCCTTGGGCAGGCGCCACACGCCACACACTTCCTCGTTTGGCCACGCATTTGCCATGACATCTGTCGAACCAGGTCACGATGCCCGGCTCGATCAACGATTACATCGCGGGAATCACCATAGGACTTCGGTATGATCTTCCACGCGCTTGACGCCGGGCACATTCTCCGCTGCGACGCACATGGCACGCGCTTGCTCGGACGACGTAACGACACCCCATAGATGAACCGCGCCGTCATTCACAATCACGTTCTCCGCCGCCACGGCCCAATGGTGAGCGCCAAGCTCCCGGATGACCGCGTCGCGCAACGTCTGGTCAGGGTTCGGCGTGGTCACGCCCGCGTCGTCTGGAACGCTTGCCAATGCCTTCACCAGATTCGCCCGGCTGACAATTCCCATCAGTTCTCCGTCGTACAACACCGGAACCCGCTTGATCCTATGCCGCTCCAGAAGATCGGCTATTTCACTCACCGGCGTGGTCTCCTTGACGGTAATCACCTTGGGTGTCATGACATCCTTGACCAGGCGCGCGTTCTCCTTGATATACGTTGCGGCAAGATTCTCCGTCGACGCAAAAAATTCAAGCCACCATGAACGTCGCCGGGCTTGCGTGCCGATCTCGGCTCTGTGGATGAGGTCACCCTCGGTGAGCATGCCAAGCAAGCGGCCCTCATCGTCGACTACCGGTGCACCGCTGATGTGATTGTCAGCAAACAGGCGCGCGGCCTCGCGCACAGTCGTGCCGGGCCCCACGGTAATCACCTTCCTGGTCATGACATCGACGGCTCGCATATTCTTCTCCTCAATGTGATTGGGCGAGCGCCTGACAAGGGTCCAACTGCCCTTATCAGAACTCGCCTATATTAAGAATGCTAGTTAAGGATTTCGCCGCGGACTTGACTCAGGTCAAGCCTGCCGCCATCAGAAACGCATGCCTACGCCAAGGCCGACTACCAGCGGATCGATCTTGAGCGACCCAAGCGATGCGCCGTCCACCGACGCGCTGGTGCGCATCCAGATTTTCTTGATGTCGAAGTTGACGAACAGGTTGCGGGCGACCTGCACATCGACGCCCGCTTGCAACGCGGGGCCGAAGCTCGAGTTCTTGATCGATACGGGCGTATCTCCGGCGTGCAGCCCGTTGTTATAGAACAGCGTGTAGTTCACGCCCGCGCCAACGTAGGGGCGAACCTTGCCGGCCGCGTTGAAATAGTACTGAAGCAAGAGTGTGGGCGGCAGGACGTTCACTCCGCCAAGCGCCCCGGAGTTAGACGTTACCTGATGACGCGACGTGGCAAGGATCAACTCGATGCCAATGCTCGGGCGCACCATATAAACAAAATCGAGCTCGGGAACGATGCTGTTGTTCACCCCCGTCCCAATGCTTCCCAGTGTGCCGCCCGCAGAGACACTGGGCTGGATGCTGATTGCCCTGACGCGAGCAAGAATGTCGCCCTGATCAGCCTGTGCCGGCAGGCATACCGCCGATAAAGCCGCGCCCAACAGCGCCGCCGCAAATAGTGAATGTTTTCCCACGGATTTTTCCCTGTTTTTTCCGGTCGCGAATGCGTTTTGCCGTATCGGGATTTTCCGAATGCAGACAATACTGCGCCATGATTTGGATCAGCAAACCGGCATCACAAGGGTGCGACGTATTGCGCTTTCCGCGTGAACTGCACCGTCCACATCAATAGCCTTATGCCGGGCTCATTCCGTGCTGTCTGACTGGCGCGTACCTCACCGTATACAATCGACCCAGGCAAACACGCTCTCCGCCCACTCCACGCTTCGCGCGCGGCAGCCCGGAGGATACGAACGACTTGAGCAACCCGAGCAATTCGAGCCGGAGAACCACGTGCCAAGCGACCGACCTTCCTCACCTCTGCCCAGCAGCTCGCAGCCAAGCGACGAGCTCGCCAGCAGCGCATTTCCTCTTACCCTGAGCGACCCCCATTTCGGGGCGCTTATCGACGCAGTACAGGACTACGCCATCTTCATGCTGGATCCGGACGGGCGTGTCGTGAGCTGGAACCGCGGGGCGCAAAGCATCAAGGGCTACACGGCCGGCGAAATCATCGGGCAACATTTTTCGGTTTTCTATACACCCGACGATGTTGCGAGCGGGAAGCCGCGCACGGAACTGTTGCTTGCCGCATCGGAGGGCCGAATTGAAGACGAAGGCTGGCGTGTGCGCAAGGATGGTTCGCACTTTTGGGCAAATGCAACCATCACCGCGATCCGCGCGCCCGACGGCTCGCTTCGCGGCTTTGCCAAAGTGACGCGGGACATGACGGATCGTCTGCGGCTGGTCGAGCTTCAGCATGCGAGCGCGTTGTCCTCGCACGTGCAGAGCGCGCGCGAGGAAGAAAGAACTCGGATCGCGCGCGAGCTTCACGACGACCTCGGCCAGCAACTGGTCGCACTCAAGATGGATGTCGCCTTGCTGGATCAGGCCGCGACGGAAGACGGCAAAACCGCCCGCCATACCATTGCGCAGACGATTGCGTTGCAAGTGCAAATTGATTCGATCATCGCCTCGGCCCGGCGCATTGCGGGTGGTCTGCGTCCGCCCATGCTCGACGACCTGGGCCTGGGGGCTGCACTCGAATGGCTTGCTGCAGAATTTCGCAATCGCTACGGGCTCGCCGTCAGCGTCCAGAACGCGGCGGATCAACTGGCGTTATCGCCGACGGCTGCAACCGCCATTTTTCGCATCGCGCAGGAAGCCCTGACCAACGTTACACGTCACGCTGAAGCCACGCGGGTGCGCGTTCAGATGCGTGTCGAGCAAGATGAATTGCGGATGCACGTTGAGGATAACGGCAAAGGGACAACGCTCGACCGCAATCGGGGCAAGGAGAACTTTGGATTACTCAGCATGCAGGAAAGAGTTCGCCAGTTACATGGCCGGATAACATTCGACAGCGCACCGGGCGACGGATTTCGAATCGACATCTGTTTTCCCATCGACGCTGTCAAGGCGAACCAGGACGACAACTAGCCATTGCGGGTCGCACTATAGATGAATCGTTTCCGCACGCTTCAGGCCGATCCACACCGCGCCCTCGCGCAAGCCGTCGAGTACCGAATCACACTCGGTGGCAAAGATTTTCGAGTGCCGGAACTGATGCTTGAATTCACCGGCCGCGCCGCCATGGGCAACATGTACTTCACAGCAAAAGCCGCCGTCGACCGGGATGCTATGGGTGCAAACGGTCCAGTCGTCCCCGGTCACTTGACCCGTGAGTGCCATGTCATTTCTTCCTTATTCGACGATTACTCAACGACCTGACGGACTCTCCTTGTCAGCGCGGCCAAACATTAACAGCGCCGCATCCTGGCCCGCATCGGCGGAACGCCTTCAGCTTCCTTACGCTTCGATAATCACCTTGAGCGCATGCGTATCGGCGGCCTGGGAGAAGGTCTCGTACGCCTTCAAAACGTCGTTCAACGCAAAGTGGTGAGTGATGAGCTTGCCCGCTTCCAGACGCCCGGAACCGACGGTCTTGAGCAGCATGGGTGTGCTGACGGTATCCACCAGCCGCGTCGTAATCGTAATGTTGCGGTCCCACAGGCATTCCATGTGCAGATCGACCTTCACGCCATGTACGCCCACATTAGCGATGGTGCCGCCAGGCGCAATGATCAATTCGCATAGCTCGAAACTGGCCGGCACACCCACCGCTTCGATTGCGCAATCCACGCCAATGCCCCCGGTCAGTTTCATGATTTCAGGCACCGGGTCGCCACTTGCATTATTCACGCACGCGGTCGCGCCGAAGGCTCGCGCCACTTCCAGCCGGTTCGCATCGCGGTCGATCATGATGATCTGCGCCGGTGCGTAGAACTGCGCCGTGAGCAACGCGGCAAGGCCAATAGGACCCGAACCGACAATGGCAACCGTGCTGCCCGGCTGCACTTTTCCGTTCAGCACGCCGCACTCGAAACCGGTCGGAAGGATGTCGGAGAGCATGACGAGCGCGTCCTCATCGGCACCAGCGGGAATCGGATACAAGCTTGTTTCCGCATGCGGGATACGCACATATTCGGCTTGCGTGCCGTCGATCTTGTTGCCAAGAATCCAGCCACCCGTCGTGCAATGGGAGTACATGCCGCGGCGGCAATAGTCACACTTGCCGCACGACGTAATGCAGGAAATAAGGACGTGATCACCTGGTTTGAACGTCGAAACCGCGGCGCCAACCGCCTCGATGACACCCACGCCTTCATGTCCCAGGATGCGGCCCGGTTCACAAGTCGGCACGTCACCTTTCAGTATGTGCAGGTCGGTGCCGCAAATGGTCGTGCGCGTGACCTTGACGATTGCGTCCGTCGCCGAAAGGAGCTTCGGCATCGGTCGTTCGTCGAGGGATTTAATGCCGGGTCCGTGATACACGAGTGCCTTCATCGTCAATCTCCTTTTTGCCTGGACATGCCTGGAAACGGGGCTTCCACGACAAAATTTTAGGCTCGCGAACGCGGACACGGTTGACCTGCATCAACCGATAAGAACATGGATGCGGAGGTTTCCGTAGTGACCATCACAGGGCTGCACGCCATTGAAGAGAAGACGCACCGGGATGCGGCTCCTTGATCTGCATCAACGGAAAAACAGCGCGAACTCATAGACTTTTTGTAAGCGCCGGGCGATCTGGACCCCGATTCCAGGACCGATTGGGGAGCAACGCCATCCGCTCACTGCGTCACTGCCGCCAACGACCCACTAACGGAGCACCTGCGATGAGCTACAAAAGCATCGTCGTTCAACTCGACATGAGCGCGCGCGCCCATTCACGCCTCGAATATGCGTTGCGTCTCGCCAGGCAATTCGACGCGCACCTGACCGGCGTGTTCTCAGCGTTCAGTCCGGATCCGCGTTCTTTCTATGTCATGGCCGGAACGGCGGACTACTACGAAGAGCACCGCAAAGCCCGTCAGGAACGCCACGGCGCACTCGAACGGATCTTTCACGCGGAATTGCTGCGCGCGGGGGTGAGGGGCCAGTGGGTCGACTACCCTGACTCCCAGGGTCAAGCGATTCCTCGCTATGCCCGTTACGCGGATCTGGTCGTGGCGGGGCAGGACGATCCGGATGATCCGGAAGGATTTATCGCCGATTACTTCCCTGAAACGCTCGTCATGACCTCGGGCCGCCCCGTGCTGTTCATTCCCTACACCGGGGTGTTTCCGACGATCGGCGCGAACATCATGGTCGCGTGGAACGGCAGCCGCGAATCAGCCCGCGCTGTTCAAGACGCCATGCCGCTGCTGCAGCGCGCCGAAAGGGTCACCGTCGTCAGGCTAAACGAACTGAAAGACGAGCCGGGCGCCAACCGCATTCCTGGCGCCGATATCGCGCTCCTGCTGGCACGGCACGATGTCAAGGCCGAAGTGGCGGCGCTCGATGGTGTCAACGACGTCCCAATGGGCGACATGCTGATTTCACGCGCATCGGATCTGGGTGCGGACCTCGTCGTCATGGGCGCGTACGGTCACTCGCGCTGGCAGGAACTCGTGATGGGCGGTGCGACGCGCACCATGCTGGAGTCCATGCCCATACCCGTATTGATGTCGCATTGATGTTGCTTTGATGTTGCTTTTGGACCAAGGAGATTCTTCATGTACACCCGCATTCTCGTTCCTATCGACGGCAGCGAAACATCTGCGCACGCCCTCGACGCCGCCCTGGAACTCGCTCACGAACACAACGCGGAACTCAAGCCGGTTTATGTGGTGGACGTGCCGCAATTGATGTATTCGGGGCCGGCCTGTGACCCGTCGCTCGTACGCGAAGCCTTTGTCAAAGAGGGTGCGCTAGTGCTGGCCGACGCTGCCGCCAAGATGCTGCGCGCGGGTGTCAAAGGCTCGACGCTGGTCGTTGAAGTCGATCCCCTGGGTGACGATATCGCCCAAAGGATCACAGCCGCCGCGAAAGATTTCAGCGCCGATCTCGTGGTCATGGGCACGCACGGGCGGCGCGGCTGGCGAAGGCTCGTGCTGGGCAGCGTGGCCGAGCGTTTCTTGCGGATTTCGACCCGGCCGGTGCTGCTGGTGCCGCTGCATTCCGCGGAAAAAAAGGAACCACGCAAAGTGAGCACGGTGAGCACGCCGGACGTTGCGGGCGCGTCTATATAAGCAGCGGGACGGTCCCGATCCGTCCCGACGCCTGAGCGCCGCCGGTCGGGCCGTTAGGGAATGCGCTAGAGCGCGAATGCCTCATCGTGTTTATCGTCGCGCTGATCGTCACGAACGGTGAGGACCGGAACATGACTCGAACGCAAAACCGTTTCCGCGACGCTGCCGATCAAATGCCGGCGCACGCCACGCGGCCCATGCGCGCCCATCACGATGAGATCCGCATCGAATGCCTGGGCTGCCTGCATGAGCGCGCCCGGGATGCTTGCGCCGTGTGCATCGATGATCTGAGTAATACAGCGCACCCCGCAGCGCACTCCGCTGCGCTCGCACAAGTCGCGCGCATGATCGAGTTGCCGGTGCGCGCCGGCATCACCCGCCTCTTCTCCGACAACCCCGCCTACGGGATCGCAAATGTCGTGCGAGACAACGCACGCCACCATCAACATCGCATCGGCCGCGTGCGCCAGCTTGAGCGCCTCTTCAAGCGCAAGGCGCGCGCTGACGCTGTCGTCGAGTGCTACCAGAATTCGTTTGTACATGACCCGCTCCACGGATGTCCTTCGTGCTTCAGTGTCCGCGTGCAGGCCTGCCGGTCACTTGATCCACATCAATTCACGCGGCCGGGGGTACGCCGCACAAATCACGTCCGGAGCGGCGCGGTATGATCCGCACAAGCTCGGCAACACAAATTTCCACACTTATCCGGAGACTCCATGCCCGCGCCCCGGCGTAACACGGCATCGCATCAAGGCACCGGTCGACAGGCTCACGTAACCGGCTTGCTTGGCATGGCCGGCGCCCTCCTGCTCACCGCGAGCGCCGCTTTCATGACGCTCAGGCGCCACGGCACGAAGGCCGCTAAGCCCACGCCACCGGCTCCCACACGGCTTGACGAAGCGCGGCTGCTCGGCATCATCCGGTCGTCGATGGAAGCGATCATTACCATCGACGAAAACCAGCGCATCGTCATGTTCAATCCGATGGCGGAACGTCTGTTCGACTGCCCGGCAGCCGACGCGCTCGGTACCCCGCTCTCCCGTTTCGTGCCCGAGCGCTTTCGCGCTGGTCACGAAGCCCATGTGCGCCAGTTCGGCGTGACGGGCGTGTCCGACCGGCAAATGGGCGGGCGGCGCATACTGTATGGCCTGCGCGCGACCGGCGGTGAGTTCCCGTTCGAAGCATCGATCTCTCAGTTCGGCGATGAAAACGGCAAGCTGTACACGGTAATGCTGCGCGACATCAGCGCGCAAGTCGCCGCCGAACGCTCGCTGCAGCGCTCGCATGAGGAACTGCGGGAGCTCTCCGCGAATTTGCTGAATATCCGCGAGGAAGAAAAGTCTCGTATTGCAAGGGAGCTGCATGACGACCTGGGCCAGCAATTGACCGCGCTGAAAATGGATATATCGTCGCTCGAACTGAGCGCCGCAACGAACGCCGAGGCACGCACGCAATTGCGCGGCATGCAGCGCCTGATCGATGCAACCGTCGCCTCGATGCGCCGGATCGCCGCCGACCTCCGCCCGGTGATGCTCGATGACCTGGGACTGGTCCCGGCCATCGACTGGCTGGCGATCGACTTTACGAACCGGTACGGTATTGACGTCGAGCGGCGGATCGACGCGAGGCACACCATTTTCAGCCGCGACGGCGCGACCGCCGTGTTCCGGATCGTGCAGGAAGCGCTGACCAACGTGGCGCGCCATGCGCAAGCTACCCGTGTCGATCTGGCGTTATATCTAGAGGGTGATCGCTGCATCCTGCGCATTGCTGACGACGGCATAGGCGCCCATGAGCGTGCCGATACCGGGCGCAAGTCGTTTGGTCTTATCGGCATTCGCGAGCGGGCGCACGGGCTGGACGGGTCGGTTTCGATCGAATCCGGCATTGGACAAGGGTTCGCAGTGACCGTGACATTCCCGCTCTCGACCTTGCAACTAGACGACGCTTTCTCCGACAATCCGGACAACACCGAGGAAGAACCGCTGCAATGACTCGAGTATTGATCGCCGATGACCACGCCCTCGTGCGTGACGGGCTACGCCATATCCTGCTCAGCGCGAACGGCCTGGAAGTCGCTGGCGAAGCCAGCGACGGCGCCACCACCATGGCAATGATCCGTGCCACCCCGGCGGACGTGCTGGTTCTCGACCTGTCGATGCCCGGCAGGAACGGCGTCGAACTGCTCAAGCAGATCAAGGACGAGAAACCGGCGCTGCGCATCCTGGTCCTGACGATGCATGCCGAACAGCAATACGCGGTGCGTGCGTTCAAGGCGGGGGCATCGGGTTATTTGACCAAGGAAAGTGCAAGCGCTGAACTGGTCACGGCAGTGAGCAAGGTCGCTGCAGGCGGTGTGTACGTGAGCCTCGCCATGGCCGAGCGGCTCGCACAAAGCCTGAACGAACCGGCCGACGACCTGCCGCACCGTCGGCTTTCCGACCGCGAATTCGAAGTCTTCCGGCGGATTGCAGCGGGTGAAACGATCACGCAGATCGCCCAGGCGCTGTCGGTGAGCGCCAAGACTGTCAGCACGTACAAAACCCGCATTCTCGAAAAAATGCAGATGCCGCACGACACCGCACTGGTCCGCTACGCCATGCGCCACAAGCTCTTCGACGACGACTGCGACGCCTGATAGCGCGCCCATACACAAGCGGCAAGCACCAAGCGTGTAGTCCAACCCCTACAGCCCCTCCCAAACCCCTACATCATGTCTGGCCGCTTGCCGATTTTATTTTGAGATAGCCCCGACCATACTTCGAGGCATGAACTCAAACGGTTGCGCGCCATGCTGAAGATCTTCCTTGTTGATGACTCGAGCCCGGTGCGCCGCCGCCTCTCCGCGCTGATCGGCGCGCTGGCCGGCGTGGTGATCGTGGGAGAGTCGGAAGAAGCGGACACGGCGCTGGGGTGCATCCGCATGACCCGCGCGGATCTCGTGATCGTCGACCCGCATCTGGCGGGTGGCAACGGCATGGGGATCGTCGAGTCGCTGGCGCGTGCCACGCCGCCGGTGCCGACCATGGTGTTGACCGATCATTCCGGACCGGCGTTTCGTGCCGCGTGCCAGCGCGCCGGCGCCCGCTATTTCTTCGACAAGACCTGCGAATACGAACTGGCTCGCGACGCGATTCAGCAGATGGCCAACGCGCCCCGCCCTGAGCCAACACCGTGCGAGCCGGCATGACCGCGTTTAAGTCGATCCACGCCCGATGCGCACAGCTCGTCAGTAAATCCATTCAGTGATCGTCCGACTCTTCTGGAGACAGGCATGACCTCAGCTACCGCTTATGCGCCCGCCGCTTCAACAACGGTGAATCCTCTCGTGTACATGACGCGTTCCGCCAGCACGAGCCCGCCACCGCCGGGCCCCGTCGCGGGCACGAATTGCTCCGACTGTTCGTTGCATTCCATCTGCATGCCGGCTCACCTGAGCGCGACGGAGCTGGCCCGGCTCGATGCCATTGTGTGCTCCACGCGGATCGTACGACGCGGCGAGACGCTATACCGCGCCGGCGATAAATTCAAAAGCATCTATGCGGTGCGCGTCGGCTGCTTCAAGACGGTCATCACGCATCGCGACGGCCACGAGCAGGTCACCGGCTTTCATATTGCGGGCGAACCGCTCGGACTCGACGGCGTGTGCTCCGATGAACAGAATTGCGATGCAATCGCGCTCGAGGACAGCAAGGTATGTGTCATCCCGTTCGATTTGCTCGAGGACCTTTGCCACGATGTGAAGGCCATGCAGCAGCATGTGCATCGGATGATGAGCGGCGAAATCGTGCGTGAATCCGGACTCATGATGATGCTCGGCACCATGACCGCGCAGCAGCGTGTGGCGGCGTTCCTGCTCAATTTGTCGTCGAGGATGAAGAAGCGCGGCTACTCTTCCGCGGAATTCAACCTGCGGATGACGCGGGAAGAGATTGGCAGCTATCTCGGGCTGAAACTCGAGACCGTCAGCCGGATGTTCTCCAAGCTACAGCATGCAGGGGTGATCGATACGAACGGTAAGCAGGTACACATTCTCGATAGCGAGAGGCTCGCCGGCGTTTGATCGAAGCGAACGGACATGCCCATAGAGTACCTGCGAGGTTTCGCGCGGCCGCAGCGCACCGACCAGAATAACCGGCGCCTTGGACGCTGGCTTGCGTTTATCGCGGGCGCGGCCAACGCGGGCGGCTTTCTTGCCGTCGGGCAGTACACCTCGCATATGTCGGGGATCGTATCGGCACTCGGCGATAACCTCTCCTTAGGCGACCTTGGCCTTGTCATCGCAGGATTAAGTTCACTCGCCGCATTCACGACCGGCGCTGCCACCTCCGCGATCATGATCAACTGGGGCCGGCGCAGGCGGGCACATAGCGAATACGCGCTGCCGTTGATGCTTGAGGCCGTACTGCTCCTCGTGTTCGGCCTGCTTGGCTCGAATCTGGAAAACAACCGGTTCCTGTTCGTGCCCGCGACGGTAGGGTTGCTCTGCTACGTCATGGGCCTGCAGAACGCGATCATCACGAAGATATCCAAAGCCGAGATCCGCACCACGCATATGACCGGCATCGTCACGGATATCGGCATTGAACTCGGCAAGCTCTTTTATTGGAATGTGTCTGAGTCCGGGCCCGGCGTTACCGCTGTCCGGGCGGACCGGTCGCGGCTCCGGTTGCTGGCTTCACTGCTCGGCATGTTTTTCATTGGCGGCCTTGCGGGTGCGCTGGGTTTCAAGTACGTGGGTTTCATATCGACCCTGCCGCTCTCGGCAATGCTGGTCGTGCTGGCAGTCGTGCCGCTGATGGACGATCTGGTCGGGCAGCGTAGGTGAAACCACGGCACTGACCTGCCTCGTTGACCTGTATCAATGAGATATCCACCGGACATCTCATAGTCATATAACGGCAGCGATTTTTCGATCAGGTGCAGCCGGTGCACTCCCTCTGCATCATCGGGCCATCAAGAGCCCTTTATCAAAAACCCTTCCCCAAGCGACGACCCCTGTTGGCTCGCCGATCTCATGATCCATGACTAAAGCGAGGAGACCATGTCTACCATCGAATCAACCCCTCTCGTCCCTGCCCAGGGCATTCCTCCGGCAGGCCGCAGCACCGCAATTGAAAGCATGGACGCCTACCGTGCGCTCGTGGCTGAGGCTGCTCAGGATCACGAAGCGTTCTGGGCACGTCTTGCGCGCGAGCATCTGACCTGGCGCCGCCCGTTCACGCAGATTCTCAACGACCGGGACGCGCCGTTCTACAAGTGGTTCGAAGACGGCGAACTGAATGCGTCGTACAACTGTCTCGACCGCAATCTGGCCAGCGGCAATGCGAACAAGACCGCGATCATCTTCGAGTCCGACGACGGCCGAGTTTCCACCGTCACGTATCAGGCGTTGTATCACCGGGTATGCCGGCTCGCGAATGCACTGCGGGCACGCGGCGTGAAGAAAGGCGACCGCGTCGTCATCTATCTGCCGATGTCAGTCGAAGGTGTTGTCGCGATGCAGGCCTGCGCGCGCATTGGCGCACCGCATTGCGTCGTGTTCGGTGGCTTTTCCGCGAAGTCACTGCATGAGCGCATCACGAACGTTGGCGCGGTAGCCATCATTACCGCCGACGAGCAGGTTCGCGCCGGCAAGACGCTGCCGCTGAAAAGCATTGTGGACGAGGCGCTTGCAATGGGCGGCACCGACGCCGTGAAGACCGTCGTCATCTACCGGCGCACGGGTGGCCGGATTCCATGGATCGGCGGCCGCGACGCGTGGCTGCATGAGCTGGAGAATGACCAGCCGGATACCTGCGAGCCCGAGTGGGTGAGCGCCGAGCATCCGCTGTTCGTGTTGTATACGTCAGGGTCCACCGGCGCACCGAAGGGCGTGCAGCACAGCACGGGAGGTTATCTGCTGTGGGCCGCGGTCACCATGAAGTGGACCTTCGACATCAAGCCCGACGATGTCTTCTGGTGTACCGCCGACATCGGCTGGATCACGGGGCATACGTACATCTGCTACGGGCCGACCGCCGTTGGCGCAACCCAGGTCATTTTCGAAGGCGTGCCCACGTACCCGAACGCCGGCCGCTTCTGGGACATGATCGAACGCCACAAGGTGTCGATTTTCTACACCGCGCCGACTGCCATCCGCTCTCTCATCAAGAGCGCTGAAGCGGATCGCGCGGTGCATCCGGGAAGCTTCGACCTGAGCACGTTGCGCATCCTCGGCACAGTTGGTGAACCCATCAACCCGAGCGCGTGGAACTGGTATTCGGAGCATGTTGGCGGTGGCAAGTGCCCCGTGCTCGACACGTTCTGGCAGACCGAAACAGGCGGTCACATGATCACGCCGTTGCCGGGCGTAACCCCGCTTGTTCCTGGCTCCTGCACGCTGCCGCTGCCCGGCATAGATGCCGCGATCGTCGATGAAACCGGCAACGAGGTCCCGAACGGACAAGGCGGCGTGCTGGTCATCCGCAAGCCCTGGCCGTCGATGATCCGCACCGTCTGGGGCAACCCGGATCGCTTTCGCAATGGCTATTACCCGGAGGAACTCGGAGGCAATCTGTATCTCGCCGGAGATGGCGCGATTCGCGACGCCGACACAGGTTATTTCACGATCACCGGCCGTGTTGACGATGTGCTTAATGTATCGGGTCACCGCATGGGCACGATGGAAATCGAGTCGGCGCTGTCGGCGTGCCCGCTGGTCGCCGAAGCGGCGGTCGTTGGTCGCCCTGATGAAACATTCGGGGAAGCCATCGTCGCATTCGTCGTATTGAAAGGCCCGCGCCCTACCGGCACCGACGTGAAGCGCATAGCCGATGAATTGCGCGCATGGGTCGGCAAGGAGATCGGTCCAATCGCAAAACCGAAGGAGATCCGCTTCGGCGACGCGATGCCAAAAACGCGTTCCGGCAAGGTCGTGCGCCGCATGTTGCGCTCGGTCGCGAAGGGCGAAGAAGTCTCGCAAGACACGTCGACCGTTGAAAATCCGCAGGTGATCGCGCAGTTCGCCGATCCTGCTTAATGAGCGCTTAAAGACCGCATATCGAGAACGTTCAACCCTAAGCTTGCGTCGCGCAACCGTTCATTCGTCCAGACTGCTGCGCGACAGATTTTGTTTCCATCAGGAGACTCATCATGAACTTCAAGACACCTAACCCCGCGTCGCTCGGGCTCGCCGGATTTGCTCTGACAACCTGGCTGCTCAGCATGATCAACGCCGGCTGGTTCACAGGCGACGCCATGGGCATGGTGCTCGCCGTCGCCTTCGCTTACGGCGGCACAGCACAGGCAATAGCAGGGATCATGGAAATACCGCGCGGCAACACGTTCGGCGCCACCGCTTTCCTCAGCTACGGGGCATTCTGGTGGTCGCTCGCGCTCTTTGTGCTGTTCCTGCACGACAAGGTGCCGGCCGCTTTTATTGGTTGGTACCTGTTCCTGTGGGGCGTATTCACGCTGTACATGTGGGTCGCGACATGGCGCTCGGCACGTGCGCTGCAATTGGTGTTCCTCGTCCTTTGGATCACCTTCTTCGTGCTGGCCGCAAGCGAATGGACCGGACTCGTGTGGCTGCATCACGCGGGCGGCTATTGCGGCCTGGTCACTGCAGCGCTGGCGTTCTATCTGTCCGCTGCGGAAATCATCAACGAGACGCACGGGCGCAGCGTACTGCCTGTGGGAATAGCCGGCGGGGCGATTGTGGGGTCGGTATCGGTTGATTCAGCCGGGAACCTCCAGCGAAGCTGACCGACAGGTGACGGCGGCGCCAAGGTCTTGCGCGCCGTCGTTGCAACGGAGCGGGTCACTGCCGGAAATGCTGCTCCGCTAACGCTGCGAACGCGCCTCGTCAACGATTGATAAAGATCAAGGGTCCTCACCCCTCAGACGATAGAGTTGACTCGAGCACGCGCCGTTCTTCTGCAGTCCCTCGCGTCCACATCACTTTCACGACATGTCACCGGGCGCATGCACTGCCCCCGTTTGGTTGGTGGGAATGCAGTCTGTCTGAAGGAATCAAATTGAACACTCGCCCGCCGGTCGCCCCCACCGAAAACCATCCCTTGACGGACGGTGTGGAGAACGCGAGTCCGGTTGAAAAACCCCAGGGCCGGGTAGTCGCCGTGCGGGGTGCGATCGTCGATGTCGCTTTCGATAACGCTGCGTTGCCGCTCATCGAAGAATCGCTTTCCATCTTCACCGATCGCGGACCGCCGATCATCGCCGAAGTGCAGGCTCATCTGGACGAACACACGGTGCGGGCGCTGGCCTTGCAGTCGACCGACGGGTTAAATCGCGGCACGGCCGTGCGCGCATCGGGCGGGCCGATCCTCGTGCCAGTCGGTGAAGCCATGCTTGGACGTCTGATCGATGTCACCGGCACGCCGGGAGACCGCGGCGCCCCCTTCGCCGACGATGTCCCGCGCCGCCCGATTCATCGCGCCCCGCCGCCGTTTGCGTCGCAGAGCGCTGCCACCGAGATCTTCTGGACCGGGATCAAGGTCATCGATTTATTGACCCCGCTTGCGCAGGGTGGAAAGGCTGCCACCTTCGGCGGTGCCGGGGTCGGCAAGACCGTGCTCGTGATGGAACTCATCCATGCAATGGTCGAACGCTACAAAGGCATCTCCGTCTTCGCCGGGGTCGGCGAACGTTCGCGGGAAGGCCACGAGATGCTGCTCGACATGCGCAACTCCGGCGTGCTGCCGCGCACCGTGCTGGTCTACGGCCAGATGAACGAGCCGCCCGGCGCGCGCTGGCGAGTGCCGCTGACCGCGCTCACCGTCGCCGAATACTTCCGCGACGAACGTCACCAAAACGTGCTGCTGCTGATGGACAACGTCTTCCGGTTTGTCCAGGCCGGCGCTGAAGTTTCAGGCCTGCTTGGACGGCTGCCCTCGCGGGTTGGCTACCAGCCGACGCTCGCAAGCGAAGTAGCCGCGCTGCAGGAGCGCATTGTGTCGGTCGGCGGCGTGTCGGTGACCGCGATCGAGGCCGTCTACGTTCCGGCGGATGACTTCACCGACCCGGCCGTGACCACCATCGCGGCGCATGTGGACAGCATGATCGTCCTGTCGCGTTCGATGGCCGCCGAGGGCATGTATCCCGCCATCGATCCGATCGCTTCGTCGTCCATCCTGCTCGATCCGGCTTTCGTCGGCGACGAGCACGCTGCGATCGCTATCGAGGTGCGCAAGACCATCGAACATTATCGGGAACTGCAGGACGTGATCTCGCTGCTGGGTGTCGAGGAACTGGGCGTGGACGATCGTCGCATCGTTGGACGGGCGCGCCGCCTGCAGCGTTTCCTGAGCCAGCCGTTCACCGTCACGGAGGCGTTTACGGGTGTGCCCGGCCGCTCCGTAGCAGTCGCCGATACGATCGCCGGCTGCAAGGCGATCCTCGCCGGCGACTGCGACAACTGGCAGGAAAGCTCGCTCTACATGATCGGCACACTCGATGAAGCCCGCGCTCGCGAAGCGGCCTCTTCACCGGCGGCTGCGGCCAAGGCCGAACCAGCAGCGGAGCATGTCGAATCATGAGCGCGCTCCTGCATCTGACCATCGCCACGCCGGCGCGCGTGCTGTTCGACAGCGCAGAGGTCGTCGCGCTGCGCGCTGAAGATGCTACCGGCAGTTTCGGCATTTTGCCCGGCCATGCGGCGTTCCTGACCGTGCTTGCGCCGTCCGTGCTGCGCTGGCACGCAGCCGACGGCATCGAACAATTTTGCGCGGTGAAGGAAGGCGTGCTGCGCGTGTCGGGCGGACATGAGATATCGATTGCGTGCCGCGAAGGTGTGATGGGCACAAGCGGAAAATCGCTCGAGGTACTCGAGTCGCAAGTCGATGCCGCGCGCGCGGCACAGCTCGATGCAGTGAGGCGTGCTCGCGTCGATGAAACCCGTCTTCATGCACAAGCCGTGCGGCAGTTGTTGCGGTATCTGCGCCCGAGCGCAAGACCGGCGGACGGAGCCGGATCGTGACCCAGCCCTCACCTGACGATATCGATCCCAAGCGCGAAACGGACCGCATGGCGCATGCCGCCCGGCAAGCCGTGCAGCGCAAACGCGAAGCGCAGGAAGAGCCGGAACCATCGCTCGGTGTCCGCCTCGGTCAGATCGGGATCCTCGGCTGGACCATCGTCGTGCCGACACTGCTTGGGCTCGTCATTGGCCACTGGCTCGACCGGCACTTCAACACCGGCGTGTTTTTCTCAGCGCCGCTACTCATGGCCGGTGCGGCCGTCGGACTGTGGTCCGCATGGAAATGGATGCATCGGCAAACCCGGAGAGATCGGCAATGACCTACCACTTACCGCTCGCAGCCCAGATCGCGATTGGTGTGAGCGTCGGCCTCGCGGCCGGTGCAATCCACTTCTCGACCTTGCACTGGAACATCCGGTTGCTGGTCTCCGGCACGCCAGCCAAAGCATTCGGCCTGCAACTCCTGCGCCTCGCAGGCGTGGTCATTCTGTTCGGTATCCTGGCGAAACTTGGCGCGTGGCCGCTGTTATGCGGCGCGGCCGGTTTGTTGCTGGCGCGCAGCGTCATCCTGCGGCGAGTGCAGGTCAGCACGCCATGATTGCCTCGCCGCTCGTCACTGCCACGCTGTTCCATATTGGGCCCATCGATGTATCGGCGCCCGTAGTCGCGACGTGGGTCATCATGGCCCTGCTTGGCGGAGGCGCCGCGTGGTACACGCGCCGCTTGTCGCTCACGCCATCGAAAGTACAGACGGTGCTCGAACTGTTGGTCAGCACCATAGACGACCAGATCCGCGACACCATGCAAGCCGAGCCTGAGCGTTATCGCTCGCTGGTCGGCACGCTCTTCCTGTTTATCCTGGTCAGCAACTGGTCGTCGTTGCTGCCGGGTGTCGAACCCCCTACAGCTCATGTAGAAACCGATGCCGCACTCGCCCTGATCGTGTTCTGCGCGACGATTTTCTACGGCGTCCGCACGCGCGGCCTGGGCCGTTACCTCGCCACCTTCGCCGAACCCACCTGGATCATGATCCCACTCAATGTGGTCGAGCAAATCACGCGGACCTTCTCGCTGGTCGTGCGCCTGTTCGGCAACGTGATGAGCGGCGTATTCGTCGTCGGCATCGTGCTGTCGCTCGCCGGGTTGCTCGTCCCCATCCCGCTGATGGCGCTCGACCTCCTGACCGGCGCCGTGCAGGCGTACATCTTCACGGTTCTCGCGATGGTCTTCATTGGCGCCGCGCTAGCCGAAAACCCCACAAAGACTTCCAGCAAAGAGGCAGGCCAACAATGAACAATCTGATCCAGGTAGTGAGCATTCTCGCCGCAGCGCTTGCGGTCTCGTTTGGTGCAATCGGGCCGGCGCTCGGCGAAGGCCGCGCGGTTGCGGCCGCCATGGACGCGCTCGCGCGGCAACCGGAATCGGCCGGCACAATCTCGCGCACGCTGTTCGTCGGCCTGGCGATGATCGAGACCATGGCAATCTACTGTCTGGTGATCGCCCTGCTCGTGCTGTTCGCCAATCCGTTCGTGAAGTGAGCGCACACTGATCATGCACATCGACTGGTGGACTCTCCTGCTGCAGACCGTCAACGCGCTCGTGCTCGTGTGGTTGCTGGCGCGCTTTCTTTTTCGCCCGGTGGCAAAGATCGTGGAGGAGCGCCAGCATGCAGCCGCAGCGCTGATGGCCGATGCCGCCGCAGCCAAAGCCGCGGCCATCGGTGAGCAGCAGAAGGCCGCCGCTGATAGTGCTGAAGTTGCCGCGCAACGCGCGCACCTGCTCGAAGCGGCGACGGCCGAAGCCGCGCAACTCAAGACGTCACTCGAGAACGCGGCACGCACCGAGACGGACCAGATGCGCACGGCGGCGCAAACCGCAATCGACGCCAGCCGCCGCGAGGCCGCCGCAGCGGACTCCGATCGGGCGTCGCAGTTCGCACTCGATGTCACCGCGCGGCTACTCGATCGCCTGCCTGCCGAGGCACGGATCGCGGGGTTCATCGATGGACTGGCGCGCGAGCTCGCCGCGCTGCCCGAGGCTACGCGGGGACAACTGACTGGCGACGAAGAACCGGTCCACCTGATCGTGCCACGCGCTCTCACCGACGATGAACTGGCGGCATGTCAAACCGCGTTCACGCAGGCGCTGGGGCATCCTTTGCAGGTTCAGGTCAAGGTCGATCCCGCCGTGATTGCAGGACTTGAACTGGAAGCGCCGCACGCACTCGTGCGCAACAGTTTTCGCCACGATCTCGCCGGCCTGAAAACGGAGCTCCTCAGCTCATGACACCCATCGAAACCGACCTCGCTACAGGAGACAAAGTAGACAGCGACTGGCTTATCAGCAGCCGCGCCGCCCTCGCCCGCACTCAGTTTGCACCCCAAGCGGAAACGGTCGGGCGCGTTGAACACGTGTCCGACGGCATTGCTTCCGTCTCCGGCCTGCCCGATGTGCGCCTGAACGAACTGCTGCGCTTCGAGGGCGGCCGGTTCGGCTTTGCGCTCACACTGGACGCCGATGCTATCGGCGCGGTTCTGCTCGACGACGGCGATGCGATTTCCGCCGGCTCTCGCGTCGCCGGGACGGGGCAAGTAGTGGAAGTGCCGGTCGGTCCCGGGCTGCTCGGGCGAGTGGTCGATCCGCTCGGCCGGCCGCTCGACAACGATGAACCCGTGGCGGCTGAAATGCATTTGCCGATAGAGCGGCCCGCACCTTCCATCATCGACCGGGATCTGGTCGCGCAACCGGTCGCCACCGGTATCCTGTTGATCGACGCGTTGTTTGCTATCGGCCGTGGCCAGCGCGAACTGATCATCGGCGACCGGGCTACTGGCAAGACCTCGATTGCCATCGATACGATCGTAAACCAGAAGCACACCGACATGATCTGCGTGTATGTGGCGATCGGTCAGCGTGCTACCGCCGTGCAGCGTGTAATCGACGCAGTGCGCCGCCACGGCGCGCCCGAGCGATGCGTATTCGTGGTCGCGTCGGCGGCAGCTTCCCCGGGTTTGCAATGGATCGCGCCGTTCAGCGGTTTCTCCATCGCCGAATATTTTCGTGACCGTGGGCAACATGCGCTTATCGTGATCGACGATTTGAGCAAGCATGCCGCAACGCATCGCGAACTCGCGTTGCTCACGCGCGAACCACCGGGCCGCGAAGCGTATCCCGGCGATATCTTCTACCTGCATGCGCGGTTGCTGGAGCGCGCGGCGAAATTGTCCAAGGAATTGGGCGGCGGATCGCTCACGGCGTTGCCGATAGCGGAGACCGATGCCGGCAATTTGTCCGCCTACATTCCCACCAACCTGATCTCGATTACCGATGGGCAGATCATGCTCGACGCTGCGCTTTTTGCTGCCAACCAGCGCCCTGCCGTGGACGTCGGCCTGAGCGTGAGCCGGGTCGGCGGCAAGGCGCAGTTGGCGGCGTTGCGCAAGGTATCCGGGCGCTTGCGGCTCGATTATTCGCAGTTCCTTGAACTTGAAATGTTCACGCGTTTCGGCGGTGCGATGGAGCCAAGGGTCAAAGCGCAAGTGGATCGAGGCCAGCGCATTCGCGCATTGATCACGCAGCCACGTTTTGCGCCGCTGCGCCCCGTCGATGAAATCGCGTTGCTGGCCGCGCTCGCCGACAGCGTGTTTGACACGCTGCCGGTCGGCTGCATTGCGACGGTTCGCACGCGTCTTGCCGCGCATCTGGATGCGCATGGTGGCCCTGCGGCGAGCGCCGCGCTAGTTGCCACAGGGACGCTAGATGAAGCAACGCTGAGCGGTCTGGTCGCGGCAGTACGCGACCTTGCAGTACAAGTCAGCGCGGCGCCTGAAGCTGAAGCCAGGCAGGAAACCAAACCCGAGGCCACTTCGACATGAGCAACAAACTCAGCGAAGTTCAGGCGCGCATGAATGGCGTACATGGTCTTGAGTCCGTGGTCGGTGCAATGCGCGGTATCGCTGCGGCACGCTCGCGTGAAGCGCGTAGCCGTCTGGATGGCATTCGGACCTGCGCGCGGATAGTCAGCGCGGCGATCGGCGACGCGTTGCTGCTGATCGACGACCACGTGTCACCCGAAACCTCAAACGCGCCCGCAAAGCAGGATGCCGCTATGGTGATCGTCCTGTGCGCAGAACAGGGTTTTGTCGGCACGTTCAACGAGCATGTAATCGATGCAGCGCTTGCATCGAGCCTCGGATCCGCGCGCGCTTCATCGACGGAATACCTGCTGCTCGGCGACCGGGGGATCGTGGCGGCGACGGAACGCGGGCTGAATGTCGGCTGGTCGGCGCCAATGGTCACTCATGCCGACGAAGTGCCTGCACTCGCCGATCGCCTCACCGGCGTGTTGTTCCAACGCCTGGTCGCTGGGCGAACCACGAGCGTGAGCGTGATTCACGCAACGCCGAACCCAACGGCTTCCGTCCAGACCGTCGAGCAGATCCTGCTGCCGTTCGACTACGCACGCTTCTCGGCTGCGTCATTGAAAACGCAGCGCCGCAATCCGCCGCTCATTACGCTCCCACCGCAACGCCTGTTATCGCAGCTTGCGGAGGAATACATCTTCGCGCAGCTTTGCGAGGCCATCATGCTGTCGTTCGCTGCAGAAAACGAAGCGCGCATGCGGGCGATGATCGCTGCACGCACGAACGTGCATGACAAGCTCGAAGCATTGACCGGAGATTATCGACGGCTGAGGCAAGAGGAGATCACGTCGGAGATCGTGGAGCTTTCCGCAGGAAGCATCGCCGCCGGCAGACCTTCAAAAAAATCGCGCCCTAAACCGACCCGGGACTGCGGGGCGCGGCTCCATCCCCTCTTTCTGACATCCCCAAACCATCATGGATGAGCCTTCCGAGGAATACGATGCAGAGGGCCGCGATCCGGTGATCGGCCCGACCAAACCCCATTTGCTCGGCGTGTTGGGGCCCGGCCTGATCACAGGCGCCTCTGACGACGACCCCAGTGGCATCGCCACCTACAGTCAGGTCGGCGCGGCCTTCGGCTATGGACTGTCGTGGACGCTGTTGTTCAGCTACCCGCTGATGGTCGCCATCCAGATGATCAGCGCGCGCATCGGCCGCACGACGGGACACGGCATAGCAGGCGTGCTGCGTCTGCACTACTCGACGTGGCTGTTGCAGTGGATCGTGGTGCTCCTGCTGATTGCGAATATAGTCAACCTGGGTGCGGACCTCGGTGCCATGGCCGATGCCCTCGCGCTGTTGCTGCCCGGCCCCAAATGGCTCTACGTGCTGCTGTTCTCGGTGATCTGCGTCGCCATGCAGCTCTTGCTGCAATACACGCGCTATGTGGCGGTGCTGAAGTGGTTCACGCTGTCCCTCTTTGCGTATTTCGCCGTGCTGGCGGTGGCGCACGTTAACTGGGGCCAACTCGCCAGCAACCTGCTCCTGCCGCGGCCCGTGTGGACATCGGCGTATCTCACTGCCGTCGTGGCAGTGTTCGGCACCACGATCAGCCCCTACCTGTTCTTCTGGCAATCGGATGAGGAAGTCGAGGACATGCACGTGCATCCGCGCCGACTCGATCTATTCGATGCACCTGAACAAGGTCCTCAAGCGCTGCATCGTATCGAGGTCGACACGCTTGCCGGCATGGGATTGTCCAACCTGGTCGCGCTGGCCATCCTCGCGACGACGGCGGCAACCCTCCACGCAGGCGGTATTGTCGATATTGAAACGTCGGCACAGGCCGCGCAGGCCTTGCGGCCTATTGCCGGCCCGTTCGCCGCGCTGTTTTTCACGGTCGGGCTGATCGGAACCGGTTTGCTGGCCGTGCCTGTTCTTGCGGGATCGGCGGCATATGCGATTGGTGAAGCGCGGAGCTGGCCGGTGGGCTTCACGCGCAAAATGCAGGAAGCGAAGGCCTTTTACGCGACCATCGCAGTGGCTACGCTGATCGGCATGGTTATCAACTTTACATCGATCAACCCGATCAAGGCGCTCTACTGGAGCGCGGTGCTCAACGGCGTAGTCGCCGTGCCGGTGATGTTCGTGATGATGAAAATAGTGTCCCGACCGGACATCATGGGAAAGTTTGCGGCCAAGGGCTGGCTGCGAGCGCTGGGCTGGATGGCCACGGCGGTCATGCTGGTGATTTCGGTGGGCATGGTAGTGACCTCGATCTGATGTTGCGCTGCTGTGTCTCTGCGGGTGCGCGGCTTGCTCCTGACCGCGTGCCAGAGCTATCAGGCACTTGTTTGCTGTTTCCCGCCCTGCGCCGCATTGACCTAAACTTATCAGGCGACGTGACTGACTGGGGACGCTAAATAACGCGACCGGGCAAACGCGATACCCGCCGTCGCGACGCATCAGTTCAGACGAAAACTCCTTCCACTTTTATTTTGGGTCTGAAATGAAATTCAAGGACTATTACGAAGCCTTGGGAGTCGAGCGCACCGCGACACTCGCGGACATCAAGAAGGCGTACCGCAAGCTCGCTCACAAATATCATCCCGACGTCTCCGCCGAACCGGACAACGAAGCGAAGTTCAAGGACGTCGCCGAAGCCTATGCCACGCTGAAAGACACGGAAAAGCGCGAAGCTTACGACAACCTGGGCAAACATCCAGCCGGCGAATCGTTCACGCCGCCACCGGACTGGCAGCAACATTTCCATACGGGCGATGCCGGTCTCGACGACGTCGACCTCGCCGATCTTTTTGCAGCCTTTGGCCGAGGCGGAGCCGGTGGCAGCGGGGGTGGTCATCGTAGACAAAGCTTTCCTGTCCCCGGGCAGGACTATGAGATCGCCGCGCCGGTAACGCTCGAGCAGATCCATCGCGGCGACGAGATCGAACTGAGCGCCGAGCTTCCCGAGTACGACGCCAATGGCCTTGCGCATCGCGTGCCGCGGACCTTTCGAATCACCATTCCCAAATCGGCCGCAAACGGCCAGCGCCTGCGGCTGGCCGGCAAGGGCGGCCCGGGCTTTAACGGCGGACGGCCCGGCGACCTGTATGTGTCGCTTCAGTTGCAACCGCATCCGCTTTATCGGCCCGATGGCCGCGACCTGTATATCGACCTGCCGCTCGCGCCCTGGGAAGCCGTGTTGGGGGCGAGCGTACACGTCCCCACCCTTGCGGGAACGGTGGAACTCAACGTGAAACCCGGCACGACTGCCGGGCAAAAATTGCGGCTCGCCAAACGCGGACTGGCATCGGCCGATGGCAACGTCGGGGCGCTGTATGCGGTGGTCAGGATAGAAGTGCCGAAGACGGTGAGCGCTCGTGAACACGAGTTGCTGGAACAACTGAAGGCGGCATCGAACTTCAACCCGCGCCAACATTTCGCGTAAGGAGAAAAAGCCATGAGCACACCATTGAGCGAGTCGGTCTGGCTTAACGACGTGGACGTTTGCCAGGTTGAATATCTGGCCGAGGTGTCGGGTTTATCGATTGAGGAAATTGAAGACCTCATTGATACCGACGTCATCAAGCCGGTGGACACCGGCACACCTACGCGCATGTTCCAGCTTCGTTATGTTGTCACCGTGAAGACGGCACGGCGGCTACGCGATGACTTCGAACTCGACCGGCGAGGTCTTGCGCTGGCGCTATCGTTGTTGCAGCGCATAGATGAACTGCAAGCGGAAATACACGCGACGAAAGCGCGGCTCGGACACCCGCGATGATCGCGTGGACGGGGTTGAGTCCGGTTCATGGCGGATAGCCATGAACCGGCACACCGCAGTGCGGAGGTACCTTCAAGCCCCTGCTGCTAGGAGAAGTCTTTCGGATTCCCTGCTGTCGTTACCCGATCGCTTTCCGCAACATCGACAACGACCACGGGCGGAGGTTCGTTCATCCACGCTTCCAGCAGCGTCGACGCTACCGCCAGAATCACCGGGCCGACGAACAAACCTACTATCCCAAACGCGAACATGCCGCCCAACACGCCGGCCAGGATCAGCAGCATCGAGAGATTCACCCCACGCCTGATCAGGACCGGCCGCAACAGGCTGTCAAGCATGGCGACCGCGACTGACCAGATCAGCAACAGGATCGCGGCGACGGTTGCGTCATGCATGAAAAGCCATGCGACGCCGCCGAGCAAGGGCAGCAGCGGGCCGATCTGGGCCAGGCATAACATCAGCATCACCGCGGTCAGAATTCCGGCAGCAGGAACGCCGGCGACCCACAGACCGATCCCGCCCAGCGCGGACTGCGCCACCGCTGTCACGACAATCCCGAGCGCGACCGCGCGAATGGCCAGCCCCGCCAGCTTGACCGCTGACGCGCCGCGCTGAGCGGCCAGACGGGTTGCGAAACGCGTCACGAAGCGCCCCGCTGCTTCGCCCTGGGTATAGAGAATGCCCGCGATGATGATCGTGACGAACATGTGGATCACGAACACGCCGACAGCCGCTGCATGGCCAAGCATCCAGCGCGCGACAATCGTCAGGTACGGTTCCAGCTTCGCCAGGATGCCACCCGGCCCGGCGTCCGACAGGGTCTGCCATTCATGCGCGACGCGCTGCCCGGCCAGCGGAATATCGCCGACCCAGCCGGGCGGTGGCGGCAGTGCATAGCTTGGAAGAAGCTTGATGGTTCCCATGATCTCGGTCGCGTGCAAGGCGAGCGTCGAAACGGCTTCATAGAGCGGTAGTGCAATGACGACCAGAAGGATGAACAGCATTACCACGGTGGCAATCCATCGGCGATTGCCGACGCGGCGCTGCACTGCGAGCATCACGGGCCAAGTTGCAACCACAATGGTAGTCGCCCAAATAAGCCCAGGAATGAAAGGCCGCAGAACATAAAGGCTGCCGATCGTCAACGCGGACAGGATGACAATAACGAACAGAATGCGGGCAATATCGACGGGTGGACGCGGGGTCGTTTCATTCATTTCGTGCTCCTGACAAGAATATCCTGGCTGTGCTTGAACGCGCGCACCGGACACCCGACATCGGATCCGGCTGCACGAGCCGCACTGCGAGCCCGATGCATGATCTAGTTTACCGGCTATTGGTTTGCAACAGTGTGTCCGGTCTGGACATGCGCTGTCGACTGCTTCCGCGGGGAGCAAATCACCCCATGCGCGCGGCGAAGCGACTTTGACAGGCTTCGCCCCGGATGTCGATATGTCTCAGGAACTGAATGCGGGCATGTTGTCAAACTTCATTGCATTGGCTGCGACGGTCGACGCGTTCGCATCACCTTATACAGGAAATGAGGCCACGACCGCCAGTCACCGGCACACGTCTTAATGCGCGGCCCACCACTGCGTTGCCTTCTCCTTGTCCCACGCCGGCAGCACTTCGCGGTCGATCGATGCGTCCCGCAACGCCGGAAAGTCCTTGCGGAATTCGCAGGCGCCACGCTCGATATTCACGACGATGGGACTCGGTTGATAGCTCGTGTGATAGGCGTTCTTGAGCGTGACGGTCATCAACGCATACGACTGCGATGTGGTGTCCAGGGACTGCGTGGTCGTCGTTGGTGACATGCTTGAAACGGTCGCACAACCAGACATCAAAAGCGCCGTCATAACAGCGCCGAGCTGCAGATACTTTCTCATTCTCGTAGTCACATGAAGGGTTGAGTGGATTTTCTCGACACGTACCAATCCGGCCAACGCAGCGCGGCTTTCCCCTCCCGAACCGCCGCGAATACCCTGGACCCGACGTGGCGCCCTTCATGTTAACGCTAAATGTAGCAAGAACTTAAATCAAACGTGACGCACGAGGCCGTGACCCGACGCCTCAGGCTTCAGCGGTCGACACCTTGTTGCGGCCCGTCGCCTTGGCGTAGTACAAGGCTTCGTCGGCGGCCTTGATGACCGTCGTCAGTTCGTCGTCCATCTGCGGCTCACGGCTCACCGCGCCAATACTCGCGGTCACGCATCCATACTCACTGCCCACGTGCTCGATATGGCATGCGCAAATAGCGGAGCGGATCTTCTCCGCGATCAGCGAAGCGCCAAGCGCCGAAGTATCGGGAAGCACGACAATGAACTCTTCTCCTCCATAGCGCGCGGCGCTGTCGGCCGGACGCCGGATGTTGTCGGCAATGCAGCGGGCGACGGCCGCCAGGGTATCGTCGCCGGCCTGATGTCCGTAGGTGTCGTTGTAAGCCTTGAATCGATCGATATCGACGAACAGCAGCGACAGCACACTCTGCGAGCGCTTCGCACGCCGCCACTCGAGTTCAAGTATCTCGCCAAGACTGCGGCGGTTGTTGAGTCCTGTCAGGCCGTCCGTTCTCGCCAGTAATTCCAGCTCCGACTCGGCCCGCACGCGCCGCCGCAACTGCGCGCCAAGCAAAATGGAGAGCCCGACGAACGCTGCGCCGAACACGGCCATCAGCGACCCGATCGTGAGAGCCCGGCGCCGCCAGGAAGCGTAGATATCCTCCTCGGACGACGCCGCCATGATGATGAGAGGCGCGTGCGGGAAGTTGGCAAACCAATAGAGCCGGCGATTGCCATCGATTGACGACTTTTCGCTGAAGCTCCCCTCCGGCACTAATAAAAACTGCTTGAACGTGGCAGCGTCCTTGATGTTTCGCCCGATCACCCTGGGATCGTAAGGCTGCCGCATGAGCATTGAGCCGTCCCTGCTGATCAGCGAAAGCGATCCATGGGGCCCAAGCGTCAAACCGGCGAACAAGTCGTGGAAGTACGCAATATTCACCGCCAGCAGCACGATCCCCGCAAACGATCCGTCCGGGTTGGAAAGCCGTCTGCTCAGGCCGATGCTTGGCGTGCCGTTGCGCAAGCGAGACAGGTACGGGTCGCTTATATAGAGACCCGCGTGGGGATTGTCGCGTTGAACCGTGAAATACGGCCTGTCGCTGAAATTCCCGGTTCTTGGCGTGTCGCTGCCGGAGTCGATGACAACGTTACCTTGCGCATCCATCACCAGCATGGAGCCCAGATATTTCGCGCTGGCCGCTCGGTCGAAGAGTACCTCCCGGCGCATGTGCGGCGACAAGGCCATCACGTCCGCTTGTTGAAGCCCGTCGACCACAGCT
Source organism: Caballeronia sordidicola (assembly GCF_000729995.1). Lineage (GTDB taxonomy): Bacteria > Pseudomonadota > Gammaproteobacteria > Burkholderiales > Burkholderiaceae > Caballeronia > Caballeronia sordidicola_A. The sequence continues at coordinate 10,684 of NZ_JNFG01000016.1, read as the reverse complement.
TGCAGCGACAGTTCGTAAAGTTCGAGATTGCGTTCGATATCGCGCTGTGCGATGACTGCGATATCGCGCAAAGTGTCGCGGGTATGCTCCAGCGCATCCTGGCGACTCTGATACAGGACCACACAGCACAGGCCCACCATGACAACTGCTGTAAAAACGCCAAACGAAACGACAACAACGGACGTCGACAGCCCTCGTTTGATGCGGCTCACGATGCCGACGCAGCTGGATTGCTCTGCTTTTGTCATTGTGGTTGCGGTCTTTTCTACTTGATAGGAGACGGTTCTCGTCCCTGGTCCCGCCGGATCAGCCTCGATGCATCCGCGGATCTCTCGTTCAACTAATGTCTGACCGACATCCCGCCGCCGAACCTCCATTCGAAAGGCATCATTACCCGGTTCACCCCTCGCGTCACTATCAGTATTACTACTAGCTACTGGGCCGGCCGTTCATTTGCCATGCCGTTATGCACACGCCATTATTGGCGAGCGGGTTTCCAACGGAGAATGTGCCACCGAATGTTTTACCGAATGCGTCATCCAATGTGTCACCCCCGCCGCTGTTTCCCGCGTTACGAATCATATTCCATCAACCCCGTCCGGTGTGTTCGTGGAAAACCAGGCCCATAAGGAGGCGTCGATGTTCCAACGGCTATATCAAGTCCATGAAGTGACGCAAGACACCCAAGTGCTGGCGACCGCCCGCAAGATTGCGGCGATCGTCGCAGCACTAACCATTCCCACCATTGCACGGTCAGAGCTTGCTTGCCGCACCCTGCCCGTCGACCTGGAAGCAAAGCTGGTTGGTTATCTCCAGGGATTCTGCGGGCCGATTTGCGCGGCGTGGCAAATTGACGATTCCGATGTTCCGCTTGCAGCCACCGGCCTCGTCATCAATTTGATTTTTCCTGACGGCCACGCATCGCTGAGCCATGTGATCGACAGCGCGATCATGAGCTCGGAGGCTTTTGGCAAAGGCATGGAGGCGGGCTGCCGCGACGGCGAACTTTATCGCACCACCGGGCGCAAAGGCACCGCGCTATTGCAAATCCTGGCGAACGATTTCCGGGAGTTTTGCGACTATTCAAAAGTTGCCGCCGACGTACCCGCGTAAGACGATGTAATCCTTCGCGGTTATCGGGAGTGGCGCTCGGGGAGATCGAAGCATGGACGATGCTTCGAGGGATGGGTGTCGCCCGCCGTTTCGATGTTGATCGTTGATTGCCCATTTAGTCGGCGCGCGCTGTAGACGCCACGCCGTCATGCGTTTGTTCGCGATGCACATTGACTCGCCGGTGCCGGCCGTCATCGCGATTCACGCAACGCTCACGCTCTTTTCATCCAGCAAGGCATCGATGAATGAACGCACTCTTGGCGGCATCATTCGCGCGCTGGACGTCAACACGCTGACCGGCAGCGGGGCCGGACGATATCCGGGCAACTCCTCGACCAGCGCCCCCTGCCTGATGTGGTCCGCCACCATGTGCTCAGGCACCTGTGCTATTCCGGCACCCTGCAATACCGCTTCGACCATGGCGTCTCCATGACTCAACGCAAAGCGCGATGGTGGCCGGAGTTGAATCTGTTCCCCGCCATGCAAGAACTCCAGCGGGCGTTCCCGGCCGGAGGTAGGCATCCGGAACGCAATGACCGATCGCGTCTCGACCTCCTCGACAGTACGCAATGCGCCGTGGATTCTTATGTAAGCGGGACTGGCGCAAAGCACGAGATGCTGACGGTCGAACAGGCGCGCAACCAGACCGGAGTCGTCCAGCGAACCTATGCGGATCACCGCATCCAGGCCTTCGTTCACCAGGTTCACCCGCTCGTCTGTGAGGCGCATATCGACGTTGAGCGCGGGATAAGCTTGCAGCAAGCGGTTCAACACCGGGACAATCCTGCGTGTTCCATAACCTATCGGCGCGCCCACGCGCAACGTGCCTGTCGGCGCTTCGGCCGAGCGTGCCGTCGATAACTCCAGCGAGTCGATCTCTTCCAGGACCCGCGCGCACTTTGCAAACAGAGCGTCGCCTTCCGCCGTAAGCCGGACTGCGCGCGTCGTTCGATGAAACAGCCTGACGCCAAGATCGCTTTCGAGACGCGCCACGCTCTTCGCAACCGACGAGGGTGCAAGACCGAGTTCGCGGGCGGCCGCCGCGAAGCTGCTATTTCTCGCCACCGCGGCAAAACTCAGAAATTGTTTGAGATTTTTCATGGTCGACGGTCAATGATCAATTCACGGTATGTTGCCGTGAATGTTACGGCATCGACGCATCTTTTTCTCGAAAGGCTTGCGATTTATAGTCAATGCCCAAGCCCATGATCTTGTCGAGGAATGCCATGTTTGTATTGAATACCAACCCGCCCGAATATAACTTTGCCGGTACGCGGATGCGTTTGCTGATGTCCGGGAAGGAGACGGGCGGCGCGTTCTGCATGATGGAATTCTTCGGGCCGCCGAACCGGGCTACGCCACTGCACATGCATGAGCGCGAGGAAGAAACGATTGTTGTGCTTGAGGGGGTGGTCGACGTTACGGTCGATGGCAAGCTTGTCAGGGTGCATCCGGGCGAAACGGCTTTGCTGCCGCGAAACGTTGCGCATCGGCTGGCCAACAATACCGACTTGCCGTCGCGGTATTTGATCGTCTGCACACCCGCCGGATTCGATGACTTCGTCGACGCTTGCGCCGACGTACAGGCAGGTCCGGTCACGCCTGTTGCGCCGTTGCCCGAAGATATCGGGCGCATGCGTGAAGCCGCGCCGCGCTTTGGGATCAGGTTTTTACCGGATGGGCAGCATCCTGGTTAGCGGTTCTGCGTTAATGCCGGGTTACCTGCGCGGGCCGACGCTTTAATCGCTCAGCGGCTTGTCTTGCGCGTCGGCGTGCGAAAAACCAAACCGCCGATACTTCGCGCGAGTTCATCATCGAGCACGAAAATTTGAATCGGTCAGCGTGCACGGATTTACGAGCGCTTGACTCATAGCGTCACCCGCTAACGTGCGCGATCGAGCGGGCAAGCGAACGACCCAGCACCGCTAACCCCGAAACCGTGTGCAACCCGGCATTGGCCACAGCGCGCTTATAATCGTGCGCGGCATTGGGCTGGGTGCAGCGCTCTGACTAAGCCACGCGGTTTTGCTCTGAAGCGACCCTGCGTCGCTTGGTGCGTGCCGCATAGGTAAGCGCGTGGCCAGCCGGTTCGATCACGCGCCCAGAACTATCGCGAGATAAACCAAGATAAACAAACCGCCGCGGTCTTATTCGCGCCGGCAACCCCCATCGACTGAAAGAGTGATCATGACCATCTCCATGTACAGCACGTCCGTCCCGGTTTTCAAGCAGATGCTCACCGCCCTGTCCGACGTGCTCAAGAAAGCGGAAACGCACGCCACCGAAAAGAACATCGACCCGAACGCGCTGCTGCAAGCACGCCTGTTCCCGGACATGTTTCCGCTGGTGCGCCAGGTACAGATCGCCGCTGACTTCAGCAAAGGCGTGACCTCGCGCCTGGCCGGCGTGGACGTGCCGTCGTGGGCCGATACCGAAGTCACGTTCGCCGATCTGCAAGCACTGGTGACGAAGGCACTGGCTTACATCGGCACGCTCGATGCAGCGCAATTCGAAGGCAGCGAAAACAAGGAAATCGTGCTGCGCCCGGGTACGCCGAAAGAGAAGAAGCTGCCCGGCAGCGCCTATCTGCAACACTACGGCCTGCCCCAGTTCTTCTTCCACGTGACGACCGCGTATGCAATCCTGCGCCACAACGGCGTGGATATCGGCAAGCGCGATTACATGGGCGCTTATTAATCGAGCCAGATGCATCGAGCGCAGATGCATCAAGCCGGCTGCAAGGGACTCGACACAGTCCGTTGCAGCCGGCTTGATTTCAAACTTCAAACTTCGAATTTCAAGCTTCCAGTTTCAAACGCTCAAAAAGTCTGCCATTCCGGATCCTTGCCGACGACCGGCGCGATCCGGGGCGCAGCCGCCGACCGTTTCGCAGGCTTGGTCTTGCTCGCCGGGCGACTGACCGCCGGGGTTGCTTTCACCGGCGTGAAGGTCTGTGCAACCGGATCGGAAGCACTGATCCGGAACACCGAGACAAGCTCGCGCAAGGTGCCTGACTGAGCTGCCATCGACTGCGCGGCGGCGGACGCTTCTTCGACCAGCGCCGCGTTCTGCTGCGTCACCTCATCCATCTGCCCGACCGCCTGATTGACCTGCTCGATTCCGGTGTGCTGTTCACCCGACGCCGCGCTGATCTCACCCATCAGGTCCGTGACGCGCTTGACCGACTGAACCACTTCGCCCATCGTGCGCCCGGCTTCGTCAACCAGTTGCGTGCCGACCTGCACCCGCTGCACCGACGCGCTGATCAGGTCCTTGATCTCCTTAGCCGCCGATGCGCTGCGCTGAGCCAGCGTCCGCACTTCGCCAGCCACCACGGCAAACCCGCGGCCCTGCTCACCCGCGCGCGCCGCCTCAACTGCCGCGTTCAACGCAAGGATGTTCGTCTGGAATGCAATGCCTTCGATCACCGTGATGATCTGGGCCACCTGTTCCGAGCTGCTGGAAATTTCGCTCATCGTCTGGACCACGCGATTGACGACCTCGCCTCCGCGCACGGCCGTCTCCGACGCGTTGGCCGCCAGCGAATTACCTTGCAACGCATTCTCCGCATTCTGCTTCACGGTCGCGGTAAGTTGCTCCATGCTCGCCGCGGTTTCTTCCAGCGAAGCCGCCTGCTCTTCCGTGCGCTGGCTGAGATCCGTGTTGCCTGCTGCAATCTGCGCGGATCCGGTGGCAATGCTTTCGCTGCTGTTGCGCACGCGGCCCACTACATCGACCAGCCGCTCGTTCATGTGACGCATCGCCGCCAGCAACTGACTGGCTTCGTCCTTGCCCGATACCTCGATGTTCGCGGTCAGGTCACCCAGGGCAACGGTCTCGGCAATCACGACAGCGCGCCTGATCGGAGTGGTAATGGAGCGTGTGATCAACCAGCCGATCGCAATGCCCGCGAATACCGCGACAGCGATCAGCAAGCCTGTGCTCACCATGGCGGTGTCATAGGTCGATACCGCGCGTGCGACCTCCCCTTCAGCGCCCGTGCGGTTGAGTTCGATATCCGTTTCAATCAGCTTGAGCATGTCGGTGAACGCGGCGCCGGCTTCGCCGCTTGACAGCGCACGAGCGTCGTTGAATCCGGCTTCACCCTTGTCGGACAGGTCGAGCAGTTTTGCGTCGAGAGCCGCGTAGCGCGCCCACGCGTTTTTGATGTTGTCGAAAAGTTGTTGCTCTTCAGGCGACGACACGAGCTTCTCGTATTTCGTGAAAACCTCCTGAAGCTTGACGACAGAAGCGTCGTGCGACGCGCGCTGTTCCTGCTTTTCCTTTGGGTCGACTGCCAAGATCGAGCGCAAGGTCGTGCGACGCGCATTGTTCGCATAGGCCTGCATTCTGCCGGCAGCCTGCACGCTGGGGAGCCAGTCGTTGCCCAGCTCCAACGTGCCGGCGTAGATGTGCGACGCCTGCCAAAGCGTCATCCCGCCGACCGTGCATAACAACAGCAGAATTGCCGCGAAACCCGCTCCGAGCCGCGTGCCTATCTTGAAGTTACTTAAATTCATCTCATGCTCCAGTGTGATCAACGATGAACACGATTACGGAGCATTCACAATTTCCTGAAACAACCTTTCAGTTTCCCACCTTGGACGAAAAACATATGAAGAATAGGGTAGATTTTTTAAGTCATTGAATTTATACAGTAATTTTTTTGACGCGATAGAAGGCGAAGTTACTCGGATACTTGAGGTTTCGGTAAAAACAACACCTTTGAGTTTAAAAATCTGTAGCTTATAGCGCTTTCTACCCCACTATCTCAGTTTTCGAGTGTTTTCTACCTAATCACTCCCCACACAAAATAATTCGATATTCCTTACAACCACTTGTCATTTACACCATCGAAAACGCAATAACTCGCGTGATATTGCGACCGACCGCCAATTACCAGCCAATAGCGATCGTGCGGGCGCACGATCGTTCAGAATTTGTCGATCTCCGGGCGCGCCTGGGAGAATAATTGCGCGCATAGCTCGCGACCCGCTTCGCTCAACGCAGCCGTGGGCGCATTTGCCGTGTTTTCACCTTGGAAGTCCGGGCCGGCCGGATTGGCGGAATCCAGCAACGCCGCGTCGGACAGCGCGGTCAGATGGCGAATCAGGCTGCTCATCGGCACGCCCGATTGCTTCGATAACTTCGCGAGCGACCACGCCCGCCCGGGTGTCTCCTGCGCCGCCCGCCATAACTGCGCGAGGATCGCGATCATTGCCGGATCGATCTCATCGTCCATGTTTTTCGTCCCTGTCTTTATTTAGTCTCTGACGAGTCTCTGCTTTCTTCGCGCGCCATGCCGGCGACCAGTTCGCCCAGCCTCTTCACCGCCGCTTCCGTCTGCGTGCTCCAGGGGTAACTGTAGTTGAGCCGGATGAAATGACGGAAGGCATCGCGCGATGAAAACATGGTGCCCGGCCCGATCGTAATCCCGAGCGCGAGCGCTGTTTCATAGAGATCCATGGAGTCGACATTGCCGGGTAACTGGACCCACAGCACATAACCTCCCATGGGCGTGGACATGTGCGTGCCGGCGGGGAAAAAGCGCTTGACCATCGCAATCATGAGCCTCGCCTGCTGCCGGTACACCTTGCGCACATGCCGCAGATGACGGTCGTAACCACCCTGCCGAAGGTAGTCGGCCACCGCGACCTGCGGCACCGAAGGAGTGGTCAGCGTGTTCAGGAACTTGAGTTTCTCCACCTCGCGGCGATAGCGCCCGGGCATCGCCCAGCCGATCCGGTAAGACGCCGTCAAGCTCTTGGAAAACGACGCACAGTGCAGCACGAGGCCCTTTTTATCGAAGTTCTTGAGCGCCGACGGACGGGCTTCGCCGTAATACAACTCCTGGTACACATCGTTTTCGATCACCGGGATTTCATGCGCGGCGAGCAAGCCGACAAGCCGCTCCTTGTTGGCATCGGACATCACGAAACCCAGGGGATTCTGGAAATTCGGCATGACCATGCATGCGGCGATCCGGTGTTCGCGGATGATGATCGCGAGTGCGTCAATGTCGATGCCTTCGACCGGATGCGTCGGCACTTCAATCGCGCGCATGCCGAGGCGCTCGATTGCGTGGAGCATCGCGTAATAGGTCGGCGATTCGACTGCGACGGTGTCTCCCGGTTTCGCCACGGCCTGCAGGCTCAGGTTGATCGCCTCGGTGGCGCCGACGGTGATGATGATCTCGTCGGGGTCGACGGGCACGCCGTTCTCCGCGTATCGCCGCGCGATCTGGCGGATCAGTTCGGGGTTGCCCGGCGGCAGGTCGTCCATCAGGTTCCAGCTTGAATGCCGCCGCGCGATCGCGTTCGCCAACTGGTTGATGCGACGCCACGGGAACAGCGACGGATCCGGATAAGGCGACCCCAGCGGCATGGCGTCGTGCGAGCGGATGGAGCGAAGCGTGGACAGGACGAGGCGGCTGACATCGACTTTCGATGCCACCGGCGGTGGCTGCGAGGCCGGAGGTGTGACTGCCTGTGGCGCCGGCAGTTCGCGCACGAAGTAGCCCGACTGCGGGCGGGTTTCCAGCACGCCGCGGCTTTCCAGCAGCGCGTAAGCATGCAGGACCGTCTTGATGCTGACGCCCTGTTGGGCGCTTGCCTGACGCACCGACGGCACACGCTCGCCCACGGCGAACACCCCTCGTCGCACGGCTTCCTCGATCTCGGCCGCCAGTTTTTCGTAGAGCGTCACGGTGGGTGAACAAGCAAAAGAGTGGGAGGAACAGGCTTGAGGCCCAGAGAGCCGTCAACTGTACTCCTCGTTTATCTATTTTTCTGTATACCGCGTCATTTTCGGAACACAGTAGCCTTGCGTCATTGGTGAAAACCCTCAAGAATCCGCGGCAGGCACTGTGAAAAAACCCGAACCTCGCATTGAACCGTACACGCACCCTGCAGCCGGCTGGGGCGCGCTCAAGTATGTGGCCCTCAATCTCCTCAAGGAGAAGGTGTCGGGGGGAAATTACCGCACGCTGTTCGGCCAGAACCAGCCGGACGGTTTCGATTGCCCCGGTTGCGCGTGGCCGGATCGCGAGCACGCGTCCACGTTCGAATTCTGCGAGAACGGCGTAAAAGCCGTGGCCGCCGAGTCCACCAGCAAGCGCGTCACGCCGGCATTTTTCGAAGAACATACCGTCGAACAGTTGATGGCGCAGTCGGATTACGAGCTTGAGCAGCATGGCCGCCTGACCGATCCGCTTGTCTACGATGCAGAGCGTGACCGCTACGTACCCATTGCGTGGGACGACGCGTTCGCGCTGATCGCCGACCACCTGAATCGCCTCGATGACCCTGACCGCGCCGCCTTCTATACCTCGGGTCGCGCGAGCAACGAAGCCGCCTTCCTGTACCAGTTGTTCGTGCGCATGTATGGCACCAACAACTTCCCCGACTGTTCGAACATGTGCCACGAAGCCACCAGCCGTGGCCTGCCGGGAACCGTAGGCGTGGGCAAGGGCACCGTCACGCTCGAGGATTTCGAGCACGCGGATACCCTGCTGCTCTTCGGCCAGAATCCGGCGACGAACCATCCGCGCATGCTGGGAGAACTGCGCGAATGTGCGAAGCGCGGCGCCACGATCGTCTCGATCAACCCGCTGCGTGAACGCGGTCTCGAACGCTTCGCGAGTCCGCAGCATCCGGTCGAGATGCTCACGGGCGGCAGCACGAAAATCAGTTCGGTGTTTATCCGCCCGAAGATTGGCGGGGATTTTGCGTTGATCAAAGGCGTGGCGAAATGCGTGATCGAACTCGACGATGCAGCCCTCGCGGAAAGCTTGCCGCGGGTGCTCGATATCGCGTTCATCGCTGAGCATACGGTCGGTTTCGATGCCTTCGCCGAGGACCTGCGCGCCGAGAGCTGGGATGCGATCGTCGCGGAATCGGGCGTGCCGAAAGACGAAGTCCTGCAACTCGCCGATATCTACGCACGCGGCCGCGCTGTTATCTCGACGTGGGGCATGGGTCTGACGCAGCACAAGAACTCCGTGCCAACCGTGCAACTCCTCTCGAACCTGATGATGATGCGTGGGAACATCGGCAGGCTGGGTGCGGGATTGTGTCCGGTACGCGGGCATTCGAATGTGCAGGGCGACCGCACGGTCGGTATTGAAGAGCAACCGACGCAAGCGTTCCTCGACCGGCTTGGCGCCGCGTACGACTTCGAGCCGCCGCGCGAACATGGCTACGACGTCGTGGGTTCGATCGAAGCGATGCTCGCCGGCAAGCTGAAAGTGTTCATTGGGCTGGGGGGCAATTTTTCGATTGCGACGCCTGATACGCCGCGTGTATGGGAAGCGATGCGCTCATGCGACCTGACCGTGCACATCACGACGAAGCTGAACCGCAGCCATCTGATTCATGGCCGCGATGCGCTGATCCTGCCCACGCTTGGCCGCACTGAAATCGACATGCAGAACGGCGTGGCGCAAGGCGTGAGCGTGGAAGACTCCATGAGCATGGTGCACATTTCGTACGGCATGAACCGCCCTGCTTCGGCGAATTTGGTGTCGGAGATTGCGATCGTTGCGCGCATGGCGCTGGCTACGCTCGGCAGCGCGAAGGTGGACTGGCTCGCGCACGCGAACGACTATGCGCTGATTCGCGACGGCATCGAAAAAGTGATTCCCGGGTTCGAGAATTACAACGAACGGCTCAAGCATCCGGGCGGATTTCATCTGGGTGTGGCGTCGCGTGATCGGGTGTGGATTACGCCTAGTGGAAAGGCGCAGTTCCTGGTGCACGGCATCCAGTTCGATACCCCGATTCATCGTGCCCGGACGATACATGGCGAGCGGTTGATGACGCTCATGACCACCCGTTCACACGATCAGTACAACACGACGATCTATGGTCTCGATGATCGGTATCGCGGCGTGTACGGCCAGCGGAGGGTGTTGTTTGCGAATCAACTCGACATCGAGATGTTGGGGTTCGAAGCAGGTCAACGGGTAGATATCACGAGCGTTTGGGATGACGGCATCACGCGGCGGGCTGACAGTTTCCTGCTTGTGGCGTATGACATTCCGCGTGGTTGTCTGGGTGCGTATTATCCGGAGACGAATCCGCTTGTGCCGTTGTCGAGTGTTGCCGATGGCGCGGGGACGCCTACGTCGAAGTCTATTCCGGTGTTGTTGTGTGCGTCTTCGGTGCAACAGCTCGAGGCGGCTTGAGAGGGTGTTTTGCTCGCGGCGGTGGACGGGTTTTGGTTGGATGGGGGGCGGGGTTCTGGGTTTGCGGTTGGGGTTAGTGCCGGGTTGCCAGGGTCCAGGGTTAGCGGTCGGGGTCTATGCCGGGTTGCTAGGTTCTAGCGTTAGCGGTCGAGGTCATTGCCGGGTTGCTGCTTTCGGCCTTAGTGGTCTGCTTGAGTTGGCTATTTTCTTTATCACTGTTAGCCACTGTGCGTGGCGGCACGTCATTTCTTTGTCCAAAGGTAACTAGTCAGCACTTGTAAACTGCTGCGAAGCTCGGCATGATTCGGAGATGACATTTGTGCCCAACCTTAAAAATCTGACGGACGAGCAGAAAGACGCGCTCATCATTGATTTGGTGAGGCGTCT
>NZ_JNFG01000015.1 GCF_000729995.1 Caballeronia sordidicola | reverse complement strand
TCCCGAGCGAGCGCAGTAATGTTGACGCGGCGCGAATGAACAGGTGGCCGCACGAAACCAAAATTCAGACGGCCCTCGATGAGTCCCTGGATCTGCAATTCAGTCGTGCTTTCAGTCAGCGCTATATCCACGTCAGGATGTAGCGTGCGGAACTCACGCAAAACCCACGGAAGTATGCCGAAACCGGCGGATGAGATAAAGGCGATGCTGACCTTGCCTCGTCGTCCCTCCGCGGACCTGCGGGTGACAGTAACCGTCTCGTCTATCTGGTTCAGGACAAAGCGGGCGCGTTCAGCAAACTGCGCTCCCGCCGCAGTCAGGCGCACGTTGCGGCTGGTCCGTTCAAGCAGGCGGACGTCGAGCCGCTCCTCGAGTTGCCGAAGATGCGCGCTGAGATGCGGCTGGGCAACATGCAGTCGCTCAGCCGCCCGACTGAAGTGCAGTTCAGTGGCGAGGACAAGAAAAAAACGGAAGTCGCGGACGTCAAGATGGGGATCCATACACTTAAAAGTATAGATGAGGTGGAATTACCTATTGGACCACAGTTTATTGGCCTCATCCAATTGAACCCATGCGCGGCTTCGTAACAGTGACATCCTATTCAGACAACAAGAGGAGATTTATGGTGAGCGATACCATCGCAAACGGACGCAATTTGTTCGAAAGCGCGACCATCTGCGACCTGACGTTACCGTTCAGCAATGGCCTTTCGGGACGCGAGGATGCTCTCGAGAAGTTTTTTGCCAATGGCATCAGCTTCGTGAGTTTAACTGTCGGTGACGATGCCAATGGAACCGGCGCGACGATCCATAACCTGGCCGATGTCCGCGAGATGGTCAGGCTGCGCAGCGAGCGGATGGTATTCGTGCGAAGCGTCGCCGATATACGCGCCGCAAAAAGGGAAGGGAAGCTTGCCGTCGGCTTCCATTTTCAGGGCAGCAATGCTCTCGAAGCGAACCCAAATCTTGTCGCACTTTTCTATGAACTTGGCGTGCGCCATATGTTGCTGGTTTATAACCAGATGAATGCGGCTGCAAGCGGTTGTCACGAACGCGTCGACGCGGGACTGAGTCGGTACGGTTTGCGTTTGATAGCCGAGATGAATCGGGTGGGGATGCTTGTCGACTGCACGCATACCGGTTATCGAGCAACGATGGAAATTATGGAGGCGTCCACGGCACCGGTTATTTTCAGCCACTCCAATGCGAGAGCAATTTGGGACCACGAACGTAACATTACCGACGATCAGGCTCTTGCTTGCGCAAAGACCGGCGGGATTATCGGAGTAAATGGCGTTGGTAAATTCCTATCGGAGCGCGGCACCGCCGAAGCGGATGATCTTTTGGCGCACATCCTTTATTACGCGGATCTGGTCGGTCCTTCTCATATCGCACTGGGCATGGATCACGTGTATTACCTCGAACAGCACTACAAAACGGTGGCCTCCAAGCCCGAAACATGGCCAAAAGGATATCCACCCCCGCCGTGGCATTACTTTACGCCCGAAAAAGTTCCGGAACTTACTGAGGCGTTGCTTCGCAAGGGATTCTCGGACCACGACGCAATCGGAATACTCGGCGAGAATTTTTTGCGCGTCGCTGAACAGGTATGGCAGTGACGTAGTCGTCCATGCCGGAATCACCAATGTGGTCGCACGCAGACGACTGTAGCTATCTACGTAGGGAGCATCATGATCAACAATCTAGAGGAGGCGCCGCGGCTCGCTGTGAAGCGTCTTCGCACTGCCCACTACAAGATGATTCTTGGGGGATCGATCGGTCATTTTATCGAGTGGTACGAATTTTCAATATACGGTTTTATGGGAGGAATTCTTGCAGCCCAGATGTTTCCCTCCTCGGACCCGACCGTATCGCTAATAGCCAGTTTCACGGCCTTCGCGATCGGATTTCTTGGTCGACCCATCGGAGCAATTGTGCTGTCGCCGCTTTGCGACAAATTCGGACGGCGCAAGTTGTTATCCGCAACCATTCTAATGGCGGGGGCAGGTAGTTTTCTTATCGGTATATGTCCGCCTTATTCAAAGATTGGAATATTCGCGCCACTCATCATCGCCTTCTCACGCATCATCCAGGGATTTTCAGCTGGAGGAGAATTTCAGATTGCCATTGCGTTTATCAATGAGCATGTGAAAGGCAAGAATCGGGCGTTTTCAGCTTCCCCACAAAACATCTGCATCGGGTTGGGAATTCTTTCTGCTTCGGCAGTTGGTGGACTCACCACGCACTTCGTTCCAGCAGGTGCGCTCGAGGCATGGGGTTGGCGAATCCCGTTTCTTCTCGGAGCCGCGCTGTCGCTTTATGGCTTATTTGCACGTCGTGAGCTGGGGGAGACACCGGAATTCAAAAAGATGGGAGATCGTCGCCATGTCGGCATTCTTTCGATATTGGGTTCCCTCGCAAAATACCCAAGGCAGATGCTGATAGTGTTTATAGTTGAGATGAATGTTGTTCAGTACGTTCTTTATCTTGTATTTTTGCCAACTTACGCTCACATGGTCGGCGGCTTCGATAGGACATTGGGTCTGACGGCCAGTGTCATGGCTTCGCTGCTTTTTTGCGTAGCGGTGCCGGCTTTTGCATACCTATCCGACCGGGTCGGGCGTAAGCCACTTTTTATCTCAGCGGCAGTTCTCTCCATCCTGTTTACTTATCCTTTGCTTTCCGTCCTCAAAGGGAATCCGAGCTTCCTGGAATTCCTCGGCGTGGCAATCGGGGGTTCCATGTTTGTTGCATTGACCAATTCGGTCTTCGCGACCACGCTTGCGGAAATTTTTCCGACGGAAGTTCGAGCAACTGGTATTGGCATTCCATACGCGATCTCAGTGGCGGTGTTCGGCGGCACGACTCCACTAATTATTACCTGGCTGCAAAAGTTCAATGGCGTACTTGCAGTTTCCCTGTACATCATCGTGATCAGTATGATTAGTTTGCTTTGCTATATCTTGCTGCTTCCGGAAACGAGAGAGCGTTCTCTGGGAAGTGAAATCGACATGAAACGATGACGCATCATGGGAACCCGGTTCCGAATGTGAATATTTCCCCGTCGTAACCCTATCTATAAGTACAAAATTTATAGCCGGATTTTTATAAAATCTTCGCCGGAAATAGATGGTTTAATTTCTAACGATATTGATTAGCTTTCCTAATTATTGGAGATCGGGAAATGAAAAAGAGCAATCTTTATTTGGCCTTATTAGGGGCTCTGGGGTACTCGTTGCCCGCGTTTGCACAGAGCTCGGTGACGTTATACGGGATCGTTGACGATTCCATCTTTTACGCCCGCAATGTCAATGGTGCCGGCGCGAGACTGAGTACGGCGTCAGGGCAGGCTTCTCCGCGCTGGGGAATTACAGGTACTGAAGACCTTGGTGGAGGCATGAAGGCCGTCTTCAAGCTTGAAAACGGATTCAATATCAATACCGGTACTTTGAATCAGGGCGGCCGCATGTTTGGGCGTCAAGCCTACGTCGGTCTTGTGTCGCCACAACTAGGTAGCTTGACGCTCGGGCGACAGTACGATGCTGTGCGTGATCTGGTCGAGCCCTTGCAGGGAAACTGGCAGTATGAATATGCAAGCGCGCCGGGTGATATCGACAACGCCGACAACGACATTCGTTTTAACAATACGATCAAATGGTCTAGTCCGATCTGGTCGGGCCTGCAGGCTGTTGCGACATACTCGATGGGCGGTGTCGCCGGATCGCAGGGGTCTGGCGACGCATGGAGCGGCGCAGTCGGTTACAAGCTTGGTGGTTTGGGAGTCGCCGGTGGTCTATTCCATATCGACAACGGAAATCCGACTCTCTCGACACGAGGTACTACGTCGGCCGACAGCTTATTTTTGTCGTCTGTGAATAGCGCCTACTCGACTGCACGAGGAATCACCGTAGCGCGTGCCGCGGCGCAATATACAGTTAAGAGCGTCACGCTCGGGGGGTATTACAGCTTTTCTCAATACACCTCTGACGCAGCGTCGGTTTTTCGCGGAAGTGAACGTTACAACAATGGCGACCTGTATGTGATGTGGCGCATCACGCCATCCGTAGTGACTCAGCTGAGTTACGACTATCTGAAATCGGCCGGTAATTCATCCGCGACGTATAACCAAGTGACAGGCGTCGCTTCATATCTGTTCAGCAAGCAAACGAGTGTGTACGCGATGGGCGGATGGGTTCACGCTTCCGGCAATAACGGAATCGGCGCTGCACAGGCAGTGATCGGCTCTTCCGGTATCAATCCGGGTACCAGCTGGCAGGTCATCGCAGCACTCGGTGTTCTTCACACCTTCTAATCGTGCGTTAGGGCTGCTCGTAGAAGCAGCCCGTCACACGCTTTAAATGCCTTGTTCGAGTTGTGGAAGGATGTCGAACAGGTCTCCGACAAGTCCGTAGTCCGCGACGCCGAAGATGGGCGCTTCGGCATCTTTGTTCACGGCCACGATAACTTTCGAGTCTTTCATCCCGGCCAGGTGCTGAATGGCGCCGGAAATTCCCACTGCGATGTAGAGTTCCGGTGCGACGATTTTTCCGGTTTGGCCGACCTGCAAGTCGTTCGACGCGTAACCTGAATCGACAGCCGCTCGCGAAGCGCCAATTGCCGCACTCAGTTTCTTCGCGAGCGGGTCGAGCAGGGCGAAGCTCTCGGCGCTGCCGAGCCCTCGACCGCCTGAGATCACGACTCGCGCTGACGTCAGTTCAGGGCGGTCGCTTTCGGCAATATTGCGGCAGATGAAATTCGAGAGGCCGCTGTCCGGAAGTGCTGCCACGTTCTCGACTTTTGCATCGCCGCCGTCCCGCGCCGGTTCGAACGCGGTAATGCGAATAGTGGCAACGATCACGGAGTCGGTCGTCTGTACCGTAGCTATCGCATTTCCCGCGTAGATCGGCCGTTGGAAAGTGTCGACGCCGTCCACAGCAATCACGTCGGAAATCTGCGAGGAGTCGAGTTTGGCGGCCACGCGCGGCGCAATGTTTTTACCTGCTGTCGTGGCGGGGAAAAATACGTGCGAGTAGGGCTTTGCGATCGCGACGACCTGGGCCGCGACATTCTCCGCCAAACCATCCGCAAGATGCGGGGCTTCGACAAGCAGCACGCGCCCGACGCCCGCAATTTTGCTGGCAGCGATTGCCACAGCTTTTGCGCTGTCGCCCACCACCAGCACGTCGACTCCATTCGATAGTTTCAACGCAGCGGATACCGTGTGTAATGTGGCCGCTTTCAACTGATCGTTGTCGTGTTCGGCGATAACCAGTGTTGTCATTTGAATACCTTCGCTTCGGTTTTGAGCTTCTCCACGAGCGTTGCCACGTCGGGAACAATGACACCGGCCTTGCGAACCGGTGGTTCAACTACCCTGAGCGTCTTCAGGCGAGGCGCCGGGTTGACTCCCAGTTCTGCAGGGGTAACCGTGTCAATAGGCTTTTTCTTCGCCTTCATGATGTTGGGCAAGGTCACGTAACGCGGCTCGTTGAGGCGCAGGTCGGTGGTGACAACTGCGGGCAGGTGAAACGAAATCACTTCCGAGCCGCCATCGACCTCTCGCGTAACAGTCGCGATGCCGTCATTGATTTCGATATGACTGGCGAAGGTCGCCTGCGGCCAATCAAGCAGCGACGCGAGCAATTGTACTTAGTATGTAATGCTGAAAGTGGAAACCGACATGTATAAGGAAAATAGGCCGATAGCAGAATCAAACCAGTGGATGAATTCAGTTTCGATGGCAACGAGGTGTTCAAAAAAGGAGGGCGCACCTTAGGGTGAACAGCTGCGTCGTAAGGTGCGTTCCAATGTTGTAGCAGGCTGTTTCGGACTGAGGCTACATGTTCGGGTAATTCGGGCCGCCACCGCCTTCGGGCGTGACCCACACGATGTTCTGCGTCGGGTCCTTGATATCGCAGGTCTTGCAGTGCACGCAGTTCTGCGCGTTGATCACGAGGCGCTCGCCGCCATCGTCGTTCTTCACGAACTCGTACACGGCCGCGGGGCAGTAACGCGATTCCGGGCCCGCATACGTCTGCCAGTTCACGTTCACCGGCACCGACGGATCTTTTAGCGTCAGATGCGCTGGCTGGTTTTCCTCGTGATTCGTGTTCGAGATGAACACTGAAGAGAGACGATCGAACGTCAGCTTTCCGTCTGGCTTCGGATACACGATCGGCTTGCATTGCGAAGCCGGTTTCAGCATCTGGTGATCCCAGTGCTGGTGATGCAGCGTCCACGGCACATTGCCGCCCAGCAGCTTCTGCTCGACACCGACCATCAGCGTGCCGAGGTACAACCCCTTGCTCATCCACTGCTTAAAATTGCGCGCGCGATGTAGTTCGGTATGCAGCCACGAAGCTTTGAAAGACTCCGGATAGGCGGTCAGCGCATCTGATTGACGACCGGCCTGCACGGCTTCGAACGCCGCATCCGCCGCCAGCATGCCGGTCTTGATCGCCGCGTGCGAGCCCTTGATCCGCGACGCGTTCAAAAAGCCCGCATCGTCGCCGACCAGCGCGCCGCCCGGGAACACCAGCTTCGGCAGCGACAGCAGGCCACCGGCCGTAATCGCCCGTGCGCCGTACGACACGCGTTTGCCGCCTTCGAGCACCGCGCGGATCGCCGGATGCGTCTTGTAGCGCTGGAATTCGTCAAAAGGCGACAGATGCGGATTCGTGTAGCCGAGACCTACGACGAAGCCGACCACCACCTGGTTGTTGTCCATGTGATAGAGGAACGAACCGCCGTAAGTGTCGTTCTCGAGCGGCCAGCCGGCGGTGTGCATCACGAGACCCGGCTTGTGCTTCGCGGGATCGATCTCCCACAGTTCCTTGATGCCGATCCCGTAGACCTGCGGATCGATGCCGTCGCGCAGCTTGAATTTGTCGTTCAGTTGACGGCCCAGATGCCCGCGCGCGCCTTCGCAGAAAAGCGTGTACTTCGCGTTTAGTTCCATGCCGAGCAGGAAGTTTTCGGTCGGCTCGTCGTCCTTGCCGATGCCGAGATTGCCGGTCGCCACGCCTTTGACCGAACCGTCGTCGTTATAGAGGATTTCCGCGGCCGGAAAGCCGGGAAAGATTTCGACGCCCAGCGCCTCGGCCTGCTGACCGAGCCAGCGCGTGACGTTCGCGAGGCTGATCACGTAGTTGCCGTGGTTCTTGAAGTTGTCCGGCAGCGCCCAGGTCGGCACGCTCTTCGAGCCGGTTTCGGTGAGGAACAGGAATCGGTCTTCGGTCACGTCCACGGTGAGCGGCGCGCCTTTTTCTTTCCAGTCGGGGATCAGTTCGGTGATCGCGCGCGGATCCATCACCGCGCCCGACAGGATATGCGCCCCGATCTCCGAGCCCTTTTCCAGTAAGCACACGCCGATCTCGACGCCCCTGTCAGCGGCAAGCTGTTTCAGGCGGATCGCCGCGGATAGGCCAGCCGGGCCGCCGCCGACGATCACGACGTCGTATTCCATCGACTCGCGTGGACCGTATTGTTCTAGCAGGGTATCGATATGCATGGAGTAAAAGTTATTCGTCTAGCGGTAAGGAAGGGGCACATGCCGGCAGGCAGATCGCGTTAACGGGGCAATGGGGGCAATGGGGGCAACGAATCAATCGCGATCGAGACGAGTTGTGGCCTGATTCCATCCGGTTTCAGGTCGAGCGACTCGCGTCGGCTTTCAAGGCAAATGCCACTCATCGGTTTGAGCGAGACTTCACGCAGCGTTGCACTGGTCAGCGACCACGTTCCTCTGACGCAAAATAAAATCTGAGTCGAGGCCGGCGTGACCTGCGCGGAATCCCCGAATACGGTGACATCCGTGCGATAAGAGAAGCGCTTTGCGATGACGTTGATTACATGTACCGGATTGGCGGGCTTGTTGACCCATACCGGCGTGTCACCGGAAAAATGCACGGGTTGCTCCGGACTTGCGATCAATCGAGTGTCATGCGAGTACAGATCGACGCTGTCGTCGCCAATCGTCAACAGAGTTCGGTCGAAGCCGGCAAACAGTGAGAAGCGCGCCGCGTTGTTCCATTCCGCGAGGCTGACGCGCCACGTCGCGGCGCCAGTTTTATCGACGCCCCGTGCAATGGTATGGGTGACACCTTGACCGTTTTCCCACGGCTCGGGCGACAGTGCCGCACAGTCAAAGAAGCGCATGTGATTTCTCGTTCACTGAACGGCTCTAAACCCGTCCATTTCATGGATCTGTCTGGATTGACGATGGACTGATTTTAAAAATGGGGTAACCACCATCCAGTTTCTATTAGATAAACTTATAACCTGTGCTCTGAACTACTTAAACTGAACGCACGAACCGCGTTGAGATGCACCATGCTTTTAACGCTGAGCCGGCCACGCATAGACCCAGGAATACGCGCCGTTCCACTACGCGCCTGAACGGGCTGCCGTAGTCGGGACCACGTTGTGTGCGATGCTGGAAGGCGCGTTGCATGCAACGCGCTCGCTGCAGGCTTAGTAATCGGTAGACTCGTACGCGGCATGAATTGCACGCTCGAGGACCGCCTTTGACGGACCGTGTCGGCGCTCCGGCATCGCGTGTCAGGTGTGCATCGAAGCGAGTAACCCCGTTGCTCTGCCTCGCTTGTTATCGTCACCACGCGTTCTGCGTGGTGCTTTCACTGTATTGAACACTTTGCTCACCCGGACCACGGGTGAAGTTACGAACGCACCGTTCGGTATAAACGATCAGAACCAGAAATTTATCCGGCTTCCGAACGACGACTCCGGGTGGACTGCCTCGGCAATCTCTTCAATACGGCCGGATCGCCTCAGCGTAAGCGTAGATGACAGTCAATGTAAGTAGAGGCGAATCTATTCACGACGGATTTGTGACGCACTACGCTCATCTTATTCGGATCACGTAACAACTTATACGTCCGCATCGAAAGACGTATCCAGGAAAAGGAGATATCAATGGTCACACGTCGTGGCTTCCTCAAATCGACTGCAGCACTTGCATCAGCCTCCTATCTGTACCCGCTCACCGTAGAAGCGACGCCGCGTAATATCGCCGTGCTCGGCGACTCTATCGATGGGATCGTCAATGGCTTCGATCCGGCTGAAGCCTACGACGAGAGCGTGGTAGTTCTGTCGAATCTCTATCGCACACTGATGACATTCGATCCGTTCAAGCCTGACGGACTCACAGGCGATCTGGCGGAGCGGGTGGATATCTCCGCCAGCGGACTCGAGTATCGCTTCACGCTGCGCGCAGATGCCAAATTTGACAGCGGTGCGCCCGTGACAGCGCAGGATGTCGTGTACAGCCTGCAGCGGGCGGTGAAGATGAACAAATCGCCGAGCTTCATGTTGACTCAGATCGGTCTCACCGCCGCATCGGTGGACGGTGCGTTGCATGCTTCCTCTGGCAACGTCGTGACAATCACACTACCTCAAGCACTCGCTAGCGGGCTTGTGCTTGCTACGTTCTCGACAACCGTGTCCGGCATCGTCGAACAAAAGACGGTTATGCAACATGACGTGAACGGAGACATGGGCAGTCTATGGCTGCGCAAGCATTCCGCCGGATCGGGGTCGTATCGCCTCGTCGATTGGCAGGCTGGTTCGCAGATCGTCCTCGAGGCCAATGCGAATGCAGCGGTGCAGCCGAAAGTACCGCGGCTTGTGATCCGTCATATGGCGGAACCGTCGGCCGAATTGCTGCAACTGCAGAAAGGTGATCTTGATGTCGCGCGCACGCTGGGTTCAGACGAGTTGCATACGGTGTCGTCGGATAAGTCGATCGGCGTGACCGGCACCGACGCGCTCACATTGATCTTTGTGCAGATGAATATGGGTGTACCGATGTTTCAGAAACGCGAGGTGCTGCAGGCGATGAAGTGGGCGATCGACTACGACGCGATCGCGCAGCACGTCACGCCGGGTCTGTGGATGCAATGGCAGTCGGTCCTGCCGAAGGGGACGCCCGGTGCTCTTGTCGAGAAGCCATTTCACAGGGATGTCGCCAAGGCGAAGTCATTGCTTGCAGCAGCCGGTTATCCCAACGGCTTCACGGTGAAGTTCGACCATCCCAACACCTGGCCATACCCGGATATCGCGCAAGCGCTGCAGGCCCAGTTCGCGCAAGTCGGGATTCGCCTGCAACTGCTCGCCGGAGACTACGCGCAGGTACTCGCCAAGCGTCGTGCACGAAAGCATGAGATGCAGATCGGCCGTTTTTTTGCGGACCACGTCGACGCGAGTTCATTTGTCTCGTACTTCGCACCCAACGTGGACGACAGCGATAGCGCGAAGGTTCACAACGGCGCGTGGAACAACCATTTCGTCAACGCAAAGCTTACTGCTGCGTCGCAGGCAGCAGACCGTGAGCTCGATCCCGCCAGGCGTCTTGCGATGTACGCGCAGATCCAGCGCGACTTCTGGGAAACCGCTCCGCTCATTTTCATGCTGCAAAAGCGGAATGTGGCGGCCACTCGCGCGGGTGTGAGCGGTCTGTCGCTTGGACCCATTGATGCCTATACGCATTACGCGGGAATTCAAAAATCATGAGTACGCTTAGGACAGGACCGTTGGCCTCGCGCGTCCATACGTCGGTGTCAGCGCTTTTGGCCATTGTTGCCACGTTCTTCGGGCTCGTGCTCGTAACGTTTGTGATCGGCCGTGCAATGCCGCTCGACCCCGTTCTGGCCATTGTCGGTGATCGTGCAACTCCGGATGTGGTCGAGCGGGTACGACAGGAGATGGGGTTCGACAAGCCGTTGCTCGAACAGTTCTGGATCTATCTGCAGCACGTCGCGCACGGCAATTTTGGCACCTCGGTGATGACGGGGCAATCGGTGATCGCCGACATCCGCCAGTTTTTTCCCGCGACGCTGGAGCTTGCTACGGTCGCGATCCTGGTTGCTGTACTGATCGGAGTGCCGATCGGTGTTCTCTCCGCTGCGCGTGCCGGATCGCGTGTCGACGGTTTGATCCGCCTGATCAGCCTGAGCGGGCAGTCGATTCCTGTGTTCGTACTGGCGCTGCTTTGCCTGCTGGTGTTCTACGTGAAACTGGGCGTTGCGCCGGGTGTCGGGCAGCAGGACGTCGCCTATGACGGGATGGTGCCCTTCGTCACCGGCGCGCTGGTGATCGACGCGGCGCTCGGCGGGCAGTGGGACGTGTTTCGCGACGCGCTCGCGCATCTTGCGATGCCGGCGCTGATGCTCGCGTTCGTGAGCATGTCGATGATCGTCCGGATGACCCGTACCTTCATGCTGGATGCGCTGGCTGGAGAATTCATCGTGACGGCGCGCGCCAAAGGACTCTCGCCGATGCGGATTGTCTGGCGGCACGCGTTCGGGAATATATCCGGACGATTGGTTGTCGTAATCGCACTCGCTTACGCAGGCCTGCTCGAGGGCTCGGTGTTGACCGAGACGGTATTCAACTGGCCGGGACTCGGTCAGTACCTGACGCGTTCTCTACTGAATGCAGATATGAATGCGGTACTGGGCGCGACGCTGGTGATCGGCGCCGTGTATGTCGCGTCGAACTTTGTCGCCGACGTGGCTTACCGGCTGCTCGATCCGCGCGTGAAGTGAAGGAGGACTGGAAATGGATACGCTATTGAGTGGTAACAGAATGAGACATTGGCGCAGTTGGGTACTGTCGGACACGCCGCAATCGAGGCGTCAGGCTGCGATCGGGATGCTGTACCGCGGCTGGTTGCAATTCAGCCGGAACTGGCTTGCGATGACCGGTCTGATCGTATTGCTCGCGCTGTTTGCGCTCGCGATCTTCGCGCCGCAACTGGCCACGCATGATCCAGATGCACAAGACCTCGCACAGCGGCTTGCCCCGCCGTCGGCCGCTCACTGGTTCGGCACAGACCAGCTCGGCCGCGATCTGTATAGCCGACTCCTGTTCGGCGCGCGCATCACACTGGGCATGGCTGCGCTGATTGTAGCGATCGTCGCACCCGTCGGCCTTCTAATGGGAAGCGTGGCGGGTTATGCGGGCGGCTGGACTGACCGCATCCTGATGCGTATCACCGACGTCTTTCTGGCGTTTCCCAAACTCGTGCTGGCACTCGCATTCGTGGCGGCGTTGAAGCCGGGTCTCACGAGCGTCGTGCTCGCGATTGCGCTGACCGCATGGCCCCCGTATGCGCGCCTTGCCCGCGCGGAAACGCTGGTGATTCGCGAAGCGGACTTCGTTTCTGCGATACGCCTGACAGGCGCGTCGGCCACGCGCATCGTGCTACGCCACATCATGCCGCTGTGCATCTCCTCGGTGATCGTGCGCGTCGCGTTGGATGTCAGCGGCATCGTACTGACGGCGGCCGGTCTGGGCTTTCTCGGCATGGGTGCACAGGCGCCGTCGCCGGAATGGGGGACGATGATCGCGAGCACGCGCGGCTTCATCCTGCAGCAGTGGTGGGTGCCCGCGATTCCGGGCATTGCGATCTTCGTTGCATCTTTTGCATTCAATCTGCTCGGCGACGGTCTGCGCGACGTCTTCGACCCAAAGTCGGAGTGAGCGATGGAAATCAACGTTAGCAATCTCAAGATCAGGTTCGCTTCGCCGGCCGGCGAGGTCGAGGTGGTAAAGGGTGTGTCGTTCCGTCTGGGAGAGGAGAAGCTCGGCATCGTCGGCGAGTCGGGATCCGGAAAGTCGCTCACCGCGCGTTCGATACTCAAACTGTTGCCGACCCAGGCGAGGGTGTCCGCAGACACGCTCACGTTCGACGGAATTGATATTCAGCGCGCGGACGACGCTCAGATGCGACAGATTCGCGGCAAGCGCGCGGGTCTCATCATGCAAGACCCGAAATACTCGCTCAATCCTGTTATGAGCGTTGGCGCGCAGATCGCCGAAACATGGCGCGCACATCGAGGCGGTGGTCGCAAGGAATCGTTGGAGGCCACCTTCAATCTGCTTGATCAGGTCAAGATCCGCGATCCGCGCCGCGTTGCCTCGGCGTATCCGATGGAATTGTCCGGGGGCATGGGGCAGCGCGTCATGATCGCAATGATGCTCGCGCCCGACCCGGAAATGCTCATCGCGGACGAACCCACCAGTGCGCTCGACGTCTCCGTCCAGGCGGACATCCTGCGGTTGCTCGAAGGCTTGGTCGCGGAGCGTGGCATGGCGTTGCTGCTTATCAGCCACGACCTGCCGCTGGTTTCGCGTTTCTGCGACCGGGTGCTGGTGATGTACGCGGGACGAGTTGTCGAGGAACTGAAGGCAAGTGAGCTGACCCACGCGCGTCATCCGTACACGCGCGGCCTGCTCGAATGCATGCCGTCGCTTGCGCGCCCGCAGGCGCGTCTGAAGACCCTGGAAAGGAGCGCCGCATGGAGCGAATGATCGAAGTCGAAAGCCTTAACGTGCGCTTCAGCGGCTTCCAGGCCGTCAAGCGCGTGTCGTTCTCGGTTGAGCAGGGCCAGGCATTCGGTCTTGTCGGCGAAAGCGGCTCAGGCAAGTCGACCGTGCTGCGCGCGCTCGCCGGGCTCAACGGCGCCTGGGATGGCTCGGTGCGGATCAACGGGCGTGCCGAGGGTGTGAAGCGCAGCAAGGCCTTCTATCGCGATGTACAAATGGTGTTCCAGGATCCCTACGGTTCCTTGCATCCGCGGCAGACCGTCGATCGCGCGCTCTGCGAGCCACTAGCGATTCATGGCATCAGGGACGCGGACAGCAGGATCGGACGCGCGATGAGTGAAGTCGCATTACCGATGTCCGTGCGTTATCGATATCCCCATCAGCTTTCCGGCGGACAGCGCCAGCGTGTTGCGATCGCACGCGCGTTGATCGCGGGCCCGAAGATCTTGCTACTCGACGAACCCACCAGCGCACTCGACGTCTCTATACAGGCCGAAGTGTTGAATCTGCTGAAGGATCTGCGCATGTCGCTCGGACTCACCTACATCATGGTCGGCCACAACCTGGCCGCAGTCGCACATCTATGCGAGCAGATCGCGGTCATGAAGAGCGGCGAGATTGTCGAGTGCCTGTCGGCAAAAGACCTTCGCGAGCGGCGCATCGAGTCGGACTATACGCGCCGTCTTCGCGAACTGAGCGACGACATCGAAGATCCGTTCGCTATCGGCGCACATTGAATTCAGGACGCGGTTGTCCGTGAACGGGATAGTCGTGTCGTAGCTCTGCGAAACCGGAAATAAAAATCTAATCATGGAAATTGAATCAAGCATCCGCCAGATCGTCAATCAGGCGACGGTCTGGGAAAACCACGCGTGTATGCCGCTTCGTGCGGACGACAGCTTTCTTCCGCAACTCGAACGATATCGGCAGTCGGGTTACACCATCGTGTCGCTCAACGTCGGCATGGATCTTAATTCGATTCAGGAAGTTTTCAGCACACTTGCGCACTTCCGGAACTGGGTGAAGCGTCACCCTGATCGTTTTTTGCTCATCAACGATGTCGAGGAAGTGAAGCTCGCCAAAGCCGAAGGGCGCCTCGGGATCGTCTTCGATCTGGAAGGTGCCGCGTTGCTGGGCGGCCAGTTGAGCATGGTCCAGATGTACTACGAGCTCGGCGTACGCTGGATGTTGATCGCCTACAACCGCAACAACGACGTCGGCGGTGGGTGTCTCGACGACGATCCGGGTTTGACGGATTTCGGACGTGATGTGCTCGACGAGATGAAACACGTCGGCATGGTGCCGTGCTGTTCGCACACAGGTTGGCGCACTGCGCGAGAGGTCATCGATCACTTCGAAGGTCCCGTCATTTTTTCGCACTCGAATGCTTACGCGGTGTACGGGCAGCCGCGCAATATCCCTGACGACCTGATCGTCGCATGCGCACAGACGGGTGGCGTAGTGGGCTTGAACGGTCTCGGCCGTTTCATCGGGAAGGACGAACACGGCAATCTCGATAATCGCAATGAAGCACTGTTTCGGCACCTCGAACATATGATCCACCTCGTAGGCCCGGATCACGTAGGCATCGGATTCGACTATGTGTTCGATGTCGACGAGCTGGTGGCTCATTACAAGGCACGTCCTGACCTGTTTCCACCGGCACGTGGCTACCCAGCGCCCACACCGATGGTCGAGCCAGAACGTCTTCCGTCGATCGTGAAGATGATGCTTGACAATGGCTACCCGGTCGATGCCATCGGGAAAATTCTTGGCGGCAACCATCTTCGCGTTGCCCAGGCGGCATGGAAATAGGTCGGAGTTCAACTTGAACAGCCCTGGCGGATCGATGGGCCGCGACGGAGTCGGTGCACTTTCGAACAGGTCGTCGATCCGGTTGGGCTAGTAACGGCGCGTCGCTTATCCCGATGTATCCAGAGGCGAGGTGTGGGTGTTGGAGAGATCGATGAACGACATATAAGTTAGGTTAGCTAATAAAAAATGTTTTTTACAACGATGGCGGATCGATAGACCGCATGCACAAGGAGAATGGAATGAAAACGAAGCTCATGTCGACGGCGGCCATACTGATGGCGATCGATTCGATTTCGGTGGTACATGCGCAGAATTCGGTGACGCTGTATGGCTTGATCGACGCCGGGATCAGTTACACGAATAATGTTGCAAATTCCACGGGGAAAAATAGCAGCCAGATTGCGTTCACTCACAGCACACTTGACGCTGACAGATGGGGCATGCGCGTTAAGGAGGACCTGGGTGGGAACCTGTCTGCGATCGCCGTTCTGGAGGGGGGATTCAATATAGGTAACGGAACACTCAGTCAGGGCGGGCGAGAGTTCGGCCGGCAGGCGTATGTCGGGCTAAGCGGGAAAGACTGGGGAACGCTCACGGTGGGTCGTCAGTATGATCCCCTCAAGGATCTGCTCCAACCACTGACAGCAGACAACATCTGGGGCACTGTCAACGTCACGCCAGGCGACCTTGACAACTATGACGACTCACTTCGAGTGAGCAACGCGATCAAATACGTGAGTCCTGACTGGAATAACCTGAAGTTGGACGCCATGTACGCACTCGGCGGCGTAGCGGGCGATTTCACCGCCGGCCAGACCGCAGCGGTGGCTCTAAGCTATAAGTTCGCCGGCCTGGCCGTTGCGGGCGGTTACTATCTCGCCAAATACAATCCGAATAATGCTGCCGTCGGCACATCGGACCTAAGCGACAACTCGCTCGCGAACAGTGGATATGCCACGGCTGCACGTTCGCTTCAGATTGCTCGGGCTGTCGCCAGCTATGACATCAACAGCTTCACCATTGGCGCCGGTTACAGCAATACGCGTTACAAGCCGGCGTCCACATCCGGTACAGCATTCACCGAGACGGAGGCATTTAATTCGCTATCGGCATTTGCCAATTACAAGTTCACCCCGGCGCTTACCGTTGGGCTGAACTATAGCTATACGAAGTCTAACGGAGCGCAATCCGCACACTACAACCAGATCGGTGCCGGAGTGGAGTACGACCTCTCGAAGCGAACCGCGCTCTATGCGCTTGCGGGCTATCAGCGTTCCGCGGGCCAGACGTTGAATGGCAATATGGCGGTTCCTGCAACGGCATCGATAGGCGATTCCGGCTATCAGTCCGCGAGCATGTCACAGATCCAGACGTACATCGGTGTGGCACACCATTTCTGACACTCGTATCCCTTCTTGTACAGAGAGGGCTGGCTGCGTGTGGCGGTGTCTGCATGCAGGTGAAAGTGCAGCACTACCGCCGTTCGCTATTGAACGATGTACCGTTACTGCGCGGTTAGCCATCTTGTTTAACAGAGCGGACAAAGGACATCCGGGACAAACCAGGCGATAGATCGTCAGACGAAAATCACCTGGTATGCCGGCCTGATTGATGAAGGGAACGCGACTATAATCGCTTGAACATCACGAGCCTCTACCCGCCAGTCATGGACCTCTCAGACAGTTCGCCCAAACGCTACCCGGAATGGGAGCCTCTGATGACGTGGGTCGCCGTTTTCGAAACAGGTTCAGTTTCCGCAGCGTCTCTTCGGCTTGGTTTGTCACATGCTGCTGTATCACAGCGCATCAAGCTGCTGGAAGAAATCTTCGGTACGCTCCTGCTCGACCGCGCAAGTCGTCCTGCGCGTCCGACTGCTGCCGGCGAAAGATTATATGACCATGCCACGTCAATGCTGCGCAGCGCGGATCATATGATGGAGGGGGTGCGACGCATTTCACGCTCAAAGCGGCAAATCGTGCGCCTTGGATGCACAGACTCCGTGGCCGCGGCGGGCGGTCCGACCATCATCCGGGCTTTGTCGTCGACCGCTCATCAGGTACGCCTGTGGTCGGGGTCCACGGAGCAGCTTGAGAGGGAACTGGAACAACGTCAACTCGACATTGCTATCACTGCCGCAGAAGGCTTGTTTACCGAAGGGATCAGGCGGGTAGAACTTTTCTCAGAGCCCTACGTGGCTGCGTTGCCGGCGTCAGGAAATTGGGACAGCTTAGGAACGCTGACCGAACTGGCGAGGTGTTTGCCACTAATCCGCTATTCCGCCCGTAGCCGGATCGGCAAATCCATTGAAGCGTATCTCAACGGGAACGGAGACACGGCAGAACGAACGTGCGAATTCGATACGACGGAACCGCTGCTTGGCATGGTAAGCACGGGGATGGGGTTTGCCATCACCACGCCCCTTTGCATCTGGCAGGTGCGTCATCACATTCCAAATCTTAAAATCGTCCCGCTTACGGCTTTTCGTCGTATGGGCGTGGGATACACCGCGCTGTCACGGACGTTTTATCTGTCGTATCGGGAGAGCGAATTCGAGCCTCTCATCAATGAATTGCATAGTCTTATCAAACAGACATTCAGCCGCCAGGTGAATCGGGATGTCGTTACCGCCCTGTCGTTTGGAAAGGAAGATGCCATCTCAGTGGCCTCCTAGAAGGCTGAAGAAAAAGTTCGGGTACAGCTATCCTCGCCGGTATCGGCCCGGCGTCGTGCCCAATACGCGATGGAAAGAAGCGGTCATGTGGGCTTGGCTGGAAAGACCGCATGCGATAGCAATCTCCGCGAACGTCTCGTGATCCTCTCGAAGCATTCGTTGAGCGCGTTGGATTCTTTGCGCAAGAATATATTGGTGCGGAGTTTGTCCGACATCATCAATGTCTGTAATTCAATCGGCAAGGACTTCTCGGTAGTCTTGGACATGGCGGATGATGGCCAAGGCATGGTCGGCCAGTCCTGCAGGCAGTTGATGATTACTAGGCTGCTCGCGCTTGCGTGAAATCAAACCCGTGGCACCTTCGATCCGATACCGGCTCGTCAGCCGTTCCACCTGACGCCGGCTGATACCGAGTCGCTCAGCGGCACGCCAAGGCATCAGCAGTCCATCTGCGACCGCTTGGATTGCCTTCAGTCGATCAAGCTCATGCATGCTCATGGTGATCATCCCATTGCGATCCATGATCGACTCCCATCCACGACGGAGCTTCAGGATGGACCTGACGAGCCTCAAGTGCGACATTTCTACTTGGCTCAAGTACGACATTACTACTTTGCCCTTAGAGTTTAAAAGTTGATAATTTATGTTATGTCAAGTTACGACTTGAACCGTTCGCCGGCAGGAAGGTCCCTCATCGGCGATCATCGCGCATGTGGACTATATTGCACATGTTTTCAAACATGGAGATGCGCATGGGAAAAACGCTCGAAGTCCGCACGCGTAAGTCCACGAACGTCACGTTGCCGCTTGAAGTCATGGATCGAGCCAAGGAGATCGGAATTAACCTTTCGCGCGCGAGTGAGCGTGGTGTGCGTGAAGAAATTCAGGAGACTGAAGCTCGCCGTTGGGCCGACGACAATTCTGAGTTAGTCGCAGCATACACTTCGATGGTCGAACGCGATGGGCTGCCGCTTGCGAAGTACAGGACATTTTAATGGCGCGTTTTGATTTCTACGATAATCCCGACGATGGGATATGCGGCGCCTTGCACCGTACCTGCTCGACGTACAGAGCACGCATGTCGGAATCTTGCCGACGCGCATCGTGATTCCTCTGCGACCTATCCCGGATCTCGGGTTCCCACGCAAACCGTCCGATTTGCTGCCAGTGTTCGAGATCGATGGCAGAAATCATTTCCTCGACACGCCTGCCATGAGTGCTGTTCCCTTGAACGCGCTCGGCAGGCACATCGACTCGCTTGCGGGTCGCCGCGATGTCATCTTGGCCGCGCTCGACCGGATTTTCGCGCCTACTGAAGGCAACATGGGATCGGTCGGTCTCGCAGGCGGAAACTGCCCAAGTGGGGACATCAGCGGGTCTTTTTGCACTTCGCGTTGCGCGCTAGAGTTGATCTCCAACATTCAGAACCAGCCGCATCTTCAAGTTAGCCATCCACTGGTGAAAATCTATCCAATCGAGCCCCGCCAGAAACAATCAGTTCTGCGCATCGAGCCGCCCACCAACCCGCGTCAATATCTGATACGCAGCAGTCACCCGCTGAGCGATCGGATAATTCTTATTAGCAAGCATGACGATACCCAATTTCTGAGCCGGAACAAACGCGACGTAAGTCGCAAACCCGTTGGTTGATCCCGTTTTGTTGATAAACGCATTCGCTTGCGGCTGCAGCGGAGGGTTCAACGCGATCACCTTCGTCGCCTGATAAGCCATCGCGTCCGAATTACCCGCCAGTAGTGTTTTCAGCGCCACGGGATACGAATATTGCTCCCATATAAGGTCTTGCGTTATTTCACCCGCCCTGAAATATCCGGTGTGAGTCTCATTGATCGCGCGCTGCAACTCGCTGTCAATTTTAATCATTCCCATGTTGGCTGCGACAAACCGGATCATGTCCGGTGCGCTTGCTTTAATTCCGTAGGCTTCCGAAGACAAAACCCGCGCGCTCAACCTGATCGGAGCGCCCTGCTTCGTGTAGCCTTGCGCGTAGTCCTTCATCTGATCCGATGGCACATTAATATAGCTGTGCGTGATTCCGAGCATAGGGAATAATTTCTTTTCAATCGCATCATCGAAAGGCTCATTCATGCTCCGGGCGGCAATCATGCCGAGCATGCCAATACTGGGGTTCGAGTAGACCCTGTATGTGCCGGCAGCATAAGACGGTTGCCACTGCCGGAAATAATCCGTTAGTTGATCGTCGTTGTGAATAAAATCAGGCACTTGCAACGGCAGGCCGCCGGCGGTGTGTGTACCCAGATTTAGCAGACTAACGTTGTCAAAGCTGCTGCCGCGCAGCGATGGCAAATACTTGCTGGCGCTATCGGACAACGCAAGCTTGCCCTCGACCTGAGCGTAAGAAGCTAACGTCGCGGTAAATGTTTTGCTGGCTGACCCAATCTCAAAAAGAGTTTGATCTGTAATGGGTTGCTGCGTTTTGAGCGATGCCACACCGTAGTTATAAAAGTAGCTCTTTCCGTCGACGATGACCGCGACCGCCATGCCTGGAATTCGATATTCCTGCATTAGCGGACGTATGACGCTGTCCATCACGCGGGAAATCTCTGCCTGCTTGTCATTGCTTTCGCCATATGTGCTGGAAGCGATCAAGCCGGAAAACATCAAAGTGGAAAACAAAAGGCTCTTAAAAATACCGCAACGCATGCATTCTCCTTGGGCTAATAGCATGAATAAATACCGATTACTGCGGAACACTCACGTTAAACGGTTTCCCGGGCGTGGAAACCCAGGTTGCGATGACTGTCGCGCCTGCGAGCCCGGCCTTGGTGACATGAATTGCGTTAGCCGGGATCTGGAAGCTCCCTCCCTCGCGGATGACTTTCACCGGCCGACCCTCTACCTGCAAGATTATCTCTCCCCTCATGACGTAGCAGACCTCGGGTCCGGTCGCCAAGTGGCGGGGTTTTTCGGCGTTGGGCGGGAACTCGGACACTCCCATGCCCATTTCGCGATTCGTCCCGCTCACATTGACTCTTTCCAGTACCTGCGTCTCCTTTGCCGTGGGTACCGCAACGGCGGCCATGGAAGATTGCATCACAATCAAGGCGCCGAGAATCGTGGGGACAGAAAGGCGTGATTTCACAATTGTTCCTTCAGCTAAAAAAATCGAACCCACAACGCAGTGTGTCAACTGCAGCCAATCCAGGAATTGGTGAATTGCCATCCTGTGGCCCGCGCAAATTCACAATCGAAAACGTCCAGCGCGGAGCAGAATATCGTCCCTTTGCGAGTCGTCTACAAGCGAGCATAATTTCTGTTTGGGTAAAGAAAAACTTATGTCATGGCTTCCATCCGTCCTCGTCTCCCGTTGAATGCCCTGCGCGCCTTCGAATCATCGGCGCGACACCTCAGCTTTACGCGCGCGGCACTCGAGCTCAACGTGACCCAGGCCGCCGTCAGCCAGCAGGTCCGGATGCTCGAAGAACGACTGGGAACCACCCTCTTCAAACGGTTGCCGCGCGGACTTGGCATGACCGATGAAAGCCGCGCGCTGCTTCCCGTATTGACCGATGCATTCGGTCGTATCGAGGGCGTGCTCAAGCAATTCGAGGGCGGCCATTTTCACGAAGTGCTGACGATCGGCGTTGTCGGGACCTTCGCCGTTGGCTGGTTGCTGCCACGGCTCAAATCGTTTCGGGAGACACACCCCTTTGTGGAGCTGCGGCTGCTTACCCATAACAATCTGGTCGATCTGGCAGCGGAGGGACTGGATTTTGCAATTCGCTTTGGCGAAGGAGCCTGGCCTGCGACACACAATGTCATGTTGCTCGACGCGCCACTGAGTGTGCTTTGCGCACCGGACATTGCCAGAAGGCTTGCCACACCGCGTGATCTTGCGAAGGAAACACTGCTTCGTTCGTATCGTACCGACGAATGGACCGGCTGGTTTAGCGCCGCTGGACTCGATCCGTGGCCGGTAAATGGTCCGGTTTTTGACTCGTCACGCTTGATGGTGGAAGCCGCCGTTCAAGGCGCGGGAATCGCCCTGGCTCCGCCTGTGATGTTTGCCCGGGAACTGCAAGCAGAACTGCTCTTCCGCCCGTTCGATACGGAAGTCAGAACCGGCAGCTACTGGCTGACGTGGTTGAAATCGCGTCACATGTCGCCCGCCACGGAATTGTTCCGTCACTGGATTCTCGCGGAAGCGGCCGATCCAACGGCAATGACCGATCCAACTAGAATTGCTCCACCTGAGACCGCCAAAAAATCCGCTTCCTAAAGCAATGCAAGGTACTCAAGACAACGCACCCCATACCGGGCGATATGAACAACCACCCGGACACGAGCCTTCCCCGAGGAACCATCGATGTTCTTGCCACAAGAAATCGTTCGAAAAAAACGCGACGGACAAGCGCTCTCGAAGGAGGACATCGCCGGTTTCGTGCGTGGCATCGCCGAGGGCAGCGTGACTGAGGGACAAGTCGCTGCCTTCGCGATGGCCGTGTATTTCAACGACATGAGCATCGACGAACGCGTGGCGTTCACGCTCGCGCAGCGCGACTCGGGCCAGGTGCTGCAATGGCGTTCGTTCGACCTGCCGGGTCCGGTTCTCGACAAGCATTCGACGGGTGGCGTCGGCGACCTGACATCGCTGCTGCTCGGTCCTATGGTCGCAGCCTGCGGTGGATTCGTGCCGATGATCTCCGGCCGCGGCCTCGGCCACACCGGCGGCACACTCGACAAGCTCGCCTCGATCCCCGGCTACAACATCGCGCCCGACACCGGCACATTCCAGCGTATCGTGCGTGACACCGGCGTCGCGATCATCGGTCAAACGGCGCAACTGGCGCCTGCAGACCAGCGCATCTACGCCATCCGCGACACCACCGCGACGGTGGAATCGGTCGCGATGATCACTGCATCGATCCTCTCGAAGAAGCTCGCGGCGGGCCTCGATGGACTGACGATGGACATCAAGGTGGGTTCGGGCGCATTCATGCCGACCTACGAGAAGTCGATGGAACTGGCGAGAAGTATCGTCGACGTGGGTAACGGTGCCGGGTTGAAGACGACTGCCGTGCTGACCGACATGAACCAGCCGTTGGCGCGCTGCGCGGGTAACGCGCTCGAGATCCAGTGTGCCATCGACTACTTGACGGGGCGTGTCCGGCCGGCTCGGTTGCATGACGTCACCCTGGGGTTGGCGGCACAGATGCTCGTGCTCGGCGGTCTCGCCCATAACCTCGCTCAAGCTCAGGGAAAGCTAAATGCGGTCCTCGACTCGGGCGCGGCTGCCGAACGTTTCGCGCGTATGGTGAGCGCACTGGGTGGTCCCGGCGATCTGCTGGACGCGCCAGAGCGTCATCTGGGACGTGCACCGGTCGTCTTGCCAGTTGCCGCGCCGTGTGCGGGTTTTGTTGCGCGCATCGATTGCCGGGCGATCGGTCTGGCGGTCGTCGGCTTGGGCGGCGGCCGGCGCCGCCCCGAGGACAAGATCGACTATCAGGTTGGTTTGACGGAGTTCATCGAACTTGGTCAGCATGTTGATTCAGGCCACCCCCTCGCCGTTGTGCACGCCCGCGACATGGAGGCCGCACAAAGCGCGGCGAGTGAGATTCAAGCCGCGTATTCGTTCACGGCGAGCAGCGTGCCGGTGCCGCCGAGCGTGTATTGCCTCGTAGATTGAGATCCGTGACGAGGCATCACGGGAGCGCAATTGTCCGCACGCCTTTAAAGCATGCTGAGCGCGGTGGCGAGTACGGCCTTCTTGAACTTCACCGGATCTTTCGGAAGCGGAGAAAATACTGACAGCACGTGGCTGTACGACACCGTCTTGCTCACACCATTATTTAGCATGGCGAATAATACCTCGGGGTCGTTGGGCGCGAGTTCACCTGAATCGATTGCATCGGCGAGAAGCGGGACAAACACGTCGTGATAAGGGCGCATAAGACGTTCCATCAATACGTCCAGGCGCTCACCCTGCTCGGTTGCCGTGGTCGAGAAAAACATCCCGACATCCGGGTCGCTGAACACCTTGTCGATAAAAATGGCGAGCGCCCGCTCTACTCGCTGACGCTTTGTCAAATCGGCGGTACGCAGCTTTCCCGTTGCATCGATCATGGGTGCGGCATGCTGCGCTATCTGTTCGACAACCGCGATCCATAACGCCTCTTTCGAACCAAAGTGATGCGAAATGAGCGCAGGATCCACTCCCGAATCACGCGCGATTTCACGCACGCTGGTCGACTCGAATCCGCGTTTGGCGAACGCCCGCCGCGCGCTTTTGAGCAGCGCGTCGGAGCCGGCTATCGCGCTGCAGGCGGGCCGTCCGCGCGAGCGTTTCTCCTTGGCGGCTTGCGCCGGGCGTGCGGTTGAAACTGTCATGATCCGATCCGAATTCCAATGCTGTCTGTCGAGTCCAAAGTTTAACCGACCGATGCTAGCGAAGGCCTTGCTCTCGCACCGGTCCGCACGGCGTTTGACATCGACTGCGGGTATGCCCTACTATCTCATTTATTCATCACTCGTTGAATATTATTTCGCAGCGGACGCTTCGCGCAGTTGAGTCGCGCCACGCTTACCGACACCGGGAACGCCGGCTGCCCGGAATTTCTTGTAAAGGAAAGGTGAGATGCTCGAGAAACCTACCAGTGCATGGTCCCGAACCGTCGCGTTACTCGATAACGCACGCGCCCAGCAAGCCGCCGACGAAGCAACGCGAATCGCGCGGCGGCGTCCGGCAAAAACCATCTGGACCGATCACGCAGCCTTGATGGTCAGCGTGATCGAACTCCCCACTCCACGTACTGCAACGGTCTCATGGTGCGACCCTCTCTCGGGCTATTACGGACATCAGACGTGGCGTGTAGCACTGGCCAAACAAGGCGGCGAGTGCGTGCTGAGCGGCAAGTCCATCAAGCGGGGTGACTTCATTTATCGGCCGGCGACCTGCGAGCCGCCGCCTGGCAACGCAGGCGCGATGATCATCGCATCCGAGCTGGTGCCGCATAGCGCGCTCAGCCACTCGTAGGCAGCATATAAGTCGGCGCACAGCAAAGACCAGCACCGCTCAAGGATTCTCGCATCGAAAACTCGACGCGTTGTTCACGTTGCCCTTGCCCAAATACTTGGGGTAGCCGGGATACCGGCACAGCGGCCGGGTCCGGCCATTGGTCGCGCTCGCTATGTCCGTCCCGACCAGCGTCTCCGGCGCGATGTTCATAGTGACCCACCGGTCGAGCGCACCCAGTTCATCCCACGCAGGAATGAACACGCCGTTGCCGTGCTGGAATCCCGGCACCATGTAAAGCCGCATGAACGAGTCGACAATACTCTGCCCGTACTTCTCAACCAGCGCGTGATAAAACGCGATGGTCTGATTCGGGCTGATGACTTCATCGGCGAGACCGTGCATGGTGATCAGCTTGCCGCCATGTGCAATGAACTCAGACATGTCCGGATTCATCGCACCGACGGTCGACGATATATCGAACAGGCGTGATTTGTAGATTCCCGGGTGGTCGACATCGAAGCCAAGCGTGTTGAAACGCAGGTCATGCGTGACGAAGAATTTCATGAAGCTGTCGCCTTGCGTGAACAGATAACCGGTGACATCGAAGCGCAAGGGCTGCGTGAGCACGGGTGAGTTTCCGAGTCCCAGGCCGCTGGAAAAATCCACGCCCTGGAACACGTTGTAGCCGTAGTACTTCTTGACCCCATAGGCGAGTTCATACGGCAACGTAAAACCATCGCGCAGAACTTCCAGCGTCGCAAGCTGCGCCTCCGACAAGCAACTGTCCCGTAACGTTGGCCGTTGCCCGTTCGCGCATCGCAGTTGCGCGATGATCTGCGGTTCGTGTTCGCGACACGCTTCCACGTTCGAGACAATGCCGTCGACCACGCCATCCAGTCCGTCACATTCATGCAGCACGGTCTCGACCACGCGTTTTTGCTGGGCCGGCCCGACGAAACCGCCTGGCGTCCCATACGCCGCCTGCCCTACTTTCACGCCCATCAGCCGCACGCCCGAAAAGTTGATGGCTGGTGCGTTGGCGATCACGCCGTCGTAATCGTCGGGATATCGCTCGATCACCGTGAATGCTTCGCGTCCGCCGGTCGAGCCGCCGGCGAAGTAGGTTTTTTCGGGCTTGCGCCCATAGCCCATGATGATCAGCGCGAGCGCCACGTCATGGGTCTTCTTGAGATGACCGTAGCCGAAGTTGATTACCGCTTCGTCGTTCATCGCGAAATCGGCGCGGCCGGAGTTGCCTACGTGGCCTGAATCGGAGCCGAAAGTCGCGTAGCCGTTAGCCAGCGGCGAGCCGTAGGGCGCGAAAGCCGTAGGTTCGGTGCCGCTTACGATCACGCCGTTGTAGCCGCCCCCGCCCATCTGCAATGCACGCCCGTTCCAGCGCGCGGGCAAGTTGACCTCGAAGCGGATGTCGGGTGTGGTGTCCAGTTGCGCCTTGATGACGCCGACAAGCCGGCAATATTCCCCATTGCGGTTTTTCGGCGCGGCGGCGGCTACGACTGACGCGCTCAGGATGGTTGCGCCCTGAGTAGGCAAGCCGATCACCGATGCCGGCACCGACTGGCCTTCCAGTTCGGCGCAATGCTTGACGACGTACGATGCGGCGCCCGCTTGAGCGCTGCACGCGAACAAGGCGATGAACAGCAGCAGCGTACGCAGGAAAGGGGGGGTAGCTTGGGGCATCGCCTAATGGGTGAATTGCTGCGGTGCCTGACTGCAATCAATTGCGGCGCCAGGGCTGAAGCGGAAAACCGACAGCGTTTTTCGCCGCACAATATATAAGAAGCTTCTTATTGGCAGTACTCGGATTGTCCGAATTCGTTGCGTTTGCACAACCGGCTTGCACGGCCGCGGCTCTGCGCTGCGATTTGATCCGATGAATTAATCCGATGAATCGCCACACCCGCGCCAGCCCTTAGCGCACGCGTCATGCCAGGATCAAACCAACAGCCGCTCATTCGCCGGCCCATTCGCCGCGCAGATCGCTGTTTTGCAAAATCTCCAGCAACGTCTCTGCAGGGCGGCTCAAATGCTTCGCCCCCAACGCGATGAACTCGACCTTCGGCAATTCAGGCAGCGCCGCGCGATTCACCGGCGGCGAAAGTCCCCTGCCCGCGAGGAAATGAGACCGCACGGTAAGCCCCAGCCCACCGCGCGCAGCAGCTATGCAACCTGCATACGAACTACTCGTGCAGACCACCTGCCAGCGCGCGCCGACCGCGGCCAGCGAGTCGAGCACCACGGCGCGCGTCACGCTCGGCTCCGCAACGAGGATCAACGGCAGCGGCTGCTCGAGGTCCACCTCGGTGCCCGTCAGCCCCAGCCATTCAAGCTGCCCGGAAAACAGCGGAATGCCGCGTGGGTCCCCAATGCGCCGTTTCCCGATCATCAAATCGATCGATCCAGCGTCCAGGTGCTCGTAAAGCCGCCCCGTCATGCCGATGGTAATTTCCAGCTCGACATCCGGATGAGTCCTGCGAAATGCCGCGAGCACGCTGGGCAAAGGCCCGAGCGCAACGTCGTCGGAGGAACCCAGGCGCACGCGGCCCCTGAGGCGCGGCGAGCGGAACTGCAATTCGGCGTGGGTCATCGCGTCCAGGATCATGCGGGCGTGGACCAGCATGGCTTCGCCGTCGGCGGTGAGCGCGAGCGAATGGGTATCGCGGATGAGCAACCGGCGCCCGACGTGTTCCTCCAGCCGCCGGATGTGCTCACTCACGCTGGATTGCGTGAGCCGGAGCTGGCGGCCGGCGTCGGTGAAACTGTGCGACGCGGCCACCGTCGCGAACGTGTTCAGCCAGACTGGATTGAGCATGATCTATTGTGATCGAATTTATCGATGATAGTCAACGCGGCTAGTGGGGTTCCCGATTGCCAATTGGAGTCTTAAAATCGACACATCGTGCTAACCCAGTGCGACATTGTTCCTGCTGTAATCGATGACTTCAAAAAACTCCCACACGGCGCTTTTGTGGATCGTGGCAGTCGGCTTTTTCATGCAAGCCCTGGATACGACCATCGTCAACACGGCCCTGCCCTCCATTGCGCGCAGCCTGCATACGCAACCGCTCGCGATGCAGCCTATCGTGGTCGCCTACACGCTGACCATGGCACTGCTCACGCCCGCGTCCGGCTGGCTCGCCGACCGTTTCGGCACTCGCCGCGTGTACTTCGTCGCCATCCTGTTGTTCGTCATCGGCTCGCTGTGCTGCGCTCAAGCGCAATCGTTGCATCAGCTGATCGTGGCGCGCGTGATCCAGGGGATCGGCGGCTCCATGTTGCTGCCTATCGGCCGGCTGGCTGTCTTGCGCAGCGTGACGGGCGAAGCGTATGTCTCTGCGCTCGCAGTCATTTCGATTGCCGGCCAGGTCGGCCCAATTCTCGGACCGACGCTCGGCGGCTGGTTCGTCGAATCGTTTACATGGCACTGGATTTTCCTGATCAACGTACCTATTGGCGCAGTGGGTTTGTTCGCCGTGCATCGTTTTCTTCCCAACGATGCCACTGCCGAAGCCACACCCTTCGACTTCAAGGGCTGCGCGTTGCTGTCGCTCTGCATGGTCGCGTTTTCAATGGCGCTCGACAGCCCCGCGCAAACGCACAAGCTTTTGGTGTCGGGCGGGCTGTTCGTGCTCTCGGCTATCGCTGCGCTTGCTTACATCCCGTATGCCAAACGCCGGCGCAATCCGCTGTTCAAGCTGTCGTTGTTCAGCGAGCCGAACTTCAGCGTGGGTTTGATCGGCAACCTGCTGTGCCGGATCGGATCGAGCGCGGTGCCATTTCTCCTGCCGCTCCTGATGCAACTGCAGCTCGGTTATACGCCGCTGCACTCGGGCCTGATGATGTTGCCCGCCGCGTTCGCCGGCACCGTTGCAAAGGGCTGGATCTCGCCGCTGGTCAAGCGTTATGGCTACGACAACTTCCTGCTGTGGAACACCATTCTTGTCGGTGCGTCGATAGTCGGCTTCGCTTCATTCTCGGTGAGCACGCCGCTCGTGATCGAGATCGCGATCCTGGCCGTCTTCGGCGCGTGCAATTCCATGCAGTTCGCCGCGATGAACAGCGTGACGCTCAAGGGCCTGTCGATCAAGGACGCAGGCAGCGGCAACAGCCTCTTTTCGATGGTGCAGATGCTGGCCATTGGCCTCGGTGTGTCGATTGGCGGCGGCCTGGTGTCGGTGTTCTCGGCGAACCTCGGCTCGGCGGCGCTCGCGTTCCGGATCGCGTTTGTATGCGTGGGCCTCGTGACGCTGGCATCGGCCATTGTGTTCCGTTTCCTCGATGCCGAGCCTGCGCGTACGGCGCCGCAGGCCGCAGCAACGTCTTAAGTACGCAGCCACGCCAATGCAGGCTCACGCCTGAACGTTTAAGCTGGCTGGACCTTCAACACGCAACAAGCCCCAAGGAGTTCGCCATGCAGTATCGTCAATTCGGCCGTACCGGCCTGAACGTCTCGCGTTTGTGCCTCGGCACGATGACCTTCGGTTTGCAGACTGAAGAGGATGTGTCGCGCAGCATCATGGATCGGGCGGCTGAAGCCGGTGTCAATTTCATCGATACCGCCGACGTCTATCCACTCGGCAGCACCGAAGACCGGGCCGGACGCACGGAGGAGATCGTCGGTCGCTGGTTGAAGGACACACCTACACGCCGCAGTCAGTTCATCCTGGCGACGAAAGCAGTCGGCAAGATGGGGCCTGCAGCGTGGGATCAGGGTGCATCGTGCAAGCATTTGCTGGACGCTATCGATGCATCGCTCAAACGTCTCAATACCGATTACGTCGACCTGTACCAACTGCATTCCGACGATCTCAACACGCCGCTCGATGAAACCCTGGAAGCACTCGATACCATCGTGCGCCATGGCAAGGCGCGTTACGTGGGGGTATCGAATTTCCTGGCGTATCGGCTTGCCACTGCGCTGGGCCGCTCTGATTTCCTGCGCGTGGCGCGCTTCGTTTCCGTTCAGCCGCGTTACAACCTGCTATTCAGGCAGATCGAGCGCGAACTGTTGCCGCTCGCCACCGACGAGCATCTGGCCGTGATCCCGTATAACCCGCTCGCGGGCGGCTTGCTGACGGGCAAACATAAACACGATGCAGCGCCGTCGGAAGGCCGATTTACAGCGACCGTCGGCAAGGCCGGCGCGACGTATCAGCAGCGCTACTGGCATGAGCGCGAGTTTGAAACCATCGAAAAATTGAAGAAGATCGTGAGCGCAACCGGCGAGTCGTTGACGAAGACATCGGTCGCGTGGGTGTTGGCGAATCCGGTGATTACGTCGGCGATTATCGGGGCAAGCCGGCCCGACCAGCTCACCGATACACTCGCTGCAATCGATCTCACACTGAATGACGAGCTCAAGGCGCAGTTGGACGATGCCACGGTGGAATACCGTTGGGGTGATGCCGCGAGGTAAATGATTCGGTCGTTTGGGCCCTAGACGCGAATGCGCGGGTTCGAACGATTGTTCTCTCTAATACCGCGCAATGTCCCGCGTCTCCAACACCCGCGACGCGGCGCCTTCCCTGGCCACTGCGATCATCGCCCGCCCCAACTGGCTGGTCGTCGTAATCGCGTTCGGGAATGCGCGCCGCATCACGGGAAACACGGGACGCAGCAGCGAAATCGCCATCTGATACACGGCTGTCTTCGAGCGAATTCCGTCCATCGGCTGGATCATTCCGGGGCGATACATATACGCTGCCTTGAACGGCATGCGCAGCAGCGCGTTTTCGGTGCGGCCTTTTACGCGCGCCCACATGCTGCGTCCGCGCTCGGTGGTATCGGTTCCCGCGCCCGTCACGTACGAGAAGGTCATGCCCGGATTAACACGCGACAAGGTCCTGCCGACTGCGACCGTCAGATCGTAAGTGAGGTGCGTGTAGTCGGCCTCACTCATCCGAAACGACGACACGCCCAGCAAGAAAAAGCAGGCATCGAAACCGGTGAGTTCGGCCTCGATCGACGTGAGGTCGAAGAGATCCTTATGCACGATCTCGGCGAGCTTCGGGTACTTCTGCCCCGTCGCATTGCGCCCCACGGTAACCACTCGTTCGATATCCTTATCAAGCAGGCATTCGCGCAATACGCCCTGCCCGACCATTCCCGTCGCGCCAAAAATAAGCACTTTCATGATTTTCCCGGCCAAGACACGCCTGTCAGTTTCACCGATACATCCCACAGTTTAGCGGCAACCGCCGTGTCCTTCGCCTGAGGATAGATGCGCGCCTCGGCGGGGGCGCCGATCAACTCCTGGAAACCGTTCGGGCCGTAATAAGCGGCAGCCCGTGCATCGGATGAGGTGGCCGCCAACAGCGTGGGCAGCGCGCCTTCCGCTGCGCTATGGCTGAGGAAAGGCATCATTACGCGACTGACCAGCGACATCACGCCCGAATTGCCGGGCCCGTTTGCGATGAGATCCGTCCGCGCAAAACCCGGATGCGCGGCGTTGCTCATGAGGCCCCAGCCGTTTGCGTCGCTGCGGCGTTGCAGCTCCAGTGCGAATATCAGCATGGCGAGCTTCGACTGTTCATACGCCGGCCACGCTTTATAAGCGCGCTC
Source organism: Caballeronia sordidicola (assembly GCF_000729995.1). Classification (GTDB taxonomy): domain Bacteria; phylum Pseudomonadota; class Gammaproteobacteria; order Burkholderiales; family Burkholderiaceae; genus Caballeronia; species Caballeronia sordidicola_A. The sequence goes on along the minus strand of NZ_JNFG01000015.1, from coordinate 148,482 downwards.
GCCTTGCAGATTGTCGAAAGCAATCTTTCCCCGCCGATGCGCAATGCTGCTCAGGTTAACCACGCGCGGCGCGACGCTCTTTTGCAACAACGGAAGCAACTGCGCGGTCAGCGCGAAGTGACCGAGATAGTTGGTGCCGAACTGGCGTTCGAAGCCATCGGAGGTTGTTTCATGCTTGGGCAACATCATCACGCCGGCATTGTTCACGAGCAGATCGATCGACTCGCCTTCTTCAAGCAATCGCTGTGTGGCGCTCGAGATCGACGCGAGACTCGCGAGGTCGATGGCTTCAAAGCGGATCCGGGCATTGGGCACTTCACGGCGAATGCGTTCGAGCGCGGTTCGCCCTTTCGCGTCGCTGCGCCCGGTGAGAATCACGTCGGCGCCTGCCCGGGCCAGTTCAAGCGATGTTTCGTAACCCAGTCCACCGGTCGCGCCGGTCACCAACGCGCGCTTGCCCGTTTGCGGGGGAATGTTGGCTGTGGTCCATGTACTCATGTGCTAGTCCTTCAGAGTGTTTTTGCGTGAGTAATCAGTCATTAAAACGTCAGATAAAGCCAACGACAAAACGCGCTCGGTGATCAATCGGTCATTCAACTATCCGCATTGCGAGCGATGCCGTTCCAGAACACCTTGAATCCGATCGTCCGATAACGACTGGCTTCTTCCGGATAAGCGGTCATGAAAGCCATCGTGGTTTCGGCCATCGACTTCATGCTTGCAGCAATAAACGCGACCGGATAAGCATGCAAAATGCCGGTGTCGATACTGTTTTGTGCGAGCGCTTCGATCTCGGCAAACGGTTCATAACCGACTGCCTTCGACTCTTCGCTGACCACATCCGCCACCGACAACTGATCGAGCACATTCAGCCGCTGTGGATTCGCAACACCCCAATCAACGAATGCGTTCCACAAATACTCGAGCCGATCGCGTATGGATCCCGTCCGGGGAAACCGCGTCATAAGCGCATCGGCCAGATCGAGCTTGATGGATCGGTATAGCGCGTTCACCAGTTCGTCCTTCGTGCGGAAGTATGTGAACAACGTACCTTCCGCCACACCCGCCTGCTTCGATATAGCCGACGTCGGCGCAGCCGCGAGTCCTCGCTTGGCAAAAACCTGTTCCGCGGCGAGCAGCAGCGCGTTGTATTTGTCGTCGCTTTTAGGTCGGGCCATCGTGCGTGATCGAATCGATTGATTAATGAGTGAATACTCAATTATACCTATTTTTGAGATACCGGCAAGACGACGGCGGGGGACTTGGCCATCAGACTCGCTACCAGCGTCACGTAACGCCGGTTGGTTTCATATCCGTTCACGACAACATCAATCCAGCCGGGCGACAGATTGCCGTGCAGCCCCTTATTGATATGATCTAACCCCACCTTGTCCTGTGCGGTGCAAATCGCGCCACCTGATCGATGTCCGACTCCTCCGACTCCTTTATCGCCCCCTTGCAGCCGTTCCTGATTTTTCTGCGTCACGCGGTGCAAGCAAAGCAGAATGGGCAAGCGGAGGCACAGTCGATCTGGCTGCAAGCAGCCGCATGTCTTCACAACATGGACGACGGCTCACTCGACGGACTGATGATCGGGCTGATCGAGCAAGAGCGCCATGACGAAGTCTTTGCACTAGCCAATGCGGTTGCACAACTCAATCCTGACAGCGTTGCCGCCAACGTTTGCCTCGGGTATGCGCTGCAGATGGCGAACCGGCACCACGACGCGCTGCAGCCATATCGCCACGCGATGAGCATCAAGGCTGACTTCCCGAATTTGCGAAAGAACCTTGCAATAGCACTCAGGACTTCAGGCGGTGATCCTTTCGAGGAAATGAAGCTTCTCGAGGAGGTGGTCGAGGCCGATCCGCAAGACGGCGACGCCTGGAGCAATCTCACCTTGGCCAGACTCGGGTGTCGGGACCTTGATGGAGCACTGGCTGCAAGCGCGCGGGCGGTGGAACTGAACGGTCGCAATGAGGCCGCGTGGACCAATCGTGTGCAGGCACTCAAGGAGTCGCAGAGGTGGGACGAGGCGGAGCACCATGCAATGGTCGCATCTGATCTGGCTCCGGATGATGCTTCGCTACGCACCGGTCTTGCGGTCCTGCGCCTGTTGCGAGGCAATTACGCCGAAGGCTGGCCTGGACACGAAGCGCGCTGGGAAGATCCATCGACTATGAAGTTGCATGCACGGCCAGTGTTTTCCGCCCCGCGCTGGCAGGGTGAGCCACTCGCAGACAAAACATTGCTGGTCTGGGGCGAACAGGGTATGGGTGACGTGCTGCAGTTCTGCCGCTATATCCCCGCTCTGGCCGCGCGTGTTCATCTCGAGGGCGGCCGCATTGTGTGGAACTCGTTTGCCCAGATGGGCGAACTCCTGGCGCGCAGTCTGGGCGAACACGTCGACGGGTATACAGCCGGCGGTGGCATCGAATCACTGCCGCCGTTCGACTATGAAATTCCACTGGTGAGCCTGCCGCTCGTGCTCGGCACCACCGAAGCCACGATTCCGAATGCTGTGCCCTATCTGCGCCCAGACCCCGCCGCAAGCGCCGCCTGGCGCGCGCGCCTTGCCGGAGAAAAACGACTCAAGGTTGGACTCGCCTGGACCGGAAGCCTTAATCACGGCCGCAATCCATTTCGCCGCGTCGGCTGGGAGCGCTACGCGTCCTGGTTCCGCGACATTGACGGCGTGGCGTTCTATTCGCTGCAACCAGGTGCGACGGACGACGTCGCGGCCGCGCAATCAGCGGGGCTGACGATAGCCGATTACACCGCCGAGTTCGCAACCTTCGACGACACGGCGGCATTCGTCACCGCGCTGGATCTGGTCATTACCGTGTGTACATCGGTTGCGCATCTCAGCGGAGCGCTCGGCCAGCGTACCTGGGTGTTGCTCGACGTCAATCCTTACTGGCCGTGGTTGCTGGAGCGGCGTGACAGCCCCTGGTACCCGAGCGCCACACTGTACCGCCAACGGCAGTTTGCGCAGTGGGACGCTGTGCTCGATGAAGTCGCCCGGGATCTGAGCGCGCTCGCGCAATCTCCCGTGTGATCGGCTGGCTGCTTTCCCCGACAAGGGGACCAAAACTTCCGCCATGGTCACGCTATCCAAACAGCCGTATGGATTTGGATTTAACCGGCGCCGTTCGCGCAGTCAAAGCAGCGGCAATTCTGAATCTTGGCGTACCAAAAAAGGCCATTTCTTGAAGGGTATCCCTGAATAAACCTTAAAAAGGCGGCTACCTGGACCAAAACTTGCGCGTGCTAGCATCCCGCAATCGCATTGGTCAGGGTGATCACGCGTTGATTCCCGCGCTCGTCATTCCAGGACTCCGCCTCAATCAGGGATCTCATGAATAGCCGCACGGTTCACCAGAACTTCTTCCACCTCTTGCTGTTCGTTGTCACAGTTGCGCTCTGCTGGATCTTGCTGCCGTTCTTTGGCGCGATCTTCTGGGGCACGATTCTCGCGATCCTGTTCCAGCCGTTGCAGCGTTATCTCGCCGCTAAATTCGGCAAGCGGCGCAATCTGGCGGCGTTCGCCACCCTGGGCTTGACGATCGTGATCGTGATCCTGCCGCTCAGCTTCGTCGCGGCCACGCTCGTCCAGGAAATTGGCTTGGCATATGCCCAGGTGAAGGCCGGCCAGCCCAATTTCACGACCTACTTCCAGCAGGCCATTCACGCGCTGCCGAACTCGGTGCAGACGCTGCTGGGCCGGTTCGGACTCACCGATATCCCGAGCATTCAGCAACGGCTGACCAGTGGCGCGGCTGCGATCAGCCAGTTCGTGGCCTCGCAAGCGTTGAACATTGGCCAGAACACGTTCCAGTTTGTGATCAGCTTCGGCGTGATGCTGTATCTCGTATTTTTCCTGTTGCGCGACGGCGGTGAAATCGGGCGGCGCATCCGTCGCGCGCTGCCCCTGGACGACGAGCCCAAGCGGCACTTGATCGCCAAGTTCACGACCGTCGTCCGGGCCACCGTGAAGGGCAATATCGCGGTCGCAGCCGTCCAGGGGTTCCTCGGCGGCATGATCTTCATGTTCCTGGGTATCCAGGGTTCGCTGCTGTGGGGCGTGCTGATGGCGTTCCTATCGCTGCTGCCGGCCATTGGCGCCGCGTTGGTCTGGGCACCGGCCGCCGCCTATTTCCTGCTCACCGGCGATATCTGGCGCGGCGTGATCCTGATTCTGTTTTGCGTGGTAGTCATCGGCCTGGTGGACAACGTGCTGCGCCCTATCCTGGTCGGCAAGGACACAAAAATGCCTGACTGGGTGGTGCTGATTTCCACGCTGGGTGGCATGGGATTGTTCGGGATCAACGGCTTCGTGATCGGACCGCTGATCGCCGCGCTGTTCATGGCGAGCTGGGATTTGTTCACGCAAGACGAAGAAGCCAGGAGGATCGATAAAGTCTAGGGTCCCGGTTCGGCTCAATAAAAAACCGGCTCGCTGATTAACTCAGCGAGCCGGTTTTTTTAAACCTCAACGCACGATGGCAAATGACTCAGCGTTTCTCCGCCCCTGCGTATTTACAATCGAAGCGCTTTCTCACCGTGCCGTTTTCGTCGACGCTTTCAAGATACACGTCGAATTGCCATAACCGCGCCATGTGCTTGAGGACCTCTTCGCTGTCATTGGTCAAATGACGGTTATCGGTCATGAAATGGCGCAGCGTCAGGCTGCGATCGCCACGGGTATTGACTGAATACACCTGGATATTCGGCTCACGATGATGCATGTCGTACTGCCGCGACAACGCCTGGCGGACATATCGGTATCCGCTTTCGTCGTGAATAGCGGAGACCTCCAGCGAGTCGCGCATATCGTCGTCGAGAATGGAGAACAAGCGCATTTCGCGAATCAGATGCGGCGATAAATACTGCGCAATAAAACTCTCGTCCTTGAAATTGCGCATGGCGTAGTGCAGCGCTTCAAGCCAGTCGCTGCCGGCAAGCTCCGGAAACCATTCGCGATCCTCGTCCGTTGGGTGTTCGCAGATGCGGCGAATATCGCTCATCATGGAAAAGCCCAGCGCATACGGATTGATGCCGCTGTAATACTGCTTGGTCACAGGCGGTTGATACACCACGTTGCTGTGCGAATGCAGGAACTCCATCATGAAACCGTCTTCCAGACGGCCTTCCGCATAAAGCGTATTGAGCAGCGTGTAATGCCAGAACGTGGCCCACCCTTCGTTCATGACCTGCGTTTGCCGCTGCGGATAGAAATACTGGCCGACCTTTCGGACAATGCGAATAACTTCGCGCTCCCATGGCTCGAGCAGCGGCGCATTTTTCTCCGCGAAATACAGCAGGTTTTCCTGCGGTTCCGGCGGATAACGGCTTTCAATTTCCTCGGTCGTTGTCGCCTTTTTATTGGGCAGCGTACGCCAGAGTTCATTCACTTGCGACTGCAAATAGGCTTCGCGCTCGCGCCGCGCGGCCACTTCCTTCGCCAGCGACAATTTCTGCGGCCGCTTATACCGGTCCACGCCATAGTTCATCAGCGCGTGACATGAGTCGAGCAGTTCCTCCACCCGATCAATGCCATGTCGCTCCTCGCATTCCGCGATGTAATTCTTCGCATAAACGAGGTAGTCAACAATGGCGTGCGCGTCCGTCCACAGCCTGAACAGGTAGTTGCCCTTGAAAAACGAGTTGTGTCCGTACGCCGCGTGCGCGATGACGAGCGCCTGCATCGTCATCGTGTTTTCTTCCATCAGGTACGCAATGCAAGGATTCGAGTTGATGACGATCTCGTACGCCAGGCCCATTTGCCCGCGCCGGTAGCTCTTCTCGGTGGACAGGAAGTGCTTGCCGAACGACCAGTGCCGATAGTTCACCGGCATGCCGACCGATGCGTACGCGTCCATCATCTGCTCGGCACTGATGAGTTCGAGCTGGATCGGGTACACGTCAAGCCCATAGCGTTGCGCGACACGGGCAATCTCGGTGTCGTATTCCTCGATCAGCTCGAAGGTCCAGTCCGATGGACACGGCAACGGCCTTTTTTCCGCCACGTTCATGGTGTCTCCTTCCGACGCCGGGCTTTTGCGAGGCTTCCTGGCCTTTTGCGGCGCGCTGTCTTGTGCTTTCAGTTCTTCGCCAGGTTTGAGGTGATACCCACGTGCTTCGTTGTCCAAATGCCGAGTCGTCATGCAGCCGCCTGCTGTTTCTCAAACAATTCGCGAAAGACAGGATAAATATCCGCGGCCGATTGGACCTTCTTCATCGCGAGTTCAGGCGCGCTTTGCGCCAGATGAGCATATTCCACCCAGAGATTCTGCTCCTCAGGCGCGACTTGAATATAAGCAAAATAGCGCACCTTCTGCAAAATGTCCTCGGCGAGAAGCTTCCGGCACTTGGGTGAATCGTCGGTCCAGTTGTCGCCGTCGGACGCTTGCGCGCCGTAGATATTCCACTCGGCGGGGGAATACCGTTCATCCATGATCTTCTTCATCAACTCGAGCGCGCTGGACACGACCGTCCCGCCGCTTTCGGTCGAATGGAAGAACGTTTCTTCGTCCACTTCTTCGGCGCGCGTGTGATGCCGGATGAAGACGACTTCGATTTTTTCGTAATTCCGGTTCAGGAACAGGTACAAAAGAATGAAGAAGCGCTTTGACAGATCCTTGCGCTGCTCGTCCATGGAGCCGGACACGTCCATCAGACAAAACATCACGGCCTTGCTCGAGGGCGTGGGCTGTCTGGTCCGGTTGACGTAGCGCAGGTCGAATGGGTCGATGAAAGGAATTCGCGTGATGCGTCCTTTGATGATCACGATATCGGCTTCCAGCCGCGCGATCTCCTCGGGGTCGCCTTTCTCGTCAAGGAGCACTTCCAACTGCCGCTCCATCTCATGCAACTGACGCGCCAACGGCGACCCTAGCGCGATCCGCCGCCCGAGCGCGCTGCGCAGCGAACGGACGACATCGATATTGTTCGGCGTTCCTTCAGCCGAAAACCCTGCCCGCACGTTTTTCCACGTGGGCACGGCGGCCAGTTGAGTTTTGACGAGGCGCGGGAGCTCGAGGTCGTCGAAGAAATACTGCATGAATTCTTCGCGCGACAACTCGAACACGAAGTCGTCCTGCCCTTCGCCCTCGTTACTCGCGGTCTTACCGCCGCCACCGCCGCCGCCACTCGGGCGCGCAATCTTGTCGCCACGAATGTATTCGGCGTTACCCGGATGCACGAGCTCGCGCTTTCCGCCAGGACCATGCCGGAACGACGGTTCGGCGATGTCCTTTTTCGGAATTGTGATGCTTTGCGTACTCTGGATATCCTTGATGCTTCGGTCCCGAACGGCATCCGACACCGCGCGGCGAATATAGTTTTTGACACGACGCAAAAAGCGTTCGCGGTTGGCAATGCTCTTGTTCTTGCCGGCTAACCTGCGGTCGATGATTTGATGCAGCACATCCAGTCTCCCGCGTAATTGGCGAGGAAGCGAAGCGCTCGCGGTCTGAACCGCGCGCGGCGGCGCAAGACCGTAAGGCACTCGCCAAGATGTTCGCGTTTCCGCTGGCACGTGGGCCAGCATCACGCGAACCTTTGACTCAAAACTGACAGACTCAAAACTTGCAACGCAACCACGATTCAATCACGTTTTACCGGGCTTCGCTGAGAACTCATTCGCCTCCCTGTCGTAAACCATCAAAAATCACACTTTCTCACGCAGCATCACGGCGACCGCTTCACGGCGACCGCTTTACGACGACTTCCGCACCCGCAGATACCAATCGCAGAGCAGCCGCACTTGCTTCGGCGTATAGCCCTTCGCGACCATGCGGTTCACAAAGTCCTCATGCTTGCGCTGTTCTTCTGCCGATCCTTTGGCATTGAACGAGATCACCGGCAAAAGTTCTTCGGTGTTTGAGAACATCTTCTTCTCGATCACCACGCGCAACTTCTCGTAGCTGATCCACGCCGGATTCTTGCCGCCGTTCGCAGCTCGAGCCCGCAGCACGAAGTTCACGATCTCGTTGCGGAAGTCCTTCGGGTTGCTGATGCCAGCCGGCTTCTCGATCTTTTCCAGTTCCGCATTCAACGAAGCGCGGTCGAAACTTTCTCCGGTATCGTGATCGCGGAATTCCTGGTCCTGGATCCAGAAATCGGCGTACGTGACGTAACGATCGAAGATGTTTTGTCCATACTCCGAATACGATTCCAGGTACGCGGTCTGAATCTCCTTGCCAATGAACTCGGCATACCGCGACGCGAGGACGTCCTTGATGAACGACAGGTACTTCTGCTCCGTTTCCGGCGGGAACTGCTCGCGTTCGATCTGCTGTTCGAGCACGTACATCAGGTGCACCGGATTGGCTGCGACTTCGGTGGAATCGAAGTTGAATACCCGGGAAAGAATCTTGAATGCAAAGCGAGTAGAAACCCCGTTCATGCCTTCATCGACGCCCGCAAAATCGCGGTACTCCTGGAACGATTTTGCCTTCGGGTCCGTGTCCTTGAGGTTGTCACCGTCGTAGACCTGCATCTTCGAAAAGAGGCTGGAATTTTCCGGCTCATGCAGACGCGTGAGCACCGCCATTTGCGCCATCATCTTCAACGTACCTGGTGCGCAAACAGCGTTCGTCAACGAAGAATTACGCAGCAGCTTCTCGTAGATCTTCATCTCTTCGCTGTAGCGCAGGCAGTACGGCACCTTGACCACGAAGATACGATCGAGCAGTGCTTCGTTGTTCTTGTTATTGCGGAACGTCTTCCATTCCGACTCGTTCGAGTGAGCCAGGACCACACCGTCGAACGGGATTGCACCGAAACCTTCCGTGCCCTTGAAGTTGCCTTCCTGGGTAGCGGTCAGCAGCGGGTGCAGCACCTTGATCGGAGCCTTGAACATTTCGACGAACTCAAGCAAGCCCTGGTTCGCGAGACACAGTCCACCGGAGTAGCTGTACGCGTCAGCGTCGTCTTGCGAAAAGGTTTCGAGCTTGCGGATGTCGACCTTGCCGACGAGTGACGAGATGTCCTGATTGTTCTCATCGCCCGGTTCGGTCTTGGCTATACCGATCTGGCGCAGGATGGAGGGATAACGGCGAACGATGCGGAACTTGCGGATGTCGCCATTGAATTCGTGAAGGCGCTTCACTGCCCACGGACTCAGGATGTTCTTGAGATAGCGGCGCGGAATGCCGTATTGCTCTTCGAGGATAGGACCGTCTTCATCGTAGTCGAACAGCCCGAGCGGCGACTCATTGACGGGCGAACCCTTGATTGCATAGAACGGAACACGCTCGGCGAGTTGCTTCAGACGTTCGGCAATGGATGACTTGCCACCGCCTACCGGCCCAAGCAAATACAGAATCTGTTTCTTCTCTTCAAGACCCTGAGCAGCATGCCTGAAGTACGACACCACTTGCTCGATCACTTCCTCCATTCCGTAGAACTCACGGAACGCCGGATACACCTTGATGACCTTGTTTGCAAACACACGCGATAAGCGCGGGTCGGTACGTGTGTCGACGGACTCCGGTTCCCCGATTGCCGACAACATCCGTTCGCCCGCTGTTGCATACGTTGCAGGATCATCTTTGCAGAGCGCGAGATACTCTTCGAGCGAGAATTCCTCCTCGCGGGTTTTTTCGAAGCGGGTCGCGAAACTGCTGTAGATATCCATGCTACCTCCTCGCCGAAGTCAGAAAGCAATGTGTGCGCGGCGCGCCTAATCAGAACAACATCGCTTCAGTTCATCCTAAACCCTTTCGAATTTTTTTTCATGCAAATGCGTTGTTGATTTGCTTCGAAGTATTCCTAGCTTGGTGGAATATTTTCGTTCACCTACAATCATCATCCCGACTCGCGAAACGTTTTCCGTATTGGCTGCATAGCCTTGCTGTACAAGCCCCGGACCCATGCGACATGCTGGCAGCCGAACACCTTGGCTGCTGCTGCCGGTGGTCCAGCGTTGCCCGCATTTATGCATTGAGCGTTTATGTCGCTCATATGCCGCTCCTGTCCCATACCTGTCCCGCTTCTATCCTGCTTCTATCCCGCTTCTATCCCGTCCCTATGCTGCGCCTGTGCGGAGTTGTCCCTCTGTTGTCCCCCGCTCATCCACAAGCTCATCCACACGTTATCCACCGGTTATCCCATATACGCGTCGTAGCACCGGAACGATGCAACGCATGGTGCGTTTTTTTTACAATCGGCTCTCCAATGTCATTCGATAGCAGGCTCTCAAATGGTGTGCGCCTCTCTTACTAAACGATAGGCCCCCGCATCCGTTGACCGCTTAAACCCCGCTTGAACCCCGCCCAACCTCCCGTTATACCCGCTTGACGGACAGGGATTTAAACGCCAAAAAAAAGCACCCGAGTGAGTGCCTTTTTTGATGTAACACGGGCGCATGAATGTTTTCCGCACGCCCTGTCACCACGTCGCCGGATGCTGCAAAAATGTCATTCCAGCGTCAGTTCGATGTCGCCGATCCGGTCCACCCGACCGCTTACCAACCCTGGCCCGTCGACCCGCCGCGCGCCCGTGTAGGAGCCGGTGGTGATGGTCCAGAAGGGCTGGACCGTGTGTCCGTGAGTGCTGCAGTGATTGACGAACCACACCAGCAGTTCCCGGGGATCGCCGGCCGGATTGCCGGTGCTCGCCGGCACGATCGAGACGCCGTCGACAGACAGTTCGAGCAGCGGTGAGAGGAAATCGAAGCTGGGAGCGATCACGTCATACGGCTCCATCTTGCCGACGACCAGTGCTCCGTTGTTCTGCGAGTCGGCAAGTTGTGCCAGCGTCGCCAGGTTCGGCCATTGGGCGAAGCGGCTATCCACCACCTCAAGCGCCACGGCCATGCTGCCCAGTGCCGCGAACACTTCGCTGCGGCTGTAAGGTTCGTCACGAGGCGGCAATGCGTACGAAAAACGAAACGCAATCTCAAGTTCAATCAGCGCGCGGAAAAACGAAGCGTGCGCAATGCGCGCCGGCGACGTGTGGACGAGTTCCGCGTCAATGGGCGCCGTGTTCGCCAGCGCGCCCGGCGCACGCGCACCGACCTTCCAGGCGCCGATTCGCGCGCCGGAAAGGGTCAGAACTTCGTGCTGGATGGCGTAAGCCGCTTCGGCGTCGGCGGGGATATCGACTGACTCGAGGTCTTCTATCAGCGTGCGCTGGCGGCGGGCCTGAACGAGTTGCGCGGCAAGGGTGGATCCGGTCATGGCAAGCGTCCTGTGGTGGTGATCGAAACGCGTTCTAATCCCGTGAAGGTTGAACGAAATTCCGCTCAGTGTACGGGGAAGTCGACATAGATCGCGAGTTCGGGTCTCAGCAGCAGGGGTTTCGGGATGGCGGTTGCGCGATGCCTGGATCGCCGCGCGGGTGGGTTCTTGTGTTGAGCGCAGCGTGCATCCGGGCTCGACGGCAACGCGCTGATCGGGCCCTTGTCGCGTGTGCACATGCTGGAGCGTGTGCCCTGGGCGGCAGGATCGCCGATGGGAAGCGTCAACCCCGACAAGCCTGATCAGCGGCGTCCGGGTTGCGAGCGCATGCTCGGATTAATCGGGCCAATTGGGTTAATCGAAGCAAAGCAAACTGCTCGCGGTCAATAAAAAACGCTCCGCAAACGAGGTTCGCGGAGGGCGTTTGACTGAATCGACCCGCTCAGTCAATCAAAAGGTTTGCCAATCGCCGGTAGCTGCTGCTGCCACAGGCCGAGCCACCACCGGCCGAGCTGCAACCGACGCTTTAGCCGATGCCGATGCCGATCCCACTGCCGGCGCCGCACGCCGCGGCTTCGCCGCAACGGCCACGCGCGGCTTCGCTGCCGCGGATGATCCGGGCCTCGCAGCAGCGCGGCTGAAACCCGCTTCACCTGTGCCGTCGTCGTCGAGTTGAAATACCGCCACGGCCTGGCGCAGTTTCGCTGCCTGATCTTCCAGCGATTGCGCCGCCGCCGCTGCTTCCTCGACCAGCGCAGCGTTCTGCTGCGTCACTTCGTCCATCTGCGTGACCGCGCGCGCCACTTGTTCAATGCCGCTGCTCTGCTCCTGCGATGCTGCCGCGATCTCGCCCATGATGTCGGTGACACGTTGCACCGCGCCGATGATCTCGTTCATCGTGCGGCCGGCTTCGTCGACCAGCGAGGTCCCCGATTGGACGCGCTCGACCGACGTATCGATAAGACCCTTGATCTCCTTCGCCGCCGCCGACGAGCGTTGAGCGAGGTTGCGCACTTCGCCCGCGACGACGGCGAAACCGCGCCCTTCCTCACCGGCCCGTGCGGCTTCCACGGCCGCGTTCAGCGCGAGGATATTGGTCTGGAACGCAATTCCTTCGATAATCGTAATAATGTCCGCGATTTTCGCCGAGCTCTGGTTGATATCGCCCATGGTGTCGACCACTTGAGCCACCACGCGGCTGCCCTTGTTGGCGATCTCCGACGCGTTCGCCGCCAGCGAACTTGCCTGCCGGGCGTTATCGGCGTTCTGCTTCACGGTGCCGGTCAGTTCGTCCATGCTCGACGCGGTTTCCTGCAGCGCCGACGCCTGTTCTTCCGTGCGCGACGACAAGTCGATATTGCCCGCTGCGATCTCCTTGGTCGCCGTCGCGATGGATTCGGTGCCCGAACGCACGCTGCGAACCGTCCCCACGAGACTGGCCTGCATCCGCGCCAGACCTTGCATCAGCAGGCCCATTTCGTCGCGTGAAGTGGCGACGACCTTGCCGCGCAGATCGCCGGCTGCGATCGCTTCGAAATGCTCGAGCGCGGCGTCCAGCGGCCGGCCGATCGCGCGGCGCAGCGCAATCCACGAAAACACAGCGGCGGCCAGTCCGGCGACGATCGCGATCACGCTCAACGTGCGAAAAGTCGCCGCTGCCGATTGAGCCGCGTCGTAGCCTTGCCTCGCGCCATCGAACTGGAATTTGCGCAGCGCGTCGTTGGCTGTCGACAGTTCGCCGTAGGCGACCTGCATCGCTTTGGCTGTCTCGACGATGCGCGCCTGGTCGTTGGCCTTGACAGCCTCATAGCCGCTGTCGATCACCTTTTGCAGCGCGAGGCGTTTGGCGTTGGAGGTATCGGCGAGTTGCTTTTCGGTAGGGTCCTGCGGCAGCTCGGAGTACTTTTTCCAGAAGTCGTTGGCAAAGCCGCGCATCATGCCGCCTCGCTCGATGGTCGCCGCTACTTCCGGCGTCCCAGCCAGAAACGCCGCCCGGTCGAATATGAGCCGTTCCCGTGCCGTATAAAGCTCCGCGTTGCTGACGGCGTTGGCGCTCGGCATCTGGTCTTCGAACGTGTTGCGATAGGCCTGGTTCGACTGCGTCATGCCATAAAGCCCCAATGCGCCGATCGCGAGCAGCAGCAGCCCCAGAAAGGCCATCGTCAGACCGAGACGTGCCTTGATCGTTAAACTCATGTTCATGATTTTCCTTGGAGCTGCGTATAAAAATGTCGGCACGGCGGGGATCTGACATCGCGATTCGGAGCGAGATCAAATTCGCGTGCTTGGACATCTTTTACGGCGTGTGCGCGGTGCACTTGAGGAAATCCATGAAATGTTATTTCGTCTAATGATTTACCCTGAGAACTTTAGATGCGCGTTATTCAGCAAAAGATCTCATTAATGCAATTGTTGTAAACAATTCAGGATGAATGCCACCGTCGGATCAATGACCGCGGGTGGAACGGGTTGCGGTTTGATTCGGGAGAAAGGGGAAGCGAGGATGCTGCCTGGCGCGGTGGTTGAAGAGTCTCTCGAGATTTTTTGATCCCTATCGCGAACGGTTCGCGCGCCGCATGGCACTGACGCACGGGGTTTGCCGACGCGACGCCGGCAAACCCCGAATGCGAATGCCCCGTTGCCCGGCTTCAGGCTTTCTCGGTATTGCCCTGACCTAGCGCCACGGAATTCGCTGCAGCATTTGATCCGGCCGCCGCATCTTTCCGATACGCCAGCGGCATCACCTCCGGCACGACCGCGGTCGATTCACGCAGGATCATGCGCGGCGTCACGACGCGCCGCCGCGTGGTCGCCGGCACCTTGCCCGCGATCCGGTCAATCAACGTCTGCGCGGCCAGCTCCCCGAGTTCGCGTACCGATTGCCCGACCGTCGACAACGCCGGATAGGTGTATCGGCTCAATTCGATATCGTCGAAACCGATGATCGAACAGTCACGCGGCACGTTGATGCCCCGCTCCGCCGCCGCCCGCAACGCACCGACGCCCATCATGTCGTTGCACGCAAAAATGCCGGTGGGCTTGAGGGTATCGAAGAGCTGGGAGGCCGCTTCGTAACCGCCGGTGGCCGAAAATCCGCTTTGCTGAATGGCGTTCGGCTCGATCTCGATGCCCCGCTCCGCCATTGCACGGATAAATCCGTGGACGCGCATTGCGCTGACCGCCGTGCCGATCGGGCCCGTGATGCAGCCTACCCGCGAGTGGCCGAGTTGCAGCAAGTGGCGGGTCGCCAGATAGCCGCCCTTCTCGTGGTCGATCTGCACCAGATCCGCCGATACGCCTTCAATATTCCGGTCCAGGATCACCAGCGGTTCGCGCGAACCGGCCAGGCTTTGCGCCAGCACCGCATCTTCGCCCGCCGACGCAATCACCAGCCCGTCGATGCGTTTTTCCTGCAATACACGCAAGTAGCTGCGCTGCTTGGCAGGGTCGTCGTCCGAATTGCAGAAGAACATGCAGTAGCCATTCTTCGCGCAGCCGTCTTCCACCCCGCGCGCCAGTTCCGCGAAGTACGGATTAGTTGCGTTCGGCACCAGCAAGCCGATGGTGAGCGTGTTGCGCGCCTTGAGAGAACGCGCCACTGCCGAGGGCACGTAATCCAGTTCCAGGATCGCGCGCTCCACCTTCAGCCGCACTTCAGCCGACACGGGCCGCGAGTTGTTCACGACATGAGACACCGTTGTGAACGATACGCCCGCAATGGCTGCTACATCTTTGATCGTCGCCATACTTGGTCCTTCTCTCTAACTTGGTCTTGCTTCTAGCTCTTCTTGATTGGCCCCCGCAACGCGCATCCTGCTGCGCTGCCCGCTAGCCTTGCGTCACCGGTTGCCAGCTTGGTCTGACGTACTTCGACTGCCTGTTTGCGGCCTTGTTTGCTGCCTCGTTTGCTGCCATTCGGACCGCCCACCGGCGTTTTCCCCGCGCCGGCTTTCCTGCTTCGCGGGCACCGCAGCTTTTTGCTGCTTTGCGCCTGCTTTAACTGCCTTTCACTACGGTGACGCCACTGCTTTGAATATTTTCATGGTGCTGATTCAGCGCTTCACTGCGGATTCTCCGCTGCTCGGGCTCGGCGGCGCCTTGGCGTCCGGCACAGTGGGTTCCTGGAGGATTTCGTCGCGTTTCGCGTAGCCGGCAAAAGCCGCCGCCAACAGCGCGTCTTGCGACCATGTGTCTCGCTCAAAAACCCCGGTCATCCGTCCCGCCGACATCACCCCGATCCGGTCGCAAATCAGCATTAGTTCACGCAGATCGCTCGACACCACCACCA
The DNA here is from genome assembly GCF_000729995.1 of Caballeronia sordidicola. Classification (GTDB taxonomy): domain Bacteria; phylum Pseudomonadota; class Gammaproteobacteria; order Burkholderiales; family Burkholderiaceae; genus Caballeronia; species Caballeronia sordidicola_A. The sequence continues at coordinate 133,008 of NZ_JNFG01000015.1, read as the reverse complement.
GCGCTCGCCCTTCCAGCGCCAACGCGCCCATCAACGCATAAATATCGAACTTCGCGCCAACATCGATGCCGCGCGTGGGTTCATCGAATAACAGCACCGTTGAATCGCGCGCGAGCCAGCGGCCGATCACCACCTTTTGCTGATTACCGCCCGACAACTCCGACACTGGCTGCGACGGACCGGCGGCGCGAATGTGCATTGCATCGATCTGCTGTTGCGCCAGCGCCTCTTCGCGCCGTGCATCGACAAAACCGTTGCTCGACACCGCGCCGATATTGCCGAGCGAAATGTTCGCGGCAATCGGCTGCGGCAGCAGCAAACCCTCGCCCTTGCGGTCCTCGGTGATCAGCGCAATGCCGTTCTTCACTGCGTCGGCTGGCGACGTAATCTTCACCGGCATGAGCGCCGCGCCCTCGTGCGCTACCGAGACCACGCCGCTATCGGCCCGATCCGCGCCGTAGATCAGCCGCATCAGTTCCGTGCGGCCCGCGCCAATCAACCCGCTGATGCCGAAGATCTCGCCCGCCTTCACTTCGAACGACACATCGCGGACCACGTGGCCGCGGCTCATGCCGGCAACTTTCAGCGCGACATCGCGAATCTTCCGCTCGCCCAAATCGATCCGCTCGCCGATGTCACGCCCCACCATGAGGGTGACCAGGCGATCGCTGGACAGATTCTGCATGGCGTCGATATGAACCAGCCGGCCGTCGCGCAGCACCGCTGCGCGCCCGGCGATCCGCCTTAATTCTTCCAGCCGGTGCGAGATATACACCAGCGCCACGCCCCGCTCTTTCAGGCGTTCAACTTGCTCGAACAACAGGTCCACTTCACGCGCCGTCAGCATGGCGGTGGGTTCATCGAGAATCAGCACCCGGCAATCGCCAATCAGGTTCCGCGCGATCTCCACCATCTGCTGATGCCCGATCCCCAGCTCGCCCACGAGCGTATCCGGGTCGATTGCGTCGAGCCCAACCTGCTGCATGGCGTGGCGGGCGTCCTCGCGCAGCGCCGCCCGGTCGATCCAGCCAAATTTGAATCCCTTGCGCTGCGGCAAGCGGTTCAGGAACAGGTTTTCCGCCACCGATAACGTAGGCAGCAGGTTTAATTCCTGCATCACCATGCGCACACCGAGCGCTTCCGCCTCCTTGCGGCTGGCCGGGGCGTAAGGCGTACCACCCAGGGTCATGGTGCCGGTAGTCGGATTGACCAGGCCGCCGACGATCTTGGACAGCGTGCTTTTCCCGGCGCCGTTTTCCCCGGTCAACGCGAGCACTTCACCAGCGTGCAGATCCAGCGTGACATCGGATAAAACCGGCTCCACGTAGGTCTTGCCTAACCCGCTCACCGTGAGAACGGGCGCGGTTGCCACTTTGTCGTCCATCCTCTTCTCCGGCGAAAAGCCGCTGCGTTCTTCGAACGCGCGCCCCTCTCGCTGTGCCCGGCTAAAAACCGGACGTCGCGGACTTCGCGAACCTTGCGGACCTGAATATGGCGAAGCTTCAATTCCTGAACAGGCTCGAGCGCAATCGTTTGCAGCCGGGCTTGTTCCGAAGCTTCAACCAGACTAATCCAAGCCCATCCAGCCTACTGTGCGGTCCACCAGGTTCAGATACAAGATTTCGGGCTCCGTCTGACCATTCATCGAAGAAACGAGTTAATCATCCCATTCTTTCGTTTATCGGCAGCGGCGCCCGTTTCTTAAGATTTTAAGCAGACGAATCCAATTTACTATGCGTGTAATACCTATTTTTTGGTGATCAGGACGACTGGCGTTTCAACCACGCCCGACAATTCCGATTGTTTCTTATGCTCGGAAATCGCCTTCAAAGCCGTGTCGATACCAAATACCCCTTGTTTGGCGGCGTACTGATCGGCGGTTGCCAACACCCGGCCGTCGGCCAGCATCGGCTTGATGGCGTTGATGTTGTCGTAACCGACCACATACACTTTCCCCGCCTTGCCGGCCGCCCGCACGGCAGCCACTGCACCGAGCGCCATGTTGTCGTTGCCGCACAGCAGCGCCTTGATGTTCGGGTTCGCGGTCAGGATCTGCGATGCCACCGCGTTGCCCTTATCGATTTCCCAGTCTCCGGATTGCAGCGCAACGACCTTCATGCCGCCTGCCTGCATCGCGTCCTTGAAGCCCGCCGTGCGTTGCTGCGCGTTGGTTGTAGTCGATACGCCTTCGATAATGCCGACTTCATCGCCGGCCTTGAGCCGCTTCGCCAGATAATCCCCGACCAGCCTCGCGCCCTTCTGGTTGTCCGGGCCGACGAACGGCACGTTCAGGTCCTTCGACTTGAGCACATCCGGGTCCAGCCGGTTATCGATATTCACCACGATGATCCCTGCATCCACGGCCTTCTTGATGACCGGAACGAGTGCTTTCGAATCAGCGGGGGCGATCACGAGCGCATCGACCTTCGAGACGATCATCTGCTCGACAATGCGGATCTGGTTGGCGGTATCGGTTTCGTCCTTGATACCGTTCGTGATCAGGTCGAACTGGCTCGCGTTATGTTTCTGATAGTCCTTGGCGCCGGTTTCCATGGTCAGGAAAAACTCGTTCGCCAGCGATTTCATCACGAGCGCGACCTTCGGCTTGTGCGCGGCTTGCGCGGCGGCGCCCGTGGAATACAGCGACAACGGTAATGCGGCGCACGCGCTCAGCGACAGTGCGACCGACAAGAAACGGCGGCGCAGCGCGGGTTTGACAAGTTTGTGATGTGAGTTCATGCGGCAAATCTCCTCGGTTCGTTTTGAGTTGTTGGATATTTAGTTATTGGATGAAACGGGATGGGTGTTGGAGCGTCGAAATGTCGGTTCCGGCAACCTCTGTTCGGGACGAGTCGAGTCGAGTGCCTCCGGCGACCCCCGGTCGGGATTTGGGCGTCGCGTCCGACATCAAGACACGACCCGTCAGATATCGGATTCAACATCGCGCGAGATCTCCGTGCGGGCTTGCGTGTCTTCGGCCCATGTGACAAGCGCCCTTCACACGGCTCAATGAGCGTGGACGTTTCCGCTGGCCACCGCAAGTGCTGTTGGCCCTGATCTTCGCGCAACACGATGCAAAACGATGCACCGCGACTACGCCCGCCAAGCTGCCAATCAACTTCCGTGTGCGAAATGTCGTCAAGTTTTCTCCGGCGCCACCCATGTCCACCCGCTTTCACAGTTCATCGACGGACTCTCCTTCCACCTTCTTGTCGATGATCGCCCGCGCGTACTCAATACCCGCACGTGTCGCTTCAATGGGACTCTCGAACGGCTCCTGCTCCGGCACGCCGAACATCTCCGATCTGCTGCCTTCGCCGCTGGCGCTGCGCGAAATGTTGACGACGATATCGAAATGACGCGGGCCGTCGTCCGGTTCGTCGCGTTCTTTTCCGCGGCGCAACGCCTGGACGGTGATTTCGAAACCTTTGTAGTGATCGGATAAAGGACGAGACATACGCGACTCCTTTCAGCAGTAGAACGACAGGATCGCACGGCTTTGCAACGCAGCGCACGCAAGAGTGTAGAGAGAGACTGTGAAGGCGCTCTGTCGGTGTGATGACACCGTTCAGGCGAATGTTGCGGTGCTACAACGGAGGCTTTTCTCAGCGAAGACCTCCGGGTGCCCGTCGTTGCCGGCCGCGAAATCATCGAGCGACATTCGCTATTCAATTGCGTGAGCGAAATGAAAATTGTAAGCGCTCCCGCGCAGAACCGTTGCCGTCGATGAAAGAAAGCTTACAAAGCGTGTATAGATGAACGCGGCACGGGTCGAATTGATTTTGATTGGTCTGAATAGATTAATGCGTGCGCTTTTTGAATGACGCGGACGTCATGTGCTTTTCTTTTCGATTTCCAAGGTTCGAAACCGTACGGCATTTGTATGGCTTTTTGCCATAATGGCTTGCCCGGTTTTGCCTGATCAAGCTGCCTGATGGTGATGGTGGCGATGGTGGTGATGAGATGACAATCACGGCAAAACCGAAGGCAAACGCCGCAGCGGTATTTTTACGTGCCTGACCTTGCAGCACCTCACCTCGTTTCACGTTATCCATTTAAAGGGAGAAAACGCATGAAGATCCGGGCAACCATGGCAGCGCTCGCACTGGGCGTCGCTTTAAGCGTGACCTTCGCTGCAACACCGGCGTTTGCCGATAACAGCCAGCAATCGAAGATGACCACCTGCAATGCGCAGGCGTCGGGCAAGAAAGGCGATGACCGCAAGGCTTTCATGAAAGATTGCCTCTCGTCGACGCCAGCGGCCGCAGCGCCGATGACCCAGCAGCAGAAAATGACGGCGTGCAACAAATCGGCGACGGGCAAGAAAGGCGACGATCGGAAGGCCTTCATGAAGGACTGCCTGAGCAACAAGAGCTGAACCGGAGCGTGGTGACGTTCGATTGCTGGCTAAGCCGCGTGGCTTTGAACACGCGGCTTTTTTCATGGTTTCTTCGGGTATGCACAGGGGCGAAAGCCGCGCAAAAGCCGCGCACAAATCGCACGTAGGTGAAGTCCCGAACGCGGGAAAACCCCGCCCCGTCTTATTGCAGTGCAGCTACGGTCGTGCTACGCGCCACGCGTTTTATCTCATAAGATGACGCTCAGGCGGCCCACCAGAAGCACGTTTGCGCCATCGGTCCGCCACAGTCTAGCCGGCTTGCAGCACTGCAACGGACGGAGGCCCGAGGATGGTATGGCGATATAAAAACCGCTGGTTCAGGCGGTGGCTGGTCTTGATCATTTTTTGGGCGGTTCCGGTCATGATCGTTGCGGCAAACGAGCTTCGCGAGCAACTCGCGTACGATGCCCAGGATCTTGATCACTCGCTGTCCACCTGGACGTTCACCGACGCGCAACGTGCCTCTCCCGCCGTTTCGCGCTGCCACGGCTCCCTCGATGAAGCGCGCACCGCCGGCTGCCCGCCTGACGTAGTCGCAGCCAATGCTGCCAAGAACCAGGACGCCCTGGCGGAGTATTCGACTCGCCGCAGCGTGCTGTTCGGTTATCTATGGCACGCCTTTGTCGGCTACTGGGTCGTACCGGCGGTCACGCTGTTTTTGCTCGGCGCAGTGATCGGCGTGATTCGACGCTCGCTCCGGCGCCCGCCTGCAAAAAACGACAAACCGAAGCAAGCCAACGAATCCACCCGGATTGCCAAGCCATAACGTCGCGTTGCAGCGCGGGCACAACACCTTTGCAAGCTTTTTCGCACTATCTGACGCAGTTTTTCATTTTATTTTGACGGGTAACTTTGACCGGAATTTGATCTATCGGACAGGGCTGGCCCGCCGTTTGCGTCCTTGAATTTTGTCTTTTATGAGAGACGAATGTTTCGCGCAAACAAGCGCTTTCTCATGGGGACGGCATCTCGGTCGGGCAGGTCAAAATTACCTCATTGCATTTGCCTGACACGGCGCAAGCCAAGCGGGGTAAGGCTCCGCGAGATTTCAGGTCATGTTGCTCACGGACGTGCTGTGTTATAAAACGCCATGCTGCAACACCCGTAGATGGGGTTTCCCAAAAACCACGATGGAGAAAACGATGCAAAGACGAAACTTCATGATCAAATCGACCGCGGCGCTTGCAATGGGTGGCTTCGCGCTAGCCGGTTGCACGACGACCTCGGATCAGGGCGCACAAAAGACTGCCGGCGACGCGGACGCTCGCCGTTCGATCGATTCGGATATTGACGCGAGCCTGCAACGCCTCTATGTCACCGCGCGCGGTTCGCGTGAGCTCGTTGGGAAATCGCGCGGCGTGCTCGTGTTCCCGTCGGTGCTGCAGGCAGGTTTTATCGTCGGGGCGCAGTACGGCAAGGGCGCGCTGCGGGTGGGCGGCAGCTCGGTCGGCTACTACAGCACAACGTCGGGATCGGTCGGTCTGCAAGCCGGTGCGCAATCGAAATCGATCATCTTCCTGTTCATGACGCAGGACGCGCTCGACACATTCCGCAATACGGATGGCTGGTCGGTCGGCGGCGATGCATCGGTGGCGCTGGTCAAGATGGGCGCCAACGGCGCTATCGATTCGAACACCGCTACGGCACCGGTCGAAGTGTTCGTGCTGACGAACGCCGGCTTGATGGCAGACGTCTCGCTGCAAGGCACCAAGGTGTCGCGTCTAAAGATGTGATCTCGGTCTTCGGCTGGCAAGCGCCGGCCTGAATCCTGAATCAAGCGCGCAAGTTAAAACCGCCGCGCAGCATGACCGGAAGGTCGTGCTGCGCGGCGGTTTTTTTGCTTTGACGCGCTGACGAAGCGCATTTTAGAAGCGTTTTTTAGCTGGTCGCGCTGTCAATGAGCTTGAAGCGCGAACGTTTCTGCGCGCGCATGACTGCCTGATAAGCATCAACGTATTGCTGCGCCATGCGATGCGACGTGAAGCGCTCTTCAAAGCGCTTGCGCACGCCCGCGCGCGACACTGTATGCAGCCGGTTCACGGCCGCCACTGCGCCAATCTCGTCCTCGACGATAAACCCCGTCACGCCCTCGTCCAGCACTTCCGGCACCGAGCCGCGGTTGAACGCGATCACCGGCGTGCCGCACGCCATCGACTCGATCATGACCAGTCCGAACGGCTCCGGCCAGTCGATCGGGAACAGCAACGCGTGGGCGCCGGAGAGGAAGCTGGCCTTCTGGTCATCGGCAATTTCACCGATGAATTCCACATACGGCAGCTCCATCAGCGGCGCAATTTCGCGTTCGAAATACTCACGGTCCGCTGAGTCCACCTTTGCAGCAATCTTGATTTTCATCCCGCACCGGCCGGCAATCCGGATGGCGGTATCGACACGTTTTTCCGGCGATATACGCCCAAGGAACGCCAGGTACGTCTGCTCGACCGGCTGCGGCATGTAGCGCGTTTCCGGCAACCCGTGATAGACGGTAGTCAGCCATTTGGCCTGCGGCAACGGATGGCGTTGCGCGTCCGAAATGGAGATGACCGGCGCGGTATCGAACGTGTTGAATATCGGCTGTTGCTCCGGCAAGTCCAGACGCCCGTGCAACGTGGTCACGAATGGCGTGTCCTGCCGCTTGAACAGCGAGAACGAGTAGTAATCCAGGTGGAAATGCAGCACGTCGAAGTCGTCGGCGCGGCGCCGCACCATTTCCATCAGCAGCATATGCGGGGCGATCCGGTCGCGGATTGCCGGGTCCAGGCGCAACGCGCGCGGCCACACGGCTTCCAGCTTTGCCTTGGTTTGCGAGTCTCCTGAAGCGAACAGGGTCACATCGTGGCCAAGTTCCACCAGTGCCTCGGTGATATACGAAACCACCCGCTCAGTGCCGCCATACAGCTTGGGCGGCACCGATTCGGTCAACGGGGCTATTTGTGCAATTCTCATTGTTGCTGTCTCCACTCGGTCTTACGTCGCCGTGATGTTTAGTCGGTGATAGTGATCCGCACGGGCGCCGGACGCCCTCGCGCGCGACGGTGAACGAAACCACGCGCGAGTACGACACCGTATTATTGGCCGTGGAAGCCCAAAAGTTAGCAAAACTTTCACTTTCACGACCCTGTTACAGTCGCGAAACACTCGGATATCGTCGAATTTTTGAGGTTTTCAGGCCGATATTCGGTTAACGAGCAGTGTTCTTCGTCGACGCTGCATCAGGTGTTATTTGTTGTTCGCCGGGCGTTTGCTCTGCTGTTTGTCCAATTTCACGCCTCGCAGGTCGGCGAGAAACGAGTCGCGCCAGACGCCCAGGTCGTATTTGCGCAGCATCACCATGTTGGTTTCGTAGCGCTCGCGGCGTTCGGCGAGCGGCATGGAGAGCGCCCGTCCAATGGCCTCGCTCATGCCTACTATGTCGTGCGGATTCACCATCAGCGCACCCTTCATTTCGTCAGCGGCGCCTGCGAACTGGGACAGCACGAGCACGCCGGGATCGTCGGGGTTTTGCGCCGCGACATATTCCTTCGCGACCAGGTTCATGCCGTCGCGCAACGGCGTAACCAGCCCGATCTGCGACTCGCGAAACAGCGACATCAGCTTCCACCGGTCATAACGCTGGTTCATGTAGCGGATCGGCGTGTAGTCGAGGCCCGAGTAACGGCCGTTGATACGTCCTGCTTCGTATTCCAGGTTATGGCGGATCTGCTGGTACGTATCCACGTCCGAGCGTGTGGGCGGCGCGATTTGCACCAGCGTGACATTGCCCCGCCATTCCGGCGATTTTTCGAGGAAATGCTCGAACGCCTTGAAGCGTTCGACAAGGCCCTTTGAATAGTCCAGCCGGTCCACGCTCATGATGAGCTTACGGCCTTCCAGGCTTTGCTTCAGGTCCATCACATCCTGACGCGCTTCGCCGCGAGTGGCTTGCTCGGCGATTTCATCCGGGAAGATGCCGATGCGGTAGACGCCCGTTTTTAACTTGCGGCCGAACGCCTCCACTTCGCCATCGGCCGTGGCTGTTCCATGCGCGTGACGCACGATGTAATCGTGGAAAGCAGCCTGGTCGCCGGGCGTCTGGAAACCTACTACGTCGTAGCAGCACAGCGACTTGACCAGTTCCTCATGCGGCGGAATGTTGAGCAGGATCTGCGGTGAAGGGAAAGGGATATGCAGGAAAAAGCCCATCCGGTTGGTCACGCCTTCCGAACGCAGCGCTTCGCCAAACGGGATCAAATGATAGTCGTGGACCCAGATGACGTCGTCCGGTTGCAGCAGCTTGATGGCGCGATGCGCCAGCCAGGAATTGACCCGTCTGTATCCCGCGTATTCGTCGCGGTCGTAGACGGCCAGGTCGTTGCGATAGTGAAAGACAGGCCATAAGGTCGCGTTCGAAAAACCGCGGTAATACTGGTCGTAGTCCTTCTTCGGCAAGCCGACGGTGGCGAACGTGACTGCGCCGTCCTGTTCGAGTTTAGGTCCCTGGTTCGCCACGCTGTCGCTGACTACATCGCCGCTCCAGCCGAACCAGACACCACCGCTGTCCTTCAGCGCGCCGAAGACGCCCACGGCGAGGCCGCCGGCCGAGCCTTTGGTTTCTGTCGGAGAGGCTACTCGGTTCGATACAACGACTAAGCGGGTCATTACTGGCTTCCTTTTTTGCGAATCTCAGGGTGTGTGTATTTTTTCGCGGCCGCATACGCGTGAGATGTTCCAGGGTCGCGGCCGTTTATTTTTTGTCGATGATCTTTGTTCGGCTCCGGACAACCGCCTCAGTTCAATTTCATTGCCACGTTCTTCGATGCCCGGGCGGGCTTCTTGGTCTCTCGTTCTCTTGATCTCGCCGCCTGGGCTCTCATTGTCGCTTGGTGCGAGCTGGTGCGCAGTCTTACCGCCACCGAGCTTGGCTCAGCGCCGCTCAGCGGGTTTCGGCGCGCCATCGCCGGGTGCACTCGGCGCGGTGCTCGCCGCCGAATTCGCCGATGCGTCAGGGCCGTGCCGCTCTCCCCGGCTCGCCACCGGATCGGCTTCCGTATTGGCGGTCCCGCGGGATACCGGTGGCCTGATCGTGCGAGCTGCAACTTCGGCACCGTCAATGCCGTCAGTGCCGTCTGCCATGCTGCGTTCGAGCGGCGGGACAAAATCGACATGCTCCCCCTCCGGCGATATATCCGCCCGCGTGCGCGGCAGGAACTGCGGATACGACGACTGCATGAAGTCCAGCAGACCTTCGCGCACCCGGCATCGAAGATCCCAGTTCAAGCCGGAATCGAAGGAACTGACGAGCACGCGAAGCTGCATGGACTTTTCGGTGGCATCGGTGACCTGCAGCACCTGCACCCGCTGATCCCACTCCGGCGCGTTCTGCAAAATCCGCTCGAGCTCTTCGCGCAACGGCGCGAGCGGCATGCGGTAATCGACGAAGAAAAACACCGTGCCAATGATCTGCGAACTATTGCGCGTCCAGTTGGTGAACGGATTCTCGATAAACCATTGCAGCGGCACGATCAGGCGCCGCTGGTCCCAGATGCGGATAGATACATAGGTGCCGGTGATCTCCTCCACCCGTCCCCATTCGCCCTGGATCACCACGACATCGTCGAGCCGGATGGGTTGCGACAACGCGATCTGTAATCCGGCGATCAGGTTGCCGAGCACCGGCCGTGCGGCGATACCGGCCACCAGCCCCGCCACACCCGCCGACGCCAGCAAACTCGCGCCGACCTGACGCACGGCGGGAAACGTCATCAACGCCCCGCCGAAGCCGATGATCACGATCACCACCATCACCGAGCGCGCCAGCACGCGCGCCTGCGTGTGAATCCGGCGCGCTTGCAGGTTGTCCTGGCTGTCGAGCGGATGGGCTTGCACCAGCGCCTCGGCCACCGCGCCCACTGAGCGCACGGCAAGCCACGTCAGCGCGACAATCAGCAGCACGGTGAGCAAGTCGCGCAATGCGGCGGCGAATGGCAGCGCATCAGGGGTTTCAACCAGCACGAAACCCAGGCCGAGAATGATCAGCAGCGTGAGCGCGGGCTTGTCGATAAAGCGCAATACCACGCTCATCAAGGGGTACGGCCGCGCAATGCGCCCCAGAATGCGAGCGCCCACGCGATGCACGCCAATGGCGAACAGCACGGAAAGCGCCGCCACGACAAGCGTGCCGGGCCAGGTATTGAGCGGAGCGGAGGCGATTCGCTCGAAGGAGTCGAAATCGATGGAGCTGAAATTGATGGAGTCGAGAGAGGTCATCGTCGTCGTGGGATCAGCCTTGGAAGGTGATATCGGGGGATACGACGGGATTATGCAAAGCCCGATTGCGTCTGAGTGCGCATGGAGCGCGGTGACGTCAGTGGCATCAGTGACATCGGCGGCCGGCCGGATTGACCTGCCAGCCGCGTGATGAGATGACTATTCTATTGCACGGCAGCATGCGCTGCGCCGGCCGGGCGGCATGGATGAACCGCGCCACGCCCGCGCCACGCCCAATGGCAGCTTACTTTTCAGCTTTGCAGGGGAACGCCTTGCCGAGCCCGAGGGACACCATGGTCGTGGCGTTGAAGTTGCCGCGCGTGGGATTGTCGGCGATGAACTTGCGTACCGCGTCCGTCAGTTCCTGCGGTTTGACATCGACTGGCAGGCAAAAATACTGGCCGATCTGCGGTCCCGATGTGCCGCCAATCGCTTCGATGGTGTTGTAGATGCCGTCAGCGGCACCTTCTATATAAGCCGCGCATGCGCTGCGTGAGGCTGTGTCCGTCTTGGTACAAAGCATGTTCAGATCGTTGCCTGTGAACGCGGCCGCGCTAAGCGGAAACGCGAGCACACTGGCCATGACAAAAACCCGCTGCATGATGGTCCTTTCTTATGTTGGCAGTTGCGGGCCGGCCTGGATGCGCAGGTGAAAACAACCTGTCTTGAAGGCCCAAACCCGTCTTATCAGCGAGCGCACCCGGACGCCTTTCTTCGGATTATCACGCCGGATCACACCCGCTGTTCCTCGTATCGCGCGGTCGGGACCTGTTGCCGGTCAAACCCGGGTCAGGTTCCTCGCCGTGCGAGCGTCATTTTGCACTGTTTGCGCCGCTTTGCGGGGCTCCAGACGCGCCCGCCGCGCCCTGGTTTTGCATCGCTGCCAACCGTGCCGCCAGCCCTTCCGCCACGTCCTTCTCGTGATACTGCTTCGCGAAGTCCACCGCCGTCAGGCCAATCTGGTTCTTCACGCGCAAATCGGCGCCTTCATCGAGCAGCAGCTTGACCGTCGACAAATGGCCGCCGCGCGCCGCCATCATCAGCGGGGTCGTGCCGTTGGGCGAGCCCGAGTCGATGTAAGCCGAATGGTCGAGCAACACCTTCACCACGTCGTCGTGACCGTTGGTCGCAGCGTAGTGCAGCGGCGTCCAGCCCTTCTTGTTCACTTCCGCATCCTTCGCGATCAGGATGTTCACGAAGTTGAGGTCGTCGTTTAGGGCGGCGAGCATCATTGCGTTTTCACCGGCGGGATCGAGCTTTTCAAGGTCGATATTCGGGTTATCGGCGAGCAGCTTGCCTACCTTGTCAGACTTTTCCCTCGCCGCGATCACGAGCAACGGCGTGCCGGTGTCATCAACCAGATTCGGGTCCACGCCCTGTGCCAACAGCTTTTTAACGGCAGATATGTCGTCGAACTTTACTGCCTTGATCATGGAGTCGGCAGGCGTCGCGAAAGCGGGTTGCGCGATGGCGGCCGCCGTCAGCACCAGGCCCGTCATGAGGGTTCGCCACGTTTTACGTGTTGAATGGGCTCGCCGAATGGCTCCCGAATGGGTTCCCGGAAGGGGCGAAGAGGAAATCGTCGAAAATTTAAGCATGTGTTCCTTGGGGATTACTTAACGTTCTAATAACGAAATACCGGATCTTTCAGGCGATCGATCGGACGCGCTGCAGTGAAGAGACCGCGGCGAGACCGTACCGAGCTTCAATGCTCAGCTGGCTGCGCCTGCGGAATCTTGAACAGCGTGAAAAAATTACGCGTGGTGGCTGCCGCCAGCGCTTCATCCGGCATCTCGCGCAATTGCGCGATGAAGCGTCCGACATAACTTACGTACGCAGGTTCATTCGATTTCCCGCGATACGGCACCGGCGCCAGATACGGCGAGTCCGTTTCAATCAGCAAACGCTCGAGCGGCACGCGCCCCGCGACGTCGTGCACGTCTTTCGCGCTCTTGAACGTGACAATGCCCGACAGCGAAATGTAAAAATCCTGGGCGAGCGCCGCCTCGGCGACGTGCCACGGTTCCGTGAAGCAATGCATGACGCCGCCCGGCACGCTTGCTCGCTCCTCGGCCATGATCCGCAGCGTGTCTTCCCACGACGACCGCGTATGAATAATCAGCGGTTTCGCCGTCGCATGCGCGGCGCGGATGTGCGTGCGAAAGCGTTCACGTTGCCATTCCATATCCGCGATGCTGCGGCCTTCCAGACGGTAATAATCCAGCCCCGTCTCGCCAATAGCCACTACTTTCGGATGCCGCGCCAGCTCCACGAGCTCCGCTACGCTCGGCTCACGCGCGTCCTCATGATCCGGATGCACACCGACCGATGCGTAAATATGCTCGTTTTCTTCGGCGATCTTCAACACCGAAGGCAGCGTCTCCAGATCAACCGAGACGCACAGCGCATGCGTCACCTTCAGCTCGCGCATTTTGTCGAGCACTTCGGGCAGACGGTCGGCCAGGCCTTCGAAATTGATGTGGCAATGCGAATCGACGAACATGGGAATTCCGTTAAAGCGGGATTGGGTGGGCTCTCAAGTGATGGTTCATCTAGCCGCTCAGCCGAGCCGCCGGCCGAGAATCACGAGGTCTCGCTCAACGCCGTCCAGCACCGCGACGCGCGGCAGTGTGCCCCACGTCTGGAATTCGAAGCGCTGGAACAGGCGCAGGCTTGCTTCGTTGTGGCCGAAGATGAAGCCCAACAGTGTGTCGATACCCAACGCCGGCGCACGTTCCAGTGCTGCTTGCAGCAGCTGCTTCCCAAGCCCTTTGCCACGCGCGCTTTCGGCCAGATAGATGCTGACTTCAGCCGTGCGAAGGTAAGCCGGACGGCCGTAGAAATCGGAAAAACTCAGCCACGCGATAACCTCGCCGTTTTCTTCGACCACCCAGAGCGGGCGAGCCTTCGGGCCATGGGCATGAAACCACTGGAGCCGGCTTTCGAGCGTCACGGGTTCCAGGTCGGCGGTCACAAGGCGCGACGGCACCGTGGAATTGTAGATAGCCACAATGCCGGGAAGATCGTCGAGCGTGGCGTCGCGGAAGTCGAGGTTCATAGTGCGGTCGTGTGCAAAAAGAGTGAATCGAATGTCATGAAGCTTATTCGGGCCGCATTTTCAGGCGGCAGTGAACACGTCGCGGTACGCAAGGAACAGTTCTTCGAACACCAGCCGCGCGTTCAGCGGATGATTTTCCACCGCGCGCTGCCGTGTCACCGTCTTTTGAAAGCGGGCGAAACGCTCGGTATCGATCTGCGCGGCGCAGCGTTCGAGCGCCTTCGATGCTCCCGGAAAGTAACGCGGACGCCCCGCCGTTTTCTGGGCGAGCAGATCGTAAAGCCAGCGCTGCAGCCAGCCGAGCACCATAGGCACCGGCAGCTTCTGCAGGCTTTCTCCGCACGCGAACGCGTCGCAAGCGGGGCCGGCGGCCAGTTGCGCCAGCGCGAAATCACGCAGCGCGCGGTTTTCATCGGAGGCGAGCGCCAGCGCGGTCAGCGGCGCTCCGCCGGCTTCTGCCAGCACGGCTGCGGGACGCTCCACGCCCTGCTGCGCCAGCCATGCAACGGCGGGCTCGGTGGCCGGGAGGGTCATCGGCCATTGGCGGCAGCGGCTGATGATCGTCGGCAGCAAGCGGTCCACGCGTGCTGTCACCAGAATGAACACCACGCCCGCAGGCGGCTCTTCCAGTGTCTTGAGCAATGCGTTTGCGGCGAACACGTTGATCGATTCAGCCGGATACAGCAACACGACCCGCAAACCGCCCCGGTGCGAGCCGAGGCTGAAAAAATTCATCAGCCCGAGCACCTGATCGATCTTGATCTCCTTGCTCAGGACCTTCGTTTTCTTGCCGTCCTCGGCGTCTGCCTTTTCGGCCTTATCGGCCTTGTCGTCGTTGACCAATTCACCGGCGAGCGCTTCCGGCAGAACCGCCCGATAGTCGGGATGGTTGCCCTGGCTGAACCACAGGCACGCAACGCACTTTCCGCACGGTTCGCGCGTGTCGGTCGGTGTTTCGCAGAGCAGGCTTTGAGCAAGATGCTGCGCAAACTGCAATTTACCGATGCCCGCGCGACCATGTAGGAGCAATGCATGCGGCCAGCTTGCACGCAGTTGCTCAAGACGGGTCCAGTCATCGGTTTGCCACGGATAGATCATGAAAAGTCTTTTGGATCAGGTGTTTGCGGTGCAATCTTGTGAATCTGAATTTACTTTAACTTGTCGGTAAAACTCAACTGATTCAATTGTTTGTTGACAATAATTGAAGTTTTTTCGAGCTTCTGATCGGAGGCACTGTCAGCGATAAAACCGCCTGGGATCACGACTTAAAGTAAATTCTATTTACCGATTTTTATTTAAAATCAGATATTTGCGATCACTAATTCAAGTTGTTTCTGGATATCCACTATCGATTGCGTAGCATCAATTATCACAAATCGTTCCGGCGATTCCTCCGCCCGGCGCAAATACTCAGCCCGGGTGCGGCCGAAAAACGAATCGGATTCGCTCTCGAACTTATCCGGCGAGCGGACCGCGCCGCGTCGTTCGCTGGCCACGTTCGTCGGGACATCGAAGAGCACGGTCAGATCCGGCTGGAAACCGCCCTGCACCCAGCGCTCGAGTGCTTCCAGCTTGTCGCGCGGCAAACCGCGGCCGCCGCCTTGATACGCGAAGGTGGCATCGGAGAAACGGTCCGACAGCACCCAGTCGCCCCGCGCCAGCGCCGGCTCAATGATCTGCGCCAGATGTTCCCGGCGTGCGGCGAACATCAGCAACGCCTCGGTTTCGAGGTCCATCGGCTGGTTGAGCAGCAATTCTCGCAGGCTTTCTCCCAGCGACGTGCCGCCGGGTTCCCGCGTGATCACGACCAAACGGCCCGTGGCTGCGATCTTGTCTTCCAGGCGCTGACGAAACCACGCGAGGTGCGTCGTCTTGCCCGCGCCGTCGATGCCTTCAAACGTGATGAATCTGCCGCGCACCATCATTGTCCCCGGATGTACTTGTCGACGGCCCGATTGTGGTCGCCGAGATTGTCTGAAAAGAAGCTGCTGCCGTCGCCGCGCGACACGAAATACAGTGCCGCGCTGGAGGCAGGATTGACCGTCGCCGCGAGGGCTGCCACGCCCGGCAGCGCGATCGGACCGGGCGGAAGGCCCATGCGCGTGTAGGTATTGTACGGAGTGTCGGTTTGCAGGTCTTTTTTACGCAGGCGGCCGCCGTAGGCCGAACCCAGTCCGTAGATCACCGAAGGGTCCGTTTGCAGCGGCATGCCGATGCGCAGCCGGTTCGTGAACACCGCCGCGACCAACGGCCGGTCGGCGGCGCGCCCGGTTTCCTTTTCGACAATCGACGCCATGATCAGCGCCTCATAAGGCGTCTTGTACGGCAAATTCTGCGCGCGAGTGGTCCAGGCTTCGTCGAGGCGCTGCTGCATCAGCTTGTACGCCCGTTTGTAGACGGCGATGTCGCTCGTGCCTTTATCGAAGAGATAGGTGTCGGGGAAAAACAGGCCTTCCGCGCTCGCCCGCGCAATCACGTCATCCGGCGCGCCAACGGCCTTCAGCAAGTCGGTGTCGGTCATGCCCGCCGTGTCGTGCTGCAGCGCCGGATTGCCGTCCAGTTCGTTGCGCATTTTCTGGAACGTCCACCCTTCGATTACGGTCGCCACGTACTCGTTGACGTCGCCGCGGGCGATTTTCTGCAGCATCTCGTAGGGCGTAATGCCCTCCTTGAACGCGTAGTTACCGGACTTGAGCTGCGCTGAAAGACCGAGCGCGCGCGTCATCAGCACGAACAACTGCTGTTGGACGTGCGCGCCGCCGCGGTCCAGCTGGAGGGCCACGCTGCGTAACGTGCTGTGGGATTTGATGGTGATGTCGAGTTCGGGTGATGCCAGGTCGACCGGGCTGTTCGCCCATTTGAACACGCCCCCGACGAGCGCACCGCCAACCGCGACCGCGACGACAGCCGCGATCAAACATTTCTTCAAAAGGGACATGCGAAACACGCTCTAGGTAAGACCCATATAATAACTTCGTTCGCATCCGTCAAAGTCAGTTCATGAATTCCCCGACCGTCTCACCGCTTTCATCTTCCTTCGACGCCGCCCTTCACGCCGGCGTTTTCGTGCCGCTGACGCAGTTCGGCATTATCGATACCACCGGCGACGACGCCGCTGCTTTTCTTCACACGCAATTGACAAGCGACGTCCAGCATCTGGATGCGTCAAACGCGCGTCTGGCGGGTTATTGCTCACCGAAGGGCCGCTTGCTGGCGTCGTTTTTGATGTGGCGTTGCGGCGAGGCCGTGCGCCTGATGCTCTCCGCCGACATCCAGGCATCGGTGCAAAAACGCTTGTCGATGTTCGTGATGCGCGCGAAAGCGAAGCTCGCCGATGCCACGCCGTCGCTCGCCGCGGTGGGTTTTGCCGGCGATGTCCGCAAGACGCTGTCCCATCTCTTCGATGCCATGCCCGACGGGGTGCATGTGAAAGTGGACGGTCCGCTCGGCTCGCTGATCCGCGTTCCCGATGCCGCCGGCCGGCCGCGTTTCCTGTGGGTCGGCCCGAAGGCTGAAGTCGAAGCGCGCCTCGCCGAGATGGAAAAACAGCTCGTGCGCGCCCCTGCCGAGTTATGGGACTGGCTCGACATTCACGCAGGCGAACCGCGCATCACGCAGCCGACTTCCGAGCAATTCGTGCCGCAGATGGTCAACTTTGACGTGCTCGGCGGCGTCAACTTCAAGAAGGGGTGTTATCCGGGGCAGGAAGTGGTTGCGCGCAGTCAGTATCGCGGCACGATCAAGCGCCGCACATCGCTGGCTCATGTCGATACCGCTAAAGCCGGCGACGAACTGTTCCACTCCGACGACCCGGGCCAGCCTTGCGGCCTGGTGGTCAACGTGGCGCCCGCGCCTGGCGGCGGCGTGGATGCGCTCGTGGAAATCAAGCTCGCGGCGCTTGAGCAGGGCTCGGTACACGTCGGTGCTGCGGAGGGGCCTGCGTTGAAGTTCTCGCCGCTACCCTACGCGCTGCCGAGCGAAGTCTGACTTATTGCGGACGGTTCGCTCATGTGTCTCATCGTCTTCGATTGGCAACCGGACGCGACAGCGTCTGACGCTGATCGCCCGTTTCCGTTCCCGTTACTCACGCTTGCGGCTAATCGCGACGAGTTTTTTCATCGTGAAACCGAGCCGTTGCATTGGTGGGAAAGCTTGGAAAGCGCGCCGAAGATGCTCGCCGGACGCGATCTGACGGGCGGTGGAACCTGGCTTGGGGTCACGCGTGATGGCCGTTTTGCCGCGTTGACGAACTATCGGGCGCCGGCGGAAGTGCGGCCCAATGCGCCGACTCGCGGGACGCTGGTCAGCGACTTTCTGTCCGGCGCACCGGTTGCGCCAATGGCCTATCTGGACGCAGTGGCCCGCGACGGGCATCGGTATAACGGCTTCAATCTGGTTGTCGGTGACTTCACGCGGGGCGAACTCGCCTGGTACGGCAATCGTGCCGATGCCCCGCCTTCGCTGCTTGACCCTGGTATTCACGGGTTGTCGAATAGTCTGCTCGACACACCCTGGCCCAAGCTTGTCGCGCAACGCGACGCGTTGCGGGATCTGCTTCACGTCGATGAACGGCCGTCGCTGGACAGCCTGATCGAGACCATGCGCAACCCCCAACTCGCCGATGATCATCTGCTGCCGTCCACCGGGCTCTCGCTTGAGCGCGAGCGGGTGTTGTCGGCGGCGTTTATCGAGTCGGAGGGGTATGGCACGCGCAGCACCACGGCGTTGCGAGTGGTGGCGGTTGGCGGTGACTTGACGCTGCAGATCAAGGAACTCAGCGACGACGATGGTTCACATAACATCCAACGTCCCGGCGCGTTTGAACGAAGCGATGCGTTCACGATCGTGCGGGCGGTTTAAAAGCCGTTGAACTTGGAGCGAAACTTTGTGCGCGTAAAGTTCTCGGCGCCGGTTTTCAACTCTCTGTGACGTTCATGTATCGACGCAACGCATCGGCTGCGTCCGCATGCGCTTTCGCCACTTCCGGCACAAAACCGCCCATTTTGAAGAACTCGTGCGTCATGCCTTCGTAGCGGACCAGTTCAACCGGCACATCCGCCCTTTCGAGTTTGGCCGCGTAGGCTATGTCTTCGTCGAAGAGCGGATCGTGATCGGCAGCGGCGATCCACGCAGGAGCGATACCGGTGAAATCCGGTACCGGCCCGCGTGCGTCCAGCGGGGCGAAACGCCAGTCGTCACGGTCTTTGTCGTCGCGAAGATACTGGGCAAAAAACCACTGAATGGTCTTCGACGACAACACAAAACCTTCGGCAAATTGCGCGTGCGATTGCGTGTCCTGCCGCGCGCTTACGCCGGGATAAATCAGCAATTGGAGGCGTAGCGGGATGCCGGCATCGCGTGCGAGCAATGCGCACACCGTCGCGAGTGTGCCGCCTGCGCTGTCGCCACCCACCGAGAAACGCGTGTTGTCGAGCCCCAGCGACGCCGCTTGCGCGTAAAGCCACGTGAGGGCATCGAAGGCATCGTGCACGGCGGTTGGAAACATGTGCTCGGGCGCGAGCCGGTAATCGACCGATGCCACCGCGCAACCCGAATCGGCGGCGAGGCTTCGACAGAGCGAATCGTGGGTATCGATACTGCCGATCACAAAACCACCGCCATGAAAATAGACCAGCGTAGGTGTAGGGGCCGCCCAGTTCGGTTCGACCGGGTGATAAAGGCGCGCACGGATGGACGCTTGATCGCGCGTGGGGATGGTGAGCTCGTGGACCTCGAACATTGCGGCCGGCGCGATGTCGAGAATCAGCGCGCTGCGCTCGTAGGACGCGCGCGCGGCGGAAGCCGAAAGCGTGTGAATCGGCGGCCGCTTGGCCTTCGCGATGAGTTCAACGACCTGTGCAATGGCAGGATTCAGCGGCATGGGGGCGGGGAATTGGCGGGTGTTGGAAGCTCGGGATGATGACATAGCACCGCGAATCTGATGCGATTCGGTGCGTTAGTCGGCACCCTACCCCTTCACCTCCGGCTTCAACGACAGCGGATCGGTCGGATTGCGCTGCTGCGTGACATCATCGAAACGCAGTTGCACCGATGCCAGAATGTTCGGGTGCGTCAGCACATAAAACCGCCGCTCGCGCACCGCGTCGAAGGTCAGTTCCGCCACCTGTGCCGCGCTCAGCTTCCCGCTCTCCACCGCCTTCGAGAGTTGCTTTCCCGCCATGCGCTGCGATGCCGTCAGTGGTTCATCGTTGCGCAAACCCTCGGGCCGCACCCGTTCGGCGTTCGCAATGCCTGTCGGCACGAACGCCGGACATAGCAGCGAGCAATCCACCTGGCCGCCGATGATCTTCAGGTCGTGATACAGCGTCTCCGTCAACGCGACGACCGCATGTTTCGATGCGTTATAAACGCCCATTCCCGGCGCCGACAGCAAGCCTGCCACCGATGCCGTGTTGACAATATGCGCCGGCTCTTGCTGCGCGAGCATCAACGGCGTGAACGCGCGCAAGCCGTTCGCGACGCCCATCACGTTGACGCCGAAGACCCAAGCCCAGTCGTTCGCGCTGCTTTCCCAGACGAAACCGCCCGTGCCGACGCCCGCGTTATTGAAGAGCAGATGAACGGCGCCGTAGGTATCGATAGTCGTGCGCGCAAGCGCGTCGACCTGCGCGGCATCGGAAACGTCAGTAGGCACGCCGAGCGCCTCAGCGCCTAAACCGCGCGCCATCTCGACCGTTTCCGCGAGACCTTTCGCATCGACATCGGCGAGTACGAGCTTCATGCCCAGCGCCGCGCCCTTCAATGCGAACTCGCGGCCGAAGCCGCTGCCGGCGCCCGTGATCACGGCCACTTTGCCGTTGAAGTTATCCACCCTGTCTCCTTCGATCTTGTAGATTTCGAACGTTCAGATCAGCCTGACGAGCTGCTTGCCGAAGTTCTTGCCTTTGAGCAATCCGAGAAAAGCCTCCGGGGCATTCTCCAGGCCCTGCGCAATCGTCTCGCGATATTGCAGCTTCTTCTGAGCGACGAGCCCGCCGAGTTGCGTGAGCGCCTCGGGCCACACTTCCGGCGATTCGCTGACGATAAAACCCTGCACCTTCAAGCGCTGCGTGAGCATCAAAGCGGGCTTTTTGAGCGGCATCGGTGAACCGTCGTAACTGGCGATCATCCCGCACAACGCGATGCGACCGAATGCGTTCATGCGCGACAACACGGCGTCCAGTATCTCGCCGCCGACGTTTTCGAAGTAACCGTCGGCACCGTTCGGCAACGCGGCCTTGAGGTCGTCGTGGAGGTTGCCCGCTTTGTAGTCGATGCATGCGTCGAAACCGAGGGTCTCGGTGACGTAGCGGCATTTGTCCGCCCCACCTGCGATGCCCACCGCGCGGCAGCCCGCTGCTTTCGCCAACTGGCCGACCACGCTTCCCACCGCGCCGCTCGCCGCACTGACCACGACCGTTTCGCCTGCTTTCGGCTCGATGATCTTGTTGAGCCCAAGCCATGCTGTCACGCCGGGCATGCCGACCGGGCCGAGATACGCTGAAAGCGGGATATGGGTGTCATCGACTTTACGCAGGCCCTTGCCATCCGATGTGCCGAATTCCTGCCAGCCGTAGATCCCGACCACCTTGTCGCCGATCGCAAACTTCGGATTCTTCGATTCCACCACTTCACCCACCGTCCCGCCGATCATCACCTCGTTGAGCGGCTGCGATGCGGCGTAAGACTTCGAGTCGTCCATACGGCCGCGCATGTAGGGATCGAGCGAGAGGAAGTGATTACGTACGCGCACCTGGCCGTCCGCCAGGGCCCCAAGCGGGGTTTCGACGAGTTTGAAGTTGTCGACGCTTGCCGCGCCTTGCGGGCGCGAAACGAGGAGGATCTGGCGATTGATTGAAGTGTGTTCTGGCATTGTGATACTCCTGTGCGGTCGGGGACAAACCAGAGCGCGAGGCGCGCGCTGGCAGCGGCGTCAGGCGTCGCTGGGACCGGGTGTGGCGGACGGATCTGAGCGCAGGCGTTGCTTTGCGATATCGCGGCCGACAGCCAGCCTTCGCATGTATTTGAAGGTGCCGAGCGCCTTTGCGACGAAATGGCCTTCGCTGTCGCGGATTTCGCCTTCGCAATACGCCATGGTGGTCGAGCGGTGCAACACGCGGGCAAACGCGCGGAGTTCGCCGCGGCCCGGCTGCATGAAGTTGACTTTCATTTCGACGGTGACTACGCCGATGCCGTCGCCGGCGAGACTGCGCGCGGCCATCGCTAGGGCGCAGTCGGCGAGTGTCATGGTCACGCCGCCATGTGCGATGCCCCAGGTGTTCATATGCGTGCTGGTCAGCGGCAGCAGCACTTCGCTTGCGCCGTCTTCGGCGGTGACGAGCTGTACGCCGAGCGAATCGATGAACGGGCTTTCAGAAAGCGTGGAGAAGTCGGTCATGGCTTCAGACTTCGTAATCGATGCATTGACGCGATTCGCGTACCGCTGCAACGAACTCCTTGATCGCCAGGTGCTTGGGGTGAACCTGATACGCCTGAAGGGCTTGCGCATTGTCGAAATCGGACACGAGGACCACGTCATACGTGGCTTCGAAGCCGGGTTGCGCCACGCCTACTTCGAAGTGCCCCTGGCCCGAAACAATGCTGCGACAGGATTCGAGTTTGGCTTTCAGCTTGACGATGTTTTCCTCGCGCGTGCCGCCCTCGGCGCTTTCCTTCAACTTCCACATGACGATATGTCTTAGCAACTTGCTCACCTTGATTGGTTAGTGTTCAACGGCGTTTATCCCGGCGCATGGGTCGGGCCGATATCGGAAAAGGCAAGACCGGGCGTTGATACACTTTGTCCTACGTAGCGATATGCGAACGAACCCGCGAACGAACCCGCGAACGAACCGCAGCGGATCAGCCCGATAAATTAACAGATTCCTGGAGTCTTTACCTGAGGGTTAAACCCATGATCACTGCTCGCCGATGAAGCCGATTCTGTCCCGGGCATGGCCAACAAAAAAAGCCACCGGTTTGAGCGCGCAATTTCTGAGTGGGCCACATTCCGGCAGTAACGCGTTGGGTGACGAACTGACCGGTTGACCGAGCGGATCAGCCAGAGACCCAACACGTTTCCCGATCCAACGGATACACGGGCCGAGTAATCCGCTCGAAATTGAACAACTCGTACCCCGAACCCGTCACGCCTCGGCTATCGCACTCGACGAGCGCCGCCGCGATCGGCACGAACACCGGCCGGCAATACATGCGCGACTTGAGCAGCAGGAATCGCGCGCGCCGCGGGTCGATGCCGACGCTCTCGAATACGCCAAGATCCCACGGCTCCTGCGTGCGCTCGGTGACGACGAGTATCGCAGCACCGGTATCGAGCACGGCGGAGCGGCCCATGAACGCCCGCTGGCCGGTGTAGATCGGGCCGCTGATCACGTATTCGCCGTCGGTGATCGCGCGCACGATGCCTGTCGCGATGAACGGCGCGCGGCGCGCCCCGGGCCGTGCAGGCAGCTTGTTGCCGACCGGCACCGTCAGCGTCGAGCCGACACCGGCGGCGATCAGCGCGGCTACCGCCTCGGGATCGCACAGCGGACCGCTCACGAGACCGTCCAGACCCTGCGCCAGCGCCTCTTCGAGCAGGTCCATCGTGTCACAGGTGCCGCCCGACATGCAGTTGTCACCGTGGTCGAGCATCAGCACCGGCTTGTCCGCGCCGCGTGCAAGCGAGGCCGCCTGTGCGACCGATTCCGCAAGCGGCGGGCTACGATAGACGAAATCGTCGCGCTCGCGCCAGATCTGCTGCGCGATGCGCTCGGCGACCGCTTCGGCCTTGGCCGTATCGCCGTCCCCGACCACCACCACGCTGATGCACGGCGCAGGAATGTCTGCGAGCGCGAACCCGGCGAGCACTGACACCGCGAGCATCCCGTCCGCCTCTGCCGCGCGCGCCGCTTCGACCGCGCGGCGCATCGCGCCCTCGGCAGTGGCGCTGCGCAGCGTCGACGTCAGCAGTGGCGGCTGCCGCCAGGCGAGCACCGGTCGGGCACGTCCCTGCAGCCGGTCGAACAATAGCCGCGCCGCATGCTCGCCTGTTTCATACATGTCCACGTGCGGATAGGTCTTGAAGCTGACGATCACGTCGGCGTGGTCGATCATCTTCTGCGTGACATTCGCGTGCAGATCGAGCGCCACCGCAATAGGCGCAGCGGGCAACGCCGCGCGCACGCGCGCGAGCAGGTCGCCCTCGCCATCGGCTGTCTGCTCCGCCACCATCGCGCCGTGCAGGTCGAGCAGCACCGCGTCGCAACCCGGCGCGGCGGCGAGGATTGCATCGCAGATCGCGTCATAGGCATCGGCCGCGACGGGGCCGCTCGGGTTCGCCGACGCCGACACAGGCGTCACGCACTGCGCGCCGGCGCGCTCGGCCGCATCGATGAAAGCCGCCATCGCGGTACGCATGCCCTTGTTCTGCCGATACGCCTCGTCGCCGTAATCCGGACCGTGGTGACCGAACGCCGCAAGCGGAGTCGCCACCGGCGAAAACGTGTTGGTTTCGTGATTCATCCGGGCGATCAGGATTTTCATCGCGTCGTGCTCCCCATGGCTTGCGCCGCGTTCAGCATCGCATGCAGCAGTACGTTGCAGCCGGCTTCCAGATGCTCGGGGCGCGCATCTTCGATCTCGTTGTGGCTGATGCCGTCCTTGCACGGCACGAAGATCATCGCGGCCGGCGCCACACGCGCGAGATACACCGCGTCGTGGCCCGCACCGCTGATCACGTCCATCGCGCTCAGGCCGAGCGCTGCCGCACCCGCGCGTACCGCCTCCACGAGCGCCGGGTCGAACGGCTGAGGCGCAAAGTAGACAACCTGCTCTACGTCGATCCGCATGCCGGCCTTCGCGCCCGCGGCGGCGCACGCCGCGCGCAACGTCGAATCCATTGCGGTGAGCGCCGTATCGTCGGGCGCGCGCAAGTCGACCGTCAGCGTCACGCGGCCCGGGATCACGTTGCGCGAATTCGGATGCACATCGACCCAGCCAACCGTGCCGCGCCCGTGCGGCGCGTGATCGCGAGCGATGCGGTTCACCGTCATGATCAGCTCGGCCGCAACCAGCAGCGCATCGCGGCGCAGTTCCATTGGCGTCGGGCCCGCATGCGCCTCCATGCCGTGCACGCTCACGTCGTACCAGCGTTGGCCAAGCGCACCTTGCACGACGCCGATCGTCGTGTCATGCGCCTCCAGCACCGGCCCCTGTTCGATGTGCGCCTCGAAATATGCGCCGACCGGATGCGGCGCGGCGCTTGGGCCCGCGTAGCCGATCGCTTCCAGCGCATCGCGCACCGAGACACCCTCGCGATCGCGTTGCGCCAGCACATGGTCGAGTGTGAAGGCGCCGGCGAACACGCCCGAGCCCATCATCACGGGCACGAAGCGCGAGCCTTCCTCGTTGGTCCACACCGCGACTTCGAGCGGCGCCGGCGTCATCACGCCAGCCTCGGCAAGCGTGCGCAGGACCTCGAGCCCCGCGAGCACGCCGTAGTTGCCATCGAACTTGCCGCCCGTGGGTTGCGTGTCGATGTGGCTGCCCGTCGTCACGGGAGGGAGGTCGTCGCGGGTACCCGCGCGCCGCGCGAAGATGTTGCCGATCGCGTCGATCCGCACCGCACAGCCGATCTCCTTCGCCCACGCGACGAACAGGTCGCGGGCCTGCCGGTCGAGTTCCGTCAGCGCGAGGCGGCAGACGCCGCCCTTTTCGGTCGCGCCGATCCGCGCGAGCTGCATCAGGCTGTCCCACAGGCGCGCGCCGTTCACGCGCAACGCGGCCGAAGCCGGTGCGCCGGATGTCGATTCCCGCATGTCCATCGTTACGTTTCCTCGCAATGAAAAATGGACGTCGCTCAGACGACGCCGACGCCCAGGTATCGGTCCTTGATCGAATGATCGGCGGCGAACGCCGCGTTGTCGCCCACGTAGACGATCACGCCCTGTTCAATGATGTAGTGCCGGTCCGCGAGCTGCGTGCAGACCTCGAGATTCTGCTCGACGAGCAGGATCGCCACCCCTGCCGCCTTGATCAGCTTGAGCTGCGCGACGATCTCTTCGACGATCACCGGCGCAAGCCCTTCCACCGGCTCGTCGAGCATCAGCAGGCGAGGATGGTTCATGAGCGCGCGGCCGATCGCGAGCATCTGCTGCTCGCCACCGGACAACTGGCCGCCGCCGTTGGTACGGCGCTCCTTCAGGCGTGGGAAGATCCGGTAGATATCGTCGAGTTGCCACGGCGACTCCTTGCGCGCGCCGAGCCGCAGGTTCTCCTCGACTGTCAGCAGGCGGAAGATGCCGCGATGCTCCGGCACGAAGCAGATTCCGCGCGACGCAATCCGGTGCGGCGCGAGGCCGGTGAGCGTCGCGCCGTCGAACGTCACCGCGCCGTTGCGCGGCGCGACCACGCCCGCGATGCTCTTGAGCGTGGTCGACTTGCCCGCGCCGTTTCGCCCGAGCAGCGTGACCGTCTCGCCTGCGCCGACCGCCAGCGTCACACCCTGCAGGATGTGACTCTTGCCGTAATACCCGTGTACGTCCCGCACGTCGAGCATCATGCGCGGCCTCCCGTGATCATGTTGCCGAGATAGGCGGTCCGCACGCGCTCATCGCCGCGGATCTCGTCGGGGATGCCTTCCACCAGCACGCGACCCTGCTGCATTACGGTGATCGTGTCGGAGATGTCCATCACGATGTTCATGTTGTGCTCGATCAGGACGACCGTGTAGTCGGTGCGCAGACCCCGGATGAGTTCCTTCATGTCCTCGAGATCGTCGATCCCCATGCCCGAGGTCGGCTCGTCGAGAAAAATCGCCAGCGGCCGAGCGGCGAGCGCCATGCCCACTTCGAGGCGGCGCTGCTGGCCGTGCGACAGCGCGCCCGCCGCCACGTCGGCGTAGCGCTGCAGCGAAAGCCGTCCGAGCACGTCCGCCACCGTCTCTTCATGCGCGAGCGCACCGCGCGGCGGCGTCCAGGCGTTCAACGCCCGGCGTGCGTCGACGCCTTGGGCGGCAAGCCGCAGGTTCTCGCGCACACTGAGGTTCTGGAACAGGCTCGTCACCTGGAAAGAGCGCGCGATGCCGCGGCGCACCCGCTTGTGGTCGGGCTCGCGGGTCACGTCGTGCCCGTCGAAGACGATCTTCCCCGCCGAGATCGGCACGGTGCCCGTCAACACATGGAACAGCGTTGTCTTGCCGGCGCCGTTCGGCCCGATCACCGAATGCACGGTGCGCGGCGCGATGCGCAGGTCGACGCCCGCCAACGCCGTGAACTTGCCATAGCGCTTCACGACGCCGCTAGCGCTCAGAATGGCTTCGCTCATGCTTGCTCCTCGCCGGCCGGGGCCGCTTGTCGGGCGCGCCGCAGTGATGCCGCGAGCCGTTCCCCGAGCCCCCACAGTCCGCGTTGCATGAAGAGGCTGACCGCGATCAGCACGAGGCCGAGCAACAGCAGCCAGCGCGGCCATAGCGTCGCCAGCCAGTCGGCGAACAGCACATAGAACGCCGCGCCGAGCACCGACGCGAAGAGGTTGCCGGTCCCGCCGATCACGGTCATCACGAGAATCATCTCGCTCGTGTGGTAGTCGATGTTCGAGAGCGGCGCGATGCCCGTCATCAGCGCATGCAGCGCGCCGGCGAGCCCAGTGACTGCGCCCGAGATCGCGAACGCCAGCAGCTTGAAGCGCTTCACGTCATAGCCTGTTGCGGCCGCGCGCGCCTCGTTGTCGCGAATCGCGAGCAGCGTGCGGCCGAACACTGAGTGCGAGACGCGCAGCATCAACCAGAACACGAGGACGAAGAGCGTCGCGACGAAGCCGTAGAACTGCCAGGGCGTAGCGAGGGGTACGAGTGGATGGCCGAACAGCCCGAGCGCCGGGCGCGGGATGTCGAGCAGGCCGTTGTCGCCGCCAGTGAGATCGGGCGTGGTATAGGCAATGAAGTAGAACAACTGGCCAAACGCGAGCGTCAGCATGACGAAATACGTACCGCGCTGGCGGATGGAGAACCAGCCAACCAGCGCGGCGGCGGCGGCACCCACCACGAGCGCCGCCGCCAACGCAACGGGCACCGGCAGCGCGGCGCGCGTCAGGACGAGTCCCGCGGTATAGCTGCCCAGCCCGAAGAAGATGCCCTGCCCGAACGACAGCAGGCCGGTGAAGCCGAGCAGCAGGTTGCAGCCGAGCGCGGCTAGCGCGAACACGAGCACTTCGGTCGCGAGCGAACCGGAGCGCAGCACGAGCGGCAGCGCGCACACCACAGCGAGCGCGAGCAGAAGATAGCGGTGGCGCTGCAGCGGTTTCAGTGGTTTCAGTGGTTTTAGCGATTCGATCATGTGGCCCTCCCGAGCAAGCCATTCGGGCGCAGCAACAGCACGGCCGCCATCGCCACGTAGATCATCAGCCGCGCGCCTTCTGGCCACAGCGTGCTCATCACGCTCTGCACGATGCCGACCAGCAGGCCGCCGACGAGCGCCCCGAGAAAATTCCCCATGCCGCCCACCACCACCACGACGAACGCGACGCCGAGAGCCTCGATGCCCATGAAAGGATCGACGCCACGGATTGGTGCGGCCAGCACGCCGGCAAGCGCGGCCGTCGCTGCGCCGAGCGCGAACACCAGGCTGAACACGCGCGTGACGTTGATGCCGAGCAGTGACACCATCTCCGCCGCTTCGCTGCCCGCCCGCACGGTGCTGCCGAGCCGCGTGCCCTCGAGCAACCACCAGAGCAGCGCGGCAAGCACCGCGGTGAAGCCGATCACGAACAGGCGATATTTGGGGTAGATGAAGCCGCCCCACATGACGACGCCGTTGAGCGCATCGGGCGCCGGCACGTTGTCGCCGAGCGGCCCCCAAACGAGAATCGCGCATTCCTGCAACACGAGCGCGAGGCCGACGGTCGCGAGAATGTGGAATTCGTGTTGCTGCGCGTAGACGTGCCGCAGCACGAGTTTTTCGACGACCCATGCAAACGCCCCGACCACGACCGGCACCACGACGAGCGCGACCCAGAAGTTGGCCGACCATTGCAGCGCCTGATAGCAGAAATACGCGCCGAGCATATAGAACGCACCGTGCGCGAAATTCACGAAGCGCAACAGGCCGAACACAATCGACAGGCCCACCGCGAGCAGGAAATACAGCATCCCGATGCCGATGCCGTTGACGATCTGCAGCAGATAGACGTTCATGGCTTCAGAGTGTGAAAAATGAGGCGGAGCCGAATGTCCGCGGCGCGTGCGTCGCGGACCTGACGAGCCGTGTTGGCCGTGCGCTCTCAGGCGAGCTTGCAGCCCGTCTTGTCGAGCGGCAGGAACGACTGGCCGGAACTGACGATGTCGGCGTAATCGTCGGCGTTCTTCATCTTGTTCTTCGGCTTACCCTTCAACAAGTAGTAGTTCTTCAGCACCTGATGGTCCCCCTTGCGGATTTCCTCGGGGCCTGTGAGCCCGTCGTACTTCATACCCTCGAGCGCTGCGATCACCTTCTTCGGATCCGCGCTGCCCGCCTTCACCATCCCGTCGAGCAGGATCTTCGTGCAAATGTACGAACCCGCGAGGCTGTAGTTCGGATTGCTTTTGAACGCGGTGTTCGTGCGCTGGATGAGATCGCGGTTGAGCGGAGAATCGATGCCGTGCCAGTACTGCGCGCCAAAATAGACGCCATCGCACAGATCCGCGCCGAGCGCCTCGAACTGTTCGAGGCCCGACGCCCAGGCCACCAGGATCGTGCAGTTGTTCTTCATGCCGAAACTGACGGCCTGGCGGAGCGTATCTGACGACTGAGAGCCGAAGTTGAGGATCAGCAGCACGTCCGGCTTCGCTGCGACCGCGTTCGTCAGGTAGCCGCTGAATTCCTTTTCGCTCAAGGAGTGGTAGCTGTTGCCCACGTGCTCAATGCCCGTTTCCTTGAAGACCGCCTGCGCCGCCGACAGCAGGCCGTCGCCGAAGACGTACTGCGGCGTAATCGTGTACCAGCGCTTGGCCTTCGGCAGCATCCGTATCAGCGGCCGCACTGTCTGCTCGATCGCGCCGAAGGTCGGCACCGACCAGCGGAACGTGGCGCTGTTGCAGTCCTTGCCGGTAATTTCGTCCGCGCCCGCCGTGGTGATGAACACGCCGCCCGCCTTCTCGACTTCCTTGCCCATGGCGAGCGATTCGGACGACAGGATGCCACCCGCGAAATAACGCACGCCATTCTGCTGCGCGACTTCCTGCACACGCCGCACGGCGGTGGCTGGCTTGCCCTCGGTGTCGAGCACCGTATAGGAAAGCGGCGCGCCGAGCACCTTGCCGTACTGCCGGATGGCGAGTTGCATGCCGAGATCGGCATACTTGCCGTTCGCGGCGAATGGGCCCGACATCGGCACGGGACACGCGAGCTGGATAGGTGCACCCTGCGCGACGGCCGCGCGAGAGACGAGCGCACCCGGCACGGCCGACAGCGCGGCCAGTTTCAATAGTTCTCGGCGATTCAAGTTGACGCTCCTTATGGGGATGACCTATGCGATGCAGACCGGCTGCCCAGCCGTGTCGGCCACCTTGCGGGTGCACGCCGACGATCAATCCTATTTATCATGATGAATAGGATTAATCGGATACTAGGTATAATAAATTTGAGTGTCAATCGGAAAAAAATACCGGCCAGACGGCAGCCCGCTGGCCCCGAAATCGGGCCACCGGCGGCGCGTACCGCACACGAAAGGAGTTTCTAAAATGGTCATGGACAGAGCCAGGGCGGGGATCGCGGTCGAAATCAAGCAGCCGAAGCGCGCCGACCTGGTTGCCGAGGAAATCAAGCGGCTGATCACCGAGAAGGACCTGAAACCGGGCGACCGCCTGCCGCAAGAAGCGGAGTTGCAGCAGCTCTACTCGGTGAGCAAGAGCACGATTCGCGAGGCGCTGAAATCGCTCGAGGTCCAGGGCCTCATCAAGGTCACGACGGGGCCGGGCGGCGGCGGCATGGTGATCGAGGTACCGCTTGCCCGCACGCTGCAGTTGCTGCAGAACTACCTGTTCTTCAAGGACGTGACGATCGACGACATCTACACCGTGCGCAAGCTGCTCGAACCCGAGTTGGCTGCGGGGGCGGTGCCACACCTCACGGAACAGGATTTCGCCGCGCTGGAGGCGAACATTGAATGTTGTGACGGCTCGTCGGGCGCACACGATCGCGGCCATCTGATACGGCAGCGCAAGGAGGACATCACGTACCACGACATCCTCGCAGCGGCGAACCCGAATCCGTTCCTGCGTTTTAGCTGCGAGCTGATCAACGAGATGATCCGCCAGCTGATCGAATTTCGCAACGACACGCCCCTCGCCGCGCACAAGCGTTTTGGCGAGGCCAACGTGCAGATCCACCGCGCGATCACCCAGGCCGCGCGCGAACGCAACGTCGAGAAAGTGCGCACGTTGATGAGCGAACACATGACCGAGGCGCCCAAGCACGTGAAACGCATGAAGGGCAAGCTGCGTGGCCGGCTGATCCTCGATTCGGAGATGCGAAAACGGACGCGCGCTAAGGCCGTCGTGGTTGATAAGGATAGCTGATGAATCGGCCGGGTTTTGAAGCGGAAGTGATGGATTTGGAGAGATTGTTTATTTTCCTGCGGTCCCAAGGAGACACAGGAAGGTTTGCTACCGCATACTTCGATCGCCCAAGCGTATTAAAAACGCCGGGCGACCGTACAAAATCACACTACTTCGAACAACCCGGCCGCGCCCTGCCCGCCGCCGATACACATGGTCACCACGACGAACTTCGCGCCGCGCCGCTTGCCTTCGATCAACGCATGCCCCGTGAGCCGCGCTCCCGACACGCCATACGGATGTCCCACCGCAATCGCACCGCCGTTCACGTTCAGGCGATCAGCCGGGATACCCAACGTATCGCGGCAATAGAGCACTTGCACGGCGAACGCTTCGTTCAGTTCCCACAGGTCGATATCGCTGACTTTTAGTCCGGCTTTCTTCAAGAGCTTGGGCACGGCGAACACGGGTCCAATACCCATTTCATCCGGCTCGCAACCCGCGACCGCAAATCCCCTGAAAATCCCCAGCGGCTTCAGCCCTTCTTTTTCCGCCAGCGTAGCGTTCATCACAACACATGCCGACGCGCCATCGGAGAACTGGCTCGCATTGCCCGCCGTGACCACTCCGCCGGGCATCGCGGTGCGAATCTTCGATACGCCTTCGAGCGTCGTGTCGGCGCGAATGCCTTCATCGGCGGCGAGCGTGACTTCCTTCGTGAACATGCGGCCGGTGGCTTTATCGGCGACACCGGCAAGCACCGTGATAGGCACGATTTCGTCGTTGAACTTGCCCGCTGCTTGCGCTGCAGCGGCGCGCAATTGCGATTGCACGCCATACTCGTCCTGCCGTTCTTTCGAGATCTCGTAGCGCTTGGCGACATTCTCGGCCGTCTGCAGCATCGACCAGTAGATGGCTGGCCTGTGCTCCTTCAACCAGCCATCCAACAGCATGTGCTGGTTCATCTCGTTCTGTACACACGAGATGGACTCCACGCCGCCGGCGACATAAACATCACCCTCGCCGGCGATCACGCGTTGTGCTGCCAGGGCGATAGTCTGCAGCCCTGACGAGCAAAAGCGGTTCACAGTCATGCCCGCTACGCTGACCGGCAGGCCTGCACGCAGCGCAATCTGCCGCGCGATGTTCATGCCGGTCGCGCCTTCCGGATTCGCGCACCCCATGATCACGTCTTCCACGCGCGCCGGGTCGATGCCCGCGCGCGCCACGGCTGCTTGCGTGGCATGCCCGCCGAGCGTCGCGCCGTGGGTCATGTTGAATGCGCCGCGCCAGGATTTGGCGAGGCCCGTGCGTGCCGTCGATACGATTACCGCGTCAGTCATGCTTGTCTCCACTTCGAATACGAATAGGGTTGGTTCATTTGGCGGAACCCGCGGGCCTTAAATTAAACCCGCGAGTTCAGCCCGCCGTTCAGCGCAGCAAGTCCGTCGATCCGATTCGCGATACACCCGCTGCCGTCATCTGCTCCCACGCACGCGCAAGCGAACCGTCGAGATCGATCGCGCGACAGGCATCGTCGATAACGACAGCTTCGAAACCCGCGCTGCGCGCATCGAGCGCCGACCACGCGACGCAATAATCCGTCGCGAGTCCGCAGCAATAGACGCGCTTCACGCCGACATCGCGGAGATAACCCGTGAGGCCCGTCGGCGTGATACGGTCGGCCTCCATGAACGCCGAATAACTATCGACATCCACGTGATGGCCCTTGCGGATCACCAGCCGCGCGTGCGGCACGTCCAGATCACGATGCAGGGCCGCGCCGTCCGTGTTCTGCACGCAATGCGTCGGCCATAAAACCTGCTGGCCGTAGCTCAGCGTGGTCATGTCGAAAGGGGCGCGGCCCGCGTGGTTTTCCGCGAAGGAAATATGTTTCGCCGGATGCCAGTCCTGCGTCAACACGACATGCGAAAACGCACGCGCCAAGCGGTTGATCACGGGCACGACTTCGTCGCCGTGAGCGACCGCCAAAGCGCCGCGTGGCATGAAGTCATTCTGGACATCGACCACAAGCAGGACTTCGTCAGCGCCTTTCATCGCGAATCTCACGGGTTGTATCCAGCTCTTGGATCTAACTGTTAAAGCCGCGCCCTTCTGCGGCCAGTTCGGTCACGCGCACCGCGGGCTTCCATGCTTCGCCGTTAGCTTGGGCTCCGTACTTGCGCATCGCGCGTTCGACGTTGTACAGGCCGACCGTATCCGCAAACAGCATCGGTCCACCGCGATACAGCGGGAAACCGTAGCCCGTCAGGTACACCATGTCGATGTCCGACGCCTTCGATGCAATCCCTTCTTCCAGGATCAGCGCACCTTCATTGACGAGCGCGAACACGAGCCGTTCGACGATCTCGTCATCGGAGATCTTGCGGCGGGTAACGCCTTGCTCGTTCGAATACGCCACGATCATCTCGTCGACGATCTTCGATGGATGCGCCGTGCGATCGCCGGCCTTGTAGTCGTACCAGCCCGCCCCGGTCTTTTGTCCGAAGCGCCCGGTCTCGCACAAACGGTCGGCGATCTTCGAATACTTCAGATCCGGCTTCTCCTGATAACGCCGTTTGCGAATCGCCCAGCCGATGTCATTGCCCGCGAGATCGCTCATGCGAAACGGTCCCATCGCGAAGCCGAATTTTTCGATCGCGCGATCCACTTGCGCCGGCAACGCACCTTCTTCAAGCATGAAAAGCGCTTGACGCAGATACTGCTCGATCATCCGGTTGCCGATAAAACCATCGCAAACGCCCGACACCACGGCCGTCTTCTTGATCTTCTTCGCAAGTTGCATGACCGTGGCGAGCACGTCCTTCGACGTCTTCGCGCCGCGCACGACTTCCAGCAGCTTCATCACGTTCGCCGGGCTGAAGAAGTGCATGCCGACCACGTCTTCGGGACGCTTGGTGAAGGCTGCAATCTTGTCGACATCGAGCGTAGACGTATTCGATGCCAGGATTGCACCCTTCTTCGCGACCTGATCGAGTTTCGAAAACACCTGCTCTTTCACGCTGAGTTCTTCGAACACCGCTTCGATGATCAGGTCGGCGTCCTTGAGATCCTCATAGACAAGCGTAGGCGTGATCAGCG
Source organism: Caballeronia sordidicola (assembly GCF_000729995.1). GTDB lineage: Bacteria > Pseudomonadota > Gammaproteobacteria > Burkholderiales > Burkholderiaceae > Caballeronia > Caballeronia sordidicola_A. Next base: position 98,670 of record NZ_JNFG01000015.1, on the reverse strand, counting down.
CCATGCGTTCTTCCAGTTTCTCGGCAGTCAGACGGCCCTTTTTCACGGCGCTTTCGTAGTTCTTGCGGATGGTGGCCAGGCCACGATCCAATGCTTCCTGCTTCGTTTCCAGCAGCGTCACCGGCAGGCCCGCGTTGACGAAATTCATGGCGATGCCGCCGCCCATCGTCCCTGCACCAATCACGCCAACGTGTTCGATCTTGCGCACTGGCGTGCTCGAAGGCACATCGGGAATCTTGCTCGCCGCGCGTTCGCCGAAGAACGCGTGCCGTAGCGCGCGGCTCTCGGGCGTCTGCACCAGCGCCATAAAACATTCGCGTTCGAAGGCCAGGCCTTTATCGAAACCGAGCTTCACGCCGGCTTCCACCGCATCGATACATTTGAGCGGTGCCGGGAAGTTCTTCGCCAGCGGCGTAACGCCGTTGCGTGCGAACTGGATAAAGCCCTCGGCATTCGGATGCTCGATTTTGCGATCACGTACCTTCGGATGCGGGCCGCTTTGCGCGCCCACTTTTTGCGCGAATTTGACGGCTTCGTCGAGCAGGTCGCCTTGCGCCATTTGATCGAACAATCCCGTGCCGGCCAGTTTCTCCGACATCACCGGCGCACCCGACACGATCATGTTGAGCGCAGTCTCCAGGCCGACCGCCCGCGGCAAGCGCTGCGTGCCACCTGCGCCCGGCAGGATGCCAAGCTTGACTTCGGGCAACGCGATCTGCGCTCCCGCCGACGCCACCCGATAATGCGCTCCAAGCGCCAGTTCGAGCCCGCCGCCCATTGCCACGCTGTGGATTGCGGCCACTATTGGCTTTGTGCTGCTTTCGACGGCCTTGATGACCGTGTGAAGCGTGGGTTCCTGGGTTGCCTTGGGCGTGTTGAATTCGGTGATATCGGCGCCGCCGGAAAACGCCTTGCCCGCGCCGATGATCACAATCGCGCTGACGGACGCGTCCGCTTGCGCTTTTTCAACGCCCTCGACAATGCCAAGCCGGGTGGAAAACCCAAGCCCGTTCACTGGCGGATTGTTCAGCGTGATAACGGCGATGCCGTCGCGAGTCGTGTAGTCCACTGCCATTTGTCTACCTCCATTCGATGCCTGCGATAGTCAGATTCTCCGGGGAATTCCCGGAAAGCGCTGATTACCGTGTCGCTGGGATTGTGAGTCACCCGAGAAGAATACACGGAAAAGAACGATCGTTCAATTTCGTTGTTTTTGGGATGGGGAAAAGAGGGAATGTCGTGAGGAAGAGGCGCTGATCAACGGGCTTGTACGACTCAGGCCCGGCTATGTGCAAATCTTGCACATCGCTTTCTTCGACGACCGTATTCCTGCTCAACAGGAAGAGACACGCTGCGGATAAAAACCAAGCCGCACGCATGCGGCCCGGCTTAAACAGAAAAACAGGAGTAGCAAAAAAAACTCAAACCACCTTCTCATCAACCGTCGGCAGCACATACTCCCGATACAACTCGCGCAACCTCAGCTTCTGCAGCTTCCCCGTAGCCGTATGCGGGAGTTCATCGGCGAAAACAACGTCGTCCGGTTTCCACCACTTCGCCACCTTGCCGTCGTAGAACGCGAGCAGCTCCTCCCGCGTGACAGTCGCGCCCGGACGCCGCACGACCACGACCAGCGGCCGTTCCGTCCACTTCGGATGCGAACACGCAATACACGCCGCTTCCGCCACTTGCGGATGCGACATCATCACGTTCTCCACGTCAATCGAACTGATCCATTCGCCGCCCGACTTGATCACGTCCTTGCTGCGATCGGTGATGTGCATGAAGCCATCAGCATCGATAGTCGCGACATCGCCAGTCGGAAACCAGCCGTCGATCAGCGGCGAATCGTCCTTGCGGAAATACCGGCTGATCACCCACGGCCCCCGCACATGCAGATCGCCGAACGACGTGCCGTCCCAGGGGAGTTCCTGGCCGTCATCGCCGACGACTTTCATGTCCACGCCGAACATCACATGCCCCTGCTTTTCGCGCAGATGCTGCTGCTCTTCCGGCGAGCGCTGCTGTTGCTTCCACGTGAGCTTGGCGAGCGTGCCGAGCGGCGACATCTCCGTCATGCCCCACGCGTGAATCACCTCCACGCCGAAGTCGTCCTCGAAGCTGCGCAGCATGGCCGGCGGACAGGCCGAACCACCGATCACCGTGCGTTTGAGCGTATTGAAGCGCACGCCCGCCTGCTTCACATAGTTCAGCAAGCCGAGCCAGACTGTCGGCACGCCCGCCGAAAACGTCACGCCTTCGGTTTCCATGAGTTCGTAGAGCGATTTGCCATCGAGACAATTGCCGGGCAGCACGAGCTTCGCGCCGACCAGCGGCGTGGCGTGCGGGATGCCCCACGCGTTGACGTGGAACATGGGCACCACGGGCAGGATGGCATCGCGGGCAGAACAGCCCATGGCGTCCGGGAGCGACGCGCCGTATGCATGCAGCACGGTGGATCGATGTGAATAGAGCGCGCCCTTCGGATTGCCGGTCGTACCCGATGTGTAGCAAAGAAACGATGCCGAGCGTTCATCGAGGACCGGCCAGGTGAAGTCGCCGTCGCATTTGCCGATCAGCGTTTCGTAGCTGAGTACGGGCGTGGCGATATCGGCGAGATGGGTGCTGATGCAAGTCTCGTCGCCCAGCGCAATCCAGCCTTTCACGTTAGGACACTGCGGCGCGATGATGTCGACGAGCGTGGCGAACGTCATATCGAACGCGACGTATTCGTCGTCGGCGTGATTGATGATGAACGCAACCTGATCGGGAAAGAGCCGCGGATTGATCGTGTGGCAGACGGCGCCCATGCCGCTCACGCCGTAATAACATTCCAGATGGCGATACCCGTTCCACGCCAAGGTGCCAACGCGTTCACCGGGATTCACACCCAGCCCGATCAACGCCTGCGCCAGTTGTTTCGCGCGCTTTTCGCAATCGCGCCAGGTATAGCGATGAATGTCGCCTTCGATGCGGCGCGAGACAATTTCGGTATCGCCGAAATGGCGTGCAGCGTGGGACAACAAAGATGAAGCGAGCAGCGGTACATCCATCATCTGGCCGAAAAGCGGCGACGTCATGGGCGAGTTCCTCACAAGTCCGGATGCACGGGTTTTGATGCCTGATCTGCTACTGGAAGGGATACCTTAATCGATCCTCGGGGCAATGTGGGAAAGCGATCGCGCGCGCTCGTGCAGCGGCGCGGGGGCGGATTTACAATATCGGTTAATCATGAGGTGCTCAATATGTCGTTTTCCCCAAGCAGCACCGCAGCGGTTGCCGAACCGGCAAGCCCTGCGCCCGTGGATTCGCTGCTCGCATCGATAGAAACCGACAGGCCCGACGCGTTCGTTTCACTCGGTTCCGCCTTTCTCACCCGCCTTCCCGCCGCCCCGTTGCCTGAGCCTTATCTGGTGGGCATTTCCGCCGATGTCGCCACGCAACTCGGTTTCAACGCCGCCGACGCGCACGATCCCGCATTCGCCGAGCCGTTTGCAGAGCTTTTGGCGGGCAATCCCACGCGGGAGTGGCCGGCGGAGAAATTGCCGTATGCGTCGGTGTATTCGGGGCACCAGTTCGGCGTGTGGGCCGGCCAGCTCGGCGACGGCCGCGCGATTGGCCTGGGCGAGATCGAACACGACGGCAAGCGCCTTGAGCTACAACTGAAAGGCGCGGGACGCACACCGTATTCGCGCATGGGCGACGGGCGGGCTGTGCTGCGTTCATCGATACGCGAATATTTGTGCTCCGAAGCCATGCACCATCTCGGCATCCCGACCACGCGGGCCTTGTGCGTCATTGGATCGGATCAGCCCGTGCGCCGCGAAACGATGGAAACGGCTGCCGTTGTGACGCGCGTCGCGCCGAGTTTCGTGCGCTTTGGCCACTTCGAGCACTTCTACACGAACGACCGCGTGGAAGAACTGAAAAAGCTCGCCGATCACGTGATCGACCGGTTCTACCCGCAATGCCGCGAAGCCGACGACCCCGCTTTGGCGCTCTTGCAGGAAGTCACGGAACGCACCGCCGACTTGATGGCCGACTGGCAAGCCGTCGGGTTTTGCCATGGGGTGATGAACACGGACAACATGTCGATTCTTGGGCTGACGATCGATTACGGCCCGTTTGGGTTTATCGATGGATTCAATGCGAATCACATCTGCAATCACTCGGATTCGCAGGGCCGGTACGCTTATAAAATGCAGCCGCAGATTGGCTACTGGAATCTGTTTTGCCTCGCGCAGGCGCTGGTGCCGCTGTTCGGTCCGCAATACGACAGCGACACTCGCAACACCAAGGTGATTGAAGACGCGCAGCGGGTGCTGGAGGGATTCAAGGACCGTTTTGCGCCCGCGCTCGAGCGCCGCATGCGTGCAAAACTCGGTCTGGTTGAGATTCGCGAAGGCGACGATAAACTCGCTAGTCGCCTGTTCGAAGTGATGAACGCCAATCGCGCCGATTTCACGCTGACGTTCCGAAACCTGGCGAAAATACGCAAGACCGACGCTTCCGGCGACGCTTCGGTGCGCGATCTGTTCCTCGATCGCGCCGCTTTCGATGTCTGGGCGAACGACTACCGGCTGCGTTTGTCGGAGGAAACACAAGGCGATGAAGCGCGGGCAAGCGCAATGAACGCCGTGAATCCAAAATACGTCTTGCGCAATCATCTGGCCGAAAACGCCATTCGCCTGGCGAAAGAGAAGAATTTTTCCGAGGTGGAGCGGGTGGCACAGGTGCTGCGCCATCCCTTTGATGAACAACCCGAATTTGAAGCGTATGCCGGTTTGCCGCCCGACTGGGCGAGCGACCTGGAAGTCAGTTGCTCTTCCTGAAATAGCCCCCAAATAGATGAGCCGAGCGAGCCGCATTCCTTGTCAGGCTCCGCCAAAGATCTGGAGATAGAGAACCATGAACCGAGACGATCTCACTAAAGCAACCATCGACCCCGTTGCTCCGCTGCAGAAGGACGACGCCGAGTACCGAAAGGAATTGACCGATATCCAGTACCAGGTGACGCGCCACGCCGCCACCGAACGGCCGTTCACCGGCGAATACTGGGATCACACGGAACGGGGCATCTATGACTGCGTGTGCTGTGGCACACCGCTGTTCGAGTCGGCTACGAAATTCGATGCCGGTTGCGGCTGGCCGAGTTACTTCAAGCCGATCAACGGCGAAGTCATCAAGGAAAAGACGGATCATGCGCACGGCATGCTGCGCATCGAAGTGGAGTGCAAGAACTGCGGCGCGCATCTGGGCCACGTTTTCGAGGACGGTCCCGCGCCGACCGGTCTGCGCTACTGCATCAACTCGGCTGCGCTACAATTCGAACCCAAGTAAGCGCGTCGGGCGACGCCGGCCGATGAATCAATGCTCCAGCAAGTCGGCGTTGGCGCGGCGAGCCACCTCGCCGCGTGTTTTTTAAACGCGGCTGACTTGGGGCCAAATCTGGCCAAACGCGGCTGACCGCGGCTATTCACTCGCCAGGCGTCGTGTTGTGCCAGTAGCGAACCGGCCAACCGACGAACCGCGGCGCATGCGCGCTTTCAAATTGATGCCCTCTTTGCCCCCTACCGCCCCTACGACATGAAATTTCTGTTTGATCTATTTCCGATCCTCCTCTTCTTCGTAGCATTCAAGATCTGGGGCATCTACACCGCGACCGCTGTGGCCATCGTTGCGACGCTTGTGCAGATCGCGTGGGTCGCATTCCGGCATCGCAAGGTCGATCCCATGCTGTGGGTGAGTCTGGGTGTGGTGGTGGTATTTGGTGGTGCGACGCTCGTGCTGCATAACGATACGTTCATCAAGTGGAAACCCACTGCGCTCTACTGGCTTTTTGCCGGTGCGCTGATCGTGTCGCAATTCGCTTTCGGCAAGAACCTCATCGAAGCGATGATGGGCAAGCAGATCGTGTTGCCACATCGCGTGTGGGGCCAATTGAATCTCGCCTGGGCTGTGTTCTTCGCGATTCTCGGCGTGGTGAATCTGTTCGTCGCGTTCAACTACACCACCAATCAATGGGTCAACTTCAAGCTGTTCGGCGCGACCGGGTGCTTGCTGGTGTTTATCGTGGCGCAAAGTTTGTGGCTCGCGAAGTACATGAAAGAGGATGAAGGGAAATGAGCGATCCCGGCTTTAAAGAAAACTTCGTCAACGCGTCCGCCGAGGGCAAGATTGCTTATCTCGAAGCGCGGCTCAATGCGGCGCTGGAAGCGTCGTCGGTGCATATCGATGATGACAGCGCGGCGCATGCCGGCCATGCCGGCGCCTCGGCGGGCAGTCACTACACGGTCACCATCGTGGCGGCCCGATTCGCCGGGAAGCCACGCGTGGCGCGGCATCGGCTGGTGTATGATGCGCTGGCCGACGAGCTGCGGCAGGGTATTCATGCGCTCGCCATCAAGGCTTTTACACCCGAAGAATTTGCAGACCAGTTCGAGTGACCGAGTAACACTCCTTTAGAGCTGTCCGTCATTTCAGCTTTGTTTTCAGCCAAGAGTTTCAGCCAAGAGTCTTAGCCCTCGTTCTGATCAGGAATTCATTTCGCCTTATCCAGCCTGATCTGTTGCGGTAAAACTACACTACGGCCTACACTATCGGCGTTCCCTGACGGTCGGGCGCCACGTCGACGACGTATCGGCGGCGCGCTTAAGTCGCGGCGCGAACGGTAATTGCCGATCGCCTTGAATCGCTTGCTAGCGCCCTTCGCTCGGTCACGACACCTTGCGTTTCGCAGGCGTCAACAGCCGCGCCAGAAGTTCGAGCCCGGCGAAAGCGCGCCGTTCCTGCGTGACCTTCTTTTCAGCCCGCTCCGCTGCTATCGAGTTCGCATACAGCGTGTCGTATTCATCCGGGCCGTGCGTGCTGAAGTGAATCGGACCATTCGAGCGAAGCCCCACGCTGTTATAGATCGAAGGGCGCCGGAACGTTGCGGTTCGCTCTGCGCTCGTTGGCTGTTCGTCACGCTGCCCGCTTTCGGCGCGTTCCAGCATGCGCATAACGGCTGCACGCGGGTGCTCAATACTCTGTTGCAGCGGTTCGCGTTGGTCGACAGCCTGAACGGGTTGCGATTCGGCCGCGATGCCCTTGCCGCGTGTTTTCCGAGCCTTGGCGGGCTTGGCGTCCGCGCCGGTGTCTTCGTGTGCCGCGCCGTCAAAGAAAGATGCGCCGGGCTTCGTTGCTGGCTTCGTTGCTGGCTTCGTTGCTGGCTTGGCTTCACGTTTGAACATTCCCATGATCGTTAGTCCTTTTCCGGGCTCAATAGTGTGTGATAAGTCTCGCTGGCGGCGCGCTCGAATTCGTCTTCTGATCCAGCGTTCGGCCAGCGTCGATTAAGGAATACAAAACACGCCACCTGGGCGGGTTCCGACAGGTTGCAAAGCCAACTGAATAGCTCGAACTCTTTCGTACCTTCTGGCGCTGCGCTGAGTGTGTCTCGCGTCTCGCGACTGTTGAACACGCCGTGCAGGGTTTCGATACTGAACGGCGGCGCCCGGCCGTTCAGGTGCGCGTCGATCAGCCCTTCAATCGTCCCGCTATCGTCCAGGTCGATCGCACGCTTGAACCACGGGTCGCCTTGACGATAGAACGACTCAAACAGGGCAGGGTCGAACTCGTAAAAGGCGTCGCCGGGTTCGAGCGCGTCGCGTCCTGGTGCGTACATTTCATAGAACAGGTCGATATCGCGATGGGTGCCGGGCATTTCGACGTAGATCACGCGGGCCAACGCTTGGCGCCCATGGTCCGCTAGGATCGCCGTAGCGTCTTCGCGCTTCATTGCTTGTCTACCCCTTCGGAACTATCAGCCGGGCCGCTGGCGGGCTTGCTCGCGCCGGGCACGGGTGCGTTCAACAGGTCGCGCCAGTTCGGCAAACCGCCAGCCTTGGGCGCCGTGATTGTGTCGATCTTGTACAGGGCTGCAATGCGATCGAGTGCAGCGATACGCGCGACGTCTTTCGTGTACGGGCCGTTGATCAGCCGAAGCAACGCGAGTGCGTGAAGCTTTTCATCCCACAACATCGAAAGGTCTAGACCGTCGAGCGAGTCACGCATCATTGCGTGAAACATCGGGTCGCGTGCAGAGTCCAAAAGGAAATCTTCGATGTACGCCGCAGGAACCTTTGCACTCTTCGCCGCTGTGACCTGATCCTGACCACGCAACAGGGCCGCGATGTAACGCGCATAGGTCCGCTTCGTGATCGATTCCAATTCGAACGCCGTCATATTAGTTTCGGTCATAGCTGGACCCTCTTTGCGATTCGTTAGTTAAACTGAATTGTACACGTAGCACGTATTTGGTCGTGCGTAAATGGTCGTTTGGGGGCTATTTCTGGGCGCTATCGCGAATGCGCATGATCACCTGACGCGCCACGTCGAACGATTTCGCGACGCCGTAGACCGTTTCACCTTCAGCCAGCCGACTAAGCGCCTGTCTCTGTTGATCCGGTGACAGCGCGGCCGGTCGACCCAGCTTCTTCCCTTCCGCTTTGGCGCGCTGCAATCCGGCGTTCGTGCGTTCGATAATCAAGTCGCGCTCGAACTGTGCAACGGCGGTAATTACGCCCATGGTCATCTTTCCCGCCGGGCTGGTTAGGTCGACGCCGCCAAGCGCCAAGCAATGAACGCGGACGCCCATTGCTTCGAGTGTCTGAACGGTCTGCTGTACGTCGATCGCATCACGGCCTAAGCGGTCAAGCTTCGTCACTACCAACGTATCACCGCGCTCGATCCGCTCTAACAGCTTGGCGAACCCAGGGCGCTGGCTTGCGACCGTCGAGCCGCTGACGTGCTCCATGGCGACCCTGTGAGCGTCGACGGTGAAGCCCGCGCCAGCGATTTCCTGAACTTGGTTCTCGGGGTGCTGATCAGCGGTTGATACACGGCAATAAGCGAAAACGCGGGTCATGTTGAGTCCTGAAGCTGGGATATGTACTAATACGGTATCTCTAGTTTAGCACATGTACTAAATAAATAAGTCAGGTTTTAATACACGTCCGTTCAGTGCCGCGTCTATGAGTCTTAAAACGGACGTTTTAGTACGTATTCGGTCGACGGTGCTGCAACTCACGCGCAAGCAACACGATCGGATGACCCTGTTTTCCGTTACGCCACGGCTCGTAACGGAAAACAGTTCGGCGGGTATGGCCGCGCTACCAGGGAGTGCATACCTTACAAATTGCCTTAGTGAGAGCCGCGCGCTTAGTGAAGGGCCGCACTGCAAGAATTTCACTAAGCGAAAATCGCCGAAAGCCGCGCCAGATATGGCTTTAGCTACCTTACAAATTGCCTTAGTGTCTTAGTGATCTAGTGAAATGTATTTATAAAGCTGTAGGAATCCACGGCCCTATAACCGGTTGCAATTTCGATTTCACTAAGCCCTTTTGTTCACTAAGGAAAATAATCGCGGCTAAGTCATTGATTATGCGGCATTTATTAAAATTTCCTTAGTGAACCGGTTTTCACTAAGGGGGCGTCTCACTAAGGATTCCGTGCGGCGCACAAGTGAAAACGGCGTACCCGTTAGAGCACGCCGCGCGCTGGTGTTACCCTGCAAAACTTGATTTTCTATTTCAGAATCCCGACGGTTGCGATGGTGTCCCGGCAATCAACCTAACTTCGTCCTGGTCGCCGGTCACACCGATATCCGCAAGCAATGCCGCTTTGTTCGGATGGTCATAGAACGCGAAGCCCGGTACGCGACCGGAATCACGAAGAGCCGGAACCGCGCCGCCTTTCATCGCGCACGCCTTCGCAAGGTCGGTAAGGAATCGCTTTTCGCGCGTGGGATCGATCGGCGTCGCAGCCTGAATAATCGCGCTGATCAGGTCGACACGGTCATAGAACACATACGATATACCGGAACCGTCGCGCTTTTTAACTTCCCGGCATGGAGCACTAGACAACGCGGCCGGAACGAACGGCAAAACGCTGTCGTCCTGGATCACGCCGCGCCCGGCCTTCGCTTCGCCCTGTGACCATTCGAAGACTTGCCGCGACACGTCGCGCACCATAGCGCTATAGCCGTCGATTCCGTTCTCTTCGATCCATGCGCGCGCCTCGGCCATGAGTTGCCAAAGGTTCGACTCGAAGTCGCTAAAGTCCGCTTTGAAGTCTTCGCGCCACGCCGTATTCCCGTCATGGTCCGTCGTCTGCGCGCAAAACATCGGGTAGAAACGACGGTTCCCCGTTTCGTCCCTAAGCAATCCGTTATAACGGTTGGCGTCTGCGATAAAAATCCATTGCCGGGCTTGCTGCAACACGCCTTCAAACTTCTGGTGCATCTGATCGTGAGTGCGGGTGATCAGGTTCTTAAGACGGTTCACGTCCGAGCGCTGATAGCCCGCAAGCTCACCAAGGGCGCACACGACGGAATGCCCGGTGATGTCGCGCAGAAGGTCGAGCGGCTTCGTGTCCAGGTCGTATTGCACCGAATCGGCTTCACGGTTGCCGGTGATTAGCCGCGCCAGCAATTTCCCGAAGTACGATTTCCCGCAGTTCTGCGCGCCGATCAGCGTCAATACAATGGGCGCTTCTTCGCCGGGCCGCGTGACGCGCATGAAAAACGAAGTCCAGAAGTAGACGCCGAACGCGCGATTCAGCGGCGTGTCAAACGCATCGAACATGCGAATCAACGCGCTATCCATGCGCTTAACGCCATCCCATTCCGGCGTAACGCTCAATACGCGCTGTGTAAGGTCGTTCTGACGATGCCGCAGGGCGAACAGGCGCACCGCTTCGATTACCTTGTTGAATTCCATCTTGCGCAACCCGGCCGCGTTGAATGCGTCGAGGTATTCGGTTGCGTCGTAAAAATCATCGATTATCACGCCGCGATGGTCGACCACACGTCCCTTGAATTCATCGAAGCGCGGCCGCTCCGATGCGTCCTTGAACAGGTAGTCGAGCACGGTGCGCCGGTTGGTCGCGGTGTCTTCAGGAACGGCAATGAACATGTCGCCCATGCGAACCTTGCGAATGTCTTCGAACAGGATATCTTCCGCGATGTTTTTGGCGCGCTCGACAAGGTCGACGATCTTCGTCGCTTCAACGATGCGTTGTTCTGTTTCCTGTTTAGCGACAGCCCGCGCCGCCTTTTGCCAATCCGCGCTGACGACGGCTTCGGACGCGTACCCTTGCGCTTCGAGTTCGAAAAGGTCGAGCGAGCGCGTATCGTCGATGTTGTCGACCGACGGGCGAATGATCTTTTTAGCCATGACGATGCACCCCAGTAAAAGCAATTAGGAGTGCAAAAATAACTTTGATAAACAATGGCGTACGTGCCATAATTTGCCCCGGATAAGACATTTTTTAAGCCCGCACAAGCGCTGATAACGCTAGCGGGCTTTCTTTTTGTCGTACTTATTTGGGCGAAGGGTGTTCAGTGCTGCGGTACAAATAGAAAGCCGTAATACGGGTGTCGAAGGATTTCGACTACAGCATTGTTACATGGCGCGCAGCGGAAATAGCGTCGAATTCGATTTAGCGCCCAATCACTAAGCGCCGCATTCCGTTTGCTAAAATTTCTCACAAGCCGCCTTAGAATTCGTGCGCTATTTATTCCAGTTCGATATAGCTTCCGCCCTGTACATTAGGCCGTCCCTTTCGCAATGTCGCACGCGAGCGGCAACGTGATGTCTTTGCCGATATATCCAATGTCGTTAAACCCTTTCGGCAAGTCCTCACCTTCACCGACCCGTGACCACCCAGCGGAATAGGAGACTTGCGATTCGTACTCAACCTGCACTTGAGCGCCGCATTTAAGGTGATAGGTAATGATCACGTGGTAGACCATATTCGCCGGGCTGTCGGAATGGGCTAACGACGGAAACCCCTTGCTGTATGACGTGAGAACGATCGCCGTGATAGAGCCGTCGGCGTTGCGCGTCAGGTGGTTGGTGTCAATGTCCTTTGTCGTTATTGCGTCACCCAGGCCGGTCACAGGGTCGCCATAGGTGCGATACGACTCGAACCATTCGGGGCGCTCTGCGGCCGGTATGCGATCACCATGTGCGGGCGCTTGACCCTCTTGATAGGCTATAGCGGAAAGGACGCCAAACACGATAATGAAGGCAACAATAGCCGCGCCGATATACAGTTCTTTGATCGATTTCATTTCGTCACCCGATCGAAGAAAGACGACTTGTCGACAGCCGCAACGTCGAGCGCTTCATTAAGCGATTCGCGAGTGTTTGCCGTGCGCTTGAAATTTACCGGGAAGGGCAAACGCTTGTGCATCACGACCCAGGCGGCGAAGAGTCGCCCGGCTTCGGACGGCGTCATGTCGATACGGCGCAACGTGTCCGCGAATTCTTTCCCCATACCAACAGGGAGTGCGGCGCCGAACATGTCTTTGCTGGGTGCGGTCATGGATCAATCCCCTTAGTGTGTGAGTGAGTGGAAGCGGGCCGCGATCGAGTCGACGACGTCATACAGAATGAAGTTTGCAGCGCGCGGAACGATCAGAACGGCGGCAATCAGATACGGGACGTTGTCGACGATGGTTTGTGCGATGTGCATGGGGTCAATCCTTTTAGGACTCCGAACCCTGTACAATAGCGATTGAAGCCATTGCAAGCGGTTGCGGTGTGTTTCACTTGAAGCCCTTAGATCAGCCTTGGCGGGAAGAATCTAGGGGCTTCGCCTTTTGTACCGTCGACGTTTGTCGATCGAACGACTAGATATTAACCGCATTACCCTTATAAATACGGCCGAAAATCCATAACGCCGAATCACTTAGCGCCGAATTTCCTAACGCGCTCCCTACTCCACAAGGGATGCAGACCGCAAGCGTCCACCTCATAACGCTCAGCCTTCGTATCAGATCGCACCGCACTCGTACCCTTCGAAAAATCCGGCGCTATTTGATCCGGCGTTAAGTCGTTTTCCCTTCCCTCCGCCTGTAATTCAGGTTTAAATGGAGTCCAACGAAGACGCATAAACAGCACGGCAAGCGTCAACGATCACCCCAATCTATATAGGAATCCTGACCATGCTTAAATCGATCCACCTGAACGACTACACGGACGAATTCACCGCTGAAGAAGTTGCGGCAAATCTCGAAGCGATTCTGAATCGCCAGCAACTATTGACCGTAGTCGCCGCGCGTGTCGCTGGGTTCGATCGTGTCGCGGCCGGTGCATTGCTGAATGGTGTCGAAGGTCACCCGGACGAACTCGCACGCATTGTCGAACTGTACGAGCAGACAACCAGCTTCGCGATCGCGTCGGAAGAAATCGCAGCCGCTATCGGTGAGCGTGGGATTCGCGCGGCCTGGAAGCGCCATAAGCAAGCGAACGCCGGTCGCTCGTCCGATGCCTTGATGGGCATACACCTGAAGATCGTCGACCTTGCAGCGAAGCCCATTGCACCGCACCGTAAAGAGAAGGCCGCGCGTCAGTTCGAAGCGCTGGTCGAGTCGAAGCGGCCCGGCGGCAATGCACTGAAACATCAGGGCTGGTTCGGGCGTACCGGCAATTAAGGGAGTCAATACCATGAGCACAGTTTTTCTCGACATCAAAAACGCCGTGATCGCGCTCGAAAGCAGACGCGAAATGCACATTCGAGCCGATGGTTCGCTAACGATTTCGGTCGACGAACTTTGCGCTTACGCCCTGGATTCACGGCGTGCAATGCCCGCACAGGGGAAGGTTCACGAAACGCTGTTGAGGCTCGGTTTCAAGCGTGCTTCGGCTGGCCGGTACGCGATTGAGCGCGCCGATTTCAACGAACTGAAATCGGCGTGATGGACATGCTCACATTGAAGCGGGCCATTGCAGGGGCCAAATTCGGCGCCACGCGAGACAGTCGCGTCGCTTACGAGATACCGGCAATCGTCCAGGCCGCGACGGAACAGGGTTCCGTTCTACCGTCGTCTAAGCGGATTGCAGCGGCAATGCGTGATCTAGGATTCGAAGAAATGGGCGGTACGAAATTTTCCCGCTACGCCTGCCCCCTTTCGGTCCTGTTGCCGATCATTGCCGAAGCCACTGAAGGGTTGTCCAAATGAACTTCGAGCGCGTATCGAATGAAATCTATTTCCCGGCTGTCGTAACGGTTCAAACCACGAAGGCATTTCGCAAACCGTTCGTGATCCAGCCGTATGAAAACTTGGTCGACGGTGACGGCGTGCAATCGCTCGCGGCATTCAAGACGTACGACGCCAAGGTGATCGACAAAAACGGTGCGGGTATGCGGCCGGTCGCTGAAGTGACGTTGCACGTGAAGCCCGACAGCGAAGCCGCGCACAACTTCATCATGATCGAGCCGGTTCCGTTTTCGAACAGCTATGGCGTCATGGCTGGCGATCATAGCGAACAGGTGTCCTTCGAAATAGATTGGCAAGACGGTTCGAGCATCACCCTTTCGCAAGGCGTCCTGATTCGCTCGCGCCGCACGGTCGACGACTATCAGTTCTCTTTTTCTTTCTCGCAAGTCATCCGCGACTAACCAACCCAATAAATTAGGAATATCACACCGTGGCAAATGACCTTGACACTTTCGTTTTGCAGTACAAAACAGATTTAACCGACAGTCTGCAAAGGCTCGAACGATTGCAGCAGAAAATGCAGGGCATAGACAAGGCGCAATCAAAAGCGGGGAAAGGCCTTAAGGACTTCGCAACCGGCGCGGCTGGTGAACTCGATAAGATGATTCCGGGTCTTTCGTCCGTAGCAAACGCAGTCAAAGGCATGGGCGCGGAATTCGCGGTTGCGGCTGGTGCTGTCGGTGCACTCGCGATCGGTATCAAGTCGGTCATGGACCTGCAAAGCCAGTTCAACGCGCAACGCTTGGCGGGCATGCAACTAGGCGTGAGCGGGACACGAGTCGAGAATTACCAACGAGCGATCAGCGGCGCTTCCGGCGGCATGGTGAGCCGCGACGCTGCATTGTCGGGCGTGCAGCGTCTATCGCAAATGTCGAACGATGCTTTCACCGATCCTTCCGGCATGAAACGCTTTCAGATGCAGCAATTCTTAGGCGTCAATCCGGGATCGTACGATAACCCGACCGGTATCAATGACGAAATGCGCCAAATGGCGACGTCGCTTCAGGGCAAGTCGGGTTCGCAGGTTCAGGGCATCGCAAAGGCCACGGGCTTTTCGCAAGACTGGCTGTTGTCGCTGCAAAAACTCGGACCGGCCATTGGCGAAATCAACAACATCACGCAGGCCGAAATAACCCAGCGGCAACAGGCAGAGCAGAGCCTAGCCAAGTTCAACGATGATCTTTCGAAATTCAAAGAGACGATCAACGAACTTGACATAAAGCTTGGCGAGAACCTTCTCCCGGCCGCTGAAAAGTTCGTGAAGCTGATCACGACGATGGTCGACGCATTCAACAAAGCGACGGCCCCTAGTGCCCCGCCGACAGGACTCGGATACAAGATCGTCAACGGTCGACGCGTGAACAATGCGCCACCGGCCGAAACGCCCGCGTCCGGTCCAGGGGGACATTTCGGACCTGGGCATACATGGATTTCAGACGCGCCGACAGCCGAACAGAAGCAGGCCGCTGCGAAGGCTGCGGAAGAGAAGAAAAAGGAACAGGCGAAGACGTCCGCGAATGTCACGAAGCTGGACGAAGCGAACTCGAAGGGGATTCAGACCGCCAATCAAACGACGCTCGCGATGAACCTGTTTTCGTCCGCAGTTGCAACCTTCAGCGGCGCGGTTGACCAACACCAAGCATGGGCGGCATGGGCGGGAAACATCGGCGCGGCGAACGGCGTGAAGGGTTCGAGCAATGCCCCCGTTCCGGGTGGAAATGCAGGGAGTAAGGGACTTCGCAA
This sequence comes from Caballeronia sordidicola, assembly GCF_000729995.1. Lineage (GTDB taxonomy): Bacteria > Pseudomonadota > Gammaproteobacteria > Burkholderiales > Burkholderiaceae > Caballeronia > Caballeronia sordidicola_A. Next base: position 82,880 of record NZ_JNFG01000015.1, on the reverse strand, counting down.
CAATAACCCCGGCAATCTTGAGGCTGGCGCGTTTGCTACGGCGCATGGTGCGACCGGAACCGATGGGCGTTTCGCAATTTTCCCGTCGATGGAAGCGGGCGTCGCCGCGCATGGTGCATTGCTCGACAGCAACTATTACGCGAAGGGGCTCGACACACCGAGAAAGATCATCAGTAAGTACGCGCCCGCCAGCGAGAACAATCAAGGCGCCTATCTGGCGTATTTGAAGTCGAAAGGCTTCGATTCCGACAAGCCTATCACCGACAAGGCCGGATTCAATACGGCGCAAATGGCATTCGAGTCAGGGTACGGGAGCGGTCACGGCATCGGTCAAAGCCGTGAGTCGTTGATGCTGACCCAAACCCAACAGGCGATCGCGGGCGCGCTGGGTGTTCCCGTGCAGCAGTTGACACATGGCGGCGTTGGTAAGGGTGACGTTCAGTACGCAACCGACAACCTCGAAGCGGGGTATTTGAACAGCGCGAATCAAGCGAACGCGCGGCTTCAGAACCCTGTCGGCCTGTCGCCTATTCAGGTTGGCGACTTCAAAAATCAATTGCTCGTCGCACAGCGCGGCTTGGCTGCGATGGAAACGTATAAGAAGCAGATTATCGACGGCTCGAACGGCCCGACGTCACTCACCACGCAACGCGTCGGCGGAACTATGGCGGCAGCGCCGACGATCAACTTCAATATCAACGCGGCCGGTATGGACGCTAAGACGCTGGCGAAAGAAATCGACGACCGTCTTCAGCATCATATGCAGACCGCAGTTAATAGCGTCACGAACCAGGAAAAGGGATAACTTTTTCCGGCGCTAATATTTTCGATCCTGAAAGAATCAGCGCTAAGTCGTTTTCTCTTCCCTCCGCCTGTAATTCAGGTTTAAATACCACTTAACGAAGGGGGTCAACACGACGCCCGGTCATCAAACTAAACACCATAGGAGTCCTACAAAATGTCTGTATCCAATCGCCATATCACGAAGGCAACTAAAGACGCGTCGCGCACGCAACGCCCGGCGAAGTCGAGCACGGAAAAGGGTATGAAGTACACGGGAAAACACGCGGGCGAAGTGGCGGCGTTTATGGGCGACGCAAAGCGCGTATGTAGCGACCTGGTGTTCGCGGCCGATGCACATTCGAAGATCACGAAGGCGAAAGATGCCGGACTTGAATTCGACCCCTCGATTGTCGAACTGGCTGAACAGGTCTTGTGTAACGCGATGATCGCCGCGACGGCAATTTTGAATAGCGGAACCAGCTTGCTCGCGTCTGTGAATCAGGATATTGCGGCCGGTCAACCGGACGAAGAAGGCGTCGTCGAGACTGGCACGGGAGAAGTGCCGCGCGAGTATGGCGCAATGGACGCCGGTCGTTCTGTTGTGCTCGACCATATCGCGGCTGTGTCGGGCGAACCGGGCTCAGAGACGCGACGGCCGCACGTGATGGACGGCCTTCGCGTCGAAGCGTTGCGCCAGCACGCTGGCCGTGTTCTCGGTGCAATCAATCCCGCTCGTGTCCTGGCTGGCATGGACGATGAACCCTTGACCGACTACAGCCAACTTTCCTTCATGCGCGATCGCGCGAACAAGTAACCAACAGGAGAAACAAACCATGAGCACGGACCGAGAATCTTTCAAGGGCGAATCGCTGGCGGGCGGAACGATGGACACCATGCACGGCAAATTGTTCGACACCACGCCGCGCGTGAAGACATGCAAACCCGCGCCGGTAGCGTCTGAACCGGAAGTCGAATCCGCATTGGAAGCCGCATTGGAAGCCGAAGCCGCAGTCGAACCGAAAGCCGCTGAATAACCGATACGCGGCTGTCATCACGAAGCCGCACTTTTTGTATTACATAGGATTCTTAAATATGGAACATTCAGCATTCGTCAGCGGGCATCGTGAAGCCGGTCTTTTTGCTCTTCTTCACGCGTGCCGGTTCAAAGACGACCAGCGAAATAGGGGCTTCGGACTAGACGAAGTAAGGTTCGTTTCCTGCGGCTCGAACAATCCAGATTCTGGAAAGCTTCAAATGTTTTCCGGGCACTTTGTTGTGTGTCGGAGTCGCGTATATAGCCCGATCTCCCTATCGTTCGCCAAGGGATTTCGCGCTTTGTCCTGCTCGTTCGTGCACGGCGCATCGTTCGCGGAAGGTTTGGATATGGTTCAACGCGTTCGCAGCTACATGACCGCCCTTTCGTATCTGCGCTCTATCGATCTAATTCCGCAATCCGTTTTTGATGCAAGCGTCAATGCAACGATATCCGGGCGCGGCGCGGAACGTTGGGCGTCGATCGTTGAAGGCTGGCAAGAATGGGCGGAACATGCTGTGAAAACGTCCGCACTGTTGCCGTACAAGTACCAGGAGTTAATGCTTGCAGACATTCGCGCCAGTGCCGTCAAGGTGTCCGCATGAGAGTGCACCGGGGTCGCTGGACACGACCCGATCGCGAACAGGTAGCCGATACGCTGCGCCGTGATCCCTACTACCGCCATATCGTCGAAACCTGCCTAGCGGAAGCCGCCACGAAAGCGAAGCGCCACGGTTTCCGTAACCTAGACGGCGCGGCTCGACTGCTTCACGGGGAACTGTCCAGGCGCGGGCATTACCGTTTGCCTAATGGATGGACGATCGGAACGGTTGCCACGCTGCGGCATGCGCTGGCGGGATGGAAATGATCGATCAAGACCACGAAGGCGTGATTGCGCGTACTTGTATCGCTCTATGCTGGGGTGCTGTGGGCGTGGTGCTGGCCGCGATACAGGTACGTGATGCCATCCAGGCGATTGCTCACAAACTGAAGAGGAAGTCGAAATGAACGCTCAAAACCTGACCGAACAGAACAAGGCCGATATGCTCGAACTGTTGCCGGTCGTGCGCGAATCGCTTCTGGCGGTGTGTGCTGGTAATGCCGCCGGATTGCCGCTGCGCGCGCGAGCGCTTCGCATGCTCCGGGGTGAGTCTGTGCAAGGCGTCCGCAACCTGAAGCCGACGGCGGAAGAGACGCTTACTCTTTCGGGCCTTGAACGCAAGTTTTAGCATTTAAATTGCCCGCCAGACGCGGCAATAAACGCCCAAAAATGCGAACTCTTCAAGTCGACGGCCTCTACCTCGGGAATGCTGCGACAACTTTCTTCAAGTCCTCGGGTAGCGGCGGGAGATTGGGCTCGGCGCGCGGTGACTTCGGATCGAAGTCGATGTCTAGCGTCCACACTCGTGCGTGGAAACGTTCTCGCATCGCCTCTTCGAGTTTCGTGAAGCAGGTCTTGTTGATCGCCGGATTCTGTTCGACCTGCTGCAAGAGTGAAAGGAAGAGGGAAATGCGCCGTGCAATAAGTTCTGCACCTACGTGTTCCTCGATTTGTTCCCAGGATGCGTTCTGATTTATGCGTCGCAGGTCAACGGTGGATTTTTGAAATTCGACAGCCGTGTCCTGATGATGCGTGAATACGAGTTTGAGTGCGGAGAAGAATTCCTCTGCGTACTTCACATGCTTGACCGCTTCTCTTCCGGACTCGCTGTCAAGTAGGAAGGACAGGCTGTCGAAATCAAATACCTCGATGTCATCCATGTTCAGCAGCAAGGGTTTTACTAGCGACCATGTCGGGGTGTCCGAAAAGACCTTTCGTGTCACCGCGATTTCGTGCCTCACACCAAGGCGTAACTCGCCGGTCCGTCGCTGGATGGTGCGCAACTTGAACAGCGCAAGGTTTCCTGCCTGTAGGTTCGCTTTTCGCTCCTGCATCTGGCGATGTCGAACGGCGAATAAGAACGCAACTGCGGCACCGAAGAGTGATCCTATCCCTGCCTTCAATGCGTCGAGATACCAAGGAGGGGAGCCGCCCGAGACCACGACCCAGTTGGGAAACGGCGTCTGCAAGATGGCTGGTGGCAAGTACGCGGCGGTGATGGCTGCAATACAATTTAGCAATGGGTTTCTCTAGCGCTGTTTACTTTGCAAGGCTACCGCCCTTTGGAGGCAATCGCTTGCGCACCCGACAGATGTCGACGGGCTCTTGTGGCAAGCCAATGTCTTGACGTCAGATATCCTTAACCGAAAGGAACGGCCCCAACCTCTCCGGGATTACTTCTAGCTGTTGCTGAAACCACGTCGTGATTTCCGTTATACGATCGCCGTACTTCGCCCACTGCTCTTCCGTGATCGATGGGCGCTCCTGTGAGTGCAGTACGCCGTTCAACTTGACTGCGTTCGTGTTTAGTTGCTCCAGATAGTCGGCCATCTCTTTGTTCAAGAGGAATCGTGCGCCGCGCGTCTGGGCCAGAAACTCTTCGTATGAAGCGGAGGTCAGCTTGCCATCAGCAATAATTGACGTTGCAAAATTCATTGAAGCTTCATAGATCGAATAGCGCTTGTCGAACCGATCGAGCTTGAGCTTGTTCCTGTTTATGCGAACCTGTTGCCAAGCGATCCAGCCGCCCACTACCGCGATGATCGGAGATAACGCAGCGGCGCCGACTTGCATTGCAGTTATCCAGCCCGACTGTGGATCGCACGCCATCTAGCCCCCGCTTCTGGTATTTTCGTGCGAACATTTTGCCACCGAACATCACGCCACAGGCAACTGTCGACGCGCAAAGTTGGATAGTTAGTTGGAGTGGGAGTTAAAACGGCCCGCCAAACCCATATAGGAGCATAGTGTGTATATAAATATAGACGATCAATAATTATTATAATTATACAACTATTAGGCTGTATCCCTTTGCTGGCGCGGCTTTCGGATAGTTGGGTGAATAAATCGAAATCCAACTTCCTAACTTATTTCTCGCGCGGCATAATGGGCTCTCTTCTGGATTACGTCACGGGCTGACCCGGTGACGATACAGCTAACGTCGTGATCTTCACGCCTTTGCCGGGCAGACCCGGTATCGATACCCCATAGAAGCAACCCCGCCGAGAACGTGCGCGGGCTCCCTTAAGCCTTATTGGAGCCGTGCACATGCCAAAACACAATCCCGTCGTCACCACGAAGCCCGGCGCGCTCGCTATCGATGCCGCTGCGGCCTACGTCGCGCTGTCCGTTACTGGTATCCGCCGGATGGTCGCGACCGGAAGCTTTCCGAAGCCGCGCGAACTGTCGCCGCAGCGAGTCGGCTTCCTGGTGCGCGAATTGGATTCATGGCTCGACTCGCGCACCGTCGCGGACATGCTACCTGTCGGCTCCGACTGAACCGGCCGCGAGACTTTCCCACTTGTCCGACAGCGCCGTAAGCCACTGCACGCGCTCTTCGTCGTATGAGTGCCGGTTATATGCCCCTGCAACGCCCGCGAGAACGTGAGAAAGGATCGCTTCGCCGATTTCGTGCGGACAGCCCAGCTTGGCGAGCATGGTCCGCGCTGTACGTCGGCAATCGTGCAGCGCCCATCCTGAAACAGTCAGGCCGTCGTTGATGCGCCTTGCATGATATTTCATGCGCTTTGCCAGTTCTTCGCCGACACTGTTTTGTGCGATGTGCCCGGCTCTACGCACGCTGGGGAAAAGATAGCCTTCACCGCGCGCCAGCTTCAGCCGCTCGACGATCGCCGCAGCCCGGCCGATCAGCGGCACGCGTAAATCCGTCGCGCTCGGACGGTTGCGGTTTTTGGTCTTCGATTTTTTCATCGTAAGCCACAACACGCCGTCACCTTCCCGCCTTACCTCTTTCCCTTCGATTTGCACAATCTCGCCCGATCTAGCGCCCGTGAACAGCGCAAGCGTCAGGACGTCGCTCAACAGGTCCGTCGTGTTCGGGAGCCATGCGAAGATCGACGCCACTTCGGCATCGTCAAGAACCCGCCTTTCTGTCGTTTTCTCGCCGCCGCGAACGTGCCCGGTAGACCGCAATGCGCCATGACCGCGAAACACCGCGCGCCAGTGATTAGGCGTCGTGTCCGGTAGGCGCCCGGAATTTATTGCGTTTTCCCAGGCCGCGCCTAAATTCGCCTTCAGCTTCGCCGCGATCGCGGGCCGGTCTGCGAGCCCTTCGATAAGGTCGTTCGCTTCGGCGCGGGTGATGGTGTGCGGCTCGCGGTTCGCGATCGGCTCGATAGACCGGCGAAACATCGCGGTAACAGCCGCCAAACTTAGCGGCGTTCTCGTTCGTTCCAGCTTGCCCAGGTAGTCGGTACAAAGCTTTCGCACGCTGTACACTACTGGCGCGGAAACTTCGGCTTTGGCGGGCTGGCGCTTGGCTTTCTTTTCGGCCGCAGCATCAATGCCGTTTTCGCGTGCCGTGCGTGCAGTTTTCCACGCGCTGATCGCCGCCGCGTAATCCATCGCGGGCCACTCGCCGAGCTTGACTTGCTTCAGGGCTTTGTCGACCCGGTAGCGATAGAACCACGTCCGTTTCGTCTTCGTCACCGCGATCCGCAGACCGGGAAAGCCGTCGATTGATTCGTTCGATCCCGCCGCAAGTTGCGCGATCTTTCTTTTGTCGAATTTCATGGTATTTGATCGGTGTAGTTTTCTGGCTGGTGTAGGCCGAAATACTACACTAAACGTTGGTCTGATATGGTTGCATATGGTCCGATATGGTTTCACCAGTCGGAGTGTTGAACAGCCTGTGAAGCCCGCCAGTGCTGGGGTTGATCACCGAGAAGCCATACAGGACGGGGCTTCTCGGGAAATGGCGAAAAGTCCCAATTAATTCTGATCAGGAACCATTGATGATTTTAAAAAATCCCCGTATCTGGGTGTTGCTGGCCGCGTTCGCGGCGGCGCCCGTGTTTGCTCAGAACATTGCCGTGGTGAACGGCACGCCGATTCCGAAGTCCCGTGTCGATGCGCTTGTCGCGCAACTCGTCCAGCAGGGTCAGCAGGACACGCCACAATTGCAGGCGGCCGTGCGTCAAGAGCTGGTGAATCGCGAGATCCTGATGCAGGAAGCCATGCGGCGCGGTATTGCCACGCGTCCCGACGTGAAGGCGCAAATTGCCGTTGCTCAGCAGACCGTGGTTTTGCGCGCGTTGATTGAAGATTTCGTGAAGAACAATGCGCCGACCGATGCCGAGATCAAGGCACGTTACGACGACATGGTGAAGCAGGTTGGCGGCGGCAAGGAATATCACCTGCACCATATCCTGGTCGACAACGAAGCCCAGGCTAAGGACTTGATTGCGAAGATCAAGGCGGGCGCGAGTTTTGAAGATCTGGCGAAGCAGTTTTCGAAGGACCCGGGATCGGGCAAGAATGGTGGTGACCTGGATTGGTCAAGCCCGCAGGCGTATGTGCCGGAGTTCGGCGCTGCTGCTGAGAAGCTGAAGAAAGGCGAGATGACCGACGAGCCGGTGAAGACGCAATTCGGCTGGCACATCATCCGTCTGGACGATATCCGCGATGTCGCCCCGCCGCCGCTCGAGCAAGTGAAGGATCAGATTGCGAAGCAGATTCAGCAGGAAAAGCTGCAGGCTTTCGAAGAAGGTTTGCAGAAGAAGGCTGTTATCAAGTAATTGCTGATTTCAGCCGATGTGAAAATGCCCCGCTGGCTTGCGTCAAGCGGGGCATTTTCATTGGGCTCTGACTTACGTTGCGGTGCCCTCTTCCTGAATGAAAGGAGCACCGCGCGGCTTCACCCCACCCAGCGCCGTGCGTTCTGGAACGCGCGCAACCACGGACTTGCGTCTGCGGTCCAATCAGCAGGCGTCCAGCTCATCTGCACGGTCCTGTGCACCCGCTCCATGTGCGGCATGAGGACAGTGAAACGGCCGTCAGACGTCGTCACCGACGTGATCCCTTCCGGCGACCCATTCGGGTTCAACGGATAACGCTCGGTTGCAGCGCCCTGGTTATCGACGAAACGCATGGCGACTAACGCGTTCGCAGAATCGCCCTGCTGCGAGAAATCCGCAAAGCCTTCACCATGCGCAACGGCCACCGGAATCCGCGAACCTTCCATCCCGGCGAAGAATATCGACGGCGAGCTTTGTATCTCAACCGATGCAAATCGCGCTTCAAATTGCTCCGATTTGTTCCTCGTAAACTTCGGCCATGCATCGGCGCCAGGGATCATCGAAGCGAGGCTGCTCATCATCTGGCAACCATTGCAGATGCCCAGAGCAAAGGTGTCCGAGCGACCGAAAAACGCCTCGAACATATCAGCCAGTCGCGGATTGAAACGAATCGTCTTCGCCCAGCCCTCGCCCGCGCCGAGCACGTCGCCGTAAGAGAAACCGCCGCACGCCACCGCACCCGCAAAGTCCGCCAGCGTGACTCGCCCTTCCAGCAGATCGCTCATGTGAACGTCGTGGGTGTCGAACCCCGAGCGGTCGAACGCGTAAGCCGTTTCCAGATGCGAATTGACACCCTGCTCGCGCAGGATAGCGACGCGCGGACGCGCTCCCTTGCCAACGAACGGAGCCGATACATCCTGCGTCGGATCAAAAGTCAAAACTGGCGAAATGCCCGGATCAGCGGGATCGAGCAACGCGTCGTATTCGGCATCGGCGCAGGCGGGGTTATCGCGTAACCGTGCGATGCGCCAGCTCACTTCGCTCCACGCACGCTGCAATTCATGGCGCGGCGCGTCGTAAATCTTCTTCGCGTCTCGATAAATTTCGATTGCGTCACGCTCGTTCGGTTTGCCGATCACTTCGCTGCAACCAAACAGCCCGTGTTCGCGCAACACAGCCAGCACGGCATCGCGATCCGCCAGAGGCACCTGGATCACGCCGCCCAATTCCTCGGTGAACAACGCGCGAATGGTCCGGTCTTCACGACGGCCGCTGGTCTGCTTCGCCCAATCCTTGGCATCGCCGTAATCGGATTCGTGGTTGGGATCGAGGATCAGCATATCGACGTTCAGCGACACCCCCACGTGTCCCGCAAACGCCATTTCGCAGACAGTCGCCCAGAGGCCACCATCGGAACGATCGTGGTACGCGAGCAGCTTGCCCGCAGCATTGAGCGACTGGATCGCGTTGAAGAAACGCTTCAGGTCCTCGGCGTCGTCGACGTCAGGAACCGTATCGCCGATCTGCTGCGTCACTTGCGCCAGAATGCTGCCGCCAAGTCGATTCTTGCCACGGCCGAGGTCGATCGAGATCAGCACCGTGTCCGTGCCAGGCTGCAACTGCGGCGTGAGCTGACGGCGTACATCTTCAACCGGCGCAAACGCCGAGATGATCAGCGACACCGGCGATACGACTTCCTTCGCCGCGCCCGTCGCATCCTGCCATTTGGTGCGCATCGACAGCGAATCCTTGCCGACCGGAATGCTGATGCCCAGCGCCGGGCACAACTCCATGCCAATCGCCTTCACCGTGTCAAACAGCGCCGCGTCTTCGCCCGGACTGCCGCACGCGGCCATCCAGTTGGCGGAGAGCTTCAGCTTGTTCAACGATTCGATTGGCGCCGACGCAATGTTCGTCACCGCTTCGCCCACCGCCATGCGGCCGGATGCGGGTGCATCGATCACGGCGAGCGGCGTGCGTTCGGCAATGGTCATTGCTTCGCCACGATAACCCGCGTAATCCATGGTGGTGATCGCGCAATCGGCGACCGGCACTTGCCACGGGCCGACCATCTGGTCGCGCGCCGTCGTGCCGCCCACCGAGCGGTCGCCGATGGTAATCAGGAACGATTTGCTGGCGACCGTCGGGTGCTTGAGCACGCTCACCGCGATCTCGGACAACACCATTCCGGTCACATCGACAGGTTCGAACTTCAGGACTTCGCGCTTCACATCGCGATGCATCTTCGGCGTCTTGCCGAGCAGGACTTCCATGGGCATATCGACGGGTTCGAGCGTTTGATCCGCGCTCTTCACGTCGTCGATCAACTGCAACTGGCGTTCTTCCGTCGCGACGCCCACCACCGCTACCGGGCAGCGTTCACGCGTGCAGATGGCTTCGAAGGCCGGCAGGCTGTCCGGCGCGATGGCAAGAACGTAACGCTCCTGAGCTTCGTTTGACCAGATTTCTCGCGGCGACAACCCCGATTCCTCAAGCTGCACGCGACGCAATTCGAAGCGTGCACCCTTGTCCGCGCCATCGACCAGTTCAGGGAACGCATTCGACAACCCGCCCGCGCCCACGTCATGGATGCTCAGGATCGGATTCTCGGCGCCCAACTGCCAGCACGCATTGATGACTTCCTGCGCGCGCCGCTGGATTTCCGGGTTGCCGCGCTGGACGGAATCGAAGTCGAGTTGCGCGGTGTTCGCGCCGGTCGCCATCGAACTTGCCGCGCCGCCGCCCATGCCGATCCGCATGCCCGGACCGCCGATCTGAATCAACAACGATCCCGCCGGCAAATCCATCTTGTGGGTGTGCTGGTCCGAGATATTGCCGATGCCGCCCGCGATCATGATCGGCTTGTGATAACCCCGCACGCGACCGGCGGCGTTCTGCTCATACGCGCGGAAATAGCCGCCCAGATTGGGCCGGCCGAACTCGTTGTTAAAAGCGGCCGCGCCGATCGGGCCATCGATCATGATCTGCAACGACGACGCAATTCGCTCCGGCTTGCCGTACGGCTCGTGGGTATCCGACGGATTGCGCTGCGGCACCGGCACGGCGCTGTCGCGGGCGTTTTCCCACGGCTGGCGTGCATCGGGCAAGTCCAGATTCGATACCGTGAAACCGGCCAACCCCGCCTTCGGACGCGCACCACGGCCGGTCGCGCCCTCGTCGCGGATCTCGCCGCCCGAGCCTGTTGCAGCCCCGGCGAACGGCGAAATGGCGGTCGGATGGTTATGGGTCTCGACCTTCATCAACGTGTGCGTCAATTCGGTGTGACGGCCGTAATGTTCTTTCGATCCACGCGGGAACCAGCGCTCGGCCGTGCCGCCTTCCATGATTGCCGAGTTGTCCGAATACGCGACGATCGTGCCGGCGTGGTTCAGCTTCTCGGTGTTGCGGATCATGTTGAAAAGCGAGATGTCCTGCGGCTCGCCGTCGATGGTCCACTGCCCGTTGAAAATCTTGTGACGGCAATGCTCGCTGTTGGCTTGCGCGAACATCATCAGTTCGACGTCGGTCGGGTTGCGCTCCAACTGCTTGAACGAATCGACGAGATAGTCGATTTCATCGTCTGCCAGCGCGAGGCCCAGTTCCGCGTTCGCCGTTTCCAGCGCGCCGCGGCCATGACCCAGGATATCGACGGCTTGCAGCGGCTGTGCCGGCAGTTCGTCGAAGAGATGCAGCGCGTGATCCCGCGACGGCGCCACGCTTTCAGTCATTCGGTCGTGCAGCGCAGCGGCAACCGCCGCGCGTTCCTGCTCGCCCAACGCCTTCTTGCCGCCAATGCCGCTGCCAAGCAAGCCGCCTTTCAGGATCACCGTATATTCGATCCCCCGCTCGATCCGGCGCACCTGCGTGAGGCCGCAGTGATGCGCAATATCTGTCGCCTTGCTCGCCCACGGCGAAACGGTGCCGAAACGCGGCACGACCATGAAGGTTTCGTGCGCGCCGCGCTCGGCGCCGGCCTCGAACGGCGTGCCGTAATGCATCAGCGCGTGGATGCGATTGCTGTCTTCATCGGAGAGCGGATCGACGGAGTTCACGAAATGCAGATACTGGCCGCGCACGCCGACAATTGCCGGGTCGATGCGCGTCAATGTTTCGAGCAGGCGGGTTTGACGGAAATCGGAGAGGGCCGAAGCGCCGGGGAAACACGAGAAGTGGGCCATTGTCGCGGTGCTTAAAGGACGTCGAATACGTCAAGGCAGACGTCGAGACGAGAGACGTCGGAGCCGATTGCGGCAGTGCCGCAATCGGCGGCGAGAAGACCCGGATTATAACCCGGAAGTGTCTCGAAAACGGACCCCGAGCCACGTCGCGAAACGGCCTGACGGCGCTGGCTCAATCTCTGAAATATGCCCTTACCGTTTTCGTGAACGTTGGGCGGGGCGCTTCAGGAGCCTTGCTGCGCCTGGATTTTCAACCGCGGGGGCGCTCACCGGCGCCTCTGTGCCGCGCCTCGCGGCGTCCCGGCGGCACGCGTTTAACGCTATCATTGCGCGCTTTCCCCGACCGGCGTTTGTTGCACAAACGCCGGTTCGCCTCTCTCACGAGAATCCCGGCGAATCCCGGACGCCCTGACGCATCGGGCGCCGGCTCGTGAACCAGTCTGGTCTTGCGCCTTCGGGCGAGAACGAATCATGGATGTCATCGTCATCGGCGGCGGAATCGCCGGCATCGCCACCGCGTATCAATTGCGTGCCAACGGCCACCGCGTCTGCGTGGTCGAGCGCCATGCCACCGTTGCGCAGGGCGCAACCTACGGTCACGGCGGCTCCGTGCTGCCCTCACCGCTCGACGTGTGGTTCGGACCGACGTTCATGCAGACGCGCCGCGCGGCCAAAACCGGCATTGTGTTCAAACCCGGCTTCAATTCCGAGACCCGCGAGTTCGCGAAGCAACTCGCGCGATTCCAGGACCCGGCGCTCTTCAAGGGCCAATACGTTGCTTTGCGCCCGCTGGTGGATCTGTCGCGCGACGTAATTGCCGATATCGACGCTCGATACTCGCTCGAATACGAACAGCGCACCGGCGTGCTGCACGTGTTCCGCCATGAACGCGATCTCGAACTGACGCAGCCCGCCATCGCCCTGCTGCAACGCTTCGAGATACCGCACCGCGTGCTGACGCCCGAGGAATGCGTGGTGGCGGAGCACTCCATTCCCGACGATCCGCCGCTGGCCGGTGGCGTATTGCTGGGCGATGCGCGCACCGCCAATTGCCCGTTGTTCACCAAGCTGCTGAAGCAGGTGCTGGAAGACGACGGCGTGCAATTTCAGCTGGGCCGCGAAGTGACGGCCATTCGCGCCGACACCCAGCGTGCCGCCGTGGAGCTTGGTCCGCGCGCGGGAGAAGTGGACGGCAAAGGCCGCAAGTCCCGCGATGTCGAACTGATCGGCGCCGACGCCATTGTGGTCGCAGCCGGTACCGGCACGCCGGCCTTGCTGGCTACGCTGGGAATCACGCTGCCTTTGCATCCGCTGCGCCTGCACACGCTGACTGCGCCGATTGCTTACGAGGAACGCGCGCCGCACATGACGGTGGTCGATTCGGTGAAACGCATCACGATGACGCGGATCAACCAGCGCATGCGTGTGACTGGTGGCGCGGTGCTGGAGAGCGTGGCGAAAGCGCACAAGCCGATGACCGAAAGCATGACGCGGCGCGCCCTCGCGTTGTTGGGACAGGCGACCCACGACTGGATTCCGGGCGCGGCGAAGGTATCGGCAGCGCGGGCTTGGGACGGTATCCGGCTGGTGTCGCCCGATGGTTTGCCCGTTGTAAGCCCGACCGATCATGCCCGTTTGTTCATCAACGCGGCGCACGGGCCAGCAGGCTGGGGCATCGCTTGCGGGGCGGCCAAGGTGGTTGCGGCCATGGTCTCCGGAATCACGCCCGACGTGCCTATTGAAACGCTGCGCGCGCTGCGGATGAACCGGTTTTAGGAAGGTTTGAGCGTTTTCGGCTCGAGTCCGGGGCGCGACGAAAGGGTTAGCGAAGGCGAGCAGCGAAGCGGACTAACGAAACGTCTTTCGCGAACGTAATGCACATTACGAATCCTTGGCCGGCGTTTGCGCCCATTTGGGCGCAATAATTGCGATGAGTTAACGCACTCCTCCTACGCTGGCGCCATGACCGACTCCCCCGTCTCAAACACCCCTGTATCGCCGTACGTCGAGCCACGCGATTCTGCGCTGGTACTCCTGACACTCGGTGAACTCAGCACGCTTGAAAGCCGCGCAGCGGCGTCCCTGCCCGCGAATACGCTGATGGGTCGCGCCGGTGCTGCCGCGGCGCAATTTGTCATCGATCAGAACCAGAATGGACATGCGCCGCATCTTGCCGCGCTGCCGGTCTGGATCGTGGCCGGGCCGGGCAACAATGGCGGCGATGCGCTCGTGATGGCTGCCCGCTTGCGGCAAGCAGGGATAGACGTAGAAGTCTGCATGCCGGTGGAAGTCAAACCCGACGATGCACGCTGGGCGCTGGCCGAAGCCCGGCAAGCGGGCGTGAAAATCACCAACGAATCGCCTCCCTCCTTCGATAACTTCGGCTGGCTGGTCGACGGCATGTTCGGCATCGGTCTCGGACGGCCGCTGGAAGGCGAGTTCGCGGAGCTCGCCGCGCGCTTGTCGCGGCGCTCGAGGGCGAGCGGCGGCGTGCTTGCGCTGGATATCGCCAGCGGGCTGTCGAGCGACACCGGCGAACCGGTCAGCCGCGGCGCCGATGGCCGCGCGCAGGCCGTGCGCGCCACGCACACCATCACATTCATTGGCGCGAAGCCGGGCCATTTCACCGGCGATGGCCGCGACCTGACTGGCAAACTTTATATCGCCGATCTGGGCGTCAAGCCGCCCCTTGAACCCTCTGTCGTGCTGAACGCGCCATCGCTGTTCGGTTCACACTTGCCACCCCGCGATTACGCGACCAATAAGGGCACGTTCGGCACGCTGGCCGTGCTCGGCGGCGACACCGGCATGTGCGGCGCGCCAATCCTGGCCGCGCGCATGGCGTTGTACGGAGGCGCGGGCAAGGTCAACGTGGCGTTCATCGGCACCGATTCGCCTCCTTATGACCCGCCGCATCCGGAACTGATGCTGCACCACGTCGACCAGATCTCCCTCGACAAGATGAACGCGCTTGCGGTCGGCTGCGGCATGGGCCAGAGCGAGCGAGCGAAGAAAGTGCTCATCGATGTCCTCGCGCTCGATGTCCCCAAGCTCTTCGATGCCGACGCGCTCAACCTGATTTCATCGGATGAAAAACTGGCTGCCAAGGTCGCCGAACGGGGCGCTCGCGGCGACCCGTGCGTATTGACGCCGCATCCGCTCGAAGCCGCGCGCTTGCTCGGATCGGATGTGAAAAAGGTGCAAGCGGATCGTATTGCTGCCGCTCGGCAACTGGCCGCGCGCTTCGCTTCGGTGATTGTGTTGAAAGGCACAGGCACGATCGTCGCTTCGCCGGACGGGCGCGTTTCAGTGAACCCTACCGGCAATGCCGCGCTCGCCACCGGCGGGACTGGCGACGTGCTGGGCGGGTTGATCGGGGCGTTTCTCGCTCAGCGGTTGCCGGCTTATGAAGCCGCACTGGCGGGTGTGTATCTGCACGGACTTGCCGCCGAGGAATTGACCGGTGAAGGCGAAGGTCCGGCAGGATTGACCGCTGGCGAACTCGCGCCAAAGGTGCGCAGTTTGCTCAACCGGCTGTTTTACGCTACTTGAGTTACGACGCACGATTTACGCCAGATAAGTCACGCTGAATGAGCGGGCTCGCCTTCACCCCCGTTCGCCAAGCGGCGTTTATCCATGACGAACGAAACACGAATCGCGTCAGCTTCCTTGCAAGCAATCATTCATACATCGTGGCTATACTTGTTAGCTCGCGCGTGTCGTGGTTGACGAGGTGGTCGATAAAGCGGTCGATAAGCCCGTCGAGACAGACCCTCATCAGACTCCGCGCGATGACCCGTATTTCCCGTCACCCTCTGATAAACGGACCGTTATGACGCTCAATTCGCTCCCTGCCTGGCCGGCGCTCCAGACGCATTACGATGCCATCCGTGACGAACGCCTGCGCGACTGGTTCGCGCCGCAAAACGATACAACGCCGTCCCGCGCCGAGCGCCTGACTTTTGATGGCGGCGGCATCTCCATCGATTTCTCGAAGAACCGCGTCACCGAAGCCACGCTCAAGCTGCTGGTCGAACTCGCGCAGCAGGCCAAGGTCGCTGACAAGCGCGATGCCGTGTTTGCCGGCGATATCGTCAACGTCACGGAACATCGCGCGGTGCTGCATACGGCCCTGCGTTCCACCGACGACAACTCCCCGTTCCAGAAAGAAATCCGCGCTGAAAAAGCCAAGATGGCCGCGTTCGCGAACAAGGTTCGCGACGGCTCGTGGACCGGCTATACCGGCAAGCGGATTCGCCATGTGGTGAACATCGGCATTGGCGGCTCGGATCTCGGGCCGAAGATGGTCGTGCATGCGTTGCAGCACCTCGCGCAACCGGGTCTGGACACGCATTTCGTCTCGAACGTCGATGGCGCAGATATCTACAACGTGCTCAAAGGCATCGACGCTGAAGAGACGCTGGCTATCGTTGTATCGAAGACGTTTACCACGCTCGAAACCATGACCAATGCGCGTTCCATGCGCGAGTGGTTCGTGAAAAACGGCTGCCCGGAAGACGCGCTGTCGAAGCACTTCGTGGGGGTATCGGCGAATCCTGAGGAAGTGGTCAAGTTCGGCATTGCGAAGGAAAACGTCTTCGAGATGTGGGACTGGGTCGGCGGCCGTTATTCGCTATGGTCGACCGTCGGCTTGTCGATCGTGATCTCGGTCGGACCGGAGAACTTCGAAAAGCTGCTCGCCGGCGCGCATGCCATGGACGAGCATTTCCGTACTGCGCCGTTCGAACGCAACCTGCCCGTGCTGATGGGCACGATCGGCATCTGGTATCGCGACTTCTTCAAGTCGCAAAGCGTGATGGTCGCGCCGTACTCGCAAGCCATGCGCTACCTGTCTTCGTATCTCCAGCAACTCGAGATGGAAAGCAACGGCAAGTCAGCGCGGCTCGACGGCACGATGGTCGATTACCCGACCGCCGCCGTGATCTGGGGCGAGCCCGGCACGAACGGCCAGCACGCGTTTTACCAGATGCTGCATCAGGGTCCGACGGTGATTCCGATCGACTTCATTGCCGTGCTGACGCCGGAACATCCTCTTGTCGATCATCACGCCAAGCTGCTCGCGAACTGCTTCGCGCAAAGCGAAGCGCTGATGCTCGGACGTACGCTGGAAGAAGCGAAGAAGGTCGCAGGACCGGGCAAGGAAGATCTTGCTACGCACCTGAGCTTCCCCGGCAATCGCCCGACCACGACGATTATTCTCGATGCCCTCACGCCCGAGACTTTGGGCGCGGTCATCGCGCTGTACGAGCACAAGGTGCTGGTGCAAGGCGCGATCTGGGACATCAACTCGTTCGATCAGTGGGGCGTGGAACTGGGCAAGATCCTCGGCAAGGTAGTGGAAGCCGATATCGTCAGCGACAAGGCCGATCCCACGAAGCACGATTCGTCGACATCGGCATTGATCGCGCGTGCGCAGGCTGCGTTGAAGGGGCTTTAAGCGCTTTAGTTTGAACGGCGTCTCGCGTCTTCTATTGATGAAGACGCGAGACGCCTCGCGCTGAACCTGCTCTACACATTCAAGCCGTTCACCAGGCGCCCTGCTTCTATTGTCACCGTGGCGTCGCATCGCCCGGCCAGTTCGGTATCGTGCGTGACGAGGATCAACGTGGCGCCATTACGCCGGTTCATCTCGAACATCAGGTCGATGATTGCGTAACCCGTTGCGGCATCAAGACTCCCAGTAGGTTCATCGGCGAACAGCACGGCCGGATGTGTGACAAACGCACGCGCAAGCGCGACGCGCTGTTGCTCCCCCCCGGATAAAAGCTTGGGATAATGCGCGGTCCGCTGACCGAGGCCGACCTGTTCGAGCAGATCCCGTGCACGGGTCGCAATCTCCTTGTGCGGCACGTCGCCGCGCAATTCCAGAGGCAACATCACGTTCTCGAGAGCGGTCAGGTGCGGCATCAACTGGAACGACTGGAAGACGAATCCCACCGAGCCGCTGCGCAATGCCGCGCGTTCGTCTTCGTTCAGCGTGCCCAGGTCGCGCCCGAGCAATCGAACCGAGCCGGCTGTCGCGCTGTCCAATCCCGCAAGCAGACCGAGCAATGTGGACTTGCCCGATCCCGACGCACCCACGATAGCGACGCTGCTGCCCTTTTCGATCGACAGGTCGATCTGATCGAGGATGATCAATTCACCCGTCGCGTCCTTCACCCGCTTGCTTAAACCCCGTACTTCAATGACTGGTTCGATATTGTTTTGCATGGAGAGACTTAAGGTGAACTGGACAACGCGCGCCACTGTGGCACCGCTGGCATGGGTTGCATTGATCGCATGCATGGGCGTTACGCCGGCCTACGCGGCGCAAGACGCGACTGCGGTTGTGGCCACTGCTTCGGCCGCAGCGGCCAAGCCGTCGATCGTGGTCCTCGGCGACAGCATTTCCGCGGAATACGGCCTGCCGCGCGATACAGGCTGGGTTGCATTATTGCGCTCGAAGCTGCCGCAGGAGCATTTCGATTATAGCGTCGCCAATTCAAGCATCAGCGGCGACACCACCAGCGGTGGCCTCGCCCGCCTGCCCGCTGCGCTCAACCGCATCAAACCAAACATTGTCATCGTGGAACTCGGCGCCAACGACGCGCTGCGCGGCGTGCCGCTCGCGACCACCGAGGCGAACTTGCGGGCCATCATCGAGAAATCACAGGCCGCCAACGCGAAAGTTTTACTCGTGGGGATGTATGTTCCGCCTAACTATGGCCCTGACTATTCGCAAAAGTTTCACGGCGTCTACGAACAATTGTCCAAAGAAAAACACGTGCCGCTAGTCCCGTTCTTATTGGCTGGCATTGAAAACAAGCCCGAAATGTTTCAGGCGGATCAGATTCATCCGACCCCTCAGGCCCAGCCCTTGCTGTTGAACAACGTCTGGCCAGTTTTAAGACCTTTGCTGGGCGCGCCATTGAAATGACCGGAGGTTATAGCTGAGTGAAGTAATTCATCGATATAACCCGCTTGAACCCTGTCAGCGCGTCGCCTGGTTGGCATTTAGCCATGCGCGGAATACGGCCACGATTCAGTAATCAAGACTTTCGCGTAACCCTGAAAAACCCCGGCTCCGCTGTGAGCGCATTGAAAGGAGGTAACGTGAAATATTTACCAATTCTCGCCATGACCGTCGCGATTTCGGCTTGCGCCGCTCCCATGTCCCCTGGCGTCAGTCAGGTTGGCACGAGCCAGCAACCGCCGAAGGCCGTCGCACAATGTATCGCGCAGAAATGGGCCGATAAATCTCAGCAACAAGTGATTTCGCAAGACACCCTCGCGAACGACATGGCATCCAACGTCTACGTTCCGGGTCAGCAACCGCCAGACGGCGCGGCTGCCATCGTTCGCCCCAACTATTCGGGCCCGGGTACATGGGTCGGTTTCCGCGCTGCGGGCTCGGGCGGCAGCGATGCCACCGGCGACATCCAGGCATGCCTCTAACCTTGGTACAGGTCTCGTAACGCTTCCATCGGGCGGCTTCATCTGCTCCTAAGACGCTCAGAAGAAGCAAGAAGCCCGATATAAAAAAGCCCCGCTGGCGAAAACCGGCGGGGCTTTTTATTGGTGCGGGTCAGACCACGAGAATCATTGCGACTGATCGGACGTGGTGGGCATGTTCGTGATCTTCACCTTCGAGCGCGCCTTCAATGAATCGAGGTACGACTCCATCTCGGCTTGCGCGTAGACCTGAGCGACTTGCTGCTGCGCGCCGGCCAGGCGGTCCGCGGTCACGGGATCAGGCTTCTCGACACCGTCCACACGATAGATAGCGTATCCGTCCGCACCGAGATCGACGCCCACGTAGGTTGGCAGCTTCGACGAATCCGCCTTGAAAATAGCGGCGAGCGCGGCAGGCGGCATGCCCTGCGCGTCGTTACGCGACACCTTCGATACCGACGAAAAACCTGCCGTCGAGTTCGACTTCAGCAACTCGGCCAGTTTGGCGGCTCCTTCTTTGCGTGCGGCCTCGGCCGCTTGTTCCGCCACGACCTTCGCGCGCACTGCGTCCTTGATGGTATCGAGTGCAGGCACGGCTGCCGCTTTGTAGTCCGTCACACGGCCGGCGATGAGCGTGCTGTTGCCGATATCGATAGCCTGTGTGTTGTTGTGCTGCTTGACGGCGTCCGGCGCGAATACGGCTGCGAGGAACTTCGGGTTGTTCAGCGGGCTGTCAGGCGGCAGTTTCGGATCTGGCTTCGATCCCACCGTCGCCGTCTGGATTTGCAGCTTGTATTTGTCGGCGGCGGGTTGCAGCGACTTCGACTTCTCGTAGACCGTCGAGGTGAAACCTTCCGCATCGTCGGCCAGACTCTTAGCCGCTTGCTGCGCGATAACTTCCTTCGTGATCGCGTCCTTCACTTCGTCGAACGGCTGCGTGACGGACGGCTTTACATCGGTTGCCTGAAGGATGTGATAACCGAAATCCGTCTGCACGATCCCGCTGATTTCGCCCTTCTTCAGGCCGAACGCAGCGTCGTCGAATGACGAACCGCCGGCGATCATGCCGCGGCTGAAATAGCCCAGGTCACCGCCTTTTGCAGCGGACCCCGGGTCCTGCGAATTCTTCTGTGCAATTTCAGCGAACTGATCCGGATGCGCCTTCACCTGTGCGAGCAGTGCTTCGGCTTGTTGCTTGGCCTTCGCTTTGTCAGCAGCGCTTGCGTCTTTCGGCGCCGTGATCAGGATGTGGCTCGCGCGCACCTGTGCCTGCGTCTTGAAGCGCGCGATGTTGTCGTCGTAGTACTTCTTGAGGTCCACGTCAGACGGCTTGACCGCCGCCGACAACGTGGCCGGCGACATCACCAGGTACTGAATAGTCGCGGACTCGGGCGTGGCAAACTCGGCACTGTGCGCGTCGTAATACGACTTCACTTGCGCGTCGGTGGGCTGAATCTTGGCGGTGTAATCGACAGTGCGGAACGCCAGGCCTTGAACATCGCGGCGCTGCTCGGCGATCTCGGTTAGCGATTGCGCCAGGGTCTTCGACGTGAACGCCGTGGACTGGATGCTCGCCGGAATCTGGTCCGAGGACAGGCCATAACGTACGCGCTCGTCGTACTGCTCGGGCGTCATGCCCTGCATAGCGAGCAATTGCTTGTACTGGTCGACGTCGATGGAACCGTCGGGCTTGCGCAGCGAAGCGATAGTCGGATCGGCCAGCAATGCGCGGCGCACGGCTGCGTCGGAGGCGGTCAGGTGGAGGCGCTGGGTTTCATCGGCGAGCACGCGCTGTTGCACGAGGCTGTCGATCAGCGATGCGCGCATTTCCGGCGTTTCGAACATCTTCGGGTCGAACTGGCCGCCGAGCATTTGCCGCGCGCGATCGACTTGCTGGCGCATTGCGCCATCGAACTCGACACGCGTGATCTTGTGGCCGTTGACGCTGGCGACGTTGGCGTTTTCGTCGAAGAAACTGCTGAAGCCCTGGATACCCACAATTCCCAATCCTGGCACGACGATCAGGATCAACAGGGCCATCATCAGGCGTTGGTGATTACGGAAAAAGTCGAGCATGCGTGACGATTCTGCCTAATACGAAACGCCCGATGTTACAGCAGCGGGCAATAAAAAAGGCGAACCGGAGTTCGCCTTTCTCGTGAATGCTGGCGGAGTGGACGGGACTCGAACCCGCGACCCCCGGCGTGACAGGCCGGTATTCTAACCAACTGAACTACCACTCCTTTTTTGCATCTTTTGCAACGATCCAGACGCGTTCAGCGCAGCCGATTGATCAGTTGCTTGCAGCAACCTATCGGCCGGCAGAACCGGAAAGTGGCGCGCCGGGAGGTTTGATCAACACCCTGCCAGCCTTGCTCCACAACCGTTTGCTCAATCGGGGACGAAGTATACAACGAAAAATCATACGATGCGAAATTTTCTCATGCGACGCAGCAATGACGGTTTGAGCCAGGATCGCTCCAGGGTGATTCCGCCTGGCCGTGAAGCTAATCACCGTCGGCATCGACTGAACCCGCCAGCCGATAGCGACGGCGAAAACTGAAGCTTCCAGTTAGCTTGCCGGGTGCGCATTTCATGACCGTCGAGTCGCGTCGACGCCCATGAAATCCCCCTACTCCACCGCGCTAACGTCCCCCCACTCCTTCTGACGCAGCCACGTCCAGCGGTTGGGCATCCGGAACATGAAGCGGCTCGATCTTGCCCACGATCACCAGGTAACTGAACGCACCGAGAAAACAGAAACCGCCCGCGACAACCAGCGGAATGGTGAATGACCCTTTGGTGAGTGCGAGCATGAGGCCGGTGAATGTGGTGATCACGATGCCCGCGAGGTTCGATGCAAAGTTCTGGATACCGCTGATCGAGGCCACGTAATCCGGCGTCGGCGCCACGTCGCCGGGAAGCGACCAGATGCTTGCCGCGGCGAACGCGAGGCTGCCATAAGCGATTCCAAACGATGCGAGCATCACGTAGATGCTGGTCGTGAACGCCGACAATGTGATGATCGATGAAAGCAGCATGCCGCCGACCATGCAGGTCTTGCGCGACTTCGTCAGGCTCCAGCCGCGCTTATAGAGCGCGTCCGACACGATGCCGCCCAGCCAGCCGCCCGGAATCGAAATGAGCGCGGGGATCATGCCGAGCGTGCCGAGCGACTTGAGCGAAAAACCGCGCGTCTGCACGAGATAACTCGGGAACCACGTGATGAAAAAGTAGATCACGAAGTTCAGGCAGAAGAAGCCGAGCATCATGCCCCACAGCGTGCGATGCCTGAAGAGCGAGGCCCACGTGACGTTCTGACCCGCTGTTTTTTCGCGCGGCACAGGTGCTGCATTTTCCTCGCCGGTCAGATCGCCACGCGACGGATTGCGGTAGATCAGGAACCAGCCAAGCACCCATAACAAGCCGACCGCGCCCGTCGCGACGAACGACGCTTCCCAGCCGAAGCCGCTGATGATCAGCGCGACAATCGGAATGGAAAGTGCGGAGCCGACCCGCGAGCCGCTATCGAAGATACTGGTGGCGAACGCGCGCTGCGCCGGTTTGAACCATTGCGAGACGAGCTTCGCGCACGCCGGATAAGCGCCCGCCTCGCCCACGCCGAGCATCAGGCGGCAGCCGAACATGCCCGCTACGCTCGTGGTCGCCGCCGTGAGTGCGGTGAATATGGACCACCATCCGACCGCAAGCGGCAATGCGACGCGCGCGCCGACTTTATCGATGAACCAGCCGAACGGCATCTGCATCAGCGCGTAGGTCCAGAAGAAGCCGCTCATGACCAGGCCCATTTGCGCCGGGCCTATGTTGAGCGCCTTCTGTATCTGCGGGGCTGCGACTGCAAGGTTCGCGCGATCGACATAGTTGATCGCGATTGCCAAGAAACATAGAAATATGACCATCCAGCGCATCTTGCGCATACTTCGTCTCCTCCATTACGGCACGTTTTTTTTATCTACGATGCTCGGGGCTAAATGCATCTAGCGATGCCGCGAGCAAGCGCAGGATCGGTCCGGTCAAGCGCGGTATGTGTTCTTGCCGGGTCGTGACATGCTACTCGTTAAATGGGAGTGTCTGCACGGCCGATGTCGGATGCCACCATTCATGGCGTGAGCGAAGTCCGCCAGGCCTCGCTGGCGTGGTTAGGTAGATAAGTTCGCTGATGGGTCGCAGCAAACCGGACGGTCGCGGCTCATCCGATGGCGCCGCTCGCCGCGGGATGAGCCGCGGATGCGACTAGCCCGGCAGGTTGATCATGGCGTCCAGCGATAAACAATGACGCTGCTGCCGTTGTAGTTATCCTTCGTGACCACGTACTGTCCGGTCGAGCTAAGGTACGACCTGAGGCCGTACATGGAGTCCACGTCATTGCCCACGTACACGGTGCCGGGGCTGCTGTTGATAAACGTGGTGTCCAGGTTCCCGGTGGTCAGATTGAAGGCATCGATGTTGGGCACGGTGTGTACGTATCCGACGAAGAGATAGTTACCGGTTGCCGTGATCGACTTGGGATTGACGCTGGTGAGGCTGATCACGGGGTTGGGAGCGCTCGTGTTGCCTGCGAGCCAGCCGTGATACACCTCGACCCTCGTTCCAATCGATGTCCAACCTGAACCTCCGGTCAGACCCTGGGCCAGGATCATGGTGTCGCTCTCAGGCAGGTAGATGATCCGCGACAAAGGCGTGATCGTGCCTGGAATGGGCGTTGCGATTCCTGCTCCCCATGTTGGCTTGCCGGTGCCATCGAAGCCGGTCAGCGGGTAGTGCCAGATGGCATTCGTCTTGTCCAGACCGGCCCAGACGTCGCCGTTGCTGGCAAGGCAGAATCCGTCCCTGACCGGCGCGGTCGCGTTGAACAATGTCCCTGGAATCGAGCCATCCGGTATGGCGATGTAGCCATTCGCGTTATTGAAGTGGAAGAAGTAGAAGGTATCGGGATTCTGGCCGGACGCGACCAGGATCCGGTTGGTGCCAACGGCCGCGACTTGACCGAAGTGCTCATCGCGTGAGGCATCGTTTAGGTTGATCCGTGGATCGGAGGGATAGTCGATCGGATCGACCGTGTTCGCTACGAAGGTTCCTCCAGCGGTGCCGCGGTAGAGATTGGTGCCGCCATAGAAGTAGGCGCCGTCGGTACCTGGGTCCGGAGCGGCGACGCCCTCGAAGTTCAGAGACTGAAGCTTCCATTGCAGAGTGCCGGTGCTGCTGTAGGAGTGGATATCGGTGCCGCCGTCGCGGCCGAGGTCCCAGCTTCCGCCCCATGGATTGTTAAGGACGTACAGGTTGCCGCCCGCGTCTTTGCCGATGCCGGTGATGCGTGTGAAGCGCTTATCGCCGACCTGGCCTTTTGTTCCAGCAGTCGTGTCGAGGTATCCGCCCAGGATGCCAAACGTACTGACCAGAGACGGCGTGCTCGAGATGTTGTAGATCTTGATGTTCATGTCGGGTCCTTCGTCCCCGACCATGAGATACCCCGTCGACGAATCGAAATACAGCGCGGACGGTCGAGCGGTGGCGGACAACTGGATGGTGTTCACCTGCACGCCGGCCGGATTGAATTCGACGATCGCGGCGGCGCTCTTCTGCGCAACCCAGATGTTTCCTGCGCCGTCCACGGCGAGCGCGCCGGGGCTTGAGACGTTGATGTCCTGTCGCCAGGTGCCGTCGGTGGTGTAGACCCGGACGCGATTTCCCGGGAAGTCGCTCGCATAGAGGAGCGAGCCCGACGTTGTGAGCCCCGTGATGACGTCGGTCAACTGCGTCGTCGTTGCCGCGCTGACGGAGAGAAGCAAATCGCGGGTCTGGGTGGTCCGGTTGTATCGCCCTACTGTGCCGCTTCCGTAAGCGGTAGTGAATGCCAATGCAGCGAAGATTGAAGTTGCATTACCCGTGATGGCCCCGCCCTGAAAATCGCCATGACCTCCTATGGACCCCGTGCTTTGGCCGTTCTGGTAGATGGCGACACCGCCCTCGTTTTCGTCCCACAGTGAAGCCGTGTAGATGACGCCCTCGGGCGCTACCCACATGGAGCGCGCGACGCTGCCCACGCGGGTGGCGTTGGTCCCATAGGTGTTTGCTAGCCAGTCGGTGGTGTACTGCGCCTGGCACGCGGGCGCAATCGTAGCGGTCAGCAGTGCGGCGAGGAACGTGGCATGGATTCGTTTCATGATTTTCAAGGCGCCCTTTTAAGGCAACTGAATTGGGGATGGTGGCGTCGCCCTTGATCGCGGCGTGGATAGCTGGGTAAGCTGGTGGGTGCTCCCGTGGCGGCCTTCGCTTTCGTTATCGTGCTGGCATTCACGGCTAGTGGGCCGGGAAGATTTTTTGAGCTGAAAAGGTCTTTTTGAAGACGTGGCCGGTGGGCAGCGTTCTGCGGAAATTGACCCGATCGACTCGCCACTCCCACAAGTGTCGAGTCTGTTCAATCCGATGCTGTCTTCAGGCGGTATATCGGCGGGGGAAGCGGAAAGTTGAGCTGTTCGCGTTTCTTGTACGGGCGATCGCGCTAGGGCGTGTAGTGCTTCTAGTCGGTCCGCGAGGCGGGAGAGCGTTCACCTGTTAACGGGTGGCTCAGGGCTGGCAAGCGTGCCGGCGATTGGCTGATTTCTCGTGAGGCGAAGGTCTGGTGAGGGTAGCGTGGTGCGGATTGGTGTTAGGTAGAGGGTAGGCAGGGAACGGGAACTGTCAGTATTTTTGTGTGCAAGGCGTTAAAGGCCTGCTTCGCAGCAGACCAGAATCGAATCAAGCGTTATGAGCTCGGCCGGGTGAATCGATCTTCATAAAGAATAGCAAAGTGAATCGCCGTCGGCGCCGCAATCGCGCGCCGCGGAGCCAAGTTGAACCATCTCGCCTTGACTTACCTGCGGACGTGACGACACATCTAGCGAATCAGTCGTCGAAGTCCTCGAAATAGAAGCCGTCAGGATCTTTGCCCTCTCTGATCAGCTGTAAGCCTTTCAGATATCGATTGGTAGCAGCCCGTTGACGGACGGTAAGGTCCCCCCGGGATTGAAGCGAGAGGATTCGAGACTCCATCGCGTCGAGATCCATCACGACCGCCAGAGTCTCCATGGGGAGATGATAGGTTTCTCTCACCCTGTTGCCCGATCGCCTCGTACCTGTCCTGACGAATCTGTCGAGCAAAGTTAACAGTCGATCGTCTTCGAGCACGGGTTCGAAGACTTCGCGAATGCGCGCCGGGTCACCCCAAGCCTTCCATCTGTCGACGATGTCGTCGAGTGCAGACATAGACAACAGATCTTCGAGACTGGCTTGATTCAACCGTTTGCCGACGATGGCGGCAAGGTTTTCTGGGAATGCATCCTCAAGGTCAAGCAAACCCTTCGGGGCCTTCGATGGGTCACTTTTGGACTCCAACACCATGTCGGCAATTTCCACCAGTCCCGATAGGCCCGGCGAAGACGTTGCGAGACTTTCCAATAACTGTTGCCGAGCATGCGGCTCGATTCGCTCCATCAGCTTGGTTTTCAAGCCGAAAATACGCCAGCGGAAGGGCGTCAAAGAGCCGCGCTCGTCCTCTCCGCGAATCAAAAGGTGTGAGTGGGACATTAGTGCGGTTACTAGCTTGGCCGCTTGCCCGGCTTCGAGATCGTCGAAGTCATAGAGCCGCTCGATCAGCT
Organism: Caballeronia sordidicola; assembly: GCF_000729995.1. GTDB lineage: Bacteria > Pseudomonadota > Gammaproteobacteria > Burkholderiales > Burkholderiaceae > Caballeronia > Caballeronia sordidicola_A. The sequence continues at coordinate 56,139 of NZ_JNFG01000015.1, read as the reverse complement.
CGCGAGCTTTTGAGTGGCCATCTGGGAAGACATGCTCCCTCGCTTCGAGCAACAGCGCGGCCATCTCTTCTGGCGTGTCTTGGCTTAACAAGCGATCCAACTCGGCCCGGGAAATGTGCCCTGCCGGGACGCCGAACCTGAAATACACGTCGAAGCATTCGGAACTGCATGGCCGGAGCTCCTTCCGCCAATCACCCTCATTACCGGAGGCCCAAGAGCGGCTTCCAAGTGCTTGAGTAACCTTGGGAAAGAGCCTGCCAATCAGCGAGACCAGCCACTCGCGCGAGCCTTCTGGAAGCGACTCCCGCCATTTCTCGAAATATGCCTTCTCGGCTGCCTTGCGGTAATCGATTTGGGTAAGGCGCCCGCAGAAGAATTCTTTGCCGTCGCGAATGCTAGCGTAGGCGGTCGGCTCAAAGACACGTAGGAACTCTAATGCGATGATATCGACCGGGTTAACCTCCCCCGCTAGCGGTGGGTACACGACCGAGATCGCATTGATGATACGGACAACGTCCCTAGGCTTCTCGACGCAACGATTTAGGCCGCCATGGAACACTTCGCCCCAGCGGCCATCGTCAAACGCGAATGGCATCGGCCCCGACTCGATGATCGCATCCAGCTCTTTGAACAGTTTCTGCTGCAACCGGCTCCTGTCGACCGCTGGCAAATGAAATGGGGCCTGGATGATCTTTTCGAGATACGCTTCTCCGTCCATCTTCAAGGAGGCGCTCAAAGCCTCGGCGACCTGCTCGCGATCGAAAAAGAGGAGATAGACCACCTCTGGGAAATCGGCCAGAGCCTTGATTGCTCGGAAAAAATCTCTAGCTTCGTCGGGCGTCAGCCGGTCAATATCATCGACGAAGAAAACGAAGCGCTTGCCACTGGCCTTCAAGGCAGCGGAGACTTTCTTCTTGACCTGAGGCACACCAGTTTTCTCGGCCAAGAATTTAAACCCAGGAAACCTGCCGAGCAACCAAGTCAGTGGAGTTTTGATCCAGGAATGCCCAGAATAATCCGCCGCAGCCGAAGCGATCTGCTTCGAATAATTGCCAACAAGTTTGGCAAGAGTGCGGACATGCTTCAGCCTGTCCGGAAGTTGCGCGGAAAATTGTTCTAGAAGCTGCGTGGCGATCTGCTCCCGGCCTTCGAACCACCAGGGATTGAAGTCCACCAAGACTGGGCGCTTATCCTCCGGCAACGCTTTCAAGTCATGCTTGATGAAATTCAACAGGCTCGATTTGCCGCTGCCCCACTTGCCGTGAACAGCCAGAACTAACCCCTGAGGATTGATGTTGCCCATTACAGCTTGAGCAAGCTGGGAAGCGAACGGTGCATACTCGAACTCGTCCTGCGCAGGGTCAGTTAGCGGTAGATCCGATCCCAAGTTCCGGCTGGGGGCAGTTGTTTGAGCCATCAAAACTTCCCTTTAAAACATCCACGCTTGATGAGCTGGCCGCGCGTCAAGGGTATAAAGCACCCCGGGAATCGTGGAAGCTGGTGGGTTTCAGTTGATATGCGAGCGGCTGTTGTATCTCAAAAGCTGCCGTCTCGGCAACCTAGATCGACGGGCGGCAACGGGTCGACCACGCCCGACCCCGCGGGGCGGCAGTCAACCACAAAACGACGCGCGACGCTGTTTTCAAACCATGCACTCGCAATGGGCATCGAGTCGAATTTCGAGACGACAGGCACAATACGCGGCTATGCCGCCGTACTGCGCCATGTTCGATCTTCGAACGCGCCGTTACCGCATCACCAAATTCGCCTCTCCAATGCCTTCATGAACCACACTACCCTCGACCGATCTGTCCCTCCCACCCCCATACCGAACTCCCCGCGCTTCCTGCTGTTCGTGATCTGTCTGTTCGCCTCCGCCGGGCAACTCGCGATCGACATCTACGTGCCGGCGTTACCCGCGATGGCGCGTTTCTTCGCGACTTCGCCTCAGGCAATCCAGTCGAGCGTTTCCGGCTACATGGTGGCCTACGCGCTCGGCCAACTCGTCTTCGGGCCCGTAGCCGATGCATACGGACGCAAGCCCGTGCTGGCTTTCGGCCTCGTCATTTTCACAATCGGCTGCCTGCTCTCGCTCGCCGCGCCGAACCTGGAGACGTTCCTCCTCGCCCGCTGCCTGCAGGGCTTCGGCATCGCCGCCACTAACCTGCTCGCGAAGGCGATCATTACGGACTCATTCTCCGGGCAAGCGCTGATGCATGCTTTCACCTACATGGCAATCGCGTGGGGGCTTGCGCCAATCGTGGCGCCGGTGATCGGCGCCCACCTGCAGACGTGGTTTGGCTGGCAGGCCTGTCTCGTCTTCCTGCTCGTCTATTCGCTCGTGATGTGGGCGGTGATCTGGCGATACCGCGAAACGTTGCAGCGCCCGGTACGCCTGGAACCGCGCACGCTGGTGACAAACGCGGGCAAGGTGCTCTCGAGCCCGGTGTTCCAAAGCTGCTTCCTCGCTCAGGGCCTGTGCTACAGCATCTTGCTCGTATTCAACATCATCGGACCGTTCATGGTGCAGAACACGCTGCACAAGCCGCCAACCTATTTCGGCTTCCTCGCGCTCGGCATCGGCATGATGTATTTCCTGGGCGGCCTGTCGAACCGTGTGCACAGTCCGCGTCTGCCGAGCCCGGAGCGGCGGCTGTACATTGGTGCGCGCGCGATGGCGGCCGCGTCGATTGTCATGCTGTTGCTTGCGCTGACGGTCGGCCTGCGCGTATGGACGCTTGCTACACCCGTGCTCGTGATGGGCTTCTGCGCAGGCGCGATGTATCCGACGTTGATGGCCAAGGGCAACTCCCTGTTCCCCCACATCGCGGGCCTGACGAGCGCGATCCTCGGGTGTGCACTGCTGCTCGTGTCGTCAGCTACCATGGGGCTCGCCGGCTTCTTGTCGGTGCAGGTCCTGACGCCGCTCGCGGTGTTCTTCGTGATCCTCGCGTTCGGTGTCGTCTGGATGGTGACAAAACTGCTGCGGCATCTGGCGCAACAGCAGCCCGACGCAACCGTGTGCCGCAACGGCAAGGTGGCGTAGCGAGTAGCTCCTGGGGATACTTCTGCCCGACGCGAACCGATCAATGGCACCCTCCCGCCAGTTCAACGTCGGAGCTTTATTTGCCGCATTGCGCTCGCTGGAGGTAGCTGTCCAATCCAACAAGCGCAATGCACGGCGACATCGCACGGATGGTCCTGCTCTCAACGCAATCACGCCCCCTCAAGCGCCCTTGCATATCTCATGAAGCGCGTTGAGCCTGCGCACGGGATCAGCCACATACGGATTCGATTCATCCCACGCGTAACCCGCCAGCACCGCACTGATAAAACGCGCGATCTGAGGTGTTTTATGCGGATAAAAGATGATGTCCTGCAACTCGCCCGTGTACCAACGCTCGACGAATGCACGGAACGTATCAATCCCTTTTCGTAGCGGCACATCGTACTCCGCCTGCCAGTCCGGCACCTCCCCATTGAACTGCCGCTCAAGCGTTTGTACGGCCAGATGCGCGGAGCGCAGCGCGATTGTCACGCCCGATGAAAACACCGGATCGAGGAACTCGCCCGCGTTACCGAGCAGCGCGTAACCCGGACCATGCAGCCGCTCGACGTTCGCCGAATATCCGCCGATATGCCGCACCGGCATCAGGAACGGCGCCTCCCCGATGAGCCGGTTGAGCGTCGGCTCCTGCTGGATCAACGCTCGCAGCTTTGCATCGCGTTCGCTTTCGGGTCCCTCCATAAAACTCGCTTCGGCTACGCACCCGACCGACGAGCGTCCGCCCGCCAGCGGAATCATCCAGAACCAGACATTGCGATGCTCAGGATGCGTCGCAACGCAGATCTTGTTGCGGTCCGTGGCGCCAACCGGAATGCCATCGCGCACATGCGTAAAGATGGCCGCACGCGTGGGCATGCGCGTGGGCGTTTCCAGATCCAGGAGACGCGGCAATACGCGGCCAAAGCCGCTTGCATCGAACACAAAACGCGCTTGCACGCGGTATGAATTGCCCGCTTCATCGATCACGTCCAGCACGGGCGCATTGCCGGTTTGCATCGCCTGCACGGTGTGACCAAAACGCACTTCGGCACCCTGGTTAGCGGCGCATTGGATCAGCAGGTCGTCGAATACCGCGCGTTCGACCTGGTAGGTCGTGCCCCATCCCGGCGTGTGTTTATCGCGGAAATCGAAGGACGACGACTGGTCCCGGTAAATGAAATGCGCGCCGTTCTTGTACTGGAACCCCGCCTCGACGACGGCCTGCAGCATGCCGGCTTCTTCCAGGTACGCCATGCTTTGCGGCAACAGGCTCTCGCCGATTGAAAAGCGCGGGAAATGCTGGCGCTCGAGCACGAGTACAGAACGGCCCGCCTTTCGCAGCAGCGCGGCCGCGACCGCCCCTGAGGGGCCCGCGCCAATGATGGCGACATCGACAGTCGTGTCTTGTTTCGAAAAATTAATATTCAAGCGTGCCTCGTCTAGGCCCTGGGGCTGTCTGTGGAATGTCGTGCGGTCCACGTTACATTGATCGTCTTTCCTGCTCGTGCTTCTACGCGTGCCATGCTTGCCAGTACAATGACGTGCGCCCTGTTCGCATCCTTTGTTGCCGGAGAGAAATTCGTGTCGTCATCCGAAATATCCAACGTTGCCTTCGTGCCGGAGACGGCCTTCGGGCTATGGTTTCTACGTACTGCCACGTGGGAGCATCACGTGCTGCGGGTCGCGATCAACGATCTCAAGCGGCTGGTCGATACGCCCCTGCCCGCGGCTCCGGTAATCGTTGATGTAGGCTGCGGGCAAGGTCAATCGTTCCGGCTGCTCGGTAACGCGTTCAAACCTGGCCGGATCATCGGAGTCGATTTTCATGAGCCTTCGCTCGTCGAAGCCCGGCGTGCCGCGCAGGCTTGCTCGCGAGACGATGGCTGGGCGACCGAGATCGAACTGCTGCAAGGCGACTGCGCGAGCCTGCCCTTGCCCGATGCGAGCGCCGACATCGTGTTCTGCCATCAGACATTCCACCATCTCGTGGATCAAGGCCGCTCCCTGGCTGAATTTCGCCGCGTACTGAAACCCGGCGGGGTGTTGCTGTTCGCTGAGTCCACCGATGCATATATCAAGTCCTGGGTGATCCGCTTACTGTTTCGCCATCCCATGCAAGTGCAGAAAAGCGCCGACGGTTACCTCGATATGATCCGCAACGCCGGCTTCGCATTCGGTCAACAAAACGTTTCGATGCCCTACCTGTGGTGGAGTCGTGCCGCGGACTTCGGACTCCTTGAACGACTTGGATTGCATCGGCCGCTGCCTGGCAAGCGTCGTGAAACGCTGGTCAACGTGGCTGCGATCAAGGCCGGTTGAATCCGTTGATCGCAGCTTTTGCTTCAAATTCCCGCGTTGCTTCCCAATTTACTGCGCGCCAAGCACAACAACATCCCCATGCACCCGCAGGGCCGCCGCGCTTGGGCTTACGCCACAGGTGAACTCGGTGGCCGACGCCGATTCAGTGCTATGGAAACTCGTCCCAACGTTGATGACGGCGTTCGCGTGATGGTCCCGGGCATACGCGCGCAACTTCTCAAGCGCAGCGGCGAGCGCACGGTTGCATGCTGCATCCTGCCCGTCAGTCTCACGCGCGATACGCACCGACGCAGTGGTTTGCCCAAGCTGACTTTGCACGGCCGGATGATCCTGCGAGCCGAAATACAACGCGACCTGTGCGCCCGGGACCGACTGAATGGACTGAGCAACCACCGGTGCAAGCGGTAACGACTTAACCTGCGTTGCACACCCGGACAACGCTGCCACAACCACCATCAGCCCGCCAAACGCATACTTGCTCTTCATCTTGTTTCCCCGGTTAGTTCTTGTTACGGTCATCAGAAAATCTTCAAGCACCCTTCCACGCATCGAAGACCAGGCTGGCGCAACTGCCGCCGAACCCGAATGAAATTGACATCGCAGTGTCTATCTTCATCGGCCGCGACGTTCGCACGAGTGGCATGCCATTCGTGCGCGGATCGGGCGTTTCGATCGGCCCCGTCCCGGCGATAAAACCATCGCGCATCATCAGCAAGGCGTAGATCGCTTCGTGCACCCCACAGGCTCCCAGCGGATGGCCGGACAATCCCTTCGTCGATGAAAACAACGGCATGTCATCGCCGAATACATCCCGTAGCGCATCCAGTTCTTCGACGTCTCCAAGTGGCGTGGAAGGTGCGTGCGTGTTGATATACGACGGACGTGTGCCTGCATCGTCGAGTGCGCCACGCATGGCGCGCGCGATGCCCGACGCATGCGGACTCACCATGCCGGCACCATCCGTGCAATGGCCGAAGCCCGTCAGTTCGGCGTGAATGCGTGCGCCTCGCGACAACGCGTGGTCCAGCGACTCAAGCACCATCACGCCGCCGCCCGATGCAATCACGAAACCATCGCGCGTGCTGTCGTAGGGACGCGAGGCACGTTCCGGCGCGTCGTTAAAACGCCTCGACAATGCACCCATTGCGTCGAACATCAGCGTCATGTTGTCGTGCAAACCTTCGCTGCCGCCCGCGAGTACGATCTGCTGGCGGCCGGTCTGGATCAGTTGCATCGCCTGGCCAATTGCAAGCGCCGATGTCGTGCAAGCCGACGACGGCGAATAGGTCATGCCTTCCAGCCCAAACACCTGAGCCACGTTCGCCGATGTGGTGCTGCCCATCACCTGTGGGACCACATACGGTGGCACTTTCTCGATACCGCGCGCGTGGGCAATCGCCATCGCTGCGTCGTACGCCGAGATCGTGCCGGTGCCCGAGCCGATCACCGCGCCCGCACGCGGCGAACGCAACACGGCGGGATCGAGGTTGGCATCGTGTATTGCCTTGCGCGCCGCATGGCATGCGAAACGCGCCGTATCGCCCATGAAACGCTCGAGCTTGCGATCGAACGGCGGTTCGCCTGCAATCGATGCTACGCCCGCCACCTGACTTGCCAGACCGCGATCACGCCACGCATCGACGCGCGTAATACCGCTTCGACCTGTGCGCAAGGCAGCGGAGACTTCGTCGAGCGTATTACCCAGGCACGACACAATGCCCATGCCCGTCACGACCACGCGTGACAGGCCACGGGGTTCAGGCATAAAGGTCATGGCACGCGCCTGAAAATCAGCGACGTATTGATACCGCCGAACGCGAAGTTGTTGCTCATCACATATTCAGCATCGATGGTGCGGCCGCTATCCACGATGTAGTCAAGCGGAGCGCAAGCCGGATCGACCTGCGTCAGGTTCAGCGTCGGTGCATACCAGTTGCGTTTCATCATCTCGATGGTCCACCACGCTTCCAGCGCGCCGCACGCGCCCAGCGTGTGGCCGACGTAACTCTTCAGCGAACTTATCGGCAAACGCTCACCGAAGGTCTGTGCTGTCGCGTGGCTTTCCGCTACATCGCCGCGATCCGTCGACGTGCCATGCGCGTTGACGTACGCGATGGCTTCTGCCGGAAGCTGTGCATCGCGCAGCGCGAGCTGCATGGCGAAGGCCATGGTCTCGGCCGACGGCTGCGTCATGTGCGCTCCATCCGAGTTACATCCAAAGCCTACGATCTCCGCATGAATGCGCGCCCCGCGCGCAAGCGCGTGCTCATACTCTTCGAGCACCAGAGTCGCCGCGCCTTCACCGACCACAAGGCCGTCACGGGCGACATCGAAGGGACGCGGCGTGAGATGCGGCTCGTCGTTGCGCGTGCTGGTGGCATAGAGCGTGTCGAAGACAGCAACGGCCGGCCCGGACAATTCTTCCGCGCCGCCCGCGAGCATCAGCGTCTGCTTGCCGGCTGCAATCATCTCGTACGCGTAACCAATCGCCTGGCTGCCCGATGCACACGCGCATGACGTTGGCACTATCCGGCCCTTCAAGTCCCAGAACAGGCTCACGTTGACGGCCGTGGTATGCGGCATCATCTGCACGTAGCTGTTCGAGGTCACGTCGCTCATCGAACCGGTTTCGATCATCTTGCCGAATGCGCGAATCGGCTGGACCGATCCGGACGATGATCCGTAGGCCACGCCCATGCGGCCGTCCTTGATCGTGAGGTCGTCGGCAAGACCGGCATCGGCCAGCGCAAGTTCACTCGCGCGCACGGAATACAGGGACACGGGTCCCATCGAACGAGTTTTCTTGCGCGGGTAATGAGCTGGCGTGGCGAAGGCGGGCAAGGGGCATGCGAGCCGCGTATGTAGCAGTTCGAAATAGTCCCACCCGTGCATCCGCCGCACGGCGTTGCGGCCGCTTCTCAAGTTTGCTTCGATCTCGTCCCAGGCGTTGCCGAACGCCGTGACGCCACCCATGCCGGTAATGACGACGCGCTTCATCAGATCATCCCGCCATTGACGCCGATCACCTGCCGCGTGATGTACGAGGCCGCATCCGACATCAGGAAGCTCACCACGGACGCCACTTCGGCTGGTTGTCCAACGCGGTTCATCGGCACGGTCTTCAATGCCTGATCCAGAGGTACACCCTCGAGCATGCCGGTGTCGATCAACCCAGGCGCCACGCAGTTGACGGTAATGTTTCTTGTCGCCAGTTCGACGGCGAGCGCCTTCGTGGCGCCGATAAGCCCGGCCTTCGCCGCGCTGTAGTTCACCTGGCCGCGATTGCCCATCACACCCGAGACCGACGCGATAGTCACGATGCGCCCGCCCTGTTTGGCACGCACGAGCGGCATGGTCAGCGGATGCACGACGTTATAGAAAGAGTCGAGCCCGGTTTCGATCACGATGTCCCAGTCCTCTTCGGTGAGCGCCGGGAACGCCGCGTCACGGGTCACGCCCGCGCAACAGACGATGCCGTAATACGCGCCATGGCTGGCTACATCAGCTTCTAGCACTTCGCGGCATGCGGCGCGATCACGTACATCGAATTGCAGCACGCGCGCCGTGCCGCCCTGCGCGGCGATGCCGGTCGCGACCGCATCGGCTTCAGTGCGGCCACTGCGGCAATGCACGGAGACCGTGAAGCCGTCGGCCGCGAGTTGATACGCTATCGCGCGGCCAATGCCACGGCTTGCGCCCGTTACAAGAACACGCCGGCTCATGATCCGAAACTCCCAACGATAAACGACTGAAAATCAGCCGGTTGATACACCTTGATGACCGCCTCGGCGCAGCACGCGCTGCCACGATCCTGGTCGTAATGGATCGTGCATTCGTACGCACCGTGACCTTCTTCACCGCGCAGCAGTTCTTTCGCATCGATCCGCAACCGGGCGCCGCACGCAAACGCCGGTAGATGCGCTTCATACCGGCGCGATCCGAGCAGGACACCGGGACGTGCCTGACCGCCTGCGCGCATCGCGAGCAAAGCGACATGCGCCGCAATGGCCTGCGCCATCAGTTCGATGCCGATCCACGCAGGCATCGCACCGTCGGCATCGGCGTACCACGCATCCGCGCGCACGCTTGCGTAAGCGGTCACGGTTTCGTCCGTGCAGTCGCTGACGCCATCGAGCAGCAGCATGGTGCCCCGGTGGGGCAAGATTGTTTCGATGGAGCCAAAGCTTTTGTTATTCATAAAGGTCGTCATCGGCCGAGGATCAGGCTGACATTGCTGCCGCCGAACGCGAACGAATTGCTCATTACGTACTGCGCGCCTGCCGTGCGCGGCAGGTAGCGCACGCTTTCGACCAGATCGAGCGGCGGCAACGCCGGATCGGCCTCACCGTCCCACAGATGACGCGGCAAAGCGACGTCATCGCGTGCGAGCGTCAGCCACGCGAACCCCAGCTCAGTCGCGCCCGCTGCGCCAAGTTGATGCCCGGTCAACGGCTTGGTGCCGCTGGCCGCGACGCCGTCCCTGAACACGCGCGTCATCAGGTGGGCTTCCATATCATCGTTCTTGCGCGTTGCCGTTGCATGGAGATTCACATAAGCAATATCCGCCGGAGCAATACCGACGTCTGCCAGTGCGGCGCGCAATGCGATCTCACCGCCCGCGCCGTGTGGATCGGGCGCGGAAATGTGATGCGCATCGCTCGATTCACCCACGCCCGCAAGCAGCACCGGGCCTTCGTCACGGCTCATGAGGAACACGGCCGCGCCCTCGCCCACGTTGATCCCGCAGCGGTTGCGGCTCATCGGATTCGAGCGGACCGCACTGGTCGATTCGAGCGACGCGAAGCCTTGCACGGTCAGTTCGCATAATGAGTCCACGCCGCCGACCACGACCGCATCGCACAGGTGCAACTGGAGTAATCGACGCGCGGAGACGAACGCCTTGGCGCTCGATGTGCACGCGGTCGAGATCGTATATGCAGGGCCATGAAGGTCGAGCGCTGCGGCGGCGAACGGGGCTACGGTACCAATTTCGACTTGCCGGTAGTCGAAGCTCATCGGCAACTTGCCCGCTTGCGCCTGATACACGAACGCAGCCTCGGCGGCTTCAATGCCCGAAGTGCTCGTGCCAAGCACCACGCCAATCCGATGCGCACCGTAACGTTCGCGCGCGGCTTCCACTGCCGGCGAGATTTGCGCGAGCGCCGCAAGCAGCAGCCGGTTGTTGCGGCAGTCGTAACGCGCAAGCAACTCCGGTGGTGCGAGATCGAGCGGCGCGGTCGCGCTGCCGGCAAACGCATCGCCGATGCCTGTATGAATCGTTCCCATGCCGGGCGACATGCCGGCCGCGAGCGCCGGCACGATCGCGTCGATGCTATCGCCGAGCGCATTGATCATCCCCAGCGCATGCAGATAAACCCGTGGCCCGTTCATGCGGCCCTCCTTCGTTCCGATCGCATGCCGATCGGTGCAAGCAGCACCGATACCGCGATACCCAGTGCGAGCGTCGCTCCAAAACTCCTGAGCGCAGGCATGGCGCTCATGGCAAGCAGGCCGAAGGAAAGCAAGGTCGTTGCCGCCGACAACAACACGCCCGTCCACACCGCGCCAAGATCGGCGTTCGCGCGCGCGGCGCCTTCGCGCAGGAACACCGCATAGTTTGCGCCCACGCCGAGTACGAGCATCAACGCCAGCCAGTTAAACAGATTCAGCGGCACGCCTGCATAGCCAAACACGGCGAGCGTCACGCCCACCGCCAGCAACACCGGCAGCGTGACCACAATGCCGCCGAGCAGCCGGTAACGCGCCATCATCAGCAAGAGTATGCACAGCAGCGCGCCCGCCAGCCAGATGCCGCTATCGACACGATAAGCACCGAACAGCGTGGACACGCTCGCCGCTTTATCGACGAAGGTAACGCCCGGTAATGCATGTGCGGTGGAGATCAACACAGGCTGGTTCGCCGGCGTAACGCCCTGCGGAATCACGACGGCGGCATATCCGCCCGATGTTGATGCCGGGTCGACTCTGCCGAGCCATAGATGACGGAACGGCTGCGACCACGGCGCTGCCAGCCACCTATCGACGCTCAGTATCGCGTGATCCGACTTCGCGTAGGCCGCGAGCCACGCATCAGCGACTTCATCGCGGAAACCGGCTTGAACGAGCGTGGTGCGTAACGCGGACGGATCGTTGAATACATGTTGACTAAGCACCGCACGGTCCTCGCGCTGCCGCTGCGCCGAAGGAACGAATGACGTTATCGATTGCCAACTGCTCAGCTTGGCCGCGCCTGTCAAACCGTCGAGTTTCGCGCTCAATGCCTCGGCTCGCTCCAGCACTATCTCCGGCGTTTGGCCGCGCACGACGAAGAACTGCGTGCTGTTATCGAAGCCGACTGCGTCGCGGACCTTCTGCTCCTGCGCCATGAGCACAGGGTCCCGTTGGATCAGCAGATGGATGTCATCGTCGCTAGTGAGCCGCAGCCAGCCCGGCACGGCAACAATCAGCAGAAGAGCCGCCACTCCCCACGCCCGTCGGCCGCCGATCACTGCACGCCACACACCAAGCAGACGTGCCGCCGCGGCGAATACACGCTGCGGGCTTCGCTTGGGCGCACGGACCAGCAACGCCGGCAACAGCCAGAGCACCGACGCAAACGCTGTACAGATGCCCACGATCGCAAAACAAGCGATCTGCTTGAGCGCAGGAAACGGTACCCACGTTAGGATGGCATAGCCGAGCAAGCTTGTCGTCAATGCGACCATCAACGCCGGCCGTACAGCACGCACGCCGCGCTGTGCATCCCAGTCACGCCCCGCACCAAGATAGACAACGAAGTACTGGATCGAATAGTCGACTGCCTCGCCTATCAGGCTCGCGCCGAACACGAGCGTCAGCAGATGCAGCTTGCCGAATATCAGCATGGTGGCGGCAAGCGCGCAGACAATGCCGAGCGCCGTCGAGACGAAGCCGAGCAGGATCAGCCGAGGCGAACGGAACACCCACAACATCAGCAATGCAATCCCGCAAAGCGACGCGATGCCGATCAGATGCACCTCACGCTCGGAGGCAGCGCGCGCCGCTTCGGCGTAGAAAACAGCGCCGGTGCGGGCCAGGGTGACATCGGGGAAACTTTGCTTGAGAGCGCCTTCGCCGTGAGCCACAGCTTCATGGACCGCGTGCTGGACCTTCGATTCGTACGCCGAACCCGGCAACGTTGCCATCACAAGAACACTGGTTGTGTTGCCTTGATGCGCCACCAGTAGACCGTCTTCTAGTTCCAAGTTCGAGGTCGCCAGCGGCAAGCCTGCAAGCCAGTGTTCGAGCCAGCCGAACGGATCGTCGGCGAGTTGAGTCGCGAGGCCGCTGTGCAGCGGGCTGTAGAGGCGTCGCGCGAGTGTGTCGTGTAAAGAGACCGTGCCGTCTGCTAGCGCGGTGCGATCGGCCGGTGCAAGCAAGCCGAATCGATAAGGCATGTACAGCCCGGAAATCGTCGATAAATCGAAGGGCGGCAGCTCCGCTGTTATCGAGCCGAACGCTTTGCTTGCCGACAACGTCGCCCCGAGCTGTTTCGCCGCCGCTTTGGCATGCGCGGGATCATTGCTGGTTACAAGAAAAACCGTGCGGTCACCCAACGCGGTTGCCAAGGTATCGACGGCTTTTTCAGCAACCGGATCCACTTCCGTTGCGGGTAACAACGCAAGCAGGTTCGTCTGCAGTGGCGACGGTCCGGCAAATCGCCACACACAATAAAGCGTAGCGGCAAGCGCAAGCAGCAACCAGCCGAGGCGCATGCCCCAGGCTGGTTTTGCGACTTGTGATTGCGGCACCTGCATTACGGCGCTCCGAACAGCGTGCGATCGGCCGGTGGCAACTCACTCACCGCAGCGCTATTCGCAAAGTCGATGCGCGTGACGTCGCCATTCGCGAGCGTAATGCGCAGCGCCTGCAAATAGTCGCCGCCGCTCATCTCCAGGCCCTTGATGGACTGCGCGAGTTGCGGTTGATTCGGCGTCAGTTGCATACGCCATTGCGCGGGTGTGCCGTCCGCGTGCACGTCGAATTGTGCGTAGAGCGCCGAGAGATCGCCACCCAGCATTGCGCGCATCATCCGCGAAACCTGCGCCACGCCGCGCACGCCGTCGCTGCTCTTCGAGTTCGTCCGCTGGCCATTGGCCTTCACTTCGCTGCCGCCGGTATCGGTAATGACGTAGGTCGCTTTGTACGGGGTATCGATCTGCCAAATCACACCGCGTTCGCGGAAAAACACCAGCGACCCCGTGCTGACAAGCGGCTGTTTCATCGCGGCCAGCGTTTGGGTTTGCGTGAATTGCGCGCGAACGCCCTTCGCTTGGGCGAGATGCCCCGCGATCTGCGAGACGAGGCCCGTATCGCTCGCCGATGCAGGCTGCGCTGCGAACACCGGCATGGACAACGCAATCAACAAAGCCGCAGCGGCTCCACGCCATCTCAACGTGCCCATGCGCGCTCCAGTTTCTCGAACACCACGGGCGGCGACACGAACTGAAGTTCCTGCGTCGCGGCATCGATAGCAACCTGGATCGTATAGCCCTTGGTCAGCCGCTCGCCTGATGCGGCATCGACAATCTCGTAGCCAATTTTCAGGCGGTTTTCATATTCCAGTAATTGCGCCCGTACCTCAATCTGCTGCCCGTAGGTCGCCGGGCGAACGTACTTGAGATGCACTTCGACGATGGGCCAGAGATACCCCGACGCCTGCATCTCGCGATAGTCGTAGTCGAACACGCGCAGCAGTGCAGCCCGGCCGATCTCGAAGTACTTCAAGTAGTGGCCATGCCAGCAGACATTCATGGCGTCGACGTCGTGGAACGGGACTTCGACTGCCGCGCTCGCCGTCAGGATCTTGTGGACCGCAGCTTCACTCATGCTGATCCTCTTCGTGATAACCCCCGACCAGTTCACACGCCGCGATCCTTGCAGTCAATGCACGCAGGTCGCTTTCAAGCGCGCGGTCTTCATCGACGAACGGCGATCCGGCTGTCACGCTCTCCATGAATTTGCGCAACGGCGGGGGGATGGGTGTCGTGTTGTTGATGCGCAGACGCAAGCGCGCAGCCTGCACCGTAGCGAGCGTATGTGCCGCAGCGACTTGCTCGGTCAGCTCCAGAATACGCAGGCAATCACGCGCAGCAATCGTGCCCATGCTCACCTTGTCCTGGTTATGCGCTTCGGTCGAGCGCGAGAACACGCTCGCGGGCATGGTCAGCTTGAGCGCTTCCGCGGTCCATGCCGACGACGATATCTGCACCGCCTTGAAACCGTGATTGATCGATGCCCGCTCAGGCGCTGCGCCCGACAAGCTGCGCGGCAGGCCGTTGTTGAATTTATCGTCGACGAGCAGCGCCATTTGCCGGTCCATCAAATCGGCAAGGTTCGCCACCGCCACTTTCAGCGCGTCCATTGCGAAGGCAATATGGCCGCCGTAGAAGTTGCCGCCGTGTAACACGCGTTCACCATCGGGATCGATCAGCGGATTGTCGTTCGCGCTGTTCAGTTCGTTCTCGACATCGCGACGCACCCATGTCAACGCATCGCGCGCAACGCCGATCACGTGAGGCGCACAGCGAATGGAGTAGCGATCCTGCAGGCGATGCCCCGGCGTGTCCTCACGGCCAGCGAGATCCTCGCGAATCCATGCCGCGGCTTCGGCCTGCCCTGCGTGGGGTTTGACTTCGAACAGCATGGGGTCGAAGTGCGCGGCGCGGCCATCGAGCGCGACGGTGGATAACGCGGTCAGGCGTGCTGCGAGCCGCGTCAGGTGAGCGGCTCGGACGAACGCAAGGCACGCGAGTCCCGTCATGACCGCCGTGCCGTTCATCAGCGCGAGCCCTTCTTTCGGCGCGAGCGTGAGCGGTGTGTGGCCAAGTCTGGCCCAGACGCTGCGGGCATCGCATAGCTCGTCGCGAAAGCGCACGTCGCGCTCGCCCACCAGCGCTGCCGCCACGTAGGACAACGGCGTCAGGTCACCGCTCGCCCCCACCGACCCCTCCGATGGAATCCGCGGCAGCACGCGATGATTGATCAGGTCGGCGAGCCGTTCGAGCAATATGTGCCGCACGCCCGAAAACCCGTATGCGAGCGAATTGAGCCGTGCGGCGATGACGGCAAGCGTCTGCGCGTCGTCGAGATGCTGGCCCATGCCACAGCCGTGATAACGCAGCAATTGCAGGGGCAGGATTTCGACGAGTTCCATGGGTACATCGACCACGCACGAGTCGCCGTAACCGGTGTTGACGCCATAGACGGTCGCCCCCTGGGCCAGATGCCGGCGCAGGAATTCGGCGCCGCGTTCAATACGTGAGCGCCACGCCGGGTCCGCACTCAAAGCAACGGGCGTTCGCCCATGAGCAATCGATACCACCTCTTCAATCGTCAGCCGCCTGCCGCCGATGACGATTGCCTCTTCGGTTGTACAAAGTAACTCGGCTATCTCGCCGCTCGGATCATGTTCGGCCACTCGCGCCTCCAGTGCCATTACGATTGCCATTGGGACGCGCCCAGAAATCGAAGAAATTGAACCATTGATAAGGCGCCTTGCGGCAATAGTGTTCGAGACGCGACGCGTAGCGCTGCGCCCACGCCGCGAGATGCTGGGCGCGTTCCCGGCGCGGCAACTCGATGCGCTCCGCGAACGGCTCGAAATAAAGCCTGTATCCCTGCTCTTCCTTCAGGCAGAAAAACAGGTACACGGGGCAACCGAGCGCGTGCGCCAGCACGTAAGGCCCTTGCGCGAAAGGCGCCGTCGACCCAAGAAACTGCGCCTCGGTTGTGCGGCCGGAATCATGCGCGGGCACACGGTCGCCAACAATCACCAGTAGCTCTCCTGCGTCCACCCGATCCTGCATCATCATCGCCGTCTCGGGGCCGAAGTCGCTGACCTCGACGAGCCGTTGCGCGAACTCGCTATTCGCCGATGCCAGCACGCTGTTGAAACGGCGCGCGTGCTCCGTATAGACAACAGCGGTGACTTTCGCATGCCCGCCGCGCGTGGCAAGCGCGCGGGTCATCTCGAGATTGCCGAGATGCGCGCCGATCACGAGTGCGCCACGGCCGCTGGCGCTCAATGCTTCGAACGCGGCCGGGTCGTCGAACTTCACGTCGTCCATATTGACGCGACCCGACCATGCAGCGAGTTTATCGAAACCGGATCGCGCGAAGGCGAGCATGTGTTTATATGCTGACCACCATCCTGGCCGGGGCGTTTGATCCTGCGGTGCGGCTTGTTGCAGATGCGTGAAGTAAGTGCTCGACGCAGCGCGTGCGCGGCTCCCGGTCAGCAGGAAATAAGCAACGATGGGATGCAGCCACAACGCAGTGAAGCGCGTGCCGAAGAGACGGCAACTCAGCGCGAGCAAGGACATGCCGAGATGACTGCCGCGTTCCGCGATATGCCACCAGTGCTTCTCGTCTTCATCCGGCGCGCGCGGCATCAGCTTGTGTGCAAGCAGCACGGGCAGCCGCGCCAGCATGCCCACAGCGAGCCGCGTGTGGGTACGGCTGATGCGCACGTTGTCCCACAGCATGTCGAAGTGCGAAACGCCATCGCTTGCGTAGGTAACGCGCGTCGGAATCGAACGGAACGCCGTCCGGCGCCAGTAGAGCCGCACGAGTATCTCGATGTCGAAATCCATGCGCGTCGGCAACTTCACGTCATCGATCAGTGCGCACACCGAGTCAAGCGGATACAGGCGAAAACCGCACATCGAATCGCGGATCGTGAACGAGAGCGTCTCGATCCACACCCACACATGGGTGAGGTATCGGCCGTAGAGACGCGACTTCGGCACGGATTCATCGTAGACGGGGCGACCGAGGATCACAGCGCGCGGCGCAGCGCGTGCAGCATTGATGAAGCGCGGGACATCGGCGCTGTCATGCTGTCCGTCCGCATCGATCTGCAAGCCATGCGTGAAACCTGCCTTCTGCGCCGCTCGCAGGCCCGCCATCACCGCCGCGCCCTTGCCAGCGTTCACCGGCAGGCGAATCAGCGTGAGCGTGTCCGCGTAGCGTTGCTGAAGCGTGGCGAGAACATCCTGGGTCGCCTGGTCGCTGCCGTCATCAACGATAAAAATCGGCAGTCCATGCCCGCTGAGATTCGCGACGGTCGCGCTGATCGCCTCCTTGTGGTTGTAGATCGGGATGATGACGCACGGCGCGAAGTTCATGCGATACCCCGATAAACAATGACGCCCGACGTGCAATCCCGGCCGCGCAGCCGATACGCAAATTGCACACGATGGCGCGACACGTCATGCGTCAACGTGAGATCGAGCAGTGCGCCCGGGGGCACCGGGGCCTTGAACTTCAACTGCTCGATCGATGCCAGCGTGCGCACGCCCGGCACTTGTTCGGCCGCTAGTCGTATCGCCCAGTCGATCTGTACAACGCCCGGCAGGATCGGCAAGCCGGGGAAGTGGCCGGCGAAATGGACCAGTGTCGATGGCACGCGAAGTTCGTAGTGCAACGCGGTCTCGCTGCGCGCTTCAGAGAGGACTTCCACGCCGTCAGCGCGTGCATCGAACGCAGCGGCAACTGCGGCTGCCGGCAACTTCCCTCGGGCATCGAACGGAAGTGCGAAACGGAAACGCCAGAAGCGCGGCAGCACCACGATATCGAAATATGCCGCAAGGTGGCGGCGCAGGGTCTTCGCGAGCGTGACGCGCCCTCGCTCCTGCAGCGCTTCGCTACCGGCTTCGGTCAACGCAACCACCGCGCCGACACGCTCGCGCGACATCCCCTCAAGAGACACCACCGCCGCCTGCGCCACGTACGGATGCTGCCCAAGGCGAGCTTCAAGTTCGGGCAGCGACACCCGCTTGCCATCGAGCTTGATCACGCGATCGAGGCGGCCTTGCAAACGAAAACGACCATCTGGATCGAACACGATGGTGTCGTCGGTACGATGCCAGTCATTGTGGCCCAGATGCGGTGAACGCAGGTTGAGCGCACCGTCGTCACCACGATTGATCTCGATACCGTTCAGCGCTTGCCACGCATCCGTCTGATCCTGCCGACGCCATGCAATGCCGCCGGTCTCCGTGCTGCCGTAGATCTCGACCGGCGCCGCGCCGAAGGCGGCGGCATATTTGTTCGCCGCATCTGCCGCAAGCGGACCGCCCGATGAAAAAAACACGCGAGGTGCTGGGCTCAGGCTTGCGAAGCCATCGAGTTCAGGCCAGCGCGATAGTTGCGCCGGCGTCGATACCACGACCGAGCCGCCCGGCCCGCTTTGCGCAATGCGCTGCTGCAAATGCTGCGGTTCAATGCTGAGCGCACGGTCGAACGCGCGCCCAGCCGCAATCGGCCAGAACACGCGAAACAGCAGCCCGTAGATATGATGATGCGGGACGCTTCCGAGCACGGTTGCGTCGCCGACAAGGGCGCCCCACTGCGTCTCGAGCGTATGAACTTCGGCGTTGAATTGCGCGAGTGTCTTGCGAATCGGCTTCGGTGTGCCGCTGCTGCCGGAGGTGTACAGCGTGAGCGGCGCGTGCGGGTCGATCAACAATGAAGATCCGACGTACTCCGGCTGTGTAATCAGCGCAGGCATATCGGTATCGGTTAATACAGCATCGTAGGCATTCGAGAGATCGGCCAGATAACCGGGCGCTGCATGCGCTGGAATGACCGGTTCCTTACCGCAGGCAAATAACGCAAACAGCGCGCAGGCGAAGTTGAACGGATCGTCTATACACAATGCATAGCGTCGCGCCGGCTGCTCGCTCAAACGCGCAGCGATAACCCGCACTCGCGCCACGAACGTGGCGAAATCGAGCACGTCGGCACCGTCGCGGCAAACGGGCGTGGCGGCATCACGGCGGCCCAGCAACAGATCGTGCAACGCGATCATGCCGCCTCCGAGCGCGCAGCTCGCGGCAGCACGGCCACGTAGCGCCATACGATCTCACCAACCAGCAGCACCCCTATCAATCCATACGCGATCGCACCGTTATAGAGCGACCACGCAGCACGCGTCCAGCACAACGCGGTGTAGGCGGAAAACGCACCGTTCAGCGTGAAAAACACGCACCACATTTGCGTGACCCGGCGCGTGTACCGCACCGCGTGCGCGCCAAGCGCCGGATTGCCCATGCGCGCGAATTTTTCAATCATCGATGGACCGCGCACAAGCGTCGCGCCGAACGCGACCAGCAGTCCGAGGTTCACAAACGAGGGATACAAATGCAACAGCAATTCACTGCCGGACAATACGATCGCAGCCGATGCGCAGCTCAGAAGGCCGGCGACGCACCAGTCGGTCGCGGTAAGCTGGCGCAGCGACGTCGCGAACGTACCGGTACCGGCCCAGCGCTGCAGCCATAGCAGAGCGAACAATGCGGCGCCGATGTATCGCGGCTCATCCCAGCGCCATGCACACAAGATCATCAACGGGTAAGCGACCTTCAGGGCGACTTGCAGAACCACTCGCAGGAACCCTTGCGGCCTCGCCTGCATGCCATCGGGCGCAGCGGCGCCCTGCACGCCGGAACGTGGATGCTCCGCTTGCATCACCCCTGTTCCGCCAGCAGCGATTCCACTGCACCGATCACATCGCCGACGGTACGCACCGACTTGAACTCTTCGGGCTTGATTCGCCGTCCGGTCATTTCCTGCAGCTTGATAGCGAGATCGACGGCGTCGATGCTATCCAGGTCGAGGTCCTCGTACAGATGCGCTTGTGGCGTCACGCGATCGGGCTCGATCGCGAAGTTCTCTTTGAAGATGGCGCGGATGCGCTCAAGGATCTCTGTCTCGGTCACGATTTACTCCCCTTTTCCCCGATGTCGTTCGCAGCGCTCAGTCCGTCTTGCTGGCTGGCGACCAGCGCTGCGAGCGTGCTGATCGAACGGAAGTGCTCTCGCGTGCGCTCGTCGTTCGCCGCGATCGTCAATTGATAGTGTTTGCGCAGCACGATGCCGATCTCGAGTGCGTCGATCGAATCGAGGCCGATGCCATCGGTTTCGAACAGCGGCGCATCGTCATCGATGTCGGCAGGCGTCAGGTCTTCCAGATCGAGTGCATCGATCAGAAGCTGCTTAATTTCCAGTTTCAAAGAATCCATAGTCGAACAGCCGCTGGTTAATGTGCGCCTCAATAGCGCTGGTCAAAGTGCGCGCGGCCAGGGCCGGAGAAGGAGTTTCATGCGAGGCATCCGGGGAGCCATCATGCCCCATGAGCTGGTCGGCCGCGACGGGTTCAAGCACGCTCACGCGGATGCGGAACGCCCGCGACGGAACGTCATACCAGCGCATCTGCTTGGTGAAGGCCGGCGGGTCGCAATCGATCAGCACGGGCAGGATCGGCGTGGCTGCCTTGAGGGCGATGTGCGCAAAACCGCGTGAGAACGCGTGCAACTGGTTCGGCGCCGGACTACGCGTGCCTTCCGGAAAAATGATCATGGTATAGCCCGCGGCGATCTGGCGGGCGCTGGCTTCAACAAGTTCGATCGGGTCGACGTTGCTCACGTATTCAGCCGCCCGCACGATGCCCCAGAAACAGGGATTACCCCAGTGCGCGTTCTTGACGACGCAACACGCCGAAGGCGTGAGCGCGAGCAGCACTACCACGTCGAGGTAGGTTGGATGGTTGGCCACGACAACCACGGGGCCGGTGTCGCGCAACGCGGCGGCGCCCGCGACGTCCAGTTCCATCACGCCGACCCACTGCAAAAAGGCCACCAGCGCCCGGAAGAACCAGTGAATGATGGTCGTGACCATACGCTGACGCGACGCGCGATGCGGCCACAGCCACGCGAGCGGAAACACCAGCACCGAGAACAGCAGTCCGCAGACGCCGAACACGACGAAGCTCATGCCTGTGGCGACCAGCCGCCAGCCGTGATTAAGCCGCGCCTTCATGCCAGCTCCAATGCCAGGTATTACCGGCGTTTTGCCATGTGGCGGGCGAGCGCGTGTCGAGACAGCGCTGGACCGCTTCGCTCTGCGTAAGGAAAGAGTCAGGCACGGCCGGACTTCGCAATACCGACTCCGGTGCACCCGAAAGGGTCCCCGATATTGTGCATGTGAGCTGCCCAGCCGCACGGGTGTCGAGCAGGATCGCGAGCGCACCGCCTTGCACCTCGTCTTCAATCGTGCCGTAGGCGGCATCGGCTGGCTCATCAGCATAGACCACCAGCACGGGTGACGACGGGTCCGCCTCGAATTGCGCGTGCGCTTCAAGCAAGGCAAACCCAAGCGTTTGCGCCCCGGCGGAAATTGCGCTGGCGGGCGAACGATCGCCGCGGGCGATGCCGAATATGCCGGTCATTGCGTTGAGCACCGACAGGCTGAAAGCAGTGGGAGAAACCGGCTCGCCCGTGCTGATGGCGCGCAGTATCTCGGTCGTGCGCCGCAGTTCACCATGCCGCGATGCGAACACCACGCGCACGCGGTCGAGTTCGGCCACGCAGTCGTGGGCGACCTTCAGGGCGCTTCGGGACAGGCTGCTCAGGCGACGGCGGACGATCGGCTCGATGAAGCTGATATCGGCGGTCGCCGCGGCAGCGGTGGCGGACCATCGGGAAACGGGCATGGTCCAGCGCAGATCGTGCATACGATTTTTACGATTTGAAAGGCACCAGCACCTCACCAGGATTCGCCTGTGCGGGCAGCGCATGAATGAGCACACTCCCGCCGGACGATCTTCAACCGGCTGTCAAGAGATGACAGTTGGATAGTCCAATGCCTGTACCGACTTAACGGCAGTTTGTGCCGATTGTTTAATGCCATTTGGAGTATGTGAGGGTACGTGCAGCGGGTAAATGAATTATCTGGACCTGGATCGGCTCCGCATTAAGGGGCGAATCATACTGAAAGTTTCCCGCTAAATCAGCCAGAAAACGGTTCGCGCGTGGATAAGTCTCACATATACGACGGAACGTCATGGATGTTCAAATAACCCCAACCGGGATTCGCTCGACAATAACGGAAATCTAACCATCGTTCCCCCGTCGTCCTAATCGAAAAAGTTACGGAATGTATGTTCTGCCGGGGGTGCTGGCTAAGTCTTTCCGTCTTCCTCGCCTCCGTTCACGCGCGCGATGGTCGTGAGAGCCATCGAAAACAACGCTTGCCCTGAGTTCTACAGAGAGTGCCGGAGCGTTACTTCACGCAAAGTATCCGCACGGAATATAAGTCAGGTAATCGTGACTTAATCGACGCTTCGCGCGGGTTCGTACAATGCGTAACGTCTCTTACTTGATCGCGCGACAGGACGTACTTTTGGCTCTGGCTGGCAGCAAGGTCAGAAGGCTTCTCGTAAGGTTACGAAGTGCAGCCCTTGTTTTTTGGCGGCATCGAAAACCCGTGGTAATACTGAGAGCAAAACAGGTTGACCGTCGTCGGTAATAGCGGCGCCGCCATCGTGGAGCAGCAGAATGTCTCGCGGTGCCAGATCGCGCAGCAGCCGCCGTGCGACGATTTCAGGATCGCGCTCGCGGGTATCGAAGCCGCGTCGCGTCCAGGCGGCCAGCCTTAGATCGAGCTTCTGCAGGACGGGCTCCAGCAGGACATTGCGCAAGCCCGCCGGTGCACGAAAGAAAGCTGGCCGCTCCCCCGTCAGTTCCGTCAGCGTGCGTTGCGCCGCATCGATTTCCCGGCTTAGCGCCCCCATCCCCGTCACTGAAAAAGTGTGCACATGCTTCTGCGAGTGGTTCTCCACGCCATGCCCTCGCGCGACGATCTCACGGGTCAACGCGGGATACCGGCGTGCGCGTTCGCCGATCAGGAAGAACGTGGCGCGAACCCGGTGTGCGTCGAGCAGGTCGAGAACCTGGGGCGTGACAAGCGGATCAGGACCGTCGTCAAGCGTAAGCGCTATGGCGTTTGCATTGCGCGGGATAGCGGGCAAGCGAGTCCAGTTGGCGCCGAGCAGCGTTGAGCGCGGCCATAAGCCCGCTGCCGTGACGCTCGCGTGGTTGATCGCCGTGCCGGCCAGCCACCATGGCCACATCTCCGGCGCAATGGCGAAGCCCGCCAGTGCCACCACATGCCAGGCGGCCGTGACCTTCAGTGCGAGGGGATAGCCTGTCACAGGCCAGCGACGCTCGGACGCCGCATCCGGATCGAGTTGCAGTCGCGGATGAAGTTTGAGCATGCGTGTTCCTTCTTTGATTCCGATAACGTTGTATCTGTTTATACGCCGGTAAAAAATTCCCAAGGCGGGCCGGGTTGAACAAAGCCAAGCTTACCTATTTCCGGTGTAAGGAATTCGGAGGCATGAGCACTTCTTTGTGCGCACATGAATTTTAGCGTCTAGCCGTAGCATCACAGCGTTTTCACGGTGATATCGTCGTAACGCCTGAGCTTATAGATTGCTATGGAGACGATCCAGCTCACAATGAATATGCCTATGACGATGTAGCCCAACAGCCCGAAGTGCTCGTTGAGGCTGCCGATAGAATCCCAGAACGAGCCCTTGAGCCCGAAGTTGTCCTGGAGCAAACCCAGCACCTCGATCCCGCCGATCAACACAGCGACCACCACCGAAACGAACGTGATCGTGATGTTGTAGTAGAGCTTGCGCATGGGCCGGACAAAGGCCCATCGATACGCGCCGAGCATCAGGATGCCGTCGGTGGTATCGACCAGCGACATGCCTGCCGTGAACAGGATCGGCAACACGAGCACTGACCAGAATGACAGACCGTGCGACGCCTGGGCCGCCGATATGCCGAACAACGCAACCTCGGTGGCGGTATCGAATCCGAGCCCGAACAGGAACCCCACCGGATAAAGATGCCAGCTACGCGACACCAGTCTCAACAATGGCCGGAGCATTCGCGAGAGGAATCCACGATTGTTCAGCAGGAGGTCGAGATCGGTTTCGACCAGCGGTTCCCCTCGGCGCACGGCACGAAACGTCCTGATCACGGACGCCAGCACGACCAGGTTCGCGATGGCCAAGACGAACAGGAACAGCGCCGAAACACTGGTGCCGATAAGACCGCCGAACCCTCTCAGGTCATCGAAATGCGTTGTCAGCGCGGTTGCCGCGAACGCGACGCCAACGGTGAGCGCGACGACCACTGTTGAGTGGCCGAGCGAGAAGAACAAGCCGGCGCCAAGCGGACTGCGGCCGACCTGGAGCAGCTTGCGGGTGACGTTATCGATAGCGGCAATGTGGTCCGCATCCACCGCGTGGCGCAGCCCGAACGTGTACGCTAAAAGCGCTGTGCCCAGGAGCGCCGGCTGCCCGCGAAAAGCAGTCAGCGCCCATGTCCACGCGACCACATTGAATACGAGGAGGAGCACGTAGATACCGGTGATTTTATGGCGCAGACCTGTTGGACGGTCGTTAAAAAGCTGCGACATTTGTTTTAGCATCATGAGCCTCGCGTTCTTGCTTGTACCGTAACCTTCAACACGATCCAACCGCTGCGTTGCTCGTTCCTTGGCGCACTGTCTCCGCAACTTCCACCAACGCCGCTGCTTCCAGCCACGCGTACCACGCCTTCATCCCCGCCCCCGTTTCCGCCGATACCTGCAGCACTTCAATTGCAGGATTAACCTGCCGCGCATATGCAATGCAGCGTTCGACATCGAAGCGCAAGTGCGGCAGCAGATCAATCTTGTTCAGCAGCATCAGGCGGCTTGCACGGAACATGTGCGGATACTTGAGCGGCTTGTCCTCGCCCTCGGTCACCGACAGGATCACCACCTTCGCCTGCTCGCCGAGATCGAACAACGCGGGACATACAAGATTGCCGACGTTCTCGATCATCAGCCACGACCGGGGTGGCGGATCGAGTTGCGCCAGGGCACGCGACACCATGCCGGCATCGAGATGGCAA
This sequence comes from Caballeronia sordidicola, assembly GCF_000729995.1. Taxonomy (GTDB): domain Bacteria; phylum Pseudomonadota; class Gammaproteobacteria; order Burkholderiales; family Burkholderiaceae; genus Caballeronia; species Caballeronia sordidicola_A. Next base: position 30,982 of record NZ_JNFG01000015.1, on the reverse strand, counting down.
CCCGTGCCCGTGTTGATCTGGACCACGCGGCAACCGGTCGCGCGAATTCGCTCGGCGTCATTGAGTGTCGCCTGGTCGCCTTCGATCACCTCGATCGACTGGGTACTGTGTAACGCCTGGAGATCGCGGATAGTACGTTCAAGCAGTGTAGTCTTGCCCGCGCCCGGTGAACTGACAAGGTTCAGTGCAGTGATATGGCGGCTCGCCAGCCAGCCACGGTTGTGTTCGGCAAGCAACTGGTTCTTTGCCAGGACATCCTGTTCGAGCGCGATCGTGGTCCCGTGGGTTGTTGCCGCAAGCGCCACTTCGGAGAGAGGTATGGGCGAGTGTTCGGTGCCCGGGTGCTTAGGGTGATCGAGGGCCGCAGGCGCTCGTGCGTGACGGCGTTCATAAACGTGCTCGCCGCTATCGTGCTCATGGATGTGTTCATGACTGTGCACGTGACCGTCGTGTTCGTGTTCGTGAGCATCAGCATGAGCTTCATGAGCGTGCCGATGCGCGCGTGCATGCAGATGAGCGGCCACGCTCGAGCCGGCCGGCCCGGTCGCAAGTTGCCGCCACGAACCAGGTTTGCGCGCCGCACCGCTTTCCCCTTCCGCCGGGGTCTCAATCCGCTCGCCGGTCTCAGGGTCGGTGATCACCGTGCCGGCACCTTTCGAGCAACCGCATGTGGTACACATCAAATCACCTCCATCTGTTTTATCTTCAACTCGCTGCCAGCCAGCAGTTCGAGATTGACGCTTCCACACGCGCAGTGTTCGAGCAGGTCGGTCATGTCCACGCTGCCGCCGCAGTCCAGGCACCGTGCGAGGCCCGGTGTCTCGACAATCTCCAGCGCCGCGCCTTCGACCACGGTGTCTTTCGCACAGACATCGAAGCAAAAGCGGATGGCGTCCGGCATCACCGCCGACAACCGGCCGATCTCCAGCGTCACGCGCAACACCCGTGCGCCCATCGCGCGTTCGGCGCACAGCTCGACGACACTATTCGCGATGCTCAGTTCATGCATGACACTGTACCCCTCTGCCCCTTGTGTCTGACGCTCGCTAACAGATGCGTGGCAGTTGCTCGCCCGTCAGCATGTCCACGATTCGCTGCCCACCGAACACCGTATGCAGCACCACGATGCCCGCGGGTTCGTCAACTACCTCGCCGATTACAGCCGCCCGCGTGCCGGCCGGGTGCGCATGCATCGCCGCGAGCACGCTTGACGCAGCGTGTGCCGGAACGATCGCAACCAGCTTGCCTTCGTTGGCCAGATACAGCGGATCAAGGCCGAGGATCTCGCAAGCGCCCTTCACTTCCTCGCGGATCGGCAGCGCGTTTTCCCGGATGCGGATCGCCACACCCGACGACACCGCGAACTCGTTCAGCACCGTGGCCACCCCGCCGCGGGTTGCGTCGCGCATGCAGTGGATGTCCTTGCATGCACCCAGCATTGCATCGACTAGAGACCCGAGCGGCGCGCAGTCGCTTGCTATATCGGACTGCAATGCAAGCTGTTTGCGTGCGACCAGGATCGCCGCACCGTGGTCACCCAGAAAACCGTTCACTATCACCGCATCGCCTGGCTGCGCCCGTCTCGCCGATATGTTCACGCCGGGCGGCACGACGCCCACTCCCGCAGTGTTGATGAAGAGCTTATCCGCACAACCGCGCTCGACCACCTTGGTGTCGCCCGTAACAATAGACACACCCGCTTCGATCGCGACACGCTGCATGCTTGCCGCCACGCGACGCAGAACATCGACCGCAAGGCCCTCTTCAATCACCATCCCGCACGATAGAAACAGCGGTTTCGCACCCGACATGGCGAGGTCGTTGACCGTGCCCGATACCGCCAGCGTGCCGATGTCGCCGCCCGGGAAAAACAAGGGATCGACGACGTAGCTATCGGTAGTGAACGCGAGCCGGTCACCTAGCCGCGCGAGGTCCGCGAGCGGAAACACCGCCTGGTCTTCGAGCGCGGCTAAAGCGGGGTTATCGAAGGCAGGCACAAATACGTCTTCGATCAGATCGCGCATCGCCCGGCCTCCGCCGCCGTGCGCGAGATTGATCGTGACATCGCGTAGCCTGCCGATCCGGTCGTTCATGCCTGTACTCCCTGCTTGAGCGTGTCCGACGCAGCGCCATGCCTATACAACGCCGATGTATCGATACGTGCATAACGATAATGCGCCGCGCACGCGCCTTCGCTCGATACCATCAACGATCCGAGCGGCGTTTCCGGCGTGCACGCGCTGCCGAATACCTTGCACTGCTGCGGCTTGATCACGCCCTTGAGCACTTCCCCGCACTGGCAGGATTTCGGATCGGCGATCTTCAGGTTCGCGACGGGGAACTTACGCTCGGCGTCGTAAGCGGCGAAGCGTTCACGTATCCGCACGCCGGAGTGATCGATCGATCCCAGGCCGCGCCACTCGAAAAATTCACGCAACTCGAACACTTGCTCGATCGCCGACAGCGCCTGCGCATTGCCATCTTCCGGCACGATCCTGCCGTACTGGTTCTCCACTTCGCAGCGGCCTTCAGCGATCTGCCGAAGCACCATCCAAACCGATTGCAGCACGTCGAGCGGTTCGAATCCGGCGACGGTAATCGGCCGCCGATAATGCTCCGAAATGAATCGATAGGGCCGCGTGCCGATCACCATGCTCACATGTCCCGGTCCAAGAAAGCCATCGAGATGCAGATCAGGGGAATCGAGAATGGCCTTGATCGTCGGGATGATGGTGATGTGATTGCAAAACAGCGAGAAGTTATTGATGCGTTGGGCGTGAGCTTCCAGCACGGTCATCGCGGTGCTCGGCATCGTAGTTTCAAAACCCAGCCCGAAGAAGATCACCTCGCGATGCGGATTTGCGCGCGCAACGGCAAGCGCGTCGAGCGGCGAATAAACCATCCGTACATCGGCTCCATCGGCCTTCGCTTTCAGCAGGCTCTTGCGTGAACCGGGTACGCGCATCGCGTCGCCGAAGGTCGTGAAGATCACTTCGGACCGCTCAGCGAGCGCTACGCAGTCGTCCACACGGCCCATCGGCAACACGCAGACGGGGCAACCCGGGCCGTGGACGAATTCGACTTCGGGCGGCAGCATCTGGTGAATTCCGTACCGGAAGATGGAATGCGTATGACCGCCGCAGACCTCCATGATCTGCAACGGCCGTTTTAGCCCGCCACGGTCGCGCGCGATCCGCTCGACCAGCCGATTGATCGCGAGCGTAAGCGTACGGGCCTTCTCCGGATCGCGGAATTCGTCGACGTATTTCATAACGCGCGCTCCGCTGCGGCTGTGTCAGGGACATTCAGACTGCCGCGTTCATCGGCGAGCAGCGTGTGGACCAGGTCCCACAGGATGTGGTAAATCGCGACGTGAGTTTCCTGGATACGATGAATGCTGTCGCTCGGCACCACGAGGCAATGATCGAGTGCACCCGGCGCTGCCATCTTGCCGCCGTCGTGCCCGGCGAGGCCAATGGTCACCACGCCCATCTCACGCGCTTTCGCAAATGCGGCGAGCAGGTTGTCGGAGTTACCGCTGGTCGATACCCCGATCAGGCCGTCGCCGCGACGCGCCTGCGCCACCAGTTGCCGCACATAGATATGCGCGAAGCCCACGTCGTTGCCAACGGCCGTCATCATGGCGGTATCGGCGACGAGGTTGACCGCGGTGAGCGCCGGACGCCCAGCCGTGACCGGATGCAGGAATTCCACCGCGATGTGCGCGGCGTCGCAACTCGAGCCGCCGTTGCCCATCGAAAAGAGCCTGCCGTCACGGCGATAAACATCCGCGATCGCATGCGCAACAGCGACCACGGCAGTCGCGTTATCCGCGAAGAATGCGCGCTTCGCGTCGATGCTTGCCTGCGCCTTCTGCGCGACCGATTCAAGCAGCGCGGCATCGAGTTTCGCCGCGTCCTGATGCTCGCCGTGAAGAAACGGATACAGGCCATGTAGCGCCCTATGTTCAGTCATGGCGCACTCCGTCGTGGTGATTGAACGGGTCAGGAGGTAGCGGTCCACCGCCGCCTTCCATCATCGCGGCCATCTCCGCCTGTGCTTCGCCAAGTTCACGCAACAGGGCAATCGTGCGCATGGCTTCAACCTCGTCGAGATGGCTCATCGCGAAGCCGACATGCACCAGCACCCAGTTGCCGATACATGCGGTCGGCGGCCAGTCGTCATCGACGATGAACGCGATGTTGATGATCCGCCGCACTCCACCTACATCGACTAATGCGAGGTTATTGTCCGTGTCGGTGATCTCGACGATCTGTCCCGGGATGCCTAAGCACATGACGTACTCCGTGGTTCAACAAACGCGGACGCCAGGGCACGCGCAGCAGTGATGGCAGCTTGCCCCAGCGCAATGCCGCCGTCGTTGGACGGTACCTGGCGATGGGTCAGTACGTTGAAACCGCCTGCCGCAAGGCGAGTGGTGAGTTGTTCGAACAGCACGCGGTTCTGCATCACCCCGCCGGAAAGTGCGACGGTGCAGACCTGCGTGGATGCACACAAACGAACGGTCATCCGAACAATCGCTATCGCAAGCCCCTTGTGAAAGCGCGTAGCCATCACTGGCACGGGAGTGGCACGCAGCAAGTCGTCGAGCAGCGCGATCCACATGGGCTTCGGGTTGATCAACAGCGACGTATCGGCTTCAATGATTTCAAACGGATACGCCAACGCGTCGTCTTCATCGTGGAGCGTTCGGGTATCGATCATCGCTTCGAGTTCGATCGCGGCCTGCCCTTCGTATTGGACGCGTTCGCGGCACACGCCTAGCGCTGCGGCGACTGCATCGAACAGACGCCCGGCCGAGCTGGCAACGGGGCTATTGATCCCTCTTTCGATCATCTGATCGAGGAGTGTCAGCGGACGGCTGGCGAGAAAATGATGGAGGTCGAGTTTCGCGTATTGCTTCGTGAAACGCGGCCATCCGAGGCTTGCGGATAGATGCGCGTACGTGTTGCGCCACGGCTCATAAACCGCGTATGCGCCTCCCGGCAGCGCGACCGGTGTGAAGCTAGCAAGCCGCTTGAAATTGACGTAGCCGCCGAGCAAAAATTCGCCGCCCCACAGCGCGTTGTCCAGCCCCATGCCAAGGCCGTCAAGCACAATGCCAAGTACCTCAGTGCCCAAGTCGACATCATTTTCCGCAAGGCACGCCGCGAGATGCGCGTGATGGTGCTGGATCTCGGCAAGCGGCAAATACCGCTGCCGTGCGATATCGATACCGCGCTTGCGCGACAAATACTCGGGATGCAGGTCGACCGCGACGAAGCCCGCGTCGTGTTCGAACAGATGTTGATAACGCGAGAGCGACACCGTGTAGTCGCGATACGTCTCGCCGTTCTCCAGTTCGCCGATGTGATGCGACAAAACCGCTTCGCCATCGCGCAGCAGGCAGAACGTGTTTTTCTGCTGAGCACCCATTGCGAGGACCGGCGGCGCAGCAGAAAAATCACGTGGCAAACGCAGTGGCGCAGGGGCATAACCGCGCGAGCGCCGTATCAAGCGTGGTACGCCGCCCATGATCCGCGCGACGGAATCGTCCACGCGCCGGGCGATGTCGCGGTCGTGCATCAGCCAGGCGTCGGCCATGCCGGCGAGGCGTTGGCGGGCCTCGCCGTTATCAATGCACTGCGGTTCGTCGACGAGATTGCCGCTGGTCAGCACAACCGGGCCGTCAAGCGATTGCATCAGCAGATGATGCAGCGGGGTTGAAGGCAGCATGAAACCCAACGTCGCGATACCCGGCGCGACACCGGGAAACGGATCAAGCATCCCGCGATCGATCATTGGCATGATGACGATCGGTCCAGCCGTGCTCGCAAGCAGGACCTCGTCTGCTCCGCTCACCACGCAATAGCGTTCGATCATGGCCACGTCACGCGCCAGCAGCGCGAACGGCTTGGACTCGCGATGTTTCAGCGCGCGTAATTTCGCAATGGCAGCATGATCCGACGCAGCGCATGCAAGCTGAAAACCGCCAAGCCCCTTGATGGCGACTATCTTGCCGCGCTCGATAAAACGGCGCGTGACATCCAGGACATCGCCTTCTGCAACTGAACCGTCGGCCAGCTCCAGCCACAGACGCGGCCCGCAAGCCGGACACGCAATCGGCTGCGCGTGGAAGCGCCGGTCGTTCGGATCGTCATATTCACTTGCACAGGCATCACATAACGGAAACGCCGCCATCGTGGTGTTCGGACGGTCATACGGAATCGCCTGAATAATCGACAAGCGTGGCCCGCAATGCGTACAGTTCGTGAACGCATAACCGTATCGACGGCTCGACGGGTCCAACGTTTCATCGATACACGCACGGCACGTGACCGCGTCCGGTACCACGCCCGTATGCGCACGGCCACTTGCACTCGCGACAATCCGGAAGCTGCCCGAGGGCGGTGTCTCGTGGAATGCATGGCGTTCGATGGAATCGATACGCCCAAGCGGCGGACAACTGCTGCGCAAGCGCTCGGCAAAATCATCGAGCGTATTTGCGTCCGCCCAAGCGTGGATCAGTACACCCTCGCTGTCGTTGCTTACATCGCCGCTTATTCCGCAAGCGTGCGCAAGACGCCATACTGCGGGCCTGAAACCCACGCCCTGCACCAGTCCGCGCACACGCATCACCTCACCGGCCCGGGACATCACGGGCGAGTCGTCGCGAACCGGAGGCGGACACAGGCTCATGGCCGTGCCCGTCACATGTTGCGGATACGAATATAGCGGCGGATATCCTTCATGTTCGCCGCAACGCCAACAATCAGCCCGGACAATAACAAGTACTTCAGCAAGAGCTTCATCATGCTCTCCAGTGGTCCTGCGACACGCTCCCGGCGTTGGCCACGGTGGTCTGCGCCTGCATGCTTTCGATCATCGTTTCAATGGTGTCTACCGCTTCCTGCACGGCCGCCCCGACGGGTGCGCTCAGTCCCATGCGGCCCTCCTGCCCGTCCTCCGTGCCGAGACTGTCGGGCTCACAACCGACCAGGACAATGCGCCCCACTTCACCACCCATCGCCTGCACTGCCTGAAGGACTTTCGCCGGATCGAGGTCGTGCGCAGACAACAGGACGGGCGAGGCATCATCTGTGAAATCTCCATTGGTGTTCGGTATGGAAGGTTCGATGACATACAGCGTGCCCGGTGGTCCGTCGCGATGCGTCGCATCGACGAGGACAGCCAAATCCACACCGTCGAGCAGCGCGTAATACAGATCGATCCCCCGGATTCCATAGTCGATCACCCGCACATCTGACGGCCACGCGTCGGACCGTCTTTCGTGCAGACGCCGCACAACCTCGACGCCAAAACCGTCGTCGCCCAGGAAGATGTTGCCGACTCCCGCTACCAGGATCGAAGTCATGACGACCGCTCCTCGCGCAGCGGCTCAATCTCGTCGGGCGCGAAAAAGAAGCGATGACCCGGCATGCGTGCAAGGCCGAAGTCACGCCCGGGATCGCAGTCGATTGTCACCGCCACGTGAACGTGGTCCTCGAAATCGCGCTCGATCGATTCGATGGTCGCTATCTGATCGCGCAAAGCCAGGTCGAAGATATCGGCGCGTGCATGGGGATGCAGCACGACGCGCGAGCCGACCTGCAACGCCACGCCATCGACGTTGACGCACGCAAGAGGAGGTTTGGCGTCAAGCTCGGCCCAGGGGGCTGTGTCTTCAGGGGCCTCTCCAGTTTCTTCCGATACATCCCGCCAACCGCCCGACCCGGCGCGCACTTCGCGCAAGGTTCCATGCAGCCGCTGCAAGTCGCTGGCGGTGAGGTTTTCCGTGCGTTCGAGCAACGCGCGTGAGCGTTCATCGCCTGCGGCCATCTCGCGCTTTTCGGCGTCGGTCATGGTGAGGATTCGCAGCGTCAGGATCTCGTCTATCTCGGTGGCGTCGAAGAGATCGCCTGCGCTTTCCGGCGCGACCTGCGGGTAGTCGTAGAGGATGATCGGCGCCGCGAGCATGGTGTCGTGGCGTTCACCGGAGCCGACCAGCACCGGCCATAAACCAATATTGGTGCAACCCGCGACCGCCTCAGCGAGTTCGTCCGGCGGCTCGATCGAGGAGACGAACGCCGCGCCCTCCACAGCCAGTACCGCGTGGCATGACAGCAGCGCAAACGACGAAGCGGCATCGCGATTCAAACGCTGCGGTTCGTCAACCGGCGTCACGTTGACAATGCGGACGGTGAGCCTGAAAGTGCGTGCATCGACCCGCGTTGCGCAGCATTCCACACGACCTTCTATAGCCGCTCGCGTGCGCACGAGCGCACCGCGCACGCGGCCGTCCGCTTCCATCAATGGCTCTACAGAGCGGCTTCCGGCCAGTGAAAACGGCAGACGCAGCCCCTCGATACACAGTTCGTCAAGCTTCAATGCGGGAACCTCGAGGTGCTGCTCACCGGCTTCCTGCCACGTGTCGAAACGCCGGCCGCCCACTTCCAGCGAAGCCACCGACCGCGTAGACAACTCATCAAGCCCTGTCCATGCAGCCACAGGTTCGTTCAATTCACGCACGTCCCGCTCAATCAGGTGCAGGAAACATGGACGCACCGTTACGCGCGTTTCTTCATCGCCTTCGATCAGGCATTCGGTCTGCATCATCGATGCATCGCTGCCGGACCAGTCGGCCCACGCTCGCGGATACACGCTGCCAAAGGTCCAGCGCTGCCGGTTCTTGACCGAGGACGGTCTGTACGGGTAAAGCATGTATCCCTCGTACAGCACGGCCCGAACGATCCCGTCGATGGCGTTCATTGCAAACCTCCGTGCGCAGGCCACGCCTGTTCGCTACGGGTCTCGTCCAGCAAGGACGTGAGTGCTTCGTCCCAGCCGGTCAAGCCTCGCTCGACCCGATACCGCTCCAGCCGCTCGAACACGCCGCGCTGCACGCACATCCATGCGGTGTTCGGGTAGTAGTAGTCCCGCATTGCGCGCCACGTCGCGACCGGCAAGCGAAACGAGGTTTCCTTGTGCCACGGAACACGCGCGACTTGCAGCGTACCGTCGCTTTCACGATAAAAAATCGTGCCGCTGAATTGCAGCATCAACGGAATTTCTCCGTCTCCGAGCGCATCGAAATACTTCGCCGCCGCGACATTGAAGTCGAACGTGCACGGCACGGGAAGATCGACTGTGCAGTTATCGGTGAAAGAAGGAACAGCCGCATTCGCGTGGGTCCACAGAAGGGTCCGCAACGTCTGCGACCAACGCTGCGGTACGCCGAACAAATCGCTAAGCCGTGCCTGATCGACCGGCTCGTAAGTCCGCCGGGTCGCTTCTATCTGGATCTGGCAATGCAGCGCGAGGCTCGCGATTTCCTCCCGGACCGGCGACCCGTTGGACACGCTCTTGTTAGTCACGCGCAGCTTGAACACCAGCAACGGTGACACCGAATGCAGCGCAATCTCCGCACCCTCAACGACGAAGTCAAGATCAGGCATTCGGCACTCCCTCCGGCAAACGCTCGCCTGCTTTCAGTGCCGCAAAACACGCATGGATTGCACGCCATGCGTCCACGCCACCCGACAATCCGCGCCAGCGCGCCCGGATCACGCCGGTCAGTGCATAACACTGGTCGATAGGCACGCGGTAATACTCGCGCGCGCCTTCCACGCGATTCACCAATAGCGCTTCGACATCGGGTTCGAGGGTATCCAGGACCGGGTTGTCGGCAACCAGGCGATCCCACGCGCTCAGATCAAGCGACGACTGCAGCGCGCCGGCAGCGCCCGGGTACATCGCGATCACGCGCTGCGCGGCCGAGTCCCTATAGAAAAACGCTATGCCGATCGGGATCGCCAATGCGTCCCATTGTTCGTCGCTCAGACGAAACTCACCGAGCCAGCGGACGCTTTCCGTCACCCGCTTATAGCGCGCGTTTTGCTGGTTTCCGAACAGCAGCGCGCACGCGCGGCAGCAGCAGCGCAACGCGTGCTGTTCCAGTTCGAGCAGATGAGGATGAGTGCCGTCGAGAGGTTCGCCGCACAGTTCACAGAGCGTCATCACCGGTGGGCGGGCGAACGTGCGCAGCGCAGCCACCCAGCCACGTTGCCCGGGTTGTTCCCCCCCGCGTGCGTTCATGATGTTGGCAGCGTTGCGACAAACCGCAGCTCGTGGACATTGACGTCCGGCATCCCGTCTATTTCAATGCGCGCCACGTCCGGCGCCTGTTCAAAAATCGCCCGCTCGATATCGTTCTGCACATCGGCAGGGGTGACGTGCTTGCCAGTCAGCACGCCCGCCAGACGAACGCGTACCAGGTCCTCCCGTGTATCGACCAGTTCGATCCTCACGCCTTGCGCACCAAGCGGCGCCCGCAGCCCTTCGACCGCATGCTCGACGCGGCTAGCCAGGTCTTGCGGATGCAACCCATGCAGCAACAACACTGCGCTGACCTGTTTGTCCTGCATCAGCCGGGCGACGATCGGACCATCAGCGCCATCCGCCTCGGTCACGATCTCGGCCAGCCGGGCAAGACCGCTTGCATGCAGCTCGAGCACCACCTGCAACAAGGCCTGCGCAATATCGCGCGCACGCGTGTCATCCAGTGCCGCCAGTGCTGCAATCAGTTCGTCGATGCGCCGTTGTTGTTCCTCAAGTACGCGCGCGCCGCTCATGAGTGCCCTCCCGGTTTCATGCCCGGCGGAACGCCAAAGGTCGGTGAATGCGCGACATCGACGGTCTTGCCATCCCCGACGTACATATGAACTCCACACGGCAGGCACGGATCGAAGCTGCGCACGGCCCGCATGATGTCAATGCCTTTGAACTTGTCCGGCCCGTTCTCTTCGAAGATGGGCGTGTTTTGCACCGCATCTTCATACGGTCCAGGGGTGCCATAGATATCGCGCGGATTCGCATTCCACGGGGTCGGCGGATAGGGATGGTAGTTCGCTATCTTGCCGCCCTTGATCACCAGGTGATGCGATAACACCCCGCGCACCGCTTCATGAAAACCGCAGCCGATCGCTTCATCGGGTACCTCGAACGGCGTGAATGTGCGTGTATGGCCGGCATGCAATTCGGCCAGCGCCTTCTCCGCGAAATGCAGCGCACACGCGGCCGCATAGGCCTGGAAATACGTGCGTGCGCGGTCGCGTTCGATCGCGTTGCTCCACTTCGGGATCTTCCATTCGAACTCGACTTCGGGTTTAAGCGCGGTCTTCGGCAAATAGATCTTCACGCTGTGACCGGTCGACTTCACATAGCCGATATCCACCAGGCCCGCGAGCGCGGTCGTCCACAGCCGTGCGATCGGACCACCGCCGGTATCGAGCGCGAGGTAATCGCCCGTGCGCTTGTCGTACCAGCGCGGTGACATGACCCACGTATAGTTGCCGTCGAACTTGCGTTTCTGCGGCCGTGGCAAGGTGGTTTGGTTCCACGGATGCTTGCGATCGATCGGATTGCCAAGCGGGTCTTGCCGGACAAAGGTTTCCTCGTGATCCCAGTCATCGTAGAACGAACTGCCGAGCAAAATGCGGATGTTCAGGTTGATCTCGACCAGATCCGTGGTGACCAGTTCGCCGTCCACGACCACGCCGGGTGTGACGAACATGCTGCGGCCCCAGTCGGTCATGGTCTTGTAGTCGTAGTCGCAAACCGCCGGGTCCTGGAACGAGCCCCAGCAGCCCAGCAGGATGCGCCTGCGGCCGACGTCCTCGTAACCCGGCAGCGCTTCATAGAAGAAGTCGAACAGGTCGTCGTGCAGCGGCACGACCTTCTTCATGAACTCCACATACTTCATCAGCCGCGTGATGTAGTCGGTGAAAAGCTGCACGGTCGGCACCGTCCCCACGCCACCGGGATACAGCGTTGACGGATGCACGTGCCGCCCTTCCATCAGACAGAACATCTCCCGCGTATAACGGCTCACATGCAGCGTCTCGCGATAGAACTCGCCGGTGAATGGATTCAGCGCGGTCATGATGTCCGCGATAGTCTTGTAGCCGTGAATCTCAGCGTGCGGCGCGGCGGCCTTCTGCGCTTTGGCCCACACGCCGGGGTTGGTTTCCTTGACCATCTGCTCGCAGAAATCCACGCCCACCAGGTTGTCCTGGAAGATGTTGTGATCGAACATGTACTCGGCCGCTTCGCCGAGATTGACGATCCATTCCGCAATGTTCGGCGGCTTGACGCCATAGGCCATGTTCTGCGCATACACCGAGCAGGTCGCGTGGTTGTCGCCGCAAATTCCGCAGATACGGCTGGTGATGAAGTGCGAGTCGCGTGGATCCTTGCCCTTCATGAAGATGCTGTAGCCGCGAAAGATGGACGACGTGCTGTAGCACTCGGCGACCTTGCGCTGCTCGAAATCAATCTTCGTATATATGCCGAGACTGCCGACGATACGCGTGATCGGGTCCCAGTTCATCTCCACCAGTTTGGCAGGCTGTGACGCCTGGCCCGACTTCAATTCAGGTGCCGCAATATCCGCCATGACCCCCTCCTGGATACTTCCGTCTACTTCTGTCTCTCGTGGAACCCGCCGTAATGCCGACCATCAGCGGCGGTTTCCAAGTGTGTTCCGCGAAACCGTTCAGCGACGATAGCCCGTCGTCAGCGTGGGACGGTTGTGCCGCCATTTCGGTTCCTGGTTGACAGTCGAATTGGTCAGCTTGCGCAGGCTGCGAATGAGTCCGCCGTAAGACTTGATGAGATTCGACGAGAGGACCGCACCCGGGGGCTCGTCCATGAACGGCATGAACTTGTCAGGGAACCCGGGCATCGTGCAGCCGATACAGATTCCTCCGACGTTCGGGCACCCGCCCACGCCATTGATCCAGCCGCGCTTGGGGACGTTGCAGTTGACCACAGGCCCCCAGCATCCAAGCTTGACGATACAGTTCGGACTCCCATATTCCTTCGCGAACAGTGCCTGTTCGTAGGAGCCCGCGCGGTCGCAACCATCGTGCACGGTGCGCTGGAATAGCCACTTCGGACGAAGCGCTGCATCGAGCGGAATCATGGGTGCGAGGCCCGCCAGTTGATACAGCAGGTAGAGCAGCGTCTCCATGAAGTTGTCCGGCTGAACCGGGCAACCCGGGACGTTCACAATAGGCAGGCCCGCCTTCGACTTCCAGTCCCAGCCAAGATAGTCCGCGAGGCCCATGCAACCCGTGGGGTTGCCTTCCATCGCATGAATGCCGCCGTAGGTCGCGCACGTGCCCGCGCCGACGACGGCCAGCGCTTTGGGCGTCAGGCGATCGAGCCATTGCGGAATCGTGATGGGCTCATGCGTGTCGGGATCTGTTCCCATGGCAGCCCAGTACCCCTCTCGATTGATCTTCTCGTTCGGGATCGAACCTTCCATGACCAGCACGAAGTTATCCATCTCACCCCGCGCTGCAGCATGAAACGGCGCCATGAATTCCGCACCGTTTTCATAAGCCAGCACCGGATTGTGCAGATGAACCTTGGGCAGTCCGGGAATGGCGCCGAGCAGCACATCTTCAATGCTGGGTTGCGTAGCGGCGGTAATCGATACAGAATCGCCGTCGCAACCGAGACCCGCGGTAATCCATAAGATGTGTACTTCTTTCAGTGCAGGGGCGTGTTGAGTCTTGCGGCCATAGGGAATGGCGCTTACCGGATCCATGGTGGAACCTCCTCGCCTACTGGCGAATGTGCGACGTCCCCGCGGATTTGCAACGTGTCTGTTGCCGGCCGTGGCGGGGAACCGCCTTTAGCGAACACGCGGGCACGGCGATCAATGAATAGTCGCCATGGCCCGGCTGTTCGCTCGTCTCTCCGGTGTGCGTTGGGGCGATAGTTAGACCGCGATGAACCTTATCGCCTGCATGACCGTGTTTTTTTATTCTCTTAAATATAGTTCGTAATGCCGTTCAATCAACCGGATTCTGCGAAGGTTTTCCCGAATCGTGTTGCCGGAACGCAGCGATGAGCGCGGCGCCGGCCGTTTAAACATGCGATTAAAGTCTTGGTTTAAAGGTCTGTCTCAGCAACTATTGCACTCCATGGCTTTCAGCGTTTGCGAGGCAGCGGCATTATTTGCCACTGCCTCCTCGCAGACGGCTGCCTTGTCTTAACAGCCCCGATGCATGGTGTCCGTTACGTCCTTCTCTACCCCGGCCATTCACGATCACGCAACCGCTGTGCCCCGCTGTCCATCAGGAAGCTCGCGAACGATCACATATTCTGGATCTCGTCGTTGCCTTGCAAAGACCACAAGAATCTCACTCCAGGTCTCCCAGAGGCCGGAGTACGGACGCGGCATTTGTGACGCGACACTTGCGTGCAAGTTTGGAAGAGCATGAAACGGAATACTGGGAAACATGTGATGTTCAACATGGTAATTCATGTTCCAGTAGAGAAACCGCAAGGCCGGATTCAGAATGACAGTGCGGCTCGATACACGATGATCGAGCACGTTCTCCTTCAAGCCAGTGTGCTGAGTCGATGCACACAATTCATGCAGCCAGGTCCCATACGCGCGCGCCAGAAAAAGGAACATGATCGGAAGCCAGCTGTGCGCGAGGATCGCCCACACGAAGACGGCGACGTAACAGGCCAGCAGCACCCGTGAGTTGTCGCGCATCTTCTTGTATTCGGATTCGGGAACGACCTCTTTCGCGCCCCTGGTAATTATCCCGAAGCTGTGAAGAAAGATCGCACCGAGGAACTGGATACCGTGCGAAACGCGTACGAAATCCGTGATCAGTTTCACATAGCTGGCTGGCCGGCGGAACGCCAATTCCGGGTCCTTGTACGGTGCAGCAGTCAGGTGCGTGAACGTGTGGTGTTTCGCATGCAGCCATCTGCTATAGACCTGTTCGCGCCAGGACATAAAGCAAATGATCCAATACGCAGTCTCGTTCATCCATCGAGTCTGGAATACGGTCCCGTGGCCGAGTTCGTGTGCAGCGGCTTCGCTGAAGGCGAAGACAGTGCCGTAAAGCAGGAACGCCGGGATAACCCACGCGGTGCCGAGGGAAAAATACGCAAGTACGCCGGTCGCAATGACCAGCCCAAGAAATCCTCCCACCTGCAGCAGTCCACGGGCGTCGGATCGCGATGCGAGCTTCTTGAATTCTTTCCGGTCCACGTCGACCTTGTACCACGAGTTCATATCAATGTTCACGGCATGTCTCCATCGCGATGTTGGACCCACAGGGAGGACTGGAGCTTTCTCGTGGGTGAGCTCCCGTCCCTGTGCAGCCGGGTCCAAATAACTTTTTTATCGATACGTGCCGGCGTATTTCTCGACCGGTGTAATGTTTGTTTTGGTGACGAAACTAGGCCCTGAGCTGACCGTCGTTCCGGTATAGACAGGCTTCAGGTCATACTTCACCAGTCGCGCTTTGACCTTCTCGTCTGACTTCAGCGCGGCCACGATGTGAGCGCCGTCGGTGGTCTTGTCCCGGATCGCAATCGCGAGCGCTGCGACCGAAAGGTATCCCTGCAGGTAAGGCTGCTGGTCGACAGCAAATGCGATATCTCCCGACTGGATTGCCTTGAGAATGTCCGGTGAAAGATCGAATGTCGCGACGTAAATCTTGCCCTTCATCCCGGCGTCGTTCACGCCTTGAAGAACCCCAGTTGCCTGGTCAGGGCCCAGCGCCAAAACGGCCTGAGTTGTCGGGTGGAGACGAAGGTAGGCGGCGACCTTGCTTTTGATGACCGTCGGATCTTCACCGCTATCTATCGTCGCCTGCTTGTAGTTGACGCCGATTGCATCCGCGAACCCTTTGCAGCGGTCCCACAGAGCCTGGATATCGGCACCGTGGTTGACGCAGAGGAAGCTGTGAATGCCTGCAGCCTTGGCCCGTTCCCCCGCCGCCTTGCCGGCCTCATACTCGGGCTGGCCGATATGCATGATGGCGCCGAGTTTCATGCCGAGGTCCGGGCCGCCATTGATGGTCACGAGGGGAATATGCTTCGCGCTCACCCCGGCCAATCCTTTCTGGATCATCTCGAAGTTAGGGACAGTCGTGATCACGCCGCTATAGTTACGCGCCGCAGCCTGTTCGAGGATACGCACCATGTCACCGGTGTCACCGGTCGGCGGATTGCGGTAGTCAACCGGGACGCTAAAGTCCTCGCTCGCATCGCGCATACCGTTCTTCACGGTGTTCCACCACACGTTCGAATCTGAGCCGTGACTGACCATTACAAATCGCTCTTCAGCACCTGCCGTGCTGATACCAAAACCCGTGACGAGCGCCGCCGCGGCCAACACTGCGAGCACGCGCCTGGCCATGCCTGATTTCGTTTGTTCCATGATCCTTGTCTCCTGAGTCTGCTTTGTGGTTGTCGTTCTACATCGGTTCGCTGGCATGTCAACAGCGAGAGAATAAAAAATCGGCACGCGTGCTGCAGCCGTACCGTCGGGTCTTCCAAGCACCCGAAAAACACCAGCTTTCACCGGTGGAGACCCTTTGCTGTCGTCGGCATCTCTGCACCGATCGCAGTCCGTTCTAGTACAGCACGACCGTCCGGATGGACTCGCCGCGTGACATGAGTTCGAAGCCTTCGTTGATTTGTTCGAGCTGAATGCGATGGGTAATAAGGTCATCAATATTGATCTTGCCCTCCATGTACCAGTCGACAATCTTCGGTACATCGGTGCGGCCGCGTGCGCCTCCGAAAGCGGAACCCTTCCACACGCGGCCCGTGACCAGTTGAAACGGTCGCGTCGATATTTCCTGCCCTGCCGCCGCCACTCCGATCACGGTGGAAACGCCCCAACCCTTGTGGCAACACTCCAGGGCCTGGCGCATCAGTGTGGGACTACCCACGCACTCAAAGCTGTAGTCGGCGCCGCCGCGGGTAAGCTCAACGAGATGGGCAACGAGATCACCCTCAACCTCTTTGGGATTGACGAAGTCGGTCAAGCCGAATTTTCGCGCCAGGCCCTCACGCGCCGAATTGACATCGACTCCAACGATCCTGCCGGCACCCACCATTCGTGCACCCTGGATCACGTTGAGACCAATGCCGCCGAGCCCGAAGACCACGACGGTCGAGCCCGCCTCGACTTTCGCTGTAAACAACACCGCACCGAGCCCGGTTGTGACGCCGCAACCGATGTAGCAGACCTTGTCAAAGGGAGCGTCGGGACGGATTTTCGCCAGTGCGATTTCGGGCACGACCGTAAAATTCGCGAACGTCGAGGTGCCCATGTAGTGGTGCAGCGGCTCGCCTTTGAACGAAAAACGGCTGGTGCCGTCCGGCATCTGCCCGCGCCCCTGGGTTGTTCGGATACGCTGACAAAGGTTGGTACGCCGGGAGAGGCAGTATTCGCATTCGCGGCATTCCGGCGTGTACAAAGGGATGACATGGTCCCCCTTGCGCAACGACCGAACGCCCGGGCCTACGTCAACAACGACGCCTGCACCTTCGTGACCGAGGATGGTCGGAAACAGGCCTTCCGGGTCCGCGCCTGACAGGGTGTATTTGTCTGTGTGGCAAATGCCGGTTGCCTTGATTTCGACCAGGACCTCGCCTTCTTTCGGGCCACCCAGTTGTACCGTTTCAACACTAAGAGGTTGGCCGGCTTCGAATGCGACGGCTGCGCGAACGTCCATCAGAGTCTCCGTCATGTTTTGTGTTGTTCGATGGCTAAATGTAGTTGATTGACTTTTTGCGCTCAAACGCTATCTTGATGAGAATTCCTCAAAACCAAAGACTGCGAGATGAATAGCCGGCGTAAGACAAGCATGGGCGATGTAGCCAAGGCCGCTGGGGTGAGCTATGCGACCGTGGAGCGGGTTCTGAATGGGCGTGGGGGTGTCGCAAGGGAAAAAGAGTCGCGTGTCCTTGAGTGGGCGCGAAAGCTGAAAATAGACCGGTCCCTGGACGAGGTCTCGGCGCGATGGCTCAGAATTGCCATCCTCATGCAGAAACCAACGTCGCCTTACTATGGGTCGCTCAAGCAGGGGTTCGAACTCGCTCAAAAGTCATTTGAAGCGTACAGGGTGATGTGTCAACTGACGTTCTTCGACAACCTCGAGCCGCAGACGATCGCCGCGACGCTCAACCGGACCTCCCAGAAAGCCGATGGCGTAATCATCGTTGCGCATGAACATCCTGTCGTAGTCGACGCAGTATCAAAAGTTGTCCTGAAGATCCCTGTCGTTACGCTCGCGAGCGATTTGCCCGGAACGGGGCGGCTTGCCTACGTCGGAATTGATAACCGAAGTGCCGGGCGCATTGCGGGCGAATTGATGGGCCGGTTCCTGGGCGCCGATGGCGGACAGGTCCTGGTCATCGCGGGCTTGCGCAACTTTCTGGGTCACGAGGAGCGCGATGGCGCCTTTCGTTCGGTGTTGCGTCGCAGGTTCCCCGCGTGCGAGGTGGTCGCCACGGTCGAGAGTCGCGAAAATGCGGAGTCAACCGAACGCCTTACCCGCGACGCATTCAGGAAATATTCCGGGCTGCGCGGGATCTACAACATCTCGGTTGGAGATGAGGGCATTGCCCACGCCCTCAGGGCGTTGGGACGCGTGCAATCAACCATATTGATTGGCCACGAACTCACCGAGATCAGCCGATCCCTTTTAATCGAGGGGGTCATGGATGCCGTGCTCGACCAGAGTCCGTTCGTCGAGGCCGTCCGGTCCGTGGAAGTGATCCTCCGGCACTACAATCGTGGTGCGCCATCGGGCCTTCCGCTGCAGACGCCGCTGTCGATATACCTCCAGGAGAATCTTCCTCCGACCGCATGACTGACGATGACGATAGCAGCGCCCGGCTTCATGATTGCCCTGCCACCGACAGACCAATCAACACGTTGCCGTCTTGCAGCTTGACCGGATGGAGTCGCAGTTTCTTACATACCGGCGGATTGAGGGGATCGCCAGTCTTGATGTCGAAGCGTCCAAGGTGCATCGGGCATTCGATCTGGTCACCAAGGACGAGCCCGTCCGCCAGATGGGCTCGTTCGTGAGTGCACCAACCATCCGAAGCGAAAAAGCCGTTGCGCAAGTGGTAGATAGCGTAAGTTTGTCCAGTATGGTCAAACCGAAGAACATCCTCTTCTTCGATGTCCCCTGCACTGCACGCCGCCACCCATTCAAGTTCTGTTGTCATGGTCGTCTCCAGTCGTTTGCGATCTGCAGTCAATTTATTTGAAACAGAACCGTCGTACATCCGGTTTTTTGACGATATTTCCTCAGAAAACTATGGGCACAACATCGGCATCGAGCAACGCTTTCCTGGATCGCAAAAATCGAAGTGACAGACTTCACGTGTCTGCACGCAACGGCACCATGCCGCACCAGAACATCCAGTCGGTGCCCGTTTCAACGTCGTATTTCCGTACGCGCCGAAGCCGACCGTCAGCGGCGATCTGAAACACGCTCAGCGCCGCGCTGACCGTGCGCACCGTGTTGCCGTCACGCACATCGAGCGGTTCGATTGCAGCGGAAACAAGCATGCGTCCATTTGGATGAAGGGAAAACGTGCGCGGATGAAAGCTGTCCGTGGCCGCCGTCTGGATCAGTACTGGTTCGCCAGTCTCCTGGTCGATACGAAACACCGCTATGCTGTTTTCTCCTCCCGTGAATACTTTCTCTCCATCGAAGTCCATCGTGGCATCGGCACGATTGGCGACATAGACCAGGCGCCCGTCATGCGACACATGGATGGGACCCGCGAGCTGTTGCGGGTGAATGTCGTTGGGACGAGCGAGAGTAGTCTTGATGAAACGCGCCTCTGGCGCGAGCCGTCCCGCTTTCAGGTCAAACTTCTGCAACTCGTTTTCACGTTCCATGGATACATACATCCAGGGCTTCGTCGGATGAAAATCAACATGACGCGGGCCGAAGCCGAATCCGCCATGCGGCGCAACCGATTGCTCGCCTGTGAGTTGCCCGTCTTCGAGACGGAATACTTTCAGTGCACCGGGGTCCTCAGGCTTGCTTGCGGTTGCGTCGTTGCCGCGTGTGGGAAGGACAACAGTGCGATCGTCGGGTGCAACGCGGACCTGATGAGCATAAATGCCGGCGTCAATGGCGTGGTGCTGGTTCACCGCTTCGCCCATCGCGCCATCTGCCGCAAGCGGATGCACCGTAAGGTCGCTCGGGGCGTTATAGGCGACCAGCAAGTATTGGCCTTCAGGGTCGAGCGTGATATTTACCGGCCGGTTCTTCAGAATCAGAGGTTCGCCAAAAGGCGATAGCCTGCCCGTTGTCTGATCGATCCGCAGAACGGCCACGCCGTGATGATCGTCGGCCTTGGTGGAATAACGGTTGCTGAATGCAACATATAGCAAGGGCAATGCAGGATGCGCCCACGCATATTGAACCGCCTCCGGCAATACAGTTTCGCTGTCGCGTCTCAACGTTTGCGCTTGCGTGTCCGGTCGATAAACTGTCAACGTTGCACCGACCGCCACGTAGAATGCGGCGTCTTCCGACACACGTGCTGCCCTGCTTAGCGAAGGCGCGACCGCTACGGCCGTTGCGGCAGCGACACCCGCACAGAATCTGCGGCGCCCGATTTTCCGGGGCCGGTCGCCATAGTCTTGCGTCATTGTTTTGTCTCCCGCTTCGATATTTATATGAGCCGGTTTCATTGCGTCCGGCAAAGTCACCGCGCCGGCTGTTTGCATGCCGCAGCCCGGCTCGTGCATCAAAAGCACGATCCGGTTTGCACCTTGGATTTTGGACAGCCGATCGAGCGTTAAAACGTTGGCTCGTCGCGCGAATGTTCAGGCCGCCACGCGGGACTGCAAAAGCTGCGCACGAGCCTTCTCTTTACCAATACCTTCCCACAGCCCTTGCAGATACATGATGCCTAGCGCGCGGTCATAAAGGCCATACCCCGGCACACCCGTTTCGCCCCAGATCATGCGGCCGTGGTCAGGACGAGCATAACCCTGAAAGTTGGCGTCATGAAGCGCCTTCATGATCTCGGCCATATCGAGCGAGCCGCATTCGGTTGGATGCGCCGACTCGTAGAAGTCGCCGTTATCGCTCACCTTGACGTTGCGAAGATGCACGAAATGCACGCGTTGCCGCGCCGCGAATTCGTTGATGAACGTTGGCACGTCATTGCCCAAATCCGACCCCAGCGTACCGCTGCAAAGCGTCAGCCCGTTCGCTGTTGAATTGACAATATCGAGCACGCGACGATGGTCGTCGATATTCTTGATGATGCGCGGCAGACCAAATACGGAGCGCGGCGGATCGTCGGCGTGTAGCGCGAGCTTCAGCCCAAGCTCTTCCGCGACCGGCACGAGATGCGAGAGAAAATATTCCAGATTGCGCCACATCTGCTCCGTACTGACCGTGGCGTATTCGTCAAGCAAGGACTGCAGCTTCTCCGGCGTATAACGGGTTCCCCACCCCGGCAACGGAATGCCCTTTGAGACATCCAGCGCCTCCACCATGGCCGCTTCGAACGATAGCGTATTCGAGCCATCGGGCAACGCATAGTCCATCTGCGTGCGAGTCCAGTCGAACACCGGCATGAAGTTGTAGCAAACTACCTTGATGCCGCTGGCCGCAAGATTTCTGAGCGTCGCGATATATTGGGGCATCAGTTGCTCCCGCCCAGGCCGGCCGAGCTTGATCTCTTCATGCACCCGGAAGCTGTCGACTACTTCCATCTTCAGGTCGTGCGCCGCCGCGGCGCTCTGGAGTCCCTTGATCCGCTCGATGGGCCACACCTCGCCGAGCGGCAAATCGTAAAGCGATGACACAATTCCATAGAGTCCTGGAATCTGACGAATGTACTGCAGGCTGATGGGGTCCTTCGGACCATGCCAGCGAAAAATCATCTTCATGATTGACACACTTCCTGCTAAGTCGCTAAGTTGATGAGGCTGCGTTGAAATTCGTTGCGATGCAGTGCGGCCCGAATGTATTCCCCAAGATTAAAAAAGCGCTCAAACACCCGAACCGAACGACGCCGTGTCCTTGGTCCAAGCACGCGCCTGATCACTGAGACTGAATCCGAGGCCTGGGCGATTCGGCACGTGCATGCGGCCGTCGCGCAACTCGAGACGTTCATTGAACATTGGCTCAAGCCATTCGAAGTGCTCGAGCCACGGTTCACGCGGATACGCGGCGGCGAGATGGAGGTGAATCTCCATCGCGAAGTGCGGCGCGAGGCTGAAGCCCTTGAAGTCGGCCAGGCTCATGATCTGCAGGAACGGCGTGATGCCCCCCACGCGTGGTGCATCCGGCTGGATGAAATCCGACGCCTGCGCCGTAATCAACTGCGCATGTTCGCCGAAGCTTGTCAGCATTTCGCCGGTCGCGATCGGCGTATCAAGCGATGCGCTCAACGCCGCATGTCCTTCCACGTCGTAGGCGTCCAGCGGCTCTTCAATCCATGTGAGATCGAACTGTTCGAGCACACGGCCAAAGCGCTGCGCCGTGCCACGGTCCCATTGCTGGTTCGCATCGACCATGAGAGGAAAGCTGTCACCCAGATGCTTGCGTACGGCCGTCACCCGTTGCAGGTCGATGGCTGTCTGCGGCTGGCCCACCTTGATCTTGATACCGCCAATGCCGCGCTCCCTCGACGCGTCAATGTTCTCGATCACCTGTTCGAGCGGCATCGACAAATAACCGCCCGAGGTGTTGTAGCACTGCACAGAATCACGATGCGCGCCAAGCAGCTTCGCCAGCGGCAAGCCGGCGCGTTTCGCCTTCATGTCCCAGAGCGCGATGTCGAACGGCGCAATGGCTTGCGTCGTCAGGCCGCTGCGCCCCATCGATGCACCGGCCCAGCAGAGCTTGTTCCAGATGCGCGCAATGTCGTTCGGATCTTCGCCGATCAACTCGGGCGCGATCTCCTTCGCGTGTGCGTACATGCCCGGTCCTCCGGCGCGTTTCGAATAGCCGAAACCGATGCCTTCATGACCGCCTTCAGTGCGGATCTCAGCGAAGATGAACGCGATCTCGGTCAGCGGCTTTTGCCGGCCGGTCAGGACCTTGGCGTCGCTGATGGGGGCGGCAAGCGGCAAGTAAGTCAGCGAAACCTTCACGCCGGTAATGCGGTCCGTGCTGGCTGCGCCTCGCGCCAGATGGGCAAGCGGGTCTTTGCCCGACGATGGTTTAGATGATGTGCTCACGACTTCTCCTTACGAAAAATGGATGCGACTGACGGGCGCATGAATTCGCGGTCCCGTCTCCTGAAGATTAGTCCTTCAATTTATAACGCTGGATTTTCCCGACGATCAGCCCGTAGCTCAGCACCGCGATCAACCCATGCGCCCCGACATAAACAAGTGCGGCGGCGAACGACCCCGTGCTCTGCAGCAGGTAACCAATCACCACCGGCGTGACAATGCCCGCGCTGTTGCCGAGCGCGTTGAACACGCCACCCGTCGTACCGATGATTTCCCGAGGTGCGGTGTCCGCGAGAATGGTCCAGCTCAGCGCACCGAAACCTTTGCCGAAGAATGCGAGGCTCATCAGGCCGACCACCAACCATTGCATGTTCACGTAGTTGCAGAGAATCATGCTCGCGCTAAGCAGAAAGCCGAGGATTACGGGTCCTTTGCGGGCGATGCTCAGTGAGCCGGTCTTTTTCAGCAGGCCGTCGGAGACAAACCCGCTAGCCACGCCGCCGATCAATCCCGCTGCCGCCGGAATGGAGGCCACGAAGCCCGCTTGCAGGATGTCGAAGCCGCGATCTTTGACCAGATAGATCGGGAACCATGTGACGAAGAACCAGGTGATCGCGCTGATGCAGTACTGGCCTATGAAGATGCCGACCATCATGCGACTCTTGAAGAGCGAGCCGATGTCACGCCACTGCGAACGTTTGGGTCCGGTGCGCTCCAGCTTCTGCGTCGCTTCGAGATCAACGAGTCCATCGCCTGCCCGGATGTATTCGAGCTCGCTCGCACTCATGGCCGGGTGCTTGATCGGCAGGTAGTAGTTCTTCCACCAGATAGTGCCTATCACCAGGCCGACGCCACCCATCACGATAAACACGTATTCCCAGCCGAACGCGTGACACAGCCAGCCCATCAGCGGCGTGAAAAGCGCGAGCGCAAGGTATTGCGCACTGTTGAAGATGGCGCCGGCCACACCTCGCTCCGACGCCGGAAACCAGGCGGCAATGATCCTGCCCGACGCGGGGCCGACCGGCGACTCGGCAATACCGAGCAGAAACCGAAGCGCAAGCAACAAGGGCACGACCAGCCCGATGAAGTGCACGAGGCCCATGCAGACGGTGAAGATCGACCACACCACGATTGCGCTGAACATCGCTTTCTTGGAGCCGATGCGGTCCGTCAGCCAGCCCGCCGGGATCAGGAAGATTACGTAGGCCCAACTGAACGCGGAGAAGATGTAGCCCAGTTCAACCGATGTAATGCGCAGTTCCTTCGCCATGTCGGAACCGGCGACGGACATCGCTGCACGGTCCCCGGAACTGAGCGCGAGGACCACGGTGATCAAGGCCAGCGTGACAAAACGGTAGCGTGTACGTGTGCTCGCGGCCAGACCGCTGTGCGCCGCGGCTGCGTTTGTGGCCGTGGTAACCGCCAGCCCCAAGTCCGCGTGTGCGGACGACGGGTGCTTGTTCATTGCGTTGTCTCCAGTCGGCTCGCGCGGTTTCAAGCGCAGCCGTCATGCGTGTGAGCGAACCGGCGAAGCTGTTCCGCTTCTTGTCGAACCGGGTTCGAATGTTCAGGTGACCGGTGAGTCCGTGAAATCGATGGCGGCCCAGTCGAAGTAGTGTTTCAGATCGGCGATCAGCGCAACATGTGCGGGATGCGGCAGGTATTGCTCGAGCGCTTGCCGGTCATCGAAGGTGGATTCGAGCAGATAGTCCCAGCAGATCGCGCGATCCAGTTCGTTCGCCGAGACCTTCCATCCGCGCACAAATGTGATCTCGCTGTCCAGTCTGCGCATGCGCTCGACGAGTTGCGCTTCAAGCCCCGGCTGACCCGCCACGTCCGCTCGCCGCCGGAACATGACGATGTGTTTCATGACCATGACGTCCCTCCCCGCTTCAAGACTCTTCCTGGGCCGCTCATGATGTCGCTAGCAGATGGTAGCCGCGCGCTTCATAAGCGAAATCGACGAGCTCGTTGATCTTCACTTCCTTGTCCGCCGGCGATGCGTAATACGCGCGGATCTCCTTGATGAGACCACTGGTTTCGTCGAAGACATACCACTCGTCCCCGCGCAACGCCGTGCCCAGCTTCGCCTTCCAGTGAGTCCACTCGATCACCGCTTCGTGGCTGTCGTGGCTCACCAGAATCTTTTCGATGGTCCATTGCGAGCCGAGGTTTGCCACGCACCATTGCCATTTGCGCGCAATGGTGTCGGCGGTGCGCCACGGGATTTCAGGTAGGCCCGCCGGGAAATAATGGACCGCGTCGGGCGTGAAGCACGACACCAGCTTGTCGTAGTCCGCTTCATTGCAGGCATCGAAATAACGGCGGATCAATGCGGCGTAGCGAGCGTGATCAATGACAGCCATCAGCGCTTCTCCTTGCCGATGACAGACGCAATCTTCGGACGCCCCGCAGCCACCCACGCGTTGTAGTCCTCGTAGGCTTGCGGGCTTGGCGGGTAGACGCCCCACAACGCTTCCCCTGCAGCAATGCGCATGGCGAGATAACGCTCGAGGTCGTCCTGCTGCGTACAGAAATCCGCGAGCTCTTGCGCCAGATGCGGCGGCACGACCGTGATGCCGTCTGCGTCGCCGACAATGATGTCTCCCGGATACACCGCCACGCCTGCGCAGCCGATTGGCACCTGCAAGTCCGCCACGTGGTGGTACGAGATGCGGGTGGTCGCCGTGACCTCGCGGGCATAAGCCGGCAGCGGCAGGTTGGCGATCTCGCTGCCGTCGCGCAATGCGCCGTCGGTGATGATGGCTTTGGCGCCGCGCGCAAGCAAGCGGGTGACCAGGATGTTCCCCGCGGAAGCCGCACGCGGATCGTTCTGGCTGTCGATCACGAGCACGTCACCGGGCTTCACCTGCTCCACGCCCTGCCACTGCAAGTTGTCCATGTTCGGCTTGGTGGTCATCGTGCCGTAGGTATCAATGCCCTCGCGCGCCGGGATGAAGCGCATCGTAAAAGCGCGCCCGGCGAACGGTTCGACATGCTTGTTCAGCGCGCGCAAACCCACCAGCGCCGGTTGCCGGTAACCGTGCTTGAAAAGCTGCGTGGTGAGAGAACCGCTGCTGACTTTCGCCAGTTTCGCGAGCGTTTCGTCGCTCACCTCCACGTCGCGAGGCGTAGCGGTGGCGAGTGAATCTGCATAGTGATGGATCTTCACTGGAGTGTCCTGTTGTAGAGGCCGGAGGCGTGAATCGAAGCGCCAGTTCCACATTCTGGAACCTGACCCGATGTTTCTTCGTTCACCATGGATCGAATGCTAATCCTGTGATCCACACATGAAAACCAGTGATATCCTCATTTCGCCTCTTGAGTTCCAACGGATGGGAATATGGCAATAGGAGAAGGAACCGCTTCACTGGATAAAGCGCTGGGCGTGCTCGACCTGATCGGCGCGGCGCCTCACGGCATGAGCAATGCGGAGCTGCTGGACACGGCCGGCCTGCCCAAGACAACGCTGTACCGGATTTTGGCGACGCTGGTCGAGCGTGGGCTTGTGCGGCGCGATCAGGTCCGGCGGGTGTATCGGCTCGGGTTCCGCTATCTCGAACTCGTGCGCAACGCGTACCTGATGCCCGATCTCGTGGCGGCAGCGAGCGCCGAATTACGCTCGCTGCGGGACCTGACGGGCGAGACGTCGTATCTGGCCGTGCTCGACGGGGGCGCCGTGCTGTCGCTGGAACGTTGCGACGGTGCGCACTCGCAGCGCTCCGCCGCGACGCTTGGCCAAAGCAAGCCGCTGCATTGCACGGGTCAGGGAAAAGCGATCCTGTCGCGCTTGCCCAAGGACGAATGCGAGGCGCTCGTGCGAAGCATCACGCTCGACCCGTTGACTCCGCACACGATTACGGATCGCCGGCGCCTGCAGATCGAACTGGGCATCACCACGGCACGCGGCTACGCGATCGACGACGAGGAAATCGTGCTGGGCGTGCGCTGCGTGGCAGCGCCGATCGTCGATTCGGCGGGACAGGTCCGCGGCGCGCTGAGCGTCGCCGGGCCGGCGTATCGACTCAGCCTTGCACGGCTCGAACTGCTTGGCCCGGAACTCGCCGAAGCGGCCCGACGCGTGGGTTCGCAACTCGCCGTGAGCAAACATCAGCCGGGCGCGGAGGAAGTAGAGCCCGTCAGCGAAGCCTGGGCGTTCCACGGTGCGTTTCCCGTGTGGTCGCAGGCGTCGGGCTGCCTCTACTGGGCCGATACACTCGCGCCGGCGGTGCATTGCTTCGACGGCAAGACCGACCGCATCGTCGCCCGGCTCGATGCACCAATCACCGCCATGCAGCTTTATGGCGATGGAATCATCGTGGTGCATGGCGCCTCGCACTCCCGGCTGGGCGCAAATGGAGAACTCGTGAGGATCGCGGACACGTCCGCGTGGAACGACCCTGCGGTGAAGGCACTTTGCACGGCTCCGGACGGGGGATCCTGGGCCGCGTACTGGAACGAAGCTGCCACCGACTGTCAGTTGGGCGTGATCGGCGAGGATGGCCGTTTCAAGTCGCATTGGCATTTCAGCGAGCGGATTGAAGCCATGACCTGGGCCAGCGACAGCGTGACCGCCTACGCAGTCGCGCCCGATTCGGGAACCGTGTTCGTATTGCAAAAAGGCGCGTCGATCGTGCGGCGGCTGGCATCGATGCCCAAGGGGTCGGGACGCTTGTCGGGCATCGCGCTCGACGACGGCGGCGGTCTCTGGACCACGCTCAAGGACGGCTGGAGCGTCGTGCGGTTCACCGGCGACGGCAGCGTCGACCGGCTGGTCAGCCTGCCCGTCGCCGCGCCAACGGGCCTCGCTTTTGTTGCTGAAGCAACCGGCCCCGCGCTGTACGTAACGAGCGACCGGCATTTGCAGTCACTGGAATCGCTCACCAGCGCGCCTTGGTCGGGACGTCTTCTAAAAGTACGCCTCGGGCTTGACTCCGTGGGTGCAGGCGCCAGCGGCCACGCCTGAAACCACGATCAGATGCACGTCCGACACACGGCGGTCACGTGGATACCGCATGATCCGGTTCGCCATCGATTCGGGAAATCCGCGCCGCATGGGGTGTTCTCGTCGCCAAACATCCCGCTCCTTAAGCATTGGTAAGTTATGCCGTAACCCACGTAATGGAGCGTGATCTTAGACTGCCTCCGGCTCGGGGATCCATCCTGAGCGGAAAGCGCTCCCCCGACAGCGGAGTGCCTTGCCGGAAGCATGTATGCCGCACGCAATTCAGCCACTGTCGAGTGTGGCCTTGATCCTCTCGTCGGCGCTCGGCGACTCGCTGCTGATGATGACCGTTGCACGCAATCTCAGGTTGAACGGTGTGTCGGTCACTGTGTTCGGCCAGCAAATCGATAGCATGCGGAACTGGTTTCCCGGCATCGATATTGAACCCGAACTGAAACCGGACGACTGCGCGGCAAAGCTCGCCCGCTTCAATACAGTGATCCAGCTCCACGCCAACAAGCCGTTTGTGAACCTCGAGCGGCTGCATCCCAAAGTCATCGTCCTGGCTCACCTGTGCAGCGCCAATTCGACGGAGTCGATGGCAGAACGCCTGACCCGCTTCTGCCGCGACGAACTGCGCCTTACCCTCGTCGATAAAGGCAACGGCATCACGCCGCTGCCCGGCCTGACGCATCGCCAGCGCTCGCTGCGCGTCGCGATCCACCCCATGGCGAGCACCACCGACAAATGCTGGCTGGCGTCACGCTTCATCGGGCTTGCGATCAAGCTGCGGGACAGCGGCTTTGATCCGCAATTCGTCGTAGCGCCCGAGGAGCGCGCGCACTGGACGCATATTGAGCAATTCGGGCTCACGCTCGCCGATCTCGGACCACTCGATCAGGTCGCCGCATGGCTCTACGAGTCAGGCTGGTTCATCGGCAACGATTCGGGTGTGGGCCACCTTGCGTCGAGCCTTCAGATCCCCACGCTATCGCTCTTCATGCGCCGCGGCACCGCTCGCACATGGCGTCCCGGCTGGGGCGTGGGCCAGGTGCTGATCGGCAGTGCCTATCTGCCGACCGGGCGGCTCAAGGAGCGTTACTGGAAATACATGCTGTCGGTGAACAAGGTGTCTCAGGCATTCGACCGGCTGCGCGCACTCACTGCAAACGCATGAACGCATGACTAACCGCACCAGCCCCTCGTCACTTCCGCTTGGCCCCTTCGGCCGGGTCGCGTTCGTCGCGTCCAACGCGATCGGCGACACGCTGGTGTCCATGGTGATTGTCAGGAACCTGATCGATAACGGCATCGACGTCACCGTGTACGGCACGCCCGCCCATGCGCTTCGGCGATGGTTTCCCGGCGTCACGATCCATGCGCTGCCGCAGGACCATCTCGCCACTGCGTTCGCTCAGTACGACACGGTCTTCCAGATGCAATGGAACCAGCCGCTGCACGATCTTGTCGATGTCCATCCTCGCGTGGTCACGCTGCATGACGTCGAATTCGGCGACCGCCCGGGCTGCATGGCGCAGCGCTTCGCGGACTTCTGCCGCGACGATCTGGCGTTGAGCGCACCAGTGCTGGAAAACGGCATGTCAGCGCCTGCGAGCCTCGTGCATCGCAGGTACGGCAAGCGCGTAATGATCCATCCCGAGGCCAGCACTGAGGACAAGCGCTGGTTCTCGCACCGCTTCGTGAGGCTCGCACAGCGCTTGCGCAAGCGCGGTTACGACGTGCAGTTCGTGATCGCGCCGCATGAGCGCGAACGCTGGCGCGATCTCGAGACGCTGGATATTCCGGCGCCCCATTTTGCGAACCTCCACGAGCTTGCCTGCTGCGTGTACGAGTCGGGCTGGTTTATCGGCAACGACTCGGGCATCGGCCATCTCGCGTCGAATCTCGGCATTCCGAGCCTGAGCCTGTTCCGGCGTCGCCGGGTGGCCGAGCGCTGGCGGCCTGCGTGGGGAATTGTCGATGTGGTGCTGCCGTGGCAGTGGGTGCCGACCGCGTATCTGAAAGAGAAACTATGGCGGCAAACGCTGACCTGCAATCGCGTGCTTGCGGCATTCGCACGGCTGACCCGGCAGGCAGCCCGCTTGCAGGGTTAGAGGTTGTTCTCAACGCAACGTCTACGCATAGCTGTTCACCGCAGCGGCTCGCTGCCGCGCCGGTTCCGGCGGCATGACGTCGAGCTCCTCATAGTCCATGCGGGCGGCGCTCATCCCGGACGGGGTAAAGACATAACCGCGTCCGCGGATGGTCTGGATCAGGCGCGGCGTCGACGGGTCGGGTTCGACGATCCGCCGCAACCGGCAGACCAGTACGTCCAGCGAACGGTCGCAATGCCCTTCGCCGGCGCCGCGCAGTTTATCTGCGATGATGCGTCGGGACAGCACCTCGAGTGGATGTTCCGCGAAGAGGCGCAGCAACGCGAACGTGCTTGAATGGAGCGCCACGGGCACGCCGTGGCGGGTCAGCATGCGGGTCCGCAAATCGAGGACGAAATCGCCAATGTCGCATCGTCCCATTGCATTGGCTGACGCGTGGGATTTGTGCGGGGCGCGGCGCAGCACGTTCTCGACCCGCGACAGCAACTCGCGTGGATTGCAAGGCATCCTGATGTAGTCATCGGCGCCCAGTTCAAGGCATACGATCAGTTCGACCGAGTCGAGGGTGTCTCCGATCACGATGACCGGCGTGTCATGGCCGGCTTGTTGCAGCGTCCTCAGGACGGCCGATGCTCTCATGTCGGGTAAGCCGTCGCGCAGCACGATCAACGCGGGGACGTCGTGGTCCATGCGCCCGATCAACGCGCGGCCGCTGCTTAGCGTATGGACATCCATGTAGCGGCTTTCCAGGACATCGCGAAGGTTTCCGTGAATCGCCGGATTGGCTTCGACAAAAAAGATGCGAGTTTTCATCTGGGTGTTTCCTGAGGGTTTGGTCTTATGTTTTTTTGGGTTGGGGCTGTC